>DASZPF010000001.1:0-1702 GCA_035550395.1 Acidobacteriaceae bacterium
CCGATCTCCTGATCCTCGACGAGCCGACCACGGCCCTGGACGCCACGGTCGAAATGGAGGTGCTCCGGCTCATCAGGCGTTTGACCGCGGCGCGCAACATCGCGCTCCTGATGATTTCGCATAACTTCCGGATTGTGGAGCAGCTATGCGAGCGCGTCGGCGTTCTATATGCCGGCTCTCTCGTGGAAGAGGGGCCAACCGGCCAGGTATTTGAGCGGCCCGGTCACCCGTACACCGCCAGCCTTCTGGCGTGCGTGCCGGGCCCAAATATAGTGAAGGCGGAATCGCGCCTGTTCACCATCTCGGGCGAGTTGCCGAGATTGGGCCAGCACGTAACGGGATGCAGCTTCGAGCCGCGTTGCCCGGTCTCCGAGCGCGAGTGCGCCGCAAGATTCCCGCCGGCGCTTCGGCTCACACAGGAGCGCTGGGTCCACTGTTTCTTCCCGGAACGGGCAGAGGGTCTTGGTCGTGCGGTTCCGCCCCTCCCGGCACCGGCCGCCCGTGCCACAAGCGGGCAGAGCGCGCCGGCGCTGAAGACCATTTCCCTGCGCAAGACGTTCCATCACGGCAGCGCGTTGCTGACGGCGGTCGATGGCATCGATCTCGAGGTGCTGCGCGGCGAGACGCTGGGGATTGTCGGCGAAACCGGCAGCGGAAAATCCACGCTTGCGAAGCTGGTGCTTGGCTTGCAGCGGCCGGACGCCGGCTCGATCATCGAACTCGACGGGCGAAGCCTGGCGCCGGCAGTGACCGAGCGCACGAAGCAGGACTTACGCGCCATAGGCGCCGTACTGCAAAACCCCGACACCACCCTCAATCCGCGGCACACAATTCGGTACGCGCTGGACCGCAGCCTGGCGATGCTGGGGACGGTCCCGAAGAGCCAACGAAAAGCGGAAGTCTCAGCAATCCTTTCCAAGGTGAGACTGCGCGAGGAAATCCTGGATCTGTATCCGTCGCACCTGTCCGGCGGGATGAAGCAGCGCGTGTCGATCGCGCGAGCGTTGATTTCCCACCCGACTACCCTGGTTTGCGACGAAGCAACCTCCGGGCTCGACGTTTCTGTCCAGGCGGCATTTCTGAACCTGCTCGTCGAACTGCAATCCGAGCTGGATCTGACCTACGTGTTCATCTCCCACGACCTGCGGGTCGTGCAGTACATCTCCGATCGTCTGCTCGTGATGCATCGCGGCGTCGCCGTCGAGCTGGGAGTCGGTCCGCAGGCGTTCAGGCCGCCGTTTCATCCCTATACCGAGCTCCTGATGGATAGCGCCGAGCGGCGCTCCATCGCGAGCGCATCCTCGCCGCTGCGACAGACCCGACAGGACAACCGCTCGTCGGCTGGCACGGGTTGTGTCTTCCACCCACTATGCCCGAGGAAGCTCGGCTCCATCTGCGAAACGCAGAAGCCACCCGTGCAGACATTGCCGGGAGGGAAGCAAATTCGATGTCACATACCGGCCGGTGAGCTGGCCCAACTGCAGGCAAAGACCAGAAGAGATGACGTTGCGAGTGGCTTAAACGCGCCCGCTGCAAATGAGTGAAGACCCTCGGAGGAAATGATGCCGACGCACAAGCGTATCCGGCCCTACAACGTACTGAACCTGTATCCCGAGATGAACATCGACCACGACCTGTGCCAGGCGGTGGTGGCGAACGGTGTCGTCTATATGCGGGGGCAGATCGGACAGAACCTGGAGAC
>DASZPF010000002.1:0-180254 GCA_035550395.1 Acidobacteriaceae bacterium
CGGATGAGAGCGACCTGCCCCGCGTCGCTTGTGAGATTGAACTGGGACAGCGCACTGCTGCTGAAGGGCTCGCGAACGGCCCAGATGCTGCCTTCGATCTCCAGACGCGGCGATGCGCGAATGAGCCAGAACGTCACCAGCGGCAGAAGCAGAAGCGCGCTCCCAATGGTCATCCAACCGGAAGCCTGCAATCGGTTTCTGTGGTCAGCAGCGAGCTTTTTGTTGAGAGCGCGCAGAAAAAGCACAACACCGGTAAACAGGACAGCGAAGAACGCAAGGCTGACAGCGTCCTCCGCGCGCACTCTAATATCCCCGCATGTGCAGCCAGAAGACTGCTGCGCTCGCCGCAAGGCAATAGATTCCGAAGAGGTACCAGCGGCCGTTCTCCAGCCAGTTGGAGAGCCACTTGAGCGCGACCAGTCCGGCCAGAAACGCGCAGCCCATGCCCAGCAGGCTCATCACAGCGGTCGCATGGAGATCCAACGGCGTTCCCATGGCGGCCGCATCCTTCCTGGCGTGCATCAGTCGCAGCGCCTCGCGGCCGATAGCCAACGGCGTAACGGCAACTGCCATGGCAAAGCTGAAGCGCTCCGCGCGCTCCTTGACCGCTCCGGTCAGCATGCCAATGGAGATGGTGACGCCCGAGCGCGAGAAGCCGCGAAACGGCAGCGCAAGCCCCTGCATCAGGCCCATCCAGCCCGCCTGGCCCATGGTGACGTTGCCGGAGGGCCGGCGCGTGATACCGCCGGTTAGCGTAGATGGGGCCCGAGTGCCGTCACCTTCGTTACGCGCCTCCAGCACCCCGGCAATCAGGATCAGAACTCCTGCAGCGGCAAGCGCCGGGGCCACCAGGTCGAGACGGCCGAAGAGGTCCTCAATCTGGGCCTTGGGGGCGCCGGCGAAGAGAGTGTGTTCGATGACCTTGATCAACGCCTCACCCACGATGCCGGTAATGGCCGTTGCCCAGACGAGGCGGACGAGGAACCGCTTGAACGCGTCAGCAGAGGAGAAGTAGGCCTGCACCCATTGCCGCCAGAAGTACACAATGACCGCGAACATCGTGCCTGTGTGCAGCATCACCAGCAGAAGCGTCATAGCCGGGCTCGAAGGGTCCAGGCCCATCAGTTTTTCCGCGACTACGACATGCGCCGAACTGGAGACAGGCAGCAGCTCCGCCAACCCCTGCACCACGGCGAGCAGCACAACGTGAAGAATCGTCATGCGCCTATTCTACGGGGCTGAAACGAACAAACAGAGAAATTGCAGGTGTAGAAGAATAGACACGATCTGAGGCAAGTCCTCTTCCGCAAACACGCTTCCCTGATCGCGAGTCTTCCCTTCCCTAGTCCCGGTCGCTTCCATAGATAGGGATCTTCTGCTGCACACGGTAGGCGATGCTCACGGCGCGGGCAGTGAAGTCCGACTGCGGATATTTCTGCTTCATCTCTGCGGCCAGCCCCTGGACATTTGAAGCGGCCTCGTCGGAACGCTTCTTATCCTCCTGGACGAGGTACATCTCCACCAGCACCCCCTCGCGGTAGGTGGCCTGATAAAGAGCCTCGGCAGCTTTGGGAGAGTCCGGGTAGCGCTCAGCATATTTCTGGTAGAGGCCGGCTTCCATCTCCGGACACTTGGGAAGACCCTGCCAGTCGCCGCAGACCTTGTTGTCCAGCAGGTCATAGGCGGCCAGCGCGGCCTGCTTGCTGCCGGGATAGGTCTTCATCACCTTCTGCAGATCGCCCTCATAGATCTGCGGGCGCAGATACGCTGCCTGTTCCTTTGCCGAAGGCAGCGTACTGATGTCGGCCTTATCGATCTGCCAGCGAATGTCGGCCGCTCGCCACGCGGCCTCGGGAGCAAGCGGCGAATCCGGGAAATAGACGGCGACGCGCTTATAGAGCAGATGCGCCTGCTGGGCGGCGTCCCTGGGTGCGTGGGGCTGGCTGGCCTGCTGCTCCAGGCCGGCGGCCGCGCCGTACAGAATCTGATCGCCGTTCGGCGTCTGCGGCGTGACAATCCCCTTGTCCTTGATCCATCCTGACTCAGGCGGCGTGTCCTCCTGACCGAACTCCGGCTGGTCGCCCTCGTCTTTCTCATCGTCGGCGTCGGTATTGGCAAAGACACGAACCCAGGGCCCGTTGCGCTCCATAATGACGACCTCATGGCCGATACCGACCTCGGTGACATGCGAAGAGTTGTCGTCAGCATCCACATAGACGATCGCCGGATGCAGCATTGTCGCCTTGGCCGAACGGTCGTACCCGGTCTGCCGGTCGCGGCTCTTCTTCTGTGCAGACGCGGGATGGATTCCGCACAGAACGGCTGCCACGAGGAGCACGCCGGTCACAACCACTCTCCGCATCTCTCTCGCTGTTCGTGTCGTCATCATGGCAGCTATTAGACTCCCGCGGGGGCTGGGGCGGAAGCATCGGTGAGGGAGGCCCTCAGGGCGGGATCGATGTTTCCTCCGCTGAGCACTACGACCATACGCTCGCAGGCGGGCAACTCCGCGTGATGGAAGAGCGCCGCTGCAAAGGTAACCGCCCCGCTGGGCTCGGGCACCAGGTCCGTCGCAGACAGCATGATGCGCATGGCTTGAAGGATCTCATCCTCAGTAACATTGACCATGCCATCGACGTAGCGCAACACGTGAGCAAAGTTCAGCACGCCGAGCGATTGCGTGCGCAGGCCGTCGGCGAGGGTGCGGGTGGTCTTCGCGGCCGGCCATTCGACCAGCGCTTTGGTACGGAAGGACTCGGTCGCGTCTGCGGCGAGCTCCGGCTCAACCGCCCAGACCTGCGCGGCGCCTGGAGCGGCGAGCTTGATGGCGGTGGCAATGCCGCTGAGCAGGCCTCCGCCTGAGACAGGTGACAGGATGACCGTGGAAGCGCCGTCGGCAATGACAGCTCCACGGCGGTCCACCAGCCCAATCTGCTCTGCGATCTCCAGTCCGCAGGTCCCCTGCCCCGCGATGATCGCGGGATCGTCGTAGGGCGGGATGATGGTGTAGCCGTGCTGCACGCTCAGGTCCTGCGCTTTTGCGAGACGCTCGCTGCTGGCCGGTCCGACAAAGACAATTTCAGCTCCGAGCGCGGCTGTAGCCTGTTTCTTCACCTCGGGCGCGTTCTCCGGCATCACGATAACGGCCTTCGCGCCCAGCGCGCGCGCTGCATACGCCACACCCTGAGCATGGTTGCCGCTGGAGTAGGTGATAACGCCGCGACGAAGCTCCTCCGGGCCGAGTTGCGCGATGCGGTTGTAGGCGCCGCGCAGCTTGAAGCTGCCGATGGGCTGCTCGCTCTCGGCCTTGATAAAGAGCGCGAACGGCAGTTTCTCCACGCCCGCCGCCATCACCCGTGCCGGGTCCACCTCATAAAGGCCGGTGCGGACAGCGACGCCGGCGGTCCTCTCCCGTGCCGTGCGGATGTCTTCGAGTGTGACCAATTGAGCCATGCGATCCATTTTCGCGCAGTTATCGCCTCTCCGCCGACTCCAGCACGTGCGCGAAGAGGTGCACCAGCTGCCATTCGTCGCGCGCGCCCGGAGCTTTTTCGTCCACATCCACGTGGGAGAGCACCGGGCTGATCAACATGCCCTTGAGTCGTTCCGGAGGGAGCTGTTTTGCGATCCATAGCGTCTCCGCTGCGGGAATCACGTTGTCTCCCTGGCCATGTAGCAGGTAGACGGGGACCTGCAGTCCCTCGATGTGCCCCTCAGGCGAGAGTGCCTGCATCTCGCCCGCATAGCCTGCGATCACCGGCGCGAGCTTCGCGCGCATCCCCGGCGAGTTGGGCTGCATCAGCTCGTCGATCTCCTGGCGCTGCGTCACGGTCAGCGCGGCCATCGCCTGCGCCTTGGCCTGCTTGTCCTCGTAGAGATCGGCACGCATCACCGCGCGGACGGCTGCGAGGTCGGAGGGTGGCACCAGACTGGCGAGGTGCTGGTACTCCAGCACCAGCGGGCCGTACTCGTGGGGTGTGAGCACCTCCACGGTGCCGTCCGGCCGGACGTCCCGCCCCGTTTCATAAAATGAGACGACGCGCGCCATGGAATCATGCGCGCCCACCGCGAAGACGAAGCTGAAGTACGGCTGATATTGCGGCTCGGATGCCGTCACCAGCGCCAGACCGCCGGAGAAGCTGAGCCCCATCACGCCGACACGCCCATCGGTACGCTGCGCAAACCACCGGACTGACTCGCCGATGGTCTGCACTGAATCGCTGTCGACATGGTAGTCCGCGATGGCCGGGAGTTGCGGCGTAAGGACACGAAGCCCGCAGCCGGCCATGGCTCGGGCGAAACCTTTGAGCCTTGGCTCCTCGATGCCCATCGAATCGATACCGTGGAGCACGACCATTCCGGGCGCGTTAGGGTGTCCGGCGGGCTGGTAGATCCGCCCCTGGATGATGCGGCCATCCGGAGCAGAGAAATTGAGGTCTTCGGTTGTGACCGGCGAAGTAAGCCAGCGGGAGAACCAGGGCTGCGGTATCCCGCCTACTTCATCCAGCACGCAAAGCGCCTGCAGGTGGGCGCGCACTGCCGGCCACGCCGCAAGTCTCACAACGGCGATGCCCGCGCACAACACCAGCACCGCAATCGCCGTTCTGCGTCGCAAATCCGGACCTCGTACTCGGATATCGCTTACAACTGCTGGCCTGTCGGCTGGTCCTTGGCATCGCCAAGAGTGACCTTGAAATCCATGCGCCGCTGTCCACGATACACGGTGATGGTGACTGTATCTCCAGCGCGATGTGCATTCATCGCAGCTGAGAGGTCCGGCCCACTGGCGATCTGCTGACCGTCGAATCCAACAATCAGGTCGCCGCCCAGCATCACGGGGATATTGCCGTCATAGGCGCGCTGCGTGCCGCCGTGCAGACCGGCCTTCTCCGCGGCGCCGCCGGGGAAGACGCGTTCGATGAGCAGGCCGTAGTCGGCGGGCAAGCCGATCTGCTCGGCGATGTCCGGACCGATGGGCAGCGTCTGGATATCCAGCGATGGCCGCCGGATACGGCCGTACTTCGCGTAGTCATCCAGCACTGCCTTCGCGGTATTGATAGGAATCGCAAAGCCGATGCCGGAGGACTGGTCCGCGCCGTTCGAGGCGATCATGGTGGTGATGCCAATGACCTCGCCGTGCGAGTTGAGCAGCGGGCCGCCGGAGTTGCCGGGGTTGACCGAGGCATCGGTCTGGATCGCATCCTCGATCGGTGCGCTCTCCGGACCGCGCACGGAGCGGATGGCCGAGATGATGCCGCGCGTCATCGTCCCGGAGAGGCCGAAGGGATTGCCAATGGCGTAGACCTTCTGGCCGACAGCGAGGTTCGAGCTGGACTCCGCCAGTGTGGCCGGCACCAGGTTGGGCGCGGTGATCTTGAGCAGAGCGAGATCGTGTCCCTTGTCCACAGCAATGACCTGGGCCTTGTACTTGTGCTTGTCGTAGAGTGTGACCTCGACGGTGCGGGCGTTGTCGATGACGTGATTGTTGGTGAGGATGAGCCCATCCTTATTAAGAATGAAGCCTGAGCCCTGCCCCTGCTGCGGCACCGGGCCGTAGAAGAAGTCAAAGGCCATGGTGGTGGAGGTGATGTTCACCACGCTGGGCAGCACCTTTTTATAGACGCCAATGTTCTCCAGCTCCTCGGAATCGAAGGCGGGAGCCGCCGAGGCCACGGTAAGGTTGAACCCGTTGGGCCCGGCCATGGGGTGCACGGAACTGGCTGGAACAGCGGCAGCCCCGCCACCCCGCACCGCACTGAGCAGTGGCACCAGCGACCCCGAAGGCAGAAAGTGCGTTGTGAGGTAGTAAAAGCCGCCTACCAGCAGCACCACCAGCAGAACAGGACGTAATTTCATCGCGACCTTAAGAATACGCCAGAGAATACGCGCGGGCCGGGCCGGCGGTTCATGCCGTCTTCGACCTTGCGGCCTCCACCAGCTTCAGCCACAGAGCGTCTACCTGGGCGCACAGCTCCTGCGTAGTCCCATCATTTGTCAGCACATAGTCGCTATGGGCTGCCTTCCAGTCGTCGTCGAGCTGCTGTGCCATGCGGCGGCGTGCCTCAGCCTCAAGATCCATTCGGGCAGCCTCCGTGAGGGCCTTCCCGCCGGATGCCCGCTGGATAAAGCGCGCGATCCGGGTGGCCTCTGAGGCACGCACGAGAATGATCCGGTCGAAGCGCAGCCGCCAGCCCTCCTGGCCGCCATACCTGGTCTCAAAGATGAGTGCGGACTCGATGACGACCACTGCATCCGGCTTACGGTCGCCAATCTCTGCCACAATCTGCTCCTGCCGCGCGATGGTTGCCGGATGCACAATCGCGTTCAGTTCCTCCAGCCGGCCCTCGCCGAAGGCCACGCGAGAGAGCGCTGCCCGGTCCAGCGTTCCGTCGGCCGAGACGACTGCCGGGCCAAATTGCTCCACGATCTTCGCAAAGACCGGCTCGCCGGGCTGCATCAGCGCGCGGCCCACCTCATCGGCAGAAATGACGTCGGCGCCCAACTCAGCAAAGCGCTTTGCGGCCGTGGTTTTGCCGCTGCCCAGACCTCCGGTCAGCCCCACGCGCAACATCGGCTATGCCTCGTCCGCCTGCTTCGGCCCGCGCCGCGCGTTTGCAGCCTGCACGGTGTTGTGCATCAGCATGGCAATGGTGAGTGCGCCCACCCCGCCCGGGACAGGCGTATACGCGCCGGAATGCGCAAAGGCCGCTGGATGGATATCGCCAACCAGGGTCGAGCCGCGCTCGGCGAACTGCTTTGCGCGTGCTGCATCGTTGGGAAAGTATTGCTCGAGTCCGGCGGCATTCGTAATGCGGTTAATGCCAACGTCGATCAGTGTGGCCCCGGGCTTGACCATGTCCACCGTCACAAAGCCGGGCCGCCCGATGGCAGCCACCAGAATGTCGGCATCCCGAGTGTAGCGGCCAATATCGACGGTACGGCTATGGCAGACCGTCACAGTAGAATGCGCATTCAGCAGCAACGAGGCCATCGGTTTCCCCACAATATCCGAACGTCCCAGCACCACCGCATGCGCGCCTTCAGCCTTAATGTCGCTGCGCCGTAGGATCTCCATCACACCCGCCGGCGTGCATGGCCTCAACCCAGGTCGTCCAGCCATCAGCAGCCCCGCGTTGATGGGATGAAATCCGTCCACGTCCTTGGCGGGAGACACAGCCTCCAGCACACGTCTCGTATCCACGTGCGCCGGAAGCGGCAGCTGCACCAGAATGCCGTCAATGTAGTTGCGCGCGTTCAGGTCCTGGATGAGTGCAAGCAGCTCGTCGGTTGTGATGTTTTCATCCGGAGTGTGGGTCTCGCTCAGAATGCCCAGTTCCACACAAGCCTTTACCTTGCTGCGCACGTAAATCTCCGACGCAGCCACATGCCCCACCAGCACCACGGCCAGACCAGGCGTGACTCCGGCTGCCTGCAGCGATTGCACCTCTGCGGCGACCTCAGTCTTGATCCCCGCCGCAATTCTGATTCCGTCCAGCACTCGCGCTTCGTTCTTCATCACAATTCCATCGTACCGTGCGCGAGTTGCAAGGACCTCAATCCGGCAATGTGTCCGCGCCCGACCTACAGTCCAGTCTCAATTCGAGTCTTCGCGGAAACCGCCGATAACATTCGTGCGTATGGTTGGATGACGCGAAAGTTCTATGGGCCTCAATTGCGCGCAATCGCACAATTATTAGCAACTTGCGCCGGAAAGAGGCGTCTAAGTTGCTAAGCGTCGGGCCTGGTGGCATGGCCCGACAGAAGATAGATGGCGCTGCGACCCAGGGGGCGCATGCTCGGAAGGGAGGATGGCCATGGATTCCATTGCGACTGTAGCTTCGTCAGGCTCCCCAATCGAGAAGTTCTCCGCGGCCGATCTCTCCGCCCTGCGCGAGGACCTTCTCCAGTCCGGCCTTGACCACTGGCAGGCGGGCGACCTGATTGGAGCTTTTCTTGCGGTGCGCGGCTATGGCGTATCCAACTCCGCTGCGCGTGGCGCGGCCTCTCGGATTGAATCCTATGGCTGTTCATTGAAGTGCATGCGGGAGGAGTTGGAGAAGCTTGCGCTTGTAATGTAGTCGCGAGACGGGGACCGCCCAGGCAGCCTGTTTTGTGCTTCGACCCCAGTTTCAACTCTGCTACACTGAACCAGTCGGTGTGAGACCGTGTGCGCCTTTGAGGAAGTACGGCGCGCGAAAGAAATTTCTGGTGTCATAGCCGGTTTCCTTCACACACAGGTTCGGGGCGTAGCGCAGTCTGGTAGCGCACCTGCTTCGGGAGCAGGGGGTCGTTGGTTCGAATCCAATCGCCCCGACCATTTCAACTCCTTCCTATAAATCTTCTCCACTCACTGTGCCCATAAGCGGCACCATTTGGGACTCGGCTCCAACGATCTGCCTGGAATCTTGCGGGTGGACCGACCGTCTTTGGCATCGGCCGCACAGAACCTTTTCCGTTGACCTGAGGACTTCCGTGAGGCCTCCTGTCCAGAATTCTGATAGATGAAATTAAACTCCCTGCAAGCCGCCGGGTGACTTTGGCTCGGATTGCAACTAAAAGACGTGTAAATCATTGCTTAGGGTGAGTTACGGCAATGCCAATATTCCACTAATCGAAACGCCGGCAAGTGTGCGATTTGACCTTCAACAGGCTGCGACTGACCCCCTATAGTGTCCGCCGCTGAGAAATTGTTCCCATCAGGAAATCAGAGATTCGTCCGAGGAACACAGGCACTACTTTTTTCTCCGAGAGGCGTACATGACACATTACAAAGGCACCCTTCACGGGCCTCTGCTCTTTGCGGCAGAAGGCCTCATCTCCCTGCTGGCCCTGACTCTACTCATCCTGATGCCGTCATCGTTAAGGGCACAGACAGCCGGCGAAGGCACCATCACCGGCGTGGTCACAGACTCCACCGGAGCAGCCATCCCTAATGCGACCGTCACGGCAACCAACACATCCACAAATATCTCTACCGTGCGAACGACAACTTCAACCGGCACGTACTCTATCGCGCCGCTGCTGCCGGGTACGTATTCGGTGGAGGTGAAGGCGCAAGGTTTCAAAACTCTGCAGCAGTCCAACCTCGTCGTCAACGCGCTCAACTCGCTCGGCTTCAACCCGGTTCTCACCCTGGGTCAGGCGACGGAAACGGTGATCGTAACGGCAGCCCCTCCGGTGCTCAACACCACGGACGCGACCGTCGGCATGGTGATGGAAAACTCGAGCTATGCCAACCTGCCGCTGCAGATGAACAACGCACAGCGTGATCCCACCGCATTCGCCGCGCTCGCTCCTGGCGCACAAAATGGGACCCGCCTGCCGATCATCGGCGGAACCAGCAATTATCTCGGTCAGCTCTATATCGACGGCATGCCCGCCGAGACCATCAATCAGCAGGGCGACAATCGCCTGGTATCGCAAACGATGAGCGTCGACTCCGTCGACCAGTTCCAGGTAGTCACCAGCACTCCGCCGGCCGAGTACATGGGCGCCGGCGCAGCCAACTTCACCATGAAGTCCGGCGGCAACAAGTATCACGGACAGGTATCGGATTTCGCTCGCAATACCGCTTTCGATACCTGGTGCTTCACCTGCAAAGCAGCCACGACTCTCGATGCTTCCGGGGCAAAAATTCCCGCTCCTAAGGGGCAGGAACATCAGAATGAGCTGTCCCTGACCCTGGGTGGCAAGGTCCCTTTCACTGCCGGCAAAGTTTTCTTCTTCGTCGGTTACGACCGGTTTCACTCCCGCAGGGGCGCCAATCCTGCAGCATTTACGATTCCCTCCATGTTGATGCGCGCCGGCGATTTTACTGAGCTCAACGGGGGGGTCGGCACCGGCGGCATGACCGGCACGGGAGCCGATAACCAGCCATTGATCTTCGACCCGACCAAGAATGTCTGCGTTGGCAGCTCCTGCACGCGCACGCCTTTCATGGCCGACAAAAATGGCGTGCCAACCTATAACGTCATCCCCCAGAGCTATCTTTCGCCGATAGCTCTCAAGATGCAGTCGTTTATGGCGGCGCCGACCAATCCTTCCATCCTGACCAACAATTATGTCGGCGGCTTCCCTTCCGGCTTTGACAACCACAATGAAGACTACCGTATCGACATCGACGTCAGCCCGAGGCAGAGAATTTCTACGGTTGGCGCAATCGGCGCAGTCAACTATCTGCAGAACTATTCCAACGGACTGCCGCAGCCATATACCTCGGGAACGGTCGCAAACATCTTTCCCAAGTTCTTCGATGTCGAAGATGCGTACACCATCAACAGCCACATGACCAATCAGGTGAAGTACGGCTTCACCCGCTTCCCGCAGCCTCAGACCAACCAGAGCGACGGAGTGGTCAAGTGGGAGGCTGGAACAATGGGGATCACCCATATTCCTGCGGGCCAGGCCAGCACCTTGTTTCCGGCGGCCAGCTTCGGGTCGACAGGAGCAGCTGGCGGTACGCCGATCACAGGCTGGAATGCAAGCTCGGGCGGCTCCAAGGCCACGCAAAACGTGGTGCCCAGCACCTACTCTGTAGTCGACAACTTCCAGTGGATCAAGGGCAAGCACATCATGACCTTCGGGTTCTCCTATCTCTGGGAAGAGGTCAACTCGCAGACGCCTGTGGGATATACCGCAGGTCTGTCGCTGAGCTATAACAACTACTCCACCGCCCAGTTCGCCAAGGACAAGGTCGGAAACTACACAGACACACTGGACTCCAACTCAGGCCTCTCTTACGCCAGCTACCTGCTGGGCGCAGTCGGCGGCACCCCCGGGCTCAGTCTGAATCCGGTCAGCGAAGTGGGTGGACGCTACCACGTCGCCTCGCCATATGCAGAGGACAGCTGGAAGGTAAGCACGAAGCTGACAGTCGATCTCGGCCTTCGCTGGGATTATTTCCAGCCTTACCATGAGGTTCAGAACCGCTGGAGCTTCCTCAATCCCAATCTCACCAACCCGCTCACCAACACTCCCGGCCTGATGCAGTTTGCAGGCAAGTACGGCGGTCCCGGAGTGAGCTGCAACTGCAGCACGCCGGTCCATACATTCTGGAAGAATTTCGGCCCTCGCATCGGCTTGAATTACGCCGTCGACGATAAGACAGTCATTCAGGCAGGCGGCTCCCTGGTGTTCTCCCAGGCGGGCGGCGTTGGCGGGCGCGGCGGTAACGCAGGCGGTACCGGACAGCTGGGCTTCAACATCCCGGTCAACGGAACGCCTGAGTCCATCCGCGGAGTTGGCGCGAGCCCGTCCTTCTATCTCAACAACGGCTCTGAGCTGAGCAACAAGGGCCTGGCCAATACCGATATGCTGCCGGGAATCACGTATCCCAGCACTCCTACCATCGACATCACCGCAAACAGCCAAACCCTCAACACCGGCAATTACCTGACCGGCTCCGGCAACTCCATCGCGACTGCAGGCGGCGTCAACTACGCTGACTTTTATCTGTCCGGTCGCGCGCCTGAGTTCGTGATGTGGAACGCCGGAATTCAACGCAGCATCAGCAAGGACATGACGTTCACCCTCAACTATGTCGGGGACGAGTCGCACTTCCTCAACACCGGCAGCAACGTTCGCGGATACTGGGCCAACCAGCTCAACCCGAAGTACCTTGCCAGCCTGGGAGGACTGACCGACAGCAACGGCAAGGCACTGCTGCTCGCTGCCGCCACTTCGGCCAACGTGGCCCATGCACAGACAGTTGACCCGAATATCAAGGTGCCCGCGTTCTTTACGACGGCTGCAAATGCAAACCCCTCCAGCACCACGCTGACGCTGGCTAAGGCCCTCACCGCTTTCCCGCAGTATGGCGGAGTAAGCGACACCTGGGGCGCCAACTCCGGCAACTTCAGCTATCACTCCATCCAGATCACTCTGGCCCGGCGGATGGCGCATGGCCTGAGCTTCAACGTCAACTACACCTATTCCAAAAATATTGGAGATGATGGAACCTTCCGCAGCGGATTTGACATTCCCGCCGCGGCACTCTCGGGAGGCGGACAAGACTGGCACCAGGACCGGATCGACAGGTCCTGGACCAGCACTTCTGTCCCGCAGAATCTGCACGCCTTTGGCGTGTGGAAGCTCCCCTTCGGCAAAGGGCACATTGGCGGTGACAATTGGCTGATGCGCAACCTCGCAGGTGGCTGGCAGTTGTCCAGCATTTACACCTATCACTCAGGGTCGCCGATGGCCGTGGTTTCCAATAAGTGCAGCGCGGGAACCAACTTCCCCGGGCAGGGCCAGTGCATGCCCGACATAGCCCTGGGAGCCACCAGCGCCCGCATCAATGGCAGCTATGGAACGGGACCAAACGGAACGACAACCTGCAATCTGGGACTCGTCTCCGGTTGTGTCCCAATCAACTATGTCGACTACACCAAATTCAAGAACCCGGCTACAAATGGTTCCATCTGGCTAATCGGCAACGCTCCTCGTACGCAGGCCTTGAACTTGAGGAATCCTGGCTCCCAAAACCTGGATGCCGCACTCCGTCGCACCTTTGGCCTGCCGGGCGACTTCGGAACATTCGTCTTCGAAGCGACCTGCACCAACGTCTGGAACAAGGTGACGATGAACAATCCGGGCGCAACCTGGAACGGCACTGTCAACAATGGCTTTGGCCGAATCACCGGCGCCAGTGCAGCTTCACGTGACTGGCAGTTCGCTGGCCACATCAACTTCTAACCTCTGCTTCGCCTGAAGGCCGCCACATTCGCCATAATGTGGCGGCCTTTTTTTGCCTTCGATCGGATAACCCCGGCCACGCACAGGCGTCCGTAGTCCCTTCCGTTCGGCCTCCTTCTGCAATTTCCCAAGGCTTGCGGCCCTGGCCTCCGGATTCTTCATGCGATTTGCCGGGAGACTTGCTCTATACTCAAAGCCTTCCATATGCAGCCAAGCCAAGCCAGAATCGCGGACCACGCACTGCTGAAGAACTATCATCTGGACGATGCCTTCGACGAGATGTTCGCTGGGCCGGATGAACTGCATCCGCATTATGGCCCACTCTTCGACCGCTTCTCCTCGCTCCCGGTAGAGGAGCTCCGACAAAGGAAGCATGCGGCCGAGCTGAGCTTCCTGAATCAGGGCATCACCTTTACCGTCTACGGGCGCGAAGACAAGAGCGAGCACATCTTCCCCTATGACCTGGTGCCTCGTGTCATCACCGCTGAAGAGTGGGCGACCGTAGAGCGCGGCCTCACCCAGCGGCTGACCGCCCTCAATCTTTTCCTCAAGGACATCTACAACGAAGGCCGGATCTTGGCCGACGGCATCGTCCCCCGCGAGATCGTTTACAGCTGCAAGCACTTCCGCCGCCAGATGGTCGGCCTGCAGGTGCCGCGTAACGTCTATGTCGCGATCTGCGGTACGGACCTTATCCGCATGCAGGACGGCGAGTTTGTTGTGCTCGAAGACAATCTGCGCGTCCCCTCCGGCGTCAGCTACATGCTCACCAACCGCCGCGTGATGAAGCGGATTCTGCCGCATCTCTTCCGCGCCTACAACGTTCGCCCGATCGAACAATACACCCAGTTGCTGCTGGGCACGTTACGCTCGCTCGCGCCTGAGGGTCGCCCCGAACCCAATATCGTGCTCCTCTCCCCCGGGGTCTTCAACTCGGCTTACTTCGAGCACGCCTATCTTGCCCGCCAGATGGGCATTGAACTCGTCGAAGGCCGAGACCTCGTCACCCACGACAACATCATCTATATGCGCACCACCAGCGGGCTGCGCCGCGTCGATGTCATCTACCGCCGTGTCGACGATGACTTCATCGATCCCATGGCATTCCGCCCGGACTCGATACTCGGTGTCGCCGGCCTGTTCAACGCCTATCGTGCCGGCAATGTCACCCTAGCGAATGCTTTCGGCACCGGTGTCGCCGACGACAAGGCGCTCTATGCCTATGTGCCAGACATCATCAAGTACTACATGGACCAGGATCCGATCCTGCAAAACGTAAAGACCTACCTGATGACCGACGCGAAAGAACGCCAGCATGCACTGCAGAACCTGGACAAACTGGTGATCAAGGCGGTAGGCGAGAGCGGCGGCTATGGGATGCTCATCGGCCCGCAGTCCACCGCGGAAGAGCGCGAGGAGTTCAAGCGGCGTATTGAGGCTAACCCGCGCAACTACATTGCGCAGCCCACCATCTCCTTCTCCCGCGCCCCGTGCCTCATCGGAGATGAGCTGGAGCCGCGGCACGTAGACCTGCGGCCCTACATACTTTATGGAGACAAGGTGAATGTCGTTCCCGGCGGCCTGACGCGCGTAGCGCTGAAGCGTGGCTCGCTGGTGGTGAATTCCTCGCAAGGCGGAGGTAGCAAGGATACGTGGGTACTCAGCTAGCAGCTCAGTTGTTTGGAGGAGGGCAGATGCTTTCACGGGTGGCCGACAGCCTTTACTGGATGAGCCGCTACATCGAGCGCGCGGAGCACATTACGCGCCTGCTGGACGTGAACCTGAACCTGATGCTCGACGAGAGCTCCCACAGCGCCGACCATCGCTGGCAGAGGATGCTCCGCGCGCTTGGCAGCCCCAGAGAGATGCCGTGGACCGGCGACCCCTATGCGCTCACCCAGGCCCTTTATCTCGATGCGGAATACAAGGGCTCTATCCTCTCCTGCGTCACCTCCGCCCGCGAGAACGCGCGGCATGTGCGCGAGCAGATCTCGACCGAACAATGGCAGCGGCTGAACAGCCTCTATCTGCGACTCACCCGGCCGGAGATGGCCGGCGAGATGAACTACGAGCAGCCCCAGGACGCCCTGCAACAGGTGATGACGGCCGTCCACCAGTTCCAGGGCGTCAGCGACTCCACCATGAGCCATGGCGAAGGCTGGCAGTTCATCCAGGTGGGCCGGTACATTGAGCGCGCGTCGGCGACCGCCCTGCTGCTGGAGGCCTATCACGAAGATCTCTGGAGCCACCCGGAACGCATCCCCGAAGGGAACGAATATCTGGAGTGGATGGGCCTGCTTCGCTCCGCTACCGCTTTCGAGGCCTACTGCAAGGTCTATACCGCCGATGTCACGCCGGACCGTGTGCTCGAGTTCCTGCTGCTCGATGAGGAGTTCCCGCACTCTGTCCGCTTCTCCATCGACACCTTGCAGAATGCCCTCGCTGCAATCCACGGCGGCGCAGCCGATACCAGCAAGAACCGCGCCGAGCCTCTGCGACGCCTCATCGGGCGCCTGCAATCGTCGCTCAACTACTCCAGCGTCGAGGAGATCCTCAGCGGCGACATCGTCGCCTATCTTCGCGGCATTCAATACCAGTGCGGCAACATCCACGACATGATCTATCAGCTCTATATCGACTACAGCATTCAGGTCGCACTGGCCGGCTAACTTGCCATTGAACCTTGCACCCTGGACCAGGTAACTCAACTATGTATTACTCCATCCGCCATCTCACCAAGTTTCTCTACTCCAATCCCGTCAGCGAGAGCATGATGGAGACGCGCATGCACCCGCGCTCGGACCAGAACCAGGTCTGCCTCACCTTTCATCTGTCCGTCTCTCCCCGCTGCCGCGTCTTCAGCTATCGCGATCACCTTGGCAACAACATCCATCACTTCGATATCCCCGGCCAGCACGGCCAGCTGGTCATCGTGGCGGAGTCGCTGGTCGAAGTCCAGCCGGCGCAGCAGGTGCCCTCCTTCCTCGCGCCGGACGCATGGAACGAACTGGACCATATGATCGAGCAGGGCGACTACTGGGAGATGCTGCTGCCCAGCGAGTTCTGTGCTCCTACCGCCGCGCTCGATGCGCTCGCCGAAGAGATGGACGTACGCCGTCGCGACGACCCGCTGATGGTCCTCCACCAGATCAACGAGCAGATGTACCACCACTTCGAATATGTTCCCAAGTCCACCAAGGTGGATTCGCCCATCGACCTCGCGCTGCTGACGCATGCCGGCGTCTGCCAGGACTTCGCCCACATCATGGCTACGCTGGTGCGCACCAAGCTCCGCATCCCCTGCCGCTACGTCTCCGGCTACCTCTACCACGGCCAGGCGGACCATGACCGCTCCGTCGCCTCCGCTACGCACGCCTGGGTGGAGGCGCTGCTGCCCCAACTCGGCTGGGTCGGCTTTGATCCCACCAACTGGCTTGTCGCCGGCGATCGCCACATTCGCACCGCCATCGGCCGCGACTACGCCGATGTCCCGCCCACGCACGGCATCTTCCGAGGACGCGCCAACTCGGAGCTCACGGTCGCCGTCCGCGTCACGCCCAGCGAGGGCACGCCGCAACTCGACCGAGAGATGCCTGTGCCGGAGGACTGGTCCATTCTCGTTGAAAAGGCACAGGCGCCGCCGGAGCCGCCCCCTACCTCCTCACGCCTGCAGCAGCAAATGGCCCAGCAGCAACAGTGACCAGCCAAATGACTATCCGCTTTCAGGCAAGAATGGCCGTCTTAGTTGGATTGTGTCTTACAGGTTCAGCTTCTTGAAGATTCGCTCGGGGATCGCACGCACGACAAACATGATCGGCCTCCACACGAACGGGATGTAAGCCACATCCGCCTTGCCGTCGATGGCGGAGACGATCGCCTTTGCCACCACATTCACATCGGCCTTCTTGACGTTCATGTGCGCCGTCATGGGTGTCGCTGTAGGCCCGGGCTTGATCGTCAATACCGTCACACCCTCGCGGTCCACGCGGTTGCGCAGCCCGGCGAGAAACGCCGACAGCCCCGCCTTCGACGCGCCATAGAGGTAATTCGACTTGCGGCCGCGATCGCCCGCCACCGATGAGATCACGGCCAGAACTCCCGAACGCCGCTGCACGCAGAAGTTCGCCAGCCACGTCAGCAGCGAAACCGGCGCGACAAAGTTCGTATGCAGGATCTGCGCCGCATGCTCAAAGTCCTTCTCCCCTCGGGGCTGGTCGCCCAGGATCCCATGCGCCAGCAGCGCTACATCCATCCCGGTCAGGGAGTTCACCGCATGAGCCAGCAACTCGGCGTGCTTATCCGTGTCGTCCAGGTCCGCAACGGCAGTGCCAACATACGATGCACCGCGCGTCTTCAGGTCCGCGGCCACGGCGGCCAGCTTCTCCTCATTGCGTGCGACCAGAAAGAGCTGCGCTCCCTGCGCTGCCCAGATGCGGCAGGTCGCTTCGGCAATCCCCGAGGTCGCACCGAGGACAAGAATCTTCTTCGTGATGCGTGCGTTGGACGCCGGCAGAACAGGCGCCTCCATTGCTGTTGTTGTGCTCATAGGGTCGGTCTCTCTTGCCTCTCCGCACCAGTCACGCGCTCCCAGAAACTGGAGGTAATCATTGGGTCCTTGAAACGCGCGAATTGCTGCCACTCCGGGTAAAAGGTCTGGAACTGGTGCGGCGTCATGGCCGCGTCTTTGGCCGGATACAGGCGCCCGCCGAACTCCAGCGTCATGTCGCCCAGCCGTTCCAGCAGCGGAAAGGTCGCATCCTTGATGGGGAAGTCCAGCGCAAACATGATGCCCGGATATGGAAAGCTCATCATGCCCAGCGACGGAATGTCGCCGAAGGCCTTCAGCACCGCAAGAAAACTGGCCAGGCCGGACTTGGCGATCTCGCGCAGGATCGCGATCGTGCCTTCCTTCGCGTGCGCCCACGGAATCGCGTACTGGAACTGCACCAGCCCGTTCTTCCCATACAGACGGTTCCAGCGCAGCACCTTGTCCAGCGGATAGAAGTAAGGCTCGTAATCGATCGAAGCCTTCACATGGGCCTTCCTCTGCTTGTGAAAGTACAGTGCGTTGAAGGCGGCCACGGAAAAGCGATTGAGCGCAAAGCCCGGCGCATCCATCGGGAACACCAGCTTCGGCTCCGGCGAGGGCTTCAACTCGCCGGGAACCTTCGAGTGGTCGCCGGCCATGAAGATGCCGCGGGCGAAGTTCCTTCCAGTCGAGGTGCAGTCCATCCAGCTCACGTTGTATTCCGCAGCTGCATATTGCTGCTTCAGGTCGAGGAACTCGTCGATGCCGTGAAACTGGATGTGGTCGCAGTCCATCGCACGGGAGACGATGGGCCTGAGCTTCAACTGCGCCCACGTAACCAGCCCCGTAAGGCCCATGCCGCCTATGGTCGCTGCAAACCACTCGGGGTTTTCCGTCCGCGAGCAGAGCAACCGCCCGCCGTCGGAGCGCACCAGCTCGAAGCACGGCACATGACACCCGAAGGAGCCCGCAGACTCATGGTTCTTGCCGTGGATGTCGTTCGCAATTGCGCCGCCGAGCGTGACGTACTTTGTTCCGGGCGTCACCGGGAGGAAAAAGCCTCGCGGTACGGCAAACTCAAGGATCTGCGCCAGCGAGACGCCGGACTCGGCCGTCAGAATGCCCGTCTCAGGTTCAAACGCCAACAGCCGGTCCATGCCGGTCGTCTGCAGCAGCGTTCCATCCTGCAACAGGCCGACATCGCCATAACTACGGCCAAGACCCACGGGAAGCACAGAGTCCTGCGTGGCCGCGACGATCCCGGGAAAGTCCGACCGCCAGTGCAGCGGAACCACCCGCGCCTTGTATTTCGGGTAGCGGCCCCAGGATTCAAAATTCGTCGGTTCGGCCGCCGCCACTTGCGTCGTCTGCGGATTCGCAACCGGTGTCGTGGAGATTATTTCGGACTCAGCAGCCTGCGGCATACCTGTCTAGGATAAACGCCGCTCAGCCGCGGTTGGTTCACATCGCGATGACAACTGTGAGTCGCTCAATACAAAGGGTGTGACCCTTGAGCCACACCCTTACGCGAAAACAACATAGTTTACGCAGCCTTCTCGCGCTCAGTCTTCGCCTTGGCGACAGCCGCCTTGGCCGTCTCTGCCAGCGCGGCAAAGCCCGGGGCATCGTTATAAGCGATCTCCGCCAGCACCTTGCGGTCCAGCGAGTTGCCGGCCAGCTTTAGCCCGTTGATGAAAGTCGAGTAGCTGGTCCCGTTGGCTTTACACGCCGCATTGATGCGGACGATCCAGAGCGAGCGGAACTGGCGCTTCTTCTGCTTGCGTCCCGTGTACGCAAACATCTGGCTGCGCTCAACGGCCTCTTGCGCGGCCTGGTAGAGCTTGGATTTTGTGAGGAAGTAGCCGCTTGCCTTTTTGAGGATCTTTTTGCGGCGATCGGTGCGCTTGGTACTGCGTTTGACGCGAGGCATCGTGTGCTCCTTTTTGCGTAACGGTTAGAGCGGCTGGAGGAAAGGTTGTCCTCTTCACTCGCTTTGCACTTCAGGTCTGGTATGGGCCACGCACTTTGGCGCTTCCCAGGGGCCGGAACGCTGTAACTGGCCCGTTGCAAGGACTTCTTTGCGGCTCGACCTGAAACTTCTTCTGCTTCCTATGCCCTTTTAAGCGTAGGGAAGCATGCGTGCGATCTTCGGGGTATCCGCCTCGGAGATCAAGGTGCCATGGCGCAGGTGGCGCTTGGTCTTGACGGACTTCGAGGTAAGAATATGGCGCATCTTGGAGTGGCCCCGCTTGAATTTGCCGGAGGCCGTCTTCGTGAAGCGCTTCGACGCGCCCGAATGGGTCTTTAACTTAGGCATGACGTTTCCTGACATGAAAACTACAGCTTGAACAGCATTTGCAAGTATACCAGAAGGCTGACTTTCGACCGCCATTGGATCTGGTGAAGGGTGCCCCTTCTATTGCACCAGAGCTCTGCTCTCCGCCGGAGTATCCTCAACCGCTGAAACCACCCTGCGGGGGAACAGCCGGTCGCGCACTCGCAGCATAGGAAATTCCACCAGCTTGGTCATCGACGCTCCCAGCAGAATTCCCGCCAGGGGCCCCATAATGGCAACCACTATAGCTCCAAGATGTCCAGGCATTCTGCCTTCGGCTCGCTCCAAAGGAGCCAGGGGCAGGACATGCCAGAGGTAGATTCCGTAGGAGTAAAGTCCTATCCACGCCACCAGTCGATATGGCCAGGGGCGCACTCTGCCAGGCCTGTGCTTATAAAGCAGCATCAGTGCGCAAACGCCAATCATCTCGTCCATGTCGATCGCTACAGAGAGCGTCCAGGGATGGTGAGCATTGAACCGGAAGAATGCGCAGGCTCCCAGAATCAGCCCGAACCATAGCCACCACCAGCTTTGCATCCGCCGAAATATCTCCGGCGCAGAATGGTAGACGATGGCGAGCATTACCCCATAGAAGATTCCGCTCAGCCGGGTATGTGTGGGCGAAAAGTAGGAATATCCGTGGCACGCAGAGTAGAGTCGAAGCCCGCTGCAAGCGACGGACAGAACAGCCAGAATCACGAAGATGCTTCGCAACCGCGCTCCAACACGCCCCGCCGCCAGCAGCAGAACCGTAAGGAATATATATGCATGCTCTTCAATAGCGAGGCTCCAAAGATGCGCGCTACCACCGGGAAAGTAGTTCTGGATATTCAAAAAGCTGGGCCACATCTCCGCCATGGAGCGATGTCCGGTAATGACAGTGAGAATGAGGAAAAGGTAAAACTGCGGCCAGACTTTGAATCCTCTCCGAATGAGAAAACGCTTGCCATCAATGCGGCCGCGAACTTTCCATTCTTTGATAAGCAATCCGCCGACCAGAAAACCGCTCAATACAAAGAAGATAGGAACCCCAAACTCGCCGACAGGGTTGATTCCCAACCATCCCGAAAAACGGTCTCCCAGCGAATAGGGAGAGTGAACGTCGACTACGAGAAGGATGGCAATTCCGCGGAGAAAATCGAGTTCGATCTCTCTGCGTGGCTGCCGGCTATGCTCTGAAGCCATCGGGCCCCTTATCCATGGTTGCGATTCACTCTCGAATCGCGATTTTGTCTGGCAAAAGTTGGCGTGGCGGATGCTTTATTGAGGGCCGTAGCACCTTGACCGCCCCCCTTTTCCCTCACAAAGTTCCCCCTCTGGACATGCTACAATCAATGCAGGGAATCGGACACGCCGTACCGCTGAAAACCCTGATTTTACGCGGCTTTTGTCGAAATTTTGCAAAGCCGGGGGCCGGCAGGATCGGCTCTGTTGGCACCTGTCCGGCGAAAGATTTTCGCGGCGACTGAATCGCTGCGCGGAGCGTGAATGGCAACCACCGCAGTGAGCCCGGAAGCGACCCTGGAAGACAACCAGGCTACAACTAAGAACTCCGGTTCGAAGAAAGACAGCGGCAGCTACTCCGCCGAAAACATTACAGTGCTGGAGGGTCTCACCGCAGTCCGCCTGCGCCCGGCCATGTACATCGGCTCCACCGGCGAGATGGGGCTGCACCACCTCGTATACGAGGTAGTGGACAATTCGGTCGACGAGGCGCTCGCCGGCTTCGCCACCAGGATCGACGTCACCATCCACGTTGACAACTCAATCACCGTAGTGGACGATGGCCGCGGCATCCCCGTCGGCGACAAGGTCATCAACGGCGAGAAGATGCCTGCCGTGCAGGTCGTGCTCACTATGCTGCACGCCGGCGGCAAGTTCGACTCTTCCAACTACAAGGTCTCCGGCGGTCTGCACGGCGTCGGCGTCAGCTGCGTCAACGCGCTCAGCGAAGAGTTCGAGGTTGAGATCTGGCGCGACGGTCATGCTTGGGAGCAGACCTATTCCAAAGGCATCCCCACCAGCAAACTGCAGAAGATGGGCCAGTCCAAGCGCCTCGGCACGCGCATCCATTTCCTGCCGGACAAGACCATCTTCTCCGTCACCGAGTACAGCTATGACACTCTGGCCCAGCGCCTGCGCGAGCTCGCCTTCCTGAACAAGGGCCTCGAGATTACTCTCACCGACGAGCGCACCACTGACCCCAAGACCGGCGAGGCCAAGCATCAGACATTCAAGTACGCGGGCGGCATCAAGGAGTTCGTCAAACACCTCAACCGCGGCAAGCAGACCCTACACTCGGACCCCATCTACATGGAGACCGAGCGCAACAACGTCGTCATGGAAATCGCGCTGCAGTACAACGACGCCTACTCCGAGACGGTCTTTACCTTTGCCAACAACATCAACACCGTCGATGGCGGCACACACCTGACCGGATTCAAGACCGCGCTGACCCGCACCATCAACGCCGTGGGCCAGCAGATGGGCCTCTTCAAGGACGTCAAGGAGAACCTCTCAAGCGACGACGTCCGCGAGGGGCTTGTCGTCGTTATCTCGGTCAAGCTTTCGCAGCCGCAGTTCGAAGGCCAGACCAAGGGCAAGCTAAACTCGGACATCGCCGGCACGGTGCAGGCCTTTGTCAACGAGCGTCTTGGCGCTTTCCTGGAGCAGAATCCGCCGGTAGCCCGCAAGATCATCAACAAGGCGATCGATGCCGCACGCGCGCGCGAGGCCGCCCGCAAGGCCCGCGACCTGACTCGCCGCAAGGGCGCGCTGGACGGCGGCGGCCTGCCCGGCAAGCTCGCGGACTGCTCCGAACGCCAGCCCGACCGCTGCGAGCTCTACCTTGTCGAGGGCGAATCCGCCGGCGGCACAGCCAAGCAGGGCCGCGACCGCCGCTTCCAGGCCATCCTGCCGCTGAAGGGCAAGATCCTGAACGTGGAAAAGGCCCGCTACGACAAGATGCTGGGCCACGAGGAAATCCGCGCCATGATTACCGCGCTGGGCACCGGCATCGGCAAAGACGACTTCGACTACGCCAAGCTGCGCTATGGCAAGCTGATCCTGATGACCGATGCCGATGTCGACGGCTCGCACATCCGCACGCTGCTGCTGACCTTCTTCTTCCGCCACATGGGCGAGCTCATCCGCCGCGGCAACGTCTTCATCGCACAGCCGCCGCTCTATCGCATCAAGAAGGGCCGCTTCGAGCAGTACATCAAGGACGACCGCGAGTACGTCCAGGTGATGGTCAAGCGCGCCTCTGACGGCATGGTGCTGCGCTACGGCGACGGCGGCGCAAAGCTGGAAGGCAGCGACCTGACCAAATTCATGTCGTCGCTGAATGACTACCTCACCGTCTTCGACAAGGTCGGCAAGCGCCTGCGCAACGAGGAGGTCACCGAGGCCTTCGCGCAGATCTTCGCCCGCGAGGGCAAGGACCCCGTCAAGCGCGAGGACTTCGAGTCGCAGGCCAAGCTCAAGGAGATGGCGAAGCGCCTGAAGGAGATGGCGCGCGCGCACCAGTTCCGCGAGGTGGGCGAGATCGCCTTCGACGAGGAACACAAGCTCTACTCCATCAGCTTTACAGACTCGCAGGGCGCGGTGCGTCGCATCGACTGGGCGCTGGCCTCCGCCGCCGAGACGCGGCAGATGCTGGGCAAGTTCGCCGCACTGCGCGACAAGCTCGCCCCGCCGTTCTACATCGAGTACGCGGCGAAACCGGCAAAGGGTGCAGCTACGGCGGAAGCCGAAACTGCCGAAGAAGAGACGGCTGAAGGGGAAGAAGCCGCCGAAGCTTCCGCCGCCGAGGCCGCGCCCGCCAAGGGCAAGGCGCCCAAGCGTGGCGCAGCCGCCCGCGCCGCGCAGGACCCCGTGGAGAAGAAGACGGCGCGTGAGGTCTTCGAGTACGTCATCGAGCAGGGCAAAAAAGAATACGATGTCCAGCGCTACAAGGGCCTCGGCGAGATGACCGCGCCGCAGCTCTGGGAGACCACCATGGACCCCGACCGCCGCACGCTGCTTCAGGTGCGCTCGGAAGACATCGCCGCCTGCGAGGAGATCTTCACCACCCTCATGGGCGAGGACGTCGAAAGCCGCCGCAAGTTCATCGAAGAGAACGCCCTGGATGTGAAGAACCTGGACATCTAAGCCGGCAGCAAATGGCTTTCGGAGTAGAAGATGAATCACTCAGCGCTGCTTTGCGGTCTTCCTTGGTTGATGCCTCTGTCTACCAGCGTCACGTAGTAATTTGGGCTGACTCCCGAGTCAAGCGCATGGAACATCAAAGCATGTGAAGGACCGAGGCAACATCCCGTTCCGTGGACAGGCAAGCGGTAAACAAGACCAAGATTCACTTTCTCGACACCCGGAAATTGCGCCAAACGCCGCAGTTCTTCCCGGTGAAGCTTGAGATATTCAATTGCAATCTTTTCTTGTTCGGATAAGGTGGCAGTTTCGGAGTCACCGAGGAGAAGTTCTATTCCGTTCGTAGGACCATTGCCGATCTGATGCCAAACAAAACTCGGGCTTAGATCGGAATTCGCAAGAAACAAATCGACGTCAAAGTTCTCACCGAGAGCAAATATATGGAATCGTTCGGAGAACCGATCCGGCCAACGACTACCCGTTGCAGGATTCATTTCGAAAGCCAAGCTCAGATGCAGCATGGCACGCAGTCATCAGTATAGATGCCTTGCGTGTGTCTTTTGACAGCCACCTTACATCAGCTCTTCCACGAAGCGTTTGGCTACATCCGGTGCGATGTGCAGTGGGCGCGAGATCATCGCTCCGCCTTCGAGGACGGGCTCGGTCTCTTCGAGCGTCGGGACTTCCGTCGTCTCGTAGAACTTGCCGATGGGGATCTCCTCGCCCCAGATGGTGGCCTTCTCCATGGCGCGCACCCAGTTGGTGGCGTCGTAGCCGGCGTCGTCCTCCAGGCGCTTGACGCGCGGCCGGAACCACTGGAAGGTGTTGTCGTGGTTGTAGGTGACGCACGGGCTGAAGACGTCGAGGAAGGAGAAGCCCTTGTGCTGGATCGCCGCCTTCAGCAGCTCCGTGAGGTGCTTCTGGTCGCCGGAAAAGCCGCGCGCCACATAGGTCGCCCCCGCCGAGAGCGCGAGCGTGATGGGGTTCACCGGCGTGTCGCCGTTGCCGTATGGGTTGCTCTTCGTCTTCATCCCGATGCGGCTGGTCGGCGACGTCTGCCCCGTCGTCAGTCCGTAGATCTGGTTGTCCAAAACAATATAAGTAAGGTTCACGTTGCGGCGCATGGCGTGGACAAAGTGGCCGCAGCCGATGCCGAAGCCGTCACCGTCGCCGCCCGTGACCAGCACCGTCAGGTCGTGGTTCGCGAGTTTGAGGCCCGTGGCCACCGGCAGCGAGCGCCCGTGCAGCGTGTGCATGCCGTAGGTGTTGATGAAGCCGGGGAAGTTCGACGAGCACCCGATGCCGCTCACCGTCGCCACCATGTGGTTCGGTATCTGCAACTCGACCAGGGCCTTCTGGACCGCAGCCAGCACACCGTAGTCGCCGCATCCGGGACACCAGTCCGGATCGACCTTGCCCTTCAGATCCGCCATCACCATCGGCTTGGGAGGTGCTATCGTCGCCATCGAATTCTCCTTATGACCTCAGCGGCTCAAACCTGGCCGTCTTGTTAAGGGCATGGCTTTAGCCGTGCCGTAAAACGCTTGCTCCACTCGAGGCTTTACCCCCTGAGGGCAATCTCAAACCATGACCTCGTGCTCGGGCACCGATAGTGTCGTGTCTCCCGCAAGCTGCTCGCGTACCGCCTCCGTGATGTGGTGCGGCATAAAAGGCTCGCCGTCGTACTTGCGGATGTGCCCGTCGGCCACGTAGCTGGTTTCGCTGCGAAGGTAGCGCGCGAACTGCCCGCTGAAGTTGTTTTCAACGATGATGGTCTTCTTCGAGCCCTGCAGCAGCCGCACGATCTCGTCGCCATGCAACGGCACCAGCCAGCGGATCTGCAACTGGTTCACCTTAATGCCCTGCGCGGCCAGTTGCTCGCGCGCCTCGCGGATGGTCCCATCGGTTGAACCCCATCCGATCAGCGTCACGTCCGCATCGGCCGGGCCCTCCAGCCGCGGCTTCGGCACCATCGCCTCAATGCCCTGCACCTTGCGCATGCGCTTCTCCATCATGGCGCGGCGCTTGGCGTGGTTGGTGTACTCGTCGGAGATGAGTACGCCGTTCTCGTCGTGCTCGTCCGACGAAACCACATGCGTGAAACCCTCGACGCCGGGGACAGCGCGCGGCGAGACGCCGCTCTCAGTGATCTTGTAGCGCAGGTATTCGCCATGCGGCGCGCCATTGCTCGTAATCATCTCGCCGCGGTCGATGTGCGGTGCAAAGTCCAGCTTCTCCGGTGCAACGCTCAGCCTGCCCTCGCTCAGCAGCAGGTCGCACAGGACGAGTCCCGGCACCTGGAACTTGTCCGTCACGTTGAAGATCTCCGCCATCAGCGTAAAGCAGTCCCCGATGTCCAGCGGGGCAGCGATGACGCGCGGATAGTCGCCGAATCCCGCGCCCAGCATCTGCCACAGGTCGCCCTGCTCCGTCTTGGTGGGCACGCCTGTTGACGGGCCCGCACGCTGGCAGTCAATTACTACAATGGGAATCTCCGCCATGGCTGAGAGGCCCAGCCCTTCGCTCATCAGTGCGAAGCCACCGCCGGAGGTGGCACACATCGAACGTACGCCCGCATGCGCCGCACCGATCGCCATGTTGACCACGCCGATCTCGTCCTCCACCTGGCGCACCATGATGCCGGCCTTGCGCCCGTGGCTTGCCATCCAGTGCAGCACGCCCGTCGAGGGGCTCATGGGATACGCGCAGTAGAACTTCACACCGGCTGCGGCTCCACCCATCGCCAGGGCGGTGTTGCCGCTCAGCACGGCATATTTGTTGTCTGTCATGGGCAGTGGCCGCGCGAAGGGCTTGAAGTTTTGGGTCGCATAGTCGTAGCCGGTGCGCGCGATGTCGACGTTCTCCTTCACCACCGCCTCGCCCTTGCGCCCGAACTGGCTCTGCATAATGGCCTCAAGCGCCGCAAAGCCCACGCTCATCATGCTCAGGGCCGCGCCCAGCGCCAGCGTGTTCTGCGCCACTTTGTTGCGCGTGATGTCCGCGAGGGTACTGACCGGAATGGGACACAGCTGTACCCCGGACGCCGCTTCGCCGGGCTTAATAGTGTCTGCGTTATAGATGCAGGCGCCGCCATCGCCCAGCAGCCGCAGATGACGGTCCATGGTGTCCTGATTCAGCGGGATCAGGCAGTCCATGTCGTCGCCCATATTCTCGACCGGATCGACGCCGGTGCGGATGGTAAGGAACGTGTGCCCGCCGCGAATGATGGATTGATAAGCGTTGTATGCGTTCAGATGCAGGCCGCGCCGGCTGAAAAGTACTGCCAGAATGTCCCCCGGCGTAGCCACGCCCTGGCCCGCGGCGCCGCCGATCCCAATCGTAAAAGTCTGACTCATGGAGATCCATCTCCCGGCTGCAGCGTGCGCCGGCAAGCGGAGTCGGTCTCTTCGCGATCGGCCCGGTGGGACGGGGAGTCTTCCCAGGGAGTCGGTCGTTCGGGACAGGCTGTGCGCCCTGCCAGAACACCCGTTCAGCGAAAAAAATTGCCCAGCGGGGAAATGCGCCTCGTCTGGGTGGCAAACAGCATACACGAAAGACTGCCGCCCGGGCAGCGGGGTTAGCACATGCCGCTAGCAGCAGTGGCATACATGGCCGTGCCAGGCGAACAAGCCCTCACGAAGCAGCAACGGCACGGCAACCAATGCTGCCGCCAGATCAAACCACGCTATGTGGAAGGCCGCATTCAACCCAAGCCCTATCAGCGTCACCAGCGCAAGCCACGCGCAGGTCGCGGACTGGATGGAGTCGGCCGCAAGCGCAGTATTCCCTGTGCGGCGGGCCTCGCGGCGCTTGAGAGCTGCCAGCACAGGCATAACGATCAACGCCGCGACAGTTATCGCCATCCCGGCATGACTGACCCGCGGCTGCCAGCCCAGCACAAACGAGAGTACCCCTACTGTCGTCACCACCCCCGCCAGGACAAATAACAGCACGCCGGCCGAGCGATCCACCCTCCGCTCCGAGACTGTCGAGATTCCTGGTAACAGGACCAGTGCTGCAGAAAGAAGTTCCACCAGGCTGTCGGAACCGAACGCCAGCAATGCCGGGCTGTGCGCGGTGATCGCTGCATACACTGCAACACTCAGCTCAGCGAGCATCCACACCAGCGTGATCACCTGCAACCAGACCACTACCGCCGCGGGTTTGGCTGAGTGCCTTCCACCGCCGTGCACCTGCTGCCCGGGCTGGACCAGTTCCGCCATCGCTATTGATTGTTTCAGGCCATAACTTGCGCGGCAACGACGAGGCGCATATCCCCAGCATCAGCCCATGTGCCGCACTATCATCTGCGGGATGCGCGCATTTGCCGGCCTCGTGCAGGCAAATATGATCGCGTCGGCTACATCGGCGGGGTCCATCATGTGGGAGCTGCTCACACCCTCCTCCGTACGTCCTTTGCCGATGGCAAACTCCGTCTTCACTCCCCCCGGGCACAGCACGCCCACCTTGATGCCATGCTTTCGCAGTTCTGCGTCCAGAGCCTGCGCAAAGCCCACCTGTGCAAACTTGCTCGCGCAGTACACCGCCTCGCCCGGTGAGCCCTGTAACCCCGCCACCGACGAGATAAACAGCACCTCGCCCGCTCCCTGCTCGAGCATCACCGGAACCGCATGGCGCGTAAATACAAATCCCGATCGCATATTTGTGTCCATCAGCGCGTCGTAGTCTTCCACACTTGTATCCACCAGGTTCTTGTAGTTCCCTGCACCGGCATTGTTGATCAGGATGTCGAGCCGCCCGAACTTCTCCCGCGCCAGCGCCACGCACGCAATCGCCGTTGCCTCCTCAGCCGCATCGCCCGCGGAATACGCTGCACGGCCGCCTTTTGCGGCAATCAACTCGCACAATTCGCGCAGGCGCTCCTCGCGCCGAGCCGTTGCCACAACATTCGCGCCCTCCGCGGCAAACGCCAGCGCCGTCGCCCAGCCGACCCCGGAGCTCGCTCCCGTAATGATTGCAGTCTTCCCGGATAATGATTCAGCCATCTCGAACTGGATGCTACCATCCTCGCTATGCAGCCAAGCACAAGCGCCGCAATCCCCAACGCAACGCAGGGCGCTGCTGCTTCACTCATCGAAGCCCGCAACCTGGTCAAGGAGTATCCGCGCGACCATGGCGTCGCCCGCGTCGTCGACGACGTCTCCTTCGCCATCCGCCCCGGCGAAACCCTGGGTCTCGTCGGGGAATCCGGCTCGGGCAAGAGCACCGTGGCCCGCATGCTGCTTCGCCTGATCGAGTCCACCTCCGGCGAGGTGCTTTTCGACGGCTCGCCGCTGCCGCCCGCCCGCTCGCGCGAGATGCGCTCCCTTCGCCGCCGCATGCAGATTGTCTTTCAGGATCCCTTTGCCGCGCTCAACCCGCGCATGCGCATCCGTGCCATTCTTGCGGAGCCGTTCGCCATCCACCGCGAGCCTCCGCCGGAAGGCCTGGAGACACGCCTTCGCAGCCTGCTCCACTCCGTCGGTCTCGATGAATTCGCCCTCGCGCGCTACCCGCACGAGTTCTCCGGCGGACAGCGCCAGCGCATCAACATCGCCCGCGCGCTCGCCCTTCGCCCGCAGTTCCTCGTCCTCGACGAGCCGGTCAGTGCCCTTGACGTCTCCGTCGGCGCGCAGGTCATCAACCTGCTGCGCGATCTTCAGCGGTCTCTGGGGCTGACCTACCTCTTCATCTCGCACTCCATGCCGCTGGTGCGCTATCTCTGCGATCGTGTCGCCGTCATGCAGTACGGCCGCATGGTCGAGATCGGCGACTGCACGCAGGTCTGCGAAGCACCGCGCAGCGATTACACACGCTCCCTCATCGCCGCCACGCCCGAACTTCCCATCACCACAGCCTGACCCACCCTCGCTCTCTCGCCTAAAATAAGAAGGAATGCTCTCCAGCCTGAGTTCGCATGCAGCCTATCTCTGGCTGGTGGTAGCCTCCCTCATCGCCGGCGTCATGAACGCCATGGCGGGCGGCGGCTCCTTCATTACCTTCCCCGCAATGCTGGCCGTCGGCGTTCAGCCCATCCAGGCCAACGCCACCAACACCGTCGCACTCTGGCCTGGCCAGTTGGCCAGCGTGTGGGCCCTGCGTACCGACCTCCGGCGCGAGATGGTTGCCGTCGTCATGACCGCTTCGGTTGTTGGCGGAGTTACCGGGGCAGTCATGCTGCTGCATATGCGCCAGCGCACCTTCCTGCACATGGTTCCCTGGCTGCTGCTGGCCGCCTCTCTGCTGTTCGGAATCAGCGGGCGTCTTGCACGCTGGCTTCGCGAGCGATCTGCGGAGCCCCACGCCCCGCGCAACCCGAAGATGCTTCCGCTCTTCCTTGGGACCCTTCCCGTCTGCTTCTACATCGGCTACTTCGGCGCCGGTGCCGGATTCGTGCTAATGACTGTGCTCGCTCTCTTTGGAGTTGAGGACATGCGTGAGCTCAATTCGCTCAAGGTGCTTGTCGCCTGTACCTCCAACCTCAGTGCTGTTTTCACCTTTATCGTTAGCGGCGCCATCGAATGGCGCTACTGTCTCATCTCGATGGTCTTCGCAGGAGTCGGCGGCTGGTTCGGTGCGCAATACGCCCGTCGCATGAATCCGGATGTACTGCGTGTTGTTGTCGTTCTCACCGGCTGCACCGTCGCGGCCTACTTCTTCTGGAAGCTGTACTGATGCACTCGGAGATCACCATGAGCATCCTGGCACAGGGACTCGCCGCAGCACACATCGCCACCACGCAGCCGGAACTGCTCGGCTTCACCGCTGCCTTCTGCACAACGGTGGCCTTCATTCCCCAGCTCGTCCGTGTCATCCGCCGCCGGTCCGCGCGTGATGTCTCCCTGCCAACATTTCTGCTCTTCTCCATCGGCGTCTTCCTCTGGCTGGTCTACGGCATCGCCATCGGCTCCAGGCCCGTTATCGCGTCCAATGGATTAACTCTGCTGCTCTCGGTCAGCATCCTTGCCCTGAAAATTTGCTATGACCGCCGTGCCTCTGAGGGAATGCTCAACCAGCCGGAGATGGAACCATGAGCCACGAAGGCATTCGCATCGTCAGTGAGGAGCAGGCCCGCAACGACGCCTCAGCAGACCGCAAGCTGCCCGCTGAGGCCGTTGCTCCCGCCAAAGTCCGGGTGAAAAAGTCCGAAGGCACCGGAATGGAGATCGACTGGAAGGATGGACACAGGAGTGCCTGGTCCTTCCGCTGGCTGCGCGATGCCTGCCCCTGCGCCACCTGCCACGAGGAACGTGAGGCTAGCGGCCGCAAACCCGGCGAGCCGAAAGCCAAGCCGCAGACCCTGCTCGCCATGTATGAAGAGCCGCCCAAACCGGCGGAGATCACTCCCGTCGGGAAATACGCGATCAAGTTCAAATGGAACGACGGCCACGAAGCCGGCCTTTACTCCTGGGAGTACCTGCGGCGTGTCTGCAACTGCGAGGCATGTCAGGCACAGCGCGGCTAACTTACGCCTAGCCTCTCCAGCGCCTCTTCCACCGTCGCCGCCACCAGCACAATCTCGCGGTTCTTCGCCTTCAGCATCCCCTGCTCAACGCAATGGTCGAAGAACTCCAGCAGCCGGTCATAGAAGCCATTGGTGTTCAGCAGCAACACAGGCTTGGCATGCAGCTTGAGCGTTTGCCAGGCCAGTACCTCGAACAGCTCCTCAAAGGTGCCGAAGCCGCCCGGCAGCGCAATGAATGCATCGGAACGTTCGCCCATCAGCGCCTTGCGGCTGTGCATCGTGTCTGTGATGTGCAGCTCGGTCAGCGCGTCGTGCGCGACCTCCAGCTCGACTAACACTTCAGGAATTACGCCGATCACGCGGCCTCCCTCGGCCAGCGCAGCCTCGGCCACCGCATGCATCAGTCCGACTTTTGCGCCACCGTAAACGACGCCGACCCCGCGCAGCGCCAGACTCCGGCCAAGATCGGCCGCAACCGAGCGGTACACAGGATCGGCGCCATCGGAAGAGGCGCAAAAGACTGCAATATTCTGGACGACAGGCTGCGGAGCGTCGGGAGACATCTCCCCAATTCTATGCTCCGGTCTTCGCCTCCAGATTAATTGTGCCGTCCTTCAATTGCGGCGTAACGGTGATCAGTTTATCTCCGTCCTGATGGTATGTGCTGTTGCCGGCAGCGTACACAACGCTGCCCACCGGCACTTTTACCTCCATGCTCTGGTGGGGCTTCACCGTATAAACGCGGCCGTCCACCTTGATGCTTTGTGCCTCGTCGCTTTTGTTGGCGATATGGACGTTGATCTGTTGCTTTCCTCTGGCCAGGGAGAAGGCGCTCGCAGGCAGCGGGGCCATCGTTCCCGCGGCGAAGGCAAGGGCAAGCGTAATCGAGAGTGTACGGGAGATCGACCGCATAAGGATTACCTCGGAATGGAGAGAGATGATGCAACAGCAGCTTGTAACAGGTACCGTTGCGTCTTGGTATACGCATCCGATCGGCGTCCGTTCGATCTCGATTTTGTAAAAAATATGCCGCTATGCCATCTGCCGAAATTCCTGCGGAATCACCCCCGACGCCATACATGAAACCGAAATTCCCGCGCCCGCCGTAATTCTTCCGTCATTCCACGCCGCATTTCGCGCTCACGCACCCAGCCGACTAACATAGAAGCTGGAGCTCCCGCCGTGTCCCGCCTTCTCGACAACATGAATCCCCAGCAGCGCGAGGCCATCCAGGCCGTCGACGGACCCGTCCTGCTGCTCGCCGGCGCCGGCTCCGGCAAGACCCGCGTCATCACCCACCGGATCGCCTGGCTGATTGAGCAACGCGGCGTCGCCCCCGACTCCGTCCTTGCCGTCACCTTCACCAACAAGGCGGCCAAGGAGATGGCGGAGCGCGTCGAGAAGATCCTCGGTCACGCATCTCTGGCCAAACCTCTTCTCTCCACCTTCCACAGCTTCTGCGTCCGCATGCTCCGCCGCGACATCGAGGCTCTGCGCGTCAACAACACCGGCCTCACCAAGTCCTTCGCCATCTACGATGAGGCCGACCAGCAGGCCGTCATCAAAAGTGCGCTCAAGCGTCTCGCCATCGACGACAAGCAGCTGAAGCCGCGCGTCGTGCTCGGACGCATCTCCTGGGCGAAGAACCACATGATCGACCCGCAGGAATACTTCCTGGCCTCCAAGAACCCCATGGAGGAGCGCATCGCTCACCTCTTTGAGATCTATCGCAAGGAGCTCTTCAAGGCCAATGCGCTCGATTTCGACGATCTGCTTCTCGAGGCTGTCCGCCTGCTCAAAGTCTCCCCCGAAGTCCGTGAACGCTACAACCGGCGTTACCGCTACCTCCTCATCGACGAGTACCAGGACACCAACCGCCCGCAGTACGAGCTGATGAAGCTGCTCGCCGGTCCTGAGCACAACGTCTGCGTCGTCGGCGATGAGGACCAGTCCATCTATAGCTGGCGCGGAGCGGACATTCGTAACATCCTCGAGTTTGAGAAGGACTTCCCGGAAGTCCGTACCATCCGCCTGGAGCAGAACTACCGCTCCACGCAGATCATTCTCGAAGGCGCCTCCGCCGTTGTGGCCAATAACACCCAGCGCAAGGGCAAGAACCTCTTCACCACGCGCGAGGGCGGCTCTCTCATCGGCCTCTATGAGGCCCCCGACGGCGAAAACGAGGCGCTCTTCATCGCGGACCGCATCAATCGCTACCTGCGCGAGGCCGGCCAGACCGACGATCAGCCCCGCTGTGCCGTGCTCTACCGCACCAACTCGCAGTCGCGCCTGGTAGAAGAGGCGCTGCGCCGCTATCAGATCCAGTACCACATGGTCGGCGGCTTCAGCTTCTACGAGCGCGCAGAGGTCAAGGACCTGCTCAGCTACATGAAGCTGGTCGTCAACCCGCACGACTCCATCGCACTCAACCGCGTCGTCAACTCGCCTGCTCGCGGCATCGGCAAGACCACCATGGAGACCCTCGAGCGCATCGCCCTCACCGCCGGCATCAGCACCTGGGACGCTATCGTCCGCGCCCGCGAAGAGCAGCTGCTGCCCGCCCGTGCTCTGACAGCGCTCTCCAACTTCCGCCGACTCATCCTCGACGCTCGCGCCATGCTCGGCCCGGACTTCGCGGCTGCGCTCACGGCCACCACTGGACCGTCCTCTCCGGTTCCCGATATGCCCGGCGACGCAGCTGAAGAGTATCTCCGCTCCGCCGACGAGAGCGATGCCAGCTTCGATCCAGACGCCATCGCCGAGGAAGCCGCAGACGCGGATGCGGCACAGACCTCTTCCGAAGCCACCCGCGATACCTCCTACGACACCAGCTTCAACTTCGGCTTCGATTTCGGCCCCAGCGAGGACAACTCCACCATTGCGCCAGAGAATTCCACCGACTCTGACGCAGCGCACGGCATCGACTCCGCAGCCTTCAATCCGTTCGCACCTGTGCCGCTCAAGAAAAGCGCACGTTCCCGGCGTGACATTCTCGCGGCGGCCGGCGATCCTCTCGCACAGGAAAAGATCGCAGAAGCCGCATCGGCGGAGGCCGAGGCCTTTCGCGCCCCCGGTGGTCCCGCCACGCTTCCTGAACTCATCAAGTTCCTCAATGACCGCTCCGGATATATCCGCGCCCTTGAGGAGGAGGCTACGCCCGAGTCCTTCTCCCGCATCGAGAACTTAAAGGAGCTTGCCAACGCTGCGCAGGACGCCCAGGAGCGCGGCGAAACCCTCACCGAGTTTCTCGACCACGCCGCCCTCGTCTCGGACGCCGACCAATACTCCCCCGAAGCGCGCGTCACGCTGATGACCCTTCACGCCGCCAAGGGCCTTGAGTTTCCACTCGTCTTTCTCGCCGGCATGGAGGAGGGCCTCTTTCCCAGCGCACGCACCCTCAACGATCCCGGAGGCCTCGAAGAAGAGCGCCGCCTCTGTTATGTCGGAATGACGCGCGCGATGGATACGCTCGTTATGACCCGTGCCCGCTACCGCCGCCGCTACGGGTCAGACATGCCCGAAACCAGTATCCCCTCGCGCTTCCTTGAGGAGGTCCCTGCACGCCTCACGGAAGACCTCGGCAGTCCTGCGCCGCGCCCGCAATTTTCCGGCTCGCCTTACGCCACACCCTACCCGCAGTGGAACCGGCAGCGCCGCGGCGACGATGACTCCGCCTATGAGTCTCGCCATTTCTCCTATGAGGACGAGGACCAGACCACCGCCTATTCCTCCTCTTCCCCTGTCTCACGCCGTCCCACGCAGAAGTTCTCCACCACGCGCATCGCTCCCGGTTCAAAGCCGGTCATGTCCGGAGCCTCCGCTGCAGGCTCGGTCGATAACATCGCCAGCTTCTTTGCGTCGCGTGGACAGAAGTTCTCCCGCCCGAAGCTCGATGCTCCCGAGCCCACCGGCCGCACCGGCCTCCGCCAGGGCTCGCGGGTTCGCCACCCGAAATACGGAGAAGGTACCGTCTTTCGGCGCGAAGGAGAGGGAGATGACGCGAAGATTACAGTACAATTTGAGAGGCACGGCGTGAAGAAGCTGGTGGAGAAGTTTGCCCAGCTCGAAACTCTATGAGCGCGCCGCACACATCCTCCTACGAAGGCACGTATAAGTTCATGGCAAATACTAAGAGCATCACCGACAAGCTGGAGCGCAAGAAGGTCAAGCGGGCAGCCCGCAAGAAGGCAGCTCCCAAGGGCAAACGCACCGGCGCGCGCGGCGAGAACAAGTCAAAGGTTCGCAAGGCAGCTCGCGGCAAGTCCAAGCGTTAGGCGGCCGTCCGGCACACGCACGTGCCGGATTAAACTCACTCAATCGGGGCGGACTGCACTTAGCGGTCCGCCTTGATGCGTCTTATCACGGCTTTTTCCCGTCCGCCTCGTGCGAAATCTGCGCGATACTAGACCAACACAGCGCACCGTAAACCCATCTCTGAGGAGCTCGACGCCGCTTGCCCACTCCAACTACGCGCCGTTCGCAGACCTCCGCTGCAGGCTCGCAGCTCTTCGCCACCAAGTCCATCGACAAGCTGATCTCCGACTCGGAGCTGCCGGAAAATGCTCTGCGCAAGACGCTCGGCCCGGTCTCACTGACCGCACTCGGCATCGGCGCCGTCATCGGTTCGGGAATCTTTACTGTGATCGGCGTGGCCATCGGAGGCAATCCGGGCATGTTGGCGGACTGGAGAGAGTCTCCGGTCATCGACCTGATACTTCACCACGGCGCCGTCGCCGGGCGTCCCGGAGCAGGGCCTGCGCTGGCTCTATCGCTGCTTCTGGTCGCCCTCGTCTGCGCCTGCACTGGGCTCTGCTATGCGGAGCTGGCCAGCATGATTCCCATCGCCGGCTCCGCATACACCTATGCTTACGCCACGCTTGGCGAGCTCATCGCATGGATCATCGGCTGGGACCTGATCCTCGAGTACGCCTTCTCCAATATGAGCGTCTCGGTCGGCTTCGCCGCGCACGTCGTCGCCCTGCTGGACTGGATGGGCATCCATCTCTCGCCCACCTGGCTTTCCCCGGCTTATCTTCCGCTCGGTCTGCAGGACCTCTCCGGCAACGATATCTACCCGCCCGGCTGGCACTTCGGCTTTGACATCCCTGCCTTCCTCATCGTCATCCTGCTCACGGTCGTCCTCGTCCGCGGCATCCGCGAATCCGCGCGCACCAACAACATCATGGTGCTCATCAAGCTGGCCGCGATCCTCGCATTCGTAATCGTGGGCCTGCACTTCATTCATCCCTCCTTCTACACGCCGTTCTCTCCCAACGGATGGTCGGGCGTGCTGGCCGGAAGCAGCATCATCTTCTTTACCTACATCGGCTTCGATTCCGTCTCCACCGCCAGCGAAGAATGCCGCGATGCACAGCGCACAGTCCCGATTGGCATCATCGCCACACTGATCATCTGCACGGTGCTTTACATCGCCGTCTCGCTGGTACTTACCGGCATCGTTCCCTGGCAAACGGTGGCCGGAGATGCCGCCCCTGTCGTCAACGGACTCAAACGGCTCGCCCTCGCCACGCACAGCAGCACGCTGCACTGGACGCGCCTCATCGTGCTGCTCGGCGCAATTATCGGGATGGTCTCCTCCATCCTCGTCTTCCAGCTCGGCCAGGCACGCATCTGGTTCGCCATGTCGCGTGACCGCCTGCTGCCGGATGTCTTCAGCCGCATCCATCCGCGCTTCCGCACGCCGGCGTTCGCCACCTGGGTCGCGGGCGTATTGGTCGCCATCCCCGCCGGCCTCTTTGACGTCGGCACTCTCGCTGAGCTCTCCAATATCGGGACACTGTTCGCCTTTGTCCTCGTCTCCATCGGCGTCATTGTGCTGCGCCGCAGGCAGCCGGACCGCCGCCGCGGATTCCGCGTCCCCTTCGGCCCGGTCATTCCTCTGCTCAGCATCTTCTTCTGTGTGCTGCTGATGGCCGGCCTGCCCGCGCTCACATGGGTACGCTTCTTCGTCTGGCTCGCGGTCGGGCTCGTCGTCTACGCGTTTTATAGCCGCAAGCGCAGCGAGTTCTACGCTCCACCCGCAGACTAGCCATGCCCTCTACCTTCCTCACCGCCGAGTGGCGCAAGCTCATCATGGCGCAGTACGAGGTCGCTCCATCCGTCCTCACACCCTGGCTTCCGCGCGGCCTTGAGCTCGATCTCTTCCACGGTCGCTGCTACGTCTCCCTCGTCGGCTTTCTGTTTGATCGCGTCCGTATCAAGGGGTTAGCCCTCCCCTTCCACACGCGTTTTGAAGAGGTAAACCTCCGCTTCTACGTCACCCGCCCGGAGCGCGACGGTACCCACCGCCGCGGCGTAGTCTTTATCGGCGAGTTCGTGCCTCGCCCTGCCATCACCGTCGTTGCCCGCACTTTCTACGAAGAGCCCTACACCACACTCCCCATGCGCCACGCAGCCTCTGTCTCATCCGAGATGCTCTCCGTCAGCTATGCGTGGAAACACAGCGGCCGCTGGCACTCTCTCGCCGTCGAAGCCGCGCCCACCGCGCAGCCCATCGCTCCCGGCTCCGAAGAGGAGTTCATCACCGAGCACTATTGGGGCTACACAAAGCGCACGCACGGAGCTACCTCGGAATACGGCGTCGAACATCCGCGCTGGCACACCTACCCCATCCGCTCTTTTGCGGTAGATGCCGACCTCGGCGCGCTCTACGGCCCTGCCTTCGCATCGCTCAATGTGCGCAGACCCGCAAGCATACTGCTCGCTGAGGGCTCCGCTGTCCGCGTCATGGAAGGCCAACGCCTCACCGCTTGATCCACGCGTTGCCCCACAAGGACGCCTCAAGCACGTACGCCCTGTGCAAAGCTGTCCATGAACCATGTTTGGTACGGGTTATCCACGTCTTTTCACGGGAAACTGGCTGCAACCTCTTGCAGCATGCGCCCTCTCGTCGGATACTCACACTCAAGGAAACACTCGAAGCGGTTCTTATCGAGACCCACGGTGACCCGATACAGCCGTCAAGACGTACTCCGCATCCTGCACCTCAGGGCCCGCCAGCTGACCGCATGGGAGCAGGCAGGACTGATACCCGCCAACGAACAATACAGCTTTGAGGATCTTGCGCAGCTTCGCGCACTGCATAAGCTGCGTTCCACACGCATCACGGCCAAGAGCATCCGCGAGTCCGTCGAGGCCATGCGCAAGGCCTCCGGCATGACCAATCCACTTATTGAGGCCTCCGCAGTCGGCCGCGGCTCGCGTCTCGCCTTCCGTCACAGCGGCGCGCTCGTCGATCCCGTCACCCGCCAGCTCGCATTTGACTTCGAGGTCTCCCCTGAGCGTCAGCTCTGCGTCGTACGCGCCACAGGGCATGAGGCCGCCACTCAGTCTGACCTGCAGGAGATGTTTCAGCAGGCCGTACAACTGGAGGACGACCCCGCCACCGTTCCGCAGGCCGCCGCGCTCTATCGGGAGATCCTCGCGCTGCGTCCCAACTACGCCGCTGCTGCCATCAACCTCGGCACCATCCACTACAACATGCGCGACTATCCGCTCGCCGAGCAGCTCTACCGCCGCGCCACCGAGTCCGATCCCGACTACGCGCTCGCTTTCTTCGACCTGGGCAACGTGCTCGATGAGTTGAAGCGCCTGCCCGAAGCTGTCGCAGCCTATGAGCGCGCCATCGCCCTCGTACCCCAGTATGCGGACGCGCATTACAATCTCGCCCTCGCCCTCGACCGCCAGGGTCATCGCCGCCGCGCTCTGCGCCATTGGCTTGCCTATGTTCGCCTGGATCCCGTCGGTCCATGGGCGGCGCACGCCAAGGCCCAGGCCCAGAAGATCCTCGCCGGAGAGCGCCTCCGCATCGTCTGTCGTGCTGGCCGCCTCGTCGAGACCCGCTCCTGACCCGCTAAGCTCACGACGGTCCGCCTGTCTGCACCTGATTTGAAGGGGCGCCTTCGGCCCGTAATCGACTGGGTATAAAGAGGCACGACTTCAGCCGCGCCATCTGCGCCGCCTTTGATACCTTCCTGCACGCACGGGAACAATCGCCCGCGGCCCCTCGTACTTGTTCTCATCCGGGGCCCGTGTTCTTATACTCCATATTGTGAAACTCCGCGGATTGCATCCGAAGTAGTCGCTGAAGGGAGCACTGCCACCATGCTGTATCACGTCTCGCGCAATGGTCAGAACTATGGCCCCTATACGCTCGAAGATCTCCAGCGATACGTCACCAGCGGCAATATCCTGCTCACGGATCTGGCCCGCAGCGAGACCATGAGTGAATGGCTTCCTGTCGGTCAGGTGCTCGGTGGCGTGCAGAGCACGGCCTTCCAGCAGCCAATCACGCCCGGCTACATGCCGCAGACCGGTCCCTCCGCCTTCCCTGACCCGCCCAACCTTCACTGGGTGCTGGTTTTCGTCATCGGCCTTTTTACCTGCGGCATCTTCTTCATCGTCTGGGACATCGTGCAGGCGGCCTGGATGCGCAAAATTGTCCCGCAGAGCAAGGCCCTTTTCTATTACATCGCCGAGACCGCCCTCACCTTTGCCCGCCTCGGCGTTGTATTCCCGTTTATCGGATTCCACCGCGTGGACGGCGCTTACGGTACTTATGGTTCCATGGCCGGGGCAGGCTTCGGTCTCATCGGTGCATTTATGGGAATTGCGGCGTTGGTCCTGCTCATCCTCGCGCGCTTCGACATGAAAGCCTGTATCGAGCAGCACTACAACACGGCAGAGCCCATCGGCCTTCAACTCGGCCCCGTCATGACCTTCTTCTTCGGCAGCCTCTACTTCCAGTACCACTTCTCGCGCATCAACGAGATGAAGCGCATGGCCCGTTACGGTGTTCCGCCCGTCGCATGAACGCCTGTGCATCACTTCGCCGACGGCGCATCGCCGCGAATACCACACTCGCCGCGGCACTGGTTCTCTGCGCTGCGCTTGTCCTCTTCCCGCCCTCGCGCTTCACGATTTATCCACAATGCCCGGTACATCAGTACCTCGGCATCCTGTGTCCTGGCTGCGGCGCGACCCGCGCACTGGCGGCGCTGCTTCGCGGCCGCATCGCAGAGGCCCTCCGTTTCAACTGGCTCTTTGTTGTCCTAGTACCCGCCGCTGTTGCAGGGGGCCTGCGCACCTACACCCGCGCCATCCACCCCGGCGAGTTCCGCTGGCCGTGCGTCCCTGCTCCGGCTCTTGCCGCCGTCCTGATCGCCGCCACAATCTTCACCATCGCGCGCAATCTCGGTCGGCTGTCACTATGAGGCACAGGCTCCAATCCCGGCATTTGGGTTGAAATCTTCCGGCGCGCAAGAAGATCAGGCCTTTGCCGCATCCTGTTGCGGATTGTGCCACTTCATTCCCGGCGCCAGCAGCGCATCGGCCTGCTTCGGCCCCCATGTACCCGGCTTGTACGGCTTGGCGCGATGATGGTGTTTCAGTACTGGATCCACCACCGTCCACGCTGCCTCCACAGCATCCTCACGCGTGAACAGCGCGCCATCGCCCGCCATCGCGTCGCCCAGCAATCGCTCGTACGGAGCCTCGGCCCCGGCCAGGTGCTCGCATAAAAACAGCTCCTCCTGTTCGCCGATGTACTCCTTGCCCACCTGCTTCACCCGCGCCGCCAGCGCAATCGCCGGATTCGGCGAACACCGGAAGCGCACATAATTCGCTCGGCCCGGCCCAGGTTGTGAGTCCGCGAACAACGCCTGCGGGGAGGGCTTCAGTTCCACCAGCACCTCCGTCGCCGTCACCGGCAGGCACTTGCCCGACCGCAGGTAAAACGGCACCCCCGCCCATCGCCAGGAATCGATAAACAGCCGCGCTGCACAGTAGGTCTCCACATCGGAGTTCTTCGCCACGCCCTGTTCCTTGCGATACCCCGCATACTGCCCGCGCACCAGGTCGTCGATGCTCAGTGGCCGCATCGCTTCAAATACTTTCGCCTTCTCCACCTGCACGGCACCGTAGTTGCGCGTCGCCGGCGGCTCCATCGCCAGCAACGCCACGATCTGGAACAGGTGGTTCTCCACTACATCGCGCAGGCAACCGGCCGTCTCGTAGAACGCGCCGCGCCCCTTGACGTCGAAGTTCTCCGCCATCGTCACCTGCACGCTCGCAATGTAGTTGCGGTTCCAGAAAGGCTCGAGAAACGCGTTCGCAAAGCGGAAGTACAGGATATTCATGATCGACTCCTTCCCCAGGAAGTGGTCGATGCGGAAGATGTCGTCCTCGGCAAATACGGAGCGCGCCACCTTGTTCAGCTCTTGCGCGCTCTTCAGGTCGCGCCCGAACGGCTTCTCCACGATCACCCGCGCGTTCTTCGCCAGCCCGGACTTGCCCAGGTTCTCAATCACCGTGGGAAACAGCACCGGAGGAATCGCCAGGTAGTGCGCCGGCCGCTTCGCCTTGCCCAGTGCCTTCCTGATTGCGGCAAACGTTGCCGGATCGCGATAGTCGCCGCTCACGTAATCCAGCCGCGAGAGCAGCTCCTTCAGCGCACGCTGATTGTCCACGCCGCCGGCCCGCCGGATGCTCTTCTCCGCATGCCTCTTAAGCCGGTCCAGGCTCCAGTTCGGAAACGCCACGCCGACCACCGGCGTAGTCAGCTCCCCGCGCTTCACCATCTGGTACAGCGCTGGGAAGATCTGCTTGTTCGCCAGGTCGCCGGTCACACCGAAGACCACCAGAGCATCCGATTGCGGCTGCCTTCTCGTATCGTGCCCAGGAGCCATCAGGCCTTCCCTTTCTCTTCCGGAGTCTTCTCCTTGTGCCCGCCAAACTGGAACCGCAGCGCGCTCAGCAGCTTGTCCGCAAACTCGTCCTCGCCGCGCGAGCTGAACCGCTCATACAGAGCCGCGCTCAGCACCGGCGCCGGCACCGCCTCGTCGATCGCAGCGTGGATCGTCCAGCGGCCCTCGCCCGAATCCGAGACATGTCCGCCGAAGTCCTCCAGGTGCGGCGAGTCGATCAGCGCGCGCGCCGCAAGATCCAGCAGCCAGGAGGCCACTACGCTGCCTCTCCGCCACACCTCCGTAATGTCCGCCAGGTTCAGGTCGTACTGGTAGAACTCCGGGTTGCGCAGCGGAGTCGTCTCCGCATCGATCGCCGCCTTGTCCTTACCGACGTTCGCATTCCGCAGGATGTTCAGCCCCTCCGCATACGCCGCCATCATGCCGTACTCAATGCCGTTGTGCACCATCTTCACAAAGTGTCCCGCGCCACTCGGCCCGCAGTGCAGATAACCATGCTCTGCAGTCCCGGGAATCTTGTCCCGGCCCGGGGTCCGCTCAATGTCCGTCAGTCCCGGCGCCAGGCTCGCGAAGATCGGGTCCAGGTGCTTCACCACGCCCTCTTCTCCACCAATCATCAGGCAGTATCCGCGGTCCGCGCCCCACACACCGCCGCTGGTCCCCGCATCCACGTAATGGACCTGCTTGGCCTTCAGCTCCTTCGCCCTGCGAATGTCATCGTGATAATACGAGTTGCCGCCGTCGATCACGATGTCGTCGGCCTCCAGCAGAGGCACCACCTTGTCCAGTGTCTCGTCCACCACGCCCGCCGGAACCATCAGCCACACCGCCCGCGGCTTCTGCAGCTTCTGCACAAAGTCTTCGAGCGAGCTCGACCCCGTCGCGCCCTGCTTTACGGACGCTTCCACCGCCTTCGGGGAAACGTCAAACACCACGCAGGTATGCCCCGCGCGCTCCAGGCGCTGCACCATGCTTGCGCCCATCCTGCCCAATCCAATCATTCCAAGTTGCATGTCTCGCTCCGCTCTCCTCTCGACTCAGTGTTTGAGATGCTTGCAACCTGCACCAGGAGGCAGTGCATCCTGCCCATCGCAGTCACCCGCAACTGCGCCCCACATCAAACTCTCACTCTACGACATCTGGATTGCTGATCTGTGTCTCGCGGTGCGCCGATCGCCACTTGTCGGGATGCTTTTGTCCGATGACCGCGCAGGATTTATAGCTTCGGCTTGATCTAGGACTATTCTTGTCGTATATTCCATGCATCGGGCAATTCAGGCGCTCTTTCGCCTCAAATCTTGCCCCTCGAATGGAGAGGGAGGAGCGGGCCCCCGCGGATTGGTCTCCTGGCAGAGACCGCGAGGACCCGACAGCAGCAGGCAGATCTCTGCCGGCTTTCGCCATTATAGGGCGAATCTACCGGCTCAGCTTAGCCATCCACCCTCCAAAAACTGAATCAGGCCACCTCCGCCTTGTGCATCGGCACAGCGCGGCAGGGAACCTCGGTGCGACGAACTCCCTTCGCCGTGCCACAGCCGGAGTCTGCCTTCGAGGCGCTCCACGAGAGGATGGTGTACCCGTGACCAGACAGCAGAGGAGAGCACTCGAGCGAGACCAGCAGAAGCTCGCTCGTCGTCAGCACAAGGAAGCAACTCAGCATGAGAGCCGCGCCCCGCTGTCCGGCGGCCGCGCCAAGGCACTCTCAAGGAACTGGATCGCAGCCGGAACCATCGCCGCCTACGCCGCCTTCGGCTCAAGCCACTCTGCCTTCGCGGCATCCATGGCCGATCCGTCCAACAGCGGCACGCCCGTCGCCACCCTTCCCCTCAAGCGCTTTGACATCCCCGCCGGCCCGCTCGACGCGGCGCTCGACCAGTTCCGCCAGACCGCCGGCATCGCTCTCCGCATCGACATCGCACAGGCCACCCTCGCCGGCTTCCAGACCCACGGCGTCAAGGGCCTCTACCGTCCCGAAGAGGCCATCCGCATTCTCCTCGATGGCACCGGCCTCGAGAGCCAGGTGCTCCCGCCACAGCCCGGCGACACCCTCACCACCATCGCCATCGGTCTCCAGCATCACGAGACCGTTAACGTCACCACGAATCTTCCCGACACCGTGGCCATGACCAAATTCACCCAGCCGCTGGTCGATACCCCGCAGTCTGTCGTCGCTGTTCCCCAGTTCGTTCTGCACGACGAGCAGAACACAACTCTGCGCGATGCACTGCGCAACGTCCCCGGCATCTCGCTCGCCGCCGGCGAGTTCGGCGCGCAGGGCGACAACCTCACGATCCGCGGCTTCTCCGCCCGCAACGACATCTTCCTTGACGGCATCCGAGACTTTGGCAGCTACTACCGCGACTCCTTCGACTATGAGCAGGTCGAGGTCCTCGAAGGCCCCTCCGGCGTCCAGTTCGGACGCGGATCCACCGGCGGCGTCATCAATCAGGAGAGCAAGCTCCCGCAGGAACAGCCCTTCATCGCCGTCCAGACGCAGTTCGGCACCGACGCCACGCGCCGCCTCGCTGCAGACATCAATCAGCCCCTCGCAGACCTCGCCTCCGGCGCCGCCTTCCGTGCAAACATCGTCGCCACCGAGGGCGGAGTCGCCGGACGCCCCTATGCCGCCAACCGCCACTACGGCATCGCCCCCTCGCTCAGCTTCGGCATGGACTCGCCCACCCGCGAGACCATCAGCTACTTCCACCTCACCGAGAACGACACGCCGGACTATGGCCTGCCCTGGCTCATCAACAAGCCCGCTCCCGCAGATCGCCACGCCTACTTCGGCTTTCCCGACTCCAACTACCTGCGCGCCAACGTCGACATCCTCACCGGCCGCTTCGATCACGACTTCTCTCCGCTCGTCACGCTCCACTCCATCGGCCGATGGGCCAACTACGCACGCGATGCGCAGATCACCGAGCCCCAGATCTGCTCCAACTCCAACGTCGCCGTGCCGGTCGGCGGCTACGTCAGCTCCCTGCCCTCCGTCGCCGGCGGCAAAGCGCCCTGCACCTACACCCCAACCACTCCTGCTGACCAGATCGCCGTCAATCGCAACGAGCTCCAGGTACGCAGCGTGGAAGGCGAGCTCTGGGACCAGACCGACCTTACCGCGCGCTTCAACCTTCTCGGCATCCGTAACGATCTCGACGCCGGCATCGAAGGCGGGCGCGAGACCTCCAGCCCCGTCCGCACCAGCTACACAGTCAGCGGCTCGAACACCGTACCCGCAGCCAATCTCGCCCACCCTGATGCCGGAGACGCAGTCTTCAGCGGCACCGGATACATCAGCTCCATCACACACACTAAATCCGACTCCGTCGGCATCTTCTTCCTCGACACCATCCATCTCAGCCGCCTCTTCCAGCTCTCAGGCGGCGTCCGCTGGGACTGGTTCGACACCCACTACAACCTCTACGCACCGCCCACCTCGATTGCCGGAGCATCGCTCTCCTCGCCCGTCGCTCCCATCTCGCAGATCGTCCACCAGCCCACCTATCGCGCGGCCTTCGTCTACAAACCCACGCCGCACGGCAGCGTCTACTTCGACTGGGGTACCAGCTTCAATCCATCCGCAGAATCCCTCTCGCTCAGCGTCGCCACCAGCGTCCTGCCGCCTGAGGAGAACGAATCCTACGAGGCCGGCGCAAAGTACAGCCTGCTGCACGACCGCCTCATGCTCGACGGCGCCTGGTTCCGCACCCTCCAGCTCAACGCCCGCGAGACCAGCCCCACCGACTCCTCGCTCATCGTTCTCTCCGGCAACCAGCTCGTGCGCGGCGTACAGGCCTCGGCCGTAGGCCATCTACCCGACAGCACCGACATCGTCCTCGGCTACGCCTGGATGCACTCCGAGGTCACCGCCTCGCAGTTCTTCCCCACCTCCATCGGCTATCCGCTGGCCAACGTTCCCAGACAGACCTTCAACGCCTTCCTCTCCCGCCGTCTCTTCGCACGGCTCAAGGCCGGCCTCGGCGGCAACTACGTCGGCGCGCGCACGGCAAGCTCCACCGCCCCCTTCGTTCCGCTTACCTTCGGACCGCTTACCACCTACACCACGCCCACCGGCTCACAGGCCCAGGGCTACCCGGTGCTCTCCGTCGGCATGCGCCAGGTCCCCGGCTACTGGGTCTTCAACGCCATGCTCAGCCGCCCCGTCACCGACCGCATCGAGCTGCAGGCCAACGTCTACAACCTGCTCAACCGCTTCTACATCGACCAGCCTCACCCCAGCCACCTCATCCCCGGCGCCGGCCTGAGCGCGCTCATCGGCGCAAACTTCCGCTTCTAGCGAAGCGAAGTAGCGGCGGGCTTTAGCCCGCGGTAAAAGCGAACAAACCTAATTCGGCTTTAGCCGCGGGCTTCGTCATCCACGATGTTTCATCTTACCTGGAGACCCCACCATGCTTCTCACCATCCCCGCACTCTTCACTCCCGAGCAGGTCGCAGAGGCCCGCAACCACCTTCTCGCCGCCGACTGGATCGACGGCCGCGTCACCGCCGGCTATCAGGCGCAGCAGGTCAAGCGCAACGCCCAGGTCCCCGAAGGCTCGCCCGCTCACCAGCACGTCGGAGACATGGTCCTCAAGGCGCTCGCGCGCAGCCCGCGGTTCATCTCCGCGGCGCTGCCCCTGCGCGTCTTCCCGCCCATGTTCAACAGCTATGCCGGCGGCCAGACCTTCGGCACTCACGTCGACACCGCCATCCGCCAGGACGCGCGCACCGGCCAGCGCATCCGCACCGATCTCTCCGCCACCCTCTTCCTCACCGACCCCACCGACTACGACGGTGGCGAGCTCATCGTCGAGGACAGCTACGGCACCCACTCCGTCAAGCTCCCCGCAGGCGACCTCGTCCTCTACCCCGCCACCAGCCTGCATCGTGTCGACCCCGTCACCCGCGGCGCGCGCATCTCCAGCTTCTTCTGGATCCAGAGTATGGTGCGCGACGACGCACGCCGCACCCTGCTCTTCGACCTCGACACCGCCATCCAGCGCATCGCTGCAACACACAGCGCACAAGCCGCAGCTATCAACGAGTCTTCAGCCCTGAGCGAGTCTTCCGTCCAACTCACCGGCGTCTACCACAACCTCATCCGCCAGTGGGCTGAGATGTAGCGCTTCGCCATCAGGCAAAACGGCCCGGCCGCAGCCGGGTCCGCCTTACGATCTCATCTCGCGCCATCGAATTCGCTACGCTGTCTCCGCTAACGCCTCGAAAGAGGCGGAGGGAGAACTCATCTCTACATACTCGCGTGGCCACCAGAGCGTAAACTTCGCGCCCTCGCCCAGGGTCGAAGCCACATCGATCGTCCCGCCATGCCGCGTCACGATGTGCTTCACCGTCCACAGCCCCATCCCGTTGCCTCCCTCCCCTTTGGTGGTTGACCCGAACTGAAATAGTCTCGGGAGGACCTGGGGATCGATGCCGCTGCCTTCATCTGCCACCACGATCTCCACTCCCTGCGGCTGGCCTGTCACAGTCACGCGAACCTGGCCGCCGGCACCCGGAGTCGCTTCGCATGCATTGCGGATCAGGTTCAGCAGCACCTGCCTTACCTCGCCCGGAAATGCCTGCACTGTCATATCGCCTTCAAACGTGGCCTCCAGCGCAATGCCGCCGCGCCGGATCAGCGGCGCCAGCAGGAACCGGACCGAATCCACAACCCGAGCCATGTCCACCGGCTCCGGCTCCGCGCTGTGGCGGAAGAAACCCAGCGTCGACCGCGCCAGTTCGATCACCCGCGTCGTCTCCTCCGACGCCATCTTCGCCAGGTCCGTCACCTCCGCAGGAACTCCGCCCGAGGTGCGGATCAGATATAGCGAATTCTGGATCGACTCCAGCGGATTGTTAATCTCATGCGCCAGCACAGCCGACATGCGGCTCCAGTCTTCCAGCTTCTGCGCCGCCAGCAGGCTCTCTTTCATCACCCGCTTCTCCTGTTCGGTGCGTGCCAGCCGCGCGGCATAGTCGTTGATGCCGAATGCGATCTCGCCCACTCGCCGTGCGAACATCACCGCCACATACGCTGAGAGCACAGCCGTGATGAGGTTCGTGAACGCATCGATCCAGAACAGCGGGATCCACGTCGTCACCACCTCCATGGCGTGGGTGGAACCGCAGGCCGCGATGAACAGCGCGAAGCCCACCAGGAAGTAGGCCCAGTCCTTCGCGATCACCCGCCGCGTGCGGCTCGCAAGAACAAGAAGGATGATGCAGATGCTGACGTAGCTTAGAAATGTGATGGCATTGGTGACCACCATCGTCCAGATCAATCGCGGAGCCGCTGCCCAGCAAACCGCATGCGGCATCAGTGTCACGTCATCGAACATCGATACGGTCACACCTTTTCAACAGCACGAATGGCGGAACAAAACCATGATATGGCGATATCCGGCACGCCGTCCACGACTCTAGGGTAACCGCCCCGGAGAAGAATTCTTCGCCCGCGGGAATCGCGAAGCTAACTAGCGCCGGCAACACCGCTCACCGGCGGGTGTGAGAATTATCTTCAGCTGCGGTCTCCTGCACTCGTCACTGGCCAACCATCAACCTCCTGAAATCTGTCCTATAAAAGACATGCACCTGCGGAACACCACCCTCATCAGGCTCATCATATTCTCCGTTGTCTTTCTTCCGCTGACTCCCGCCTCTGCCATCGTTCCTCCCGGCGTTGGAACTGAGACGATCGTGATGATCCGCCATGGAGAAAAGCCGGAACCCAATCCCCACGGCCAGCTCAACTGCCAGGGACTCAATCGCTCCCTCGCCCTGCCCGCCGTCCTCGCGCGCTTCGGCCATCCCGCCGCCATCTTTGCTCCAAACCCCTCCATCCAGACCTCGGAGGGCAGCATCTTCGGCGGCCCGAAATATTCCTACATCCGGCCGCTGGCCACCATCGAACCCTACGCCATCGTCCAGAACATGCCGGTCAATGTGCAGATCGGAGCCAACGACATTCAGGCTCTCCAGCAGGAGGTTCTCAAGCCCGCATATGCGAATGCGCTTGTCGTCATCGCCTGGGAGCACATCCGCGCCCGCCAGTTCGCCGAGCAGATGCTCAAGACCTTCGGAGAGGCCGACGTCGTCCCCGGTTGGCCGAACTCCGACTACGAGACCATTTACATCTTTCGCATCTCAACCACGACAGACGGAAAGCGAACCCTCGTCTTCAGCATCGAGCACGAAAATCTCAAAGATCTTCCCAGGACTTGCCCTGGCGTCTCCCCACCCGCTCCACCCACGCCGGAAAAGTCCCCATCTGCGTCACCCGTTCCGCTCGTACCTCCACCCGCCTGACTCTTCTCAGAAAGGCAGCAGCAACAGCGGAATCACCACGCCCGCCACCAGCAGGGCCGTGACCATCACTACCCCTCGGCTGTATTTGTAGGCCATGTAGATCCCTGTCAGCGTAGACGTGAACAAACCGATCGCCGCCAGCAGAAAGAATATCTTCAGCGGCAGATGGCTCTTCTGGCTTCGCTGGGGCGCGCCCGTCGCCGGCGCACCCGAAGCCTTTGCCTCCGGAGCCTTCGCCATCTCCGGACCGGCCGCTGCGGCATCCTCGTGTCCGGAGCCGCTTGCTCCATCCTTCTTATGGCGATGGCCCTCATGTCCGGCGTCGTCCGCAGAAGCATCCGCTTGTGGCGGCTTCAGCTTCTTCACCGGAACATCGCTCGTCTGCTTCTTGTGGATCTGCGCCAGCACCATCGCCCACTTCGGCGGCGTGTAGTCTCGGCCCGGCGTCGTCTCATGCAGGCTGAACGTCTGCAGCGCCCCCGTAAAGGCAAAGAACAACAAGGCCGGCGAGATGAAAACGCCGATATAGAGATGGAGTGTGCGCAGAAACCGGAGTACCGCGTGACCTTTCGACATGAGCCCGATAATATCAGACTAATTCAGTCGCATATACCTTAAAATAATCTTAAAATCCATGATTTCAACAACTTTTCACAAACCCTAAACGCAGGAAAGCCCGGGCTATAGCCCGGGCCTGCCACTGCAATCGATTGTCTTACGCTTGTGGCGGCTCGGGAGCTTGAGCGGTCTGCGCCACGGTCCAGTCAGGCGCACCCACTTTGAAGCGCGCGAAGCGTCGCACGCTGATATTTTCGCCAAGCTTGGCCACCTTCGCCGCAACCACCTGCGCGATCGTCTGCGATGGGTCTTTCACGAATGGCTGGTCTACCAGGCAGAACTCCTCGTAGAACTTGCCCAGCTTGCCTTCCACCATCTTCTCCGCGATGTTCGCCGGCTTGCCCGCGGCGATCGCCTGCGACCGCGCAATATCTCGCTCGCGGTCCAGGTCGGCCTGCGTCACCTCTGCGCGCGTCACAAACCGAGGATCGTGCGCCGCGATGTGCATTGCGATGTCGCGCAGCAGCTCCTGAAAGTCATCCGTCCGCGCCACAAAGTCCGACTCGCAGTTCAGCTCCACCAGAACGCCGATCTTTCCGCCCGCGTGGATGTAAGTTCCCACAGCGCCCTCGTTGGTGCTGCGGCTCGCCTTCTTCGCAGCCGACGCCATGCCGCGCTTGCGCAGCACCACGACCGCCTGCTCCATGTCGCCCTTGGCCTCTTCAAGCGCCTTCTTGCAGTCACCCATCGGAGCGCCTGTCTGCTCACGCAGCTCCTTCACCAGCTTCGCATCGATCTTCACTGCTGCCTCTGTCGTCATCGCTCTTCCCTTCTCCTCGTCTGCGCGCGCCTCTCAAGTCCAGCCTACGCGCGCCATGTTTCAATCCTGATTCAATCGTTCGGGTGCCCCATTCATGCAGCGGGCGTCAGCACGCGCATGAGTGGGAAGGAACAATCCAACTTGCCGCCTCTCCATACACAAAAAGAGCGTGGAGCGGACCATGCCGGCCTCCACGCTCTCGTGGTTGAGATGTGGAGCTTACGCGCCTGTTGCGTGCGCCGGTTCAGCCTCCGGCTCTTCTTCAATCGCCGCCGCCGGCGCCTTGCGGATATTGCCGCCCAGCACCGCCGCCAGATCGACGTTGTCATCGTCCACCAGGTCTTCGCTCGAAGCTTCCGCCACGCCGGCCGACTCATGCACCTCGGCGGGAACATACTCGCCGTCCTCGCCCACAAACTCCGGCGAGATCTCCGTCGGCGTCACGTCCGCCGTCTCCGTTGCAAAGGCGCTCTCCGCCACCATCTGCACGCCTTCGGCCGCAGAATCGGCAATCTTCGTCGTAAACAGCCGGATGGCGCGCAGCGCATCATCGTTGCCCGGAATCACGTAGTCGACCACCGTCGGATCGCAGTTCGTATCCACCACCGCAACCACCGGGATACCAAGCTTTCGCGACTCGGCCACGGCAATCGCCTCATTGTGCGAGTCGATCACGAAGATCGCATCCGGCAGCCGCTTCATGTTTTTGATGCCCGCCAGGTTCGTCGACAGATGCTTGCGCTCGCGCTCCAGCTTGATGACTTCCTTCTTCGTCAGCAGCTCATACCGGCCGTCGGTCGACATGTCGTCGAGTTCCTGCAGCCGCTTCACGCTCTTCTGCACCGTCACCCAGTTCGTCAGCAGCCCGCCCAGCCAGCGCGAGTTGATGTACGGCATCCCGCAGCGGTTCGCCTCCTCGGCCACCGCATCCTGCGCCTGCCGCTTGGTGCCCACGAACAGGATCACCTTGCCCGAGCTCGTCAGCTCGGTCACAAACTTTGACGCCTCTTTGAACATCTTCAGCGTCTTCTGCAGGTCGATAATGTAAATCCCGTTGCGCTCGCCGAAGATATACTCCTTCATCTTCGGGTTCCACCGCTTGGTCTGATGACCGAAGTGAACACCTGCTTCCAGCAGTTCCTTCATCGTAATGTTTGCCAAATGCGTCTCCTTGGTTTAGGCCCCGGCCACGCGCCGTCACCTGTGTTGATCCCCCGCAGGGGAGATTGGACTCCAGGCCCCGGACCGGATTCGATCCGGGGGTCATGCAAAAACCGTCCCGCAACTAGCGCTTCGAGAACTGGAACCGCGCACGTGCGCCGCGCTGCCCATACTTCTTGCGCTCCTTGGCGCGCGAATCACGCGTCACCAGGCCGTCGCTCTTCAGCGCCTTGCGCAGCTCCGGGTTGAACTCCATCAGCGCCCGCGCCAGGCCCAGCTTCACCGCGTCCGCCTGGCCCATCACGCCGCCGCCGTTTACCGTCACAATCACGTCAAACGTCTCATCGATGCCGGGCACCGTCAGCGAGCGCTTCGCTGCCGCGCGCTGCTGCTCGGTCACAAAGTATTCGTCGAACTTCCGCTTATTCACCGTAAACTCGCCCGAGCCCGGGCGCAGAAATACACGAGCGATCGAAGACTTCCGCCGACCCGTTCCGTAGTACTGAACCAACTCCGCCATATCTCTCCTAAAAATTTCCTGTGCCTTGAATCCTGTCCCTTGAACCGGAGCTCTTTAGAGAGCCGACGGCTGCTGCGCCAGATGCGGATGATGCGGTCCCTTATAGACCTTCAGCTTGGTCGCCATCTGCCGGCCCAGCTTGCTCTTCGGCAGCATGCCCTTGATCGCCTGCTCCACGATCGCCTCCGGACGCCGCGCCAGCAGCTTCACGAAGGACTCTTCCCGCAGGCCGCCCGGGAACCCCGTGTAACGGCGATACATCTTCTTGTCCGCCTTCAGGCCCGTCAGCACAATCTTTTCGCAGTTCACCACAATCACGTGGTCGCCCGTATCGATGTAAGGCGTGTACTGCACGTTATTCTTGCCGCTCAGAATACTCGCGGCCTGGGTCGCCAGCCGGCCCAGCGTCTTGCCGGAGGCGTCCAGCACAAACCACTTCCGCTCAAGACTCTTTCCACTCGGAACTTTGGTCGTCTCGTTCATCGCTGCTCTTGTTTACTCCCTGCTTCTGCCGTCTTCCTTCTCCAGCCCGGCGCCCTACGGAAGAGATGACTGTGTTGTCCTGCGCTCAACTTCCACACGCACCCGCAACCGCGCGGATCGCACTCGTATTGCAAACTGCCATCATGCCGAGCCGGATGCCCAGTCATCCGCGACCTTCCAGGCGCGAATGGATAGGAAATTGGCCCGCAAACCCGTCCCCAGACCAACTCTCTTCCACGCCATCCGCATAAATTCCACGGACGCGCCTGACCGTCTGGGTATACGCACAATTGCCTGGAAAGTGGATGCCGGCGAAACCCTTCTCTTGCTCGGGTCGCTTCCGGTCACCGCCTGGTGTCCCATCCTGCTCGACGCGATCCGGACAAACCACACCGGGCGTCGTCGAGACGCGGGACTGCGCGAGCTTTCAGATTACCCCGGCCTCTTCCCTCAAGTCAACGCGCAAAATCCGAATGGTCATCGTCCTCCCCGCCCCCTCCCAGCTGCTCGATCCACGCGAGGTCCTGCCTCCTGCAGACATGCTTTTTCTCGTCCTGCTCCAGTTCAGACTCCAGATCGCGCGTAGCCACTGTTCGGAAGCAGCGCTTGCAGATCGAGTCGAAGGTGCGGTCGTTTGCGCGATGAGCGAAGCCCTCCATGCCACACTCTCCCCAGTTCAGGCGTCCAGCGAAGGGCGTCCTTTGGAGGGGCATCAGGCCTGGTGCGTAGTACGCTCGGCCAAAAGAGACTCGTCGTTGCAGGCAATTGTGTCATGGATTTCCAGAGTGTGCAGCGCATTTTCACAGATTTCACGCAGCACGGCCTGGAGAGCCTGCGCCGCATGATTGCGAAAGCGCCGGTAGGCGTCCAAGGGAACAAGCAAAATGCTGTCAAGTCCTAAAACCGCCCAGACTTAAGGTAACCATCACAAAATAGACTGTTTATGGCTGAAAGAAAGTTGGCATAACAGTTATGGCCGACGGACTAGAATAGAAATAGGGTCAAATCCCTTTGGCAGCCCAATTCCCACACCCTCTTTCTTTTCAATGGCAGGGCAGGAATCCTTTTCCCAATAAACCCTTTGTTTTGTTAGATCAGTCAATAAAATCAAGATCTTGGACAAAAAGTACGGGGAGTGGCTCAATGCTCCAGCTGCTTAACCGTCGGCTGTTCTCCCATCCTGGTCTGGAGCCGCCGCGGTGCCCGGATCGTCCGCCGCCGCCTCGCCTGCCCTCGTCCCGGCGACTCGCGCGGATCCAGCCGGTACAGAATTAGCAGGTTTCTGTCCGGATCGTCGAAGGCCGGAAACTCCGCCACCCGCACCACGCGATACATCGGAGCCAGCGCCTCCATCTTGTCGTCCTCCACATAGTTCCAGGCCGCAAACCATCCCGGTCTGTAAGTCTCCACGCGGTCCGGCAGTGTCATTGTTCCGAAGTCGTCGCAGATCGACGGCAGTCCTGTCATCAGCGAGAGGTCCGCGCCGCTGATCGACAGCACCATCGGTGAATGTGCCGGGTTGCGCAGTTGCTCTCGCTTCACCACATCGCGCAGCCGCTCCGCCGCATGCACGAACGTATATTCGGGATGACGGACGTACCCGATCGTCTCCGCTGCCCCGAACGCCGCCGTCAACAGCAATGCAGTCGCCGCGCCTGCAGCCAGCAGCCGGAAGCGCGCCGCGCGCCAGGCCGTTGCGCTCCATACCGCCTCGAAGACCATTGCGATCAACAACACCAGCGCCAGTCCCATCGTCTGGTAATACCGCGGGCTCAGGTTATCGTGATACGCCAGAAATGCCGTGTAGCAACCAACCCAGAGCAGCAGCGATACGGCGAGACCGTCGCCGCGCAGATGACGCCTCGCGGCCAGAAAGATCACCGCCGCCGCGATCGACACAACGCCGATCCAGAAGATTGCCTTCCCCAGCAGTTCGGCGCTCTCAAAGGTATTCTTCACCACCGCCCAGAAGGTCGCCATCGTAATGCCGGTGTACTCGTTCGCCGCAAAAAGATACCGATAGTCAGCCAAATAGTGCGGCCGCACCAGCAGCAGCATGTAACCGCCCCAGACGATGGCTGCCGTCCCCACCGCTGCGGCACCCGCCGCGGCAAAGAGTCTCAACCGGTAGTCGCAGGCCGCCCACAGCATCCACAGGATGGCGGGAAAAAGGAAGACGCCGGTCGTCTTAGTCAGCACCAGACCCACCAGAGTCAGCCCCAGCAGGGCCGCCCACGCCAAGGCACGCCGCCTGTTCCAGCCACGCGGCATCGCAGCTTTCGCGGTGACGGCCGCGGTGCCCGCATTCTGAGCCACTAGCAGGCCCACCACCCCTAATAACATCAGCGGCGTCTCCAGCACGGCGAGCCTCGTGAACGCAAAGAAGAACGGACTTGTGGCCAGGAGAAGCACCGCCGCCGCCGGCCCCAGGGGCACGGCTCCTTTCCCGGCAAAGGCCGCGGGGTCACGATTCTCCGCCCAGCGGCGCAGCAAAATATAGCTGCATACAAGAGTCAGTCCGAACAGGACCACCGTCAGCGCGCGCGCTGCGACCAGGCTCACGCCGGTCACGCGGAACAGCGCCAGTTCCAGCAGAGGCCAGACGGGCACTGCAGCAGCGGGATTGAAGTCGCCCGGAACGTCCCACCGGCCGAGCTGATAGTGGCGGATCGCGGCGGCGCCGTACCATCCCTCGTCGGTATACTTGGCCCACTCTGACCAGGGTGAACGATTCGGAAAATCTGCGCTGAGGTGCACGAAGTGGAGCAGATAGAAGATGGCCACCACCGCCAGCAGCACCCATTCGACTCTCCGGAGGCCGGAGCCGCTCGGCACAGCGGGACTCACGATCCTCGCGGGGGCATCCTGTTCAATGTCGGGAATCGTCGCATTCGTCGTCATGAGAGGGGACGGCGTTCCGGTGCGGCTGCAAAGTGATTTGTTATGAACTTTCAGGCTAACATTACGTGTTCGGCCGGTGAAGCCCCGGCTAAGCAGCCCCCGCCTGGGTCACGGCACCTTCAGCCAGGATGGGAGTTCCGTCAGGCCTGGCTTCATTGCTCTCCACCCAGAAGTGCTGCAGGGTGGCCTCACCAAAAGACGTGGTGATCGCAACATCCGCCGCATCGCGGCCCGTCGCAACCAGCAGCCTGCCAATGCGGGACTCGTTGTGGCGCGCGTCCATCGTCCACCAGCGTCCGTCGAGCCACACTTCATACCAGGCACTGAAGTCTCCGGGGCCTGAGTAGGGCCAGCGAATGTCGCCAAGATGGCCCGTCACATACCTCGCAGGGATGTTCTGGCAGCGGGTAAGCGTAACGGCGAGATGCTGGAAGTCCCGGCAGACACCGATCCGCTCGGTATATACGTCCATCGCGGTCTTGGTGGGCCGCGCTGCCTGGTAGTTGAAGCGCACCGCCTCGTGCACCCAGTCGCGAATGGCCACCGCCTTGGTCCAGCCTGGAGCAATCGATCCGAACAAGTCCTGGGCAATTGCCTGGAAACGGTCCACCTCGCAATAACGGCTGGGCAGAAGGAAGCGGAGGACCTGCGGGGGCAACTCTTCAATCGGGGCCTGCTGTGCGGTCTGCCCAACAGCGTCGGGGTGTCCGTCGATCTCCACAAGGCTCATTCCGCTGAGCCGCAATCGTCCAGCGGGCGCCACAAAGCGCGTACAGCGATTGCCAAAGCTGTCTATAAAAGCCTCCGACGGAATATCTTCAGTAACCATGCCGGAGCCTGAGGACAGGTGGGAATCAAGGTGTTCGATCGAAAGGGTATTGCCCTCCCGCACCTGCCGCTCGATGGACGGATGAAGATGCAGAAGCGCAATCATTGCCGCTCGTGCGGGAAGCTGAAACTGAATATCAAATTCCGACCGAATCAGCATCCGCCGTCCTTCACACCTCACCTGAAGCTTGGATGCAAAAGCGGCGATTCCAGGCCGTCCGCCCGAAGATCGAATTGGGCCACGACGCGCAGGCTGTCAGCCGGCGGCCACAGCCCGGGAGTCCTGCCTGCCGGACCCGAGACCGATCCGCTGCAGCACGAGGAGTAACGTTCCACCGACAAGAATCGTAGAGATGCCATCGACCATCAACATGCCATTGATGCCATACCGTGAATGAACGCTCCCCTCGATGGCCGTCATATAGCTGATGGGAAGGTTCGCCGCTGCCGCCAGCAGCGCCATCTGGGTGCCGGCCAGCGGATTGGTGGGCCCGACGATCTCGTAGCAGAACGACGAGAAAGCCGTGTAGTTGACTCCCTGGAAGAGGTTATAGGCCAGTACGCAGCCTGCATACCAGACAAAGATATGCGGTGTAACAAGCAGAATCCCCACGGCGCAGACTCCGCCGAATCCGGCAAGGATATACACATTGCGGCGCGGAAATCGGCCGGCAAACCAGATACCGAGGAGGCACCCGAGAGAGCAGGCGATGGCTACGCCGGTGCCGTTGATTGCGGTGACCTGCTGCTCAGAGGCGCCGAAGTCCGAACCAAGGCTGGAGAAGCTGTTCGTGAGCGCGAAGCAGGCAGTGGGCGCAGCGAAACAGATAAGGCCAATGATGCAGTCGCGCCGACGACAGACGGCATACAAATCGCAGAAGAAGGTGGAGAAGACCTCAGCGACTCCGCGCGTGGGTGCTGCAGGAAGTGGAATGAAAAAGAGCAGAACCGTCGGCGCAAGAACGGCAAGCGCCAGCAGAAACGCGGCGGGCACAGGAGGCAGGTGGCGTATGACAAAGACGGTTAGCACCGCAAACGCGCCGGCCGCACCTAAATTGGCGACGTTAGTGGTGGCGCCGACATGGGAATAATGGCTGTCGTCGATCACGTCCGGCATCCAGCCCTGGTGGGCGTTGCCGAAGATGACCATAGCGGCGCATCCGATGGTGAGCACCACCGTGAATGCCGTAAGGTTCCCGGTAAGCAATGTGGATAGACCAAGGCATAGTGCGGCAACGGCGGCGAAGAAGACCGCGTAAGCGCGCTTGCTGAAACGCACGTCCAAAATAGGACAGAGCAGGAAAGCCCAGAAGGTAGGCGAAAAAGCAATCGCCGAGATGGCATCAATGCGGCCGACGGAAACTCCCCGGGAGCGCAGCAGGATGCCCATCGCCGTGGAGATGAAGCCGTAGTAGAGCCCGAGCGGCGCGATAGCCAGGCCCATCGCCCAGGGTGGCAGGTGCCGTCTGGATCGCACTGCGGCTGAGTCCATGCACCCACAATAGCAGCAGAGCCAGCGCTCTCCGCCAAAGCAGAACAGGCGAGCCCGAAGGCCCGCCTGTTAGTTGAGTCGAACAATTCGCCTTACTTCGCTGCGGCCTTCTGTGAGACGCCCGCCTTGAGCGCAGCGGCCTTGTCGGTCTGCTCCCAGGTGAAGTCCTTGCCTTCGCGGCCGAAGTGCCCGTACGCCGCAGTGGCCTTGTAGATGGGGCGGCGCAGGTTGAGGCTCTCGATAATTCCCTTGGGCGTGAGCGAGAAGTTGGCGCGGACAAGCTGCTCGAGCGCGGCCTCGTCGATCTTCCCGGTGCCAAAGGTATCCACCAGCACGCTGACCGGCTCGGCCACGCCGATGGCGTAGGCCAGCTGCACCTCGCAGCGGTCCGCCAGACCGGCGGCGACGATGTTCTTTGCTACGTAGCGGGCCATGTAAGCGGCCGAGCGGTCGACCTTTGTCGGGTCCTTGCCGCTGAAGGCGCCGCCGCCGTGCCGGCCCATGCCGCCGTAGGTGTCGACAATGATCTTGCGGCCGGTAAGGCCGGTATCGCCCATGGGACCGCCGATGACGAAGCGGCCGGTGGGATTGATGTGGTACTTGGTGTTCTCGTCGAGCAGCTCGGCCGGAATCACCGTCTGGATGACGTGCTTGAGGATGTCAGCGCGCAGCTCCTCGTTGGTCACGTTCTCGGCATGCTGAGTAGAGATGACAACAGCATCGACGCGAATGGGCTTGTGATTGGAGTCGTACTCGACCGACACCTGGCTCTTGCCGTCGGGGCGCAGGTAGGACATCAGGCCGGACTTGCGCACATCGGAGAGGCGCCGGGTAAGACGGTGGGCCAGCGAGATGGGCGTCGGCATCATCTCAGGCGTCTCGTTGGTGGCGTAGCCGAACATCATGCCCTGGTCGCCGGCGCCGCCGGTGTCCACACCCATGGCAATGTCGCCGGACTGCTTGTTAATCGTGGATATGACAGCGCACGTGTTGGAATCGAAGCCGTAGAGCGCGTTGTCGTATCCAATGGCGGCGACGGTACCCCGCACCAGGCCCTGAAAGTCGACATAGGCCTTGGTGGTGATCTCGCCGGCGATGACGACAAGGCCGGTGCAGGTAAGGGTCTCGCAGGCCACTCGGCTGAAGGGATCTTCGGCCAGGCAGGCATCCAGGATCGCGTCCGAGACCTGGTCGGCAATCTTGTCAGGGTGACCTTCGGTCACGGATTCACTGGTAAACAAAAAACGCTCGCGTTTCGACAACCTTCTACCTCCACTGCTGCTTCTGCGGAATTGCTTCAAATCCCCTTCATTTTACTCTTGACGCTCCAGGGATCAGGACGAACAGAGACCGGACTGCGAAAGGCAGAGGCTGAAAGGCGAGAATCGCCATTGGGTGGGAGGCAATCCGCGAGGGAACTTCAGCGCGCCCAGCGTGCGCCGCCGCAAAACAAAAGCATGGCGCCCTGCGCTTCGGCGGACGCCATGCTGTTTTTGAAAGTACTCCGGTTAGAAGTTGAACTTACCGCCGACCTGCAGCAGGCGGGGACCGCGGTCCGCGGAGGCCTGGCCGAAGGTACTGCTGGTGGCTGTCGTATTGATTGTGACAAAGTTGGTGTGGTTGAAGACGTTGAATCCTTCACCGCGCAGCGTAAAGGTCGAACCCCGCCAGATATTGAAGGTGCGGAAGAGACCGAAGTCGAAGCGCTGGAATCCAGGCCCGTTCACCACACCGCGCTTCTCGTTGCCCACGCGATAGCTGGCGATGGGAGGCGCTACGAAAGCGGTCTGGTTGAACCAGTGCAGCCGGGTATGAAGCTGCGTCTGGTTGTAACCGCTATTCGGATTCAGCACCATGTCCGGCCGAAGGCTGGAAGCGCTGGGCCCCAGGATGGCGAGGCCGGCAGCATCCGTTGCCAGCCCGCCGTTGGCCTGGCCGTTATAGACGCTGGTGAGACCGCCGTAGTTAATGGTGCCGCCGCCGGACATCGTAACGGTCAAGGGAAGGCCGGAGTTCAGAGCGTAGATACCTGAAACCTCCCAGCCACCGAGAACCTTGCCCACAATTCCCTTTTGGTCGCGCATCCAGGGCAGTTCCCAGACACCATCGACGTTGAGAATGTCATTGCGATTGTAGGCGGTTGGTCCGTACTCCGCGCTCAGGTTGTAGGTGTTCTGCGGAGCGGAGCTGTAGTCTGTCTGCGCGTTGGTGAGGCCACGGCTCCAGGTGTAGTTCACGTCGATCAGGCTCTTGCCTGCAAATCGCTTGGTAAACTTCGCCTGAAGGCCGTTGTAGTTCTGGTTGAAGATGGTTTGCACTGCATTGATGGCGGTATAGCCCTGATAGGGGCGGATCTGGTTGAGAGGGGCCTCACAACTGGAGCTGGTAAAGCCCTGACAACCCGCAACCTGCGAATAGCCAATGCTGGTCTGCAGGAAGGCGGCTGGGCGAACCTGGTTGATGTCGACCACACCCTGCAGGTGGGTGCCGTGATCGCCGAAGTAGCCCACGTCCAGGATCATCGTCGGCGTGATCTGGCGTTGCAGATCGAGCGAGAACTGCTGAACATAAGGCGTCTGATAGATGACCGGCGTGGCCCGCAGCGCAGGCGGCGCGCCTGAGGCGCAGGGTCCGGCCAGAGTAGTGCTGTTAGTGGTAGGGACATCAAGCTCCGCAGAGGTGTAGTTGCTCTGGCACAGGAACGGAGGATTACTGAATACCGCCTGCTCGTAGATGCTCACCTGCGACTCGTCATAGGCAATTCCATAACCACCGCGCAGAGCTGTTCTGCCGTCGCCGAACACATCCCAGGCGAATCCGACCCGCGGCGCCCAGTCATGCTTCTCCGAATGCCCCACCTGCTGCCCGAACGGCGAGGCATGCGAGTCGATCGACGGTGCACCAGACGGCTGCGAGAAGGGGAAGCTGGTGGAACCGGACTTGTTCTGAGCGCTGATGAAGTCCGGGTTGCCAATGATGATGCCGTTTAGCGGGTCTGCTCCGGCATTTGGCTGGTATGCGTTCAGTCCGTTGACGTTGGGGCAGTTGTTCAGGGTATAGGTTGTTACCACGCCACTGGAGGTGAACGAGGTGACGAACGTCGTCTGTCCCGCAGTGGTGCACAGGTTGCCGTTGCTGGAAATGGTCTGCGCGTCGATCTGATTGAAGGTTTCCGGATCGAAGTTCGTCAGTTCGTTACCGGCATCGTAGGGCTGGCCGAACCAGCTGTACCGCACACCCAGATTCACCGTCAGATTCCGTGTGGCCTTCCAGTCGTCCTGCCCATAGAGTTCGATCAGGTTCTCATTGATGTTCGGAGTCAGCGCAGCCGAACCCTGCGAGAAGCCGCCGCTGGCATTGCCGATCAGGAAGTTCGCCCACTCGGAGTCAAATGCGCTCGGCGCCTTAACGTTTGTACCCAGAGAGGTCAATGTGCTGGCGGAAGGTGTCGCGGCCTGGTTGAACGTGAACCGGCCCTGAGGATACGGAGAGCCATTGCCCAGCGCGTTCTCCACTTTCTGGTAGTGGTTGTAACTCATACCGAACTTGAAGGTGTGCCGGCCGACCGTCTTGGTAATGTCGCCAAAGCCATTGTGGTTGCGGTTGAAGTCGTTGTAGACACCGCCACTGGAGACGCCAGTCACATCCGCGAAATTGAGCGAAGGCACGATGCCTAGCGTGACCGGATAAGGCAGCGTCACTGCGGCGGTCACGTCCTTGGAGATCGAGCTGTTTGCATATCCGGTGGGCGTGCTGATGATCGCGCCCGAGCTGTAAGCGTAGCCGAGATCGAACAGCAGAGTGGGGGTAGTGGCGATGGTCACGTGGCCCATATGCTGGGTTCCAGGTGCGCGGGTCGAGGTATTCGAGACACCGGGCATACCCCCACCGATAAACAGGCCACCGCCTTCCGTCGAGGGGAGGTCGTCATGCAGGTAGCGGTAGAAGACGTTGGTCTTCTTGGTCAGCGCGTAGTCGATGCGCGCAAATTCCTGGTTGTCGTTGAATATGTTGCGGATGTTGTTGGTAATAAGGTGAGGATCAAGGCCGGCAGCAATGTTGGACGCGCTGTTCGGCAGCGGCACCTTGCTGTAGATGTCCTTGATGTAAGCCAGGGCAGCAGGAGAGAGAAACTTCGAACCTGCCAGGTTTGTGGTGTAACCGGTGCATGAACCGCTGGAGACGTCGAAGGTCTGGCAGACAGCAACTGGAGCAGTTGTGCCACCCGATACGTAAGAATTGCTGAAGTCGCCGTTTCGCTCATCCGCGGTAGGCACCAGCGCGGTGGCTATTGCGTAGTTGACCACCCGGCGAAACTCTTGAGAGTAGAAGAAAAATGCCTTGTCTTTGCCGTTGTAGAGATGCGGAATCACGATCGGGCCGCCAAGGGTAAATCCGAAGTCGTTGTAACGCAGCGGCGGTCGCGGCGTATATGGCAGCTTCGGTGAAGTCGGCGTTGCCGCGACGGGGGTCAGCTTGTTGAAGTAGTCGTTGGCGTTCAGTGCATCGTTACGGAAGAATTCATAAGCGCCGCCGTGGAAGGCATTGGTGCCCGACCGCGTGATGACGTTGATCTGTCCACTGGCGCTGCGGCCGTACTCGGCTTTGTAAGTACCGCGCAGAGTATTGAACTCGGCGATGGCATCGACGCTCGGGTAGTCGAGCAGTGTCAGATTGGCGCCGCGATCCACATTGTCTGCGCCGTCAATGGTCCAGTTGTTGGCGGTGGACCGGTCGCCGTTGATTGAGAAGGCCACCTGCGCCGATGTGCCGGACGGCAGGGACGCTCCAATATAGAGCTGGTCGCTCGTTCCACCATAGGAGACGCCCGGCTGCAGGGTCAGCAACTGTTCATAGTTGCGGTTATTCAAAACAAGCTCGCGGATCTGGGTCCCGGTGACAAGCCCCATGCTCTGCCCGTTCTCGAGATTCACATTGGCCTGGTCGGCCACGATCGTCAGTGATTCGGTGGCCGCGCCTACTGCAAGCTTCTGATTCACGGTCAATTGGGCGTTGGCATTCAACACAATCCCGGTGATGGTCGACGTTTTAAAGCCCTTCATCGACACACTTACGGAATACGTGCCCAGCGGCAGCGACGGCGCGGTGTACAAGCCGGCCTTGTCCGTCTTGATCTCCCGCTCAACGTGCGACCGATCGGTATTAGTAATCGTCACAAGGGCACCGCTGACACTAGCCCCGTTCGAATCCAGTACCGTACCGCTAATACTTCCAGAAATCTCCTGTGCGCGGCTGCGGAGCGAGCCAAACAGCAAACCCAACATGCACACCGCACCGACTACCCAGCGTCTCGACAGCCTCATCATCGTCTCCTGAAGAACTTCCCTTTCCCTCAGTCCGGCGGCTCAGCCGGGCCTCAAATCTCACTGCGCCGCTGACCGGCCCGGCGCACACATCTACCGAGGTACGGTCATCCCCGCAAATATTGGCCGCCGAGGTCGATACGGCTTCTCGACGCGCGCCTGCAAACAATTTCAATCGAGGAAACAGTAAATTACCTGGACGCCACGTTGTCAACCTAAGAATTCGTATGTGTCCGGGACAATGGGACAGGCAGCAATTTCCGATGGGTTTTTAATCTCCAGCCGCACCAGGCCCCTGCCAAAAGGGCCATTAAAACGGCCGCGACAATAACCCCCCGGCGGCCAACGCCGCGGTGACTGGCAGGGCGGCTGTTTTTCACATTTTCCGCAAATGCTGCCCATTCCGCCTCTGCCGGATCGCCAACTCCGCTGGCTCGGCAACTGTCTTCGAACCGGCGCATCCATGTGTCCTGCTCCAAGCCCAGCACGGCAAGATAGCTGCGCACAAAACCGCGGCGAAAGACACCGCCCGGCAGATCCTGCAGCGCGCCGGCCTCCAGTGCTCGAATGTGCCGCAGTGAGAGCTTGGTCGCCTGACAAACAGACTCGAGCGCCAGCCCGCGCTCCTCGCGCGCGCGACGCAATTCACCTCCAAACGCCACTACTGCGCTCTCTTGCCCCATCACCGTTGCGCACGGCGTCAAGCCTGCTTGCATCCGCAGGACGCCCGCTGGCTCACTACATTAAGCGATCAAGCCTTGAGAATCAAAAGAAAATCCTCGGCCCGTGCATGACAAGAAACTTACTTAGCAACCTCGCGCAGGGCGGCATTTGCCACTGTCGATCAGGTCGGAGCCAATACATCCCCTGCTAAACTGAGCTCAGTCGAGTGCGCATTCCTTTTCCAGAACGGATTCCCCTCAACTACGCGATCCTGGCAGCGACGATCCTTTTTGCCATTCAGGTTTTCGAGGGTACAGCGTTTTACTTCGCCGTCGGCACACTCTTATTCATCATTTTTTTTACGCTGGCGTTCAATGAAGCCGGGGGATTGAGCCGTGCCTCGGGCGCCTATGTCTTCTTTTATGGGGTGCTCGTATTCCTGATCGGAGTGACCTACAAAGCCTTTCTCGGGGAGCCGGCAGAATCGAATTTAAAGGATCCCAAAACGACGATTGAAGTCTTTGTCGGCGGGATGGCTGCAATGTTGTTCACTACCATCATCAGCAGGCGCTTCCGCCGAAAGTCCGGCCTGCTGGAGCATATCCTCAAAGATTCGGACATGTACCGCGCTTCCGTCGGCTGCATCGCGACCGGCATTTTGGCAAACTACGCTATCGCCCTGCTGGGGCAGGCCGGCGCTCAACTCCAGGCCACCTTTGGTCAACTCAATCAATTGGTTCCTCTTGGAATCATCCTTGCCGTCACATACGAGATTCGCAGCAGCGGAGGCACACGAAGCATTAACCTTACCGCCCTGGCGGCGATGGGATGGTATTTCTTTTGGGGCCTTCTTATCTTCTCCAAGCAAGGCATGCTGACTCCGCTGATGTGCTGGATCCTGCCGGTTTGGACCCTAGGTTACAGACTCTCGCGCGCTCAGGTGCTCCTTGGCCTCGCAGGCCTATTCCTGTTCTTTCACTATCTGGTGCCATATGCTCAGTACGGTCGTTCATTCGTAGAAGACGGCCAAACACTAAGCGACCGAATCGATCTGTCTGTGAACTTGCTGGAGAATATCGAAGAAACCAGACGAATCTACCTTACAAACGAGATCGCAATGGGCCAAACCCTGGGCTCGTACTATGACACCCCACAGGGGTTCTGGGAGCGTTTGCAATTCATCTCTGCCGACGATGCTCTGATCAACGTGACAGATCAGGGCAAGGTTTTTGGCTTGTCCCCGATCCCGCTGGAATTGATGAACGCGGTGCCCCATATTTTCTGGAAAAACAAACCGGTCTTCAATTTCGGCAACCTGTATGCCCATGAGATCGGCGGATTCTCGGAAGACGATACAACAACCGGCATCTCATTCAGTCCTACTGGAGAGGCCTACCATCTGGCAAAGTGGCTCGGGGTCTTTTTGGTCGCGCCACTGATCTGGTTTTCGCTGTTTGTGATATTTGATTCGCTACTCGGAAACCTGCGGGCTACGCCATGGGGGCTTTTAGCTATGGTCCTGCTCGCCCACACGGCGCCAGAGACCGGCATCTCCGGCGCTATCTATGTGTTTACCTTCGGAACTGAGATCATCACGTTTTGTGCAATCTTTGCGACTTGGGCTGCTCCTCCCATTGCAAGCGCATTCATTGGCCCTCGACGCCCAACCGATGAACCTGTCCACCATTCGCGACTACGCAGACTGTCAGGGATTTCAGAAACAACATCCTCTTGAAGCGGCAAGCCTTCTCGCCAGTTGATGCGCATCATCGCGACTTTGCACGAAGATATACACCTCGTTTTCCGGCGGTTTTGCCGCAAACTGGACGTTTCAACTCTAAACGATTGGCGGCAACTTGATGACCTCAACACGCGCTGCGAAGTTTTCCTCTCTTGTTGTCACATTGTTGGCGGTAACCCTAATCGTCTCAACCTATCATGTCTTCGATCAGACCTTTGATGAAGCTCCCCACATTGGCCCGGGCATGGAGTGGCTGGTTAGCCACACATACACGCTTGACCTGCTCAATGCGCCGTTTGCGCGTGCAGTCGTAGCGATAGGGCCATTTCTGCTCGGCGCCAGGCCGCATCACATGTCTAACCCGGCCGTCGAAGGCAATGCGATCCTCGCTTCAGGAAACTACGACGCCATACTGACGTCAGCGCGTCTCGGCATCCTCGTCTTCTTCCTGTTTGCCTGTTATCTGGTATGGAGCCGCGCCCGGCGCTGGCTCGGCGAATGGGGGGGCGCAGCTGCCCTGGCATTGTTCTGTACCTGTGAACCTGTTTTGGGACACTCCGGAGTCGCTACTACAGACATCGCCTTAATGACGATGCTTTTCTGGACAGTCGATCGCCTCTGGATATTGGTCAGCGCTCCATCCTGGAGAAACGGCCTTTGGGCCGGGTTGGCTGGAGGGCTGGCTCTGGCGAGCAAGCATTCCGCGGGGCCGTTCCTGGTTGCTACAGCGATGCTCGTCTTTGTCGTTCTGGCGCTTTTGAAGGTGCGCGGCACAACATCCCCGCAATGGTCTGCCCACGCACTTGCTCCGCGCGCTGTCCTCTCCTTTGTCGGTCTATCGCTTTTGATTCTCTGGGCTTTCTACTTTTTCCAGATAGGATCTGTCTTTCCTCCTGGATCGCAGGATCGCGAGAAAACTGAAGCATTCCTGTCACGTCATCACATTCCGCAAGGCCCGATCCTCGCTGTAGCTGACCATGTGCCCGCCTATGAATATTTCAAGGGAATTCGTGACGTACGGGCGTCCAATCACACCGAGAGACCCTCCTATTTCATGGGCCACATCAATGAGCACGGTTCCCATCTCTTTTACACGGTGCTGCTTTTCATCAAGACCCCGATTCCATTCCTGATCCTGGCCCTGTTGGGCGTGGGCATGGCAGTAGTGCGTATGTGGAAAGGCGACTCCGGGTATCACGTCCTGTTGTTATGCGGAGCCGCGGCGCCTTACCTGGTCGCAAGCCTCGCACATATCAACATGGGACTTCGCCATGTGCTCGGCGTTTATCCATTCCTGGCAATTCTGGGTGCAAGCGCCATCTTATTTCTCTGGCGGCGCAGTCGAACGACCAGTTATCTTGTTGCGGCGCTGCTGGCCTGGCAATTTGTTGCGTGCCTCATCGCGTGGCCCGACTATCTGGCTTACTTTAATGTCGCCGCCGTTCGTCATGCGGATTACTTCGTAGTCGACAGCGATCTCGATTGGGGCCAGGACGGCAAGCGTCTCGCTCAGCAACTCAATCGGCTCCATGCCAACAATGTATGGATAGCCTTTAATGGCATTGAAGATTTGCACCGGCTTCCCTTGCCTACATGGCAGGTCCTTCCCCCCGGCGAGCATAAGACAGGATGGATCGCGGTAAGCGAACTCTTTCTGAAGCGCGATCCACAGCACTATGGCTGGCTGGAGCAGTACAAGCCAGTAGCGATGGCAGGAAAATCCATTCGCATCTACCACCTGCAGTAACTGCCGGCCGGTACGGCGGTATACTCTTCGCGACGGCAAATAGCGCTGTTATCCATGTCCATACGCAGAGCTGAACACTGGACACAACTGCTTCGCCGCAGGACCACTTCAGGCACATGGTTGCCGGAGATCGATGGTCTGCGCTTTGTGGCGATCGCATCCGTGCTGATGTTCCACATCCAGGGACAGTTCGAGCATCACTACAAGCTCGAAGCACTTTTCCCGTTCGCTCTGCTGATACATATCTTCGACCTCGGCTATCGGGGGGTGCCGCTCTTCTTTGCCGTTAGTGGGTTCATTCTTGCTCTCCCGTTCGCCCGGCATCATCTCTTCGAGGCCCGGCGGCCCTCCCTCCGTCACTATCTTCTCCGCCGCATTACCCGTCTGGAACCGCCATATCTGCTGAACCTTTTCCTGGTGGCCACAGGTGCGGCTTTGGTTAATCACCAAACGCCGCGATCCCTTCTGCCGCATCTCGCCGCAAGTGCGGCGTACCTGCACTATGCTGTTTTTCGCGAGCCAAGCACCATCAATTCGGTCGCATGGAGCCTGGAGGTGGAGGTACAGTTTTACCTGCTCGCCCCTTTGCTCTGCCTTGTCTTCTGTGTGAGCAGGCATACAACTCGCCGCGCCCTGCTCGCCTGCCTTATCGCAATCGCAGGGATGGTACAGATCTCGCTCGGACTCTCCCAGTTCACTCTGGCAGGCAACCTGCAATATTTTTTTGCCGGACTGCTGGTTGCCGATCTCTACCTAGTATCCATGCCCAAATGGCGCAATTCCTACTCATTCGATCTGCTCGGCGGCCTGTCTCTAGGGGCATTCTTTCTGCTCGATAAGAGAGGCAGCGCGCTGTGGCTTCCATGGATCATCGCTGCAATCTTCGCCGCCACCCTCCGCGGTAAAGCCATCGGAACAGCGCTCCGAACGCCCGTCATCGCCATCACAGGCGGTATGTGCTACACCATCTATCTGTGGCACGCCCCGGTTTTGACACTGGTCGATCGCGCAGCACGACACTTCGCATTCCTGACTCCGTCAAACTACGGCCTGCTCCTTGCGCGTCAGCTCCCCATCAAGCTCGCGGCCGTCGCACTGATCTGTCTGCCTTTATTTCTATGGGTCGAGCGTCCCTGCATGGATCCGGGCTGGCCTCGACGCGTCACAGAGTGGCTGCGCAATGCTGTTACTCCCCTGAGGGAAATGGCCAGCGCAAGAGAGCGCTGACTGCGCACCTGTATGGCCGAACTCAGCGCATCCAGGAATCTACCGTCACAAACGATGCGTGGCCATCCATATGACTCTTGAGCAGGCGCTCCACCGCCCGGACCGTGTCCATGCGCGGCGCGCCGATGCCCAGATGCCCTCCGTCGTGCAGCAGCAGGTTCGATCCTTGGCCGGCCGCCCTGTTTCGCGCGATGCCGGCCTCCAGCTTACCCAGTATCTTCTCCGCTCCAATTGGGCTCCAGTCATATCCAGTTACGTTCCACATCACTGGCGTCAGCCCGAGCTCGCGCGCGATGCGCAACACAACGGGCCTTCTCGCACCAAAGGGCGGGCGAAACAGGCATATCGGCTTGCCGAGGATGTCCTCCAGCACTGCATTGCATTCCGCCAGCTCCCGTCGAATCTGCGTGGCCGAGCTGAACGAAAGCTTTGGGTGTGTCATGGTGTGATTGCCAATCGCGTGCCCTGCCGCGGCCACGGCCCGCAGCAGGTCAGGCCGCTCTCGCACAAAGCCGCCAATTGAAAAGAACGTCGCTCGCACGTTGTAGCGGGCCAGCACCTCCAGCAGCGCCGGCGTGGCGGAATCGTTGGGCCCATCGTCAAAGGTCAGCGCAATCTCGCCAGGATCGCTGCCCGCGACCAGTGTCCTGCCGTAGATCTGGGACGTGGGCCAAACTGACGCGTATAACATCCCGCCCGTCGCCAGCCCGATGGCACCCGCACCAGCCGCAATTGCGGCAAGCGTATTCATTTCACTCAACTCTTGTCCTTCACGGCGTTCCTGCCAGTCCAACCGTTCCCCTTCAACAGTCCAAAAACCTCTTCTGCGTGGCCCTTCGGCGTCACCTGGGAAAATATATGCAGCAGCCGCTGCCCCTTACCCTCGTCCGGCCCAATAACATACGTAGTCCTCTCTACGCCCGTCACCGGCTTGCCATACATCGTCTTGTGCTTCAGCAGGCCATAGCGCTTGATCAGCACCATCTCCGGATCCGCCAGCAGATCGTACGGCAGCTCATACTTGTCTTTGAATTTCTTTTGCGCCTTCACCGTGTCGCGCGAGATGCCCAGCACTATGATGCCTGCCCTCTTGAACTGGATAAATACGTCCCGGAAGCCGCACGACTCAATTGTGCAGCCAGGCGTGTCCGCACGCGGATAAAAGAACAACACTACGGGTGACTCTTTGTAATCGCTCAGATGGACCGTCTTACCATCCTGGTTCTGTAACTCAAAGTCTTCCACCTTGTCGCCAACCTGCATCGCTACCTCCGCAAATCAATCTAGTTGTCTCCGGGGGGTTCTGCATGATCGATGACGATCACGTCCACCGGCGCTTTTGTTCCTTCCAGCTTTAACCCAAGCTGTTGCTTCAGGGCGTCGAAGAGGTTCGGGGCTGCAGTGTCCGGAATCTGAGTCATCCCAAGCGCATTCGGCTCTTCGCGCGTGAACTCAAAATGGATGTTGTACATACCCGTCAGGCCCGTTTGGTCAACGATAGGTCTGTCGAGCACAATGCGCTGCAATTCACCGATGAAGTCTCCAATTGACGCATTCGTGCCGTTCCCATACATCGTATGTCCGACATCTCCGGAGAACCCCATGCTCTGATGTGCAGCTACATTGCCGTCGCCCGCAGTCAGCTTAGGGCCTCCCTTGTCGACAACCAGAGCAAACGCGGTCATCTCGAGTTTCTCGTGGTGCATCTGGATCCTGAACCGATCCAGCAGCAGCCTCTGCACAGCTTCTTTCCATTCATGACCATTCGGCGTTCCTGTTCCGTTCATCTCTCCTGCAAGGTCGAATCGATCCACATCCATCCATGCCGGGCCGCCCACAACCTGCTTTGCCTGCAGGTTCCATGCCCACTGGATCAAATACTTCAGATTTGTGTTCGTCGTGGCGAAGTGCCGCCCATTCCGCCCGAAGGTCCGTGCGCAACACTTGTCCGGATCACTGGGCTTTACTGTGGCAACTTCGAATGCCGGTTCGACGCCGGAGGCAGGCGGCTGCCATGGAGTCTGTGGAGCAATAGTAGAGGGCTCGCGCAACGGCGTCGTACCGGTCTGTGCAGAAGACCTTATCGGTTGCACCAGAGCAAGCGTCAGAAGCACAAACCAGCCAACCCGAGCCATCGCCAACCTCCACCTACCCAGCCAGCGCCGTCAGCGTCTTTTCGAGCGACGCCACATCTTCCACGTTCAAAATTGGCAATGTGGAATCCTTACCCAGGATCTGCTTCGTCAGCCCAGTTAGCACGCGGCCGGGCCCTACCTCAATAAGGTGCGAGGCTCCCTTGCTCGCCAGCAGCTCCACACACTCCACCCAGCGCACGGCGCCGGTCACCTGTGCAATGAGCGCCCGGCGCGCTGCGTCGCCGGTCGTCACCATGGTCGCACTCACATTCGCCGCGACAGGGAACTTCGGGTCATGGAACGTAAGTGTCTGAAGATCGGCTGCCAATGCGTCCTGCGCCGGCTGCATCAGAGCGCAATGGAAGGGGGCACTGACCGGAAGCATCACGGTTCGCCTGGCGCCGGCCTGCTTGCACAACTCCACCGCGCTCTCCACGGCAGCCGTAGCACCGGATATCACCGTCTGGGCCGGCGAATTGAGGTTCGCCGCAGCCACCACAGCGCGCCTCGGATCAAACGTCGCCGCCTCGGGCGACCTCGGCAGTGGAGTCATCTCGTCGCTTACCTGCTCGCAAATCGTAACGATCAGCCCGGCATCCATGCCCAGGATCGCTGCCATCGCTCCTTCCCCTGGGGGCACCGCCTGCTGCATATAGCGCCCGCGCAGCCGTACCGTACGCACTGCGTCTGCAAAACTCAAAGTGCCTGCCGCCACATGTGCGGAATACTCACCCAGCGAGTGGCCGGCCGCCATCACAGCCGCAATGCCATGCTCTGCAAGCACCCGCTCCACCGCCGTGGAGACCGTCAAGATCGCCGGCTGTGTATGTTCAGTCAGCTTCAGCGTCTCCTCCGGCCCGGAGAAGATCAGCTCGGAAAGCCGGAAATTGAGGGCGGCGTCGGCCTCGTCGAACACCGCCCTCGCCGCGGGAAAACGATCGTAGAGTTCGCGGCCCATGCCCACAAACTGCGAGCCCTGGCCAGGAAATAAATAGGCTATCTTGTTCATTCTGCCTATCCTAAATCAGGCACTGCAAATGAGCACGGCGGCATCCCTGCCGCCAGTAGGTCCATCTTCTGTCAGGTATTTTGTGCCGCTAAATGCCAACGCCAAAGTCGGCCTCGGGCAGCTCATCGCCTGAATGGGCATACAGGTCATATGGAGTTTGGTGGCTGAATTTATATCGCTCCCGCAGTTCGCGACCCACGATGAGGCCCAGCGCAACTGCACCTAGAGCGGCCGAGATCCAGCCAACTGTCTTCAACAGATGAGACTCTTCTTCCGCCTCATCCAGGGCCAGATTTTGGTTATCCGCCACCACTGCAACCGTCCCCGGCTCATCCACAGCACCACGCAGGCCGGAAAAACACCTGCGCGTGGGGAGGAACCTCATGCCAGTCATCATAGCGCACGCCTTGCGTAGATCGAAAATGAAACTTCTCTCATTGTTATTCCACTTTAATGGGATGCGGAATCGTGTCTGTCAGAACTCCAATCGCAAGCCCATCTGGATATGACGCTGTTGGGACTGGCTGGTCACTGCCGAGGTAAACGCCCCGAATGGCGGTGTATTCAAACCCTCCGCTGCCACCGTTGTCTGGTCCTGAAAAGTCAGCGGCGTCAGCCCTCCGATTAGATCTCCGACAAGAAACGCCCGCTGCTCAACCCCGGCATAATTCAAGTGGTTCGCAACATTGAACGCCTCGGCCTCGACACGGAGCCATACCCCATCGCGCCATACACGGAAGTTACGGCTCAGCCGCATGTCCAGGTTGATCCGATCGGGCAGGCGTAGTGTGTTGCGGCCCACCGTGGGAAGCACTACCGATCCCCCGGAGCCGTTGATGCTCTCTCTTCCTCCGTTCAATCGAGCCCCTCCGAAGATGTTGTAGCTGTACCCGCGCCCGCTGGCCTCGTAAAAGATCGCGGCTACGGACCACCCATCCGCCAGCCGCCACGCTGTCCTTTCAGCAACCGGCAGCGCGCCGCCGTGCTCCGTCGCCGCTTCCACTCGCGGCGACCACAGCACCGTAGCCGAGACTCTGTGCGGAAAGTTCAGGGCGGACAGCCCCTTGTCATACCGCACCTGCACCGGATCGAACTGCCCATTTGTCCTCGGCACTGAACCGCCGTTCTGCCCGAAGTCGATCGCCTTGGACCAGGTCCAGCTCACGCGGAAGTCCAGTCTCCTCATACCTGCAGCCGTCCGTGTACTTCCCACGCCGCGCCTCGCCTCCAGCGTCAGTCCGTGATACGTTGCGTTCGCATTCGAGATGATGTCCGTCACCGGCCCGAAGTCGGCGGACCTGCGCGAGGTATATATCGGCACATAAAAAACCTCACCGTCGCGCACGCCCACCGCGCCTGTCCCGCCCTGCAATCGAAAACCCGCCATGCTGCTCGCCGGCGCAATATTGATGTCCACGGAATTGGGCAGCTGCCGGTCCAGGTTCATCGCGTACGCCGCCCTCAGCGAAACCCCGCCAGGCACCGCGCGCTCAAACTCGACCGTCCCCTGCTCCACCGCAGGCAACCGGAACCGCCGGTCGAAGACCATTGCGGAGGTCGTCGCCGCCACCGTGCCCTGCGGCTGCTCCAGAAAGGCGCAGGGATACCCAAAACCCACCGACGGCATCTGCGGGCATGGCGTCTCCGTCTTTGGCGTAATGCGGATCCGGGTCGTGGACTGCGGCAGCGCCGTATTCAGCAAGGCCGCGCGCACTGTGGCGCCCGGCAGTTTGCCGTAGTACATGCCGAATCCTGCGCGCAACACTCCCCGCCCCAGGCCAAACGGCGACCACGCCAGTCCCACTCGCGGCCCGAAGTTGTTATGGTCTTCCGGAAAGATGCTCGTCGCGCCCAGGCTGCCAAAGGCCGCATCCAGCGCAACGTTCGGCCGTTGCGGCAGCGGAAGCCGCTGCATCTCATAGCGCAAGCCCAGGTGCAGTGTCAGCCGCGGGCTCACCCGCCAGTCGTCCTGCATGAACGCCGCCGCCTGCCGCGTCTTCCAGCTCAGACTCTCCTCGCCAAAGCTCTGTGAAAACGACCGAAAGCAGAAATAATGCGGCGCCGCATAAATCGAAGGGCAAGCACCGTTCGGATACGCATTTACTCCAAACGTGTAGTCGGTGATCCAGTCCACCAGGCCGCCGGCCTTGCCACCTGTAGTTCCGCTGTCGTAGCTGAATGTTCCTTCCTCATTGGAGAGCGAGTCCGTCATATCGCTCAACCAGCTCACGTCCACGCCCGCCTGCACCAGGTGTCGGCCTTTCGCCCAGGCCACCACGTCCGCAAACTCTGTCCGGCGTTCCTCGGGATACGCCCGCCTGCCCAGCGCTGCTGGCGTGCCAAATACGAATCCCTCCGGGCCGATCGAGACCTCCGGAGGCAGGCCGCCCGGCCCCACGCCCGGCTCCTGCGCCAGAGGCGGCTGTGGCGCCTCGTACTTCAGCTCTCGTCCGGACTGCACCCATACCTCGTTGCTCAGCGCCGGCCGCAATGTCATTTCCCACCGTGCCAGCCCCGCATCGATACTTCCGTAGCTCGATCCAAAGCTTGCCAAAGCGCGATTGACAACCGCGCCCGTTCTCGCTGCGCCCGGCCCCCTCCAGCGCAACCGGTCATACTCTACTGCCATGTGGCTGGCGCTGCCATGCTGCCAGTCCAGGCGGCCAAAGTTTGTCTCCTGGTCCTGCCGCCGAGGCACTCTTCCAGTCAAGCTTGCCAGATAGCCCAGCGCCATCCGGGTCTTCGCCGCTGAAACGCCGCGGTTTCCCAACAAGGCCTCTTGCATCCCCGTCAGCGAATAAAAGCCAGGGTATCCTGGCGACGACACCGCCGGAAAACTCCTCCTCTGCGCGTCAAAGGCATAGAAGTAGAACATCCGGTCCGGCACCCCTCTGTGACGCCAGATAGAAGACGAAGCCTCAATCCCTCGCGGCTCATTCCAATCCACACTTGCCGATCTCCCGCCGCTCTGCCACAGCGGTCCGCCGATCCGCCCCCCGAACTGCTGCAGCAGGTCCGCCGGGCGCACCAGTTCGGCAGTCGCCAGGCCGTTTGCAAAGCTTTGCGCCAGTGCGAACGGATCCGTGGCTGCCCAGGCACTGTCGCGCGCGCTGTAGAAGACCATCCCATGCAGTTCGCTGCTCCCGCTGCGCGAGACCGTCATCACCGCGCCGCCCGCTTCATGTCCATAGAGTGCGGAGCCATACTGCGCAGCGCTTCCCTGCCCCTGCACGCGAAACTCGCGTACCGCTGCCCCGGAGAATGCATACGACGGCCCTGCCCTCTGCCCGCCTCCGGCCACCGACCGCGCTCCGCCCCCGGCTCCCGCAGCGGGATCGCTGCCTCCGTCCTCTGAATCGGAGTCTTCTGCGACGCCCGTCCCCATGCCTCTCCCGCTGAAGCCGTCGTCACTGCTCACACCATCCAGCCTCGTGCTGTTCTGCGCCAGATCCACACCGCGGAAGCTCACCGCGCCCTGGTCCTCATCGCCCTGCGCGGCACCATCGGCTCTCACCGCCGTCAACTCAGCCCCTCGCCACTCGCCGTTGGAGATCGGCAGTTCCTCAAGCTCGCTATCCGCCACATTAGAGGCTGGGCCCGATGCGGTTTGAAGGCTCAGCGCCTCCCCCTTTCCGCCCACACGCAGCTCAACCTCGGTCACATCCCCCAGCGCCACATGCACCAATTCCTCACGTGCGGTCACATTCCCCACCCGCAGCACATAGTCGCCTACCGGCAGCCGCGGCAGCAGAAACTCGCCGTGCGGCCCGGATTGCCCCTGAACCTCCACGCCGGAGTCCGGATCGACCGCTATGATTAGGGCATTGTGTAAGGGCGCACCCGTCGCCGAAACCACCCGGCCGCCGATTGCCCCATTCGTCGGCGCCTGCCCAAGCATCGGGGACGCAGCCGTTACTCCTGCCAGGCACGTCAGCCACAGGCACAAGCTACGCGAGTAGCCGCGAAAGCGGGTCGACCCACCTTCACGAGTCCTCCAGTACTGCCTGCGGGAGAGAGAAGAAAACACGTGCCTGCGACCTGACAGCTCTACAAGGGAATGAACGCAGTGCCCGCAGACTTTCCGGATAACTTTCGGTTTGTCGTGCGCGGGCAGTCGCAGACTATCGGCTTTTTCCCAATTTGGGAAGCTGATTCTTACCAAGCTGCCGCTGCCTGCCAGCAACCCGGGTGCGAGGCTCGCCGCTCAACTCAGCTAAACTCATAGAGAGCAGAATGTTTATCGACGAAGCAAAAATCCGCGTCAAGGCCGGTGACGGCGGTAATGGCTGCATGGCCTTTCGTCGCGAGAAGTTCGTTCCCCGGGGAGGCCCCTCCGGCGGAGACGGCGGTCACGGCGGCGACGTCCTGATGTCCTCCTCGCTCTCCCATAACACGCTGGTGCACTTCAGGTTCAACCCAGAATGGAAGGCTCCGCGCGGCGGCCATGGAGAGGGCTCCAACTGCTCCGGCGCCACTGGCGATCCCATTACACTCGAGGTGCCTGTCGGCACGCTGCTCTATGACGACACCACCGGCGAACTCGTCCACGACTTCGCCCACCCAGGCGAGACTATCGTCATCGCCCGCGGCGGACGCGGCGGACGGGGCAACCAGCACTTCGCCACCCCCACCCACCAGGCGCCCCGCGAGCATGAGCTTGGCCGTCCCGGAGAAGAACGCGCCTACCGCCTCGAACTGCGCCTGCTCGCCGACGCCGGCCTCGTCGGCTATCCCAATGTGGGCAAGTCCACCCTGATCTCGCGCCTCTCTGCCGCCCGCCCCAAAATCGCCAACTATGCCTTCACCACGCTCGAGCCGAACCTCGGCGTCGTCCAGGTCGGCGAGTTTCCCCACACACAGTCCTTCACCGTCGCCGACCTCCCCGGCCTCATCGAAGGCGCGCACTTAGGCCACGGCCTCGGCATCCAGTTCCTCAAGCACATCGAGCGCACGTCGGTCATCGTCCATCTGGTCGATGTCTCCGACTCCTCGGCGACCGAAGGGACCGACCGCCCTGATCCTGTCGCCGACTTCAAAACCATCACCGCCGAGCTCAAATCCTTTGATCCCGCCCTCGCCGCCAAGCCGACTATATTGGTCGCGGCCAAGGTCGACGTCGCCAATCCGGATAAGCTCAAGAAGCTCGCTGCCTTCGCCAAACGCCGCAAGCTTCCCTTCTACGCAATCTCCGCCGTAACCGGTGAGGGGATCGACAAGCTGAAGTACGCGATCGCGGAGCTCGTCGCCCAGCATCGGCCTCCACTCGACTCCACAACTCCCGCCGCCATCTACAAAGAGCCGAAGCTCAAACCCGCTTACCCGCCGCCGGCTCCCAGCGCCCGTGGTAGAGCCCGTTAGCGTCCGCTGGCGTCCAATACCCAGTACCTAGTACCTTGTACACAGCACCTTTAAACAGGATCACTGAATGAAGCTTCGCAGCCTCGCCCCTGCCGTCGTCCTGCTGCTGGCGGCAGCCGTCTCCCATGCTCAGAGTCAGGGCAACTTCGGCCTGTACCTCAATCCCTACGTCACCCGCATCAGCAACTCCAAGCCGGAGACGGGACCCTTCGCCTTTCTGGGGGACAATGCCACCTCGCGCATCTTCTGGGGATTTCAGATGGGCGGCTACTATGACTTCTTCCACTCAGGACCGTTGGCTGCCGGAGTCACCATGCGATTCTCCGACCAGCACGCCAATAATGCGGGCATTCGGGACTTCCAGGTAGGCGCGCGCGTGGCGGGCACTCTCACCGGCACTCGCTGGAACCCGTATGTCGAAGCGACGATCGGAGGTGCCTCCACGAAGCCTCCGGGGGCAACAGCCCGGGTCAGCAAAACTGCCTATGCCGTCTATGGCGGCGCCGACTACACCTTCTCCCGGCACGTCGATTTCCGGGCCTTTGAGATCGGCTATGGCTCGGTCACTACAGCTTCCAACGAGACTATCGGCGCCGGCAACACTCTGCCTGCAACTCCCTCGAAGCTCCTCAGCTTCTCCTCCGGACTCGTCTTCCGCTTCTAAAAAGCTCCTCGACCGGGCACCGCGTCGGCAGGTCCGTTCCTGCCGGAGTTTCTTTATGCCCTCCGGTGGGGCTTCGGTAAGGCTGTGTCGGCTTACGGCTTTCCGAAGGGGAATCCTTTCGCTATAGAAATAAATTTGCTGACATCCCCGTTTTACTTCGATATGCTTCTCCGTGCCGCAAAACTCTTCAAAAGGAACATCGATGAAACTGCGATCCTTCGCGCTCGTTTTCGCCGCAGCCCTGACCGCCACACTGGCGTGTTCCTCCGCACGGGCCCAGTCCGGCATCTTCGTCACTTTTGAGTCGCAGCAGTTCACCCAGGAAGGCATCTACGCGCATCCGGGAACGCACACCAATATCGACAGGCCTTTTCTTTACGGCGCCGGGTACGGGGCGTATTACACCATCCACAAGGTGCCCGTTCTCAACCGCGTGCCGATCATCAAGAAGTTCCGCCCCGGACCGCTCAACATCGGGTTCGACGGCCGCGGCGAGACCCTGCGCCTCAGCGAGTACGGTTCCAGGCTGGCCCGGCAGGACGGCTATCTGAGCCTGCGTTTCTCACCGAAGAAGGAGATGCATGGCATGATGCCCTATGCGCTGGGAGGCTTCGGCATCGGTCACACTAGCATCCCGTACCAGACCCACTACCAAAACAACCTTGCTTATATCTTCGGTGTGGGCGTAGACCGCAAAATCCATGAGCACATCGATTGGCGGATTGTGGAGGCCGATGGCGGATTCCTGAGCCAGTACACCGTCGGCGTCGCTCCGCTGCCCAACCAGTCCAACTACCAGATCACATTGGGAACAGGACTGGTCTTCCGCATCAAGCGCTAAACCCGACAAATAGAAGTGGGATCGAAAATTAAGGGCCGCGGAGGCAATCCGCGGCCTTGCTTGCGTGGAGACTGAGAAAATCAGCCTCTGAATTCCTGAAACGCCTGTGGAAGCCGGAGGATCAGTCTTTGGACCTCTTGTTGCGGGGACGAGAGTGGAACCGGATGGGGGTTCCAGCGAAGCCGAAACTCTCGCGGATCCGGTTGGCGAGAAAGCGCTCGAAGGCGAAGTGGAGCGGGACATCTCGGTCCGTAAAAAGTACAAAGGTGGGCGGAGCGACGGCTGCCTGGGTCATGTAGTAGATCTTGACGCGGCGCTTGAGCGGCACTGGGGCCTGCTGGAAGTCGATATGGGCAAGGAACCGGTTCATCTGGCCGGTGGTGATGCGCTTGCGGCGTTCGCGTGCCACGCGGGAGATCGCCCGGTAAAGACCGTCGAGGCCGGTGCCCGACGCAGCGGAGAGAAAGACGACAGGCGCGTAATCAAGAAACTTGAGGCGGTCGCGCAGCTGTTCCTCGAATATCTTCTGCGATGCGGGCGGGTGCGAACCATCCGCCGGCCTGCTGACCAGGTCCCACTTATTGACGACGATAATGACGCTGCGGCCGGACTCATGCGCGTAGCCGCCGATCGTGGCGTCGAGTGCGGTGACGCCGGCCGTAGCATCCAGTACCAGCAGCGCGATGTCGGCGGACTCAAGATGCCGGCGCGCCATCACGACTGAGAGCTTCTCCGCCATCAGGCGCGTCTTGCCCTTGCGCCGGATGCCTGCAGTATCAATGAATCGCAGCGCCTGACCGTTGCGGACCACCAGCTCGTCGACGGCATCACGCGTGGTGCCGGCGATGGGCGAGACGATAGCGCGGGAGGAGCCGGTGAGTGCATTCAGCAGCGTGGATTTGCCGACGTTAGGCCGGCCGATGATCGCGATCGGCGTCTCGTCAGGGATGTGCTCGGCATGGCGGGGATGAACGGGTGTGAGCTCCGCTCCGGGGGGCTCGGAGAAGTCCGGCCCGGTGGCGTCCTCCTCCATCTCATCGGTTTCTGTGAGCGTCGCTTCCGGCGCGACGACGACCTGGTCAGGCTCGGGCAGCGTTGAGAAGACGTCGTCCAGCAGGTCGCCGATGCCCGAGCCGTGTTCGGCGGAAACGGGGACGATGTTGGCAAAGCCGAGACGGCGGAAGTCTTCGACGAGCGGGATGAGAGCGCCGGTATCGATCTTGTTGACGGCGAGGAAGACCGGCTTGCCGGAGCGGAGGAGGAGCCTGGAGAGCTCAAGATCCGGGGCGGCGAGTTCGGTACGGCCGTCAACCACCATGATGATGGCGTCGGCCTCGGCAAGCGCAGCCTGGGCCTGGCGAAAGATCTCGGCAGGGATCAACTCGGGGTCGTCGGGGAGAACTCCCCCGGTGTCCACAATGCGCGCCTCGCGGTTGAGCCACTCCAGCTGCGAGTAGATGCGGTCGCGGGTGATGCCCGGTTCATCGCCGACGATGGAGCGCCGGGAGCCGGTGAGGCGATTGAACAGGGTCGACTTGCCGACGTTGGGGCGGCCGCAGATAGCAATTAAGGGCAGATTTGAGGTCCGGGGTTCGGGATTCGACGGGCCCTTGACGGGCATCTGCGCGGCAAGAGACTCGGCTCGCGACCAGGCGGCAGCCTCGGTTGGGACTTCGAGCTCAGGGTCATAGGGGTCGTGCAGAGCAGCAGCGCGGGATTTCGTGGACGGGAGGCCGGTGGGAGTTGGCTTGCCCTGATGTTCGGGTGCTATCGGTTTGCCACGCTGCCGCTCGGGGGATTGTGTCGGCAGGTGGCGTTTGGCCTCGGCCTTGCGGCGCGCGGCGGCGAGGACCTTGCGGCCCTTGGGAGAGGCGTTGCCGACACCGGCCAACTGGGCGCCTGTCGTGGGCCTATTGCGTGGCGCGGGCGCGCCCTTCTTGGGGCGCGTGGAGGCCTGGCGGTGCTTTTTTCCGAGGCGTTTTTTGCTGGGACGAGGGGGCATAGGCGTGGCTGATCCTTCAATTCGGCAGGGACGCCGGAGCGCCTCTCTGATTATAGGGAGCCGGATTCCGGACTGAGGAATGGTTACCAAAGTGTGTGCAGAAAATTGCAGACGATGGGCGACGGGAGAAGGTAAGCTGGCATCGCATTTAACAAGTACCACTGAAGATTTGGCTGCACAGGATTTGCTGGATTCTATCTGCCCGAGGAGCCTCCGATCGAACGCGGTCGGATGGGCTGCCTCGGGTTTTCCATGTGCAGGCAAGTGCGTGAAAGGGGACGGCAATGAACGGCGTAAGCGATCGCGGTTGGAGGCGTATTTCCAGGTCAGCAGGTGCGTGGTTTCCGATGATTTTGTGGGCCATTGTGGGGATGGCTCTTGTGGGTGGGGCGGCCCTGGTGGTGCAGGGCTGCGGCAACAGCACAACAGCGCCGGCAAGCGGCATGGCCAAGGTATCTGTGGAGGTAAGTGATCCTGCTACCTGCCAGGCGCCAAGCGGCCCTTACTCCCACGTATACGTAACAATCACTGATGTGGTGGCACATACAAGTGCGAGCGCCGGAGCAAGCGATTCAGGGTGGGTCGACCTGACGCCGAATCTCTCCAAAGCCCCAAAGCAGGTGGATCTGCTGGGACTGGCAAACAACAGCTGCTTCCTGGCCTCGCTGGGGGATACGCAGGAGATCCAGGCAGGCAACTACCAGCAGTTTCGGGTGATCCTGGCGGACAATTCGTCGCAGGTGAGCGGCAATGTGTGCGGCTCAGCGACCAACTGTGTGATGCTGACCGCGGGCGGAACCTATCCGCTGGAGCTTTCGAGTGAGAGCAAGACGGGCATCAAGATTCCGTCCGGGCAGATTGCAAGCGGCGGATTCAACATATCCGCTGGACAGACGAAGGACCTGGATATCGACTTCAACACCTGCATCTCGATCGTGCAGGAGGGCAATGGCAAGTATCGGCTGAAGCCGGTACTGCATGCCGGCGAGGTGAGCACGACATCGAGCTCCATCAACGGCGTTGTGGTGGACAGTATGAGTGGAAAAGCGATTGCCGGTCCGGCGATCGTGGCGCTTGAACAGAAGGATTCAGCCGGCATCGACCGTGTCTTTATGACGACAATGACAGATGCCGGAGGAGGATTCGTGTTCTGCCCGCTCCCCGCAGGAACATATGACGTGGTGGTTGTGGGCACAGGGGCGGGCGGTGTGGTGTATTCGCCGTCGGTGATTGTGGGTGTGCCTACAGGCTCATCGGTGGGCCAGGTTCCCATGTATGCGCTGCCGATCGTCTCTGTTGCACCGGCGACGCTGGGCGGAGAGGTGACCTCTCAGACAAGCGCGAACGCAGGTACCGTAGCCGATGTCCAGGTGAGTGCTCTGGAGCAGGTGGGCAGCGCGCTGACGGTGACCATACCGCTGGTTCCGACGGCAACGCAGACGAGCGCAGTGCTGGCGGTGGAGACGGCGGTAAGCGGCAGCTGTCCGACAGGCACGGACTGCGTGGACTATACAGTCGACCTGCCTGCTGGCACGGCGTTTACGGGTGCGTACTCGACCAGTGGAACGACGCTGACGCAGAGCTCGATTGCGGCGGCATACCAGATGGACGGCATCGCGTTTGTGCCATCCTCCGGCGGCACGACGGACTGCTCGCCAAGCGAGGAGACGGCAGCAGCTGTGGTTCCGGTGCCCGCCGTAACGACGAACGTGGCGACGCTGAAGTTTGGCGGCTGCCAGTAGGAAGAATGGTAGGAGGCAAGACGGCCCGCGGTTGCGGGCCGTCTTGCTTGCGTGCAACGTACGGCCGATCAGCCGGTATTGCGGAGCCCGGCAGAGATGCCGTTGATGGTGGCGGTGATGGCGCGATCCAGTTCCGCCGAGGGGCTGCCGCCGGAGGTCTGAGCGGAGCGCTTACGACGGAGAAGTTCGACCTGGATGAGCGACATGGGATCCACGTAGGGGTTGCGCAGGCGGATAGAGCGTTCGAGGACCTTATTGGTCTCAAGCAGCGTGGACTGGCCAAGGATGGCGAGGACCATTTGCTGGGTGAGCTCGAACTCAGCGAGGAGCGTGGAGTAGACACGGTCGCGCAGGCCGGGATCTGCAACGAGCGATGAATACAGCCGGGCGATGGAGAAATCCGCCTTGGCAATGCCGACCTCGACGTTGCGGATGATGTCGATGAACAACGGGAAGCCGCGGGCCATGGAACGGAGAAGAGAGAGGTTGGCGGCTTCGCGTGCAGCCTGGTCCGGGTGGCTCTCCGCGCCGTTCGTCTGGATAAAGTTCTGGAGCGCGTGGCCGACGCCGAAGTAGGCTGGCACGACGTGGCGGGACTGCATCCACCCGAAGACCCAGGGGATGGCGCGGAGGTCTTCCATGCTGCGCTTGCGCTGGGCGCTGGCGTCAGTGCGCTTGGCGGGGCGGGAGCCGATGCGCGCGTGCTCCAGCTCGGCGACGGGGGTGGCCTGTTCGAAATAGACGAATGTCTCAGGGTCCTCCGCGATGTGCTTGCGGTAGAAGGCATAAGAGGTGGCGGAGATCCGGTCGAGCGCGGCCTCCCACTCGGGAAGTATCTCGCCGGTAAGGTGCGGGGTGTAGGATTCGGCTCCTGTCTTGTGCTGGAGTGTGGCGTCGGGACGTGCGAGGGCGTCGAGCGAGGCGGCGATCATCAGTTCCAGATTGCGCTCGGCGAGAATGACATCGGAGTACTTCCAGTTGAGGACTTCGCCCTGCTCCGTAATGCGGAGCTCGCCAGAGAAACTTTCCATGGGCTGCGCAAAGATGGAGCGGTGAGTAGGGCCACCACCGCGGCCAACGGTGCCACCGCGGCCATGGAAGAGCCGGAGGGTGACGCCGCACTCTCGCGCAACCTGATGCAGCGCGCGATGGGCCTTCCATATCTCCCAGGTAGAGGTGATCATGCCTCCGTCCTTGTTTGAGTCCGAGTAGCCGAGCATAACCTCCTGCTCGTAGTTCCAGGATTCGAGCAATGGCTTGTAGGCGGATGAGGACCAGAGATGGCGCATGATGACGGGTGCGTTCTGCAGGTCTTCGATGGATTCAAAGAGTGGGACGGGCTGCAGGCCTGGATCGGCTGGTCTTTCGTCCGCACCGCTTCCCTGCTTGCCTTCCACGCGGACGCCGCCAAGACGGGCGAGGCGGATGACGTTGAGGACGTCCTCGGCCGAGGTTGCGCCCGAGATGATGTAGCGCGGGAGAGATTCAGGTGGGAACTCGCGCTTGAGCTGTGCGACGGCGCGAAAGGTTTCGAGAACTTCGATGGTCGAGGAAGAGAGCGCAGCGGGAAGGGCAAGGGACGGTTCGTTCCCACCCCGTTCCGTGATACCCGGAATCTTTGCAAGCTCGGCGAGGGCGGCGGAGTGGACGCGGGCGTGCTGCCGGATGTCGAGGGTCTGGAGGTGGAGACCGTAGGTGCGGACCTCAAGGAGGAAGGGATCGATCCAAAGGCGGGCGAGGCGGCGGCCGCGGTTGTGGATGAGGCTGGAACGAAGAACATTGAGGTCGGCAATGAGATCGGCGGCGCTGGTGTAAGGCGTTAGAGCCGAACCGGGCGGCAGCGGAATGGAGATGCGGGGCTGGCCGCCAAGACGCATCATGATGCAGCCGATGAGGAGTCGCACTGTCTCAAAGGGGAAGCGGTTCTCAAGCGCAGTGTGGCCGACAGCGCGCAGCTCAACCAAATAGCTATCGACGAGTTCGGTCAGCTCCGGAGTGACTGCGACGATACGGGTGGAGCTGGCAAGCTGGTCAAAGATGGCCTGCAGACGGGAACGATAGTGGGTGAAAAGGAGGTCACGGGCGAGTTCGAGGGCCTGGCGCGTGACCTCGGGCGTAACGAAGGGATTGCCATCGCGGTCGCCACCGATCCAGGAGCCGAAGGTGACGAGTTGCGGAAGCTCGGAGAGTGAAGGCTCTTCAATAGAGTATTCAGCAGCGAGAGCGGAGGCGACCTCGGAGTAAAGGACGGGGAGAGTCTCGAAGATGGAAGACTCGTAGTAGTCAAGCGCCATGCGGACCTCGTCGCGCACGGTGGGACGGGCCTGGCGTACCTCATCGGTCTGCCAGAGGGCAGTAATCTCGGCGATCACGTCCCGCTGAAGAGATTCCAGATTTTCCTCGGGAACAGGGATACGGTCCAGCTGTTCCAGGAGATCGGAGATACGGCGGCGCTTGAACATAACGGAGCGGCGCGCGACCTCCGTGGGATGCGCGGTAAAGACGGGCGAGACGCAGATCCTCGCGAGTAACTGGTGTGCCTCGTCAGCCGTGACGCCTGCCAGCCGAAGTTGCCGGAGGGCCCCGCGGAGGGAGCCACGCTGCGGGTCGGCATCCGGATGAAGCTGGCTGGAGAGGCGGCGGCGCTTGCGATGGTTGGTCTCCGCGAGATTAATCAGCTCGAAGTAGAAGGCGAAGGCGCGGGCGAGCTGGTAGGCGGACGACTCATTGAGCGAAGCGACGCAGGCAATGGCATGCTGCATGGGGTCTGCGGCGGTGGGTGCAGTGCGCGGACGAGAGGCACGCGGCGAGGATGCGCCGGACTCCTCGGCCTCTCGGCGGGCGATGGCGGTGAGGCGAAGCTCTTCGACGGACTCAAAGATGGGATCGCCGGCCTGCTCGCGCAGGACCTCGCCGAGCAGCATGCCGAGCGACCGGACATCACGACGCAGCGGAGCTTCCTTAAGCTCGCCGGAGGTGGCCTGAAGTTCGGCCAGACGCTGCGGCCAGTTAGTGGGAGACCAGAGTGAGGGCATTAAGCCCATTATGCACTGCGGGCGGCCGCGCATTGCACGACCGCCCCCTTCGATTAGGCAATAAGCCAGCGATGCGACTCCGGCTTACATCGCGGACATGCAGGCCAGGTACTGGGTCTTGATGGTGGAGCTGTCTTTGAACATGGCGACAAAAGCGTCCCAGGCCTCATCATGCGCAGGGGGTTTCGAGCTCGCTGCCTGAACGTGGGTGGTAATTGCCTCCGTGTCAGAGAGCTTCCACTCCTTGGTGGCCGGGTCCTGTTCCATGACGCGCATCACACCGATACGGTCCGTCAGGCCGGCATTTTTGTACCAGGCCTTTTGGGCGGCGACAGCTTCAAGAAATTTCTGCATCATGCCCGGCTTGATCTCCGAGATGCGAACGATGTTGACGTTGCCTGAGCAGGGGAGGGGGGAGGAGGCCTGTTGTGCAGCCGCCGGCGTGGGGGCAAGGGCCGGGCTGAAGGGAAGAACAATGGCTGAAGCGATGAGCAGCAGACGTGCATAGCGCATGGGGGTGTCTCCTATGATGTAGGGGCCCGATGATGGAAGGTAACACGGCGGAACACAGTAAACGACGCACGGCAGAATATTTTGATCGGAAATTGGCGAGAAGCGCCGGAGTAAGTGTACTCAGGCGTTGCTGAGACGGCGGGCGTAGTCGAGGAAGGTGAGCGCAGCCGGCGAGTAGCCGCCGGGATCAGGCTGGGTGAAATCGCCGGTGAGCGGGTCCATCTGTTGGCGAAACTCTCCATGGCGCATGATGGCAGAGCACCACTGCTGCATGACGTGCTTCAGCTCGGCCTTCTTGCCGTAGTACTCCATCCAGCGTGGAGCACGCAGCGCGGTGAGTGCCTGGCTGGCGCCACCCCAGTTATTGCGCGGGATGGGCCGGACGAAGGTGGGCTCATTGAGCGCTGAAGATGGGAAGGGAAACGGCGCCCAGAAGGCCTCGGGATTGTGCACCTGCTTCGTCCAGACAGCTTCGAAGACGTGGCGGTCGTGCATGGGATCGATGACGTGCTCGCCCAGAACGCGGATGGTAACTACGGAGCGGATTTTGACGAACTTGTTCTGCGCGTCGAGGTCGTAGAAGGCGCCATCTTCAGGGGAGTAGAGCTTGGCAAGAATGAGCTTGCGGATATGCTCCGCGTCATCGAGCCAGCGGGACTCATCGGCATGCCTACCGAGGGCTTTGGCCATTTTGGCCAGTGCGATGCGGCCGCCGTAGACGGTGGCGGAGAGGTCCGGGCAAAGACGTGGAAGCCCTGCACCCGGAGGGCACTTGCCTGCGCCGTCCGGGCAGTTGCGGGACATCCCTTGCCAGCGCGGCGAGTTGTCCATGCCGGTGTCATAGGTACAGAAGCCCTCGCAGAGGCCGGTCTTGCGGGTGTCGCGATACTGGCGAAGCCATGCGTCCCAACGGGAACAGGAGGCATAGGCAGTCTCCAGCAGCTCCTGGTCGTGAGTGACCTCAAAGATGTCCCAGGCAGTTGCAGCGATAGGGACAACCATCTGGATCTGCGCATAGCCGGCGCCGGTGCCGACCTTGTCGGCGAGTTTGATGGAGGCGGGGAACTGTCCGTCCTCCTTCTGCTGCTTGAAGAAGGCCATATGGTTGGCGCGTGCGGTCTCAAGCGGCGTTGGCTGGCCCTCGCGCGGCGCGACAAACTTCTCCAGAGTGCCGTAGACCTGGCCCTCCTGCGGGGCGCATTCCAGCCAGATGCCGGCGTAGGTGCTGCCCTCGACGAGGACGGGGTGCTCGTAGCGCGGCATGGAGCGGACGTTGCCGGCAAGCACAGCGAGCGCCGCGTCCCAGGTAGTTGCCCAGGCGGGATCGCTGGTGGGAAATTTAGGTCGTGGCGCGGTATTGGGCGCAGGCGCCGTCGTCTTTTCCACTGATTGGGCAACGGCGAGGTATGGGGCAATAGTGGCGGAGGCGGCGGCAAGCGCGGTTTGATGGAGGAAGCGGCGGCGGGTCTCTCTCATGGCGCCAACCAGTGTAACGGTGTCGAGGGATTTGTTGCCGGAGCGGAACGGCGGAAGCGGAACCATCCAATAGACTGTTGTGCATGGCCGCAAAGAAATCTGTGGGGAAGAAGGCGCGTGAGGTGGCGCCGCTGGATGCTGATGCGTTCCATTCGCGGCTGATGGACTGGTACCGTAACGCCGCGCGGAAGCTGCCCTGGCGCGACACAAAAGACCCCTACAACATCTGGGTGTCGGAGGTGATGCTGCAGCAGACTCGTGTGGCCGCGGTAATCGAGCACTATAACGAGTTTCTGCGGAGGTTTCCCACCCTCGTTGCCCTGGCGCTGGCGGAAGAATCAGCCGTGCTGGCGGCGTGGTCCGGTCTGGGCTACTACCGGCGGGCTCGGATGCTCCATAAAGCAGCACGATTCATCGTGCTGGAACGGGACGGCCGGTTGCCAACGACCACGGTGGAGTTGCGCACACTGCCGGGTATCGGCGACTACACGGCAGCGGCGATAGCGAGTATCGCGTTTGGCGAGTCGGTGGCGGTAGTCGACGGAAATGTAGAGCGCGTGATTCTGCGGCTGACAGGGCGGGCGGAGTCCAAGGAGGCGGTGGCCAGCACGTTTGTAAGGGAGCAGGCCCAGATGCTGATGCCGCGCCCACATGAGGAGGAGACATCTGAAAGTGGCGCTGGAACAGCAGAGGAGCGAGCGAAGCGAGGGCGCGCCTCCCGAAACTGGCAGGCGACGGACAGAATTGCGCTGGCAGCCAGTGCACATCCGGCAGGGCGCGCTGGAGGCGATACAGCATTACGGGAGGCAGACAACACTGCAGGCGATCACAACCAGGCGATGATGGAGCTGGGTGCCGTAATTTGTCTGCCGCGAAGTCCACTGTGCGGCCAGTGCCCGGTGTTTACAACGTGCCGGACACAAGGTGAGCATGCGACGAGGCCGCGTGAATCGCAGAGAAGCCGTCCAGCGGCATATCTGCTGGATCTGAGAAAGCGGGGCACAGCGACTGAGGTTCTGCTGGAGCTGCGGGCAGTCGAGGAGGCGCTGATGCCCGCGATGTTCGAGCTGCCGCCGCTGCCGATGGAGACGGTCGAAGGACGCGAGCCGATATTGCGAGTGCGGCATTCGATTACGAACACGAACTACTATGTGCAGGTGTTCGCGCCACAACGTTGGGACGGCGGACCGAAGACCAAAAGAGAACAAGCGCAGACGCATCCGCTTCGCAAGGCAGCCAAAGGCTCCGGTCGGGAGCTGCATTGGGTACGAACGTCGCGGCTGCCAGGCATCCCGATGACAGGGCTGACGCGAAAGATTTTGCAGCGTCTGCGAGTGATGGAAAGCCCAAGGATGGCTCTGTTGGAGTAGCGGAGCCGCGCGAACGGGAGCTTATTTCAAATCGAGAAATTGTTGCAGGGTCGTGGCTGCGCCTTCCACCGCACGAGCGAGTGAGAGTTTGGCGAGGTTGTGCGCAAAGAGGCTGTTGATGCGGTCAAGCTCCGCGGACGTGACTGTCTCCTGTGCCTGGACGACCTCGACATTGTCGGCGACACCTGCATCAAAGCGCTGGCGGGTGAGGTCGAGGGTCTCCTTGCTGACCTGAAGGTTGCGTTCGGCAACGGTGATCTGGCTGGCAGAGGCCTGGAGATCGAGCCAGGCATTGCGGACGTCGGCCTCGACCTGCGCGCGCTGATCGTCCAGCTCGGCCTGGCGCTGGCGGACCGCGGCTTCGGCCTGGTGGATTTCGCCCTCGGTGCGGCCACCGTTCCAGAGCGGAATACTGAGGGTCGCGGCAGCAGAGTAAGTGGCCTTGGCCTGCGCGGGATTGGTTCCAAGGGCGCCGTAGTTGCCGCTAACGGAGAGTGAGGGGATGCGTTCATCGCGTGCGGCGGCGAGGGTACGCTCCGCGGCCCGGACCTGGGCCTGCGCGGCCTGGAGGTCGGCGCGCCGCTGGAGGGCCTGGTGGATGGCGTCGTCGAGGCTCAGCGAGGGTGCGGCCGCAAAGGGGACGGAGTCCGACAGCGTGTAGTTGTTGTTGGGAGGCAGGCCGACGAGACGGGCGAGAGAGATCTTCTGCTTGGCCAGCGAGGTTTCGAGCGAGGTGACACGCTGCTGCTGGGTCATGCGCTCGACGTCGCTGCGGTCGAGGTCGATCTGCGCAACCAGGCCGGCGAGCCGCTTCTGCTGGGTCTGATTGAAGAGGACGGTGGCTGTTGTGAGTTGAGCGTGCGCGACAGCGACACGCTGCTCTGTGGCGAGCACCTGCAGATAGGTGCCGCATACGGCAAGGACAACAGCGTCGCGGGCGTCGCGGGCGTTGAGCTGCGCGGCACGGAGAGACTCCCGCGAAGATCGGTAGTTGTTCCAGGCGGTGGCGTCAAAGATGGACTGCGAGACTGAGCCGCGCAGGTCAATATTGTTAATGGGGCCGATGACGGTGGGGAAGTTGAAGCCTGCGATGGGAACATGGATGCGTACGCCTTCGGCGGCGAGGTTGACCTGCTGAATCGTCTCAGCGAGATAGCCGCTGACGTTTGGAAGAAGCGCGCTGCGCGCAATCTGTGACTGGCCAACGGCCTGGAGAACGGAATTGTTCTGGCCGAGTGCGCCGAGGTTGTAGTTCAGGCCGCGCTGGATAGCGTCACGCAAAGAGAGTGAGCCGGCAAAGGGTGGGTTGCCGCCGGGTGCGGAGCCAGAGAAAGGGCCGGAGATGCTGACGGAGGGATTGATTGTGGTGACGCTGTCGGTGGTACCGGCGATGGGAGCCTCGATGGCGGTGACGGTGCCGCTCTGCGGGCTGCGGCCCGAGTTGGCGATGGGCGTGGCGCTGGCGTGAGAGGGCGCGGCCGACGGCGCCTGGGCGAATGCAAGAGGCTGTAGCGCAGCGAATACGCAGAGGGTAAGCGCAGTGCAAATAGTCGGAGCGGTTCGGGCTGGGATGTAAGGCATGGTGAGGATCCTTAGCTGAGCTGCTTGCGGAATCGCCAGACGCTGAGGGCGACAAGAACAAAGGTGAAGAGAAAGAGGGCGAGGAAGTTTGGCCAGATATCGGCGAATCCCGAGCCCTTGAGCATGCTGCTGCGCACGATGGTGGCGAAGTGATGTACAGGGTTGAAGACGGTGAGGGGCTGGAGCCAGTGCGGCATCGCCTCAACGGGATTGAGAGCGCCAGAGAGAGAGGAGAGCGGTGGATTGACGAAGAAGCTGGTGAGCTGCGCCTGCTGCGCGGAACGGCTGAATGTGGCGATGACAGTGCCCAGGCTGATGCCGGAGAGGATGCAGAGCAGACCGCCAAGGAAGAGCGGGAGCACCCCGCCGTGGAATGGGACGTGAAAAATGAAACGGATGACGCCGATGGCGACGAGCATCATGAGCGAGAGGAGGAAGAAGAGCGGTGCGATCTTGGCGAGGATGATCTCTGTCGTGCTGGCTGGAGACATAAGAAGTTGCTCGATGGTGCCGGCTTCGCGTTCGCGCACCATGGCTGCGGAGGAGACGAGGGAGCTGTTGAGGATGAGCAGCAGGCCGAGCACGCCGGTGACGATGAACCAGGAATCGACAAGACCAGGGTTGAAGAGAAATGCGGGCTGGAGATCGACCTGGCCACCAAGGCTGGGGTCGCTGGAGCCAACCGGAACAGCCTGGACGTGGATTCCCTGCTGGAGCAGTGCGGCATTGTAGGTCTGCAGCACGCCAAGCGCATATCCGCGGCTGATGGTGGCAGTATTGGCGTTGGTGGCGTTGAGGAGAAGCTGCACGGTCGCAGGGCGATGACGGACGAGATCGCGGGCGTAATCGTAGGGGATGACGAGGCCGGCGTCGGCGTCGCCGCGACTGACTGCATCTCCAAGCTGCGAGGCGGAGAGATAGCTGCCTGCGAGACGGAAGGCGCGGCTCTGCGTCATGGTGGAGATAAGCTCGCGGCTCTCGGGCGAATGAGAGTCGTCTACGACGGCGAGGCGGATGTTGGTGACGTTGGCGCTAAGAGCGAAGCCGAAGAGGGTGAGCTGGAGCACAGGCGGCAGGACGAGAGAAATCTGCAGGCGGCGGTCGCGGCGGATCTGGCCGAACTCCTTGCGGACAAGCGCAGCCATGCGATAGCTGAATACGCGAGCAAGGATGGAGCGGAGGCGGACGATCATGCGTTCACCTGCATCTTTCGCATGCCTCGCCAGGCGAGCAGATAGAAGACGGCGCCAATGATCGCGATGAAGAGGACCTTGTACCAGACGGCAGGCCATCCGCCGCCCTGCAGCAGAGCATCGCGCACGATCTCAATGTAGTACCGGCCCCAGACGATGTTGGAGATCCAGCGGATGGCTGCGGGGATGTTCTGGATGGGAAAGATAAGACCGGAGAGAAGAAAGACGAGGAGAAATCCGCCTAATGCGACAGCCTGCAACGCGGCGGCCTGACTGGGAACACGCGCGCCGACCAGCGTTCCGAAGGAGGCGACGCAGAAAGTGTAGAGGACAGTGGCGACGATGAGCGGAGTGGGGTCTCCTGCGAAAGACAGGCCGAAGTAGGTGAACAGCAGCGCGGACATGACGACGACCTCACCGAGGGCGACAGCCATGAAGGCAAGGACCTTGCCGAGGAGGAACTCATGTGCGGAGATGCTTGAGACATAGACCTGAAGAATTGTCTTTTGCTCGGACTCCTTTGCCATAGCGAGCGCGGCGAGCAGCGGCGGGAACATGGAGATGCCAAGGACGAAGATTCCGGGGCCATAAAACTTGTTGGAAGAGAGGCCGGGATTGAACCAGAGGCGGACGGCGGCCTGCACTGGCGCCGTTTGTGCGGAGCGGGCGTGCTGCCGGTTGAAGGCGGAGACGACCTGCGAGGCGTCACCGGAGATAAGTTTGGCTGTGTTGGCATCCGAGGCATCGACAAGAAGCTGTACCGGTGCAGCTATGCCGCGGGCGAGGTCGCGGCCGAAGTGCGGCGGAATGATGAGCACGGCGCGGGCCTTGTTGGCAGAGAGCGCGGCCTCGGGCTCACCGTCGACCGGCCAGGCGACAACATGCAGCGAAAGCGAGGCGCGAAAGGCGTCGATGAAGGTGTTAGAAGCGAGCGAGCCATCGAGGTCCTGGACGGCGATGGGCAGTTCGTTGACGGTAAGCGACAGACCGGCACTGAGAAGAACGAGCATGACGACCGGAAGCACGAGCGCGAGTGCGAGAGTGCGCCAGTCGCGGACGATCTGTGTGAGCTCTTTGCGCGCCTGCGCCAGGATGCGCCTCATGCTGTGTCTCCGCTGCCTGTGTCAGGTTGGTGGAGCCGCGAGGTTTCAACAATCGAGATGAAGACGTCTTCCAGCGAGAAGCGGTCTTCGCGCGCGGAGAGAACCTGGATTCCGGCGGTGCGGAGCTGCTGCCCGGTATCGCGGATGGCGGCCTCGGACGCTTGCTCTGTAATGAGGTGCAGAGAGCGGCCGAAGAGCGAGACGCGCCAGCCATCGGTGGAGGATTTGAGAAGGTCGGCGGCGCGCTGCGGCTGGTCAACCGTAAACGTGACAAGGTGGCCCGGCTGGCGGGACTTGATCTCGCTGGGCGGCCCTTCGGCGACAAGTGAGCCGGCGACCATCATGCCGAGCCGATTGCACTGCTCGGCTTCCTCGAGGTAGTGTGTGGTGACGAGGATGGCAGTGCCGGTGTCTGCGAGGCGATTGATCATGGTCCAGAAGGCGCGGCGTGCGAGGGGATCGACACCGGAGGTGGGTTCGTCAAGGAAGAGGATGTCGGGCTCATGCATGATGGCCGCGCCAAAGGCGACGCGCTGCTTCCAGCCGCCGGGGAGGCTTCCGGTGATCTGCTGCTCCTTGCCGCCAAGCGAGGAGAAGTCCAGCACCCAGCGTATCTTCTCTTCGCGCTCGGCCTCGGGAACCCCGTAGACGCCGGCGAAGAAGCGCAGATTCTCCAGGATAGAAAGATCGTCGTAGAGGGAGAACCTCTGCGACATATAGCCGATGCGTTTACGGACACGCTCTGTGCGGAGGTTGCCGCGTTCTCCTGCGAGCTGCATCGTGCCGCTCGAAGGCTCCAGCAGACCGCAGAGCATGCGAATAGTCGTGGTTTTGCCGGCGCCGTTGGCTCCGAGCAGGCCATAGACCTCGCCATTGCGGATCTGGAGGCTGACGTTGCGGACGGCGGTAAAGTCGCCGAAGCGGCGCGTGAGATTAGTTGCGCCGATGGCGACCTGGCCGCGGAGGTCGCTGTGGTCATGGCGCGCAGGAAAGGAGGCGGAGTCCGCAGCGGTATTTGACCTTCCGAGCGCACGCAAACGTGCGACGAAGGTGTTTTCCAGAGTGGGCTCGTCGACCCGCATCTCATCGATGCGAACGTCGGCCTGTTGGAGTGCGGTCCTCACCTCCTCTTGCACGCGAGCGGCGTCGTGGACGAGGAGATCGAGGCGGTCGCCGAAGCGCTGGACGTCCAGAAGATCGGGCACGGCGGAGAATTCTGTGTGGAGGAGCGACTCGGTGCGGCGGAGGTCGGGCGTGCGAAGCTCAATGCGCTTTGCTCCCAGGCTCGCGCAGAGCTCTGCAGATGAACCAATCTGGAGAATCTCGCCCTGATGCATGAAGGCGATACGATGGCAGCGCTCGGCCTCATCGAGATAAGGCGTGGCGACGAGGATGGTGAGTCCATCGGTGGAGAGATGCGCGAGTGCGTCCCAGAACTCCCGGCGCGAGACAGGATCGACGCCGGTCGTCGGCTCGTCGAGCAGAAGGATGCGCGGCTGCGGCACAAGGGCACAGGCGAGGGAGAGCTTCTGCTTCATGCCGCCGGAGAGCTTGCCGGCAAGACGCGAAGTGAAGCGGTCCATGGAGAACATGCGCAGGTAGCGCATGCCGCGTTCGCCGATCTCCGCAGGCGGGATGCGGCGCAGGTCACCGGCGTAGCGGATGTTCTCCTCGACGGTGAGGTCCGGGTAGAGTGAAAAGGATTGCGTGAGGTAGCCGGTCTGCGAGCGCATCTCACGCGCGGGACGGCCGAAGATGATCGCGTCGCCCGAGGTGGCCTCCATAACACCGGCAAGGATCTGGAAGGTCGAGGTCTTGCCCGCGCCGTCGGGCCCGATCAAACCGAAGATCTCGCCCTCATGCACGTCAAGGTCGATGCCCCGGACGGCCTCGAGAGCGCCATAGCGCTTGACGAGCGAGCGCACGGCAATAGCGGAGGCGGTGCTTCCCTGCCCCGTGGTGGCAGGCTCACGAGTTGGAGCAGCAACGGTCACTCAGCGGGATTCCTTCGGCCATGTGCTGCCGCTGGTAAGGACCTCGCCGTCGGCGGGCATGCCGGGTTTGGCGTAACCGAAACCCGATTTGAGCTGGAGCTTCAGACCGACGACCTGCTTGACGCGATCATTCTGGAAGTAGGTGTTCTCCGGGGTGAAGGTGGCCTCGGGATCGATGCGTGAGACGAAAGCGTCGAGCGGGCGCTTCGGATCGGAGTCAATGTAGACGCGCGCGGGCTGGCCAGCTTTGATAGAACCGATCTGGCCTTCGGGAACGAAGCCGCGCAGGTAGACCTTGGAGAGGTCGAGCAGGGTAACGATAGCCGTGCCGGCGGTGACGACCTCACCCGGCTCCGCGGCGCGAGTGATGATGGTGCCGGAGAAGGGAGCACGTACGGTGAGGTCGTTGCGGTTGGCCTCAGCCTCGTCGAGTTGCGCCTGTGCCTGACGGGTCTGCGCGGTCGCACTGGCAACCTGGGCCTGCTGCTCGGCAATCTGACGTTGCACTGCGGTGGCCTGCGACTCACGGATGCCGGGATTCGAGAGATTGGCCTGCGCGGCGGTGAGTGCTGCCTGAGCGGCATCGACCCGGCGCTGTGCGGCGGAGACGGCGGCGGCCTGCTGATCCGCTGTGGTGGCTGCCTGCAGCCCCTGCTGCTCTGAGACAGCGCCCGACTTCGCGAGGCGGGTGTAGGCGTCCTTGTTGAAGGCTGCGATTTTGTAGGCGGCCTGTTGCTGCGCGAGATCGGCCTGCGCGGCAGCAAGCTGGGCCTCCGCCTGCTTAACGCTGCCGGCGGAGTCGAGTCTGGCTTGACCAACCTGGAGGCGGCTCTGGTCGAGTTGCTGCTGCAGCACGGCGATCTGTTCGCGGGCGGCAAGTCCCCTGGCCTCCGCCTCCGCCAATGCCGCTCGCGCCGCGTTCTCGCGAGCGCGGACCTGCTCGTCATCGAGGACGGCAAGCACATCCCCGGCTTTTACGACATCCCCCTCACGCACCCGCACTTCGAGGATGCGGCCCGTGGTCTTCGCAGCAACGGCAGAGTCATCGCCTTCAATGCGGCCACTAAGCTGAACGATGTTGGGCGGCACAGAGGGCGCTGCGAAGAAGAGCTTCCAGACAAGGACCGCAAGGGCGGCGATGAGGATAAGCGCGCCGGCGATAAGGACGGCGCTGCGCCGGCGTGACGGAGACGCTTCTTCTATGGAGGGTGTGGCGGGAGGCGGGACCGGCGAAGCAGGTGGAGCGGTCTGTTGCTGCGGCGGTTGCGTGACGGAGATCGACTGGGTCATGGAGTGGTCCTGAGGCTTGCGGTAGAAGTGGATTTCTTTTCGAACTGCCGCAGTCCATTGCGCGCGGCGGGAGAGACCGGCTGTGGCTCGAGAGCCTGATGCTGCGCTCGGAACGTCTGGATGTAGGCGAGGGAGAAATCGCCAATGTGCGTGGCAATGCGCTCGACCTGCTCCGGAGTCATCTTCAGCTCCGGCCAGACGCCTGCAAGCAGGGGGGTGGCAAAGACGTAGGCAATGATCTGGCCCATGACACTGATGGCGCAGAGCCGCGTGCGCTCGTCAGTGGGCGGCAACCCGAGCATGCCACCAATAAGATCTAGGACTCGGAGGAAGATGGGGCGACCAACGTGCTCAACTACTTGTCCAAGCGCCGGGGTTGGGCTGGCAAACTCATGCAGAAGGATGCGGAAGTGCCAGTCGGGAAGGTCGCGGCGATTGAGACTTTGCAGCCGCGCGCGAATGACAGCGCGAAGGATCTGGTCCGGAGGGGCTTGCTGTGCCAGGGCGCTCCGGATGGCATCTACCTGTGCGGCGCGGGTGGAGCGGAGAACCACCTCCGAATAGAGGCCGAGCTTGTCCCCGAAGTGATAGTGAATGGCTGCCACGTTTTCCCCGGCGACGGTGGAGATCTCGCGGATAGTGGTGGCCTGGAAACCGCGGTCGGCAAAGATGGGACCGGCGCAGTCGATGAGGCGCTCGCGCGTAGGGTCGGAGATGGAGGGCCGCCGGGGACGCGGACGAGCGGAGCGCGGTTTGGCTGGGGGCAGCATAACCATCGTCTATTCAAACCTGTGTTTGAATATAGCATGCAAACAAACAGAGCCATAAGAAATGCAATGAATTTATCGGGGAAATCTGGGGCTGCGGCTGGCGTTGAAATGGTAGGCGAGACCGATCGTCACCACTGAGGGATGCAGCGTACCCAGGGGAAAACCTGCCCAGTTTTGCAGTTCGTAGTCGCCCCGTACGTTGAGCCACCGGGCGACGTGGAAATCTGCACCGGCCCCATAGGTATAGAGGTTGTAAGCGACGTTAGCGATGTCGTTATGGAAGTTATAGACACCGCGGCCGTACATAAGCTTGGCGTAGGGGCTGACCGCGCCGTGATGCAGGAAGATCCTGGGACCGATCTCGTAGGTTCGCTCGTAAATAGTGGTGTCTGTCGTAGCGCGGCTGTGGTGAAAGTCCGCCTCAATGCCCCAGTTCTCATGCCAGTCAAACGTCGCGTACCCCGAGGCGCCAATCAGTTTGATGGGGTTGAAGTTGTAGCCCGAATGAGCGAAGACAAAGCCGCCCCCGACCTGCAGGTCTCCCATCCGGCTGGCCGTGGGCAGTGACTGGGCGCGCAGGACGGGTGTCCCCGCAAGGATAGAGAGAATGACCAGCAGAATCGTATGCGCGTGCGAGCGAGGCTGATTCGCGAGACGCGAGGAGCAGACGCCGTCACGGCACCGCTCGGGCACAGGGTGGGATGGAAAGATCGAGGCGCGGCTGGTGGCTTTCTGCAACGACACACACTTTCCAGGAAGTCGATCTGCTTCGGGCGATTTCGCGGCTGGGAGGAAGGGTATCACTGTGTACCGCGCCTGGGGAGTATGAAAAAACGGTTGATTGGTAGAGATGTGACTTTAGGATTACGGGCGTCACCAGGGATGAAATGCGTCCTGGATTCCTCAAAAAAATAGCGACCGGGACAGGGTGGCATCTGTACACTGTTGCCCATCCTTTGCTGGTTCAGCGTTACTGGGCTGCCGATATGCATCGCTTCCCTGCTGTATCGATCGCATTCATGCTCCTGTCTGCCGGGCTCGGAGCGGCGGCAGGCGCGCAGAGTTGCACGGGCCTGTGCCAGCAGCAGGTAAGCTGTCCGGGGGACGAGACGACCTCGATCACTGGAACGGTATACGCGCCCAACGGAACTGACCCGTTGCCGAACGTAACGGTCTACATCCCCAATGCTCCGGTGGCACCATTCACCGCGGGTGTAAGCTGTCCGATCGCGGGAGCGCCGCCCTCCGGCTCGCCGTTGGTGGGTGGCGTGACCGACGTGAACGGTAACTTTGAGCTGGACAACGTTCCTGTGGGAACGAATATCCCTCTGGTAATCATCTCCGGAAGGTGGCGGCGCCAGCTGACCGTACCTGCCACAGCCGCATGCACAAACACCGCGCTGGCTCCGGCGGCTGCAGTGATGCCAAGGAACCATACTGAGGGCGATATTCCCAAGATCGCCGTTGCGACAGGAGCGGTGGACCAGGTGGAGTGCGTGCTGCGCAAGGTAGGCATCCAGGACTCGGAGTTTACGGACCCCACGGGCAGCGGCCGGATCAACTTCTTCGCCGGGAGCGCCCGATCGGGCGCGGTCATTGGACCGTCTACACCGAGCCAGGACCAGCTGATGGAAAGTTCTGCATTACTGAACTCCTATGACGTGCTGATGCTGCCGTGCCAGGGAACGCCCGATGGCAATGTCGTATCGGGCGCATTGGGCACACAGGAGTTACAGAACTTCGTCAATTTTGCCAATTCCGGAGGACGGATCTATTCCAGCCACTACAGCTATGCGTGGATGGTGAATAATCCGCCCTTCGATTCTGTGGTGAACTGGGTTCCGAACGGCGGCAGCTACGCCGACGGCACCGCGACAGTGAATACCGGCTTTACAGCCGGGCAGACGCTGGCGAAATGGCTGCAAAACGTAGGTGCTTCAAGCACGCCTGGTCAGATTGCGATCAATACCCTGCGCCATGATCTGAATGGCGTGAATTCGCCGACGCAGTCCTGGCTGACGCTGGATGTAACGGGCAATCCGGTGATGCAGTTTGTGTTCGACACGCCGATTGCACCGGCGGGATCAGGAGTCAACCAGTGCGGAAGGGTGCTCTACAACGAATATCACGTGGAAAATGGCGCCAGTACGACAGCGGATGCATTTCCATCCGAGTGCTCCAGCACTCCGATGACTCCCCAGGAGAAGCTCCTGGAGTACATGCTGTTCGAGCTGACAGACGATGGCGGGCAGCCATCCCTCGATCCGGTGGCGCAGGACTTCGGCTCGCAGGCGGTCAGCTTTACAAGCCCTCCGCTGACGTTTACCTGGAAGAACAACTCGAGCTTCGCGATACGTGTGAAGTCAGCAACGATAACGGGAGACTTCAGCATAAGTTCGAATACCTGCTCCGACGTGGCGCCGGCGACAACCTGCCAGATTGCGGTGACGTTCACCCCGACAGCTTTGGGAGCACGCACGGGGACGCTCACCATTGTGGCGCCTGGCAGTACGCTGACGGCATCTTTGACAGGCACAGGGACTCCGGGATTTTCACTCGCGCCAGCCTCTCTGGCGTTCGGCAGCCTTGACGTTGGGGCTTCGGCCAGGCAGACGCTGACGCTGACGAGCCTGGCGAGCGGCCCTTTGCCTGTACCGCCGTTTACGACAATAGGCGAATATGCGGTGAGCACCTCGGCCTGCGGATCTACAGTCGCTGCAGGGGCGAGCTGTCCGGTAACAGTGAACTTCCAGCCAACGACTACCGGACAGCAGGACGGCTCGGTTGGAGTGAATTCCACGAGCCTGCTCTATAACGGTCTGAATGCCTCGCTGAGTGGAAACGGTGTTGATTTTACGATTGCGTTGAGTCCTGTGGCGGGTTCAGTTGTAGCGGGCGACGGCGCGAGCACGACGGCAACATTAACACCGCTTGCGGGTTTTGCAGCACCGTTGACATTAAGCTGCAGCGTCGGCGGGGCCGTAGCCGCCAATTGCGGGCTGAGTGCAACAACGTTGACGCCCGCAGGACCGGCGAGTGTGACTGTGAGTCTGGCGACGACCTCTCAGTACACGGTGGTTGGGTACGGCGTCACGCAAGGTAGGCTGTGGCTGATTGTGTTTGCGAGCGGATGGCTGGTTTGGGTGTCGCGGCGCCGTACAGGGATTGCGGTGAGACGCGGACTGATGTTCCTGATATTCGGGCTGGCAGGAGTAGCTGCCAGTGCGTATCTCAGCGGCTGCTCCGGCAAGTTGCCGACACAGAACTCAGCATATACAGGCCCCGGAACATACACGATCACGGTCAGCGCAACGGACGGTTTTCTGGTGCACTCAGCAACCTACAAACTGACGGTTACAGCGCGATAGCAAAGCAATGCCTAGGAAGACATGGCGCGCCCTGGAACGAGCGATCCAGCCATGCCGATCCCGCAGTCTTATCTGAGGACCTGAATGGCCGCCGCCCCCAGACCGAATCCCTCGAGGATGGTCGAGATATCGGAAAGATTACGGAGCACAGCAGACTTCTGGATAATCGGTGGAACCACAATGGTGTCACCCGGGTAGAGGACAACATCGTCAAAGTCGCGGTTAGAAAACAGCGCGTGTTGAGCGAAGGTGCCATACTGCCGACTGACAACCGATCCATCGGCACGCAAAACAAACTCGCGACTGCGGTCGCCAACCCGATCCGGGCCGCCCGCGAGGCGAAGGTAGTCCTTGACGCGCCGCCCCTTGAGATAAAGGAAGGCATTCGGGTTATAGACCTGCCCTTCGACAGTGACAGTGGAAGGGATGCGCGGAACAATGAACCGGTCATTGTCCTGCAGGGGAATGTCAGGCAGGGCCCCAACTCCCGATGCATCGGGTTTGAGCGGCAGGACGATGCGCCCATTGGGCTCGGTGCTGCGCAGGCGCGCGACTACGGTACGAGCTTCGGAAGCTGAGGACGCGACCGCAGCTGCATCCCGCTCGGTAAGTGCGGAAGCGGTGTTAGCTGTGCTGTTTGCCGATATCTGCGATTGCAGGGCGTCCGCGAATTCAAGAAGGCGCTGCTTCTGAAGCCGCCGGACTGAGTCGCGCGTGAATTCCGAGGCGAAGAGGTCGGCATCCGATGTAAGGCCGCCTGCCCGAATCACAAGCTGGCGAAGAGTTTCCCCGGGCTTAACGCTGTAGACACCCGCGGCGACGAATTCGCCTTCCAGCTTGACGAACTTGGTCTGTTGCGCGCTGGGAACGCGGATGTCCGCTTTGGAAAAGATAGTGATGATATCGCCAGGGAGCAGCTCCAGGTCCTGCGTCGTGTCGTGATCGAGAACAGCCTTGGCCAGATTGAACGGCAGCAGAGATGTGGTCAGGTCCGAAGCACTCTGCCGCTCGATGACGGCATATTGCCAGTCGATATCGGGTGCGGCCAGAACGACATCGTTCTTTGGTGCGAAGTTCGCGTTGGTATCGGTAAGCGCCGCTCCAACCGAAGTACCGCCACCGCTGGCGCTGCTTCCGGTACGTTGCTGTCCAGACTGCCCCCCAGGATACGTTGGGCTGTAGTTCTGGCGAATTCCCAGACCGCCTTCATCGTTGGAAGGATATCCCTGTCGGTCGGCAGAGTATCCCTGGCGTCCATTGGGGTATGAAGAGCCGCTTTGATCGCTGGTATAGCTGCCTTCCGCACCGGGATAGCCGGATGTGTCCGATGGATAACCGCCGGCTCCGGCCGGATAGGGACCTTGCGTACTGTATGGACCCTGCGGATTGTAGAAACCAGAGTTGTACGGACTGATCTGTGGCTGGGCTTCAGGTCGGCCCAGGGCGATGAGCCGACGATAATAGTCTCGGGTAACGAGCATCTCGCGGTTGGGGATAAGGTCAGAGATGCGCATGCCCTGATGCCATTGATACCGGCCGGGGTTGGCAACATTGCCACGGAGAGTGACGGCATCTTTAAAGCGGCCGAGGATCGAGTCGACGGAGATAATATCGCCGTTGTGAGCTTCAGTGGTTCCGGCAGAGTCGAGTGCAACCTCCACCATGCTGCGCTGGATGTGCTCGTCTATACGCTCCACCCGCAGGCGGGAGTTGGCGGCAGTATTGGTGAGGCCGCCGGCAAGTTGGAGCACCTGCGCAAAGCTGGTTTTGCCGCGAAGTTCATAGACAGCGGGTGTCGTTACGCTGCCGCTCACGGCGACCTGCGGTCCGACATCGGGAATAAAGATAACGTCGCCCGGCTCAAGACGGACATCCTTTGATTTGTCGCCGCGGAGCAGAAGGTCATAAAGATCGAAGTGCGTGACAGATTGACCGTTGCGTCGTACCTGGATATCACGCAGGCTGCCCTGCGGCAGAGGGCCGCCTGAGGCAAAGAGCGCATTGAGCAGGGTACTGAGAGAGCTGATAGTGTAGCTGCCTGGCTGGCGCGCCTGACCAACGACAAAGACCTGAATGGAACGGAGCTGGCCGAGATTCACGTTGAGGTCGAAGTTGCGATAGACACGCGAGAGCTGAGAGCGAAGAAAGTCCGTGAGCTGGGAAAACTGCAGGCCGGCAACATGGATAGTACCGATCTGAGGCAGCGCGATCGAGCCGGTGCGATCTACGACGAAGCTGCCATGCTGGTTGATCTGCCCCCAAATCTGGAGGCGGATCTCGTCTCCGGGACCGATGACATAGTCTGGCGTGACCGGAATATTGTCAACGGGAGCGAAGGTTGAAGGCGCCTTGGAGAAAAGCGATGCTCCGAAGATGGGCAGCATGTGCCCGGTACTCGCGGCGACGATATGCTGAAACTCGGTAGGCGGTGGCGGAGGTGTGTATCGGTATGGAGACGCTCCATATCCGGAAGAGAACGTGGAATTTTCTTCGTTGCCCTGGTCATTCCCCAGAGAGTTCTGCGTGCCCGGGAGCCGGCCGCTCTGTTCCCGCGGCGGCGAGATATCGACATCGCGCCCAAGGGCTGAGGGAGCAGGACAGGGATTGGCGGCCGTGCAGTACTGCTGAGTGTATTGAGATGTATCCGGCTGTGTCGATGGATTGAAGACATCCTGCGGCCTCGACTGATCAAGAGGACTCTGCGCAAAGGCTCCGGGCAACGGAGCCGCGAGCTGCACGATACACAGGGCAGCCACAAGTCGCTGAAACGCGCTGGGGGCAGTCGTCATCAGGGAGGGTCGCGTAGGCGATTTCCGGAAGGTTGGAAGAACCCGACGAACAGAGAGGCGGCTGAATAGATCCACGAAGTCTCGTTCCTGTGTGAACAGCGTGCGCCGGTCGCCGGACACACGGCACCCTCACGGATCCATCAGGATAAGCCGCAGGTTGCGGTATCAGTTTACCGCGAGGGCGGATCGGTACCGAGACATTCCAGGAGTCGGTAGTGGGTCAGTTACACCCGCGGGAACTGGCTTCAGGAGGAGAGTTTCGCGTCAACAATCTTCAGGCCGGCTTCAATCACATCCAGTCCCTCGGCCAACTCGTCGCGGCTTATAACGAGCGGCGGGCAGATCCAGAGCATGTTGAACCGGCTGAAGGCGTAAACGTAGTTCTTCCTGAGGTGCCCTGCAAGTGCGGCCATCTCCGGGCTGGTGCCGTTGAAGGGCGCGAGCGGCTCCTTGGTGGCTTTATCGCGGACAAACTCGATCACGCTGAAGAGGCCGATGGAGCGCACGTCGCCAACGCAGGCATAACGCTGCTTCATAGACTGAAGGCGGCTCGCAAGATACTTGCCGACAACATCCACGTTATCGAAGACCTTTTCCTCTTCATACAGGTTTAGGTTCGCCACGGCTGCTGCACAGCAGACAGGGTGCCCAGAGTACGTAAGCCCCCCCGAGAGCATGTGTGTCTCGAAAAACTGGGCGATAGCATCTGAAACGATGACCGCGCCAAGCGGCATATAACCACTGGTAAGGCCTTTGGCGGCGGTAATGATGTCCGGCGTGATGCCATAGTGCTGCGTTGCCAGCCAGGTTCCGGTACGGCCGAATCCGCTCATCACCTCATCGGTGATCAGCAGAATGCCATACTTATCGCAAAGCGCGCGCAGCTTTGGATAGTAGTCGTCGGGTGGAATCAGGAGACCGTTAGAGCCGGTTATCCCTTCTACCATGATGGCCGCAATGCTGTCCGGATTCTCCATCTGGATGACTTCTTCGATGGAGGAGATGCACTCGCGCTTGCATGTCTCGACCTTTTGGCCAAAGGGGCAACGGTAGCAGTACGGATCGAAGACATGGATAACGCCGGGGATGCCAGGCTCGACAGGCCAGCGGCGGGGATCGCCCGATGCTGTCATTGCGCCCATGGTGGCGCCGTGATACGAGCGATAACGAGTGATGATCTTGCTTCGGCCCGTAAAGAGCTTCGCCATTTTGATGGCGTTCTCATTGGCCTCTGAGCCGCCGAGCGTAAAAAACGCCTTGGCGAGGCCGGTGACCTCGGCCAGCTTCTTGCCGAGTACACCACGGGGCTCCGTGGCAAAGCTGGGGCCGGCAAAGCAGAGAGTATCGATCTGCTTTTTGATCGCCGCCAGGAGGCGCGGGTGCTGATGGCCGATGTTCAGGTTGATCAGCTGCGAGCTGAAATCCAGCCAGCGATTTCCACCGCCGTCCCAGAAGTACACTCCCTCCGCCCGTTCAAGGTGAATGGGATGGAGTGCACCCTGAACCGACCAGGAAAAGAGGGTGTAATCGCGGTTTTGCTGCACGACCTCTGCGGAGGTCACTTCAAATGTAGGGGCTGTCTCGTCAATTTCAGTATTCAATGGGTTGTGTGTGAAAGCATCTGGTAATTGGCCTCGTTCCGACGAAGCAGCGCAAACGCGACCAGCAGGCTGAGCTTGGTCGAGGGATCATCAAGCGACCCGAGCAGACCGGTAAGCTGCTCGAGCCTGTAGTAAATGCTCTGACGGCGCACGCCAAGTTTGCGCGCAGCTTCAGCAATGTTGAAATGCACATCGAGAAGCGCCTCAAGCGTCGCGAGCAGCGTGGTGCGGGGGCGCATGGGGAGCGCCAGGATCGGACCGAGCTGGCGGTCGAGGAAAGCCTGATCGCGTCCGGTTTCCAGCAGAGAATTGAGCAGCGTCTCCAGGCAGGATTCATGGCTGACAGCGCGCTTGGGCCTGAGAATCTCCTGATGTGCGGCGCGAGTGAGATCGCTGAAGCTGACCTCCTCTCGGAAGACGATAATGGGAAACTGCAGGATGCGCGCGGCATCGAGAATCTCCGTCGGAACTTCACGAACCCACTGCACAAGTTCCAGTCCAAGCGCGCGAACGCCGGCTTTGGCCAGGTAATGCAGATAAGCGCGGCGGGCCGGCGGGCTGACGCGCGTCAGCTCCATTCCGGTGGAGAGCAACAATTCACCGCCGGAGAGAAAACGCCAGACATCGAGGATCTCTGCGATTGCAACCCAGGTGACCGGTTCATCGAGGTGAGCGCTGCCGGTGATCAGTTCGGCACAGCGGAAGGCGGGAAGGTCGAGAATGGTCTGCAGAGAAGGCAAGGGCGCACTCGGAGTTTGGAATCGGCTTACAGCATCGCGCGAGGGGACGCCGGGAGGCGAAAAGGGGCGCAATGTGTCCGGAACCGAACGGCGAGGGTAAAGGTAAGCATTGCTTTTCATAGCAGGCTCCATAAAACCCTGAGACCAATTTGGAGAGACACCGGCATCTGCCGCGGGGTGGAATGCGGATGGCTCTGCGCTGCTGCTTTGCTCTGCTCGATCCAAAGAGGGGCGATTTGCAATGCAACGACGATGACTTCCCAACTGCGGAAGGTCTGATTGTCGGCTCGATGAAAGTCATCCTATCGTTGCGTTCAGAAGGGAACAATAGGCAATGTGTCCAATCGTGCGAATTCTTTTTTAACCTCTCCTAATTGACTGATAAAAATGGTCATGCCTCTTTGAGACAAGATTCAGCGGGGTGGCTGTGCCGGATTTGCGTATGGCTGCAGGGGCGGCGGAGCCTGGGGCGGCGCGGGCGCGGTCAGGTTTGGAATGACAGGCTTCTGGATAATGGCGCCGCTCGCTGCAGCTTCCAGGCCGATCCCGTAACGCTCAAGCGTCGTGGCCAGCAAAGCCTGCAAGGCAGAGCGGTCCCGGGCATAGGCGGCTTTAGCTGCGATAAGACCATCGGCGGCGGCAGCGAGCATACGGGACTGCTGCAGAAGCGCCAGAGTGGTGGAGGCACCATATTTCATGCGCGACTGCTCCGCTTCAAGGCTTTGAGCAGCGTAGTTATAGCTCGCCTGTGCGGCCGCCACCTGCGCACGGTCATTGGTGAGCGCAAACTGGCCGTTGATGACCTGGATGCGAACCTGCGTGTAGAGCTGCTCCAATCGGATCTGCGATTGGCGATACTCCATCTGCGAACGTGCCTGATCAGCTTGCGCGGTACGGTTCCGGATCGGGATGGTAATGGTGAGGCCGCCACCACGGACGGGGGCGCTGTTGTCGAAGCTCCCTTCAAACGCTCCGCCATAGCCGCTGGAAGCATATGTGCCCGGCGCGCACGCGACCGGCGCGATGGCGCTGCCGCAATTGAGCAGAGGATTCTGCGATCCGCCCAGGCCGCTGCCACCATAGAATCCGTAGACATCGATAATGGGCAGCAGACCGTTCTTCTCCGCGCGAATCGTAATCTCGTTGTTCTTCATGTTGAGAGTGGCCTGCTCGATCTGCGGATTGTTGGCGTAGGCCTGCCGTACGAGGTCCTCGACAGGCATGTCTTCCTCGGGAAGGCGGTCAAGGCCGACACGATCGGTCGGTATAACAGGAGCAATGGCGAGTTGGGGATCGTTAAGGTTGCGCGTGATGGCCTGCTTCATCAGCAGCTGCTGATATTCCAGATTGGACTGGGCCGCGATGAGGGTTTCCTTGTCCGCGGTGACTGCACTTTCTGCGTTGACCACGTCGAGCGGAGCTGCGGCGCCAAGTCGAAGCTGGGACTGGCTGTTCTGGCTCAATTGCTCGGATTGTGCGAGAGCATGCTCCTTTGCCTGCTCATCCTCATAGGCGCTGACCAGGCTCCAGTAGATGTTCTCCACCTGATTGATGGTGTAGAGCAGCTGCGCCCGGAAGGCCGAGTCGGCGATGCGGCGATCGTTCTTTGCCTGCACGATAAAGCGGCCGTTTAGCCACGTGCCGAAGCCCTGCAACAGATGCTGGGTGGCTGTGATCTGGAAGGTGGACGTCACCTGCGGACTATAGATCTGATTGGCCGAGTTGCTGGTGAATCGGCTGTTGTTGAAGATGACCGAGAGCTGAGTGCCTGTAAGAAAGTTCTGCGCATAACCGAAGTTGTAGGTCGCCGTGCCGGTGTGCAGTTGGGTCTTTGTGCCTGCGATGGCAGACGACGTGCTGGGGTTGGAGGTCTGCGCCTCGTAGCCAAGGCTGCCGGTCAGCGACGGATCCAGCAACTCCGGTGCGGGGCCTCCGCCATTAGTGGCAAGCACAAGACCTGAGGCTCCAGTACCGCTTCCGCCCACTGAGCTGGACGTGCCTCCGGGACCGCCGCCGCCGGTGATCGTGGGCGCTGCCCCCCCGATGGTGTTCTGTACCAGGCCGGTAGGCACACCGCGGAGGCTGTTGCCGGCACGGGCGCGCAACAGGTCGGTATCGGCTATGTCGAGGTTGATGCGAGCGATGGCAATGTCGTAGTTGTCCTGGAGCGCCAGGGCGACGGCATCGGAAAGGCTGAGATAGATCTTGCCATCCCGGAGCAGGGCGGCAAGGTCGGGTGAATTCACGAGACGGGCCGCCGGATACTCGACCGCGGTGTAAGGCGCAAACGGATGCGGGAGATGCGTCCGCGGGGCCGAATAGTCATGCAGCGTGTCGCGGAGAAACAGAGGCTCAGTTAGCTTTGGGGCCGGAGCCTGCGGCAGGGCTGGATTGCCGGTGGTGTCGTTTTGCACGGGAGCCGGCGCGGCAGGCACGGTGGCACTGGGAGTCGGCGGCTCTTGCCCCGGAGCAGGCAATACGCTTGCAAACAAAAATAGGGTTATAACCGACAAAGCTTGCAGGTCTTTGAATCTCACGATCGACTCCGGGCTAGGAACATAGAGGCAGAGGACAACAAAGCAGAGAGGCACAGCGAGAGCGGGTCGGCGGCTGTATGCCTTGGGAAGAAAGGCGCTCTCAGGTCTCGAAGACGGATTTGCGGCGGATGACCACCTCGCCTTTCTGCGTCTTGACTGCAATGGCATATAGACCGGGCGATTTTCCGTTGTAATGAAGGGGCATCTCCGTGAGGGGAAGGCCGAGCCAAGCCTTCATATCTGCTTCAGTTCCCCCTACTTCAACCCAGGAGATGCCAAGCGGCCGGACCAGACCCGGCGCGGGCTCGATAGGTTGGCCGCTGGGATGTGTGCTCATGTCCGGCCAGAAGTACACGTTGGGCAGGCCCTTGGGCCACGGGCTGGGCGTAGGCGTGGACATCCAGGGCAGGAAGATGCCGCTGGTGCGCATACGTCCGCTCTTGCTGATCTCCCAGCTGTGCATCTTCGCCAGGTCCTCAAGTTCCTGCTGCGTATCAACGCGCAGGCAGAGGCCGCCAAAGTGGTCGCCGGAGGCCATCATCTCGTAGAGCCACTTGGTCTGGGGACGCGGATCCTTGAGCTGGTAGGGATCGACGATTCCCACGACCTCAATGTAATTGGAACCGCCAAGCGGCATGATCTTATTGGCGTTGCCTACGCCGAGCGTGCCGCCATCATAGAAACCGAAGCCAGTCTCGGCCCGCAGGCGGCTGGCCGCCTCGTAGTGGTTATGGCCGAAGAGAGCGAAGTGGTCGAGGCGAATCATTCTGCTCTCCTGGGCCCAGTCATAGGAGCCGGGCTCGTAAGTCGGCCAGACGGCGAAAGTCGGGCGGCAACCTGCAGCCGGTATCTCAAAATGTCGTCCAGGTATTGGCCAGCTCTTCGTTTGCATCGAGCGAGCCGGAGTCTATTGCGGGAGCCCCTGCTGCCGCTTCGGGCACGCCGATCAGCGTTGCCGCGGTGAGAGTTGCAGAGCCGATGAGCAGACGGCGGCGCGAGAGTTTGGCGTCGTTTCTATCGGTGCTTTCCTGAATCATCCGGTTCCCTCCTCCGCTGTCGGCAGCAAATTGGTCAATCTTCAGTGGCCGATTTGCGGCGAATAACGATCTCGCCCTTCTCCGTCTTAACCCCGACCGCATACAAGCCTGCTGCTTTGCCATTGAATCGGAAGGAGTAATTGGACGCAGGCACCCCCATCCATTCCGTGAGAGCTGCTTCCGTGCCGCCGACTTCGAGAAAGGAGATGCCCTGCGGAATGACGAGGTCCGTCGTTCCGATAACGGGCTGCCCGCTCGGATGCTTATTGAACTCCGGGAAGAAGTACCAGTTAGGCAGACCTTTGGGCCATGCCTCGTTCGCGCTGGGAACGCCATATGCGTAGAGTTGGGTCCCATCCGGTCGGGTCTTGCTAAGGGGCGCATCAGGAAATTTGACCTTGTGGCGCGAGGCGATCTCCTTCAATTCGTCGAGCGAGTCAACACGCAGGCAGAGACCGCTGAAGCGATCGCCGTCGCGCACCTTCTCATACCACCAGGGCTTGGGGCGCTTTGGATCCGAGGCAACGAAGACATCTACAAAGCCGCCAACCTCCAGATAAGTGGTGCCTCCGAGCGGAAACACGCGGTTCGCATTGCCGCCGGGAAAGAAGCCGGCGTCATAGAAGCCAAGTCCGGTCTCCGCGCGCAGACGATGGGAAGCCTCGTAGATATTCGCCGCGGAAATGGAGATGTGGTCGATATGGATCACGGCGACTCCCGAAAAGAACTCAAGCGGCTATGTGCTGCAGGTATTATCGTTTTATACATTTGTTTTATCCGGTGTCAATGATCGTGATTCGTGACGCTCCCGCGTGTGTCACAGTGTCCAGCATTTCCTGCTTTTCCCCCTTGGGAACGCAGTTTTTATTTGGAATTCGGCTTATGGAAACAATGATACTTAACGGGCCATGGCATCTCGCTTTAGGGCCTTAACCGTTCGTGCCAATTTTTTTACGTTGTAAAAACACCTGTTCCAGTTTCTCGTTTCTTTTTGACAATCTGCCGGCGCCTCTCGCGAGGCCCATATCCCGTCGTCTTCGGAAGCCATCCTGATGATCCGCACTGCGTGTTCTGTCTCTGCTGACCTGAACGGTGAACGACCTCTGGCGTTCGTATCAATCAGTCGTTCCATCGCAGATGACGGTAGCCGCCTCCTCGCATAAGGTCTCCCCTTTATTCCTGCGATGCAAATTCGCACCGGCGGTTACACTATCGCGATGGATGGATCGGATCTTGCAAAGGCCAGACGGCTTTATGCCGCAACGCGGACACTACACTTTGCCGATCTGCCCACGATTGACCTGAAAGACCGGCTAAGTGTTCTGACTGTCGCTGCAGGGTTGCGCAGGGTCGGTGTACTCGAGACCTGGGGACAGCGTCTGCCGCAGATCCGCGACCGAATCGTACAGAACGGGCTGGCAACAGCAGTAGCAGCCTGTGTATGGTCCAGAATCGAGCGTCCTGAGGATACGCCTTACTGCGAAGTACTCAATGCGCTCGATGAGCGTCGCGTCGCGGGCAAACCGAGGCATGTGCTGTGGCTATACCCTGCTGCGCAGGCGCGCGACGAATTCAGGCAGATGAACTATACGCAGCAGCTGGCAGGACGGTTGCTGGGCTATCCGGACTGCTGTATCGCCTTTGAATCCGCAGTGATGGCGCTGCTTCCTGCCGCACAACTTCGGGCCATGATTCTCCAGCTTGGAGAGAATGAAGCGGCTCTGCTTCGGGCGGCTCGTAAAGGCCCGCTTCCGGAGGTCTCCAAACCGGCATTGCCGGACAACGCTGTCCGGACGGAGCAGCGCCTGCCCTTTGTGTTGCATGTAGCCTGCGACAACTGCCTCGAAGACATGGATTCTCCGAGCGCACGGCTCAATACGCTTTACAAGGAGTTGGCGCGAGAAGTGGATGCGGATTTTCATGATCTTTTCTGTGAAGTGCAGCAGACATATTGTCAAATCACGCGCGAACCGGAAAAGACGCGCGAACTGCTGGCCCGCGCACGCATGATGCACATGAAGTTTTTTAGCAGTCTCCGGTAAGCCAATGAGAACACAGCGTTAATCGCACTGGCTCTGCAGGACATGCCGCTGCTCCTTGTCCATGATCTGTAAGGCTCTGGAATTTTTCCTGAGCTGCTCTTGACTCGCATATGCGTGTCTTGTTATCTCTGACGCATTCCGGTTTCAAACATTCGTATCAACCTACGCTTCGCAGCCCCGCCTTCAACAAGTACCTGTACCGGCCGCAGAGGGTTCCAGCCGTTCTCTCTTTGCGCCAACCCCACCCGATCTGTAGGAGCGATCTATGGCGATGCACCTGGACCACATCTCGATCAGCACCCACAACCTGTACTATGGCGCGCACCGGCTTCGGCTGGAGACCGGGTTGAGCTTCTATGACGGCGGTTTCTTTGCGGGTGGACATGCCAACCGCATCTTTCCATTGGGAGACGACACCTATCTGGAAATCGGCGGAATTGTCGAGGCGTCCAAGGTGCGCGATCCCAAGGACCAGCCATGGTGGTACAGCAAGGTGGCGACGCTGGGTGAAGCGTTTTCCGGTCTGTGCTTCCGCGTGGACACGATGGAGGAGCTCGAGGAGATCGCGAAGCAGAAGAAGGCAACCATCAATAAAAATCCAGTTACGCGTACGCGCCCCAACGGCAGCCAGGTGCGCGCATTTTCGGCGCCAACCGCAGGCGATGCATGGCCCAAAGGCCTGCCGAACTGGTACTACTTTGAGGACTTCGCGATGCACCCCAGCGGCCAGCCGGTCTTCAACTGGCCCAATATCGTGCGCCCGCAAGGGGTCTCATTCCTTGAAGTCGGCGGTACGCCCAAAGAGATGAGCGCATGGCTGGGTGTACCGGAGTCTACTTTCCCCTTCCGCTACAACGACAAGCTTCCCGGCCTGTACGCGGTCGGAGTCAAAACCGCCAAGGGAGAGATCGTGATTCGCCGGCCCTCCTGCACGGAATACTGAAGCGGAAGTCCCGCCGGCATGCGTCTGGCGCAGGTTTTGTCACTTCACAGCGAGGGAGATGACCCATGGAAGACCAGAAGAACCGGAACGAAGGCAGCTTCGAGGGAGCGATCAAAGGCCAGCCCGTCAGTCGCCGCTGGCTGCTGCGCAACACAGCAAACGCAGCCGCCGGCGCAATTGCCGTGACTGCGCTTGGCGCTGGCGCCACAGAGAAGGCTGTGGCCGGGAAAGCTTCCGTGGGAACGGCTTATCCCATCGAGAACGTGCATGTTGAGCAGCCGCAGGGATATGTGCATTCGCTGCACGGTTGGGACACGATTTAGGACTGCACATTTACGCACTGGACAGTGCGTACGCGAAGAGGGTTCAGGGAAAGCAGTCAGGAGTTTTTTGCATGACGGTGCTCGATCACATCCATATGGGTTGCGCCAACGTGTATACGTCGGCCCACAACATCACGAAAGAGTTGGGGGTCGGCCACTACGACGGCGGCTTTATGAGCAACATCGTGATTGGGCACAAAGCTTTTCCGCTGGGCGGCGGTGTTTATATCGAGATTGAAAGCGTGATCGATCCTTTTGCGGTACCCCCTGAGCAGGAGCCGTGGTTTGTCAAGAAGGCCCTCGATTTCAAGACAGAGGTCTTCAGCGGCCTTTGTCTGCGCGTGAACACAATGGAGGAGCTCGCGGACGTTGCAAAGCGCCTGGGCGGCATTGTGAACCTGAAGCCCGCGCAACGCATCCGGCCAGATGGGCCAGGCGTAAAGTCCTTCTCCGCACCAGGCGGTCCGAACGTTCCTAATCCGTGGCAATCGGGCTATCCCAACTGGTACTGCTTTGAAGACCGCATGTATTGCCATCCCAGCGGCCAGCCGCCAATCAACACTCCCGGCCTGGCGAATCCGATGGGCGTCTCATGGCTGGAAATGGGCGGCACGCCTGAGGCCATGGCGAAGTGGCTGGGACAGTCCCCCGACGACTTCGGAATGCGATTCAACGGCAAAAAGCCGGGGCTTTACGCAATCGGGATCAAAACGGACAAAGGCGAGGTCGTCCTGCGACGCCCCTCGGCAACGCAGGACAAATTGTGACCTTGATGAGATTCGACGGGTAAAGGAGACACAGCATGGCAGCAGTTCTCGACCACATCCATATGGGCTCAGCCAACGTCTATACCTCGGCCTATAACCTGACGAAGACGACCGGGATCGGTCATTACGATGGCGGCTTCATGTCCTCCATCACCGTAGGCCACAAGGCCGTCCCTCTGGGCGGCCAGGTCTACATCGAAATTGAAAGCGTTATCGACCCGTTCGCAGTAACGCCCGATAAAGAGCCCTGGTTTTACAAGAAAGCGTTGAAGGCCGGTACTGAGATCTGGAGCGGGCTTTGTCTCCGGGTGGACACCATGGAAGAGCTGGGAGAGATTGCCAAGCGCCACGGCGGCACCATCAGCCCCAAGGCGGGACGGCGCACACGGCCGGATGGGCCAGGCGTGAAGTTCTGGTCCGCGCCTTCGATCGCCGGCAAGGGATCTCCCTGGGAGGACGGCAAGCCCAACTGGTACTGCTGGGAAGACCGTATGTACTGCCACCCCAGCGGACAGCCGGTGATCAACACGCCCGGCATGGTGAATCCCATGGGCGTTGAATATCTGGAGATGGGAGGCACCGAGCAGCAGATGGCTGACTGGCTGGGGCAGGACCCGGCCACGCTAAAGATGCATTTCAACGGTAAATCGCTCGGTCTCTACGCAGTCGGCGTGAAGACAGACACAAAAGGAACAATTGAGATTCGCCGGCCTTCGGCGACACAGCCGCTCTAGCGCGCAGACGAGATTGTAACTGCAAGCGAAATAGATTCCAGACGGGAGAAAGGCACTATGCCCCTACATATCGACCACATCAGTCTCGCCTCACCCAACATCTTTCGGTCGGCCGATGCCCTGTGCAAGGAGACCGGCCTGGGATACTGGACCGGCGAGTGGATACGCGATACCGCCGTGCACATTGTGCCGCTGGGACCTCCCGGCAACTTCATCGAGATCTCCGGATTCGTGGATGTTCACACGCTGCGCGAGATGGACGAGCACAAGCAGTGGATCCTCGACATTACGGAGACGGGTGATCACTTCAACGGCCTTTGCCTCGGTGTCGACTCCATGGAAGAGCTCGAACAGTTCGCGAAGCACTTCAACAGCACCGTGAACGTGCCGGACAATCCCGACCCAAGAACTCACTTTCAGCGGGCCAACGGCTACATTCTGCCCATGGCCTCCACGCCCAGCGGCAAGCGCAGCGTATGGATGAAGGGCCTGCCAAACGTCTACTTCTATCCGGACCGCACGCATCATTCAAGCGGCCAGCCGGTCCATCCATGCGAAGGCATGGTACGGCCCACCGGCATTAAATGGGTGGAATACGGTGGAACTGAAGAGCAGATGGCCAAATGGCTCGGCATTCCTAATCCGGGCGAGCAGCTGAAGATGAAGTTCAATGGCAAGAGCCTGGGTCTATGGGCAGTATGCGTAGGCGCCGAGGGCAAGCCAGACATCGTCATCCGCAGGCCTGCTGCCTCTGAGGCCGCGCCGGTAGAAAAGTATGCGGACTAGCTTGCCTGGGTTGGCGGCGGCTCCGCTTCAGTTGAGTGAGTAACAAATCGACAGGAGAAACCTCGATGGCCATCAGCATCAATCACTTTTCACTGGGCGCGCGTAACATCTACGAGTCCGCGGACCGGCTGAACAAAGAGACCGGCTTCGGCTTCTGGACCGGAGAGTGGGTACAGACCACGGCCTGTCACATGTTCCCGCTCGGGAAAGACGTGTTCATCGAGGTGGAAGGAACGATTGACGCGCATGGCTTTCTGAAGATGCCCAAGCCTAACTACGTCTATGACGCGCTCTCCGTCGATAACGAATATAACGGCGACCACTGGACAGGTCTGATGCTGGGAGTAGACTCCCTGGCGGAGCTCGAGGCCGTAGCCAAACGGCTGGGCGGTGAGGTGTCGCCGGATGACTCGCGGGTCAATCCATATGCGCATTTCCGCCGGCCGGACGGCTACACCATGGGGTATCAATCCGCACCGCGCTATAGCGCCGGACGCCCGGCAAAGTGGCCCCGTGGCCTTCCTACCTTCTATTACTACCCGGATGTTCCGGGCCGCAGCAGCAACCAGCCGGTCGTTTCCAGGCCACATCTCGTAACGCCCACCGGGGTCAAGTGGATTGAGTTCGGCGGCACTGAGGAATTGCTGTCGGAGTGGATGGGCGTGCCTAAGGCCTCGGATGTGATTCCGGTCCGCTTCAACGGAAAGGAAGTAGGCCTGTGGGCCGTCTGTGTCGGGCGCGAAGGCATGGATGACGTGATCATCCGCAGGCCTACGGCAGCTGCCTCAATCAAGGATCCTTCGATTTATAAAGATGTGCCAAGACCGCGGTCGTAAAAAGTATCGGCTGACGGCGTGCGATCTATTCGCGCGCCGTCGCTGCATTTAAAGGGACCTCATGCATCTTTCAGCACCCTTCATCCGGCACCGGGTCGCCACGACGCTTCTATCTTTCGCTCTGCTACTGACCGGTGCGGTTGCTTATGTGCTGCTGCCCGTCGCTTCCCTGCCACAGGTCGAATATCCCACCATCTCAGTCCAATGTAACTTCCCCGGCACAAACGCGGAGACGATGGCCTCCGCCATCGCGGCTCCGCTGGAGCGGCAGTTCGGGCATATAGCAGGCATTACGGAGATGACCTCCGCAAGCCAGCAGGGGATCGTGGCGATCACGCTGCAGTTCGATCTTGACCGCGACCTGAACGGTGCCGCGCGCGATGTGCAGGCAGCCATCAACGCCGCGCGTAACCAGCTTCCAGCCGATCTCCCCGCTAATCCGACTTATCGCAAGGTCAACCCGGCCGAACCATACATTTTGCAGATTGCCCTCACCTCAGACACAGCGACAATTGCGCAGATGTATGACGCCGCGGACACAATTCTGGCCCAACGCATCGCCCAGGTTCCGGGGGTTGGCCAGGTTCAGGTAGTAGGAAGCACCAAACCGGCAGTGCGCATTGAGGTAAATCCGACAGCTTTGACGGCCTATGGCATTGGCGTTGAAACGTTGCGGTCGGCACTGAGTCGCCTGAATGTGAACCAGCCCAAAGGCGGCCTTTCCAGCAACGGAACGACTTGGACCATCTCAGCCACCGATCAGCTCTTCACCGCCAAAGACTACCGGTCACAGATCATTGCATATCGTGACGGTGCTCCAGTCCGGATCTCAGATGTCGCAACGGTCCGCGACTCGGTCGAGGATATCTATACCGGTGGCATTGTTAACGGGGTACCCTCGATCCTGATTCACACCTATAAAACGCCGGGTGCAAATGTAATCGAGACCGTCGATGAAATCAAAGACCTGATGCCCGCTATGCGCGCATCGATCTCACCGGCAATCAACATGAAAGTGACACTCGACCGGACAGTCACTATTCGCGCGTCCGTAAAGGAAATCACGCGCAGCCTGCTGATCAGCATTGTTCTAGTCATCCTGGTGGTCTTTCTATTCCTCCGGGAAGGGCGCGCGACCATTATTCCCAGCGTCTCGGTTCCGCTCTCTTTGGCAGGCACCTTCGCGGTGATGTACCTGTTGCACTATACCCTGGACAATCTATCACTGATGGCGCTGACCATCTCCACCGGGTTCGTGGTGGACGATGCGATCGTGGTGATTGAAAACATCAGCCGGCATATGGAAGAAGGGATGAGTCCACTCGCCGCAACCATGGTGGGCTCTCGCGAGGTCGGCTTCACCGTTCTCTCGATGAGTCTTTCTCTCATCGCTGTCTTTATCCCTATTCTTCTGATGAAAGGCATCGTAGGGAGACTCTTCCAGGAGTTCGCGATTGTGCTCTCCGTCGCGATTCTGGTCTCGCTTGGTGTATCCCTGACCACAACCCCGATGCTTAGCGCGACCTTTTTGGCGCATCGGGATCCGCGCGAGCGCGGACGGTTCTATAGAGCAGGCGAGCATGTGCTCAACTTCCTGGTGCGCGAGTACGAGATACTGCTGGACTGGGTACTGGACCACCAGACGGTCATGCTGGAGATAACGGTATTAACGGCCGCTTTGAGCGTTTATCTCTACATCATCGTCCCCAAGGGCTTCTTTCCTCAGCAGGACATAGGACGCATCGCCGGCAGTATCCGCGGGCCGCAGGACATATCCTTCGACGCCATGCAGCGGCATCAGCATCAGTTCCAGGCGATCGTGCAAAAGGACCCGGCGATTGCGGCGACCACAAGCTTTCTCGGGTCTGCTCTGACGAACGGCGGTTCTTACAATCAATCGAGCCTCTTTATGACGTTGAAGTCCATGGAGGACCGGCATGGCGAAACCGCGGACAAAATCATCGCACGGCTACGGCCCAAGCTCTCCGGTATTCCGGGTGCTACGGCAGTATTGTCGGCGCAACAGGACCTGACGATCGGAGGGCGCAGCGCGCAGACGCAGTTTCAATACACGCTTACCTCCAATAGTGTCGCGGATTTGATGGCGTGGGCACCCCGCGTGATGGCTGGAATGCGTAAGCTGCCGGAGTTGCAGGACATTGCAACCGACCAGCAGGACCGCGGCCTTGAGGACCATCTAGTCATCGATCGGACCACTGCCAGCAGGCTTGGAATCACAGTGCAGAATATCGATGACACGCTCTTCGACAGCTTCGGCCAGCGCGATGTGTCGACCATGTACATGCCCCAGAACCAGTATCACGTCGTGCTTGCCATGCAGAAGAAGTATCAGGAAGATCCGGGAGCGCTTGATGGCATCTACGTCAGGAATGACCAGGGTAAGCAGGTGCCGCTTTCGGCCTTCAGTCACTATGAGCCTCGACACGACATGCTGATCGTCAACCACCAGGGACAGTTCCCCGCGGTGACGCTCTCATTCAATCTCTCTCAAGGCGTTGCACTCAGCCAGGCCAGCGATGCCGTGGCCGAAATGGTCCGTAACATGCGGCTGCCGGCGACGGTTCACGGCCAGTTCGCTGGAACCGCTCAGGCGTTTCAGAGCTCTCTCAAGGACGAGCCCATACTGATACTTTTTGCTCTATGCGCGGTGTATGTGGTGCTGGGGGTGTTATATGAGAGCTTCATTCATCCCCTCACGATTCTTTCCACTCTTCCTTCAGCAGGCGTAGGTGCCATCCTGGCCCTGATGCTGACAAAGATGGACCTGAACGTGATCGCGATGATTGGGATACTTCTTCTGATCGGCATCGTAAAAAAGAACGCGATCATGATGATCGACTTCGCATTGGATGCGGAGCGCAACGGAGGAAAATCTCCACGGGAAGCGATCTTTCAGGCTTGCCTGCTGCGATTCCGGCCCATTCTGATGACGACAGCCGCCGCGCTGCTGGGCGCATTGCCTCTGGCTCTGGGTGCCGGAACAGGCTCAGAGTTGCGCCGGCCGCTCGGGATCACAATAGCAGGCGGCCTGATCGTATCGCAGGCGCTGACACTTTTCACAACTCCAGTTGTCTATCTCTTCTTCGACAAGCTGCAACGGCGGATCTCGCTGCCCCATCCACTGCCTGACCTCGATAAAGGCGCCTCCAAAGCGAACGCGCCCGCCTGAGCCGGCGGGCGCTGAAGGTGTCGTTTGCCTGTTGATTACGGACGTGTCGTCTCCGGACATTTGCAGGTGGAGTTCGTCAGAAATCCAACAAGATGCTTCAGCAGCTCATCCAGATTCGCCGTATTGCATGCTCCTTTACTTACCCGACGGAAGCGCGAATTATCGTAGTTGTCGCGTGTAGCAGTCAGGATGGTCCCCCAGCCAAAGTAGAACGTCCACTTGACCTCATCTGGACTGAGCTTAGGCAAAGCCAGCGTAAGGGCTTTGATAAATCGCTTGTCGATGGCTTCTGTATAGGTGGCGAAAGGCGACTCCGGACCAGGCGAGTTGGGGTGCAGGGCCGCGCGAATGTAGATCCTTGCACGGTCCGCATACCAGCTGCTCTCGTCCATGGAGCAGCGGATCAGTGGTGCCGCCAGAGCGCTCCAGACATGGGAAACCTCCAGCCGTCCTCCGCCTACAAAGTCCTCATATGCGGTGAGCTGAGACAGCATCATCTCATTGATCGGCTTGACTGCGGCTTCCACTACCTGCTGAAGCAGGTTCTCCTTGGATTGGTAATAGTAGTTAATCGCAGCAAGATTGGTTTTCGCGAGGGCGGCGATATCCCGAACCGTTACCTGAAAGCCCTCCGCTGCACACAATACAATCGTAGCGTCGAAGAGCCGATTGGCTGCAGAGTTATCGGAGCCTCTTCTGGAGCGTGGATTTTGGCGCTCGACGAAGGGCAAAGAATTCAAAAGAGTGTTTCGCATGACAGATCGATTCTTCTCCCACGAGGGACACACTGTCAAGCGAATAATCGATATTGCTGGTTTGCGCCCATAACCTCTTAATCGGCTAAACCCCTCATAAAACTCTTTATTTTAGTGATGCTTACCGAGCAAACCACCTGCCTTGAAATGCTTTAAAACACACAAAACTTCATGGAATCTTTATCTGAAACGGTCGTATGAATCATGCTGGTAAATCGATGCTTTCGGATGAACGGAAGGAAGAAATGCATGGGATCTCGCATCCCAAAATATTGAGCCCCAGCCGGCGGACCGGCAGGGGCTCGAGGGTTGAGCTTCCGGTATGAATGGTTCGCTAGAAGAAGAACTTTCCAGCGATCTGGAGATCACGCCCGGTATTGGCCTGGGTGAGCTGACCATACAACGAGCCCCCCAAACCAGCCGTCGCGGAAGTAGCGGTTGGGTTGAAGAACGTCGGGTGATTGAGAACGTTGAAGCCTTGGATCAGCAGGGCGAAGCTGTAATGCTCGGTCAGAGCGAAGTTGCGCTGAACCGTCGCGTCCCACTGCACAAAGCCGGGGCCGATAACAGCATTGCGGTGCTCCGTGCCGAATGCTCCCACTGTCGCCGTTCCGCCGGAAGCGTTGGTCGAGATGACCTTTGTGGCAGGCGTGAAAGCCGCCGTGTTGAACCATTGCGCCACGGTCTTGGGCCCGGTATTTGGATTCGCCACCTGATTGGGGCGGTCCTGATTATTGAAGGAGAAGCTGGCATTGGCGTTGGTGCCGTAGATGACCGTGAATGGCCGGCCCGTCTGCACCTGCACCAGGCTGGAAAGCTGCCAGCCACCGACGATCGCCGTGGTTAGACGGCCGCTATTCAAATACTTCTTGCCTTTGCCGAACGGCAGCTGCACCACCGGGCTGAGCACCAGGCGGTTCTTCACGTTGAAATCGGAAAGACCCCATTCGCACTTCGGGCAGTTGGAGTCCTGCGGCAAGGTCGAAGACGATGAGCTGGAGTTGGAGAAACCCGGCGCACTGTCCATGGATTTGGCAAATGTCTCCGCGATCAGGAAGCTGACACCATTGCGGAATTGCTGCTGCAGCTTGACCTGCAGCGAGTTGTACTGTGCATTGCCCTGTGAGTGGATGATGGTGAGGTTTTGATTATTAGCGTACGGACGGTATGAAGTTGGCGAAGAGCCCGTCGCCACGCCCTGGTTAAGGTTGGTCAAGCTCGTGATTCGCCGGGTCTGGCTACCGAGATACGTGACTTCGAGGCCCAGCCCAGGCGCCAGCTGCTGCTGGAATCCAAGGCTGTATTCCATGTTGTAGAGTGCAGCAAAGTTGGGATCTGTGCCCGTCAGCGCATAGGTGGCCGATGCGGTCGCAGTGCCAGTCGGGCTGGCCAGCGTCAGAGGAGAGGCCGCACTGGCGGTGTAGGTTGCGATGTTGCGGAACGGAGGCTGGCGGTACTCACTGAGGAAGCCGTTGAGGACCGTCGGCGCGCTGAAGAAGACGCCGGCGCCGGCGTGGATTACGGTCGTATCCCGATTGAAGGGCTGGAAAGCAAGGCCAACACGGGGGGCGAAGTTGTTCTTGTCTTCCTTGTAGAGATACTTGCCGAAGCCGCCGCTGTTTTGCTGCACCGCAGCAACCACTCCGGGCGTAACCGTCGCACCCGTCGGCGTGTTCGCCACAGCGCCTGGAGTCTTGATCACAACGGTAGACATATTGTTGCGGGCTTCGTGTACCGGCGTTGTGAACTCGTAACGCAGGCCCAGGTTAAGAGTCAGCCGCGGTGTCACCTTCCAGTCGTCCTGGAAGTATGTGTGGATCAAGCTCTCCAATCCCGCGAACTTAGGATCGGTTGGATTCAGGACAACCTGATACGGATAGCCGAGCAGGGCGTCTGCCAGGTTGCTCTTCGATGTATGAGTTGCACCTGCAGCGCCGGAAAGCGACGAGGTGTTGAAGGTCACACCGCCGCGACCGTCGTCAGTAAAGAAGTTGTCGGATATATTGTCGTGGATATCAACGCCAGCCTTGAACGTGTGATGCCCCTTGATCCAGGTCACGCTATCGACAAACTGATACTGGTTTTCCGTGTGGCTTTGCGGAAGATTCGTGTTACCGATAGTTGCATACCCCGTCACCGTAGCGCCGATGGAGCCGTTCGCGGAGTTCGGAATCAGAGAGTTGTTTGACTGCGGGAAGGGGTTGGCAAACATCGACTGCGGCAAAAAGGCATCTTCGCCGGTTCTGGGTTGTGCCAGCCGGTTGTAGTCCAGGCGAAACTCGTTAATCACGTTCGGAGTAAAGGTATGTGTCCAGGTAACGCCGGCCAGCTGCGAGTGCTGGAAGGCGTAGCAGCCGAAGTGAGGGATGGTAGGGCTTCCACAGAGATTGTTGGAAGGCTCAAAGGAAGAATCGTTGTAGTAGTTATACTCGGCGCTCAGTGAGTCCATATCGGAGAACTTGTGATCGATTCGGACTGTGAACTGGCTGTCGTTTTCAATTCGGTTTTCGTTGAGCTGATATTTACCGTTGCCGGTCAGGTCGGTGCTCACAATACTTTGCTGCACCGGATATTCTGAACCGATCTTTCTTCCGATGGTGGCCTGAGGTGAATTCCATACTGGCAGCAGGGAGAAGTTGCTGCTGAAGCCGGTCTGCGAAAGCGGGTCCGCGACGCAAGGCACGGGCAATCCAGTGGAAGGATCATTGAAGATCGTCGCCGGGAAGGCCGTACCGGTCGTATTGATTCCAGTGTGCGCCGGCAGAGCGACTGGGCTGCAGTTGATGATCCCTGAGAGCTGCCGCTGGGATGGGATAATCGCGGCGTTGGGCACAATCTGGTTTGCCCAGGCCAGCCCCTCGAAGTCTCCGAAGAAGAAGGTGCGATCTTTCTTGATCGGACCGCCAATAGTGCCGCCATATTGACCGCGCCGTGCCGCTGGCTTCTGGGCCGCGGGAGTGAAGTAATTGGAAGCGTTCGCTACGCTGTTCTCGAGATACAGGAACACGCTGCCATGGAACTGGTTCGTCCCCGACTGCTGAGAGACGACAACCTGACCGCCGCTGACGCGCCCGAACTCGGCCGGATAAACACCTGTCAGCAGATTGAACTCCTGCACACCGTCGACTGACGGGCGGTAGTTGACGACGCCCACTGCAACGTCGTTGCTGTCGTAGCCGTCGATGATGAAATTGTTTGCGATCTCATCCTGACCGGCAACGCTGAAGCCGCCGCGATATCCAGTCTGAGAGTTCTGAGCAGGAGGAGCTACGGCAGGCGACAACTGGGTAAGGCTGTAAAAGATGCGCTGGTCGAGTGGGATATTGGTGACCTGCTGGTTGTCGATGACGGAGTTCACCGCGGAGGTCTCGGTCTCCGTCGTGGTCGCGCCGGATTCTACCGTCACCATCTGGGTCATGCCGCCGACCGACATCTGCACATCCTGGTGGGTTTCGACAGCGACCGGCAGCAGAATCTGCGGGACCTTTGTCGGCGAAAAACCTTCCGCTTTAACTACCAGGCTGTAGTTGCCGGGATTCAGCGCTGAGGCGACATAGTGACCTGCCGCATCGGTCGTCACCGTTTTCGCCACCCCCGTTGCGATGTTGGTTACAAGCACCTGTGCGCCCGGAAGCGCACCGCCCTGGACATCGGTGACATCACCGCTAAGAGTCGAAGTGGTGCCTTGGGCAAACAGATTGCCCGCGAAGGATGCGAGCAAAACCAAGGCAAAGACACAAATCCATTTGGCGCGGCCAGGCATCTGACGACCTCCATGCAAAGAAGAATGTTGAAACAGCGAAGCAAATATGTAGCGCGATCGATGCGACGAAAGTTAGACTTTGCCGCCGAAGGCAATCCCAGGTAGGCCTTACGCGATCCGCAAGGAACGCTCGATTGGAACGAGTGTTTCATTCATAGCAGATCAACAAATCCCGCGCAACAGCTTTTTTCTGGACACATCGTCCCCCGGAACTGCTCTCAGTCAATCGTCGATGAAGGAATTAACTCATTGTTTACTGATGTTTAGCAGGGTTCCTGTTTGTCGATTAGGTTGGCCGCGACACGCTGGGAAATCTCAGGTTTGACAGATTGAAACAGTTGTATTACACCAACCACATAGCTCGAATTTTGCAAACCCCGCGAGGGAACCTAAAGACCTAAAAGCTGCTCACGCAGGCATCCCGCTGCATATGCGGCAGATGCGAGATCCTTAATGAAAACCCTCGAACTGGAAGAGTCGCCTCTCACCGGCCAGGGACCCAAGGCCGGCAAGTCATCATGGCGCGCCTGGATTTCCCTCGGTTTGCTTCTGGTGGTCGCAGCCATTATTGGCTGGCGCATTTATTCCACCCAGCAGGAAGACTCGGCTGCCGCACAGAAGTCGGCGGCTTCGGGCAATCGTCCAGTGCCGGTGCTGGCTGGCGAAGTGCAGCAAAAGAAGATGCCGATTTACCTGACAGCTCTGGGCACTGTCGAGGCATATAACACGGTCACCGTGCGGTCGCGCATCGACGGCCAGTTGGTGAAGGTCAACTTCAAAGAAGGACAGATGGTGCGCCGCGGTACTGTGCTGGCGCAGATCGATCCCGAGCCGTATAACGCTGCATTGGAACTGGCCCAGGGGCAATTGGAAAGGGATCAGGCGGCCGCGAGCATCGGTAAAGCACAGGCTTCCCGTTATCAGGGGCTGTTTAACGCGGGCGTGGTCTCGCAGGAGAGCCAGCAGACGCAGCAGTCTATCTTCGACCAGGCTCAGGGCACAGTTCGCGCGGACCAGGCGGCTATCCATGCCGCAAAGGTCAACCTCGCATACACAACGATTACTTCGCCCATCGACGGCCAGGTAGGTCTCCGGCAGGTGGATGTCGGAAACATCATCCACGCTTCAGACACGAACGGGCTAGTAGTGGTCACACAACTCCAGCCAATCTCAGTGATCTTTACTGTTCCGGAAGATCAACTTCCCCAGGTGCGCAAGAAGCTGATGGCCGGAAAACAGTTGGTAGTCGAGGCGTATGACCGCTCCATGACCAACAAGCTGGCGACAGGCACGCTGTTGACGGTGGATAACCAGATCGACGCCACGACGGGAACAGACAAGCTGAAAGCAGTCTTCCCCAACAAAGACAATGCTCTGTTTCCGAATCAATTCGTCAATGTTCGGTTGCAGCTTGAAGAACGTCCTGATGTGCTCGTCATACCGGCAGCCGCGGTGCAGATGGGCAATTCGGGAAACTTCGTCTACGTCATCCGGAAGGACCAGACCGTCGAGGTGCGCAACATACCGAATGGCATTACGCAGGGGGCGCTCCTGTTGCTCGACAGCGGCTTGAAACCGGGTGAGCGTGTCGTCACCGACGGACAGGAAAAGATCCACGCGGGAAGCAAAGTCTCCGTCGGCAAAGGGGCTGCCGGAGGCAAAGGCGGAGCTCCAGCTGGCGCTGCCGGAACCAGCGGGAAGGCAAAAGACGGCTCTGACGCGGACGGTGCCGGTAAAGGGAAGAGTGCGCATACTGCCTCCAGCGAGTCAGGCGCGGCACAATGAGTCCCTCCCGGCCTTTCATCCTGCGGCCGGTCGCCACCTCGCTGATGATGGTGGCTATTCTGCTCGCAGGCTTCATCGCCTACAAGCAGTTGCCGGTCTCCGCTCTGCCGCAGGTCGATTACCCGACTATCCAGATCGCCACTTTCTATCCAGGCGCTAGCCCGGAAGTGATGGTCTCTTCCGTAACTGCGCCGCTGGAGCGTCAGCTGGGGCAGATTCCCGGTCTTGCGCAGATGAGCTCAACCAGCTCCGGTGGCGGATCTTTTATTACGCTTCAGTTCACGCTCTCAGAGAGCATCGATGTCGCCGAACAGGACGTGCAGGCCGCAATCAACGCCGCATATACATACCTGCCGAAAGACCTGCCCAACCCGCCCGTCTACTCCAAGGTGAATCCCGCGGACGCGCCCGTGATGACGCTGGCGATGACGTCCAGCACGCTGCCGCTCAATAAGGTGGAGGACCTGGCCGATACGGTCCTCGCGCAGAAAATCTCACAGCTCTCAGGCGTCGGCCTGGTTTCGATCAACGGCGGACAAAAGCCGGCGGTACGCGTGCAGGCCAACCCGGTCGCGCTTGCCTCATACGGAATGAGTCTTGAGGACCTGCGCGCTGCTTTGAATGCCGCCAATGTCGATCAGGCCAAGGGCGGCCTCAATGGACCGCGCCAGGCCTACATCATCGGTGCTGACGACCAACTCACCTCCAGTGCCGACTATCGCAAAGTGATCGTGGCTTACCGGCGCGGCAATCCCGTGAGACTCACCGACGTCGCCTCAGTAATCGATGGGGTGGAGAATACGGCCCAGGCCGCATGGATGAATGAAACCCCTGCGATCATCCTCAACATTCAGCGCCAGCCGGGCGCCAACATCATTGGCGTGGTTGACAGCGTCAAAGATCTGCTTCCGCAGTTGCAGCAATCACTCCCCTCCGCCGTCAAGCTGGTCGTCCTTAACGATCGGACTGTCACTATTCGCGCCTCAGTCAAGGATGTCCAGTTCGAGCTGGTCCTGACAATCGCACTCGTCGTGATGGTCATCTTCCTTTTCCTCCGATCCGCGGCGGCAACCATCATTCCTTCCGTTGCGGTGCCGCTCTCCATCGTTGGCACCTTCGGCGTAATGTACCTGCTGGGCTACTCGCTCAACAATCTCTCGCTCATGGCGCTTACCATCTCGACTGGCTTTGTCGTCGACGACGCTATCGTGATGATTGAGAATATTTCGCGCTATCTGGAAGACGGCGATACACCGCTCCATGCCGCGCTCAAAGGCGCCGAACAGATCGGCTTCACCATCGTCTCATTGACGATCTCTCTGATTGCTGTGCTCATCCCGCTGCTGTTCATGGGCGACATCGTGGGACGGCTCTTCCGCGAGTTTGCCGTTACGCTGGCCGTAACCATTCTGGTCTCGGCCTTTGTCTCGCTGACGTTGACTCCCATGATGTGTTCACGCCTCCTGCGGCATAAGGAGATCTCCGAGCGCGGTTGGTTCTATAACAAGACCGAAGAGATATTCGATGCGATCATCGCCGAATATGCCAAGGGTGTTCGGTGGGTGCTGCGCCACCAGACATTTACTCTGCTCGTCACACTCGGCACTCTCGTCTGCACTGCCTACCTCTTCTGGATCGTTCCCAAAGGCTTCTTTCCCCCGCAGGACACGGGCATTTTATTGGGTATCACAGAAGCGCCGCAGACAATCTCCTTCGCGGCAATGGCTGAACGGCAGCAGCGGCTTGCCAATATCATCCTGCAGGACCCTGACGTCCAAAGCCTTTCGTCTTTTATTGGCGTGGACGGCACAAACAAGACGCTGAATAGTGGCCGCATACAGATCAATCTGAAGCCCCAAGACGAGCGCCACGATAACGCGCAGGCCATCATCGACCGTCTTGAGCCTGAGTTCGAGAAGGTAAGCGGCATCCAGTGCTATCTGCAACCTCTGCGCGACTTGACCGTGGAGGACAAGGTAAGCCGCACGGAATACCAGTTCTCGCTGGAAGATGCGAGTGCCGCCGAACTGAATGAATGGTCCGATCGCATGGTCGCGGAGTTCAGCAAGCTTGCGCCGCTAAGAAATGTCGCCACAGACCAGCAGAACGGCGCTCTGGATGCGCACCTCGTGGTAGACCGGGACACGGCATCGAGGCTGGGCATCTCGCCGCAGAATATCGACGACACGCTGGATGATGCCTTTGGCCAGCGCCAGGTTTCCACCATCTTTACGCAGCTCAACCAGTACCACGTGGTGCTTGAGGTTCAGCCGCAGTTTCAACATTCGCCCGATGCCCTGAACGATATTTATGTGGCCAGTTCGCAGGGCTCCCAGGTGCCGCTCTCGACCTTCACCCACTTCGAGCCGCGCCCTACCAGCCTGGCCATCAACCATCTGGGTCAGTTTCCGCAAACGACCATCTCCTTCGATCTCGCTCCCGGAGCATCCATTGGCGACGCAGTTACCGCCATCAATAAAAAAGTAAAAGAACTCAATCCGCCCGCCAGTTTAAAGCCGACGTTCCAGGGAACGGCTGCGTCGTTCCAGGCTTCGCTCTCCAGCGAGCCCGTTCTGATTCTTGCGGCGATCATCACTGTGTACATCGTGCTGGGCGTACTGTACGAGAGTTATATTCACCCCATCACGATCCTCTCTACATTGCCTTCGGCCGGTGTAGGCGCGATCCTCGCATTGATCCTCACCCATACCGATCTCTCCGTGATCGCACTGATTGGCATCATCCTGCTCATTGGCATCGTGAAGAAGAATGCCATCATGATGATCGATTTCGCTCTGGAGGCGGAACGCGACTTCGGCAAGACCCCGCAGGAAGCGATCTATGAGGCCTGCCTGCTTCGCTTTCGGCCCATCATGATGACCACAATGGCAGCGCTGCTGGGTGGCGTGCCTCTCGCTCTCGGCACGGGCACCGGGTCAGAGCTGCGCCACCCGCTCGGTATTACCATCGTTGGCGGCCTGCTGGTCTCCCAGTTCCTCACGCTCTTCACGACGCCGGTCGTATATCTCTTCTTTGACCGTCTCGGTCGAAGGTGGAAAGCCCGGAAGGAGCAGGAACTGCTGGAGGAGCATCATGTAAGCGCCGTCTCCGAACTTCTCCAGTGACTGGAATGGAATGTGAGTGAGGTGCTTCATCGCGAGGATCATAGTGCTCCGGCCGCAATGCCCGGCAGCACGCTGGACTTTCATCCCTCAGCTCCGTTCATACGCAGGCCCGTAGCGACCTTTCTGCTGTCCATCGCCATTATGCTGGCTGGCGCCGCAGCGTATCGGGAGCTGCCCATCGCATCATTGCCGCAGGTTGAATATCCAACCATCAGCGTGAATGCAGAGCTGCCGGGAGCCGATCCTGAAACCGTCGCCTCCGCCATCGCGACTCCGCTCGAGCGGCAGTTCGGACGCATCGCCGGCATCAATCAGATGACGTCGACCTCAAGCATCGGCAGCGCCAGCATTATGCTGCAGTTCGATCTCGATCGCGATGTCAACGGTGCTGCACGCGACGTCGAAGCGGCCATCAACGCCGCACGCAGTCAGCTGCCGGCGAATATGCCCGGCAATCCGACTTATCGCAAGGTCAATCCATCGGACCCGCCTGTCCTCATCCTGGCGCTTACATCCCCGACGCTGCCGGTCGCGCAAATGTACGATGCCGCCGATTCCATCATCGCGCAGCGCATCTCTCAGGTGCCGGGCGTGGGTGAGGTACGGATCACCGGGAGTGCCAAGCCGGCCGTGCGCGTCGAAGTCAATCCCATGCAACTAAGCTCCTACGGGCTTGGATTGAATGACATCGCGGCGGTGTTGAACCGGGCCAACGTCAACCGGCCCAAAGGATTTCTTTCCGACAGCGATAGGCGATGGTCCATCAGCGCCACCGATCAGTTGGGCGATGCCTCGACCTACGCGCCGCTGATTGTGGCCTGGCATAACGGCGCCCCCGTTCGCCTTCGTGACGTCGCCACCGTGCGCGATTCGGTAGAGGACATCTATACTCGCGGCGTCTCAGGTACGCAGACTGCGATCCTGATGATCATTTCCAAGAGCCCAGGCGCAAACATCATCGATACCGTCGATGCGATCAACGCCATCATGCCTGAGCTGCGCGCATCCATCAATCCATCGATCACGATCTCCACTGCGATCGATCGCACGGTAAATATCCGGGGCTCGGTACGGGAGGTGACGCATACCCTCATCATCTCCATCCTGCTCGTGGTCCTCGTCGTTTTCTGTTTCCTGCGCGAGGTGCGCTCCACCATCATCCCCAGCGTCTCCGTTCCCCTTTCGCTGCTTGGCGCCTTCATCATCATGCTGTTGCTGCATGAAACGCTGGACAATCTTTCATTGATGGCATTGACCATCTCCACGGGGTTCGTCGTGGACGATGCCATCGTCGTCATTGAAAACATCAACCGCCACATGGAAGAGGGTATGTCGCCGTTTGACGCGGCCATGCTTGGCTCCCGGGAGATTGGCTTCACTGTCCTCTCGATGAGCACCTCTCTCATTGCTGTCTTCATCCCGATTTTGATGATGGGCGGCCTGATGGGAAAGCTGTTCCGCGAGTTTGCCATCGTGCTTTCCGCGGCCATCTTTGTCTCGCTCTTCGCCTCGCTCACCACCACCCCCATGTTGAGCGCAAAGTTTCTGGAGCCGCATTCCAAACGCCGGCACGGCAGCATCTACAAATTCAGCGAGCGCGCCTTTGATGCTCTGCTCAACAGCTATAAGGCAGGCCTGCACTGGGTGCTCGCCCATCGCAAGACAATGCTGCTGGTAACGGTATGCACATTTGCGCTCAGCGTCTATCTCTACGTGATTGTGCCTAAGGGGTTCTTTCCGCAGCAGGACATCGGACGCCTGCAGGGGCGCGTCGTCGGGCAGCAGGATGCTTCTTTCGATTCCATGAAGGTGAAGATGCAGCAGTACGCCGACATCCTCGCCCGCGATCCGGATGCGGATATCATCGTCAACTTTCTAGGCTATGGTCCAACGGGCGCCGCAGCGAACCAGGGTCAGCTGTTTATGACATTAAAGCCGCTGGCAGAACGCCCCCGAGGAGACACCGCCGACAAGATCATTGCGCGCCTTCGTCCTCAGATCGCGCGCGTCCCCGGCGCAACGCTCTTTCTGCAGGCGCAGCAGGACCTCAATGTCGGGGCCCGTTCCAGCGCGACCCAGTTCCAATACACCCTTTCCTCGCAGAACCTTGAAGACCTGCGCATCTGGACTCCACGCATGATGGCGCGCATGACAAAGCTCAAGGAGATTCGAGACGTTAATACGGATCAACAGGACCTTGGTCTGCTCGAGCATGTCTCCATTGACCGCGACACCGCGAGCCGTCTCGGCATCACCTCATCCGACATCGATAACGTTCTCTACAGTGCCTTCGGCCAGCGACAGGTATCTACCATCTTCACGGCTGCAAACCAGTATCACGTTGTTCTGTATGTAAACCCCGAATTTCAACGCGGCCCCGCAGATGTTGACCGCCTCTACGTGCGCCACGGCACGGCTGGCATCACCACAGCCAATGAGGCCAGTGCACCGCCTCAGGTTCTCGCCGCCTCCACCTCGGCAGTCTCGGATCGCGCATCCGCGAATGCACCAGAAACTGCGGCGTCACCTCCCATTCCGCTTTCTGCAATCACCCATCGTACAGAGCGCCGGTCCTCCCTGGTCGTCAACCATCAGGCCCAGTTCCCTGCCGCGACCATCTCTTTTAACCTCGCTCCGGGAGTGTCTCTCAGCCAGGCTACTGACGCAATCGATGCGGCGGAGCGCGACCTCAACCTTCCCGCCACGATTCAAACAGGCTTCCAGGGCACGGCACAGGCCTTTGAAGACTCTCTTTCCAGTGAGCCCGTCCTGGTGCTTCTGTCTCTAACAACCGTATATATCGTCCTCGGCATGTTGTATGAGAGCTTCATACACCCGCTCACGATCCTCTCCACGCTACCCTCGGCCGGCGTGGGTGCACTGGTCGCTCTGCTGATCTTCAAGATTGAGCTGAGCATTATCGCCATGATCGGGATCATCCTGCTCATCGGCATCGTAAAGAAAAACGCCATCATGATGGTCGACTTCGCTATCGTCGCCGAGCGCGATCTGGGCATGGAACCGGAAAGGGCGATCTACGAAGCCTGTGTGCTGCGCTTCCGCCCCATCATGATGACGACCATGGCTGCAATGCTGGGAGCGCTGCCGCTTGCCATCGACAGCGGGGTCGGCTACGAGCTTCGACGCCCGCTCGGCATCACCATTGTCGGAGGCCTCGTTGTGTCCCAGGCCCTCACCTTATTCACCACGCCCGTGGTCTATCTCTTCTTCGACGGCGTTCGCGACCGGCTGTGGTCCGCCTTTGGCGGCAAGGGACATGCTCCGCAACAGAATCGCCCGCCACACATTGCCGAGTCGGAGCCGGCTTTCTCCCATATGGATTGAGGGCATCGCCGGCGAAGCGACACAGTTGACATGAAACGTCCCGTGCAGTATTTAATGAACATACATTTCAAACATTTGTTCCTTAACTTCCTCCTGCTTGTGCGCTTCTATCTAAAAACTGCCCTCAACCCCTGTTACGGGAGATGTGACTGCTATGGCTATGCATCTGGATCACTACCAGCTCTCCACCCGCAATATCTACATCTCTGCCCAGAAGCTGCGCGAGGAGACCGGGCTGAGCTTCTATGACGGAGGATTCTTTCCGACGGGCGGGATCGCCAACAAAATCTTTCCGCTCGGAGAAGGGACCTACATCGAAGTGGAGGGGGTCGTTGACGCAGGCGCTATCGAGATGAAGCCGGATGGCACGCCCGTCAATCCTGGCGCTCGCTCATTCCATGAGCGTACCGCCGATGGCGAATGCTTCTCTTTGTTGGCGATGCGCGTCGACACGTTGGACGAACTCAAAGAGATCGCGGAAAGACACAAGTCTGTGATCTCCAAAGGGCCTGTTGTGCGCGTACGTCCCAATGGGCCTCCTGTACAGGCTTACTCCACACCCGCGGGCGTGACCAAACAGGGACGCATCAACTGGTACTGCCATGAGGACCGCATCAACATGCACCCTTCGGGCCAGCCGGTCTTCGCATGGCCAAAGATGATCCAGCCAAAGGGCATCGCGTGGCTGGAGGTCGGAGGCACCGAGCAGGAGATGAATGACTGGCTCGGCGTTCCGGCTAACCAGTTTCCCTACCGGTACAACGGAAAGCCGCATGGCCTGTATGCCATTGCCGTGAAGAGCGACAAGGGTGAGATTGTGATCCGCCGTCCCTGGCGGGTGTAGCGTCTCGTTTCGGCAATTTACTGCGTTGCAATGGCAAGGTTTGATCGCACCGTTGCTCCGATCCACTCATCTTCCCACGCCGTGTCTTGAGGCCTCATGATTCATATCGACCATATCGCAATGGGCTGTGTCGATCTCTACGAAGCATCGGATCGGCTTCGCCGCGAAACGGGCCTTGGCTTCTATGATGGAGGCTGGTTTCTGGCCTTTGGCATCGCGAATAAAATCTTCCCGCTCGGCGGCCAGACTTACATTGAGATTGAAAGCATCGTCAATCCTCACAAAGTCAAGCCGGGCACGCCCCCCATGGACTACTTTCTCAAGGCCACCTCGGCCGGAGAAGATACCTTCACCGGCCTCTGTCTCGGTGTCGACAGCATGGAAGAGCTCGAAGGCATAGCCAAACGGCTCAAATCCACGATTCCGGATACGAAAGACACCGTGCGCGTTCGCTCCAGCGGTCCTGCCTTCGTGGACTATCAGACCCCGGCGGAGTTTACCTGGGGCAAGGGCCTGCCCAACTGGTACTTCTTCACCGACATGACATTGCATCCCAGCGGCCAGCCGGTAGACCCATACCCTGGGCTCGTTCGCCCCATGGGGATCTCCTGGATCGAGATGGGCGGTTCGGAACAGGAGATGACCGACTGGCTTGGCGTGCCTGCATCGACTCTTCCTCTTAAATTCAACGGCAGGACCAAAGGCATCTATGCCGTGGCCGTCAAGACCGAGGACGGACCGGAGATCGTCATCCGCCGGAAGAATGCGGTAGAACTCTAACCCTGCCACGCGCAGGCCAACCACCCAGGAGTGGGCACATGATCCATATCGACCACGTCGCCATCGGTTGCACAGACCTTTACGAAGCCTCTGACCGCATGCGACGGGAGACCGGTCTCGGCTTCTACGATGGCGGCTGGTTTCCTTCTGCCGGAATCGCCAACAAGATATTCCCACTCGGCGGCCAGACTTACATGGAAATCGAAAGCATCGTCAACCCGGGCAAGATGAAGCCCGGTAATCCCATGTCCGACTACTTCATCAAAGCCACCTCAGCCGGTGAAGATACCTTCAGCGGCCTGTGCCTCGGTGTCGACAGCATGGAAGAACTCGAAGAACTGGCCAAACGCCATAAATCCGAGATCCCCGATCCGCACCTCGGCACACGTGTTCGTTCCAGCGGACCGGCTTTCCTCGCTTATCAGACTCCGGGAGCTCAGCTTTGCTGGCCTAAAGGCCTGCCAAACTGGTACTACTTCACCGATATGACGCTGCATCCCAGCGGTCAGCCCGTCGATCCCTATCCTGGGCTCGTCCGCCCGCTCGGGATCTCTTATATCGAGATGGGTGGCTCCGAAAAGGAGATGAGTGACTGGCTCGGCATCCCTGCCAACTCGCTTCCACTCAAATTCAATGGCCAGGCTAAGGGCGTCTATGCCGTCGCGGTCAAGACTGAAGATGGGCCGGAGATCGTCATCCGCCGCAAAAACGCGGCGTCACTGTAGCTCGCGCCCGGTTTCATAAGCAATCTCGGCTCGTTTGGGTTGATTGTTGCCCTCTGGGCGGGCTAGAGTGGCGTCCGCGGGGCTTTCTGCCGCACGCGCCCATTGGTCAGCCATACCATCTTCGAACGGATCTTTAACGCTCGCTCGAAATTTATGCGGCGCTGTATGAGTCATACCCCCGGCGGCCAGATCCTGCCGCTGCTGGTCGCCATCCTTCTGTTCAATGTCGGTATCGCCGTCTTCTTCTTCCTCTACAACCTGTTCATGATGGAACTGGGATACCGGGAGAGGCCCCTGGGAGTTCTCGCCGGAGCCATGGCGCTTGGAAGCATGGCAGGAACAATCCCTGTGGGGATCCTTGCGCAAAAACTAGGCAACAAGCGAATACTCATCGCATGCCTGCTTGCCGTGTCCTTTGCTTTGGGGGCGCGTCTGTTTCTTCTCTGGTACCCCGCTCAGGTTGCTTTCGCATTCCTCGACGGAGTCATGCTCTGCGGCTGGGCCATATGCCTCTCTCCTTCGATTGCGTCGATCGCCGAAAAGCGCCGTAGGCCGGCTGCTTTTAGTGCGGCCTTCGCCGTTGCCGTCGTCGCCGGCTCGGTCGGAGGTTTTCTCGGCGGCAATATGCCGGACTGGTTTCAAGGACTCGGCTCTCGATATCTATCGCTCGCGGTCTCTGGTATCAACTCCAAACGCGACACGTTACTGGCTGCATGCCTGCTTACGGCTCTGGCCGCCTGGCCTGTAAGCCGCCTCCACGAGCAGTCTCAGCCCGGGTCCTTTGAGTGGATTCGCAGACCATCGCCGTTCCTGGTCCGTTTTCTGCTGGCCAGCTCGTGCTGGGCCGCGGCAGTAGGCGCGTTCAATCCATTTACGAACATCTTCTTCGTTCGTTATGTGGGGCTGGGGGCAGCCCATCTTGGCAATTTCTTCGCCGTCGCGCAACTGCTCCAGGCCGCCGCCGTCCTGATGATGCCTCTTCTGGTGCGCCGCACGGGGCTGGTTCCAGGCATTGCCCTCGCGCAAATTACCACTGCTCTTGCGGTTGGCTTGCTTGCAGCTGGCCATGGCGTTCTCACCGAAGAGGCGCTTTATTGCGTGTTCATGTCCGCCCAGCACATGTGCGATCCCGCACTTCAGAATCTGCTGATGGATGGTGTTCCACCAGGCCAGCGCAGCGGAGCAGCCTCCCTGAACTTCCTTGCGGTATCCATCGCCCAGGCAATCGCCGCAACCGTTGCTGGCGCCGCCTATCAGCGCTTTGGATATCCTGCCGTCCTGATGGCTATCGCAGGTGCAGTCGTCGCCGCGGCATTCGGGTTGTGGCTTCTGCTTCCCGGTCGTTCCGATCTTGTCCTTCCGATATCCCCTGCGCCTGCCAATGCACTGCAGTCCGGTTCCGCTTCCGGATGAGTCATTTGCGGCCATCAGCCCGGGGCTTTTCGGGCAACGAAATCTTCTATTGACAATCAGTGGTCGAACCAACTATCAATTCTAGCCGTCGCCAAAATCTATCGGGCGGTAGGTAGATTTACCTACCGTGCGAACGGTCAGGGGCAACCCTAACTCACTCAGAAAGCGAGAGGCCTGAAATGCCTACTACATTCCATGGGGCACACACTCCGGCAAATTCGATCGACCGGCTACCCATCGTCAACAGAACTGCCTCGCAGAGCAGAAGCATGGCCGCAGTCGCGACCGGGGTCCGCGGCGCTCACAATCTCCTCTTGCTTCTCGTCGCGCTCTTTACCGTCATGGCGACGGTAGCATCTGCACAGATCGGCGGTTCCGGCTCAATCAATGGTCTGGTCACGGATCCGACCGGCGCAGTCGTGCCAGGCGCATCCGTCACCGCCACCAACACCGCTACCAATGTCAGCGTCTCGCAGACGACCTCCAGTGCCGGCACCTATGTGCTCTCGCCACTCCCGCCGGGCGATTATGACGTGTCGATCTCAGCCAACGGCTTTAAGGCATACACGCAACAGCATGTAGATGTGGTCGCTCTACAGGCGGTCAGCCTCAAATCTCAACTCTCGGTCGGCGCCAGCAATGAGGTAGTTACCGTTACTGCGGCTCCTCCCCAGCTCAATACAACCGATGCGTCCACCGGCTTCCTGATGGAGAACGAGGACTATACCCAGCTGCCGCTGCAGATCAATGGCGGCGTGCGCAATCCGACCAGCTTTGTCTACCTCACGCCGGGCGTATCGCATGGCGGAGTCGCCGTACAGACCGGCATCTTCAACGGAACCGGCAGTATCGGCCGCGTAGATGAGGTCTATATCGAGGGCATGCCCCAGACCTCAATCTATGAGCAGGGCGACCCCCGCTACGTCTCCAACATGATCTCCGTCGAGGCCGTCGATCAGTTCCAGGTCGTCACCGGCAACCAGTCCGCCCAATACCAGGGCATCGGCATGGAGAACTACGTCATCAAGTCCGGCGGCAACCAGATCCATGGCTCTGTCTTTGAGTACATGCGCACCACCGCGCTCGACACCTGGGGTTTTTTCGCCCCCTGGACGATCAACCCGGCCACGGGCAAGGCAGTCAAGCCCAATGAGCACCAGAGCGAGTACGGCGTTGACCTCAGCGGCCCCATCAAGAAAGACAAGATCTTCTACTTCGGCAACTACGACGGCTTCTACTACCACAAGGACAACAACCCCTCTTACGCTACCTACCCCACGGTCCTGATGCAGCAAGGCAACTTCAGCGAACTCCTGCCGGCCGGCAAGACCGCAGCCGACTGCGCCAATGGCGGCGTGGCAGGCTGTATCTATGATCCCGGCAGCTGCCCCGCCGGTAGCCAGGCCGCTGGCACCTGTACGCGCACTCCGTTTAACTATGGCGGCGTCGCGAACAACATCAACCCCTCAGCCATGGGCAATGTCACGAAGTTCATGGCCTCTTTTCTCAGCAAGGTGCCTTTGGCAAACTCTGGTCTGACTAACAATTTCCTTGGTCAGGTCCCGAGCTTCACGTCACATTGGTCCAATACCAACCGCGTGGATTGGAAGATCAATAACCAGCAGCAGTTCTCCTTCATCTTTAGTGCGCAGCGCGGAGCGCCATACGGCTATCAGAACAATGGCTCCAACCCTGGCCCGCTGCCCTATACCTCTGGTCAGGGCTACGAGACCAAGAACAAGGTCTTCCTTCTGGAGCACAACTACAGCCTGACCTCCAATCTCATCAACCAGTTGAAATACGGCTACACGCGCTTCTGGGGCCCCGTCTTTAATCCGGACTATCGCAATCCAGGCTACGGAATCGGAAAAGATGGAGGCCTCACAGGCCTGCCCGCGGGACAGGCCAGCGAATCGTTCCCAACCGTCAACTGGTCGGGCGGATCCAGCGTGTCAGGCACGGTCGCTCCCACCAAGTGGAGTGGCGATCAGGATTACAACGCCATGACCAACTATTTTTCGCTGCTCGATAACGTGCAGTGGGTCCATGACAGGCACTCCGTCACCTTTGGGTTCGTCAAGGAGTGGTTGCAACTCAATGAGTTCCAGTACTCGGGCGGAAGTCAGGCTCTGCAGATGAATTACAGCAATGCTGAGACGGCTCGCTACGCCGGCTCACAGCAGTCCGCCATCACAGGCAACTCCTATGCAAGCTTCTTCCTTGGCCAGGTCGACAGTGCCAGCTTTACGCAACTGCCCTTCGTCGATACCGGCGCCCGTATGCGAAACCTTTCGCTTTACGCTCAGGACGACTGGCGTGTGACGTCGAAGCTTAACGTCAATCTCGGCCTGCGCTGGGATTACTATCCGCCGTACAGCGAGGTCCAGGACCGCTCAAGCTGGTTTTCGCCTGCCGTAACGAACTCCCTCACCGGAAATCTGGGCGCGCTGGTCTTCGCCGGGAAGGGCGCCCAGCCAACCTATTGCAACTGCAGCACCCCCATCAACATCTGGTACAAGAACTTCGGGCCCAGACTTGGCGTCGCCTACAGCATTCTTCCAACAACAGTGCTTCGTGGCGGCTTTTCCATCACCTACTCGCATGGCACGGGTGTACGGAACGCTACCTATCTTGGTACAGGAGTTGCCGGCCTGGCTGCCTCACCCAGCTTTACCTCATCCTCCACAGGTGATCCGGCATTCATCCTTGACAGCGGTGTACCTGCCTATACGTTGCCTCCAATCATCTCCGGCAGCTACGGCACATACAACACCTCCCTTCCGCATGGCTCAGCTGTTGGGCTCTCCTATGCCGATCCATACCTCGGAGATCGCGCTCCCTACGCCACGAACTGGAACGTCGGCATCGAGCAGCAGCTGACGCACAACCTCGCGATGATGGTCAGCTACGTTGGCAGCCAGGGTCACTTTCTGCCCGTAGCCTCCGGCGGTGCGCGCGGCTATGTCAGCAATGCCGTCAGTCCGGTGCACTACAACCTCGGCACCTTGCTCAATAAGGTATATAGCCCCGCAGTTCTGGCTCAGGTGCAGGCGATCGATCCAACTATCACGATTCCCTACTCCAGCTTTGCCAATGGCACCATCGCGCAGATGCTCGCACCGTATCCGCAGTATCAGGGCGGTATCGGCGACACCTACGACAACATTGCCAACTCCAACTACAACGCCGCGCAGGTCATCTTCAAGCAGCGCATGTCCAACGGCCTGCAGTTCCAGTTCAACTACACCTTCTCCGCTGAGATCGACAACAATGGCACCTATCGCAACGGGTACGCCAATACCCGCCTGGAGCGAAGCCGCGGTGTGATCGACGAGCCCAGCATCGTCAATGCCACAGCCGTCTACCAGCTGCCCTTTGGGGCCAACCATGCCTGGGGCAATCGCAATATGTTTGAACGACAGACCATGGGAGGCTGGCAGCTCTCCGGAATCTACACCTATAACTCGGGTATCCCGCTCACAGTTACAGGAACGGGCTGTGTCACTCCTGGCGGCAGCACGTGCATGCCAAACTACAATCCGGCCTTCGGAGGGCCGGTGCGAATCAACGGCAGCTATGGTCGCGGGCAGACTGCTAAGCAACTGGTCAACTACCTGAACCCCGGGGCGTTCATCAATGCCACCGACACTGTCCACTATCCCAATTACACCTTCGGCAACGTTGCCCGCACCAAGCCTTACGGCCTGCGTGGCCCCACATCTTATGATCTTGACCTAAGCCTGAAGAAAAACATCAAAATCACCGAGCGTTGGAATGCTGTCCTCGATGCCACCGCCATCAACGTAACTAACGTAGTGATCTGGGGACCTCCGGCCACCAACGTGGGCAGCCCGTCGACCTTCGGACAGGTCACCAGCGTGGCGAATAACTCCCGCGACATCCAGCTTTCTCTCAGGATCAACTATTAAACCTCGTCAAAACGATGCACTCTCCTTTGCCGGCGCTTTGTCTCACAAGGCGTCGGCAGTTTTTTTCCAAAACATTCGCTTCGGGTTCTTATTTCATGCCGTGAGTTACGAAAGATCATGTGCCCTTCAAGAGCACAAATACCGTACTATGGTCGGTAGTCGCACGACCTGTCGCGTCGTCTAACTACTCAGGCATCCTGCCTAGCTAAAGGAGACGCCATCCGCAGCTTCGACGAGAAGATGGGCTCCACAGGCCGGCGCTCCAGCGCGGGTGAAATCACGCGCAAACGTCTGCAGCAGGTCGCTCTCGACCTTTTCTGGGAAAAGGGCTATCAGTCCACAACGACCCGTGATGTGGCCGCAAGCCTCGGTGTCCAGCAGGCCTCCCTGTACTATCACATGAAGAACAAGGAGGAGTTGCTCCACGGCATCTGCTATTCCTCCCTGCTTCAGGTCGTTGAAAATGTTGAGGCTGCTGCAGCGGGTGCCTCGAATCCCCGCGACGCCATGCGTGAGATTATGCGCAGCCATCTTGCTACCGCGCTCGAATACCAGAAGGAGTTCTCCGTCGCGCTGATGGAGTGCCGCGCTCTTGGCCCCGATTACCGGGCCGAGATCGAGGCCATCTGGTCCCGTTACTTCATGTTCGTTTATGAGGTTCTCGATGCAGGCAAGGCCCGCGGCCTTCTAAGGGAAGACCTCTCCGATAAATACATCTTTACTCCGCTCGTCTGTACCCTCAATTGGGCCCAGCTCTGGTATCGCGCCGGAAAGGGCCTCAGCGTTCCTGAGCTGGATGCAATCTTCAACAGCATTTTTTTCGAAGGCGCGGCCACACCCGACTATCGGCGCAGCCATGGAACGCATGCGGCCTGCCGAAAACTGGAGCTGCTGGGAACCCCTATCGGCTCCTCGGCTGAGTTCGCGGTCAACGAGACCTACGCGCGCATGCTGGATACAGCCTGCTCGCTCTTTGCCCGCAAGGGTTACTTCGCCACTTCCATCCGCGAGATCGCCGACGCCATGGGCATCCAGAAAGCGTCGCTTTACTATTACATCTCGAGCAAGGAAGACCTGATCTACCAGATCTCCAAATCGGCCATGGAGCATCTGAGCGCCAATGTCCAGGCCGCGCTCGCACAGGTCTCGGGCCCGGAGGAGCGTTTCTACGCCTTCGTCCTCACTCATGTTGTCAGTCTGCTTCAGCACCAGAACTGGCACGCCGCGGCAAACGAGGAGCTGACCCACTCCTTCACTGCCGCCCGCAAGCGCGAGATTATCGCTATGCGGGACGCCTATGAAAAGATGGCTCGCGGCATCATCGCCGACGCCCAGTCGGCAGGCGTGCTGCGTTCGGATATCTCCCCTAAGTTTCTCGGTCTGATTCTCTTCGGCATGATTACGAATATCTATCCGTGGTATCAGCCGGGAATAGACATCCCGCCGGCCGACCTTGCCTTCACCCTTGCCGACGTCTATCTTTCCGGAATTGCTCCTTCTCGGTAAGTTCCTGTCGACCGCATTCTTGCGTGAGAAGTAGTAGCCTGGGTCGTCTCCTTTTAGGCACAATACATCGCAATTGACAGTCGTCAGCAACTGAGAGCAAACTATCAGCCGTTCGGTAGATTTAGCCTCCCACCGGAAACCGTAAACCCAGGAAAGCCAGAGAAATGAGCTCGCTCGTGTCGGTTACCAGACTCTCCCTCTCCCGCCTAGTCGCCGCCGCCCTGTTCTTAGTCCTGCTCCTTCCATCCCGCGCCCAGGCCGTCCCCAAAAGCCCCGTTCCCATCGATTTCTCCTATGCCGGATATGAGGGTGGCGGCCACGCCATACCTTCCGTTCCCGCAGTCCTGCTCGTTCGCCCCTCGGGCGGAGACGACACCGCACTCATTCAGGGCGCTCTTGACCGTGCCGCCAGTCGTCCCCTCAACTCCTCCGGCTTCCGCGGCGCAGTTCTTCTGGCCCCAGGACACTTCAAGGTCTCAGGCCAGCTCACTCTGCGGACCAGCGGCCTGGTCCTTCGCGGTTCAGGGACTGATCGCACCACAATCCAGGCAACGGGCATTCGCCGCCGCACTTTGATCGAGATCGGCGCCGAACAGGATCCCACCCTCGGCACTGACATCGCCGTCACGTCAGATGCCCCGGCAGGCGCCCTCATGCTCCACCTCGCCTCCGTCGATGGCCTCCACGTCGGCGATCCCATCGTCGTCCGTCGACCGTCCACCGCCGAATGGATCAGTGCCATCGGGATGTCCGGCCTGCCCGGCACCTTTGCTAACCAACGCCTGGACTGGCACCCTGGCTCTCACGACCTCGTCTGGGATCGCACTGTCACCGCTATCGATGCCGCGGCGTCCACCATTCAGCTCGACGCCCCCATCACCACCGCTTTGGAGCAGAAGTATGGCGGCGGGATCGTTGCACGGGTCGCTGGCGACCCCGCTCCCAGCCACATCGGCATCGAAGACCTCACCCTCGACAGCTCGTATGACACAAGTCGGCCCAAAGACGAAGATCACTCCTGGATCGCCATCCTCCTCGACCACGTTGAGGATGCCTGGGTCCGCAACGTGACTGCGCGACACTTCGTTACCTCTGCTGTTCGGGTGAACCTCCGCGGCCGCCGCATAACAGTCGAGAACTGCCGCAGCGAGGCACCCATCTCGGAAGAAGGCGGCTATCGCCGCCAGTCCTTCCTGCTCTACGGCCAGCAGGTGCTCGTCTACCGTTGCTCCAGCGAACAGGGCATGAATGACTTCGCCACCGGCATGCTCGCCGGCGGACCTAACGTGTTCCTCGACTGCGACGCAAGCCATTCGCTCGAAGCTAGCGGCCCCTTCGAGGGCTGGTCCTCCGGCGTCCTCTATGAAAACGTCCATATCGCCGACAAGCCGCTGCAGATGCTCTACGACTTCTCCCGCGCGCAGGGTGCCGGCTGGACCGCTGCCAACTCCCTCATCTGGAACTCCACCGCCCTCAGCGTCGACGCAATCGGCCCTCCCGACGCGCGCAACTTCATTGTCAACTCGCCGCAGCCTCTCTACGCCTCTGAGCTTCTCGCACGCACCGGCGCCCATCTCCCTGCAGCCTCAGTGGCACCCGCTGCAGATGCATCCGCTTCAACGCCCGAATTCCGCTCTTCCGACCTTAAGCCTTCCGCCGAACCGGCGCCTGACTACCACCCGGTCCAGATCGTCAATGGCCGCTTTGTCCGCGACGGCGAGATTGTCTGGGGCAACTCACAAAATGAGGCATGGTGGCGCGGCGATACCTCCATCTATACCGCTGCGGCGTCCACTGGCTCCAGCGTTACGCGCTTTATGCCTGGCGTCACCGCACCCGGCGAGACCGAAGACCTGAAGGACATGGCCGCGCGCCTCAAGGCCCGTGGCATCGTCTCCATTCAGATCAATCCCGGCCTCTGGTATGAGCATCGCCGCGACGCCCACAACGTAGAGCGCCGCAGCGATGGCGATGTCTGGGCGCCATTCTACGAGATGCCCTGGGCCCGCAGCGGGAAAGGCACAGCCTGGGACGGCCTCAGCAAATTCGACGTCTCCAAATACAATCCCTGGTACTTCGAGCGCGAACGCGAGTTCGCTAAAGACGCCAGCGAGGACGGAATCATCGTCTTCTATGACCTCTACAACGATCACAATGTGCTTGAGATCGGCCCGCACTGGATCGACTTCCCCTGGCGCCCGGCGAACAACATCAACGACACCGGTCTACCCGAGCCCCCGCCATTCAAGCCGCACGGTCGCAACGACGTCGGCAATGAGTTCTTCTCCACCGCCTATGCGCCCTTGCGCAAGTTGCATCACGACTACATGATGCATACCTTCGACGAGATGGCCGACTTTCCCAATGTCATCTTCGGCATCGCTTATCAATATGCAGGTCCGCTCGCCTTTGAGCAGTTCTTCCAGGACACCGCTCGCGAATGGGAGCAGAAGCACCCCGGCAAGCACATCCGCATCGCGCTCACTACCGGCAAGCAGACCACCGATGCCATCCTCGCCGACCCCGTCCGCTCCAAACAGGTCGTCATGGTCGATATGCGCTACTGGGAGTACGAGCCCGACGGCACCCTCTTTGCCCCGAAGGCCGGTGAAAACCATGCCTTCCGCGAACTCATCTCGCAGGCCTTCCCTGGCTATACTGACACGCCTCCCGCGACCACGCCGCAGATGGTCTATAAAGAGACGCGCGAGTACCGCGACAAATATCCCAACATCGCTCTGATGCCGATGGAAGAGGGCGCAGGTCCCATCCCCATCCTGATGGGCGGTGCTGCCTCGCAGTCCTCGCTCGTCGGAGGGCGGCCTCCTGTTCCCGCAACTCCGCAGCAGGTCGCATCGGCCATGTACCCCACTCGCAGTGGCACCCCCGCAGCAGCACGCCCGCGCGGCAACACCGAAGACCGCACCATTGATGAGTTCGTACACACCTATCTGGCGCACGATTTGATGAAGATGTCGCCTAAAGACGGCTGGGTTGCCGCGCCCGATCGCACATGGGTGCTTGCCGGCGGTGCGACCGAACCCGTCCTCATCTACTCCCTCTCCGGCGCGGACATTACCCTCACTGCCGCACTCCCCGCGAACAGCTACAAGGCCATGTGGTTCAATCCGCACACCGGCAAAACGCAGGACGCACAGCTCGCATCCACCTCCGCGCAGACCCTCTCCAAACCGGACGATAAGGACTGGCTGCTTCTGCTCGCCCCACAGGAAAAATAGTTCATGCAACCGTCATCTCGATACCGCCCGTTCTTCGCTGTTGCCCCGCTTCTCGCCGTACCGCTCGGCTTGCTTGCCCAGTCGCCCGCTGCTCAACCCGCCGAGCGCGCTTCTGTCCCCGTCGTGCATTTGTCCGATCCTCAGCAGCTCCCCGAGCCCTTTAATCCTGCGCTGCACAGTATCTTCGTCATCGGTGACTCTACCGCCGCTTACCACATCGACCGCATGAACGAGGGCTACGCCGAAGCTCAGGGCTGGGGTGTCTTCTTCTACGCCTTCTTCGATCCCGACAAGGTCAACGTCGTCAATCTCTCAAAAGGAGGCCGCTCCACCCGCACCTATCTGACCGAAGGCCTGTGGGACAAGGCCGTCGCACAGTTCAAGCCCGGTGACGTCGTACTTCTCCAACTCGGGCAGAACGATGTCTTTGCCCTCAATGACCGCATCGCCCGGGGCACCATCCCCGGCATCGGCGATGAGTCCCAGGAGATCGACAACATCGCTACCCATAAGCATGAGACTGTGCACACCTTCGGCTGGTACCTGGATAAGTTTGTCCGTGACACCAAAGCCACCGGCGCACAACCCATCGTACTCTCGCTCACCACGCGCAACGTCTGGAAGGACGGCCACGTCGAGGTTGGTGTGGGCAACTACCGCGAATCCTCCTACCGAATCGCCCGCCGGGAGAACGTCGACTTCGTGGACGCCAGCGCCATCATCGCCGAACAGTACGAGAAGCTCGGCCAGGAGAAGACCTTCGGCATGTTCCATACCAAAGAGCCCGTTCACCTCGACATTCCCGGCGCCTTCATGAATGCGCGCTGCATTGTCTCAGGACTCAAAGGTCTCGCCGACGCGCCCGTCTCAAAGTATCTCTCCTACACCGGACTCATGGTCGAAGCTGAGGCGCCGCCTGCCGTCCCACCCGAATGGTCTCAACCGGCCCAGCCGTCGGTCCCACCAGCCCAATAGACAAGTCTCTTTACCTGCGCGTCCCAGCTATAGCGCTCCAAGCGCCAGCTCCGCCGTCACTCGCTTCACGGACTCGCGCCACTCCGGCATGCGCCATCCGAACGTCCGCTCCAGCTTGCCGCAGTCCAGCCGGGAATTCGTTGGCCTCTTCGCAGGTGTCGGATACTCCAAGGTCGTGATCGGTTCCACACGCGCCAGCTTCGCCTCAGGCTCCAGCCCTCGGAGTTCCTCCACTACCGCCTGTGCGAACCCGAACCACGTCGTCTCGCCCGTGCCGGTCGCGTGATACACGCCGGCCACCGGGATCACAGCTTCGCTCAGTTCACCCTCCGTAGTTTTTTCCTCGACCCAGGCAATTACGCGCGCCGTCATCCGGGCCAGTTCCTCGCTCCACGTCGGCGCGCCATGCTGGTCGGAAACAATGCGCAGCACCTCGCGCTCCCGCGCCATGCGGGCCATCGACCGCAGAAAGTTCTTCCCCGTAGCCCCGTACACCCAGCTCGTGCGAAAGATCAGGTGCGCTGCTCCGCTCCCCGCGAGCGCCAGCTCTCCCTCGAGCTTCGTGGCTCCGTAAACATTCAGCGGTCCGGTCGCGTCCGTCTCAACGTATGGCTCTTCTTTTGTTCCGTCAAAGACATAGTCCGTTGAAAAATGGACAACTGCGGCGCCGACCTTCCTCGCCTCTTCCCCCAATACGCCCGGCGCCATGCCATTAATCGCCCGCGCCAGCTCGGGCTCGCTCTCTGCCTTATCCACCGCGGTATATGCACCGGCATTCACCACCCAGCGCGGTTTGACCTCCTGCATCACCCGCCGGATCGTTCCCGCGTCCGCCAGATCCAGCACCGCCCGCTCCGGGGCAACCACCTCACCCAGCCCCGTCAGGGTACGCACCAGAGCTCCGCCCACCTGCCCGCCTGCGCCAGTCACCAAAATTCTGCCGCGCGGAGAGTCTGTCCCCATCAGAAGACCTTTTCTTCCAGTACACGCCTCAGGTATTGGCCGTAACTGCTCTTGCCCAGCTTGGCCGCCTGTGTCTCCATCTGCGCCGCATCGATAAAGCCCTGCCGGTACGCAATCTCCTCCAGGCACGCAATCTTCAGCCCCTGCCTGTGTTCGATCGTATGGATAAACAACGAAGCCTCCAGCAGCGAATCGTGCGTGCCGGTGTCCAGCCAGGCCATGCCCCGCCCCATTACCTCCGTGGTCAGCAGTCCTCGCTCCAGATAGTGTCGATTTACATCCGTGATCTCCAGCTCCCCACGCGTCGAGGGACGGATCGACTCCGCAATTTCCACGACCTTGGAGTCGTAAAAATAGATCCCAGTCACTGCGTACCGCGACTTGGGCTGCGGAGGCTTCTCCTCGAGGGAGATCGCCTTGCCGCTGGCATCGAACTCCACTACGCCATAACGCTCCGGGTCTTGCACCGGATACGCAAACACCGTCGCCCCCGCCTTGCGTGCAGCCGCTGAGCGAAGCAGCTTGGCCAGATCATGCCCGAAGAAGATGTTATCGCCAAGGACAAGGCAGCATCCCTCACCGGCGAGGAACTCCTTGCCGATCAGAAACGCCTGTGCCAGCCCGTCCGGAGAGGGCTGCACCGCATAGCTCAGCGAGACGCCCCACCGCTCCCCCGAGCCCAGCAGTTGCTCGAATCGCGGCGTATCTGCCGGCGTGGAGATCACCAGAATGTCGCGAATCCCCGCCAGCATCAGCGCCGACAGCGGGTAATAGATCATCGGCTTGTCATACACCGGCAGCAGCTGTTTGGAGATCGCCTCCGTCACCGGATGCAGTCGCGTCCCCGACCCGCCCGCCAGCACGATTCCTTTCATACAACTCTCCCGTTCAAAAATCCAACCCTCGCACGATCCTCTCAGCCCGCCGAACCGCGTCCCGCGTAATTGCCTTCAATCCACTTCCGGTATTCGCCGCTCACTACCTTCTCCACCCACCTCGGGTTCGTCAGATACCACTCCACCGTCTTGCGCAGGCCGGTTGCAAAGGTCTCGCTCGGCTGCCACCCCAGCTCACTCTGCAGTTTGCGGCAGTCGATCGCGTATCTCCGATCGTGTCCCGGCCGGTCCTTCACATAAGTAATCAGCTTCTCGTGAGGGGCGCCCACAGGCCTCAGTTCGTCCAGAATCGTGCACAACGTCTTCACCACGTCGATATTCTTCTGCTCGTTCAGGCCGCCCACGTTGTACGTCTCACCTGTCCGTCCCTTCTCCAGTACCGTCAGGATCGCGTCGCAGTGGTCTGCTACAAAAAGCCAGTCGCGCACGTTCTGCCCATCCCCATAGACCGGCAGCGGCTTTCCGCTGGTCGCATTGTGGATCATCAAAGGGATCAGCTTTTCTGGAAACTGATATGGGCCATAATTGTTCGAGCAGTTTGTGGTCAGAACTGGCAACCCGTACGTGTGAAAGTACGCCCTCACCAGGTGGTCTGAGGCCGCCTTCGAGGCCGAGTATGGGCTGTTCGGCCGGTACGGCGTCTCCTCGTGGAATGCCGCCTCCTCAGGAGCCAGAGATCCATACACCTCGTCCGTCGAGACGTGAAGAAACCGGAAGTCCTCCTTGGCCGCAACCTCCAGCCCGCGCCAGTAGCGCAATGCTGCCTCCAGCAGCGCAAAGGTCCCATTCACGTTGGTCTCGACAAACGCCCCCGGGCCAACGATCGACCGGTCCACATGACTCTCCGCCGCGAAGTGGATGACCGCGTCGGGCCGGTGCTCCGCCAGCAAGCCCGCCACAAGCGGGGCATCCAGAATGGTCCCGTGCACAAACACATGCGCAGCATTGCCTTTCAGAGAGCTCAGATTGTCCAGATTTCCGGCATAGGTCAAGGCATCCAGATTCACAACCCGATGCCCGCGTCGGACCGCCTCAAGTACAAAGTTGGATCCGATAAAGCCTGCCCCACCAGTGACTAACAGAGTCTGCGTTCTTTCCTTGGCGGCCACGCCTCTATTGTAGATGCCCCACACCCTTGCCGTCCGGTGCCTCCGCCACAACCTTCAAAGCCCGCTCGACTCAGGATAAGTCTCTGCGTCCGCAAGGGAAGAGCCCGCAGAGTCCTTGCCGGACAGCGTCGGTTCCCCCTCCAGCGGCCATGCAATGCCGATGGCCGGATCATTCCACAGAAGTGTCCTCTCATGCTCGGGCGCATAGAACTCGCTCGCTTTGTAGGCCACTTCAGCAAACTCGCTCATGACCAGAAATCCATGGGCAAATCCCGGGGGGATCCACAGCATGCGGCGGTTTTCCGCACTTAACCGCAGCCCAAACCACTGTCCGAACTGCGGCGATCGCTGGCGCAGATCCACGGCAACATCAAAGATCTCGCCTCGCAGTACTCGGATCAGCTTTCCCTGCGGGTGCCGCACCTGGTAGTGAAGCCCGCGCAGCACTCCCTTGCGCGAGCCCGATTGGTTGTCCTGTCTGAAGACGGTCGGCAACCCGAGATGGCGAAACTTCGCCTCGTTATATGCCTCAAAGAAGAAACCGCGGTCGTCACCCAAAACCTCGGGCTCCAATAGAACAACATCCTTCAGTGAGGTCTCAAACCGTTGCAAGAAAATCCCCTTCGTTGTGCGACCCTGCGCTCATTCCATCGTAATCGCGCGCCGCTTACGGCGCTTTGGTCCGGAATTGCGGATAGAGCGTGAACTGAAATGTAGCGACTGTATCGCTCTGCGCATTCGGCTCGTATACCGGTGCCTTCCACCACTCATGCTGCACCTCGCCCGAGATCTCCAATGTCTCCCGGATGCGCTTGACCACATGGACGTCAAAACTGTTCTGGGTGGTCCCACCCGGAACAAAATCATTCGCAGCCTTGTTGTGCTTGAAGGACACCTGCACCATCTCCATAGGTGATAGGTGATAGGTCAGCCACGCCTGTCCTCCCTTGCCCTCGCGGCCGATTGAATCCCCCATAATCATCCCTTTGTTCGTATAACCCTGCTTCTGGACGTACTCCGTATACAGATAACCTCCGCCGAAGCTCCGGCTTGTAGGCGGGTCGGTATTCACGCCTTCGACCCGCAAATCCAGCCGCGGAATTCCCGGCATGCGCGACAGATATAAACCTGGCCGCACGCCCGCGTGACGAGGCGCATCGATCGGGTTCACATCGTCATGAGCCATCATGTCTGTGTACAACGTCATCCAGTGGTTCAGCCATGGCAGCCGCCAGTTGAACTCGAAGGAAGAGAAGCGTGCTCCAGGATCGTCTCGCGACAATTTCACCGAAGGATCCACAGCCGTTGTACTGAAGAAACTTCTGAGAAATGTATGTAGCGTGATCGGCACATGCCCTTTCCCTCCCCATATCACGCTGCGTTCAAATCCAAACTCGATATTCGGCGTCGGCTTGAAGTTGATCTTCTCCATATGCAGCCACGGATCGTTTGGGTCTGTGTGTCCCTTCAGGCTCCCGATGAAAAAATCGTACCGGAACGGTCCTACCAGCTTGGACAGGAACGGAATGAATAGCGGCTCCGTCCGGTCGATCTGGAACGCATAGATATTCTCGGCATTATTCGAATACATGAAAGCGCCGCCCACGGTCGGCGCCAGCCAGTGATCGCTTTTGCCAAACGAGATCTCGTGGTTCAGTATCCGGTAGGACAGGTTTGCTTCGACCAGCCGGAACGCATTTGTCTGCGCAATCGGCCCCGCAGGTATCGTCGCCTGGACCGGGTTACTCTCAAGCGGCACGCTGTCGATGTCCGACAACGTTGTCACCAGCCCTGGCGAATAACCCGCAGCGCCCGGCGCGTGCTGATACTCACCTCGCGCATACAGGCTGAATCTGCCAAACTCCATGCTTCCCGCAGCGCCATCGACCGTGTTAAATCCGGGTTGATACGGTCGTCCATAATCATTCGCGATGGTCTGTCCCAGGTGAAAACTGTCGCGGAGCGTCACCCCCCCGATGCCTTGCAAGCGCGTGTAGAGCTGCTCGCATCCATAGGAGAAATCGCCTCCGACTACAGGCCCCTCATCGCTCCCGAATTCACGCCTGAGCGATGCAACGATCTCCGCTGCCTGCGAGCCCTCCGGCACGTCCTCCTCATCCTCGACCTCGTCCAGCATTCGCGCAATGCTGCGCCTGGTCCAGGGCCGCACGCCTAGATATGCCGTGTCCAGATACCCAAGCCCATGGAGCCTCTCCAGTTCGGGGTAGACCCAGCTGTCTACCGGCACATACACATCCATGGGACGAGCGGGGCCGCTCTTGCACGCGGAGAGCATGGGTCCACCAGCGGCTGCTGCCGCTGGTGGAACTGCCGCCACGGCCAGGATCGTACTCAGTATTCCTGCGACCACGCCTGCCGGCCGCTTGCCTCGCAGCTGGGACCTCTCACGATTCACTGCCTTGACCAAGGATTCCTCTTCCTCGAATTCGGTGCGATCTGGCACCGTCCGGCTATTCAGACGCTGCCGTCACCGCCTTGCGCAGCGCACGCAGGTGCTCACGAGTCAGGATCCAAGTGCAGCCGGCAAAAAAACCAAACACTAGCCCCCCAAGCATGTAATACATGCGCTTTGGCGATGACTTCGTATCCGGATAGGACGCCGAATCCAGGACCTGCAACAGGGGAGCGTCTCGTTCATCATCCAACTTTGCCGCCTCATACTGCTTCGACAAAATTTCGAACAGCGCCTCGTGATACCTCACCTCGCGCTCTTTCCGCACGTAATCCAGTTGCAGCTCCGGCACCTTCGAAGTTGGGATCGTCACCGGAGAGCCCTTGCCGCTGCCGATCTGCATCCGTGACATCTGGCCTTCCAGGTCGGAGATCTCGCTCTTTAGCCTGATGACCTCCGGATTTTCGTCCGTCGCCGACTGTCGCAGGGCCGCCAGCTGCACCTGTCGCGCCGCTATCTGCGCCTGAGTATCTGCAATCGTGCGGATCTCCGTCTCCGTCTGTCCGCTCGGCGCAATCAGTCCGCTCTTCTCCTGAGTCTTCTTCAGCTCTACTTCGGCGTTTTCCAGAGCGTCCTTCTCCTTCTCCAGCTGATCGCCGAAAAACCTTGCGCGCTGCGATGCCTGGGTCAACGCCAGTCGGCCGTTCGTCTCTTCCAGGGCCGTCATGTAGTCATTGGCCAACGTCTGCGCCAGCTTCGGATCTCGGTCCGTCACCGCCACGGTCACAATCGACGACTTCGGCTCGATCGTCACAGCAGTGGCGCCTCCCAAAATGCTTTCCGCCTGGCTTCTCTTCTTTGCCCGGTAGATCTGCATCAGGTGGTTCTTGTCGATCAACTCATCCGCAATCGACCTGCTTTGCAGAATTCCCGCATAGAGCTCGCTGGGACTCTTGACGCCACCGAGCAAGTCTCCGGCGCCAAAGGCCGCCAACTGGCCGGCCATCGCGGATGCCATCGAGCTCCCCGATCCAAGATTCGGCGGGATAAAGGATGCCGTTGACGTGTATTTGAAGGGCAGCAGAAACGCTACACCAGTGGCTATGGCTGCACAACCTGCCATCAGCCACAGGATCATCCACCGACCTTGCCAGAGGTCACGGACGATGCTAACGATATCTACCATTCCCTCTTCTTCAATAAGAGGGTTGGTTGAAACCCCGGCTGGTGGATCATCCCGATCCACTGGGTCTTCGGTCATCGATTCCTGAATCATTCCGTTGTTCCAGCTTACTGTAATTGAAGGAGGCCTATCGCCACTAGGAGTGGTTTGTGGACCTCAATGCGGCCCGGAGGTGTGACGAAGCACCGATTGCGAGGGAATCAGACCTCTGTTCTATTCGGCCACCTCACCAGTCAATCGGCTGAGCGGAACCCCTGCTAGAAACCTGCGCAAGTCGTCATCAAGCCGGTTCCGGACGCCATCAGATGATTGAGTAGGATCCAATGCCTCTACCCGTAACAGCACTCGCGTAGAACGTCGAGAATTCGCCATCATCCCCGGCCGCAACGTCGGAAAACTCAATAGAAATCCCATGTGTGAACGCTCCGTCGCATATTCGCCGCACTTCCCCATTGAACATAGCGTCGACACATCCAGCGTCTGCGTTACCCCATCGTTATAAAATCCAGCGCTGAACTGTACAGGCGACTCCGCTGTCGCAAGTGTCAGCTGTCCCTGCCACACTGGATCGTCCCCCCGCACCGAACGGCAAATCAGCGGATTATGCCAGTTCGAAACCGGGGATATGCCGATCGCAACCGGAATTCCTCCGCCGGCTGGAACGTATTCCGCCCACATGTAGATAATCGGTCCTTCTTGCAATGTCTCGTTCCATGTCCTCTGCAGGACATACTCCCCGATTCGCTCCGGAAAGGATTGCGCAGCCGCCGTCACCGTAGGAACACTTGCGCGGCTCTCTGCGATCGCCACCGGCCAGCCCGGCAGGCTCGCTATCGCCACCATTGCCACTGCAAGCAGCTTGGCCCAACTCACGGCGACTGGGTTCTGCAACTCTCCCTCTTCGTCTGCCGCCTTGTATGGCTGCGGCGAGCGGTCCCGCAGCCAGTGGATCACCGAGAACAATAATAGTGTCGCAATCAGAAACAGGGCTGCGCCGATCACATAATCCGCCTGCTCCGCCTTGTCCTGCAGGCGTGGAAGATGCAGTGCAACCAGGTAATACAACACCAGTGCGCACAATCGCAGCAGGTTGAATAGGTATCCCAGCAAAATCGCGCCCATCGTCACTGCTGCAGTCGCGATCCAGCGGAAGCGATAGACATACCCAGCCACCAGTGCAACTAATCCCATCGTGACTGCGCCGCGCAATCCATTGCATCCCGGCGCGATAAACATGCCGAAGTCCGGCGTGAACATCAGCCGTAACTTGTCCGGCGTCAGGTTTTGGCCCAGATGCATCGCCATCCCGCGTGCAATCTCTGCGGAGATCCGCTGCAGTGGCAGATCGATCCGCTGGGCAAATGCTCCGGAAACCGGGTTCACAAGCAATAGCAGCAGCACTGGAAACAGCGCCGCTCGCAAAAGCCGCGCTCCTCCAAACAGCAGCACCATGCCTGTTCCATACGTCAGAAACACCAGTGCTGCCGGGGGGAACACCCGCATCACCTCTGGCGAAACGATCAGGATCAGGCTGGCCCGGCCTTCCACCCAGCTTCCCGCCATCGCGGCCAGCAGCAGCCCGAGCCCCCACCAGCTTCCTTCTGAACGCCACCCGATGCTCTTCCACGCCCGCAGGATCAACACCAGGCTTACTATCGGAACCGCCATGCCAACCGACTTCAGCGCATCCGTCGTCCACATCGTCCACAGAGCAATCACTGTGGATGGGATCGTCAAAACACCCAGCACTGCGGCAGTCGCCGCTAAAGCAGCGTATTGGACGCTAGAGCCGTGGCGCTGAACCGTCGTCGGCGCATCCGTCACGACTTCGGAAGCCATCAACATCCCACACTCCCCGCAACATCCGGCTCAGCGTTCTCGCTCAGTCTATCGCCAAGCCTGCTTTCCTCCAATGACACCTTGGTGTCCGTCCGCACGGCCTGCCCTTGACCTGCTTCTGCCGCTCGTATCCCGGCACACGCTAAAATCCACACCATGGACCTTGCCGCCATCCAGGCCGCCCTGCGCGAAGCCGCACTCGACGGATGGCTCTTCTACGACCACCACCACCGCGACTCCCTCGCCGCCCGCATCCTCGGCCTCGATCCCGAGGCCCACGTCTCCCGCCGCTGGTACTACTTCATCCCCGCCTCCGGCGAACCCCGGAAGCTGATCCACCGCATCGAGTCCGCCAAACTTGACTCCCTCCCCGGTCCAAAAACCGAGTATTCCTCCTGGCAGGAGCTCGAGACCAGCCTCGAATCCGTCCTCGCAGGCGCCACGCGCGTCGCCATGCAGTACTCCCCTCGTAACGCCATCCTGTACGTCTCCATGGTCGATGCAGGCACCGTCGAGCTCATCCGCTCCTGGGGCAAGGAGATCGTCTCCTCCGCGGACCTCGTGTCCCGCTTCGAGGCCGTCCTCACCGAGGCCCAGATTGCCACCCACTACGCCGCTCAGCAGAAAATCGACGCCATCCTCACCGCCGCCTGGCAACACATCGGCCAGCTCGCCCGGACCTCCGCAGCCCACGAATTTGCCATCGTCGAATGGCTCTCCGAGGCCATGCGCCGCGAAGGCCTCATCTGGGAGCACGGTCCCAACGTCTCAGCCGGTCCCAACTCCGCCGACCCCCACTACGAGCCCACCGCAGCCGCCTCACGCCCCATCTGCCCCGGTGACTTCCTCCTCATCGACATCTGGGCCAGGCTCCCCAGTCCCGGCGCCGTCTACTATGACATCACCTGGACCGGCGTCATCGCCCGGGAGCCCACCGAACGCGAGCATCGCGTCTTCTCCACCGTCCGCGACGCCCGCGACGCCGCTATCGCAGCCGTGCAGACAGCCTTCACCACCGGCCAACCCATCGCCGGCTACCAGGCGGATGACGCTGCCCGCAGCGTCATCCGCTCCGCAGGCTTCGCCGATCGCTTCATCCACCGCACCGGCCACAACATCGGTCCGGAGATCCACGGTGCGGGGGCCAATCTGGACAATCTCGAAACCCACGACATCCGAAGCATCCTGCCCTATACCTGCTTCTCCGTCGAACCTGGCATCTACCTGCCAGGCGATTTCGGGGTCCGCAGCGAGATCGACATGATCACCCGCCCCGGCTCCGCCGCCGTCACTGGCCGGGTACAGCGGGACCTGGTGCGGATCTAAGCAGTCCGTTGCAAGTCCGCGCTGCTATCATGGAGCCTGCATGGCCACAAATGCTGAACCCGCCGCCTATCCACAGGAAAACACTGCTGGCGGAACCTTCCCGCTCATCGTTCTCATAGCCGGATGGCTCATCCCCGGCGCAGGCCACCTGGTCCTCGGCAAGTGGGTTCGAGCCCTGCTGTTGGCGCTCGCCATCCTCACCATGTTCGCGGTCGGAATTGCCCTCGGTGGCAAGCTATACTCGCCCAATACCGGCGAGCCCCTCGACATGCTCGGCTTCGCAGGCGACCTCGGCGTAGGCCTGCCCTACCTCTTCGCCCGTCTTATCGGCTGGGGACAGGCGCCCGTCCTCATCACCATCGCCGACTACGGCACCAAGTTCATCGTCGTCGCCGGCCTGCTCAACGTAGTCGCGGCAGTGGACGCCCACTCTCTGGCCATCGGGAGGAAGCGCTCATGACCATCTCCCACTTCTCGGCCGTTCTGCTCTTCGCCGCGGGCATCTCCATCGTCTTTGGCATCACCCAGCGTTCCGAACCGAAGATGATGGTCCGCTTCGGCGCCTACACCTTCGTCCTGCTGGTCGGCATCACCATCGTCGCCAGTTGGGGAATGTGGCTGATCAAGCACTGAGCCGCCCCCGCTGCATCTACCTCAGTACCCAGAAATAGGCATGCTCCATCTGGATAAGCGCGCAGCGCGCTTGGCCCGGACTACTGCCCTGTCGCAGCCGGCGCTGCCACTGCAGATATCGGCGGATTCACAGGGGCCGCAGGTGCCGGCTTCTTCACTCCGCCGCCACCACCGCCCTCGCTCTTCTTTCCGGGAGCCAGAATCGCATGCAGCGTTGTGCCTTCCATGCGCGGCATGAACTCCACAACGCCCGCCTCGCCGATGTCCGTGATAAGCCGATTGATGATCTTGTAGCCCAGGTCGCGGTGCGCCATCTGTCGCCCTTTGAAGCGCAGCGACGCCTTCACCTTGTCGCCCTCGCCCAGGAACCGCACGGCCTGGTTCTTCTTCGTCTGGTAGTCGTGCTCGTCCACCGTTACGGAGAACTTCACTTCCTTGATGACGATGACCTTCTGCTTCTTGCGCGCCGCGCGCTCGCTCTTGTCCTTCTCGTACAGGAACTTGCCGTAGTCCTGGATGCGGCACACCGGCGGTACGGCGTTCGGCGAGATCTCCACCAGATCCAGCGACCGCTCGCGCGCCATCTTCAACGCCTCAAACGGGGCCATGATTCCCAATTGCTCGCCATTTTCATCGATAACGCGCACCTCGCGTGCACGAATCCGTTCATTGGTTCGAATGAAGCTTTTGGCGGAGCGTTTGTCAATCGGGGGAATAAGCAGCCTCCACAGCAGCCCTCGGGGCCACCGCGTTAAAGTATTTGAATCACAAGCCTCTCTTCAAGGTTGTGCGTATACACGGAAGTATAGCATTTTGCAGATTGTGGGCCGGTTAATGGGCCAGGCCCGTCACTTCGCGGCCGCCAGCTGCTGCTGGTATTCCGCGTAGGGCCCCTTGAAGTCCTCGATCTTGAAGCCGCCGTCCGCGCCTTCAAAGTGCCAGATGCGCGTGCCCACCTCGTCGATCAGGTCCTGGTCATGCGTTACGAGCAGCACCGTCCCTTCGTACTTCTGCAGAGCGACATTCAGCGCGTTGATGCTCTCAAGGTCCAGGTGGTTCGTCGGCTCGTCGAAGACCAGCACGTTCGGCTTCTGCAGCATCAGCTTGCAGAACAGCAACCGTGCCGCCTCGCCGCCGGAGAGCGCATCGGTCATCTTCATGCCCTCTTCGCCACGGAACAGCATCTGCCCGAGGATGCCGCGGATGTCCTCCTTGGTCGCGTCCGGATCGAAGCCGTGCAGCCATTCGTTCACCGTCATCCCCAGGTCGATCGACCCGCGGTGCTCCTGCGCAAAGTACCCGATCTGCGCCTCGTGTCCCCACTTCACCGTGCCGCCCTCGATCCACTCCCCGCGGTCCTCGGCGCCCTTCTCGTCTACTCCCTCCGCATTGGCCAGCAGCGCTTTGATCAGCGTGGTCTTTCCCGTTCCATTGCGCCCCATCAGGATGATCTTTTCGCCGCGCTGCACCGCCGCGGTAAATCCGTCGATCACCTGCAGCGGCGTCCCATCCTTCTGCGTATATGCCTTCTTCACGCCCTCGAACTCCAGCAGATGCCGGCCGCTGGGACGCTTCTGCTCAAAGCGGATGTACGGCCGCTGAATATTCGACCGCGCCAGCTCCGTCACCGCCAGCCGCTCCACTTCCTTCTTGCGCGAGTTCACCTGGCTCGACCGCGTGCCTGCGGAGAAGCGTGCGATAAAGTCGTTCAGCTGCGCAATCTTCTTTTCGCGCTGTTCGTTCTGGCTCTCGATGCGCGAGCGGATGGCGGTCTTCTGCTCCACCATGTCGTCATAGCCGCCGTTGTAGAGGATGATCGTCTCGTAGTCGATATCCGCAATGTGCGTGCACACCGAGTTCAGGAAGTGCCGGTCATGCGAGATGGTGATCAGCGTGCCGTTGTAGCGCACCAGAAAATCCTGTAGCCACAGGATCGACTCCAGGTCCAGGTAGTTCGTCGGCTCATCCAGCAGCAGCGCCTGAGGATCGCCAAACAGGGCCTGTGCCAGCAGTACGCGCACCTTCTGGCCACCCTGTAGCTCGCTCATCTTTCTCTCGTGCAGCTCATCGGCAATGTCCAGCCCCTGCAGCAGAATCGCTGCATTCGCCTCGGCCTCGTACCCGTCCTCTTCCCCGACGATCCCTTCCAGCTCGCCCAGACGGCTGCCGTCTTCATCTGTCATCTCGGCCTTGTTGTAGATCGTCTCCCGCTCCTCGAGGGCCTCCCATAGCCGCTTGTTGCCCATGATCACGGTGTCCACTACGCGGTATTGGTCGAACGCATACTGGTCCTGGGAGAGTACGCCGAGCTTCCTCGGCCGGACTACGTCGCCCTTCTGCGGGTCGATCTCCCCGGTCAACACCTTCATAAACGTCGACTTGCCGGCCCCGTTTGGACCCGTCAATCCATATCGCCGCCCGCTGGTGAAGGTGACTGAGACGTCCTCAAAGAGCAGCTTCGCTCCATACCGCATCGTTACATTGGAAACACTGATCATGGCAATTACTTCAAGTTTACAGGGAATCGCCTGTCCGCTGCTTTGCAGCAAGACGAAGATGCCCCCTTCCCTGCGGCTGGCCGAAGACCATAGGAACGCATATGTCCACCGTTTCAGATGCGGGTGGATGCCGCCTGCAGCTCAATCGGCATGAGCCGTTGGCATACAGGCCTCGCAAATCCGTCAGCAACCCGGATCAGGCTGCCAGTTTCGCCTGCGCCTCCAGTTCGGCAATGGAGTGCCGGATCGAGAAGGTGAAGTCCAGCACCACCGGGTCGTTGGGATCGAGGTTCGGCTCCCGCTCTACCGCTTCCAGCGTGTCGCGAAGTATGTCCAGCAGGTCAGCTGTCGGATTGTTCATCACGTGGACTTTCATGCCATAGATAGATGCTTCATCGGAAGCACAATGTTGTGCAGCAGGGCGCTGATCCCGCACCGCTCTCGATCAAATCCCTCTATCTCATTGCAGTGTCTGGACATTTCGAGATCAAACCCCTGGAACCTCTCACGGGGCTTTCCAAAAATCTGCGGCAAATTATTCATGTACAGGCCATCCATGGCCTTGCCGCTATGACTGCCCGATCAGCACTCCTGCCGCGAACACCAGGCCGCCCCCTACGATCACCTGCAGGCAACTCAGCGCGAAGCTGGTGGCAAAGTAGCGGTGTCGGATAAATGCGATCACAATCAGCTCCACCCCGACCACCACATACGCCAGGTCAAGCGCGGCATGCACGTTGCTGATCAGGAACGGCAGCGTGTGCAGGAACCCGCCGATAAATGTCATCAGCCCCGTTACCATCCCGCGAACGATCGGGTTGCCGCGCCCGGTCAGCTTGCCATCGTCCGACAACCCCTCGGAGAAGGCCATCGATATCCCCGCGCCCACTGCGGTGGCAGCGCCAATCAGAAATACCGTCCGGGAGCTGTGCGTTGCAAACGCCGTGGCGAAGATCGGAGCCAGCGTGGACACCGACCCGTCCATCAGCCCGGCCAGCCCTGGCTGGATCACACGCAGTAGAAAGTTCTGGTCGTCGCTCGGGTTCGCGCCGACCAGCTTTTCTAACTGCTTCAGTCCCGGGACCGGCTCCGCCATCTCTTCAAAATAACAGCACAGGCGGAGCGGTCTGTAGACTTACTGTCCGCGCCGCGACGAACCATGCCGCGCTGCTCCGCGGTTGCCTCCCGCGCGCCGCCTTCGGCCCGATCCATTGCCGCTGCCGGCGCTCTGCCCGCCGCTTCGCGCGGAATTTTGCGCGCCTTGGCCGCCGTGCCGCCGGGACCCGCCTCGATTCGCGTTCGCGCCGCCGTTCGGGGCCGCCGCACCCGGCGCCTTCCACGACCTCGACTCCAGGGAAAGCAGGTCCAGTGGATTCGCCTTGGCAAGGTCAATTGGCGCGTTGCGCTCTTCCTTCTCCAGGTTCTTGTCCGCCTCGCGCCAGTCGAACTTCACCTTCAGCGCCACCTCGAACCGCCGTGCGTCCACACGCTCCTGCGGCATCACAAAGGTAGTCGCAACTCCCTTGGCGCCCGCGCGGCCGGTGCGCCCAATGCGGTGCACGAAGTCCTCGGGTGCGTTGGGCATGTCGTAGTTCACCACGTGGGCGATGTCCTGCACATCAATGCCGCGCGCGGCCACGTCGGTGGCTACCAGCACGCGATGCTTGCCCCCCGCGAAACCCTTCAGCGCCGCCGTCCGCTGCGACTGGGAGCGGTCACCGTGGATCACGTCCACATCGTGCCCCAGCTTCTCCAGCTTGCGGGAGATGCGGTCGGCCCCATGCTTCGTGCGCGAGAAGACCAGGAACGTCCCTGTCTCCTCCCGCAGCATCTTGTCCAGCAGGCCCAGCTTCTGGTCCTGCATCACGGTGTAGACGCGCAACTCCACCTGCTCGCTCGGCTTGGAGGTCTGTCCGATCTCAATGCGCACCGGCTTGTGAACATAGTCGCGCACAATCTCGCTGATGTTGGCATCCAGCGTCGCCGAGTAGCACATCGTCTGCCGGTCCCGCGGCAGCGCGCCCACAATGCGCCGGATCGCGGGCAGGAAGCCCATGTCCAGCATGCGGTCTACCTCGTCCAGCACCAGCGTCTCCACGTCGCGCAGTGACACCTCGCGCCGGCGCAGGTAGTCCTCCAGCCGTCCCGGTGTGGCCACGACAATGCGCGGCCCGCGCCGCAGTTGCTCCAGCTGTACATTCTCCGAGAGGCCGCCGCACACCAGCACCGCATCGTGCTTCGCGTTCGGCACCAGCTTGCCGTAGGACTCCAGCACCTGCATCGCCAGCTCACGCGTCGGCAGCAGAATCAAAGACCGGATCGGACTGCGCTCGCCCTTCTTCAGCTCCAGCGGATAGCTGTCCATGTAGTCGATCATGGGCACCAGGAAGCTCAGCGTCTTGCCTGTGCCCGTTGCCGCAGTGGCCAGAATGTCTGCGCCCTCAAGCGCCGGCGGAATCGCCTTGGCCTGCACCGGGGTCGGTGTCTTGAAGCCCGCAGCGCGCAGCCGGCTCTTCAGCGCCGAAGAGATATCGAAGTCGTCAAAGTGGATGTCCTTCAGGAAAGGCAGATGCGTTACCGGATCGATCTCAATCTCTGACGGCTTCACCGTTGCGCCTTGCGGCACAGCTTTCTCTGCCGCACGGTGCGGCGGAGTTGTGCCATGGGATGCGGCAGCGGCCGCCCCGTTCCCATGGGTTGAATTGTGAGTGGTTTTCGCTTCGTTCATCGAAGTGGCAGTGGGAGCCTGTGGCTCGAGAGTTGCAGTCGTCAAAATAATCCTTCGGAGCCTGGGTACGGCTCGGTTCTCCGGGCGCTTCGGAAGGTGCAGCTACACCACGGCGCCCTCTTTGTAAGTTCGTCAGCTTGGCAAATCGGGTTCGATTGGCTGCTGCTGCACGGCGAGACTCGTCCCTTTGACGTGTCTTCTAGCCAGAGCAACCAGCGCGTCTTCTTCTGCTCTTTTGCGGCGGCTCCTGCTTCAAGCCTGGACTCTTCAGCCCTGTCGTCCGCTCAGAAGGTCTGCGGTGGGAGAGGCATTCGCAGTCTCTGGCCAGACCCCCAACTCTGCCGGGAATCCTTCCTGCGAAGGCCGCGCTTGCCAATTTCTCCAAGCGCATCTTTATCTTAGCACATCGGCGCTTGGATCAGCCGCAGCGCGAGGAAGCCTCACTACATCGGAAACCTCTGCGCGGAGCTGTCATAGGCCTTGAACGGGCTCGGCAAAACCTGCGGCTCATCCACAATCAGCTCGGTGCCGGCGAACCTCAACTGTCCCTGGAAGGCGTCCGGCATCACAATCCCTGAGCGCCAGCCTGCGATCAGCTCATCCACCTCCGCCGCCGGGAGCGGCCGGCTCAGCAGGTAGCCCTGGAAGTCCATGGACCCCATGTTGAGCAGCGCCGGAACAGGGCCGATATGCTCGATTCCCTCCGCGATGACGCGCTTGCCCAGCGACCGCGCCATGTACACGATGGCCTGGATGATCGGGAGCACCTTCGGCTCATCGTCCATGGCGCGGATGAAGCCGTGGTCGATCTTGATCGTATCGATGGGCAGTTTGTGCAGCAGGCCAAGGCAGGACTGCTCGGTACCAAAGTCGTCCAGCGAAATGCGGACGCCCGCCCGGCGAAGCTGCTCCAGCTGTTGCAGCACCGGTTCCTCCTCGGTAAGCATCAGGCTGCGCTCAATCAATTCGATCTCCAGCCGGTCCGCAGGGAAATCATGCTCCTCGAGACACCGCAACACCGATGCAGCATATTCCGGCTCCTGCAGTTGGCGCGTCGATACATTCACCCCAAGGGTCACAAGCGGGCCCGACGCAAGGTTCCAGCGCGTCGCGTCCTGGAGAGCGACACGGAGGGCCCATGCACCGATGTCAACGATGACGGAGTGCCGTTCCGCCACCGCGATGAATGCCCCGGGCGGAATGAAGCCCAGCGTCGGGTGCTCAAGCCGCAGCAGCACCTCCAGCCCCCTCAGCTCGCCTGAGGCAGAGAACTGCGGCTGGTACGCGAGCCGGAAGTCGCCGTTGATCAGCGCCAGCCCAAGCTCATCGGGTGTAACCAGGGAGACGCCTCGGGCCTCCTGAGCAATGTGGGCATCATGCTTGCACACGTACATCGCATGGTCTGCTACCCGCGTCAGCTCGTCTGCTGTCGTTCCGTCCTGCGGATACCGCGCATAGCCGAAGCTGGCCGAGCCGGTAATGACCTTGCCATCCAGCAGGAACGGCTCGTTGAAACATCCTTTGAGGCGGCTGATGACTGCATGGGCGCGGTCCGCTGTCTCCGGGAAGGGCGCGATCACGATGAACTCGTCCCCTCCGACCCGTGCCAGCAGGTCGATGGAACGCAGTTGATGCTTCAGCCGGGCGCTGATCTGCTGCAGATAAAGGTCCCCGATCTTATGCCCGAACTTGTCATTGACATACTTGAAGCGGTTGACATCGATGTAGATCACGGCAAGCCGATTCCCCCGCTGTTCAGCCCATTTAAGCGCCTCCGCCAGCCGGCTCTCATAAAGCCGGCGATTGGGCAGCTCGGTCAGAGGATCGTGCGTGGAGTGATGCACCAGCCCCCGGTACAGCTGCGAGTGGCGCATGGAGAGGCTGGCGAGTTCCGCCACCATCACGCGCACCGCCTCGCGGTCCTCGGCCTGGATCTGGCCGGAGGACGACGCGACAATCTTGCCCGCCAGCCGCTCGGCGTCGTTGCGCAGGGCGATCTCGAACAAAATCACTTTGCCGGAATCGGGGTCCTCGCAACCGGTCCCCGTAATCTCGTTTTCCGGCCGAAGTGTGTACGTGCACTCCGCGCCGGGCAAAAGCCGGATCACAGAGGCGCATATCTCACTCAACAGGTCGTCCACCCTGTGGTTCGAGCTGACGATCTCCAGCACGCGGCTGCGCTCCGCTGCGATTGCCGTCGATCGATCGATCCAGATGCGCTGGGCCGCCATGCGCCATTTCAGCCTCCACTTCAAAAAGCTGATCCAGACGGCCGCAAACAAAGTGACCACAAACAGCACGCTTACCACCAGCAGGCTGAAGTCACTTGAGAGCTGCGCGTTTGGGCTTATGAGCATCGCTCCCGGATGGTATCGAGTTCAAAAACGCCCGGAAATTGCACTTAAGTGATAATCTCTCCGCCCCGCAGCTACACCTCCCGGACAGATACAGAAAGGCCGCATCCTCTTCAGGATGCGGCCATAGTGTTGGTACAGGGAACTGTTTTCGAAAGCTCGCTGCTGCGAGACCTGCTTAGAAGTTCTCGGTCTCTGCCGGCATCTCCAGGTCCTCGTCTTCGTCCTCATCCTCATCGTCGAAGTTGCCGAAGCTGGCCGCCAGCGTCGCCGCCGGAAGCACCGATGTCGGTCCCGGGACCGGGTTGCCGTTCTCATCGATCTTCATGCCCAGCGAGAGGCCCATCTGCGCCAGGATCTCCTTGATCTCGTTCAGTGACTTGCGGCCGAAGTTCTTGGTCTTCAGCATCTCTGCTTCAGTCTTCTGGATCAGCTCGCCGATGGTGGAGATGTTGGCATTCTTCAGGCAGTTGTAGCTGCGTACGGAGAGCTCCAGTTCCTCAACGGACCGGTTCAGGTTCTCGTTGCGGATCTGCGGACCATCGATGGCCTCCGCTCCTGCCTCCATCTCCTCCTCGAAGTTGATGAAGATGTTCATATGGTCCTTCAACAGCTTCGCCGAAAGCCCCAGCGCATCCGCCGGCAGCACCGTGCCGTTGGTCCAGATCTCAAGCGTCAGCTTGTCATAGTCCGTGATCTGGCCGAGACGCGCCGCCTCAACGAGGTAGTTCACCTTGCGCACTGGCGAGTGGACCGAGTCCACCGGAATAAAGCCCAGGCCCAGGTCGCTGTCGAAGTTCTTGTCCGCGGAGACGTAGCCGCGGCCGCGCTTCAGCCGCATCTCCATGTCGATCTTCCCGCCCTCGCTTACCGTGCAGATGTAGACGTCCTTGTCCAGGATCTCCACGTCGCCGTCGGCCTCAATCATGCCGGAGGTCACGACGCCCGGCGCATCCGCGCGCAGGTACAGTGCCTTCGGACCCTCGCCCGCGAGCTTGAAGGGAATCTGCTTCAGGTTCAGGACGATGTCCGTTGCGTCCTCTACAACGCCCGAGATCGACTGGAACTCGTGCAGTACTCCCTCGATGCGTACTGCGGTGACCGCCGCGCCCTCAATCGATGAGAGCAGCGTGCGCCGCAGCGCGTTGCCGATGGTGGTGCCGAAGCCGCGCTCGAATGGTTGCGCGGAAAACTTGCCATACTTGTCTGTGAGTGTTTCGCTGTCGACGGCGAGGCGCTTGGGCTTTTGGAATCCTCTCCAAAGCATAGGGTGTTTCTCCTTGTGTCCTGCTCATTCGCGATGCATTTTGCGAAGGCGGATAATTCGGTTGCCAGCTATGTTGTTGTGCTGCTCTTTGGTTCTTGTCTTTCCGCAGCCCTCGTTCTCGCAACGCGGGAACGAAGGCGCAGGAATCTGCTTTCCGGCTTGAACGGCCTACTTCGAGTAAAGCTCGACGATCAGCTGCTCGTTCACCGGCAGGTTCACGTCCTCGCGCTTGGGCAGTGAAAGCACTTTGCCCGACTGGTTCTCGCGGTTGATCTCCAGCCACGTCGGCTGACGCTGGCCTGAAGCAAAATTCGCCGACTCCTCCAGCACCGTCAGCTTCTTCGAGCCCTCGCGTACCTGGATCTCGTCGCCCACCTTGCACTGGAACGACGGGATGTTCACCTTGCGCCCGTTCACCTGCACATGGCCGTGGCGCACAATCTGCCGCGCCTGGCGCCGCGACATCGCGAAGCCCAGCCGGTAGCAGACGTTGTCCAGCCGCGTCTCCAACTGCTGCAGCAGCAGCTCGCCGGTCACGCCGGTCTTGTTGGAGGCCTTCTCGTAGTACGCACGGAACTGCGTCTCCAGCGTGAAGTAGATGCGCTTGGCCTTCTGCTTCTCGCGCAACTGCAGGCCGTAGCCCACCACCTTCTTCACCTTGCGCGACTGGCCGTGCTGGCCCGGAGGAAAGTTGCGCTTCTCCACCGGACACTTGTCGGTGAAGCACTTTGCGCCCTTCAGGAAGAGCTTCGTTCCATCCCTGCGGCAGAGCCGGCAGACGGCCCCTGTATAACGTGCCATTTCTAATTCTCCTTTACTTCAGGTGACGATCGGTTTACGCGCGGTGCGCTTCGTCCCGATCCTGGGTTCAAATCTGGCTGGCTCTCACTGACAACTGAGAACTGGCAACTTACACTCTGCGGCGCTTCGGCGGACGGCAGCCGTTGTGCGGGATCGGCGTAACGTCGCGGATCGAGCGCACCTCGATGCCGGCCGTAGCCAGCGCGCGGATCGCCGACTCGCGGCCCGAACCCGGACCCGAGACGCGCACATCTACCGAGCGCAGGCCGTGGTCGCGCGCTGCATTGGCCGCGTTCTGCGCTGCCTGCTGCGCCGCAAACGGCGTGCCCTTACGCGAGCCGCGGAAGCCAAGCGAGCCCGACGACTTCCAGCTGAGCGTATTGCCCTGCTGGTCGGTGATGGTGACGATCGTGTTGTTGAAGCTCGCCTGGATAAACACGAGCCCGAACGGGACGTTCTTCCGTTCCCGCTTCTTGAACTTCTTGTTCTTGCCGGCCGTCTTGCCGGCTGCAGCAGTCTTTGCCATGGCCTATTTCGTCGCTTTCTTCTTGCCGGCAACCGTGCCCTTGCGCGGGCCTTTGCGTGTGCGGGCGTTGGTGTGGGTGCGCTGTCCGCGGACAGGCAGCGAGCGGCGGTGGCGCAGGCCGCGATAGCTCTGGATCTCGATCAGGCGCTTGATGTTCAGGCCAACGTCCTTGCGCAGATCGCCCTCAATCTGTCCCTGCGTCTCGATCACGTGGCGGATGCGGTTCAACGCGTCCTCATCGAGCGTTCCAATCTTCGCAAACGGGTCGACACCCGCCTCGGCCAGAATCTTGGCCGCGCGCGAATCGCCGATCCCGTAAATGTATGTGAGCCCGATCCGTACCTGTTTGTGGTTCGGTACGTCGACTCCGGCAATACGTGCCATGGGAATCCTTTTCGTCTGGGTCCGGCAGCGCTTGTGGCCGTCGAACGGGGTTGTCGGTTTACGGCTATGAGCTTGGTTCAAGCTCATTCCACCGGGTTCATCGCAAGCCTTTACTTCGGCTAACTCGCCCGGCGGGGCCGGTGTTGCTGCTCTATCCCTGGCGCTGCTTATGCTTCGCGTTCTCGCAGATCACCCGCACCACCCCGCGGCGGTGGATGACCTTGCACTTGTCGCAAATCTTCTTCACTGAGGCACGGACCTTCATTTCAAAACTCCCTAAAACAGCACTGGCTCCTTTAGCCTCCAGCTTGCAGCCAGAGACCGGATGCCAATTGCTCATGCTTCCATTCCAGATTGTGTCAGCGAAAAGCCGGTGGCCAGAGGCCAGCAGCTAGAAGCTGTCTCGTCTACTTGTAGCGGTAGACGATCCTTCCGCGATTGAGGTCGTACGGACTGAGCTCGATCGCGACGCGATCGCCTGGGAGGATGCGGATGAAGTTCTTGCGCATGCGGCCGGAGACATGCGCCAGTGCCTGGTGCTTGTTCTCCAATTCCACTTTGAACATCGCATTCGGCAGGGTCTCCACGACCGTTGCCATCACCTCAATTGCATCTTCCTTCGACAAACGCGCTCCATTCAGGGCAGCCGGGAGTCACCGTTCATGCTCCCTGCTCCGGCGCCATGCGCTTTCGCACACAGCATTTTTGAGTATACCCGAAAGCCGGGCCAAAATCCTACTCCAAACCAGGCCAAAATCGGTGCCCGGCCCGAACTACAGGGTCAATATCACCGGGCCGTCCCTGGTAATGGCCACCGTGTGCTCAAAATGAGCGCTCAGGCTGCCGTCCACCGTCACCGTCGTCCAGCCGTCCGGCAGCACCTTCACCTCCGGCCGGCCCGCGTTGATCATCGGCTCGATCGCCAGCACCATCCCGGCCTTCAGCCGCGGCCCTTTGCCCCGTGTCCCGAAGTTCGGCACCTGCGGGTCCTCATGCATCGACCGCCCGATCCCGTGGCCTACAAACTCCCGCACCACGCCGTACCCCTCGGCCTCGCACATCTCCTGCACCGCGGCCGAAATGTCCCCCAGCCGCCCGCCCGCCTGCGCCTCACCGATCGCCCGTTCCAGCGACGCCTTCGTCACATCCAGCAGCTTCTGGGTTGCGGGTGCTGCTACGCCTACCGCATACGTCACCGCGGCGTCCGAATAGAACCCGTCCACGATCACACCGCAGTCGATCGAGATGATGTCTCCATCCTTCAGCACCCGCTTCTCTGAAGGGATGCCATGCACCACCTCGCAGTTGATCGACGTGCACAGCACTGCAGGAAAGCCGTGGTAGCCCTTGAAAGCCGAGATCGCACTTAGCTCCTCCATCTTTGCGGCGGCCGCCTTCTCCAGGTCCATCGTTGACGCGCCCGGCACCACCAGAGGCGCAACTGCGTCATGCACCTTGCGCAGCGCCTCGCCGGAGCGGCGCATCTTCTCAATCTCGGCAGCGGTTTTGATAAAAACAGGCATCGATCTTCCGGGCAGCTCAGGGACTCAGACTCGTTGGATGTCAGGCACGGCGCAGGCGGTGCAGTACCCCATCGATGGCCGCTGTGACAGCCTCGACCGGCTGGTCGCCATCGATCTCTTCAAACCGCCCCTGGGCGCGATAATGCGCAATGACCGGGGCCGTCAGTTCTTCAAATGTCCGCATGCGCTCGTGGAAGACCGGCTCGGTATCGTCCTGCCGCTGCATCAGCGGCGAGCCGTCCTCGTCATCCACCCCCTCCGTCTTCGGCGGGTCGAAGTAGACGTTGTAGATCCGGCCCGAAGGCGCGATCCTGCGCCCGGTGATCCGCTGCAGCAGGTGCTTATACTCCACCACAATCGAAATCGCTACCACCGGGGCCGCCAGCGCGTGCCCGCTGCACTCGGAGACCAGGTGCTCATCCAGCCAGTTGGCCTGCGGCAGCGTCCGCGGAAAGCCGTCCAGAATGTATCCGCGCCCGGTGTCCGGCTCGCACAGCCGGTCGGCTACCAGCTGGTTCACCAACTCGTCTGGAACCAGCAACCCTTGGTCCATCAAACGTTTGGCCTCACGTCCCTCCGGCGTATGGGCCTTCTCGGGGTCGTTCTTGATCGCCCGCAGGATGTCGCCGGTCGAGATCTGCGGAATCCCGTACTTGGCCATCAGACGCTTGGCCTGAGTGCCCTTGCCTACCCCTGGCGCTCCCAGCAGAAGCACCGGCCCCGGCACAAATCCGGGGTCGATCGCGCTTGCCGCCGCCTCAGCGCCCAATGTGCTCGCGCCTACCAGCTCCGCCGCCCGCGGATACGGCCGCTCTTCGGCGAGAATCCCTCGTAATGGCGCATGATCAGCTGCGACTCCACCTGTTGCACCGTGTCCATCGCCACGCCCACTACGATCAGCAGGCTGGTGCCGCCGAAGTAGAAGTTCACGCCCAGGCCCTGCGTCATCCAGGTTGGCAGCCGGTCAAATGCTCCGCCAATCAGCCACAGATGGTTCAGGTGAATACCGCTGAGCAGGATCGTGGGGATCAGCTGCACGACGACAAGGTAAATGGCGCCCACCAGCGTGATGCGGGTCAGCACATCGTTGATGAAGTCCGAGGTGCGCCGCCCTGGCCGGATGCCCGGGATAAAGCCGCCGTACTTGCGCATGTTGTCGGCGATGTCGTCCGGGCGGAAGACGATCGAAATATAGAAGTACGCAAAGAACACGATCGCGACCGCGTTCAGCACCACGTTCCACGGCTCGCCCGCCTGGATGTTGCGCAGGATCGGTCCGAAGAAGTTCGAGTCCTGCAGCTTCGTCCCGCCGAAGCTCATCTGCGAAAACAGGAGCGGCACGGAGAGGATCGAGCTCGCAAAGATGATCGGCATCACGCCGCCGGAGTTGACCTTCAGCGGCAGGTGCGTCGACTGGCCGCCCATCATCTTGCGTCCAACGATGCGCTTGGCATACTGCACCTGGATGCGGCGCTCGGAGCGCTCCACCCACACGATGAACGCCACGATGGCCAGCATCGCTGCCACCAGCAGCACAATCGCCAGCGGCGTCAGCGCGCCCCACGCATTGTCCCGCGCCTTGTCGAACAGGTCCTTGATGCCGCGCGGCAGGCCCACCACGATGCCGGCAAAGATCAGCAGAGACATGCCGTTACCGATGCCGCGTTCCGTGATCTGCTCGCCCAGCCACATGATGAAGGCCGTCCCGGCCGTCAGCGTAATCACGCACAGCGGAACAAACTCACTGCGCGGAATGTTTGCCATGTTCGCCGTCGGGCTGCTTAGCGTCAGCGCAATCGCAAAGGACTGGATCAGGCCCAGCAGCACCGTCACATATCGTGTCCACTGTGTGATCTTGCGCCGTCCCAGCTCGCCTTCCTTCTGCAGCTTGGCCAGCGGCTCGTAGATCACCGTCAGCAGCTGGAAGATGATCGACGCCGTAATGTACGGCATGATGCCCAGCGCGAACACCGTCAGCTTGCGCAGGTTGCCGCCCGTAAACATGTCGAACAGGCCCAGCGCCGAGCCGGAATTGGCATTGAAGAACTGCGACAGCGCGTCGGAGTTGACGCCGGGCGTGGGAATAAACGCCCCCAGGCGGTAGACCGCCAGCAGCCCAAGCGTAAACAGCACACGCTTCCGCAGATCGGGAATGCGGAAGATGTTGCCGATGCTTTGGAAAAATCTCTCTAACATCAGGGACCTCGAGCCTTGTGCTGAAACCGGAAGGCGCCGGGACGCCGAAAACCAATCCTAGCGGAAACAGCGGAGTATTTGCACCGCCAAATTGCAGGCCGCCGCCGCTAGGCGCCGATCACAATCGCCTTGCCGCCGGCCTTCTCGATCGCTTCCTGGGCGGTCTTGGAGAACTTGTGCGCATGCACCGTCACCGGGCCGGAGAGCTTGCCGTTGTTCAGCACCTTCACCAGGCCGCCCTTCTTGCGCAGCAGGCCATGCTCCGTCAGCGCCTCCAGCGTCAGCTCCGCGCCCGGCGCCTTGGCCAGCACCTCGCTGATGCGGTCCAGGCTCACCACCGTATACTCCACGCGGAAGATATTGTTGAAGCCGCGCTTCGGCAGGCGGCGATGGAGCGGCATCTGGCCGCCCTCAAAGCCGCGCATCAGCGACGAGCCGGAGCGCGAGCCCTGGCCCTTGTGCCCGCGGGTCGCGGTCTTGCCCATGCCGGAGCCCATGCCGCGGCCCACGCGCTTCTTGTTTTCGTTGGCCTTCTTCGGCGGCCTCAGGTTTGAAAGATTACGAATTGCCATCATTTCCTCGCTAGCGCCGGAAGATAGTTGCCAGTTACCAGGTGTAGCGAACTAGCCTTATTCCGACTCGCATTTTTGCGGGCATATCTGCCCGGTGTCTTTCTAGTCCCCAGTTCCTGGCAACTAGTTCTCCGGACTTACTCGACCACGCGCACCAGGTGCGGCACCTTGGCCACCATGCCGCGGATCGAAGGGGTGTCCTCGCGCTCCACGATCTGATTCAGCCGCGTAAAGCCCAGGCCCTTCACCACGGCCTTGTGCTTCACGGGCGTGGCAATCTTCGAGCGAAAATACTGCAGTTTGATTGTCTTTGCCGCTGCCATTGTCCTTCTCCAGACTGTCCTGGCCCGCCACCGTCTCACAGCGCGAACCGATAACTGATAACGTTTTACAGCTCCTCGGCCGTCTTGCCGCGCAGGGTGGCCACCTCGGACCGGTTGCGCAGCTGCGCCAGCGCGTCGAATGTCGCCTTGACCACGTTGTGCGGATTGGCCGAACCCAGCGACTTCGTCAGCACGTTCTGCACTCCCGCCGAGGTCATTACCGCTCGCACCGTCTTGCCGGCGATCACGCCGGTCCCCTCAGGCGCCGGCTTCAGCAGCACAGACCCCGCGCCGAAGCGGCCCAGCACCTGGTGCGGAATCGTCGTCTGCGTCAGGTTCACCTTCAGCAGGTTCTTCTTTGCCGCCTCAATGCCCTTGCGGATCGCCTGCGGGACCTCTTTTGCCTTGCCGGAGCCGTAGCCCACCACGCCCTCGCCCGGATCGCCCACCACCACCAGAGCGGCGAACGACATGTTTTTGCCGCCCTTCACCACCTTGGTTACACGGTTGATCGCGACCACCTCGTCCTTGAGGTTCATCCGGTTCCCGTCGATCTTCTTCTTCGTCAGTGCCATCTCTTGTCCATTCCGGCCGCCCTTGGGCGCGCCCAAAACCTGTTCCGCCTAGAACTCCAGGCCAGCCTCGCGCGCTGCATCCGCCAGTGCCTTCACGCGGCCGTGATACAGATAGCCGCCGCGGTCGAACACCACCTTCTTGATGCCCTTCTCCTGTGCGCGCTCGGCAATCAGCTTGCCGACTGACTTCGCCGCCGCCACGTTGCCGCCGTACGCCTTCGACTCGCCCTTCTTGCCGAACGAGGACGCGGACACCAGCGTCACGCCGTTCACGTCGTCGATCAGCTGCGTGTAGATGTGGTTCAGCGAGCGATACACATTCAGGCGCGGCCGCTCGGCGGTGCCCGACATCTTCTCCCGGATGCGCGCATGCACGCGCTTGCGGATCACATTACGTTCACGGGGCTTCAACATTTTCGTCTCTTCCTTCCTAATGGCGTCGCCGGCGTCCGGCGACGTTCGGTTGTCAGCTATTTCGCGCCGGTCTTGCCGACCTTCTTCTTCAGCTTCTCGTCGGAGTAGCGCACTCCCTTGTTCTTGTACGGGTCCGGCTTGCGCAGTGCGCGCATATCGGCGGCCACCTGGCCTACCTTCTGCCGATCGATCCCGCTGATCGTCACGTGCGTCTGCTTGGGGTCGATGGTGACCTCAATGCCGGTCGGCAGCGGAAACTCGATCGGGTGCGAGTAGCCCAGCGTGAAAACCACCGTGCCCTTGCCCTTCATCTCCACGCGGTAGCCGATGCCGACGATGTCCAGCTCCTTCTGCCAGCCCTTGGTCACGCCGTTGACTGCGTTGTAGACCAGCGCGCGCGCCAGTCCATGGAACGCCGCCTGGCTGTCGTTCTGGCGCTCCGCCACCAGCGAGCCGTCCTTCTGCGCCAGCGTGATGCCGCCGGGCAGCAGCGCGCTCATCTTGCCCTTCGGGCCCTCTACCAGAACGCTCTTGCCGCCGTCCTGCACGGTGTACTTCACGCCCTGGGGCAGAGGAATCGGCTTGTTTCCAATACGCGACATCTTTCAATCCTTTTGCGGCTTGCGAGTCGCGGAGAGGGCCGGCTTGTTCCGCCCAATCTCCGTTCCACTGCAGCCAAATTCAGCCTTCAACTAGCAACCAGCAACTGCGTTTACCAGACCTCGCAAAGCACCTCGCCGCCCACGCCCTCGCGGCGCGCCTGGCGGCCCGTCATCACGCCCTTCGGCGTAGTCATGATCGAGATGCCCAGTCCGCCCTGCACCCGGCGGATCTCATCGCGGCCCAGGTACACCCGGCAGCCCGGGCGCGAGACGCGCTGCAGATCGCGGATGGCGGCCTCGTTGTTCGGGCCGTACTTCAGGTACACGCGGATCAGTTTCATCCCGTTCTCTTCCGCCGGCTTGTAATTCGCGATATAGCCCTCTTCCTTCAGGATGCGGGCGATCTCTGCCTTCAGCTTCGAGGCCGGCACGTCAAGCTTCTGGTGCCGCGCACGGATGGAATTGCGAATACGCGTAAGAAAATCTGCAACTGGATCGGTAAGGTTCATTCATTCTCCTTCATCCCCCGTTCGCTCGCGCGCTCGAGGCACACGAGAACCAGCGGGAATGCACTTCCTTGAACTTGGATCGGATTCTGACTGCGGCCGGAGGAAACTTGTCTCCGGCCCTCAGGGAACCACTTGGCCTGTCAGACTTCAGCACCCCTGTCGGGTGAGGTCTCTGCCAGGGTGAAACGGTTGCGACAGCTCTCTTAGTATAGCCGCCGCAGCCGCGAATTTACCAGCTGGACTTGACGACGCCCGGGATCTCGCCCTTCAGGGCCAGCGACCGGAAGCAAAGCCTGCAGACGCCGAACTTGCGCAGAAACGCGCGCGGACGGCCGCAGAGCTGGCAGCGGTTGTGCTGGCGGGACTTGAACTTCGGTTTGCTTGCGTCCTTGACGCGCTTTGCTGTAGTTGCCATATCTCGCTTCTTCCTTCTGCCTGAACCTTAGGCGCCCTGCCGGAACGGCATGCCGAAGGCCTTCAGCAGCGTCCGTGCGCCGTTGTCATCCTGGGCCGTCGTCACGATCGTCACGTTCATGCCCTTCATCTTGTCCACCTTCGCGTAGTCGATCTCCGCGAAGATCAGCTGGTCGCGCAGGCCCAGCGTGTAGTTGCCGCGCCCGTCAAAGCTCTTCGACGAGACGCCGCGGAAGTCGCGCACGCGCGGCAGCGCAATCGTGATCAGCCGGTCCAGGAACTCGTACATCTTGTCGCCGCGCAGGGTCACCATCGCTCCGATCGGCATGCCCTCGCGCACCTTGAAGGCCGCGATGGACTTCTTCGCCTTGGTGACGACCGGTTTCTGGCCGGTGATCGCGCCCAGGTCCGCCACCAGCGGGTCCATGATCTTCACATTCTGCGTCGCCTCGCCCAGACCCATGTTGATGATGATCTTCTCCAGCTTGGGAATCGCCATCGCGTTCTCGATGCCAAGCTCCTTGGCGATCGCCGGGCGGATCTCATTCACGTATTTTTCTTTAAACCTTGCTGCCATCTCGCTTCTTCTCTTTCTCCACGGTTGCCGGAGTGGACCTTTCATCAGCCCGTGTACCGTTTCGTGGGGTGAACCCATGTTTCTCAACTACCAACCATCAACGGACCACTATCGACTCGCCGGACTTACTTCTTCTCCGGGATCACGCTGCCGCTGGCTTTGGAGTAGCGCACCAGCCGCTCGCCCTCCAGGCGCTTGCCCACCCGGGTCTTGTTGCCTTCGCCGTCGATCAGCATCACGTTCGAGATGTGGATCGGCGCCTCCTGCTCGGCGATGCCGCCCTTGATGTTCTTCTGCGGGTTCGGGCGCACGTGCTTCTTGATCATCATCACGTGCTCCACCAGGACGCGGTTCTTGTCCGTGAGCACGCGCAGCACGCGGCCCTTCTTTCCCTTGTCCTTGCCCGCAATCACCTCGACCATGTCATTGCGCTTGATCTTGATCCCTGCCATCTTCTGCTTCCCTTCCTCGACAATCTGCCGGAGCCGGACTCCGCTTGTTCGTTGCTAGATAACTTCAGGCGCCAGCGAGACGATCTTCAGAAACTTCTTCTCCCGCAGCTCGCGCGCCACCGGACCGAAGACGCGCGTGCCGACAGGCTCCATCGCATCGTTGATCACCACGGCCGCGTTCTCGTCAAAGCGAATGTACGTCCCGTCGCGGCGCCGTGACTCCTTGCGCGTGCGCACGATCACCGCCTTCACCACCTTGCCCTTCTTCACCGCGCCGTCCGGCGAAGCTTCCTTCACCGCTGCAGTCACCACGTCGCCCAGGCCGGCCTGCTTGCCCAGTCCGCCGCCCAGCGGCAGGATCACCTGCAGCTTGCGAGCGCCGGAGTTGTCGGCAACCGCGAGCATCGTCCTCATCTGTACCATCTGCGTTCTCCCGGGCCGAAGCCCCTAAAACTTATCTTCGCCGGCCTCCCGCGCGGGAAGCCGATGCGCCCTACGCCTCGACCGGCTTCTCATCCAGCTGCGCCAGCGACGAGCGCCGCACGATCTCCTCGAGCGACCAGCGCTTCAGCTTGGACAGCGGCCGCGACTCGCGAATGCGCACCATATCGCCTACGCGCGCCGAGTTCAACTCGTCGTGCGCGTAAAACTTCTTGTTCATCTTCACCACGCGCCGATACTTCGGATGCGCCTTGCGGATCTCGATCTCGACCACGATCGTCTTCTGCATCTTGGTCGATACCACCACGCCCACCTTCTCGTTGCGGCGCGATGCTGCCGTCTCAGTGCCCGCGGTTGCGGTATCAGCGGTCTTCGTTGTCTCTGCCATCGGTTAGTCCTTCTTCGTCGCTTTCTTCGGCGCCGTCTTTGCCTTCTTGGTGGCTGCCTTCTTCGCCGGGGCCGCGGCGGCGGGCTTGGCCGCCACGGTGATCCCCAGCTCGCGCTGGCGCGCCACAGTCTTGATGCGGGCGATATCCAGCTTCAGCCCGCGCAGCTTCTTGATGCCCTCCTGGTTGCCCAGGTTCTGGCGGAAGCGCAGCCGGAAGAGCTCCTCGCCGGCCTTCGCCTGCTGGCTCTTCAGCTCGTCATCGCTCAAATTGCGGATCTTCTCGATTTCCATCGTCTTCGTCTCGTCTCTACTGCAAAAATCCCGGCGGGCTTATCGCGCCCTCCAGCCTGCTATTTCGCCTTTACCGCCGCAACCTTCACGTCATGGCGCATCACAAACCCCGTCTTCAGCGGCAGCTTGTGCGCCGCCAGACGCATGGCCTCCTTGGCAAGGTCCGGAGCAACGCCCTCCATCTCGAAGAGGATCTTGCCCGGCCGCACCACCGCAACCCAGTGGTCCGGCGCGCCCTTGCCTTTGCCCATACGGGTCTCGGCCGGCTTCTTCGTGATGGGCTTGTCAGGAAACAGCCGCAGCCACACCTTGCCGCCGCGCTTGATGAAGCGCGTCATCGCAATACGGCTGGCCTCAATCTGCCGGTCCGTAATGTAGCCGCACTCCTCCACCTTCAGGCCGTAGTCGCCGAACGACAGGTCGGACCCGCGCCACGCCTTGCCCTTCATCCGGCCGCGCTGCTGCTTGCGATACTTCACTCTCTTTGGCATCAACATAACGAAACCCTCAAACCCTCAAAACTTCCTAAAACACGCCGGAGGTCGTGCCCTGGTCGCGCCGCTTCTTCTGCTCGTAGATATCGCCGCGATAGACCCAGACCTTTACGCCGATCGTCCCGTAGGTTGTGTGCGCCTCGGCAAAGCCGTAGTCGATGTCCGCGCGCAGCGTGTGCAGCGGCAGACGGCCCTGCAGATACCACTCCGACCGCGCAATCTCGTTGCCGTTCAGCCGGCCCGACACGCGCACCTTGATGCCCTTGCAGCCGAAGCGCAGCGCCGAATCGACACTCTTGCGCATCGCCCGGCGGAAGCTCACGCGCTTCTCCAGCTGCAGCGCGATGTTCTCCGCCGCCAGCTGCGCATCCAGCTCCGGCTTGTTCACCTCCAGAATGTCGATGAACACCTCGCGCGAAGTCCGCTTCTGGATATCGGCCTTCAGCTTGTCGATCTCCGCGCCCTTGCGGCCGATGATGATGCCCGGCCGCGCCGTGCGGATGATCAGGCGCAGCTTGTTGCCCGGCCGCTCGACCTCGACGGAGCTCACGCCCGCCGCCTTCAGCTTCTCGCGCAGCTCAGCCTTCAGCTTCACGTCCTCGATCAGCAGCTTGTCGTAGCCGCGCTCCACAAACCAGCGCGACTTCCACGGCTTGTTGACGCCGAGGCGGAACCCATACGGATGGACCTTCTGTCCCATAAGCTTCCCTTCCTACTTCGCAGCCTTTTTGGCTGCAGATTTCTTGGCTGGCGCCTTCTTGGCCGCTGCCTTCTTCGCCGGCGCCTTCTTGGCCGCCTTCTTCGCCGGCCCCTTGCCGGATCCAGACTTCGCTGCCGGCTCCTCGGCCGTGACCACCGTCGCCACGTTCACGCCCGGCTTCTTCTCGGCCACCGTCACAATAATGTGCGCCAGCCTGCGCTGGTAGCGGAACGCGCGGCCCATCGGCGCCGGGCGGATGCGCTTCATGCGCGGAGCGTCGTTGGCCACCGCCGTCCTCACATACAGGTTGTCGATGTCGACATCCAGGCCCTGCTCCTGCGCCAGGTAGTTCGCGTTCTGGATCGCCGAGCGCAGCACCTTCTCAATCACCGGCGCCATGCGCTTGGTGGAGAAGTGCACCGTGTTCAGCGCCTGCTCCACACGCTTGCCCTTGATCATGTCGAGCACAAGCTTCGCCTTCTGCGGGCTGGTGCGCTGGAACCGGGCCTCGGCGCGAAACTCCCGGACGTTATCTGTTGCCGTCTTCGCCATAACTCTCGTCCTTCAACCTCAAAAACTTCGAACTGCAGGTCCCTCGTCGCCCTCGGCTCCTCAGGTTGCAGGCCCGCGGCTCAGTCGCCGCTTTGAAACGCCTGTTACTTCGCCTTGGCCGCGGCCTCGGCAGCCTTCGCCGAGTGCCCCTTGAACGTCCGCGTCGCCGCGAACTCGCCCAGCTTGTGGCCCACCATGTTCTCCGTCACGTACACCGGGATGAACTTGCGGCCGTTGTGCACGGCAATCGTGTGCCCGACCATGTCGGGGAAGATCGTCGAGCGGCGCGACCAGGTGCGCACCACCTTCTTGTCGTTCGACTGGTTCATCACCGTGATCTTCGTCTGCAGGTGACCGTCGATGAACGGGCCCTTCTTTGCGGAGCGTGCCATGCTTATTTCCCTCTGCGGTTCACGATGAAGACATCGGTCCGCTTGTTGTTGCGTGTCTTGTAACCGCGCGTCGGCTGGCCCCATGGGGTCACCGGATGGCGTCCGCCCGAGGTCTTGCCCTCGCCGCCGCCGTGCGGATGGTCGACCGGGTTCATCGAGACGCCGCGGTTCGTCGGCCGGATGCCCTTCCAGCGGTTGCGGCCTGCCTTGCCGATCGCCTGGTTCTCGTGGTCCGTGTTGCCTACCTGGCCGATCGTCGCCATGCAGTCCACCTGCACCCTGCGCGTCTCGCCGGAGGGCAGCTTCAGCAGCGCATAGTCGCCTTCCTTTGCCACCAGCTGCGCCTGCGAGCCCGCCGAGCGGGCCATCTGCGCACCCTTGCCCGGCCGCAGCTCGATCGCGTGCACCGTCGTGCCGGCGGGAATGTTCCTGAGCGGCAGCGCATTGCCCACCAGGATGTCGGCCTCGGGGCCACTCATCACCTGCTGGCCCACCTTCAGGCCCACGGGCTGGATGATGTAGCGCTTCTCGCCGTCCTTGTAGTGCACCAGAGCAATGCGCGAGCTGCGGTTCGGATCGTACTCGATCGTCGCCACGGTGCCCGGAATGCCGAACTTGTCGCGCTTGAAGTCGATCAGCCGCAGCTTCTGCTTATGTCCGCCGCCGTGGTGGCGGATCGTCAGCCGGCCCGTCGAGTTGCGGCCGCCGGTGCGCTGCTTCACCGTCAACAGCGGCTTGTGCGGCTCGTCCGTCGTCAGGTCGTCATTCACCAGCTTCGTCTGAAAGCGAAGGCTGGGGGTTACTGGTCGAAATGATTTAATCGGCATCGTCTTGTTTCTCGCTTACTGCTGTTCCGCTCGTCTGCTGACTCGCTGACCCGCTTGTCTCACTGTCCCTAAATGCTGTCCAGATACTCCGGCATCTTCTGCCCGTCCTTCAGCCGCACATAAGCCTTCTTCCAGTCCGGGCGATAACCGGCATACCGGCCCCGCCGGCGCTCCTTGCCCGCAACCGTCGACGTGCGCACGTCGGAGACCTTCACTTTGAACAGCGACTCCACCGCCTGCTTCACCTCGGTCTTCGTCGCCTTCGAATCGACCTCGAACACCAGCGTGTTCTGGGCCTCTTTCACGCCCATCCCCTTCTCGGTAATCAGGGGGCGGCGGATCGTTGTATAGAGGGTTGGCATTACGCAACCTCCTTCTCAGCTGCCTTCTTCCGCTTGGAGACCGACTTCTTCAGCGTCTCCTGCAGGGCCTCGATCGCATCCTTCGAGAACACCGCGTGCTCATAGCGCAGCAGGTCGTAGGGATGCACCTCGGAGCTCAGCACCAGTTCCACGCCGTCCAGGTTGCGCGAGCCCAGATACAGCTTCTCGTCCAGCTTCTTGCTCGTCTCCACCAGCAGCGTCGTCTTGCCCGTCTCCAGCTTGTTCAGCGCCTGGCGATAGAGCTTGGTCTTCGGCTGGTCTACCGCGAACGAATCGACCACGGTGAACTTGCCGTCCGCAATCTTCGCCGCAATCGCCGACCGCAGCGCGCCCATCAGCTTCTTCTGCGGAAACTGGTAGTCGTAGCTGCGCGGCTTCGGTCCGTGGACCGTGCCGCCGCCACGCCACAGCGGCGTGCGGATCGAGGCCACGCGCGCGCGGCCCGTGCCCTTCTGCTTCCACAGCTTGCGTCCCGCGCCCGAGACCAGACCGCGGGTCTTCGTCGAGGCCGTGCCCTGCCGCAGGGCTGCGCGGTAGTGAACCACCGCCTCCCACAGCAGACCGTCATTGATCTCGCCCGAGAACACCTCGTCGAGCAGTTCGAGCTCGCCGACCTTCTTCCCGCCAAGATTGACTACATTTACCTTCGCCATCGTCTTCTCTCTTGCCCGCCATCGATGCGGCAGGCCCTTCCTGTATTTCACTGCGTTGACCGGTCCGTTCCCCGCGCAGTGTATTGCAACTTCTACTGCCTGACTCCTACCCATCCGGCCTCTGCGCCGCCAGGCGCGATCCGCCGTCCGCGAAGGACCTACTTCTTCTTCGGTGAAGCCTTCTTCGAAGCCTTCAGCGGATCGAGTGTGGTCGAACCCGCAAAGCCACGTCGCTCGCGCGGCGGAGCCTTGGCCTTCGAGATCAGCACATAGCCGTCCCGCGGGCCGGGGACCGCGCCCTCGACCATCAGGAGGTTGTCCTCCAGGTCGATGCCGCGGATGCGCAGGTTGCGCACCGTCACCTGGTCGTTGCCCATATGGCCCGGCATGCGCTGCCCGGGAAACACGCGCGACGGGAACGACGAGGCGCCGATCGAGCCCTGCACCTGGAACATGTGGCCGTGGGACTTGGGGCCGCCGCCGAAGTGGTGCCGCCGGATGACGCCCGCAAAGCCGCGGCCCTTCGAGGTGCCGATCACGTCGACGAACTTCTCGTCGTTGAAGATGTCCACCAGCACGCGGTCGCCGGCCTTCACGCCGTCCTCTTCGCCGTCCTTGGCCGCCTCAACCGGAACTTCCTTCATCACCCGCACCGGCGGCACATTTGACTTCGCAAAGTGACCGGTCATGGCCTTGTTCACCTTGGAGGCCTTGATGAAGTCCACGTAGCCGATCTGCGCGGCGTCATAGCCGTCCTTGGCCTGCGTCTTCAGCTGCGTGATCACGCATGGGCCGGCCTTCAGCACCGTCACCGGGTGCACGTCACCCTTCTCGTCGAAGAGCTGCGTCATGCCGACCTTCCTGCCCAGAATCCCTGTTACTGCCATCGTCGTCTTCCTCTCCGCATCATGCTCCGGCGAATTTCACATCAAAATTCGGCCAATCGAGCACTGCCGGTCGCTTCTCAAATCGTCTTGCGCTTTCGGCCTCTAGCTAATAAGCCAGGAGCTAACAGCTATTTCTGTACCGTCTTGATCTCGACGTCCACGCCCGCTGGCAGATCGAGCTTCATCAGCGCGTCCACCGTCTGCTGCGTCGGCTCCAGGATGTCGATCAGCCGCTTGTGCGTGCGGATCTCGAACGACTCCCGGCTCTTCTTGTCCACGTGCGGGGAACGCAGCACGCAGTACTTGTTCTTCATCGTGGGCAGCGGAATCGGACCCGCAACCTGTGCGCCCGTGCGCTTCGCCGTCTCCACAATCTCGCCCGTCGACGTGTCCAGCACGCGGTAGTCGTACGCCTTCAAACGGATGCGAATTCTCTGTCCAGCCATCGTGTTTCTTTCTTTCCCCGGCTCGTTCCGCCGGCCTGCAAAGATCGTTTGGAGTGGCTGCCGGTCATGTCCTGCTCACTGCTTCCATGGGCCGGCAGCCCTCGTT
>DASZPF010000003.1:0-1521 GCA_035550395.1 Acidobacteriaceae bacterium
GGTGAAGACATCGCGCAGGATGCCGCCGACGCCGGTCGCGGCCCCCTGATAGGGCTCGATGAACGAGGGATGGTTGTGGCTCTCCATCTTGAAGATGACGGCGAGGCCATCGCCGATGTCGACGACGCCCGCGTTCTCGCCGGGCCCGCAAATCACGCGCTCGCCGGTGGTCGGCAGCGTGCGCAGCCACTTCTTGGACGATTTGTACGAGCAATGCTCGTTCCACATCGCCGAGAAAATGCCGAGCTCGGTCAGCGACGGCTCGTGGCCGATCAGTTTCAGGATGCGGTCGTATTCATCCGGCTTCAGGCCGTGAGCGGCGACGACCGCAGGCGTGATACGGGCAGGAGCGTTCATTGCAGTGTGCCGCCCCGCAAAATACTCACATCCTGCCTTGAGACGTGAACGCGCTTGGCTGGGTTCGCCTTAAGAAGGACATATCCCAGGGGAAGTTGCCGGCCGGCCGCCATTCCGTTCTCCTCAAATTGCCGGGCCAGCGAGTCAGCGAGCGGCTGACCTTCCAGTCGCCATTCCGGCAGCGCAGTTAGCGCGCAAATTGCGGCGTCGGTTTCGTCCTCGTTCAGCATGTTTCCCGGAGCGGTGATGATGTCACTCCGCTTGAGGCCCAATCGCTTCAGGCTGCCCGCTGGATACGTCTCGAACAGGCGGCTACCAAGTGAGGACCCGAAGCCCCCGGCGTCGACAATGTTGCGGAAGCGCGCGGTGGGGGCTCCGATTCGGTCAGCGAGAGGGGCAAGGGCTCCGAGAGCCCGGTCTACGGGACGACGCGTAAGCTCCCACACGAAACTGATTTGCGCAGGGCCGCCCAATCCTTGAAGGTCGATGGGGATATCCACAGCGACCGGGCCGATGTGGAGCATCTTCCCTACCAGATCTACCTCGCTCCTGAGGATTGGGGGCAGGCTGGATTCCCCCGGATAGCGTTTGGAGAAAGCGCAACCGGAGAGGATCGTTACCTCGATCTCTGCGGATATTCTTGTTGCTGCGGCACAAGCACTTCGCCCAGTGGCATAACCCGAGAGATCGATGCCAAAGGCGGTCTCAGCTCGCGGTGTCATGCACTGCATTCCGCGTTGCCCTTGAGCCAGCGGGTAAGGTCATCGCGGATGCGCGGTGCTAGCGCGCTTGCCAGCAATGGGCCGTAGGCGTCGGCCGTGCCGGCGCGCTTCGGCTCCACCACGAGGCGCGGCAGGCCGTACGGCATCTTCTTTTCGACCAGCAGGATTCGGGGCACGCCGGCATTGATCTCCGGGGAGTAGCGATAGGCGGCGAAGGCAGGATCGCCGCTGAACCAGCATTTCTTCATTGCGCCAGCGAGATGATCGTAGAGCGCGGCGGCCTCCGACGCGCTGTCGGCGCGGACCGTTTGGGCGCCGAGGACGGCAAGCGCAGTCGCCATTGCGGCGAACACCGCTCTCATGCTGCCAGCCCCTCAAACAAAGCGCGGCCGTCGATGCCGCCCTGCAGGGGTTCGATCAGATTCTCCGGGTGCGGCATGAG
>DASZPF010000004.1:0-10238 GCA_035550395.1 Acidobacteriaceae bacterium
CCCCTGGGTGCAAGCCCGGTGGGGCCGCAGTGAAATGCGAACGGCGACTGTTTAACAAAAACACAGGTCTCTGCAAAGTCTAAAACGACGTATAGGGGCTGACTCCTGCCCGGTGCCGGAAGGTTAAAAGGAGAGGTTAGCCGCAAGGCGAAGCTTTGAATTGAAGCCCCGGTGAACGGCGGCCGTAACTATAACGGTCCTAAGGTAGCGAAATTCCTTGTCGGGTAAGTTCCGACCTGCACGAATGGAGTAACGATCGTTCGACTGTCTTAACGAGTTGCTCGGCGAACTTGTAGTACCGGTGAAGATGCCGGTTACCCGCAGCTAGACGAAAAGACCCCGTGCACCTTTACTATACCTTTACTATGAGTTACGGCTCTTGCTGCGCAGGATAGGTGGGAGGCTTTGATGCCAGGCTTTTGGGCTTGGCGGAGCCAACGGTGAGATACCACCCTGCGAGTGTTGTGATTCTAACCTGCTCCCGTGATCCGGGAGAGGGACATAGTAAGGCGGGTAGTTTGACTGGGGCGGTCGCCTCCTAAATTGTAACGGAGGCGCGCGAAGCTACACTCAGGCTGTTTGGAAATCAGCCGTCGAGTGCAAAGGCATAAGTGTGGTTAACTGCGAGACCTACAAGTCGAGCAGATGCGAAAGCAGGCCTTAGTGATCCGGTGGTTCTGTATGGAATGGCCATCGCTCAACGGATAAAAGGTACGCCGGGGATAACAGGCTGATCGCTGCCAAGAGTTCATATCGACGCAGCGGTTTGGCACCTCGATGTCGGCTCATCACATCCTGGAGCTGTAGAAGGTTCCAAGGGTTAGGCTGTTCGCCTATTAAAGTGGTACGTGAGCTGGGTTCAGAACGTCGCGAGACAGTTCGGTCTCTATCTGCTGTGGGCGTAGGAGATTTGCAGAGGGCTGTCCTTAGTACGAGAGGACCGGGATGGACGAACCTCTTGTGTTCCAGTTGTCCTGCCAAGGGCACGGCTGGGTAGCGAAGTTCGGTTGTGATAACCGCTGAATGCATATAAGCGGGAAGCACGCTCTAAGATGAGATCTCCCAACCCAAAAGGGAAATGAAGGGCCCAGGAAGATCACCTGGTTGATAGGCTGGATGTTGAAGCGCAGCAATGTGTGGAGCTTACCAGTACTAATCGCCCGTTCGGCTTGTCCATAGAATTTACTCTGCGCAGTGGCGTCCGCCACTTACGCTGAGGACATTCAACACAAGCCTGTAGTTATCCCAGATGTTTCTAGCGAACATCTCCCAATCTATTCAGTCGTGAGGAATCGCGAGAGCGTTTCTTTGACACATGGTGCTTTTGCTTCAAGTTACTTCACCGCGAGAGCGGTACAGAGTTTGTAAGTCGCGGGAGAAACAGCCCGCAAAGCGCCTCCAGTTTGCCGGTGAGTTTACCGCGAGGGTCACACCCGTTCCCATCCCGAACACGGAAGTTAAGCCTCGCTGGGCCGATGGTACTGCACGCGAAAGTGTGTGGGAGATTAGGTGATCGCCGGCATAATAATCACCCCAGCAAGCAAAGCTTGCTGGGGACCCCGATTATCGAAAGCCCCACTCGGTTGAGTGGGGCTTTTTGCGTTGCGAAGCAGTTTTGAGCTTTCGCACTTATCCGATGACCTCGCGCAATGCTCTTTGATACGCGCGCTCGTCGCGCACTGAGAAGGTGCAGATTTCAACCCGCTCGAAGGCCAAGGGCTGATCTACAAGGAAGTTGCGTAAAGTGCCAAGTGCGATGCAGCTGGCCTCTTGAATCGGGTAGCCGTAGGCGCCGGTGGAGATTGACGGGAAGGCGATGCTGCGACAGGCGAGTTCGACCGCCAGGCGCAGGCTCTCGGAGTAACAGCTCGCCAGTAGCTCTGCTTCCTTGTCTGGATCTCTTCCATAGATCGGGCCGACCGTATGGATGATGTGCCTGGCTTGGCGAATGTTGTAAGCGCCCGTCGCCTTCGCTTCGCCGGTCCTGCAGCCGCCGAGCTGACGGCATTCTTCCAGCAGTCCTGGTCCGGCGGCGCGATGGATCGCTCCGTCGACTCCGCCCCCGCCGAGCAGCGTGGAATTCGCGGCATTCACGATGGCATCGACCTGCCGCTGCGTGATGTCGCCCTGCACGATCTGGATCTTCGCGTGCATCTTCCTGTAGTAGGGTATACGCGATGGGCCGATGATGACCTCAGCGGCTAAAGCCGCCAGCTCAACAAATGTCTGTTTCGGCACGGCTGAAGCCGTGCCCTTAAGCAAGACAAATGCGGGGACTCTTCGCCTGCGGCTCAGAAATGACAATGCTGACTGTAGTGGCCCGATTCACCCACCCTTTCGCGATGATGCCACGAAAGGATGGGCTACCCAACATTCCCCCACTCATCTCGCTACGCTCGATGAATGGGTCACCCGAGATGCCTCGATGCGCTCCCATTTGTCGCTTCTACGGTTGAGCGCCGCTCTGGAAGCGGAGTGCCGCGAGATCGGCCTCGAAGTCCAGCCGGGCGTTCGCCTGATCGATCTGCGCCTGCGTCTGCTGCAACTGCGCCTGGCTCAACTCAACGATCGAGCTGAGGCCAAGGTTGTAACGCGTCTGCGCCAGGTCGAGCGCGGTGTTGGCCTGCCTCAGCAGCTGCGCGGTCACGGTCATGCGCTGCTCCGCGGAGGCCATGGTGAGCCATGCGGTCCGCACGTCGCGCACGATGCGGTCTTCGAGCGCCCGGTCCTGTTCGGCCGAGGCCCTGGCGCGCAGGTCCGCCGCACTGGCCTCCGCATGGTAACGGAAGCCGTTGAAGAGTGGGATCCCGATGTTGATGCCCACAGCGCCGTACCAGTTCTGCGGGAAGTACTCGTTGGAACCGACCGGAGTAGTGCCGACGACGCCCAGGCCGGAGATGGTTGGAAACAACTGATCGCGCTGTGCCTTCGCAAAACTCACGTTGGCGTCGTGCGTGTAGCGCTGCGCCAGCAGGTCTGGACGCTGTTGCAGGGCCATGGCAACAACTGCATCTGCGGAAGGCGCAATCGGCGCAGCGGGGATTGCGTCTTCCTCGAGGCGGAACTGCGTGTTGTTGGTTGTGCCCAGAACCTCGTTCAGCGCGGCCATTGCCGCGTCGAGCTGGTTCTGTGCATCCAGCACCAGAAGCTTTGCCTGCGACAGGTTTACCTCGGCGAAGCTCTGGTCCAGCGTCGACTTCAACTTGCTGGCGGTGAGCGCGGCGACCTGATCGCGAACGTTCTGGCGCGCAGCCACTGTTCCCTGCGCGACGGTCAGCGTTGCCTGCGCCTCCAGTGCGCGATAGAAGGCGAGGTCAGTCGCCAGCACGATGTCGGCGCGCGTGGCCTGGCTTGCCTCATCGGCCGCCTGCGACTGCAGGCTGGAGGAGGCAACCAGGTTATGTGTGCGGCCGAAGTCCGTGATGAGCTGGCTGAGCTGCACGCCTGCGCCAACGTGATAGAGCAGGCGCGATGCAGAGAGTGATCCGGAGGAGATGCGGCTTGCCTCCTCCGAATCGACACCCGTGATGTTCCCGTTCAGGTTAGGCAGCTCGAACGAGCGCGTCTCGCGGACGACCTGCTTCTGCGCCAGAGCCAACAAGGCCGCAACGCTGATATGCGGGTTGTTCTTGAGCGCCAGTTGTTCCGCCTGTGTACGGGTGAGGAGATCGGGCGTTCCCGCAGTTGCCGCCCCTCCCTGTGTGGGGGAGGGCGGTGGCGTGGCGGCAGGCGCAGGTGCGGCGGTCTGCATCTGCAGTGCCAGCTGCGCGCGCGGCGCGGAGGGCAGTCCCTTTAGTACCGACTGCGCAAAGCCGGTCGGCGTAACAAGGAGCGAAGCTGAAGCGAGGACGACGGTCAGACGGTTCTTATGCATTGGCCACCTCCGACCCGGCCGCTGCGTCTTCGGCCTGCACCTCTTTGCGATGGATGAGCAGATAGGCCGCCGGCACCAGGAATATGGTGACGACAGTGGAGGAGATGAGGCCGCCGAGGATCGATCGTGCCAGCGATGCGTATTGCTCGCTTCCCGCTTCCAGCGCCAGCGCCATGGGGATGAGCCCGAGCACAGTGGCGAGCGACGTCATCAGGATCGGCCGGAGGCGCATAGAGCATGCTTCGGCGATCGCCTGGCGCGTCTTCATGCCTGTCTCGCGCAGCGTGCCGACGAACTCGACGATGAGGATGCTGTTGGAGACGGCGATGCCAGCCATCATGATGACCCCCATCAGCGACATGACGTTGAGCGTCGATCCGGTGAGGAGCAGGATCAACAACACGCCGCCAAGTCCCGGCGGAACTGCCAGCAGGATAATGAACGGATCGGAGAAGGACGCAAATTGTGCCATCAGGATCAGGTAGACGAGCACGACGGCCAGGATGAAGCCGAAGCCGAAGCTTGAGAACGCGCTCTGCATGTCTGCCACCGAGCCGCCCACCGCGAGCGTCATGCCTGCAGGCTTCTTCATTCCCGCCAGCACGTTCTGCACCTGGGCCGTTACGGTGCTCAGGTCCTCCTTTGCCGGCATTACGTACACATCAAAGCTCCGGCGCAGCTGGTAGTGGTCCACCTCAGTGGGCGTGTTGATCTGCTCGATGGAGGCGATGGATTCGAGCGGCGTGGTGTTGGCCGCGCCGGGTGCACGCAGAGGAATCTGCTCGAAGTCGGTCATCGTCTTGATCTGGTTGTCGGGATACTGCACCGTCAACATGTAGTTGTTGCCGGTCTTGGGATCGACCCAGAAGCTGGGCGAGATCATTGCGTCCGAGGTGAGCGCGGTGATGACGTTGTCGATCGCCTCCTTGGGTGAGATGCCCAGCAGCGCAGCGTGTTCACGGTTGATGTTCAACTCCAGCCCGGGATAGTCGAGGTCCTGAGGGACCAGCACATCGCTGACGGAGCTGAGTTGTTTGAGCTTCGCGCGCAGCGCCTGCGCGAAGGAGAAGTCCTGTTGCAGATTGTTTCCGCCGATACGGATATCCAGCGGCGCGGGCTTGCCCTGATTGACAACCGAGTCCACGAGGCCGCCGGTCTGGAAATATGTGCCCACCTCGGGGAAGTCTTCCGCGAGTCGAGTACGCAGCCGCTGCATGTAGACGAAGCTCGAGGTCTTGTGGTCCTCCTTCAGGCTTACCTGGATGAACGCGGTATGCATGCCGGAGTTGCTGGTGTAGATGGCGGAGAGGTCCGGCGTAATGCCGATGTTGGAGACGATCATGTTCATGTCGTGCGGGGAGACGACATCACGGATGTCCTGCTCCATGCGCGCGACGTACTGGTCGGTTACTTCCAGCCGCGTTCCCGGCGGCACCTTCACATTCACGACGAACTGGCCGGGGTCAGTGCGCGGGAAGAAGGCTTTACCGACAAACGGATAGAGTGCCACGCCGACCAGTACGACAACGACGCTGCCGCCGACGACGAGCCCGGGCTTTTCCAGCGACCAGGCGACGCCTCGGTTGTAGGCATGAAGCAGCCGCTTGAACTGCTCATTGAAGCCGTCAACGATGCGCTGAAAGAGGCCCGACTTCCTGTGGTGGTGTTCGGCCTCAGCGAGGTCTTCTTCGCGCTCTTCCACAGTCGCGTGCACGTGCGAGGGGTCGATACGGATGAACTTCGCGCAGAACAGAGGCACCACGGTCATGGCGACGATGTAGGACGCGAAGAGCGCCAGCACCACGGCAAGGGCCAGAGCGGTAAAGAGATACTTGCTGACTCCGACCAGAAGGATGACGGGGAAGAAGACAATGCTGGTGGCGCAGGTGGCAGCCAGCACGGCGAGTTGAACTTCTTTACCGCCGACCTCGGCCGCGGTCTTGGGATCGGCGCCCTCTTCCAGATGGCGAAAGATGTTCTCCAGCACGACGACGGAGTTGTCGATCAGCCGTGAGAGCGCCAGTGCCAAGCCGCCGAGCACCATAGTGTTGATGGTGCTACCCCCGAGGTTCAGCGCCAGAAAGGCAGCAAGGCAGGAGATGGGAATGGAGAGCAGCACGCTGATGGTGGCGCGCACATTGCCCAGGAAGAGAAGAATCATCAGCGCAGTGAGCACCAGGCCGATGGTGCCCTCGTTGATGACGTTGCGCACCGCAGTCTTCACAAAGGCCGACTGATCGAAGACGACATCGGTCTTGAGCGCGCTGGGAATGTCCAGCAGATGCGCCACAGCGTCGCGTACTCCGTTCACGATGCTGATGGTGTTCGATCCGCCGCCCTGTTTGAGGATGGGGATGTAGACGGAATGCTGGCCGTCCACGCGGACGATATTGGTCTGCAACTGGCCGGCGTCCTTGGCCTGGCCCACATCGCCCACAAATACATTGGAGTTGATGGCGCCATCCCTGCCCGTCTTGATGGGCATGGCATCGATCTCCTCTACCGCCGGCACCTGGCTGTTGGCATAGATGTTGTAGTCCTTCGGGCCGATGCGCACATCGCCGGCGGGCAGGATGAGGTTGGACTGGTTGACGGACTGCACTACATCCATCACCGATAGCTGGTGAGCCTCCAGCTTCACAGGATCGACATACACCTGTATCTGGCGGTATTTGCCTCCATAAGGCTGCGGTACGGATGCGCCCGGCACATGCGCAATCTGGTTGCGCACGGAGAACTGTGCCAGGTCCTTCAGTTGCGTCTGATTGAAGCCCTGGCCCTTCAGCGTAACGAGACACACCGGCAGGTTGGCTGCATCGAACTTCAGGACCACCGGAGGGAGCGTGCCGGGAGGCAGGCGGCGCAGGTTTGCCATCGCCAGGTTGGAGATATTGCTGACGGCGGCGCTGGCGTCCGTGCCGGGCTGGAAGTAGATCTTGATCAGGCTGACGCCAGGCAGGGACCGCGACTCAATATGGTCGATGCCGCTGCCGAGCGTGAAGAAGCGCTCGTAGCTGTCGGTGATGTCAGCCTCAATCTGCTGCGGCGGCATACCGGAGTAAAACGTAGCCACGACGACGACAGGGATGTTGATCTCCGGAAACAGATCCACCGGCATGCGCGCAACGGTCGCAACGCCGACCACCACGATCATCAGGCAGAACATCAGGATGAAGAAGGGATACTTAATCGCGAAGGAGGACATTTACTCGCTCGCCTCCTCGGCCGCCGTGGGAATGAAGGCCGCGTGAGGCTTTACGAGTTCGCCTACCTGATAGCTGGACTGGCCGGAGGCGATCACCTGTTCGCCCTCATGGAGTCCGCTGGCGATCTGGGTTTTGTCCGCTGTCTGGATGCCGAGGGTCACCTCACGGCGCTCCACGTGGTTGTCCCGGTCGACCACCAGCACGTAGCTCTGCGTTCCGTTCTGCACCACAGCCTGCGCGGGCAGCACCAGAGCGTCCGGCTGCTGCTGCAACTGGATGGTCGCCTCGGCATACATTCCGGGGCTGAGGGTCAGCTTGGGGTTCGGCACGTCCACTTCGGTGAGCATGGTGCGCGTGGAAGAGTCCAGCGCGCGCGCGAAGCGCACGATCTTTCCAGCGAAGGTCTGCCCGGTGGCGCTTACCTTGATCTGCACCGGCCCTCCCTCATGGATGTAGGGCACGTCGGACTCCGGCACCGGCATGCGCAGGCGCAGCAGGTCGCTCTGCGCCACCTGGACCACAGGCATGGACTGCGTGTTTGAAGAGGTGCCGGCCTGGATCAGCGAGCCGGTATCGGCATAGCGCATGGTCACCACGCCGTTGAAGGGCGAGATGATCTGCTGGTAGTTGGCAAGTGTCTGCACCCGGTGGCTGTCAGCCTGGGAGACGCTGAGCTGCTGCTGCATTGCATCCAAGGCGGCTTTGGCTACGGCCACCTGCGCTGCGGCCTGCTGGTCCTTGGCGCGCGCGTCGTCCAGCTCCTGCTCGGCAATCAGCCCCGGACGCTGCCTGGCCGCCTGCGAGAGCCGGGTAAACTCCGAATGCAGTGCGGAGTAGTTGGCCTCGTCACTGGCAACCTCGCTCTTCGCGCGAAGGATCTCGCTCTGCGAATGGCGCACCTGGGCCTGAGAGCCCTGCAGCTGGTCCTCCAGCTCCGGGACCTCAAGCGTGGCCAGCACCTCACCCTTGCTGACGCGGTCGCCGATGTCGACCTTGATCCAGCGGATATAGCCGGAGACCTTGGCGTGCAGCTCGACCTCCTGGTACGGTTCAAACTGTCCTGCGACGGTCAGTGAGCTGGCCACGCTGCCGCGGGTGACAGGTACAACGGATGCCGCCTGTGGAGCCGTGGCGGGGGGATGACTCTTGCATGCGACAGGCACGAGAGAAAGCACTGCCGCAGTCCAGACGAATCGCTTGCGATACATGGGGGTCACCTGTACAGCCTGGTTTGGAGCTAAGAATTTCCCTGGGACTGGGCGCGCATCCAAGTGCGCCTCCTGCAGGGACTGCCGCTTCAACCTACGACTGCGATGGAGGTGCGCGCGAGGCGCTGGGGCCTGGAAAATGAGACTCGAGACCCGGGAGCTGTCTCCAGTCGTGCAATTCCTGCAATGCAGTAGCTGTAGCCGCGGGGGGCGCTGCAGGCAGAGCCGCCGGCACGAAACCCGGGGTAAACGGACGATGCGCCGGAACCGGACTGTCCGTTCGTATCGAGAGCGTCAGGAGGGTACTTCCGGCCTCCGTTCGCTCCTTCTGCGAGAGAAGTTTTGCCTCTGGTCCCCTGAATTTGACCGTGGCATGGTGATACAGCGAGAGCTTGTAGTGGAGTCCCCACACCGAGACAGCCAACGCCAGAATCAGCGCAGTTGCCCACGCCGGAAGCCTCTGACGCGAATTGGTCACTACAGGTCTCACCGGAAAGAGTATCCGAGACGGGAGGAGTGGAGCCGATGAACGGACTTGAACCGTTGACCTACTGATTACGAATCAGTTGCTCTACCAACTGAGCTACATCGGCGGACCCAACTACGATTTTACCGGGTTCCAGCGGCAACACGCAAAGCGGAGAAGGCCTTAGGTCTACGGCGCAGTGGCCAGCCGCTCCAGCTGTAACAGATGGTTCACATCGTGGCCGGCCATCGTCTCCACCAGAGTCCAGAAGGTCATGGTGCCGCGTTCAGGATGCGTAACCAGTCGCCGGCGATCTTCCGGCGCAGTGCTCTCAATCAGTTGCAGATTGCTGCGCCGCGCCGAGTCGAACAGCGCCAGCGAGGTGTCCAGGTCGCGATTGGCATAGCGCGCGGCCCAGCGGTCCTGATCGAAGGGCTGGACGGTGGGGTGGTCGTCGGCCAGCGTCTGCCGGAGCCGGAAGCTGAAGACCAGCTCGCAGTCCGCCAGATGAGCGATGATCTCGCGCGCGGTCCACTTACCCGCCGGCTGCCGCAGCGCGCGCTGCTCCTCCGGCATGCGCGCAGCAAGGTGCTTCAGATGGCCTGCAGTAGAGGCGATGACGTCCAGCGGATCGCAGCCAGAGAGAAACTTCGCGTAGGGATTCTGCTCCATGGAACCAGCATGACACTCGCCTGAATGTAGGACAATAGGAGTTTGGGCCGCGCAGCAGCCGGGCATCATCCAAACAAGGGAAGCCCCAGGGGGCCGTTCCACATTTCAGCCTGCCGCGCCGTGTCGCGGCGGCATCCGGAGACATACAGCACAGCATGGCAGATGAGAGCACAACTCGCGTGGTCGGCATCGACCTGGGAACCACCAACTCATTGGTGGCCTTCATGCAGGGCGACAAACCGGCCATCATTCCCGGCGAGGACGGCGACCGGCTGGTGCCATCGGTCGTTGCGTTCGACCAGGAGCACGGCTTCGTCGTTGGCAACGCTGCACGCGCCACGCTGCTGACGGACCCCTCAAGCGCCGTGTACTCGGCAAAGCGCCTGATGGGCCGCGGCGTGGACGACGTGCAGGATGAGCTGAGGCTCTTTCCCTTCCAGCTTGTCGAGGGCCTGAAGCCTGGCGAGGTGCTGAAGCTGAATGTGGGCGGACTGACCGTCACTCCTCCTGAGATCTCCGCGTATGTGCTGCTGCAGCTCAAAAAGAATGCGGAGCGCTTCTTCGGCGCGCCGGTCGCCAAGGCCGTCGTCACCGTACCGGCATACTTCAACGACGCGCAGCGCCAGGCCACCAAGGATGCCGGCAAGATTGCCGGGCTGGATGTAAAGCGCATCGTCAACGAGCCCACGGCGGCGGCGCTGGCCTACGGGTTGGACAAGAAGAAGGACGAGACCATCGCCGTGTACGACTTCGGCGGCGGCACCTTCGATATTTCGATCCTGGAGGTCGGCGAAGGCGTCATCGAGGTGAAG
>DASZPF010000005.1:0-28590 GCA_035550395.1 Acidobacteriaceae bacterium
GAAGAGGGCTCACCGATGATCGCGCCCGGTGCCTCTACGCGCATCGCCTTCACGCCGCAGCCCGCAGGCTTCCGCTGGTTCCACACGCACACCTTCGCCGGCAGCGACCTGCACAAGGGCCTCTACAGCGGCCGCTATGGATTCCTGATGATCGACTCCCGGGAGGCCGGGCCCGCCTTCGACCGCGAGTTCTTCCTCGCGCTGCACGACTGGGACGGCGAGATGCTCGCCTCCGACGACGGCAGCATGATGCCCTCCTACGGCTTCTCCACCGTCAACGGCAGGATGCTCGGCAGCGGCGAGCCGCTGCGCGTCCGGCAGGGCGAGCGCGTGCTTTTCCATATCTTGAATGCGAGCCCCACCGAGGTCCACTGGCTCACCCTCGCCGGCCACTCGTTCCAGGTCATCGGGCTCGATGGCAACAAGATCGCGTCGCCGCGCGCCACTCCCATGCTGCGCCTCGCGCCCGCTGAGCGCGTCTCCGCCATCGTGGAGATGAGCACTCCCGGGGTCTGGGTGCTTGGCGAGGTGCGCAAACACATCCAGGCCGCCGGCATGGGCATCGTCGTCGAATACGCCAATGCCGCCGGCGCGCCCAAATGGATTCAGCCGCAGGAACTGCTCTGGAACTATGCGGACTTCGCGGACAACTCGGCACCATCCGCCGCACCGTCTTCCACGGTCATTGAGATCCCGCTCACCTTTGACTCGCACTTTGAGGGCCACGGCGCGCCCGAGCGCTGGCGCATCAATGGCCGCTCCTGGCCGGACACCGACTCGCCCATCCTCCACGCCGGCCGGCGCTATCGCCTCGTGATGAAGAACCTCTCCGCCGACGATCACCCCGTCCATCTTCACCGCCACAACTTCGAGGTAGTAAACCTCGGCGGCGCGGCTATGCGAGGATTGTTCAAGGATGTTGTACTGATCCCAGCGAAGTCGACCTCAGCCGTCGAGTTCGTCGCCAATCAACCCGGCAACACACTCTTTCACTGTCACCAGCAGGATCACATGGACCGAGGCTTCATGATGGTGTTTCGCTATGCCTGATCGCGACCCGAAATCTCCTCATATCGGGTGCCCCATTCATCGTGGTTTCATCGCGATGAGTGGGATCATCTTGTTCACTCTCTCCACCCTCTCCGCCCGCGCGCAGGGCAACTATGAGATCCAGGTCTACGGCTCGGATACCGTGCCGCCAAAGACCCTGATGATGGAACTGCACTCCAACTTCACGCCTAACGGGCAGAAGGACATCATCGACGGCGTCTACCCCACCAACCATCAGGAGCACGAGACCATCGAACTCACCGAAGGCCTCACCAAATGGTCCGAGGTCGGCTTCTATATCTTCACCTCGGAGCAGAACGGCCACGGCGTGCAGTGGGTCGGCGACCACATCCGTCCGCGCGTCCGCGTGCCGGACAGCTGGCACTGGCCCGTCGGCGCGTCGCTCTCCATGGAGATCGGCTACCAGCGGGCGGTCTACTCCCCCGATACCTGGACCTGGGAGATTCGCCCCATCGTCGACAAGACGCTGGGCCGCTGGTACTTCGCCGTCAATCCCGCGCTCGAGCGCACATGGCACGGCCCGGGCGTCGCTGAGGGTCTCGACTTCGCACCCGGCGCCAAGGTCGGCTACGACTTTACGAAGCAGATCAACGCCGGCATTGAGTACTACGCCGACTACGGCCGCCTCGGTTCGCCCGCTTCCCTGCACGAGCAGCAGCAGCAGATCTTCGCTGTAACCGACCTGAACGTCTCGCCCAAGTGGGAGATCAACTTCGGCGTCGGCGTCGGCCCCACGGCCTCCACCGATCACATCATCGTCAAGGGCATTCTGGGCTATCGCTTCGACTGGGGCCACAAAGGCTCGATAGACTGATCTGCGTCATGTCGCGCAGAGTTTGCCTCGCAGCCGCCGTCTTCGCACTCACCGCGTTCTCCGCATGCCGTGTGCACGCGCAGCAGACCGCACCGTTGCTCGATCTCGACCACAGCAACTCGCAGTCGGCCTTTCCCATCGTGGCGAATGGCCGCGCCGCGGCCATTTACATCGCTCCAGGAAATCCCGAGACGGTGCGCGTCGCCGCCCAGGCCTTCGCAGACGATGTGGAGAAGGTCACCGGTGCGAAGCCGCAGATACTCAGCTCACTCGCTGCACCGCTGCCCCCGGACTTGATCGTCGTCGGCGTCCTCGGCAAGACGCCGGAGTTCGATCGCCTGCGCGCCGCGCATCGCCTCGTCACCACCTCCGTCGACGGCAAGTGGGAGGCGGCGGAGACGGTCACCATCCTGAACCCGCCACGCAGCGTTCTGCCCGGCGTACATAACGCGCTGATAGTCGCCGGAGCCGATCGCCGCGGCACAGCGTATGCCCTCTTCGCGCTCTCGCGCGCCATGGGCGTCTCGCCGTGGACGTGGTGGGCCGATGTCCCGGTGCCGCACCACTCCGCCGTCTACGTGCACCCCGGCGCGCACATCCAGCCCTCGCCCTCAGTCCAGTATCGCGGCATCTTCTTCAACGACGAGGACTGGGGCCTGTGGCCGTGGGCCTCGAAGAAGATGGACCCAACTGTGGACAACGGCAAGGGCAATATAGGTCCGCACACCTACGAGCGCGTCTTCGAGCTGCTGCTGCGCCTGCACGCCAACTCGCTGTGGCCCGCGATGCATCCCGGCTCGCTCGCCTTCAACGCCGTACCGGAGAACGCCGTGCTCGCGGACAAGTGGGGTATCGTGATGGGCTCGTCGCACTCCGAGGCGCTGCTGCGCAACAACGTCGGCGAGTGGAGCGAAAAGCCTCCGCCCGCAGGCGACGGCCCGTGGAACTACCAGACCAACGCGCCCGCGATGAACGACTATTGGGCGAAGCGTCTCCAGGTCAACGGCAAGTACGAGAACTTCTACACTGTGGGCCTGCGCGGCGTGCATGACTCCGGCCTTGAGGCGAGGGGCTCGCCGGAGGTTAAGGCCCGCCTTGTTGAGAGCGTGATGGCCGAGCAGCAGAAGCTGCTGGCGCAGTACGTCAACCCGGACCTCGCGAAGGTCCCGCAGATCCTCTGGCTCTACAAGGAGTCGCTCGACCTCTACCGCATCGGCATGAAGGTGCCCCCAGACGTAACGCTCGGCTGGACCGACGACAACTACGGCTACATCCGCGAGCTGCCCACCGCCGCCGAGCAGAAACGCCCCGGCGGCAGCGGCCTCTACTACCACGTCTCGTACTGGGGCGCGCCGCATGACTATCTCTGGCTCTGCACCACGCCGCCCGCGCTGCTGCGCGAAGAGCTGACCAAGGCCTATGACCACGGCGTGCGCAAGTACTGGGTGCTGAACGTCGGCGACCTGAAGCCCGCCGAGCTCGACATCGATTACTTCATGCAGCTCGCAACCGACGAGCCGAAGATGGCGGCAGAGAGTCAGCGCGAATTTCTGACCCAATGGCTCGGCGAGCAGTTCCCCACGGCCAATGCAAAAGTGCTCGCCGACGTCATGACGCGTTACTACGCGCTCAGCTTTATCCGCAAGCCGGAGTTCATGGGCTTCAACGGATACAACGACGGCATCAAGCGCACGGAGTTCAACCCGCTGGCGTGGCCCTCAGACGGCCAGTCGGACCAGAACCACGCGCGCGCCGTGGCCTGGTCGCAGCTCAGCATGGAAGCTGCGTTGCTGGGCAGGCATCTGCCCCCACGGGGGGCCTCAGCCTTTTTCGAACTCGTCGGCTATCCCGTCGAGGCCGCCGCAGCGATGAACGAAAAGTTCCTCGCTGCTGACCACACATACCTCGACGCGCACAACCACGACGACAAGGCCCTCGCCGCCGATTCCGCTCGCGCGAAAGCCGCCTACGACGAAATCCAGTCACTAACGGCGAAGTACAACTCGCTCGAAGGCGGGAAGTGGGACGGCATGATGAGCGACCATCCCCGCGACCGCCATGTCTTCGAGATGCCGCGCCTCGCCACCTCCGCCGACGCTGATACACCTCTGCCCGCAGCGTGGTCTGCAGGTGATACGGGATGTCCAGGAGTGATCACGACCGCCACCAATACTCCTTTATTTTTTGAAGAACAGCACTGCACCATCTCCATCAACGCCGCGCACTTCGCGCGCAGCTCCAGCGGCAATCTCATTGCGCGATGGCGCGTGCTGGACGACCTCGGTATCTCCGGTGCTTCCGTCGTCTTCGGCGAGCCCGGCCGCACCACATCCTATCTGCAGATCTCCACGGCCACAAATTCGGGTGCCCCACATCTCGCAGAGATGTGGGAGATTTCGCCATCCCTCGACTACGACTTCACCACCACCACCTCCGGCCCTGCGACCCTCGCGCTGCATCTGCTGCCGACGTTCCCGATCGATTCGGACCACCAGCTCCGCTACGCTGTCTCGCTCGATGGCGCCGCTCCCATCGAGCTGAACGCCGCCGCGCAGCCCCATGCAAAATCTCCCGGCTCCGGCGACGGCCCCTCCACCGCCGACTGGTCCACGAACGTCCTGCGCAACTCCGCCATCGCAAACATTCCGCTTGGCCCGCTTGCCCCTGGCCGTCACACACTGCGCCTGCTCTACCGCGACCCCGGCGTCGTCTTTGAGCACCTCGTCATCACCTTCCCCGGCGCGCCGCCTGCATATCCCGTCCCGCCCGAGACGAAGTAACCAAACCTGTTGCCTTGTCACTTGCAGCGCTCGACATCAAGCGTCGAACGCGCAGGAATCTGCTTCTCCATATCTCATCTTCGGATCGGCAAGCTCCCTCTGCTATCGTTCTCCCTGCCATGAAAATCACCCGCCGCGCTGCCCTCAAGTCCTCCGCCGCTGCTGCCGCTGCCACCACGTTCGCCCTGCGCGGCGCACGCCTCTTCTCGCAGAGCTCCACCTCGGTCGATGCGCACATCGACATCCTGCCCGCCGAGCCCATCGCCACCATCTCGCCGGAGATCTACGGCCACTTCATCGAGCAGCTGGGCGGAGTCGTCTACGACGGCGTATGGGTCGGCCCCGAATCGAAGATCCCCAACACCGGCGGCGTGCGCCAGAGCTTCATCGACGCGTTGCGTTCCGCGGGTGCGTCGCTGCTGCGCTGGCCCGGCGGCTGCTTTGCGGACTCCTACGACTGGCGCGACGGCATCGGCGCGCCGGCCAATCGACCTGCACGCACCGCCTTCTGGAGTCAGCAGGAGGACAACCGCTACGGCCTGCATGAGTTCATGCACACCTGCCGAGCCATCGGCTGCAGGCCCTACCTCGCCGCGGACATGCGCTCGCTGCCCGCGCGCGACTTCTACCAGGAGATCGAGTACTGCAACGCGCCTTCGGGTCCGCTGCCCTCGCACTCCGCCGCTCCCGCAAAGCCGGACTCTTTGGCCGCGCAGCGTGCCGCCAATGGCGATCCCGAGCCCTTCAACGTGGATCTTTGGGGCGTCGGCAATGAGAGCTGGGGCTGCGGCGGCAACCTGGACCCCGAGGAGTACGCCGCCATGTTCCGCCGCTTCACTGCGTGGACGCCGAGCTACAGCCGCACGCCGCTGCGCTTCGTCGCTGTCGGCCCCAATGGCGACGATGTGGACTGGACCCGCCGCCTCTTCAAGTCCCTCTACGAAAACTCCGAGCGCCGCCACCTTTTCGGCCTCAGCGTTCACTACTACACCTCCGGCAGCCCCACGCAGTTCGCTGCGGGCGACGCGCTGAAGTTTTCCGACGCCGAATACTACGACCTGCTCACGCGCGGAAGCATCATGGAGCGCATCGTCACCGATCACTGGTCCGCCATGACCTCCGAGCAGCAACCGAACCAGCCGCGCGTCAAGCTCGTCGTGGACGAGTGGGGCGCATGGTACGGCGCAGGCACGCGTCTGGCCCCGGACTACAACCTATCGCAGCAGTCCACCATGCGCGATGCGCTGCTCACCGGCATCACGCTGGACATCTTCCAGCGCCACGCCGACAAAATGGGCGCGGCCTGCGTCGCGCAGTCCATCAACTGCCTGCACTCGCTCATCCTCGCCATGGGCGACCAGTACTGCCCCACGCCCACCTATCACGTCTTCAGAATGTATCTGCCGCACCACGGCGCGCAGGCCGTGCGCGCGGAGTTCTCCGCCCCTGGCATTCCTAACCCGCTGGCCAATGCGCCCATCCCCGTCGGCGGCAACAGCTACACCGGCTCCATCGATGCATCGAAGCTGCTCGCCGGCCTCTCCGGCTCAGCCTCCATCTCCGCAACGAACCCGAAGCAGCTCACGCTCACGGTCGTCAATCCGCATCTCACCAGACCGATGACCACGGAGATCTCCATCAGCGGCGCATCGATCGCCGGCGCGAGCGGCACTGTACTCGCCGAGGCCGATGTTCATGCGCACAACGACTTCGCGCATCCGGATGCGGTGAAGCCCTCCACAGCTCAAGTGGCATCGCCATCCAGCGGCCGCCTCGCGCACACCTTCCCACCCGCCAGCGTCACATCGCTCGCCATCACGCTCGCTTAAGTCGAACGGCGCGGCATCTCCGCCGCGCCGTTCTGATAACTGACAACTCAGAACTGACAACTATCTCTTCAGCGTCTTCATGTCGATCACGAACCGGTATTTCACGTCGCCCGTCATCACGCGCTCGTAGGCCTCGTTCACCTTGTCGATCGCTGTCAGCTCAATCTCGCTGACTACGCCGTTCTCCGCGCACCAGTCCAGCATCTGCTGCGTCTCCGGCATGCCGCCAATCATGGAACCCGCAAACGACCGCCGGTTGCCGATGATCGTAAACGGCGAGATGGTCAGAGGCGTCTCCGGCAGCCCCACCAGGCACATCGCGCCGTTCAGCTTCAGCAGCGCCAGGTAGTCATCGACGCTGTGCGGCGCGGAGACGCAGTCCAGCAGAAAGTCGAAGCTGCCCTTCTGCTTCGCCATCGCGTCCGGATCGGTCGAAACCACCACCTCATCTGCCCCCAGCTTCTTCGCATCGTCAATCTTTCGCGCACTGTGCGTGAACTGCACCACATGCGCGCCAAAGGCGTGCGCGAACTTGAGCCCCATGTGCCCCAGGCCTCCCAGGCCGATGATGCCGACCTTCTTGCCCGGCCCCACCTTCCAGTGCTTCAGCGGCGAATACGTCGTAATGCCTGCGCACAGCAGTGGAGCAACCGCGGGCAGCTTATCGCCGAACTTCGGGGAGAGCGTATGCACATAGCGCTCGTCGCACACGATGTTGTTGGCGTAGCCGCCGTACACCGGCGCGCCGTCGTAGCCAAGCGCGTTGTATGTGCCCACAAAGCCCTTCTCGCAGTACTGCTCCTCGCCCGCGCGGCAGTTCTCACACACGCGGCAGGAGTCCACCATCACGCCGATGCCGGCGAGATCGCCCTCTTTGAACTTCTTCACCTCTCGGCCCACCGCGGTCACGCGGCCCAGAATCTCGTGGCCCGGCACCATGGGGTAGATGGAGTTGTCCCACTCATTGCGCGCCTGGTGAATATCCGAGTGGCAGATGCCGCAGTAATCGATCTCGACCACCACATCGCCCGGCCCCGGATCGCGACGGTCAAAAGAAAACGGCCCCAATGGCGACTTCGCGTCCAGCGCGGCATACCCGTGCGACTTCATGCAATGTATCTCCTGGTTGGTTTGTAGATATTTCTATTCGATGCGCCACCGCGTATAACGAAGTGGCGGGGGACTTCGCGGTTGGTCACCACCGGTCCTGGAAGTAAACCATCGCTCCATTACCGGATCGCCTGCCTGTTTCCATTCTCTCTGCGCGCACTCATTTGCGCAAAAAACTCCGGGAATCACTGTTATTTACCGATTTTTTTGTTTCACCCACACTGGGAAGCGGCTAGGATAAATGTTTCTCCTAATGAAATTCGTTGCCGTGGAGATTACGAGTTGCTGAGGGGTTTTGCTTGCGACCGGAGCAATCGAGGACCAAACCGGACTATAACTCACTGCCGCTGCCGGCTTTTCTGGTCGCCGGCATCTTTGTGCTCGAACTGCTTCTCTCCTCCAGGTCCCTCGCCGGATTTCCCGGTCCCCACCGCTACTTCGCCTGGCAATGGACTCTCAGCTACGCCAATGGTTTTTGCCGCCGCGGCCTGTTAGGCGCACTGCTGCGCCTCGTTCATCTGGATAACGGCAACTACCTGCTGATTGCAGCCATCGGTTGGGCGGTATCCATCTCGCTGTTTCTTTTTCTGGTTCGCGCTCTGTTTGGCCTGCTTGCGTCCGTGCCCGATCCCGATCGAAGCGTGTTGTTTGTGGCGGCCCTGCTTACTCCGGCCTCTACCGGCATGATCGTCCAGGCCACCGGCGATCCACTCCAGGTTGTCCTGTTTCTCCACATTGCGCTCGCGCTTCTGCTGCTCCATGAGGGCTCCAGTACCTTGCTTGCGGCGGGCGCATATCTCGTCTTCGGCGCGGCCGCGGTCCTCATTCATGAAGCGGCGATCTTCTTCGGCTTCGCCTCCCTCGTCATTCTGACGCTGCGCCGCCGGCTGCCGGTCGACTGGGCTGCATTGATCGGATTCCTCGCCGGGGCGCTTCCCGCGCTGTTTCTCACGACCCGTCTCACCCAGCATCAGATGCCGGCGATTGCCGTTCTCCGCATCCACTCAGTTCCCATACCGGCGCTTGCCTCCTTCCGTGTAGACAACTTCTCCACGCTGCTGGCGCAGGAGAACACCCAGCACTTCCACTCCGGTCTGCGGGGCTACGCCATCCTCTTTCGCAATGCGGCGGGGGCGCTGGCGTTGCCGCTGCTGCTGGGAGCAGTTCTGTCCCATCTGCTCTCATATGTCTACGGCGACTCATTCAGCTCGCGCAGCCGCACCTTCTTTGTCTTCGGACTGCCGTATCTGCTCTGCGTGCCGCTTTACGTCATCGCGCATGATTGGGGGCGGTTCAGCGCTTACATCTTCATCCTCGCCGTTTTCACACTCTCGCGCGAGACACTCAGAACCGCGAGCGCCAAACAGGCAGCCCGCCCCTCATTATCCGGCTTCGTGCTGGGAAGCCTTCTTGTGCTCTCCGGCATCACCACCACTACCGCGCTCACCGACTATCTCGTGAAGGGTCTCGGCGCCGACAACGCGACCTGCGTGGCCGCGCTTCTGCTCTGTACCGGCATTGCGGGATGCATCTTTCTCCCTGCGTATCGTCCGAAACCTGCCCAGGTGGAGATCGAACCGAGCTACTCGTCGTAGTGCAGCAGGCTGTAGACATCGTATTCGGGGAACTTCTCGCGGCCCTTCAGGAAGTCCAGCTCCACTGCAAAGCCCAGCCCGGCGATCACTCCCCCCAACTGCCGCACCAGCTGCACCGTGGCCTGCATGGTGCCGCCCGTGGCCAGCAGGTCGTCGACGATGATCACGCGCTGTCCCGGCTCGATCGCGTCCAGATGGATCTCCAGGGCGTCCGCGCCGTACTCCAGGTCATAGCTCACCCGCGCTGTCTTTGCCGGCAGCTTCTTCGGTTTGCGTACCGGAACAAAGCCCGCATTCAGCCGGTAGGCCAGCGCCGGCCCAAAGATGAAGCCCCGCGCCTCAATCCCCAGCACTAAATCGATCTCGCGGCCAATGTAGTGCGCCGCCAGCGCATCGATCATCTGCGCAAAGCCGGCCTTGTCCTTCAGCAGCGTGGTGATGTCGTAAAACAGGATCCCCGGCTTGGGGAAGTCCGGCACGGTGCGGACCAGCTGCTTCAATGACTCACAGTTCAACGGATCCTGCACATGTGCCTTCTTCGTGCTCACTCACCACGCTCCTTCAATCAGAAATTCCTTCAGTCCCGCGCCTTCACTCTCTTCCAGCTCGTGCTCGATCACCTCATCCACGCGGCTGCCGCGCGAACCTCGCCCCAGCGCCAGCGTCAGGTCCTTCAGCTGGTCCGGCTCGCCTGCGGCTACAACCTCCACGTGCCCGTCCTCGGTGTTGCGGACCCAGCCGCGCAGGCCGATCTCCGCCGCCTCGCGCTGCACAAACCAGCGGAAGCCCACGCCCTGCACACGCCCCTTCACCAGGAAATGCATCACCATCGCACAAGCCCTGTCTTAAGAATCGGCACAGCGCGGGCCTTACGCCCGGCTCATGTAGGTGCCTTCGGCCGTGTCTACGCGGATGCGCTCGCCTTCATTGATGAAAGGCGGCACCTGCACCACCAGCCCGGTCTCCATCTTGGCCGGCTTGGTTACGCTGCTGGCAGTCGCGGATTTAATGCCCGGCTCCGTCTCTACCACCGTCATCTCCACGTAGGTCGGCAGGTCGATGCCCACCGGCTTGCCGTCGTAGAAGCTCACGCTGATCTGCAGGTTGGGCGTCAGATACTCCACCGCGTCGCCGATCGTCTCATGCTTCAGCATGGTCTGCTCGAAGTTCTCATCCATGAAGTAGTAGTCCTCGCCATCGGCGTAGAGGTACTCCATCTTGATCTCATCCACGATGACGCGGTCGATCGGGTCGGGCGAGCGGAACCGCTCCACATACATCGCGCCCGTGCGCAGGTTCTTCAGCTTCGCTTGGATGAAGGCGCGCAGGTTGCCCGGCGTGCGGTGCTCCACGCTGAAGACCAGGTGCAGCTGGTCCTTGTGCTTGATAATCATGCCCGGGCGCATCTGCGTTGCGGGAATCGCCATATCCAAAAACCCCTTCAAAATGTCTCGATTTGCGCGAAGCAGGAAGCCAGGCGGAAACATCCTCAGGCCCGGCGCAGGAGCCTTCGCCCGCCGGGCGCGCTCCAACCCCCTCCACTCCGCAACCCTTCTATTGTAGCGTGGGTGCAGGCCGCTTTGAGAACACCTGTTATCCGGTTTGCACGCGGCAACCCCGAATCCGTCAGACGCTAGTTCTCCGTCGGCATCTCGACATGATCGATCACAAGGACATCTACAGGCCCCTTGGCAGATTCCAACTTGAGTCCAAGGTGTTCCTGGAGGGCCGTGAAGAGCGTTGGTCTGATGTCTATGGAAGTGGACTGCGGGATGCCTCCGGTATCTGCGGTCGCTGATCGTTCGCCCGGAGGTCCTTCGGGAGGATCCTGCGTCCAGGTAAGCATGAAGTCGTAGTTGCCTGTGAGGCCAGTCTTGTCGACGACGGTGCGTCCGGTCTCGTTGGAGAGAAGCGGCAACAGTCCATCGATCCTTGCACCCTGTGCTTGCAGCCGCTGGCCCATGGGGCCGTTGCTCAAGCGGAAATTGCCTCGGCTGCCGGGAGACATCGGGTGCTCGGGGTCAATCTTCGCTTCGGAGAGTTTCGATCCTCCCCTGGCGACTGTCAGCACAAGCTCCGGCAGTTCGCGCGTCTCATGGTGCAGCACAAGTCCGAAGCGCTCAGTCAGAATCTGCTGCGCTTGCATTCTTCGCTGGTCGAAATTGAACGTTTTGAGCACCGGCACGTCAGCGGCGGCAACTTTGGCCTCAATATCGAAACGGGTCGTGCGTGACCAGGTGGGTTCGCCGATTAGCTGATCGTCGCTGACTCCGTACGCCTGCGTGAGCAGCAAGTGCAGTGGTGCATTGGTCACTCTGACGCCGTCCGGTGTTAGTCCGGAGCGGATTCCGTTGCCACCTGTCTTATCGAGCTTGACGGAGATCACGTCGAACTTCGGCAGCGATGCAGGAGCGGCAGGTGAAGATGGAGATGCCGGCGTCTGGAGTGGAGTTTGAGCTTTAGATGCACCAGATATGAGTAACAACACGAATAGAACGGTCCCAGGAAAGCTCATAGTGCGAACGTGGGTCATAAACAGTTCCTCGGTTCAGCGTGACTCGCTCGGAAGTTGAAAATTCGGTCTCATGAGTGAGACCTGCGTGCGTCCGGTGACGGTGTATTGCGTGAAGTGCATCGGAGCGCCGGGCGCGAGTTCGAGACCTCTGGTGCTCGACAATTCTCCATACGCCGAATGCGGAGAGAGAGAGAGGCCCCCCGGCCAGACAGGCAGTAGCCGAAGGAAGAGTTCGCGTTCGTAATAATTTGTGTCCGCCCAGGCCTCGGCGGTGATCGGACCTGGCGGCACGTACGCACCCGGCTCATCCGTTCTAGTCCACGCGGTCGAGACTCGTGTCAGCGGCGGACGCCCAAGCTCACTCGATCGGCAGGGAATACTTGCTGGAAACCGGTACAGCCATCGTCCGGTGCACACACCAAATCCGTTCACGGCGAAATCCCCGCCGGAGAGCACGGCTGTAGTATCGCCGCCTGCGCGCAATTCGGTCACAGCGAGCGTAAGATGCAAGGTCACAGGCAAAGACTTGAAGCGCTCATATTGCTCACGGTCCAGCATGAACTCCACATGCTGGAGATGCTGGCCGGGAAGAACCCGCAGTATGTTCGACGCCCACCATGGTGTAGTCCAGTGCATGCCGCGCGATGGGCCATCTATAGTGGCCTTCACATCGTCCACCTCTACTGCAGACCCTTCGGCAACACCAAAAAACATAACCGGTACTTCGATGTAGACCTTGTCCTGCCGCTCGGAGCGTATGGTCCGTGAGTCCCCTGCGAAATTTACGCTGCCACCCGCGAATGCTACTTGTACCGGTGCCGTGCCGGTGGCACTTGCCGCGGGATAGCGCAGGTCGATCCGGCTTTCGCGCGTTGCGGTGAGCAACATGGCAGTGCCGGTTGCGAGCGCAGCCGTGGCAACTGCAACCGCACCGGCAACTCCTACTCTTCGCGTGGCGAACTGGATGAAGAGGACCAGAAGCGCGCCGGCAATGACCACCAGAACAACCAATAAGGTGTGCTCATCAGGCACTCTCGATTCATACCCGCCGCGCGGTATGGACGCGAGTGAGGTTCCGCCGATCCAGACGATAACAACGCCGAACAACACAAGCGTCATTCGGGCGAAATTCACTGTCATCGCCGCAATCGCGGTCAGCGGAAGAACCCCATACGCACTGGCGATCGCCAGCAGTGGGAACCATCCGGCGAAGTGCGCTAGTGGAGATAGCCCGGCTTCCTTCAGGATGACTGCCTCCGCAATCACAAACGGTGCATAGATCCAGGCCACGATGAAAACGGCTTTCGCAGCCAGCAGCTTCGTCCGCTCGTACGGTCGCGTCAGCCACCACTGCCGGTCGCCCACGAGACTCTCCGCGTGGATAACGCGCGCGATCAGAAGCCAGCAGGCCGCCGGCACCAGTATTTGCGGAAGCAGTAAGTTCAGGTATTGCGAGTGCATCGCCTCAGGCGAATAGTTCCACCGGCTGGGATACAGAACCGCATAGAGCGACAGAGCAGTCACAAGCGCCAGTATCTCCACCCAGAACCGTCGCGTGTCTTTGCGGAAGATATGCAGGACCTGCTTCATGCCTTCACCTTCTCTTTCTCCGAGCTCTGCGGCGGCTGCATTTTGCGCTGCCTTCGTCCTGACTTCGCCATGGCCAGAAAGATCGCGCGCAGCGGCATTGGCTCAGCCTCGATGCTCCGCGCCGCGGGAAAGCGCTCCCGCAGCTCGCGTCCGCTGGCCTCGCCGCGATAGGCGCTATGCACAAAGCGGAGCACTGCGTCACCCGCCTCCCCCAGCAGCCATCCAGGCGGCATTTCGTCCGGCAGGCGCGCCGTGCCGTCCATGGTGATGGTCACCTCGCGAAACCGTTCCCCCAGCGCGCCCATCTCATCGGAGAAGAGCACTCGCCCGTCTTCCATGTATCCCACATGGCTGGCGAAGCTCTCTATCTCAGAGAGGTCATGCGACGAGAGGAAAATCGTTGTCTCCGTCGCTCGCTCCAGAATCCCCTCGATCAATTCATCGCGCACCAGCGGATCGAGCCCCGCCAGCGGCTCATCCAGCACCATCAGCTTCGGCCGATACGCCATCGAGCTGGCGAACGCTGCCTTCATCCGCATACCGCGCGAAAGGTGCTTCAGCCTGCGGTCAAGCGGAAGGTCGAACTGGCGCACCAGCTCGCGCTCCAGAGCGCAGTCCCACCGCGGATAGAACGCGCGCACATAGTCCAGCATCTCGCCCACCTTCATCGCGTCAGGCAGTTCCTGGTTCTCCGACACGTATCCGATCTCGCAGAACCTTTCACCGGTGAGCGCGCCCGAATCCCAGCCCAGCACCTCGCTGCGTCCGCCGCTCGGCCGCAGAATATTCATCAGCACCTTGATCATCGTGGTCTTGCCTGCGCCGTTCGCGCCCACCAGCGCGTAAATGGAGCCTTCGGGCACAGCAAGCTCGATGCCGCGCAGCACCTCGGTACGGCCGAAACTCTTTCTTAAGCCTTCTGTCCGTATCACAGCGTTTATCACTCGCCTCGTCCTCCCGCTTTACCGCTCAACCGCTGCCAGTGCGCTTCCATGGCGCTAATCATCTCGTCCCGCTCGACGCCGAGCCGCTTGGCCTCTACCACCAGCTGCTCCATCTCCGGGCCCAGCAGCTCTGCCCGCTCACGTCGCGTCGCGTCCGGCATCGCCGCCACCACCGTGCCGATGCCCGGCCGCGTCTCCAGCAGACCTTCGGCGATCAGGTGCGCGACGATCTTGTGCGCAGTGTTGGGATTGATCTTGAGTTCCCTGCTCAGAGCACGCACCGAAGGAAATGCATCGCCCGGCCGCATCCGGCCGGAGACCATTGCCTTCTTCGCCGCATACACCACCTGCTCGAAGATGGAGGCGCCACCACGAAACTGGACTCCGAATGGAATCACATGTGTACTATTACACATAGTACACTGCGGCACAAGAAAATTCCGCATCCATCATCATTTGGGCGCCTCGATGTCAGCTACTGGATGCTTGCGATCAGCCCCGCCAGCAGCGCCGTGCGCGGCACCAGATGCTCAACAACAATCTGCTCATGGGCCGCGTGCGCACCTTCGCCCACCGCGCCCAGGCCGTCGAGCGTCGGCACGGCCAGCGCAGCGGTAAAGTTGCCATCGGAGCCGCCGCCCGTCGCCGCCTCGTCCAGCGCAAAACCCAGCTCCTGCGCGATCTCGCGTGCGGCCCTGTAGAGCTTCACCGTCCCAGTGCTGCGCTCCATCGGAGGACGATTCAGCCCGCCTGTCACCTTCACCGAGCACTTCTTGTCCGCGCACCTCAGCCCGCGGAACAGCCGCTCCACCTTCGCCGCGTCGCTCACCTTCGCAACCCGCACATCCACCTCGGCCCATGCGCTGCCGGCAATCACGTTCGACCGCGTCCCGCCGCCGATCACCCCCGGATTCACCGTCCGCCCCACGCGCAGGTCGGTAAACCCGGCGATCTTCTCGATCAGCCGCGCCAGCTCCAGCACCGCCGAGTGCCCGCGCTCAAAGTCCACCCCCGCATGCGATGCCACGCCCGTCACATCGATGCGATAGTTGCCTACGCCCTTGCGCGCCGTCTTGCAGGCCAGTCCCTGCGCCGGCTCTAGCACCAGCACGGCGCTCGACTCCAGCGCCAGCCTCTCCGTAATCGCGCGCGAGACCGGGCTGCCGATCTCCTCCTCGCTGTTCAGCAGCAGTGTCACCGGCCGCTTTACGCCGTTCTCCCGCAACGCGCGCACCGCCGTCAGCGCCATCGCTACACCGGCCTTCATATCCAGCGTGCCCGGCCCATAAATTCGCCCACGCTCCTCGCGCCACGGCATCTTTGCCAGCGTCCCCAGCGGCCACACCGTATCCAGGTGCCCCAGCAGCAGCACCGGCTTTATACCATCGCTCGTCCCGACTCTTCGCGCCCCGCCCCAGCGCAGCTCCAGAACATCGCCATACTCGCGCTGCCTGTGCCGCTTCACCTTCGCGCCAATGCCCTCGGCGATCTCCGCCGCCACCCGCCCGCACGCATCCACCGCGGCCTTGTCGTCGCTCGGCGACTCCGCCTCGACCAGCCGCCGCATCACGGCCAGCATCCACTCCGCATTGCGGGCCACCGGCAAAAGCAAAGAGCGTCCTGTTTGCTTGGGATCGACTTGGCGTTGATGGGCAGTCACGGGAACAACTATCAACGATCAACCATCAACTGGCAACTTGCCTCTACGCGCCCACGCCCGCCGGCAGAATCTCTTCCACGTCCACCCACTGCGTCGGATATGTCCCCGTGTAGCAGGCCGTACAGAAGCTCGCCGGGCTCATTCCCTCCGCCGGCTCGCCCACGGTGCACGAGTGTGTCAGACCCACCAGCGAGAGATACGCCAGCGAGTCCGCCTCGATGAACCTGCAGATCTCATCGATCGAATGGTTCGCCGCGATCAGGTCCTTCTTGGACGGCGTATCCACTCCGTAGAAACACGGGCTCACCGTCGGCGGACACGAGATGCGCATATGCACCTCCTTCGCGCCCGCTGCTCGCACCATGCGCACAATCTTTCTGGAGGTCGTCCCGCGGATGATCGAATCGTCGATCAAAATCACGCGCTTGCCCTCCAGCAGATTCCTCACCGGATTCAGTTTCATCCTCACGCCAAAGTCGCGCACCCGCTGCTCCGGCTGGATGAACGTTCGCCCCACGTAGTGATTACGGATCAACCCCAGGTTGAACGGAATCCCGCTCTCCGCCGCATACCCCAGCGCCGCCGTCACGCCGGAGTCCGGCACCGGCACCACCAGGTCCGCCGCCACTCCGCTCTCGCGCGCCAGCTGCCGGCCCATCTCCTCGCGCGACCTCTGCACCCACCGCCCGAAGATCTTTGAGTCCGGCCGCGCAAAGTACACATGCTCAAAGATGCAGCTCGCCGGGGGGACCGTCTCGCGCGCAAACTTGCGGCTGGTCACTCCGTCCTCGCTCACCATCACCAGCTCTCCCGGCTCCACGTCGCGCTCGTACTTCGCATGCAGCAGGTCGAACGCACAGGTCTCCGAGGCAAACACAAACGTGTCCGGTGCACCGTTCACGCCCGCAATCCTGCCCATGGAGAGCGGCCGGAATCCATGCGGATCGCGCGCTGCAAAGATCCTGTTGCGCGTCATCATTACAATGGAGAACGCGCCCTCCACCTGCGCCAGCGATTCCGCAATGCAGTCCACCAGTGTCGTCTGCTTCGAGTGCGCAATCAGCTGCACGATAATCTCGCTGTCGGAGGTCGTCTGGAAGACCGCTCCGTCGCGGGCGAGACGCTCGCGCGATGTGCCCAGGTTCACCAGATTGCCGTTGTGCGCAATCGCGATCAACCCCTTCGTCGACTCCACCGAGATCGGCTGCGCATTCAGCAGAGCCGAGTCCCCCGTAGTCGAATAGCGTGTGTGCCCGATCGCCAGCTCGCCCGGTAGCCGCGCCAGCACATCGTCGGTAAAAATCTCGCTGACCAGGCCCATGCCCTTGATGTCGTTCACCTCACGGCCATCGGCGCTCGCAATCCCCGCCGACTCCTGCCCGCGATGCTGCAGCGCGTACAGCCCCCAGTACGTCATCCTCGCGGCATCCGGATGGCCATACACCGCCATCACACCGCACTCTTCGCGGAGCTTGTCGAACGGCGTCCCGTCGTCCTGCTCGTCGATCATTTGATTGTCATTCCGCAGCGAAGCGGAGGAACCTGCTTCTCGCTCGCAGCCGCATGGACGATCGATCTGCACCAGCTCGCTCATCCCGTCACCACCTCCGCCGCCAGCTGCCCTTCCAGCACTCCGCCAAACGCCGCACGCAGCGACTCCACCGTCTCCGCAATCGCCGAACCGGCGGGAGTGAAAATATCTAGCATCCTGCCGCCCGTTGTTCCCACGTCCACCGCATGCAGCGGCTCGAATCCACCCACGACCTCAACCAGCCGTGCGAACGCCTCGTCCGTACAGGTCACAATCGCCGTGCTCGCGGTCTCGCCAAACAGATCGAGTGCTGTCGCATCGCTGCTCGCATAATCCAGGCTCACCGCAGCGCCCACTCCATTCACCACGCACGCCTTCGCCAGCGCTACGGCGATGCCGCCGTCCGACACATCACCCGCCGACGTAATCAGCCCCTCGCGCCCCAGCACACCCAGGCACCGCACCAGCGCCTTCTCCTCATCAATGTCGATCCGCGGAGCCGTCCCCCACACCTCGCCCAGCACCGTCCGCGCATACTCCGTCGATCCGAACTCCGCGACCGTCGCCGCACTCTGCGCCGACAGCACAATCACCCGCTGCCCGCCACGCTGAAACCCGCTCGGCACCGCCTTGCTCGCGTCATCCAGAATCCCCACAACGCCAACCACCGGCGTGGGATAAATCCCCTCGCCCTTCGTCTCGTTGTAGAGACTCACGTTGCCGCCCGTAATCGGCACATCCAGCGCCGTGCAGGCCTCCGCAATCCCATCGATCGCCGCCGAGAGCTGCGCCATAATCTCCGGCTTCTCCGGATTGCCGAAGTTCAGGCAGTTCGTCGTCGACACCGGCGTCGCGCCTGTGCACGCCACCTTGCGCGCCGCCTCGGCCACCGCATGCATCGCGCCCGTCTTCGGGTCGAAATAACACCAGCGCCCGTTGCCCGCCAGCGCCATCGCGATGCCGCGCTGTGCGCGAGTTATCAGTTCTGAGTTCTCAGTTCCCAGTTGAGAAGCGCTCCCCTGAGAACTGTGAACTGACAACTGAGAACCATCTTTCATCCGCATCACGCCGGCCTCGCCGCCCGGTCCCTGCACGGTGTTCGTCTGCACCATGCTGTCGTACTGCTCGAATACCCAGCGCTTGTCGCAGATGTTCGCACTCGCCAGCAGCTTCTTCAGGTCCGCCGTGTAATCCCGCGCCGTCTTCAACTGCTGCGCCACCTGCACCGAAGGTTCGCTCGGCACCGGAGCCTTCCACTCGCCCACCGGCCGCTTGTAGACCGGCGCATCATCCGTCAGCGCCTTGTTCGGAATCTCCGCCACCAGTTCGCCATGCTGCAGCACGCGCATCGTATCGTCCGCGGTCACAATGCCGACGATAGAGGCATCCAGCCCCCACTTCGCAAAGACCCGCAGTACCTCGTCCTCGCGGCCCTTGTCGGCGACCAGCAGCATGCGCTCCTGCGACTCCGACAGCATGATCTCGTAGCTGGTCATGCCCGTCTCGCGCTGCGGAACCCTGTCCAGCTCAATCGTCAGGCCCAGCGCGCCGCGCGCGCCCATCTCGCAGGTGGAGCACGTCAGCCCCGCGGCTCCCATGTCCTGAATTCCAAGCACGGCCCCGGTGGCCATTGCTTCAAGGCACGCCTCCAGCAGCAGCTTCTCCATAAAGGGATCGCCCATCTGCACGTTGGGCCGCTTCTGCTCGCTTCCCTCGGTAAACTCCTCGCTGGCCATCGTCGCGCCGTGGATGCCGTCGCGCCCCGTCTTCGCCCCCACGTAGATCACCGGATTGCCCACGCCGGTGGCCTTCGCGTAAAAAATCTCGTCCGTCCGCACCAGCCCCAGCGCAAACGCATTCACCAGCGGATTGCCGCTGTAGCACGGCTCAAACCGCGTCTCGCCGCCCAGGTTCGGCACGCCAAAGCAGTTGCCGTACCCGGCGATCCCAGCCACCACGCCATTCACCACCTGGTGGTTCTTGCTGCGCAGTGCCGCATCCGGCTCGGCCTCGTCCAGCGGTCCGAAGCGCAGCGAATCCATCACCGCCAGCGGCCGCGCGTTCATCGTAAAGATGTCGCGCAGAATGCCGCCCACACCTGTTGCCGCGCCCTGGTACGGCTCAATGTAGCTGGGGTGGTTGTGGCTCTCGATCTTGAACGCGCAGGCCCATCCGTCGCCCACGTCGATGATGCCGGCGTTCTCGCCCGGCCCCTGCACCACGCTGCCCGGACCACTCGTCCGCGTGCCTCGCGTCGGCAGCCGCTTCAGGTGCACCCGGCTCGATTTATAGCTGCAATGCTCGCTCCACATCACGCTGAAGATGCCCAGCTCGGTCAAGCTGGGCGTGCGCCCCATCAGCTTCTCGATGCGCGCGTATTCGTCCGGCGTAATGGAATGTGTCTTCAGCAGCGCCGGGGTAATCTCCGCCGGCTTGGGAACGTTGTAGGCCTTCAAAGAATCGCTCGCTGCCGCCCCGCTGGCTGGCGCGTCCGCGGTCTTCGAAACAGGCCCTGTCTCGGCTTGAACTGTGGTCTCTGGCAAGGAGTCGGCTCGCAACGCAAGTTAGCTCGCTTGATTTATTGTCGCATGCCCGTGCGCACGTGCGTCCATCCTCCTCCTGTATCCGTCTTATCACTGGTTTCGCTTTGCACCGGCCTCATCGACCGAGCTGTAAGAGGAGGAAGCCCATGGTGAACAAGGCACTGGCCTGGACCGCCATAGCCGTCGCCGCCGCAGGTTCTGCAACAATCTCCCTGCCGGCCCAGACCTCATCCGCCTGTGGCGTAACCGCAATGGGCGCATCGCTATACGGTCCCTACCCCCACACGAACGCACCCTTCAGCGCGACCGTCGAAACCACGCACCAGCAGAAACTGGTGAACGGTACCAACATCAGCGGCCAGGCCATCACCCACCAGGCGCGCGACTCCGAAGGCCGAACCAGAAATGAGATGTCGATGGGCTGCACCATCGGTCCGGATGGCCAACCGCAATCCGCCCTCCGCGTCGAGATCCAGGACCCTGTAAACCACACCATCATGGAGTGGACGGTCGGCGGACAGCAGCCCAAAGTCGTCCGGATTTTGCACACCCCGGAGCCAAAACCAGTTCCGGTCCGCACCGGCCAGCCCAGAATGGCTCCGACCCAGCCACACAGGCCGCCCACGATCCACAACGAAAAATTGGACGACCGCATCATCGATGGCATCACGACCGAGGGCTCCCGCAGCGTCAGGACGATTCCCACAGGGTTTGAAGGCAACGACCAGCCGATAGATGTGGTCACTGAGCTCTGGATCGCGCGAGACCTCGGCCTCATCATGTTGGAGACTACCGACGACCCCGTGAACGGGCAGACTAGAGTGGAGGTCACCGACCTCAAGCAGGGCGAACCCGATCCCTCCCTGTTCCAGCCCCCGCCGGATTACAAGCTCGAAGAACAGATCACCCAGCCTGCCGTCGGCGGCCAATAATCTCTACCTGCACCGTGCCTCCGCCATTGGCCGCTCCAGCGCGGCCCGGTCCCACCCCGCGGCATCTGCGCCCGCCACATAAGTGCTTTCGAGAAACGCCAGCAACTCGCCCTCTGCATCTCCCGCCGCCCGCACCTCGTCATACCCCAGCAGAAACTCGCCGAGCGCAGCGTCCCACGCCCCCGGCCGCACCGCCTTTGCGCTGAGGCCCTCCGGCACCGGCGCCGCGTAGCAGTAGAACGCCGCCCGGCCATATCCGCCATTCCCCGGCCACCACCCCGCCGAGATCACCTCATGCGAGTACGCCTCCTGCTGCATCCGGTCCGGCCGCGGTGGCCCTCCCGCCCTCCGCCCGCTGAACCGTGTCACGCACAGGTCAAAGCTTCCCCAGAAGAAGTGCACCGGGCTGATCTTCCCCTGAAATCCAGTCGAGAACCGCTTCAGCACCGCGTCCACGCGCATCAGCACATCGTGGAACCGCTCCACCGCAGCCGGATCGTACGCCGCATGCGCCGTGTCACAGTCGAACCGCACCGGCTGCGCCACCTCCACCGGCATCGGCCAGATCTTCACCTCGACGCCCAGCCGCACCAGCGCCTTCCTGTAGCTCGCATAAAAATCCGCCACCGTCCGCGGCCGCAGCTCCAGCCTTTCCCGCGCGCCCGAGGACATTCGCAGCTCCAGCACATGCTCGCGAAAATCGAACTCGATCTCCAGCTCGCCACCGCGCCATGGCATCGCCGAGGTCGTCAGCCCTCGCGCCGACACATACAGCGGCACGTTCCACCAGTGATTCTGCAGCGGCGTCAGCCCCAGCCGTGTCTTGCCCACCATCTGCGTCCACATGTGCAGCGTGTCCGCAGTCTCCTTCCATTGGTCCCACTCAACCTCCGGCCAAACCGCCGCGCCATCCGCCATCGCCACGCTCCTCCACCGTGGCACGAGAATATACCCCTACGCCGGCATTCTCCTGCGCTCCCCGCGCTTCTCCGCATACATGGCCGCGTCGGCCAGCCGAACCACCTCCTCGACAGCAATCCCCTGCGTCCACTCCGCCACTCCCACCGCTGCCTCCACCTGCACCCGCAGCGGCTCGCGGCTCCTGCCCGTGCGCAACGCATACTCCCCGAAAGCCCATTCCCGGATCCGCTCTACCAGCCGCTCCGTCGCGCTCCGCTCGCGCCTCACCACAACTAGAAACTCATCGCCGCCCCAGCGCCCCACCAGGTCCTCTTCCCGCACCCGGCTGGACAGCTCCTGCGCAAACTGCCGCAGCAGCTCATCCCCGGCCAGGTGGCCGTGCCTGTCGTTCAACTCCTTGAAGTGATTCAGGTCGATCATCACCGCGCAGAACGTTCGCTGCTGCCGCGCCCACCATTCCATGCGCGCCTCCAGTCCCCGCCGGTTCGCCAACCCTGTTAGCGGGTCGCGCTGTGCCAGCTCTTCTGCCTCGCGCAGCCGGCGCTCATAGTCGGAGATCTTCTCCCGCATCGCCTCCAGCGACTGCCGCCCGTCCTCCGCCATCGCATCCACGCAGGTCTTCAGTTCCGCTGCCTTCTTCAGCACCGACCCCCGCATCTGAGTGATGTCCTCCAGGTCCGCCACCGTCCGCAGGTCCGCCGTCAGCCCGCTGAACTGCTTGCAGTACCGCTGGTCGCGGTCCCCCACACCCTCCGCCGTGCGGGCCAGCATCAACATCAGCTCCTTCACCTCGTCGGCCTTGGCCCTCAGATGCTCCGCCGTCCGCACTCCCCACCGCGTCACGTCCCGCTGCACCTGCTCCTGCACACCGCGGATCTCATCGCCCGAAGTCAAGCCCTTCAACTGCTCTCCCGCAGGCGCAAGCTCCTCCTCCAGCTCACACCCTGTCGCCGGACAAGCCTCCACCACGCTGCGTCCTACCGCCGCCAATACCGAGCCGCAACACTCCAGCGCAGTCGCCAGCGGCAGCTCCGGCTCCTCCGGCGAAGATGCACCCGCGCGCTCCAGATATTTCTTGATCGAAATCAGGGTCGTCTCCTGCCAGAGTCCACCCTCTTCCTATCGGCAGGCCGCGCCAAACCCTCAGCCCGGCTGTGAATCCTTCTACCTGCCGGTGCTGCCAAACCCCCGCTCGCCCCGCGCAGCCTCGCCCAGCTCAGCCACTTCCTCAAACTCCGCCTCGATCCGCTCGACGATCCGCAGCTGCGCAATCCGCTCGCCCGCCTTGATCTCCACCGGCGCCGTTCCCAGGTTCGTCACCACCACCTTCAGCTCCCCGCGATACCCCGGGTCGATCACCCCGGCCAGTGTCGTCACCCCACGCACCGCCAGTCCTGACCGGTCCTCCACCAGCGCCCCATGTGTCGAGGGAAACTCCATCGCAATCCCCGTCGGCACCGCCGTCGTCGATCCCGCCTCGCCCGCGCGCGCCAGCACCACGTCCTCGCTCGCGTACACGTCCGCCGCCAGGTCGCCAAACTCGCCCATATGCGCATAGCGCGGCAGCCGCGCCGCCTCCACCAGCCGCTTCACACCGATCTTCACCATCCGCCGATTCTACCGGCAGCACCGATCTTGCCGGGTGCCCCATGCATGCGTCTTGGCGACGGAGCGCGGTCTGTACAAAAAGAGGCTGGCAGCATACCCGAACGCTAAGTAACATGGCGACATGAGTGCCGTAAAAGACCAGACGGAGAAAAAGCGCCTCAGTCTTAAGTTAGATCGCCGCAACACCTATGGCGAAAATGATAAGGCGAGCCGTAAGAGCATTCCACGCGGTAAGCAGCGTCAGCATCAGAATGAGCGGCGGAGCGCAGCTCAGGCACTTCACACGATTTGTGCCGATACGCATGAAGACAACATCGCGAATGCCGAGCTGCTCGCTAAAGTAAAAGTGGCTATCAGTAGACGCAAAGGTTTTAAGAAGAAGCCGGATGAACCCCTCGGTGTCGTCTTGAACAAAAGGGCAGCCGGAGAACCAAGGTGGGCTCGTTTCACGATAAAGTTCTAGATTTCGGGCCGACCCGCCATCAAAAATTCAAATCGTTCAAAACTAACTAGTACCGAATGATCCACTATCCGCAGGCACATCATGCGTCGGTGGGATGCAGAACGCCTGCGCCTCTACAATCGAACCGGATGATGTCCCGCCTGCGCGCCTTCTTCAACCCGCCCAACCCCAACCCCCTCCGCGCGCCCGCCCGCATCTTCTGGACCGGCCTCATCGTCCGCGTCCTCTACATGACCCTCGCGCACACCTATCGCATGCGCGTCATCGACGACCACTTCGAGTTCGGCTGGGAGATGGGCCGCATCGCCCGCGCCCTCGTCACCGGCCGCGGCTTCGCCGATCCCTTCAACGGCCTCAGCGGGCCCACCGCCTGGACGCCTCCCCTCTATCCGCTCCTCATCGCCGGAGTCTTCAAGCTCTTCGGCGTCTACACCCTCCTCTCCTCCTGGGTCATCCTCGCCGTCAACAGCGTCTTCTCCGCCGCCACCGCACCGGCCATCTACCAGATCGGCTGGCGCTGCTTCGGGGGGAAGGATGATTCCGCCAAGCGCGGCCTCAGTATCGCCCTCTGGTCCGCCTGGTTGTGGGCCCTCTATCCCGCCGCCATGCAGTACGCCGTCAAGTGGATCTGGGACATGGCGCTCACCGCCTTCCTCTTCACCTGGGTCCTTGTCCTCGCCCTCAAACTCCGCGGCATCGGCGAACGTTCTCAGTTCTCAGTTGTCAGCTCTCAGAACACCGCAGGGAGGGCACCCTTTGCTGCTGAAGCCTCCCAACTGACAACTGAGAACTCACAACTGAGAACTTGGCTTCTCTTCGGCCTCCTCTGGGGACTCGTCGCCCTCTCCAACTCCTCGCTGCTCAGCTTTCTGCCCTTCTGCGGTCTATGGATCATCTGGCCCGCCCTGCGCACCCGCACCAACCTGCTCGCCTTACTTCGCGGAGCCGTTCTCTCCGCCATCTGCTTCCTCGCCGTCATCAGCCCATGGACCATCCGCAACTGGCGCGTCTTCCACGCCTTCGTCCCCATGCGCTCCAACTTCGGCGCCGAGCTCTACGAGTCCACCATCTTCTCCAACGACGGCTTCCCCTGGATGGCCACCCTCCCCATGGCCGAAGACGCCCCCGAGTTCCAGCGCTACGAGCGCCTCGGAGAGATCGCCTACAGCCGCGAGCAGGGCGAGCGCGCCAAGGCCGCCATCCGCGCCCACCCCGGCCTCTTCCTCCGCAACACCCTCCACCGCGTCTACTTCTTCTGGATCAGCGTCCCCCACCCGCTCGACTCCGGCATCCTCGTCGAGGCCGTCCGCCGCCTGAACTTCTCCTTCTTCTCCGTCACCGGAATCCTCGGGCTCATCCTTGCTCTCCGCCGCCGCATCCCCGGCGCGTGGCTCTTCCTCTGGATGTTCCTCATCACCCCGCTGATCTACTACGTCGTCACGGTGCAGGCCCGCTTCCGCCACCCCATCGAGCCCATCATCTGCGTCCTCTCCGTCTATCTCTTCCAGTCCGCAGACCGCACCCGCGCCTGGTCCTGGAAGAGATCCGCGCAGCCCAACTGAGCCCTACGCCCGCCCGGCGAACTCGCCCGTCTCCGTCGTCACCTTCACCTTTTCGCCCTGCTTGATGAACAGCGGCACCCGGATCTCGAGGCCGGTCTCCAGCTTCGCCACCTTGGTCACGCTGCCGCTCGAGGAGTCACCCTTCACCCCTGGCTCCGTCTCCACCACATCCAGGTCCACAAAGATCGGCAGCTGCAGCCCGATCGGGTTGCCGTTGAACTTGTGCACCTGCAGCATCGCGCCTTCCACCAGGTAATCCAGCGCGCTGCCCACCATCTGCTCGGTCAGCGTCAGCGTCTCGAAGCTCTCCTGGTCCAGAAAGTGCGACCCCTCGCCATCGCTGTACAGATACGACGCCGGCACTAGCTCCAGGTCCGGTTCCTTGAACTTGTCTCCCGCCTTGAACGCCTTCTCGAACACCGCATTCGTCAGCAGGTTCCGCATCTTCAACCGCACCAGCGTCTGCCCGCCGCGCGCCGTCGGCGTGTTCACATCCACATCCATGCACGCATACGGCACGCCTTCAAACTCGAACACCGCCTTCTTCTTCACATCGATCGCTTCAATCAGCGCCGCCATTCCATCTCCTTCCAACTAAATATCGTTTTGAAGGGGCGTGGCTTCAGCCACGCCATAAATCCTTCCTGAAGAGCCGGGGCTTTAGCCCCGGAGGGAAACTGAACCACCGCAAAGCCTGCATCCGCAAAGTATAAAATTCTCTCGCCCACCATAAATCCCCCGCCGTCCGTTCACCGGAGAACTCATGCCCGCTACCCAGCCCCGCGCCCTCAACTCCACGCGCGCCGTGCTCTTCGCCTCGCTCGTCGGAACCACCGTCGAGTTCTTCGACTTCTACATCTACGCCACCGCCGCCGTGCTCGTCTTTCCGGCGCTCTTCTTCCCCAAGTCCGACCCCAGCTCCGCCACCCTCGCCTCGCTCGCCACCTTCGGCATCGCCTTCCTCGCGCGACCCATCGGCTCCGCCCTCTTCGGACACTTCGGCGACCGCGTCGGCCGCAAGACCACCCTCGTCCTCGCGCTCTCCACCATGGGCCTCTCCACCGTCCTCATCGGCTGCCTGCCCACCTACAGGACCATCGGCATCGCCGCCCCGCTGCTGCTCTCCCTCTGCCGCTTCGGCCAGGGCATCGGCCTCGGTGGTGAGTGGGGAGGCGCCGTCCTGCTCGCCGTCGAAAACGCCCCGCCGCATCGCCGCGCCCTCTACGGAATGTTTCCTCAGCTCGGCGCGCCCATCGGCTTCTTCTTCTCCGGCGGAATCTTCCTCGTCCTCTCCCGCCTGCTCACGGACAAGCAGTTCTTCGCCTTCGGCTGGCGTCTGCCCTTCCTCGCCAGCGCCGTCCTCGTTCTGCTCGGCCTCTACGTCCGCCTCACCATCACTGAAACCCCCGTCTTTGCAGCCGCACGCGAACGTCAGGAGCAGCACGCCGTCCCCATGGCCCAGGTCCTCCGCCACAACACCCGCGCTCTCGTCTCTGCCACCGCCGTCTGCCTCGCAACCTTCACCCTCTTCTACCTCATGACCGTCTTCGCCCTCTCCTGGGGCACCACCGCACTGCACTACCCGCGCGAAAAGTTCCTGCTCATGCAGCTCGCCTGCGTCGTGCTCTTCGCCGTCACTATCCCCATCTCGGCGCTCTGGGCGGAGCGTGGCCGCCGCCGCGTCATGATCGGCGTCACCATCGCCATCGCGCTCTTCGGACTCGTCCTCGCCCCGCTCTTCGCCGCCGGGACCCTCGGCGCCATCGCCATGATGGCCCTCGGCCTCGCGCTCATGGGCATCACCTACGGCCCCGTCGGCACCCTCATCTCCGAGCTCTTCCCCACGCCCGTCCGCTACACCGGAGCCTCGCTCGCCTTCTCCCTCGCCGGCATCCTCGGAGCCTCGCTCGCCCCCTACATCGCTACCTGGCTCGCGAAGAACTACGGCCTCCAGTACGTCGGCTACTACCTGTCGCTCTCCGCCGCCCTTACCCTGCTCGGCCTGCTCGCCATCCCCGAAACCGCCCAGACCCATCTCTAACTGGATTGGCAAAGATTGCCATCGCAATCCTATAATCCAATTGAGAGGTGCCCATGCCGACACGCAATGTAAGCCTCACCGAGGAGCTCGACCGCTTCGTCGCCGTAAAGGTCAAGGGCGGCCGCTACGAAAATGCCAGCGAAGTCGTGCGCGCCGGTCTCCGCGCCCTCGAACGCGATGAGAAAGAATACGAAGCGAAGCTGGCAGCTTTGCGCCGCGCCATCGATGAAGGTGATGCAAGCGGCATCGCCAAAGGCGACGTCTTCGCGCAGGTGCGCCGGAAGCTGAAGCTCCCCCCCAGAACAAAATAGCTGCGATGCAAACAAGATTCGATTCCGGTGTCGTTTATACGCGGCGCGCCCGCATCGACCTTCTCGAAATCGGCCAATACACTTTGCAAAATTGGGGAGCGAAACAGACCGTACGCTACCTGACCGCGTTGCAGGACTGCTGTTCCCGCCTTGCCCTCTATCCTCTGCTCGGCCGCGCATGCGATGACCTAAAAGAAGGACTGCGCAGGATGGAGCAAGGGCAGCACATCATCTTCTATCGGCTGCACTCGGATGGCATTCTCGTCTCTCGCATTCTGCATCGCAGCATGCTGCCGGAACTCCATTCCATGGAAGAGTGACCCGGCTTTACCGCCCCACCCAGTCTCCCGCCGCCCACTCGCTCTGCGGAGCGCTCCTCCGGCAGTCCAGGCACGTCGTCACCGGGTACTGCGTCCCGCACTGCGGACACCGCCCGCCCGTCTCGAACGTATCGAACCGCGCCTGGCAGCTCGCGCACCCCCAGAACGGCCCAATCGGCGGCGCAGTCCCACAGCTCGGGCACTTCAACCCCATCCGCCGCGGAATCTGCTCCTGCCTCACCATCGCCTGCGCCACTTTGAATGAGCTCCAGCAGTTCGACCCCGCATAGAACGCAATCAGCCCCAGCCACCAGTCCTGCCAGTACAGCGCAAGCCCAAGAAAGCCGAGCAAGCCAATGAACCCAATGATTGTCGCCGTCATCAGGCTCTTGCCGCGGCCCATGAAGAACCACAGCAGGCTCCGTAGGATCTGTCCGCCATCGAGCGGAT
>DASZPF010000006.1:0-22605 GCA_035550395.1 Acidobacteriaceae bacterium
CGTCGTCTTGCCGTGATCGATGTGCCCGATCGTCCCGATATTCACATGCGGCTTCGACCGGTCAAACTTCTCCTTCGCCATAACCCTTCATCCTCTCTGTTCGCTTTGCCGGATTCGCCGGCTGATTTCGTGCGACTGAACGTTCAGTAGTAGGCGTAAATCTTCGCATACTCGCCGCGCAACTCCGGAGCCACCTTTTCAAGGCTGGCGAGATAAAACTCGCGGATCATGCCCTGGTCGCCATTGGACAGGCGTCCATACTCGCCTTCGGCGGGCGCACCAAGCAGGCCGCGGCGTAATACCTGCTCAAAATCGCGAATGCGCAAGCCGGCGCTCTGAATGCCCTTGAGAAAGCTCTTTACCTTTGCAGAAGAAAATGCCGTCTCGATCGCAGACCGCACCGCACCGAAGGTCTGTGGATCCGTCACTGGAATGGCTGCCTGCTGTTGTAGTGCGTTCAAACCTGCGTACTCCTCAAAAACGATCTGGAGCGGGAGACGGGAATCGAACCCGCGACCAACAGCTTGGAAGGCTGTGACTCTACCACTGAGTTACTCCCGCCCGCTGCGGACGGTCGCCGCCAACTAAAAGAAAACTGGAGCTGATGATGGGGCTTGAACCCATGACCTCTCCCTTACCAAGGGAGTGCTCTACCACTGAGCTACATCAGCTTTTCGACCAACCTCTCCATCCTATCGCGAACCCAGCCTTGTGAGCACTACGCGGAATGCAAAAAACCCGAGAAGGACCCATGTGAGGGAACGGAATTTTCCCGGCTCCATGGTCTGCCATGCCATCGCCGCAAGAGCTGTCAGCGCGGCCAGCGAAATCCACATGCGTCCGCTGCCGGCGGGGCTTAGATCCACGGCGTTCAAAGCTCCATCGCAGTCTGGAAAATTGATGGTGCACAGGGGAGGATTCGAACCTCCGTAGCGCATTGCGCGGCAGATTTACAGTCTGCTGCCATTAACCACTCGGCCACCTGTGCATTCTGGTTGTGTCCGCTCCGGCGTGGCGGACAACCCAGAGTTTGGAGCTGGCGAACGGACTTGAACCGTTGACCCTCTGATTACAAATCAGATGCTCTACCGACTGAGCTACGCCAGCTTACCCGAAGCTGCGCCGTACTCTTATTCCGCACCCAGCAAGCTCGCGCTGTCCAAAGTGCGCGCTCTTGGAGTGCGTCGCAGCCTCAACTTTAGCATAGCGGATGGCCCTCAACCTAGCGCAACATTGGCGGCCGCCGGTCGTCCTATATGATTGCTGCGCGATCTTCCGGCGCAGCTGTCCTCCGGGGTCTTCCGCATGTTCATTCGCCATACGCTCGCTCTTGTTCTCCTGCTCCTGCCTTCCTCTCTTGTGTACGCACAAAGCGGTGCAGACACCGCCGGTCCTCTGCCTACGCCTAAAGCCGCCGAAGCGAAGATGACCAATGACTCGGTCATCAAGCTGGCGAAGGCCGGGCTGAACGACGACCTGATCGTGCAGACCATCGAGGCCCAGCCGGGTGCGTACTCCACGGATGCCGACTCTCTGGTTGCGCTGAAGACCGCCGGCGTCTCGGACCGCGTGATCCAGGCCATGATCAACAAGGGCCGGATACGGCTCACAGGCGAGGAGCCCTCGCCCATCGTGCTTTCCGACGTTAACGAGATCGGCGTCTACTACAAGGACAGGAACGGCAAATGGCAGATGATCGACCCCGAGATCGTGCACATCAAGTCCGGCGGTTTCATTAAGTCCACCATCACGCAGGGCATCATCAAGCAGGATCGCAACGGCCACGTCAATGGCCGTGAGTCCAAGCTGCTGCTGCCCCGTCCCATCGAGTTCCTGGTCTATGCCGCGGATGGCGTCGACATCTCCGAGTACGATCTGGTCCGCTTCCGCCTCAACTCCAACAGCCGTGAGTTCCGCGTCTTCACCGGCGGCGTCATTCACTCCTCCAGCGGAGATGACCGCGACCGCGTGAAGTTTACGCCGCATAAGGTCGCGCCTCACGCCTGGGAGTTCACCATTGGCGCCGATGTTCCGGGCGCGGAGTACGGCATTTTTCCGCCTGGAACCGGCAACGTCGCCAACGGCGGCAAGATCTTCACCTTCGCCATCTCGGAGTAAGCTGCGGACAGTTTTCGATAGGAAGATCTGAGTACAGGGCTATTGCACGATCCTTCCATCCGCCGGAGTCGCATTCTGCGGATATCCGCTGCCCGGAGGCGGCGTTGTTACCTGCCAGCCATTGGCCGTATCGGTCAGTGTCGCTGTCGCTGAGCCGCTCTGCGCAAGATCGCCCTTGAGTTGGGGAAATGCATTCTGCACCTCGGCGGATTGCACCCACTGTGGGGCTCCGGTAAAGCCATACTGATAAGTAACAGTGGCCATCGATCCCGGCTGGCCATTGTTCGGACTGCTATTCGTAATCGTGTCCACGGTGCGATGCCCGTAGCAGAAATTCCCATAACCCGGCTGGCTCTGGTCTGCGGTCCATGCACTGCGTCCGTTGTTGCTCAGGTCATAGTTGATCTCCTGTTTGGAGACAATGATCACCTTCTTCTCACTGGTCGACCGCACGAGCAACCCCTGGTCCACCAGTGCCGCAAAGGGAGCATTGCGGCTGTCGTCGCTCGCCGCTACCTGGGTAGGAAACTTTTGCGAAGTATTCCAAAGGCATTGCGGATGTTGGGAATACCAGGTATTAATCGCTGCCTTGTAATTGATGCTGTTATCCGCCGTCTTCCTGCACCCTGAAACGATTACTAGCGCCACCATCGCGACGCCGATCTTCTGAAAAATTCGCATTCCGCAAGCCTCAAGGCCATGGGATGCAAACAGCACGTGAGGAGTTCGTCGAGTTACAAGGAGGTCTGGAATAACCCTGATTGCAAAACAGCCGCCCCCATTGCAGCGCAGCCCCAGACAGCGTACAAACGAATCGGGATGCGCAAACGCACGCGGTACTCACTGCTTCTGGTGCTGGCATTGGTGGCCGCGCTCGTCACTGCCGTGTGGCTGCGCAAGCATGCGCCGCCGGAGGTGGCCCGGCTGCTGCCTGAGTCCGACGCCATTGTCTATGTGAATCTGCAGGCCGTGCGCCTGACGACACATTTCGACCGCACGCCGGTGACGCACAGCCCGGACTACCAGCACTTCATCGATGCAACCGGCATCAACCCTGAGCGCGATCTGGATGCAGCCGCTTTCGCACTGCATCGCATGAGCGATCCGACCGGCCCCAACGGCCCGGTCGCCTATTCGGAAGTATTCGAGGGGCGCTTCGATGGCGCGCGCCTCGCAAGCTATCTCTCGTCGATCGCCTCCTCGGAGGAGAACTACGCCGGCCATACCATCTACACCATTCCCATGGACGGGCGGCGGTTCCGCATCGCACAGCTTGGGTATGACACCATCGCTGCCTCCAATATGCCTACCGTTGAGCAGATCCATGCCATGCTGGACCGCTACCGCGCGGCGGCTTCACCCTTCTCCGGTTCATCTCTCCTGGATGCGCGATATCACGATGTGCCTCTGTTATCCACCGCCTGGGCTATCGGGCACCTCGGACTGCCATTTTCCGACGCCGGCCGCATCCGCATCTTCGGCATTGATCTGCCAATGCCCGCCGATACGACCTTTGTCGCCAGCCTGCGCCCCGCGGTCAGCGGCCTACGGCTCCGGGTGGAGCAGATTGCGCCCACCGAGGCCGATGCTGCGCGCTCTGCAGCGGCGCTCAAGGGACTCATACGCATCGTCAAGAGTATTCAGCCCCTGGTCATGGCGCAGTCCAACCAGGCGGATGCAGATGCTGTACGAAGCCTCACATCCTCGCTCAAAGTAGAGCAGCGCAAAGATCGCGTCGTGCTGACAGCCAGTATGCCCGTGCAGTTGATACGAGGGTTAACTCTCCGTGACAAAGAAACGTCGCCCGCCACGGTTCCCGGGCCGTAGCACATTCGAAATGCGGATTTTGTTTATCCGCAACCGCTCGCCTCCAGGACGCCTGGTCGAGGTCTATTGAAACCTTTTGGTGGCTTTCCAGATGATTCTTTGATCTTTGCCGATGGGTCCGGCAACGACAGCGATGTCGAGTCCGGATTCTTTGAAAATTTGGCCAGCGTCGGGACCGTAATCCCAGAAGGCCAGTATGCCTTGAGGATCCAGAGGGTCGCTGTGATAGTCCGGTTCCATTAGATGGTGTATTTTGCCCTCGATGATTTCCGCACGCTTGCGTGTCACAGTACGGGGCGGGACCGTGAACAGATGGAAGCCGCCGGGGCGAAGTACTCGATGGGATTCCCGGAATGCTGCGTGGACATCCGGGACGTGTTCCAAGACGTCGCTGGAGAGGATAACATCCAGACTTTCTGCGGGAAACGTGAGCTTTGTTATGTCCTCACAGCGCCCCCCGTCGGGGCCTATCGAACCCGGGGGGACAGACTCGGAGTAGAAACTCCTGTAGTAGGTTTTTGCTTTGGACAACAGTGGGCGCAGCGGCGACCGGTGGTCCAGCTCCAAAACAGCAATCTTTCCCCAGTCAAGCCCCGCGGCTCGCAGGTAAGTGGCAAGCATTTCGTAACGAAGATTGGCTCCGCAGCGAACACATATCTTGACCTCCTCTCCTTCGCTAAACGAAGCAATGAAAGAGAGACGTTCGCAACAGCGGCAGACACGAATCCGCGAGCCTAAGAGATACCGAGAGTTGATTAGGGCTTTCTTTGCTTTTCTTGTGAGTGCTTCCAGCTTCATTTTGTCGAATTTTAGGAGCCCGCGGTCGGTAGTGCATTGTCGCCCATGCCGGCCAATGTCTCGCGCAGGTATTTGTGCGGATTGACAGGCGTATTGTGGATGCGCACCTCATAGTGCAGGTTCGCACCCGTCGTCCGCCCGCTGGTACCGACATAACCCACGACCTGGCCCCTGACAACATGCTGGCCTTCAATGACGGTGAACCCGGAGAGATGGGCATAGCAGGTCTCCACGCCGTTGCCATGGTCGAGAATCACCTCGCGCCCGTAGCCATGGTGGATTGAGGCTGTGGTGACAATGCCGTCCGCGGTGGCACGAACGGGAGTTCCGGTCGGCGCGGAGATATCGATGCCGGTATGGAACTCGCCCTCGCCATTGCCAAGGACCGGGTCGACGCGTTCACCGAAGCTCGAGGTGATCGTGCCCATCACCGGCCACAGCGACGGCGCCTCAATGGAGGCATCCTCCAGGCCAGAGCCGCCCAGCATGCCCATCGGCGGCGGCAGCCTGTCAATCAGGCGCCCTGCAGCTCCGCTGAGGGCCGACTGCCGGAGCGAATAGAACGTGTCCAGCGATTTGTAATATCCCTCGTCGGTCAGCCCTGCGGAAAGAGTGTCGGGCACCGGGGCAGTTCCTGCAGACTTGGGTGTTCCATGGCGCCCGGTCAGCCGTCCTACCGGGGCAGCGAGCTTGTTGGCAGTCAGTCCGTAGAGGGCAGAGACTTCAGTCGCCAGCGATCCCAGGGAGGCTGCCTGCACCGATTTCTCGTGCTCCTGCTTCTCGAGGTGGGCATAGTCCCGTTTTAACGCGTCGTGGTCGGTGCGCAGCTGGTTGAATCGCGCTGTCTTGATCAGCATCCGGGTATAAGAACCCGCTAGCCCTGCCATTGTGAAGGTACCGATCAGCGCCGCGCCGACGAAGACGTACGCGTAGTGCATCGGCAAAGAGACCTTGCGTACAGCCCCGTTCTCGTCCCGGCTAACCAGCATCAGGTAGTGCCGGCTCTTCAGACTGAAACGCTTTGCACTCAAATCGTGAAAACCTTTGCGTCCTGGGATTTATAACCGACCCATCAGGTCTGTAACACACAGAGAGAGAGCGCCCGGTCGAATGACATTCAGCAATCTTCATTCAGGATCGCCCGACCGGCCAAAGCACTCTCTTTGGACGTTACCTTGGATTGTAACAGTCACCTTGGTTCCTCCGTCCACCCACTTTTGCTTATGGCTCTTACCCGAAAGTTACAATCCCCATATTTTTTAGACACTTGCGTTCTGTTTCGCTGGCCGGGCTGAAGTATTCAGGCCAAATCCGACTCCTTTTCCTGCCTGGATGGGTATCCTCGAAAGATGGCAAAGCCCTTCGGGGAGCTCGACCTGATTCGGCGCATCCGTGAGTCAGCGAAGAGTGCTCCCCAGCCCAAGTCGCGATCGCTGCTGCTCGGCATCGGAGACGACTGCGCCATTCTGCGTCCCCCACGGGGACACGACCTGCTGGTAACCACCGACTTCTCCCTCGAAGGCAGGCACTTTCGCCGGGATCTTCATCCTGCACAGTCCGTCGGTCATCGGGCACTGGCTCGGGGACTCAGCGACCTCGCCGCTATGGGTGCCAGTCCGCTGGCGGCCTTTCTCTCCCTTGCCTTGCCGGCGGAACTTCCTGCTACCCGCGCCGGCCGGGCCTGGATTACAGGTTTCCTCGCAGGATTTCAGGCGTTGGCACGGGCCTGCTCGGTTCCTCTGGCGGGCGGAGATACCAGCGAGGCGCCCTCCAGTCACGTCCTGGCAGACATCATTCTTCTCGGCTCGGCCCCTCGAGATCGCGCTCTGCGACGGTCCGCCGGCCGCCCGGGCGACATCCTCTATGTCACCGGTCGCCTCGGCGGTTCGGCGGCAGAGCTGGCCGGCCTCAGCTCGAATTCTGTCCGGTCGCGGCATCGCTCCGGCCCCGCCGATCCGAATCGATCCCCGCACCTCTATCCGCAGCCGCGTCTGGCCGTCGGACAAGCACTCCTGCGGCGTCGACTTGCCACCGCTGCAATCGACCTGAGTGACGGCCTTTCCACCGATCTCGCTCATCTTTGTCAGGAATCCTCCGTCGGCGCGGAGATATCCGAGGTGTCGCTCCCCATCCATCCGCTAGCAGCCTTCGGAGAGGATCCGGTCTCGCAGGCGCTCAACGGCGGGGAGGACTACGAGCTGCTCTTTGCAGCGCGGCCCTCAACAAAAATTCCCCACACCATCGCGGGCGTGGCGATTACAAGGATCGGAACGCTTACCGGCGGACAAAAGATTCACATCACAGACGCCCGCGGGCGGCGAAGGCCGCTCCGTCCTGCCGGCTGGGAGCATTTCTCTCGCTGAATCTCCGGACCATAAAACAGGAACGCCCCGCAAATGTTCTGCGGGGCGTCTGCCAGTCCGTCTGTGCTCTAAGCTGCGCTTCGGCCCCGGGAACTCTCTTCTCCTGTGGCAGCGATGTCCCGCGCGCCTGTATCCCGCAGTCCCTGCTTGGCCAGCGTGATCTGCTCCGATGTGTCGCAGTGGACACTCAACAGCGTTCCACCATTCTTCACCGCTCCCTCATATCGCTTGGCCTCGTACTCGGGAATTCCCATGCCTACCAGCGCGCCGACAATTCCGCCGGCCACGCCGCCGGCGCCGACTCCGGCCAGTGTCGCGACGATCGGTCCGGCTGCGATCAACGGCCCGATGCCCGGTATCGCCAGCATGCCGATGCCGGCGAGCAGTCCGAGAGTTCCGCCGATCACTCCTCCGGTCGTCGCGCCCGCGGCAGTTCCTTCAGGCGCCTTGGTGTTCTTCTCATGTGCGAAGGCGCGAGTTGTCTCATCATCCGGCAGCAGGACCGAGATGGATTGGTTGGCGAAGCCTAAAGAGATCAGGTGATCGACGCCATTTTCTGCCGTTGAAGCGGTTGCGTAAATGCCGAACACAGCGGTGTTTTTCCGTTCCATGGAGCCTCCTTTGTCAGACCGTAGTTGGAGACTTATGCCCGTGCGTCAGGACATCAGCTCTGCCATTCTCCAGTAAGATGGCCTAGAGTCAGGCGCTGCTTGCTGCACCGCTCATCGCACCACGCAAGCTCAGATGGGGCTACATTCAGGCTGAGTTGCCATCTGCAATCGATGCTGTTGTTTAAGGGTAGGTCCGCAGAAAATTCCTATGCATGATGCAACCAAAGCAGTCCGCGCCAACCTCACCCGTGCTGTAGCGGGAGAGGCGCTCCATCCCGGTCCAGTCTTCGCCGCGCCGTATCACACCCCCGGCGATCCGAACGAAGCTCCTTACAGCTATGCGCGCTCGCACAATCCCACCTGGACCACCCTGGAACGTGCCATTGCCCAGATGGAGTCGGGCGTTTTTGCACCCGGCCATGCCCAGGCGGGTGAGAGCTACCGCGCCAACGCGCTCATCTTCTCCTCGGGAATGGCGGCCTGCTCGGCCGTCTTCGGCGCGTTCCTTCGCCCCGGCGATGCCATCGTCTTCCCGGCGAACGCATACTTCGCCGCTCGCACCCTTATGCAGGACTACTTCGTGAAGATGGGCGTCGAGCTGCGCCTGGCGCCAACCGCGAACAACGCCCAGGGCGATCATCTCGATGGCGCAAAGCTTCTCTGGATCGAGACGCCGAGCAATCCAACCATGGAGATCGCCGACATCACCGCGCTCTGCGATCGCGCGCACGCCGCCGGCGCCCTGGTCGCCGTGGACAATACGACCGCCACGGCGCTGGGGCAGCGCCCGCTCGCCCTCGGTGCGGACTTCTCCGTCGCATCGGACACCAAGTCCATGACCGGCCACTCGGACATCATTCTGGGCCACGTCGCCACGCGTGACCTGGAACTGCGCCAGAAGCTTGAAGAGTGGCGCACGTTGATCGGCGGCATCCTGGGGCCGATGGAAGCATGGCTGGCTCTGCGTTCTATTCCGACCCTGCCGCTTCGTCTGGAGCGAAGTTCGGAGAATGCGCAGCGTATCGCTGAGTATCTGCTCACCCGTAGCGATGTCGTCAGCAGGGTTTACTATCCCGGCCTGCCGGACCATCCCGGCCACGACGTTGCCGCTCGCCAGATGCAGTTCTTTGGCGCGGTGCTGTCCTTCGAATTGGCAGACAAGGCCGCCGCAGAGACCTTCTTCGCCAAAGCGAAGCTCATCACCGAGGCCACCAGCTTTGGCGGCACCTGCACCTGCGCGGAACGTCGCGCGCGCTGGGGTTCGGACGCCGTTGCTGAGGGCTTTATTCGCATGTCCGCCGGTCTGGAGCATATTGACGATCTTCTGGCCGACCTTGCTCAGGCCCTGGATGCGGTGAAGACCCAGAGCGCCTGACGAACACGAGAGCGTCTGACTATAGAGCCGATGGTTACACAGCCCTATTGGATCAATCCGAACCTCGCCATCGTTCCTCGTCCGCGCGGTGCGGAGTGGCTCGACGATGAGATGCGCGCCCTGCGCCAGGCCGGCATCGATACCGTCGTCTCCATGCTGGAGCCCTACGAGGCTGGCACGCTTGGCCTGGAGCATGAGGCTGCAGCCGCCGAGCATGCCGGGCTGCGATTTGTAAACTTCCCAATTCCCGACCGCAGCCTGCCAGCGAGCCTCGAAGAGTTCAATATTCTGGTCGACAATCTTCAGGCGCAGATCGCCAGAGGCCGCAGGATCGGTATCCACTGCCGCGCCTGCATCGGCCGCTCGTCAGTGCTTACTGCCAGCCTTCTCATCCGCTCCGGCGCCTCGGCAAAACAGGCCTGGAAGCAGATCTCCGAGGCGCGCGGAACGCAGGTGCCGGACACGCCGGAACAGCGCGACTGGGTGGAGCGCAACATTGGGCGCAAGGTCGCATGACCTCCTCCGTCAATCTGGCCTTTCCGCACACATGGCGCGCAGATATTCTCGCTGCGCCTCCATTGATCGCGCCCGCGCGTCAGTTCACCTATCCGCACACGATCGCTGGGGAGGAGGACGCGCTCGCCCGCGGTGCACTGCAGGTCCTGGTGCATCCCGAGTCAGGCGGAGATTTCCTCGCTACCTGTGCCCTGGGCTTCACCCATCCCTCCATGCCGACTGGCGTCTGGTCGTGTCCAGACCCTCAGGGGCTCTGCGCTGTGGCGGGAGGCTACGCCTACATCCTCGATACCGCTGCGCCGGAGCGTTCCACGCATATTCCCCTCCGCCCCGTGGTCGAAGTGCTGCCTTTGCCGGAGCATGGGTTGCTGCTCTTTGCCGGCTTCCACTCCGTGCTCGCCTGGAGTGTCGCGGGCCTCGCGTGGCAGTCAGGACGTCTCTCCTGGGAGGGCCTTCGCCTTACCGGCGTCCGTACAGGCCCTGACGGCTCCACGTCTCTCACAGGATTGGGCTGGAACATGAAGACCGACAAGGAAGTGGAGTTCGCCATCGATCTACGCACCGGCGCCCACACCGGCGGCGGATTCTAGCCGGCGCTGCGGGGCTATCTGCCGTTGAATTTGTGCGGAAATCGGCGTATCTTAAGAACAAGCGAGTTTGTTCCGCTGCCTGACCGTGAGCGCACCGGTCGAGTCCTGCTGGCTGTATCGGCAGTTCGTGGGTTGTCGGAAGAGATGAGTGGGCGAAAGCCCACTTTTTGTTGCCCCAAAAGCGGCAGGGAAATCGCTTTCGCGGCAGAGTGGCTATGGCAGTGCAGGTGGATACAATTCGGGAGCTGGCGGAGCGGGTTGCAGCCTCGCACCGGCTGGAAGTAATTGATGTGGAGTTTGTTGGCAGCGGTAAGCAGCGCACCCTCCGCGTCTATGTCGAGAAGGACGCCGGTGAGCGCGCCCGGCTGAAAGAGAGGGCCTCTGCCGGGGAAGAGGCGGAGGAGCTGCCGAAGGGGGTGCCGGTGGAGCTGCTCTCCGGCGTCACTCACGAGGATTGCGCGGAGTTCGCCCGCGACTTTGGCACCCTCCTGGATGTGGAGGACGCCATCCCCGGCTCGGAATACACGCTGGAGGTCTCTTCTCCGGGCCTCGAGCGCAGGTTGTTCCGCGCCGAGGAGTACGAACGGTTTAAGGGGAGTCTGGTGAAGATCAAGACCTTCGCCCCGGTCAACGGCAGCAGGACCTGGACCGGTCGGCTTATGGGCCTGAACGAGGGGGTTGTAAAGATGGATCTCGCCGCAGTCCGGCAGAAGGGCAAGGCGAGAAAGGCCCCGGTTGCATCCGAAGTGATGGACGTCCCGCTCAGAGAGATCGAGCGCGCGAATCTGGTTGCGGAGTTCCAGTAGCCGTCTCCAGCAGGACAAAGTTTCAAGGAATGAGGTTGGAAAGATGCCGAGTGTACTGTACCAGTCGATTGAGTCATTGAGCCGGGACAAGGGTATTGAGCCCACTGTCGTCGTAGGCGCTGTTGAGGACGCGATCGCGCTGGCCACCCGCAAGTACTACAAGACGCAGGAAAACATGCGCGCCGAGATGGACAAGGAGACGGGCGAGATCCGGGCCTATGTCTACAAGACCGTTGTCGAAGGTCCCGAGCAGGTAGAGGACGAGATCAACCAGATGACCCTGGAGCAGGCCCGCGCTCTGGCTCCGGAGGTTGAGGTCGGCGGCGAGCTGCGCTTCTACAAGGACACCTCTCCCCTCGGCCGCATCGCCGCGCAGATGGCCAAGCAGGTCATCTTCCAGAAGGTCCGCGAAGCTGAGCGCGATACTGTCTTCAACGAGTACAACCACCGCGCCGGTGAAGTGCTCAACGCCACCGTCAAGCGGCTGGAGCCGATGGATGTCATCTTCGACCTCGGCAAGGCCGAGGCGCGCATGCCCAAGCGGGAGCAGTCCCGTCTGGAGCAGTTTGCCGTAGGGGAGCGGGTACGCGTCGTCCTGCTGCGGGTCGACCGCGCTGCCAAAGGGCCGCAGGTCATCGTCTCCCGCGCCGCGCCGGTGCTGGTGCAGAACCTCTTCCAGAGCGAGGTGCCGGAGATTTACGACGGCACGGTGACCATCCGCGCCATTGCGCGCGAGGCCGGCGAGCGCACCAAGATCGCCGTGATGTCCCGCGACAAGGATGTAGACCCTGTCGGCGCCTGCGTCGGCATGAAGGGCATGCGCGTACAGTCCATCATCCGTGAGCTGCGCGGCGAGAAGATCGACATCATCGAGTTTTCGGAGGAGATCACCACCTTTGCGGAGAAGGCGCTGCAGCCCGCCAAGGTCAGCAAGGTCTCCATCGTCGACCTCAACGAGAAGCAGCTCGAAGTCATCGTCGATGACACGCAGCTCTCGCTCGCAATTGGCAAAAAGGGCCAGAACGTTCGCCTCGCCGCCAAGCTGCTCGGCTGGAAGATCGACATCAAGAGCGAGGAGGAGAAGCGCCAGGAGGTCGAGCAGCAGATGCAGGCCATGGGCGGCGGACCGACCACGCCGATCGAACAGATCAGTGAGCTGGGCGAGTCCATCCTGGAGAAGCTGATCGCCGCAGGCGTTACCACCGTCGAGGGCCTGGCGGACATGACTCCGGAGCAGCTTGAAGAGATTCCCGGCATCGGCGAGAAGACGCTGGAGAAGATCTCTTTGGCTGTGCGCCACTACTTCGGCCAATATGCCGAGGGCGAGGAGCCGCCGGCTGCGGCTGCGGCGGCAGCGTCCCCCAGCGAAGCGCTGAAGGTGACCGCAGAAACCAGCTCGATGGAAAAGACGCCGGAGGAGATTCTGGCAAGCGAGTTTGGTGGTGGGGCCATCCGGGCCGACGAGGACCGAGAGACCTCAGCCGAGGAGATCCAGGCCGCCGAGGACGAAGACTCCGAGTCCGATGCCTTCAGCGACGCAGATGCGCGCGAGGAGAAGATCGAGCTGGAGAACGACGCCGTCGACACCCTGGTGGACGAAAGCGAAGACATCTCGTCGGAAGGCATCGACGAATGACGCGCGGCGGCATGCAGCGCGCAGAGTTTTGCGCGCTGAAAGATAGGCGTGGAATCGCACTCAGCCATTGGCTGGGCCGCGATTTCGGGGATAATAGGACGGAACAGATTCCTTCTTCGATGAGGCTGATATGAGCAGCTAAGCGGCAGGGGAAGTGGAAAAGAGGCGGATGAGCAAAGTTCGAATCAACGATCTCGCGCGTGAACTGGAAGTCAAGAGCAGGGAAGTACTGGAAGCTCTGACCACAGTTGGCGTGACAGAGCCCAAGACGCACTCCAGCTCGATCGAGGCCGACGAGGCCGAGAAGGTGCGCAACTATCTCACGAACCGCAGGTCTGGTGGTGGCCAGTCCCGTGGTGCGTCCAGGTCCGGCCCGGCCTTCGACCTTTCGCACATCTCCAAGCCCGGTGATGCGCTCAAGGCCATTCTGGCCCGCAAGCAGGCTGAGGCCGAGGCGAAGACCGCCCCTCCTCCACGCCCCTCGGCTGTTACTGCCGTCGCTCCGCCCAAGCCCGCCCCGGTTGCCACGGCGGTTCCAGCAAAGCCCGTAGTAACGGCTCCGGCGGCAACTGCCGCTCCGGTTGTCACTCCGCCCCCGCCGCGCCGCATCGTTCCGCAGCCTCGGCAGCAGGCGCCGATCGTTGCGCCTCCGCCTGCCATTGCCACGAAACCCCCGGTCGGCCCTGTCATCGCCAAGCCGCCCGTGGTCGTCGCGCCGCCCCCGGGCGCGCCCGCAGCGCCGGTCGCTGCCAGGCCTGCTGTAGTGGCGCCTCCCGTTGTGGCTGCGCCGCCACCGCCCGCCGCAGCTCCTGTTGTGGCTGCGCCTCCTGCTCCGGTACCCGTCTCGGAACCTGCAGCCGCGGCGCCAGTAGCGCCCCCGGAGCCCGTAGCGCCGGCTGCTGTGGCCGCTCCTGTCAATGCTCCGCCGGTCAAGCGCGTCGTGATGCCGCAGACCGGCCCGCGCCCCACCTACTCGGCCCCTGCGGGAGCAGCCACCGGACTGCAGCGTGGCCGGCCCATCTTTGAGCGGCCCCGGCCACAGTCTCCGGGCGGTCCGGGAGGCCCGGGAGGAAACCGTTCTCCGCTGCCTCCAGGCGCACGCCGGCCGATGCATCCCACGCGGAGCTTCCCGACCGGCGGCCCTGGCGGTCCCACTGCCCCTGGACGCCCGGGCTTCGGCGCACGCCCCGGCTTCGGGCCTCGTCCCGCGGGTGCGCCTGGCGCGCTTCCGCCTCCAGGCGAGGCTCCCACAGGCCAGCGTCCCGGCCAGCGGCCCGGACGCCGTGGCAATCAGCGCTACGAGAAGGTGAAGGAAGGCCCGATGAAGGGCTTCCAGCCGCCGCCGCGATATGGCGGGGCCGTCATCTCGTCGGAGCCGCTGCCCATCACCCGGACCATCACGGTCACCGAGGGCATCAGCGTTAAGGACCTCGCGGAGAAGCTCGACGTTCGCGGCAAGGACCTCATCACCTCGCTCTTTCTCAAAGGGGTCCTGGTCACCGTCAACCAGTCGCTCGATTCCGAGCTGGTCAAGGACGTCGCGCGCCAGTTCGGCGCCGAGGCGCAGGTCATCTCGGTGGAAGAGCAGCTGGAGAACGAGGCGCTCGAAGGCCTGCTTGAGGACACCACCGGGCTGGTCGAGGTCACGCGTCCACCGGTCGTCACCGTCATGGGCCACGTCGACCACGGCAAGACCTCGCTGCTCGATGCCATCCGCTCCACCGATGTCGCTGCGGGTGAGGCAGGCGGCATCACGCAACACATTGGCGCCTACAAGGTAAAGATCACCAAGCCGGACTCGCCCGCCTATGGCCGCGAGATCGTCTTCCTCGACACCCCGGGCCACGAGGCCTTCACCCGCATGCGTGCGCGTGGAGCCAAGATCACCGACATTGTGGTCGTCGTCGTTGCCGCCGATGATGGCGTGATGCCGCAGACCATCGAGGCCATCGACCACGCCAAGGCCGCCAAGGTGCCCATCATCGTGGCCGTGAACAAGATCGACAAGCCTGAGGCGCAGCCGGACAGGATCAAGCAGCAGATGGCGGAGCGTGGTCTGCAGCCCGATGACTGGGGCGGCGACACTCCCTTCGTGAATGTCTCTGCCAAGCAGAGAATCAACCTGGACGGCCTGGAGGAGATGATCTGTCTGCAGGCAGACCTGCGCGAGTTGAAGGCTACGCCGGACCGTCCCGCAGTTGGGACCGTCATCGAGGCCAAGCTCGACCGCGGGCGCGGCGCCGTCGCATCCATCCTGGTGCAGAACGGTACGCTGCGCACCGGCGACAGCTACATCGTCGGCAACACCTTCGGCAAGATCCGCGCCATGTTCAATGACCGCGGCCAGGCCATCACCGAGGCCGGCCCCTCGACTCCGGTCGAGATCCTCGGCCTCGAAGGCATGCCCGATGCAGGCGACACCTTCCTCGTCATGGCGGACCGTGACAAGGCCAAGGGCATCGCCCAGTACCGCAAGATGAAGGAGCGCGAGGCGCAGCTTGCCAAGAGCGCGCGCGTCTCTCTCGAAGGCCTTGCCGAGCAGATCCGCTCCGCCGGCGTCAAGGACCTCAACCTCATCGTCAAGGGCGACGTGCAGGGCTCGGTCGAAGCCATCGTGCAGGACCTCGAGAGCATGTCCACGGAGAAGGTCCGTGTACGTGTCCTTCACTCGGGCGTCGGCGCCATCACGGAGTCCGACGTGCTGCTCGCGTCGGCGTCGAACGCCGTCGTCATCGGCTTCAACCAGCGGCCGGATCGCAACGCCGCCGAGGTTGCCGAGCGTGAAAATGTCGAGATCCGCACGCACTCCGTCATCTACGAGCTGCGGGAGGAGATCGAGAAGGCGATGTACGGTCTGCTTGAGCCGGTGTTCAAGGAGAATTACGCCGGCCGCGCCGAAGTGCTCAATGTCTTCAAGATCACGAAGGTCGGCCAGATTGCGGGCTGCCGGGTGCTCGACGGCGTCATCACGCGCACCGCGCAGGTCCGTGTACTGCGCGAGGGCAACGAAGTCTGGCGTGGCAAAATCGCTTCGCTCAAGCGCTTCAAGGACGATGTCAGCGAGGTGCGTCAGGGCGTCGAATGCGGCATCGACCTCGGAAGCTTCAAGGACATTCAGGTGGGCGATGTGATCGAGTCCTTCACTACGGAGAAGATCGCTGCCGACCTGGGAGCCAACACCGCCGCGCGCCGCGCGGAGAAGGAAGCGGCTCCGGCCAGCGCTTAGACCAACTGGAACCTACCGGAGGCCGGGATCATCCCGGCCTCTTTTCTTTTCCCGGGCGCTTTTTATCCGGCGCAACAGCTCTTCCGCGGCACGCAAACGGATCCTGTCCCGCACACCGGCGGTGTGCACGCGCCGGCATCCTACTCAGCAGTGAGGACTCGGGAAGAACCGGTCCCAACGAAAGAAAAACTCTGAGGTGCTGTATGCTGTCTCGGTTCGTTGCGCTGTCATCTCTGGGTGTGTTTTTGCTCGCCCTTTCCGCTCCTTTGGCTCATGCGTCGGAGATCACCGGCGTCTTCGATATCAACGGCAGCACCAGCTACACAACCAGCGCTGATGGCGCCAAAAGCTTCTTCCCGGACGATCCCGTTGCAACTCCGCAAACGACTTCGGCAATTTCGGCCTTTTCCGCCGCCGCGCCCGCATCTTCGAGCAATACCTTCACCACCAACAGCTTTATCTATAACGGAGCGGTCACGCCGGTCGTTCTTACCTCCACAGCCAACGGCATCACCACGACATTCACCTTCGATTCGCTCAATTCTCTTGAGAACATCGATGGCGGTTATCAGGTGCAGCTCTCCGGCATGATGGACCAGACAGGTTACGATCCCACGATGGCAACGGCGACCTTCATCCTGCAAAGCCAGTACATCGGCGACAACATCAATCTGATGATGTTCCGCGGCGTGGCGCAGGCGGTCCCCACAGTTGGCGTCGCCCCCGAACCGACGCCGATTCTCCTGATGGGAACGGGCCTGCTTGGACTTGCCGGAATAGTGCGGTTACGCCGCCGTATGCAGCTGGCAAAAGTTGCTCCCTCATCGTTTCCGCAGGACTGAATCAAGCTCACAGAAAAGCAGAAAGGCCGGAGCTCAGGCTCCGGCTGTTCTGTTGAATTCAATCGTGCGTTGGCTGCTACGCAGCTGTCTCCACCTGCTTTGCCTCGATCACATCGATGGCCTGGACCAAAAAGCGTCGGAATTCTTGTCCGGCCTTATAGTCCGGCCGCAGAGCCAACCCCTCGTCAACTTCGCGGAGGGTGGCGTGAAGACGGTCCAGCAGTGTGGGCTGAGGCATCTGGGTAACGGGTCTCGACGGATGCATACTTCTCTATGGATGCGGAAATCGAGGGCTGCGTTGGAGCCTCACAAACATCTTAGCCTATGGCCGGTTCGGTATCCTCAAATCAGGAATGTTCGCAACCTGCAAGCTGGCGTTAGTCTATATCGCCCTGGGAATTCCTGCCGGGGTGGTTGGATTGCCATATTCTCTGATTGTCGGCAATGTAAATCTCCTCTATCGGATCGTCGTCCACGGCATCGTTCCGTGGGGAGTGCGCGCCGCTGGAATTCAAGTTGTCGTAACCGGCCGGGAGCATATTCCCGCAGAGGTCAGCTGCATCTTCCTCGCCAACCACGTCTCCAACCTTGACCCTCCGGTGCTCTTTCCGCAGCTTCCCGGCATGGTCGTCGCGATGCTCAAAAAAGAGCTGATGCGCATTCCGCTGCTCGGCGCCGGGATGCGCATGGCGGGCTTTGTCCCGGTGGAGCGGGGCAACCGCCGCGAGGCTGCGCAGGCCAGCGTGGCCAGGGCTGCCCAGGCGCTCCGCTCCGGCAGGCATATGCTCATCTTTCCCGAGGGCACGCGCTCCAGGGATGGCCGGCTGCAGCCCTTCAAGCGAGGCCCGTTCTATCTCGCCATGGAAACCGGCGCGCCCATCGTGCCCATCGCGGTCCGCGGCACAGAGAACATGATGCGCAAGGGAAGCGCCTCCATCGTTCCTGGTGTCGCGCATGTCGACATGCTGGAACCGGTCTGGCCGCGCAACTTCGCCTCGCGCGAAGAGCTGATGCGTGCTGTGCGCTCTGCGATGATCGCCGCGCTGCCGGAGGAGATGAGGCCGCTCGAGTAGCCTGTAGCTACTTCACGATCGCGTTGAAGCCGTCCGCGAGCACACGCTGGCGCATTGCCTCTGCGTCCTTGCGATTGTTGAACGGGCCGATCTGCACATGCAGCAGCTTGTCCTGCGTCTCCTGACGCACTGCTACGGCATAGCCCTTCTTCTCGAGCGAGCTCACCAGAATGTTCGCCACGTCCTGGCTGGAGACGGCGGCGACCTGCACCACAAATGTTCCCGGTGCAACTGCCGGGGCGACAGGAGCGGCCGATGTCGCAGCCGCGGCTGCCGGCGTTGCAGCCGCCGGAGCATCCGGCGTGGGGACCGCCGTCAGCGGAACGGTCTGGGTCTGTGTGCTGGGGTCCGTTGCAGCAGCGGCTCCTGTCTGGTCATCCGTGGTCTGCTGCGCGGCAGTGCTTCCTGCAGCCGGCTTGGCCGCCGCGGTTGCCGCGGCGGTTGTGGTATCGAAGACCTGCGGCGTCGGAGGAGAGGACCTGCGGCCCAGAGCGTAGCCCAGGCCGAAGAAGCAGGCGCAGACGATGGCCAGCGCGAAGAACAGGCCGAGAATCGTCGGCGTGCCCAGCGATATCTCGTGGTCGGCGGCGTCGTAGTCGGCGACGGAGCGGCGATAGTCGCTGACGCTTGGTTCGTCGTCCATCACCCGGGGCGTGTTCATTCGGCGGTCTCCGGTCCAAGCGATATGATCGGAGTCTCACCCGCGGCAGGCACGTTTACGGTCTTGTTGAACAGGTTGATGAGCTCCATGGGCAGCGGGAAGACGATGGTCGTGTTCTTCTCCACGCCGATCTCGGTCAGTGTCTGCAGGTAGCGCAGTTGCAGGGTCATGGGCTGCGTGGCCATCAGGGTGGCGGCGTCCACCAGCTTGGCGGCTGCCTCAAACTCACCCTCTGCGTGGATGATCTTGGCCTTGCGCTCGCGGTCCGCCTCGGCCTGTTTGGCCATGGAGCGCAGCATTGACTCCGGCAGGTCCACCTGCTTCACCTCAACCGAAACCACTTTCAGCCCGAACGGCGCTGTGTGGCCGTCGATGATGGTCTGGATGCGCTGGTTCAGCCGCTCCCGGTGGGCCAGCAGGTCGTCCAACTCTACCTCGCCCAGCACAGAGCGCAGCGTAGTCTGCGCAAACTGTGAGGTCTGATAGACGTAGTTGGAGACCTCAATGACCGCCTTGATCGGGTCCACCACGCGCAGCGTGATGACGGCGTTCACCTTCAGTGTCACGTTGTCGCGGGTGATGATGTCCTGCGCTGGGACCTCCATCGCCTCCTGGCGCAGGCTCACGCGCGCAATCTGCTGGATAGGGCGGAAGACGAGGATAACGCCCGGCCCTACTGCGCCCTGGCTGACTCGTCCGAGGGTGAATACCACCCCGCGCTCATACTCCTTGAGGATCTTGATGGAGTTGAGGATGTACAGCACGAGGATGAGGACGATCACCAGAAGAGGCAGATTCATTCCGGGCATAGTTCACACAGCTCTCTGACGGCCGAAGCACGCCGAGGTGATTGTAAATCTTTCATGCCGCACTCAAGGGAAAAGAGCATCGGTGCGAACAAGGATCGGTACGTCGCGGTACCGGATGATTTCGAGATTGGGTAGAGTGGAGCGGGAGCGAGTGCCTCATGGATCTGGGTTTGAAGGACAAGCTGGTGGTCGTCACTGGCGGTGGCGCGGGCATCGGAGCAGGCATCAGCCGCGCGTGCCTGGCCGAGGGCGCGCGCGTGGTCGTACTGGCCCGGCGCTCGGAGAATGCCGAAGCGTTCATGGCGGAGCAGAAGTCCGCAGGTGCGCACTGCGACTTCGTCGAGGCGCATCTGGAGGACACGGAGCGCTGCCGTACCGCGATCGCGGAGATTGAGCAGAAGCACGGCGACATCTTCGGGCTGGTGAACAACGCTGGCGTGAACGACGGCGTCGGTCTGGAGTCCGGCTCGGTGGAGAAGTTTGCCGCCAGTCTCCAGAAGAACCTCATCCACTACTACGCGCTGGCGCATTACGCGCTCGGCTCGCTGAGGCGGACGAAGGGCGCGATCGTCAACATCAGCTCCAAGGTAGCGCTGACGGGACAGGGCAACACGTCGGGCTACGCGGCCAGCAAAGGCGCACAACTGGCGCTCACCCGCGAGTGGGCCGCGGAGTTGCTCGGCGACGGCATCCGCGTGAATGCCGTGCTGCCGGCAGAGGTGATGACGCCCCTCTACGAGCGATGGCTGAAGACGCTGGGCGATCCGGAGGCGAAGCTGCGGGAGATAGAAAGCAAGGTCCCGCTGGGCCATCGCATGACCACGCAGGCAGAGATTGCGGCGGCGACTGTGTTTCTGCTCTCGCCCATCCAGAGCGGACATACGACCGGCCAACACATCATCGTTGACGGCGGATACGTGCACCTGGACCGGGCGCTGACCTAGCCTCTGCCGGCTCCCGCGAGGGACCTTCTTCAGCCTAGAAGCGGACGAAGAAGCCGATGTTGGGCTCCGAGGTGCGCACGCGGCGGGTGATGGTGAGGTAGTTCTGGAGGTAATCCGGGGCGAGGTAGATGAGCTGGCGGAAGCCGGCGCGCATGCCGAAGTGGCTGTCAGGGAACTGACGCTCCACTCCAACGGTGTAGTAGTAGGTCATGCGGTACTGGTAGGGAAGTCCCTGACCGCCGCCCGCAGTGGGCTTGAAGCGCATGGTCCCGGCTCCGGCGCCGAAGAACGGCTGCAGGCTGAAGATGAGGTGCGGCGGATGGGCGACGTATCCCCAGGTCATCTCGTGGACGTTGGTCTGGACTCCGCCGAGGAGGATCCCCTGGGTCGGCTCAGGGACAAAGGAGACGTCTTCGGTATACCGCTGGTTGCCGAAGTTGAATTCGAAGCCCATCCAGGGCTTGACGGTGTAGCGCAGGGTCGCCAGCTCGCCGACAGTGCGGCTGGGCTTGATGGTAAGAACATTTTGTGTGGTGTTGGCGTCGCGCTGCTCCACGCCGGAGACCGTGCTGGTCATCTCGGCGGCGCCTTCAAGGCCGAGGTCGAAGCGCTCCAGGAAGCGCTCCGCCGGAGTAAGCTGCCGCGGAGCTTCCTGGTCGTCCTGCGCGAAGGCCCTGGTTGCCGGAGCGAAGAGAAGAGCGAGCAGAAGAGCGAGGGCTGGACCGGCAACGGCAGGTCGGCGGAACGAAATCGGCATCTAGTACGGACTCCCTTGCGTGCGCAGGCATGCGCTCTTGTAAGTCTACCTTGTAGACGGGGGAATTTGCGGGACGGGAGCCGGTTTCCGGCGGTACCCAGCTGCGGGCGGACTGGAACAAGCAGTCCGCTGGTATGATCGGGGGCGATCATGCAGGGACCCCCATCCGCAACAGAGAAAGAAAATAGGGTGCGCAGGGCGCCGGTCTTTCCCGCGGGGCATATCCTGCCGTTCGCGCTGGTGACGGCGATCTTCTTCTTGTGGGGGATGTCGAACAATCTCACGGACATTCTGGTGCAGCAGTTCCGCAAGTCGTTCCAGCTCTCGCTGATTGAGGCGCAGCTGGTGCAGACGGCGGTGTTTCTGGCCTACGGCACAATGGCGATTCCTGCGGCGCTGATCATGCGGCGTTTTGGCTACAAGGCCGGGATACTGATCGGCCTTGCGACCTTTGGAATGGGGACGCTGCTGTTCTGGCCGGCGGGCGTAATCGGGCAGTACCTGCCATTCTTGCTGGCGCTGTTTGTCTGCGGCTGCGGGCAGTCGATCCTTGAGACGGCCTGCAACCCCTTCATGGCGCAATTCGGGCCGCCGGAGACGAGCGAGCAGCGGCTGAACTTTGCACAGGCCTTCAACCCCCCGGGGACGATCACAGGCGTGCTGATTGGCACGTGGTTCATCTTCTCCGGCGTGGAGAAGACCCCGGACCAGGTAGCGGCGATGAAGGCGGCCGGGACGTACACCGGCTACCTGCATACGGAGATCCTGCGTGTGGTGCCGACTTATGTGGTGCTGGGGCTGGTGGTTCTGTCGCTGGCGGCCCTGATCGGCAAGACGAAGTTCCCGAAGATGCACTCCGAGCATGAGGGCGAAGGCGGCGACCATGGACGGTTCGGCGCGCTGTTCGGCTATCCGCACCTGATGCTCGCAGTGGCAGCGCAGTTCTTCTACGTGGGCGCGCAGGTGACGACGTGGAGTACCTTCATCCCCTACGTGAAGGCATACACGGCCGTGTCGGAGCGTGATGCCGGATACTTTCTGACCGGGACGCTGGTGGCGCTGGGGGTAGGACGATTTGTCTCCACATCGCTGATGAAGCTGATCTCTCCAGTGCGGATGATGACGCTCTATGCCGTGATCAACGTGGCGTTGCTGGCGGTGGGGATCGCGCGGCCCGGGATGACGGGGGTATGGGCGATCCTCGCGACGAGCTTCTTCATGTCGATCATGTTTCCCACGATCTTCGCGCTGGGAGTGAAGGGGCTGGGGCCGAACACCAAGCTCGGCGGCAGCCTGATCGTAATGTCGATCCTGGGCGGGGCGCTGTTTCCGCCGCTCTCCGGCGTGCTGGCACGCGGACATGGCATTGCGCTGGCGTATGTGCTGCCGCTGTCGGCATACGTCGTGGTAGCTCTGTTCGGGCTGATAGTCCCGCAGCTGCTGCCGCCGGCCGGAAATACAGATCCGAACGCCGGAATACTGGTGGCGGAGTACGGGCAGGGAATCTAGCGGCTGCTGCGGGCCGCCGAGTGTCAGAAGTGGCGCAGCGTGCCGGTGGCGCGCGGTCGCGGTGCTGCGGCGGACTCTTCGGGAATGCTCTCGGGCGGCGCGTCAGGGCGCATGGCGGTGGGGCGGTCGGCGGTGCGCTCGAGA
>DASZPF010000007.1:0-1553 GCA_035550395.1 Acidobacteriaceae bacterium
GGGCGTGACGTCGTTCCTCGACAAGGACGGGCGGCAGATGGTGTGACCAGCATGATAACGACCGCTTTTGGCGCTGTGCGGACATCAACGGGCGACTGATTCTGGCCGGAAGCAGATTCACCGCGCGCCACTCGGCTCAAAGCAGGCACAAGAAAGGTTTCCTGAACCGGAAAGTGTCATTGAACAGGCTCTGCGAACGGCGTAAGTTTCCAATACTGGAAACTGAGGAGCCGTCGTGGCGCTGACGCTGTATCTCCATCCGCTCGCTTCGTTCTGCCATAAGGTCCTGATCGGCCTCTACGAGAACGGGACTCCGTTCGAGGCGAAGATCATCGATTTCACCGATCCCGCCTCGGCCGCTGCGCATGTCGAGCGCTGGCCCGTGGGCAAGATTCCGGTGCTGCACGATGGCGAAACCGACCGGGTCGTGCCGGAGACCAGCATCATCATCGAGTATTTGCAGCAGCGTTATCCGGGTCCGGTCCGGCTGTTGCCGGACGATGCCCAGCGGCTGCTGGAGGTGCGGCTGTGGGACCGCTTCTATGATCTCTACGTCAGCGTCCCGATGCAGAAAATTGTCACCGACCGCATTTGCCCCGAAGGTAATCACGATCCGCACGGCGTTGCCCAGGCGCATGCCACACTCGAGACCGCCTATGCGATGATCGAAGGACAGCTTGCCGGCAGGCAATGGGCAACGGGCGACGATTTTACGATGGCGGATTGTGCCGCCCTGCCGGCGCTGTTCTTCGCCGCCATCGTCCACCCTTTTGAGGAAGATCAGCCACAGCTTGCGGCGTATCTCGAGCGGCTACTGCTGCGTCCCTCCGTCGACCGCGTGATTGCCGAGGCGCGGCCCTGGTTCAAATACTTCCCATACAGGGATGCAATGCCGAAGCGCTTCCTCGAGGCGGCCGAATGACGGACCCGCAGTCGGAGCATTTCGATCGGCTGTTCCAGGCGCTGGCGGACCCCCATCGCCGCCGTTTCATCGCGCAGCTAGCCAGAGGGCCGGCATCGGTGAAGGCGCTTACGGAGCTGGCCGAAATCCAGTTGCCGGCGGTTCTCAAGCATCTGCGCGTGCTTGAGGAGGGCGGCGTCGTCGCCTCGCAGAAGATCGGGCGGATTCGGACCTATCGCATGCGCCCCGATGCGTTCCGCGACATCAACCAGTGGATCGAGCAGCGCGAGGCGGAAATGAACGCCGCCTTCGACCGGCTGGCAGCGCTCATGGCGGTAACAGCGGAAGAGAAGGACCACTGATGGGCGTCAATGTCGACCACCGCACCTTCGTCATTGTGCGGGAGCTGCCCGGCAGTCCCGCCCATGCCTTCCGCTTCTGGTCCGACCACCAGCTCAAGCGGCGCTGGAATGCCTGCCATCCCGATTGGGAGGTGATCGAGGACAGCTTCGATTTCCGGGTCGACGGTGGCGAGCGCATGATCTGGCGCGTGCCCGACGGCACCGAGCAGGCGATGCTCGCGCATTTCCTCGAAATCGCGCCACGACAACGCATCGTCTATGCCTATGCCATGCGCAGCAACGGCGAGAGC
>DASZPF010000008.1:0-1687 GCA_035550395.1 Acidobacteriaceae bacterium
GGCGCTTGTCTTTGCGTCGTGAGTGCGTCGCGCCTCCTCACGTGCTTACACACGCTCCGGGGGCTGCTTAGCGACAGCGTAGCGGCAGGCCTGCTCACGCCGCGAAATACTGCGCGCTTCCCGGCTGGTAATGACCTGCTCCCCGAAATTGCCCTCGCTTTGAGGTAGAGTCCGTTCCTTGAAGGAGACGGACGATGAAGAGCAGTCGATACACCGAAGAACAGATCATCGGGATATTGAAGCAGCACCAGGCGGGGCTTGGAGCGAAGGAGATTTGTCGCAAATATGGGATCAGCGACGCCACATTTTACAAGTGGCGGTCGCGGTTCGGCGGCATGGAGGTCTCGGACGCGCGCAAGCTGAAGGCGCTGGAAGAGGAGAACCGCAAGCTGAAGAAGCTGCTGGCGGAGACGGCGCTGGATGCGGCGACGCTGAAGGAGATGCTGGGAAAAAACTTCTAACGCCCAGGGCGCGGAGACTGGCCGTGAGCTGGGCGATCCAGGAGAAGAGCTATACGCAGCGGCGGGCCTGCCGGTTGGTGGGCCTGGAGCCGAAGACCTACCGCTATGCCTCGACGCGCCCGGATGACGGGGCTTTGCGGCAGCGGCTGAAGGAACTGGCTTCGGAACGCAGGCGGTTCGGATACCGGCGCCTGCACCTGTTGCTGCGTCGGGAGGGCGTCGTGCTGAACCGCAAGAAGCTGTATCGGCTCTATCGCGAGGAAAAGCTGATGGTGCGCAAGCGTGGTGGCCGCAAGCGGGCGCTGGGAACACGAGCGCCGATGGCGATCCCGCAGGGACGTAATCAACGCTGGTCCCTGGACTTCGTCTCTGACACCCTGGCCTCGGGCCGCAAGTTCCGGATGCTGACCGTGGTCGATGACTTCAGCCGGGAGAGCCTGGCAGTGGTCGTGGATAACTCGCTATCCGGCATCCGGGTCGCCCGCGAACTGGATCAGGTGCTGGAGATGCGGGGCACGCCCTGCATGGTGGTCAGCGACAACGGCACCGAGTTCACCTCACGCGCCATCCTGGCTTGGCAGGAAGAACGGGGCGTGGAATGGCACTACATCGCACCCGGCAAGCCGACCCAGAACGGCTTCATCGAGAGCTTTAACGGCCGGCTGCGTGACGAGTGCCTGAATGAGCACCTCTTCGCCAGCTTGCCCGAAGCCAGAAGGATCATCGAAGAATGGAGGACCGACTACAACACACTCAGACCGCACACGAGCCTGGACGGGCTCACACCGACGGAGTTTGCAGCACGCCCCACAGAGGGGCATAACCAGAACAGACTCTCCCCATAAACGGGGGCATTACGGGGAGCAGGTCATTGTCGGCGAGCGGGTGAGGGACAAGATCGCCGCCTCCAAACGCAAAGGTCTTTGGATGGGTGGACCCGTTCCTCTGGGTTACACCAGCGTCAATAAGAAACTCGTCATCGTGGAGCCGGAGGCCGAGGCCGTCAGGATGATATTCCGGCGCTATCTGGAACTGAATTCGATCCAGGCGTTGGCCGAGGATCTGAATGCCAAGGGAATTACAACCAAGGAACGCGCCTGGTCGAACGGCCGAATTGTCGGGGGCGTGCGCTTTGGCGCCGGCCAACTAGCTTATCTCCTAAAGAACCGAGCCTATGTCGGAGAGGTCGTGCATCGGGGCGAGATACACCCGGGCGACCACCAGTC
>DASZPF010000009.1:0-114415 GCA_035550395.1 Acidobacteriaceae bacterium
GCCACGTTGTCGCCCGGCATCACCATCTCCGTGCCCGCCGGCAGCTTCGCCGAACCCGTCACGTCCGTCGTGCGGAAGTAGAACTGCGGACGATAGCCGTTGAAGAACGGCGTGTGACGTCCGCCCTCCTCCTTCGACAGCACGTACACCTCGCCCTTGAACTGCGTGTGCGGAGTAATCGAACCGGGCTTCGCCAGCACCATGCCGCGCTCCACATCTTCCTTCGCAATGCCGCGCAGCAGCAGGCCCGCGTTGTCGCCCGCCAGACCCTCGTCCAGCTGCTTCTTGAACATCTCCACGCCCGTGCACACCGTCTTGCGCGTCTCGCGGAAGCCCACGATCTCGCACTCCTCGCCCACCTTCACCTTGCCGCGCTCGATGCGGCCCGTCACCACCGTGCCGCGCCCGGAGATCGAGAAGATGTCCTCGATCGGCATCAGGAACGGCAGGTCCACCGCGCGCTCCGGCTGCGGTACATACTTGTCCACCGCCTCCATCAGCTCGTCGATCTTGGCCTCCCACTGTGCCTCGCCGTTCAGCGCGCCCAGCGCTGAGCCGCGGATGATCGGAGTGTCGTCGCCCGGGTAGTCGTACTTCGACAAGAGCTCGCGGACCTCCATCTCCACCAGCTCCACCAGCTCCTCGTCCTCCACCGCATCGCACTTGTTCAGGAACACCACGATGGAGGGAACGCCCACCTGGCGGGCCAGCAGAACGTGCTCCTTGGTCTGCGGCATCGGACCGTCGGTCGCTGCCACCACCAGGATCGCGCCGTCCATCTGCGCCGCGCCCGTGATCATGTTCTTGATGTAGTCCGCGTGGCCAGGGCAGTCCACATGCGCATAGTGGCGGTTCGCCGTCTCATACTCCACGTGCGCCGTCGCGATCGTGATGCCGCGCTCCCGCTCCTCAGGTGCGTTGTCGATCGTGTCGAACGAGCGGAACGTGTTCTTCGGGTTGTGCTTCGACAGCACCTTCGTGATCGCCGCCGTCAGCGTCGTCTTGCCGTGATCGATGTGCCCGATCGTCCCGATATTCACATGCGGCTTCGACCGGTCAAACTTCTCCTTCGCCATAACTCTTCTCCTTCAAGTCCGGATCCCTCGGATTCCGGATCGCTAAAATCCATGCCCAACTTCGTTCTGCGCGCGCCAGGTGAGCATCATCTCCCTCTCACCGGCTCCAGCGCGCAACTGCGCTTGCGAAACCCTACCTGTCCTTGCCGTCCTTGCCCTGCACCTTGGCGATGATCTCTTCCGACACCGACCGCGGCGCCTCTTCGTACTGCTTGAACTGCATCGAGTAATTCGCGCGTCCCTGCGTTGCGCCGCGCATGTGCGTCGCATAGCCGAACATCGTGGACAGCGGCACCGTGGCGCGGATGGCCTGCGTGTTGCCCACCATCTCCATACCCTCGATGCGGCCGCGCCGCGAGTTCAGGTCGCCGATGATCGTGCCCATGTAGTCCTCCGGCACCGTCACTTCGACCGCCATCACCGGCTCCAGCAGCACCGGCTTGGCCTTGCGCGCCGCTTCCTTGAAGGCCATCGAACCGGCGATCTTGAACGCCATTTCGTTCGAGTCCACCTCGTGATAGCTGCCGTCGTACAGCGACACCTTCACGTCGACCATCTCATAGCCCGCCAGAACTCCGCCCTGCATGGCCTCCTGGATGCCCTGGTCGATCGGCTTGATGTACTCCTTCGGGATCGAGCCGCCCTTGATCTCGTTGATGAACTCGTAGCCCTTGCCCGGCTCGTTCGGCGAGATGCGGATCTTGGCGTGGCCGTAGTTGCCGCTGCCGCCCGTCTGGCGGATGTACTTGCCCTCCGCCTCCGCATTGCCGCGGATGGTCTCGCGGTAGTTCACCTGCGGCTTGCCGACGTTCGCCTCTACCTTGTACTCGCGCATCATGCGGTCGACGATGATCTCCAGATGCAGCTCGCCCATGCCGGCAATGATCGTCTGGCCCGAATCCGTGTCCGTGCGCACGTTGAAGGTGGGATCTTCCTGCGCCAGCTTGGCCAGCGCGATGCCCATCTTCTCCTGGTCGGCCTTGGTCTTCGGCTCGACGGCGACCTCGATGACCGGCTTGGGGAAGTCGATCGACTCCAGCACCACCGGGTAGCGCTCGTTGCAGATCGTGTCGCCGGTGATCAGGTTCTTCAGGCCCACCGCCGCGCAGATGTCGCCCGCGAGGATCTCGGTGATCTCTTCGCGCTTGTTGGCGTGCATCTTAAGCAGCCGGCCGATGCGCTCCGTCTTCCTCGTGCGCGGGTTCAGCACCGAGTCGCCCGTCTTCAGCTGGCCCGAGTACACGCGGATGAAGATCAGCTGGCCCACAAACGGGTCCGTCATGATCTTGAAGCCCAGCGCGGCGAACGGCTCGGAGTCGTCGGCCTTGCGGACGACCTCCTCTTCCATGTTCTCCGGGTTGTGCCCGACCACAGGAGGAATGTCCAGCGGGCTCGGCAGATAATCCACCACCGCGTCCAGCAGCGTCTGCACGCCCTTGTTCTTGAAGGCCGAACCGCAGAGCACCGGGAAGATGTTCATCGCGATCGTCGCCTTGCGGATGCCCGCCTTCAGCTCCTCGACCGTGGGCTCCTTGCCCTCGAGGTACATCTCCATGATGTGGTCGTCGGAGTCCGCCACCGCCTCGATCAGGTCGTGACGGCCCTTCTCGGCCAGCTCCTTCAGCTCTGCCGGAATCTCTTCCACCGAATACTCGGCGCCCATCGTCTCGTCGTGCCAGATGATGGCCTTCATCGTCACCAGGTCCACCACGCCGACAAACTTCGCCTCTGCGCCGATCTGGATGTTGATCGGCACAGCGCGCGCCCCCAGCCGGTCGACGATCGTCGATGTCGCATACACAGCATCCGCGCCGGCCCGGTCCATCTTATTAATGAAGCAGATACGCGGAACCTTGTACTTGTCGGCCTGCCGCCACACCGTCTCCGACTGCGGCTGCACACCCGCCACCGCATCGAAACACGCCACCGCACCGTCCAGCACGCGCAGCGAGCGCTCCACCTCGGCCGTAAAGTCCACGTGGCCAGGCGTGTCGATGATGTTGATGCGCGTGTTCTTCCAGGTGCAGGTCGTCGCGGCCGACGTGATCGTGATGCCGCGCTCCTGCTCCTGCTCCATCCAGTCCATCGTCGCCGTGCCTTCATGCACCTCGCCGATACGGTGCGTGATGCCCGTATAGAAGAGGATGCGCTCGGTCGTCGTCGTCTTACCGGCGTCGATGTGCGCCATGATCCCGATGTTCCGGCAACGATTTAGAGGTACGGTGCGTGCCACGGTATTTCTCTCTCACTCTGCAGGGCCTCAGGCCCTGCGGAAAAAATCCAAAATCAAACTTCAGCCGACAAAACTACCAGCGATAGTGCGCGAACGCCTTGTTCGCCTCCGCCATGCGGTGCACGTCTTCCTTCTTCTTCATCGCCGCGCCGCGGCCATTGGCCGCGTCCAGCAGCTCGGCGGTCAGCTTCTCCACCATGCCCTTCTCGCCGCGCGCCCGGCCGTAGGTCACAATCCAGCGGATCGCCAGCGACGTCCGCCGCTCCGGGTTCACCTCGATCGGCACCTGGTAGTTCGCGCCGCCCACGCGACGGCTCTTCACTTCCAGCAGCGGCTTGCAGTTCTCGATCGCCTTCTTGAACAGCTTCAGGGCCTCGTCGCCGCCCTTCTGCTCCAGGTTCCGCATCGACTCGTAGAAGATCGACTGCGCAGTGGACTTCTTGCCGCCCCACATCATCGAGTTCACAAACTTCGTCACCAGGGTCGAGTTATAGACCGGGTCCGCTGCAACCTCGCGCTTCGCTATGTAACCTTTTCTCGGCATTCCTTCTTCTCTCTCTTCTTCCCCCGGCGCGGTGGACATCTCACGCTCCGGGCTTGGTTACTGACAACTGAGAACCAACAACTGACAACTATTTCGCCGCCGCCTTCGGACGCTTCGCGCCGTACTTCGACCGGCTCTGCTTGCGGTTGGCCACGCCCACCGAATCGAGCGAGCCGCGCACCACGTGGTACCGCACGCCCGGCAGGTCCTTCACGCGGCCGCCGCGGATCAGCACAATCGAGTGCTCCTGCAGGTTGTGGCCGATGCCCGGGATATAGGTCGTCACCTCAATGCCGTTGGTCAGCCGCACACGCGCGACCTTGCGCAGTGCCGAGTTCGGCTTCTTCGGCGTCTGGGTGTAGACGCGGGTGCAGACGCCGCGCCGCTGCGGCGAGCCCTGCAGCGCCGGCGAAGCGGTCTTGTAACGGGTGGGCGTACGGCCCTGCTTGACGAGCTGATGAAACGTAGGCACTCGGACTCCTCTGGCGGCTCTCCGCCAACTTTCCCAAATTCATGCGCGCTCCGGACGCCATCCTCCGCGCCTGCGCATCACTTCCCAGACTCTCTTCAGCCGGAGAACCAGGGAGATTCGCGCGTCCTGCGGTCTTCGCACCATACGCACGAAAACCCTGAGGCACTCACACGTGCCTCGCGCGGAGCTCTGTCCCTTGCACCCCGTCTGCAACTCAAAATCAGACGAACAACAGTCGACGGTGGCCGATCGTCCCTTGCTTCCTCCGGCTGGCCCTTCTGGCCTGCTGCCGGTACTCCTGGAAGTTGGAGTTGGCTCCGTTTCGCCTGTTTCGCCCCGCATAGCCCATCCCTGGGAGGAGGGTGTCGCAGGTGCGATTGCGAGGATTGCGTCCTTCTGCATTCAGCCTGTGCCCGGCTTCCCGGCACCGCCCTCGGACGCATCTGTCTTTCTGCATCCAGTGTAGCGAAACCAGCTCAATCCTGCCGCCGGCCCAACCACACCAGCCGTCCGCCTGCTCCCCAATCCTTTGAGACCCAGACGAAGCGGAGTTCCCGTTTCAAGCGGAACCTTCTAACAATATCAAGCGCGCTACAAGCGGTCAAGCGCGCAAAGTGTGAAAATCCACCCTTCCCCATAATACTGCCAGGGGCCATTCATGGCGCAGGCCTGATCGCGACATGAGCGGGGACTCCTTCCCCATCCCGAGCGACGCGCGCAGCGCGGAGTCGAGAGCCCCCCCCCGCATTTGCCCTTTCGCCGACTCGCTGACCTGCTGCCTCGCTCTTCCGTTATCCTTCCCCAATGCCGCTCCGGACCGTGCTCACGGCTCTCCTCGCACTCCCGCTCACTCTTCCGGCCCCCGCCCAGCCTCCCGCTGCCATACCCGCCCCCACCCCGGCCACCGAAGCCCGCATCTCCTCCCTCCTCGACTCCCTCGCCCGCGTCCGCATCCCCCAGACCGTCGCCATCTCCCCCGATGGCACCCTCCTCGCCTGGTCGGTCGACGGCCCCAGCGGCATGGAGCTCCACCTCACCGGCATCGCGCCCAAAGACTCCGTCCAGGACGCCGCCTGGGACCGCATCCTCTCCCCAGACACCATCGGCGACGTCACCAACCTCCGCCCTGGCCGTTGCACCGCCGCCCACCCCGCCTGGTCCCCCGACGGCCGCCAGCTCGCCTTCCTCTCCAACTGCTCGGACACCAATCATCCCGGCGCCTTTACCCCCACCTCCCAGCAGAACCTCTTCCTCTGGACCCTCGCCACCAATCGCATGGCCCAAATCTCCCACCTCAAGGGCGAGATCTCCGACCTCCAGTGGTCGCCCGACGGCCAGTCCATCGCCTTCCTCTTTGTTGAGAACGCCACCCGCCGCGCCGGCGCCCTCGACGCCATGGACCCCCGCACCGGCGTCATCGGCCAGGATCACATCGAAGTCCAGCGCGCCGCGGCCGTCGATCCTGCCACCACCCACTTCGATTGGCTCACCTCCGCCAACCTCCATATCTTTGAGTTCGCCTGGTCCCCGGACTCTCGCCAGCTCACCTACATCGCCGCCGATCCGCCCGGCGAGAACAACTGGTGGACCGCCCGTCTCTACGCCCAGTCCATCGTCTATCAGGCCAACGGTCACCTCCGCGATGCCGAGCACACCCCCGACCGTCTCGACTCCGTGCCGCAGCTCCTCTTCGACCCCGCCACTGCTCCCGGCCCGCTCCACGGTCTGCAGATTGCCGTCCCGCGCTTCTCTCCCGACGGCAAGCACATCGCCTTCATCGGCGGCCTCATGTCCGACCAGGGTGCCGTCGGCGGCGACATCTACCTCATCTCCGCCACTCCATCCCCGGACAAACCCGCCGGCCCCATTGACCTCACCCCCAACCGCCCCGCCTCGCCCGCATGGCTCACCTGGCTCGATGACGGCTCACTCGGCGTCACCGAACGCGCCGGCGGCTCCACCCACCTCACTGAGCTCGACCTGCACACCTCTCCCACCGGCCAGATCACCGCAACGGACAATCCCGCCGTCAACCTCACCCTGCCTGCCACCATCATCTCCGGCTTCGACATCTTCTCCGTCTCCACCTCGCACACAGACAACATCGCCCTCATCGAGGGGTCCTTCTCGCACCCGCCCGAGATCTACGCCGGCCCCCTCGACCACCTCCAGCAGATCACCCACCTCAACGACGCCCTCAAGCCCTCCTGGGGCCGCGCCCAATCGGTTGAATACACCCATGACGGCCGCCGCATCCAGGGCTGGCTCCTCTATCCCGCCCACTACGACCCCGCCCGCAAGTACCCGCTCATCGTCTCCGTCCACGGCGGCCCATCCAGCGCCGTCACACCGCGCTGGCCTACCGATTCCTACTCGCCCGCGCCCTTCTCCTCACTCGGATACTTCGTCTTCCTCCCCAACCCGCGCGGCTCCTTCGGCCAGGGCGAGGCCTTCACGCAGGCCAACCGCAAGGACTTCGGCTACGGCGACCTCTCCGACATCCTCGCCGGCCTTGATGTCCTCGAAAAGACTCTCCCCATCGATCCTGCCCGCATCGGCATCACCGGCTGGAGCTACGGCGGCTTCATGAGCATGTTTGCCCCCACGCAAACCAACCGCTTCCATGCCGCCGTCGCCGGCGCCGGCATCTCCGACTGGCTCTCCTACTACGGTGAAAACTCCATCGACCAGTGGATGGTCCCCTTCTTCGGCGCCTCCGTCTATGACTCGCCCGCCGTCTACGCCCGCGCCTCGGCCATCAACTTCGTCAAGCAGGCCCACACCCCCACCCTGCTGCTCGTCGGCGACCGCGACGGCGAATGCCCCGCCCCGCAGTCCTTCGAGTACTGGCACGCCCTGCGCGACCTCGGCGTCCCCACTCAGCTCGTCGTCTATCCCAACGAGGGCCACCACTTCAACTCCCCCGACCACCAGCGCGACGCCCTTGCCCGCACCCTCTCCTGGTTTGAGACCTACATGCCGCCCTCGCAGTAGGCGTTCCCATAACAAAAGCCCGCGCGCACCATTCATGCGCGAGAAGCCTGCTCTGAGCAAGGCCGAGTCGAATGGGGTCAGGGGCGTGCAGGGGCGAGATCGGGGCTTCGCCTCCAGCCCCGTCTCCTCGGCGTGAATCGGCGCAAGCCTTTACCCGTTCTCCCCCGTCTAAATCTCACGCCGCGGACCGTCGCTCCTTATTTGCCTCTTGTCAGCGCAGCTTCTACACTGAGGCTTGGAAAAAACAGCACTGCGGTGTTGACCGTTCGCTGCGGATTGCGCGAGCGGGGAGGTGGAATGCGTCGTTTTGTCACGTTGTTTGTTCTGTTCCTGTTTGCCATCCCATTTGGCGCCTCTCTGGCGGGCTGCAAGCACAATCTCGCCCCCACCTTCTGCAATCAGGGTGACTCCGGCCCCACCACAGGACAGGCTGCATTCATCACGCTTCAGCCCATCGTCTACGGCATCTCCCTCAACTACGGCGAGATCGGCCAGGTGCAGGCGCCCTCCACCACAGACTGCAAAGGCGCCACCGTCTCCGTCGGCAAATACACCTACGGCACCACGGACATGACGCTCGCCGACATCAACCCCTCCACCGGCCAGCTCTGCGCCGGCACATGGAACCGCAACACCGGCGGCGGCATCGCGGACTACACCTACTGCAACCCCACCAACAAGTCCGGCACCGCCTACGTGGAGGCCCAGGCAGACGGCGTCACCTCCAACCCGCTGCCCATCTTCATCCACCCCATCGTCACCAGCATCGTCCTCGGCGGCGCCTCCGCCAACTGTAGTACGGACCCGACCACCGCCTGCTGCCCGCTCGCATCCGTCAACGACATCACTGCGCCGCCCTACGACGCTACCTCCTGCGTCTCGCAGAACCAGACCGCGCAGCTCGTCGCCCGCGTCTATGCCGGCACCGGGGCCAGCCGCACCAACATCAGCTGCCTCGTCGGCCATCTCCAGTTCTCCGCCGCGGACACCAGCGCCAGCAGCACCTCGCCCGTCGTCTCTATTGACCAGAACGGCGTCGCCACCGCCGGACAGCCCGGATCCGTCCTCATCAACGCCAACATCTCCAACGCCTCCAGCTCCGCCGGATACTTCTCCACCTGCGCTCCGGCCTCCATCGTCCTCTCGGCCCCCGGCTCCAACTCTTCGAATACGCCCATCACCGTCAACCAGAACAACCCGCTGCCTCTCACCGCCACCGTTCTGGACACCAAGGGCAATCCCCTCACCGGCCTCAGCCTGGAGTACACCTCCACCACGCCCACTACCATCCCCGGCAACTCCTCCGGCACCATCACCCCCGTCCTTGCCGGCGCCGCCTCCCTCTCCGCCATCTGCCAGCCCAACACCTGCAATCCCGCGCCCTATAACCAGATCGGCCTCTTCGGCAACGGCAAGCCCATCACCTCCAACTCCATTGACGTCGTCACCCCGGGCACCAACTCCACGGTGCTCTACATGGCCAGCACGCAGTCGCAGTACGTCGTCTCCCGCGACTTCACGCAGACCGGAAGCTCGCCGCTCTTCCTGCTGCCCTACAAGCCCAACTCCATGGTCATCACCCAGGACGGCTCCACCATCTACCTCGGCAGCCCCACCGCCCTGATGGTGCTCAACGCCATCGGCAATCTCTCGCTCACCCGCACCGACCTCAGCTCGCCCGGCACAGTCCTCGCCGTCTCTCCCGACGGAAGTGACGTCGTCATCACCGACCCCGTCAAGGGCACCGTCACCATTGAGAACTCCACCGGCTCCGTCATCTCCAGCTACGGTGGCGTCGGCACCCACGCCGAGTTCTCCCCCGACAATCAGACCGTCTACATCAGCGCCGGCAACCAGGTCCTCATCTACTCCACCGTCACCGGATGGACCAGCTACACCCCCGCCACCACCTCCAACACCCCGGTCACTGACGTCGCCGTCACCGTGCCCGCCGTCGGCGCCTACTTCGCAGGCCCCGTCACCACCGCCCGCGGATACTGCGCCGCCTCCACCTCCTCCGGCGCCACCACCGTCTCCAACGTCTTCTTCCCCCCGGCCGACAGCTCCACCACTGTCACCGACCGCGTCGCCGCCACCGACGACGGCCGCCATATTCTCGGCGCCACCGTCACCCCTGTCCCCACCCTCGACGACCTCCAGGTGCAGATCCCCTCCGGCAACACCGCGGGCCCCACCGTCTCCATCGCCTGCCCCACCACCGCCAGCGGCCTCACCTTCTCCAGCACGCCCTTCACCGCACCGCTCGCCGGAGTCACCGCCACCGCCATCACCGGCGTCATCCCCGCCTCGGACTCCTCCATCGCCTTCATCACCTACGCCGGCTCCGGCGGACTGCTGCCTGCCTACGCGCCCACCAACAACGGCCTCGGCACCCTCAGCTACGTCCACCTCTCCGGATCGGCCACCGCGCCCCTCGCCGGCGTCCTCTCCTCCGACAACGCCACCCTCTACGTCGGCACCGCGGGCGACAACCTCGTCCACCTCATCAACAGCAAGGCACTCACTGATTCCTCCACCATCACGCCCGGCCTCGTCAGCCCCACCGGCTCGGCCGTCCCCGTCGACCTCATCGTCCAGAAGCCCCGCAAGACAACCTAACCCGATTCACCTCGGGCGCGGGTGCCCCATTCATGCGCGAGCGTCAGGGCGTGCATGAATGGGGTCGAGTCTCTATCTCCCGCTCTCTCATCCCGGGTACCCCATCCAAGCTCCGCTTGGGTGGGCCCTTGATACGATCTACCTCATGCGCAAAGGCGCCACCCGGCATCCGCAGCCCGACGACACCACCCCGCAGCCGCCCAACTACATCACGCCCGGCGGCCTCCAGCGCCTCAAGGACGAGCACCGCTTCCTGCTCACCAAGGACCGCCCCGCCGTCGTCGAGGTCGTGGCCTGGGCCGCCGGCAACGGCGACCGCAGCGAGAACGCCGACTACCAGTACGGCAAGCGCCGCCTCCGCCAGATCGACGGCCGCCTCCGCTTTCTCTCGAAGCGCATCGAGTCCGCCGAGGTCGTCGACCCCGAAGCGCCCCGCTCCCGCCTCGCCGCCGCGCGCGTCTTCTTCGGAGCCACCGTCCGATACGCCAACGCCGCCGGCGACGAGCGCCAGGTCTCCATCGTCGGCATCGACGAGATCGATCTCGACCGCAACCACATCAGCTGGGCCTCACCCCTCGGCCGCACCCTCATGAAGGCCGCCGAAGGCGACCGCGTCACCCTCCACGCCCCCGGCGGAACCGAACACCTTACCCTCCTTGAAGTCCGCTACGAACGCATCCCCATCGAACCCTTCCGCGAACCCACCCCCGACGATCGCCCGCCCCCCTCCATCACCCCACCATCCCGCTGAACGAAACGCTCTGCCCCGCAGCTCCCTGCCGCTCCACTCGCCAACTTCCGGATAGCGGCAATCCGTTCCGAATACAATCATGAGGCAGCTTTGTGCTGTTAACTCCTTGAAGCCAGGCCTCGATACCGACCACTCTGGATGGCCCGAAGTTCTCGCTACAGTCACGGAGTGCAAGTATGACTTCGGTGCAGGGCGAGCGCTTGCCTTCGGTATCCCCACCAGCAGGCACTTCCTCATCCGCTACAACTACTTTGTCAACGGAGAGTTCCATGGCGGTGAGTTCAGGTCAGCCAGGCCCATTCCACAAGGCCATCTATTCCCCATTCGCTATGATCCACACGCGCCACATGAGCATAGGCAGGATGTCTCAGTCCCATCCAAAACTCGTAACGCTGTCCTCGCCATTGGTATCGCTGGCTCGTTCATTCTTTCCTTGCTCTGGCTCGTAATTTTACGGTGCTGTGCCTAGCGGATTGCCATTCACGAAATCAGCATCCTTGATGCCTTCAGGCCAAGTCACTCATTCAGACCAATTGGAAGCGTATCGTCGCCAACCCGGAAATTGGCAGATGGCCCCGGGGCTGAAGCGTGCTGTTCCTCCCTACTCCATTCATGTCGCTTCGCTCCATGAATGGGACACCCGGCTGAGATGCGATCACAGCCGTTGGCTATTCTGTAGCTCCAGCTGCACTCAAATTTCAGCTAGTGCGTCACGAGAAGGTTAGTGCTTGGTCTCGTTGGAACGAAAGTTTCAACCGAGATATGACCTTTATCAAGCCAACGCTGCGTTATGCTGGGTGGATTCTTTCCTATACAGAGGTTTCCCATGCGTCTAAAAGTCCTTGTGACGGCTATCGTTCTCCTGTCAACCTGCCTTGCGGCTCGTGCCGATGACATCTACACCTTCACAGTCAATTTGACTTTGCCTTACGGTCTCGTGGGCACCTACACGTTCGACGAGCCCTCTATTGTGACAACCGCAGGCTATCTTTCACTTTCTGATCTCACGAGTTACTCAGGCGCAGCGATCCGCTCTTTTTACCTGAACCCAGATTCGTTCACGTGTCCCCACTTCATTTCGCCGGGAGCTCAATCCTGCATTGAGATTGAACCGGTAAGTGGTATTGTGAATAGCTTTGCGGGTAGCGAAGCCCTCAACGCGCCGGGAATGTATGACGAAAACGTCACTGCGTTGTATGTGACTATCACGGACACATCTTCGAATCCTTCCCCCACTCCCGAACCCTCCAGCATCTTCTTGCTGAGCACAGGTCTGCTAGGGGCAGCGGGTGCACTGAAGTCGCGTTTCGTCTCATCCCCGCACATCACCCATAGCCCGCGGCTTTGACCAGGGCTTCTGTTTCCTTGTTTCACAAATGATGCGACGACTGCTTTCTGGATTATGGGTAGCGGGCGCGTAGTCGCCAACCCGGAAACTGAAATCCCAATCCTCTCTTCATAAATTCATCCGATTCCTGTCAAGCCCCCAAACCGCCCCAAACCCACTCAACTTACTCTTTCCACAAGCGATATCTCACAAAGAAAGTTGGCATACCAGTTTCGCTCCACCCGATACAATAGAACTGGAAGCACAAAAAAGAGCCCGGCCACCCGCCGGGCTCTTTCTATCTTCCGGGTGGAAGAAATTCCACCCGCAACCCCTTTGTTTTCATAGATCACATAATCTTTTCAAGATCTTAGCCAAATATGGGGAGGGGGCCAGCGGTCCCTTCAGCCCAGCCGCTCCTTCAGTACCGTCCGCGCCACCGCGTCCAGCACCCCGTTCAGGAACTGCACCGACTCCGGCGCCGCGTAGCGCCGCGCAATCTCCAGCGTCTCGTTGATCACGATCGCCGCCGGCTGGTTCGGCCAGCCCACCAGCTCCGCCACGGCCGCGCGCAGCAGGTTGCGGTCCACCGCAGCCATCCGCTCCAGCCGCCAGTTCTGCGCGTGCCGCTCGATCAGCCCGTCCACCTCGTCCCGCCGCTCCGTCGCCACGCGATACAGGTCGTCCGCAAAGCCCCGCGTCTCCGGCTCCACATCGTCCCGCGACGCCCAGAACAGCCGCCGCACCTCCTCCGGCGACTGCTTGCCCAGGTCGCCTTGGAACAGCATCTGCATCGCCAGCTCGCGCGACTTCCTCCGCGTGCCCACTATGCGCTCACCGCCACGGCAATCTTCCTCGCAATCGACACCATCTCGATCGCCGCAACCGCCGCCTCAAAGCCCTTGTTGCCCGCCTTCACGCCCGCGCGGTCCAGCGCCTGCTCCAGCGTCTCGCAGGTCAGCACGCCGAACGCATGCGGCACGCCCGTCTCCTGCTGCGACTGCCCGATCCCCCGCGCCACCTCGTTGTAGATCGCCTCGTAGTGCGCCGTCTCGCCGCGCAGCAGGCAGCCCAGCGTCACGATGCCGTCGAACCGCTTCGCCTCCGCAAGCGCCCGCGCCGCCGACGGAATCTCCCACGCGCCCGGCACCCGCACAATCTCCACGTCCTTCTTCGCCGCACCTGAGCGGTAGAGCGCATCCAGCGAGCCCTGCAGCAGCCGGTCGGTGATCACCGCGTTCCATCGCGCCACCACAATCGCAAACCGCATCCCGGCCGCGCTCAGGTCGCCCTCGATCGCCAGCGGCCTGCCGTGCAGCGGATTCTCCGACTCCCAGAAGCCCAGCGTCAGCGCCGGATCAAGCTCCACCGTGAACAGCCGCGAGCCCCAGTGCGTCGCCGCCGTCTCGCCGACCTCCACGCCGTTCTCGCCGGCCCAGCGCACCACCGCGGCACGCACCTCATCCAGATGCGCGACCTCCACTAGCACCGGCGGCACGGCCGGCGCGCGCCCCGCCACCAGCTCCAGGTTCCCGACCGGCGCGAGGAACGCCTCACCTTTGCCTGAGCCGTCATCCCAGCCTTTGCCCGGCTCGAAGCCCAGCGCGCCGAACAGCGCGCCCAGCCGCTCCAGCGCGGCCGCGGACGCCACCTGCGTCACCAGCGTAATTCCCTTCACCATTGCTTCGATTGTATCGTCTGAATTGCCGCTCGCCGCGCATCGAACTGCTGAACCCGCACCGCACTACGGAGATGGAAATGGACTTCGAGACTCTGCTTGTCACCGCTCAGGACGCCGTCGCCACTGTCCTGCTCAACCGCCCCGCAGTCCGTAACGCGCTCAACTCCACCATGCTGCGCGAGCTGGACGAAGCCTTCACCGCCCTCGGCGACGATCCGTCCGTCCGCGTCATCATCCTCCGCGGCGCCGGAGAGAAGGCCTTCGCTGCCGGAGCCGACATCTCCGAGCTTGCCGCCGTCGATGCCTCCAACGCCGCTGAGTTCGCCGAGCGCGCGCAGCGCATCTTCCGCCGCATTGAGACCCTGCCCAAGCCCGTCATCGCAGCCATCAACGGCTTCGCCCTCGGCGGCGGATGCGAGCTGGCCATGGCCTGCACACTGCGCATCGCCGTCTCCTCTGCGCACCTCGGACAGCCCGAGGTCCTTCTCGGCATCCTGCCCGGCTACGGCGGATCGCAGCGCCTCCCACGTCTCGTCGGCCGCGGCGCGGCCCTCAGGATGATGCTCACCGGCGCAAGAATCGACGCCGCCGAGGCCCTGCGCATCGGCTTGGTTGACGAGGTCGTCCCCGCCGATCCAGGCGCCGACCACCTCGAGATACGCACCGCCGAGCTCGCCCGCACACTGGCCTCGCACTCGCCGCTGGCCGTCGCCGCCATTCTTGAAGCCGTCGACCGCGGCGCGGACCTGCCGCTCCAGGAGGCCATCGCCCTCGAAGCCTCCATCTTCGCCCGCCTCTGCGCCACAGAAGACATGCGCGAAGGCACGCGTGCCTTTCTGGAAAAGCGCGCGCCACGCTTCACGGGCCGTTGAAAGCCTCAGGCGACGAAAGGGCCGTCCTTGGTATCCTAGAAAGAGCGCCTATGTCTCTCTCTTCCGTCTCTGTTTCCTCCAAACGGCGGCAGTTCTCTGCCTGCCGCGCCGCGCTCGCCCTCGCCGGCTGCCTGGCTCTCTCGCTGCCTGCTCTGCTCACTGGCTGTAAACGCGCCTCCGCCACATCACTGCCCAGTGCGCAGGATCTGGCGACTGCGCGCCAGCAGATGGACCTGATCCCGCCACCCTCCAAGACGCGCTACATGGCGGTGCATTCGCTCTCTGTCTGGGAGAACCCTTACCTGACCGTGCAGCAGAACATGGCGACGCTGCACATCACTGTCGCCGACGCCAACCCCTCCTCGCTCGGCGTAGGAGGCATGCTGCGACCGGTCGGCGCGCGCGAGCAGAACGTGACCGTCCGCCTCTCCGATCTGCCCGATGCTCTCAGCGCCGTTCCGGACACCGCATGGCCCTATGGCCGTGTCGTCGCGGTGGAAGAGGCGCACGACACCCCCCCCTCGGCCGAGCCGGCTGTCCGCCGCAACATTGAGGTCACGCTCAAGATGCTCAACGATCTCGGTGTTGTGGCCTACGATTGGACTGACGGCAACGGCCCGCACTGATTCCGGCTGCGTCGTCCCGGCAATCTGCATCGAAAGATGAGGATGCAATCGATGAGTTCAAACGCCAAGCCGTCCCTCGCCAAGGGCCTCACCGCCGGACTGATCGCCGGCGTCGTCGGCGTCGTCGCCAAAACCCTTGCCGAGCGCATGTTCCCGCCGCGTGCCCACGGCGAGCCTGAGCCGCCGGAGATCGCGGCGCAGAAGATCGCCGGGCAGGCCCTCGCACCGGCAACGCGCGCCATCGCTGCGGAGAGCATCCATTGGAGCTTCGGCGCCTTGAGCGGAGCTGCCTACGGCGCCCTCGCCGAATATTATCCCGCCGCCACTGCCAAAGAGGGCGCGGCCTTCGGCATGGCGCTCGAGACGCTCACCCATGAGACCGCGCTGCCGGCCCTGGGCATATCTCTCCCCGTGGGCGACCAGACCACCCGCGAGCGCGTAAGCGAGCTGACCTCGCATGTCGTCTTCGGCATCACGGTCGAGTTCGTTCGGCGCCTCGTACGCAAAATCCTGTGACTGCCCACCCAAAAAAGAAGAAGAGGCGGAGAGCCTGCGGCCCTGTTCGCCGCTTCTCCCCGCCCCTTGTCTTCCCTATCGGCTGACAGCCATCCACTAGATGTGGCAGTGCACCATGCCGCGCTTTTCCAGATAGCGCTGGTGGTACTCCTCTGCCTTCCAGAAGGTGGTCGCCGGCTCCACGCTGGTCGCGATCGGCTTGCGATACGCGCCCGTGGCATTCAGCTCGGCGATCTTCTCCTGCGCCTGCTTCATCTGCATCTCGTCATGCGCGAAGATAACGCTGCGGTACTGTGTCCCGAAGTCCGGGCCCTGGCGGTTCACCTGCGTCGGATCGTGCAATGCGAAAAATGCATCCAGGAGGGCTTCATACGGCAGCCGTGACGGGTCGTACGTTACCTGAACTACCTCTGCATGTCCGGTGCGGTCGGTGCAGACCTCTTTGTAGGTCGGATGCTCCAGCTCCCCGCCCTCATAGCCCACCGCCGTGTCCAGTACACCAGGCATCTCTGCAAATCGGGCCTCAACGCCCCAAAAACATCCTGCTCCAAACGTCGCTTTCTCAATTGCCACTTTGCTTTGCTCCTTTGCTGCCCCATTGGGTACTGTCTTTTTCTGTATGCGTACGTCCTGCCCCAAAGGGTAGTGCGCTTCTGTCCTTCATTCCTGCAGACGAGTGCTGTACACACAGCCTCATTCTGTTCCGGTTTTCTTACCGGTTTTGCATCCGAACCTTGGATCGGTTGCACCCTCTCATTGGATGCCTGTGAACCTGTTTCGTCTTGCACCGCCGTGTTAAAAACCGCCAGTAGTTCTAGGCCCGCCAACCCACCCTCGTCAAATACCAAATCGGGTCAGTGACCAAAGTGTTACCTCAATGGGATCAGCGCAATCTTTCGCCACCCTCCCCCGCCGCACCGCTACCTCATGGCTCTGCCGGCGCGCTTCTTCTTTATCGGCGATTTCAGCTGGGCATACTCCGGCAACTGCTTCTTTGGAGTTACTTTTTTGCCCGCCGACGCCCGTTCGAGGGCCGTCACCTCGCCCGGAGTCAGCTCGCGGAAGGCCCCCTGAGGCACATCGAGCCGCAGCGCTCCATACCCGATCCGCCTGATCTTCTCCACGTGGTGGCCGATCTCCTCAAACATCTTTCGAATCTGCCGGTTGCGGCCTTCGATCAAGGTCAGCTCGTACCAGGGATTATCCCCGCCGCGCGCCAGCTCCACCTTTGCCGGGGCTGTGACAACCCGGTCACGCCGCCCGGCCCGGACCTCGTCGAGTCTTCCCCGGTCGATCATGATCCCGCGCCGAATCTGCTCCAGGCTGGCCTGCGACGGCACACCCGCTACCTTGACCAGGTAAGTCTTTTCCACCCCGGTGGCCGCCTTGGAGAGGGCGTTGGCCAGCTCGCCGTCGTTGGTCATCAGCAGCAAGCCTTCGGAGTTGTAGTCCAGCCGGCCGACCGGGTAGAGCCGCACCTTGCCTCCGTGCGGCCCCTTGTGCCTCCTGCCGGTCTGGAGTTCGTCCTCAGATCCCTTGGCCGCCCCGGCCATCAGGTCCATCACCGTCGCCCGGCCCTCGGGATCGTCGACCGTCGTCACATAGCCGCGCGGCTTGTTGAGCATATAGTAGCGGCGTTGCTCGCGCCCGTGCAGCAGCTTGCCGTCCACCTTGATGTGGTCGCGCTCGGCATCGGCCCGCGTACCCAGTTCCGTCACCACCTGGCCGTTCACCTGCACGCGTCCGGCGAGGATCAGTTCCTCAGCCTTGCGCCGGCTCGCAATGCCCGCGGCGGCAAGAATCTTCTGCAACCGCTCACCGCGCGGCGCCTCGGGTTCCATCGTTCTCGTCATCCAGACTCCTGATCCAGTATCGCCGGTTTCGCTGTGCGTAAACCTCTGCGGTCTATCGTCTTACACTCTGTCTCCCCCCATCCCCTGTATTTCCAATCCTCAGCCGTTCTTTATTTCCCCTGCGTTACTCTACGTGGAAACTCGCGGCACAATCTGTCCGCGCCCGCACAGCCCCATTCGGAGACGCCTATGCCGCTTGAGCTCATCAGCCCAGACGAAGCACCCGCATCCGCATCCTCCGGCCTGCGCCACAACATCCTCTCGCCGCTTGAGGTGCTCTCGCAGTCCATCTCGGCCATCGCGCCCACCACCTCGCCCGCGCTGACCGTTCCGCTCATCTTCGCCGAGGCGGGCAACGGCACCTGGCTCTCCTACCTGCTGGCCGCCACCGCCATGCTGCTGATGGCGCTCTCCATCTCCTACTTCGCGCGCACCTCGGCCTCGCCCGGCTCGCTCTACAAGTTCGCTACCGACTCGCTGCCTCCCTGGGGCGGAGCCGCCGCGGGATGGGCCCTGCTGCTGGCCTACGTCGCCACCGGCTCCTCCGTCGTTGGCGGATTCATCAACTACACCGGCGTGCTCCTCCGCGACCTCTCGCCCTCCGCCGCGTCGCATCTTCCCGCTGCCGCTGGCCCTCTGCTCGCCATCGCCGTCACTACAGCCGCCACCTTGCTGGCCTATCGCGATGTGCAGACCTCTACGCGCCTGATGCTCTGGATCGAGGCCGCCTCGGTCTCCATGATCCTCGTCGTGCTCGCCATTCTCGTCGTGCGTCACGGCCCTCATGTTGACACCGCGCAACTCAAGCTCCAGAACGTCACCCTCTCGCAGGTCCGCCTCGGCGTCGTGCTCTCCATCTTCAGCTTTGTCGGCTTTGAGTCCGCCACCACCCTGGGCCACGAGGCCCGCAATCCTCTCCGCACCATTCCCCGCGCCCTCATCCAGTCTGCTGTGCTCTCCGGACTCTTCTTTCTCCTCGGCTCCTACGTTGAAACCTTTTCCTTCCGCCAGCTCAACCAGAACCTCGCCACCTCCGACGCACCCTTCCACGCACTTGCGCCGCTGGCCCACGTGCCCATCTTTGCTCCGCTCATCGATATCGGCGCCTTCGTCTCCATGTTTGCCTGCACGCTGGCCTGCATCACCGCCGCCGCGCGCGTGCTGCTGAAGATGGCACACGACGGCCTCGCCCATCCCCACCTGGGCCGCGCCCACGCCAAAAACGAGACTCCCCACATCGCCGTTCTCGTCACCGGAGCGGCCGTCCTTGTCCCGGCTGCAGTGCTCTCCGCCCGCGGCGTCTCCGGCATGGACATCTACGGCTACATGGGTTCGCTCGCCGTCTATGGATTTCTGACCATCTACTTCCTGGTGGCCGCCGCACTGCCGGTCTTCCTGCGACGCCGCGACCAGCTCACCGCTGCAGCGACGGTGCTCGCGGTGGTCTCAGCCGGCGCCATGGTCGTCGCCATGGCAGGCACGCTCTACCCTGTACCGGATAAGCCCTACGACTGGCTCCCCTACATCTACCTGGCCTACCTGCTCGCCGGACTGGTCTGGTTCGCCATCGTGCAGGCACGACAGCGCCGCGCCACCGCCTGAGCGATGCGCAGCGCGATCTTCCGACCGAACACTAATTGTTGGAAAACTGCTCTGCGTATTTGCTAATAACGGGAAGAGCGACCTTCGATCCGCTATAAGTTTTCACGATGCAGTAAATAAAGGTAGCAAGAATCGTCAGACCCCAAAGCGGTGCTAAAACGAACCACCCCAAAAATGGGATGATGCCGCACACGATGGATCCGGCGATAGCGCACACGTACAGGCCGAGACATTGAAATGCGTTATACCGAACAAATTGCCGCTTGTTGTACGGGTCGAGAATCAGGAACAAGACCGCCGGAATAAACGTGATATACGCAATTGCGCCGGCGACATTATCGGCCAATCCGCTGTTGGCGGCTGCGGCAGGGGGCGGGGGGACGGGTGCGGACGGGACTGCCTGCGGTTCATCCATGGACATCTCCTGGAGGACGTGCAAAGAAAAGGTAGACTTCTCTGCTTCAGAAATGGGCCCGCGGGGAGTGCCCACACTATACTCCATTCCCGCCTTCCCGCTGTGAAAAACACGCGCTCCGCGCGACAATGCAAATCGATGCATGCCATCCGGCCCGCGCTATACTTCCCCTCAAGGAGTTCGCTTCCATGGCCGAAGTTCACATCTCCGACGAACTCAACGCCGAGTTGGAACGCGCCGCCGGCCAGCTTGGCTGCACAAAGGATGAACTCGCTGAAGATGCCATCAGCCTGCGCATCGGAGAGCACCTCGCCGCCTCAGAGAGCGAATTTAGCGAAGCGGACATAGCCAAGCTTCGCCGGGGCCTGGACCAGCTCAACCGCGGCGAAGGGCTGACCGTAGAGGACGTTGGGACCAAGTTCGAAAAGTGGCGTCGGGAACGCGCGAACCATTGAGCCCCCGCCTGCTTTCACCCGAAGCCGAGCAGGATCTGGACGAGATCAACACCTACCTCAACCATGTGCCACCAGCCCCGGCGCAGCGAGTTCTCGACTCCATCGAGGAGACGATAGGCTCAATACTCTCTCATCCCTATCTGGGTGCCGCCCACAGTGAACTCACCCGGCTTCTGGGAGAACAGGTCCGCAGCCGGCTGGTTGCGCCTTATCGCATTTACTACCGCATCGCCCGCTCCGGCCCGGAGATCATCTCTATCCTCCACGGCTCGCGCGACCTGCGGTCCATCCTGGGCTCCCGCTTCAGCCAATAGAGCCCTGTTTCCCACAAACTCTGCCGTTGCCCCGCCTCAGAAATCCTGCAATACTTAAACGTGCCCCGATACAGCGGCCAATCCCAACAACTCAATATCTGGAGGCGGAGATGTCAGCGAAATACATCTTTGTGACTGGCGGCGTTGTGTCTTCTCTCGGCAAAGGTCTGGCCGCAGCCTCCATCGGCTGCCTGCTGGAGGCCCGCGGCCTCAAGGTCAACCTGATGAAGTTTGACCCCTACCTCAACGTCGACCCCGGCACCATGTCGCCCTTCCAGCACGGCGAGGTCTTCGTCACCGACGACGGCGCCGAGACCGACCTCGACCTCGGCCACTACGAGCGATTCACCCACGCCCGCCTCACGCGCGACAACAACCTCACCACCGGCCGCATCTACGAGCAGATCATCACCAAGGAGCGCCGCGGCGATTACCTCGGCAAGACCGTCCAGGTCATCCCGCACGTCACCAACGAGATCAAGAACGCCATGCGCAAGGTCGCGCAGGACTGCGACGTCGCCATCGTCGAGATCGGCGGCACCGTCGGCGACATCGAGTCGCTGCCCTTCCTCGAGGCCATCCGCCAGATGCGCCAGGACCTCGGCCGTGACAACACCGTCTTCGTCCACGTCACGCTCATCCCCTGGATCGCCGCCGCGCAGGAGCTGAAGACCAAGCCCACGCAGCACTCCGTCAAGGAGATGCTCTCCATCGGCATCCAGCCCGACATCCTGCTCTGCCGCTCCGACCGCGCCGTGCCGCGCGACATGCGCTCCAAGATCGCCCTCTTCTGCAACGTCGAGGAGAAGGCCGTCATCGCCGCCCGCGACGTCGCCTCCATCTACGAGGTCCCCCTCAACTTCGCGCAGGAGGGCGTCGACACCCTCGCCCTCGGCTACCTCCGCATCGACGCCAAGACCCCGGAGCTCTCCAAATGGCAGGAGATCGTCCGGCGCGCCTACCACCCCGCCGATGAGGTCTCCATCGCCATCGTTGGCAAGTACGTCGAGTACGAGGACAGCTACAAGTCCCTCAAAGAAGCTCTTGTCCACGGCGCGCTCGCCCACAACCTCAAGCTGCGCGTTACCTGGATCGAAGCCGAAGGCCTTGAGACGCGCGACCCGCAGGTGGGCGACGAACCGGGCAAGCCCAATCGCGACTACGAGGCCCAGCTCTCCGGCTTCGACGGCATCCTCGTCCCCGGCGGCTTCGGCAAGCGCGGCATCGAAGGCATGCTCAACGCCATCCGCTACGCCCGCGAGAACGGCGTGCCCTACTTCGGCATCTGCCTCGGTATGCAGACCGCGTGCATCGAGTACGCCCGCAACGTCGCCGGCCTCGCCGGCGCCAACTCCGGCGAGTTCGACCCCGCCACGCCGCACCGCATCATCTACAAGCTGCGCGAGCTGACCGGCGTGGAAGAGATGGGCGGGACGATGCGCCTGGGCGCGTGGGCCTGCAAGCTCGAGCCGGGCTCACTAGCCGCCGAGGCCTACGGAACCACGGAGATATCCGAGCGCCACCGCCACCGCTACGAGTTCAACCGCGAGTACGAGCCTGTGCTCACCGGCGCCGGCCTCCGCCTCACCGGAACGACGCCGGACTCCACCTACGTCGAGATCGTCGAGATCCCCACGCACCCCTTCTTCCTCGCCTGCCAGTTCCACCCCGAGTTCAAGTCGAAGCCGCTTGAGCCGCACCCGCTCTTCCGCGACTTCGTCGGCGCCAGCTACAAGAACCGCGGCCTCCGCAAGGCCCGCGCCCTCGTCGAAGCCGAAGTGAAAGCCTAACTCAACCCACCCAAACCGGTGGGCGCTCCTTCGCCGGGTGCCGGATGCCCCACAAGCTTTGCTTGGGTGGGTTTTGCTTTTTTGTTGTCATTCCGCAGTATTCGATGCGAGCGTCGAATATGGAGGAATCTGCTTCTACCTGCTCTACCCGAATCCCCCAAATTACAATCGCTCTATGCCCCCGATTCTCAACGCACAGGGCGTCTCCAAGCGCTTCGGCGCGGTTCCGCTGTTCCAGGAAATCAACTTTACCGTCGTCGACGGCGACCGCATCGGCCTCATCGGCCCCAACGGCGCGGGCAAGTCCACGCTGCTCGCCGTGCTCGCCGCCGAGCAGGAGCCCGACTCCGGCAACCTTGCCGTCCGCAAGCGAGCGCGCATCGCCTACGTGAAGCAGGAGTCCACCTTCGCGCCCGGCCTCAAGGTGCGCGACATCCTCGAGAGCGCCCTCACCCGCGCCGGTATCGCCGAGGCCGACCGTGAAGGCCGCCTGCGCGAGACCGCCGGCCGCATCGGCTTCCCCGATCTCGCTGCCGAAGCAGCCACTCTCTCCGGAGGCTGGCGCAAGCGCCTCGCCATCGCCGAGGCCATCGTCAGCCACCCCGACGTGTTGCTGCTCGACGAGCCCACCAACCACCTCGACCTCGCCGGCATCGAGTGGCTGGAAGAGCTACTCAACCAGGCGGACTTCGCCTGCGTCATGGTCAGCCACGACCGCTACTTCCTCGAAAATGTCGCCACGGAGATCGTCGAGCTCAGCCGCGTCTACGCTGAAGGCCTGCTGCGAGTGAAGGGCAGCTACTCGAAGTTCCTCGAAGGCCGTGCGGAGTACCTCAGCGCGCAGTCGCGCCTGCAGGAGTCGCTGCGCAACCGCGTCAAGGTGGAGCTGGAGTGGCTGCGCCGCGGGCCGAAGGCACGCGCCACCAAAGCCAAGGCGCGCATCGACAACGCCCACGGCCTCATCGCGCAGTTGCAGGACGTCGAAGCGCGCTCGCAGACCGCCACCGCCGGCATCGAGTTCGCTGCCACTGACCGCAAGACCAAGCGCCTCGTCGAGCTCGACCACGTCTCGCTCAGCTTTGGCGAAAAGAAGATCGTCGAAGACCTCACGTTTCTCGTCACCAACGGCACGCGCGTCGGCCTCGTCGGTCCCAACGGCAGCGGCAAGACGACCATCCTGCGCCTGCTCACCGGAGAGCTCGCGCCCGCATCGGGCTCCATCACCCGCGCCACATCGCTGCGCATCGTCTACTTCTCGCAGATGCGCGAGCTGCCTGAAGGCGTCACCCTGCGCCGCGCCCTCGCGCCGGACTCCGACTCCGTCCTCTACCAGGGCCGCGTCGTCCACGTCGCCAGCTACGCCGGCAAGTTTCTCTTCACCAGCGAGCAGCTTAACCAGCCCGTCGACCGCCTCAGCGGCGGCGAGCGCGCCCGCGTGTTGATCGCACGTCTGATGCTCGAACCGGCCGACCTTCTGCTGCTCGACGAGCCCACCAACGATCTCGACATCGCGACGCTGGAGATTCTGGAAGAGAGCCTGCTCGAATACCCCGGCGCGCTCGTCCTCGTCACGCACGATCGCTACATGCTCGATCGCGTCTCCACTGTAGTCCTCGGGCTCGATGGCCGCGGCCACGCGCAGCGCTTCGCCGACTACACACAGTGGGAACGCTGGATGGAGGAGCAGGAGACGGCGGATCGCACCACCGCTCCATCTTCGCAAGAGAAGCCGCAGATGGATGCGCCAGCCCCCGAGGACAAAAAGCAGCCCGCGAAGAAAAAGCTCTCGTACCTCGAGGCCCGCGAGTTTGCCACCATCGAAGACCGCATCGAAGAGGCCGAGCTCCATCTCTCTGCTGCGCGCACGAAGGTGGAAGACCCCGCCATCGCCAGTGACGCGGCAGCGCTCACCGATGCCCTCGCCGAACTCGAACGCGCCAAAACCTCCGTCGACACCCTCGTCGAGCGCTGGGCGGAGCTCACCGAACAGGCCGGCTGAGCCGCCTCGCTTCGTGATGAGCTAGCCCAGCAGAATCGATCGTGCATATCGCTGGCTCAATCCCCGGTCGAACGTCACCAGAGGGATCGACGCGGCCGCCGCAAACGCAATCAGATACGAATCCGCCCACTCCCTCGGAGATGGCGTCTTGCGGTCTGCGTAGAAGCGGAGTTCCGTCTCCATGCTGAACGGCTCCTCAAGGAACAGGGCGCCACCCTTCTCCAACCAGCCATCGTAGATTGCCCACGCTTGCACCTGAGTCAGCGTCTCATGCTTCGCTACGCTCTCGGTTGTCAGTAGTCGCAGCAAGCTCAGTTGGCTCATCCGGCAGAAGACGAGCTCCTCTCCAGGGCGAAGGGAGCGATACCACTCCCACGCAACCTTGCTGTGCCCATGAGCCGTGAGTGATAGGGCCACCCAGACGTTGAGATCAGGGAAGATCAAGGAGGTCATAGATCATCTCGTTCGTCAGGTGCAATGACCCCGGAACTCCCTTGTTCAGGGGCGGCTCTTTCAGCCGCCGCACTTTCTTCTTCACCGGCTCTCGCAGAACATTTTCCGCACCGCGCAGCAGAAGCTGCTTCACCGTGCCGCCTTCCGCAGCCGCACGACTCTTGAGCAACTTATAGGTCGCATCCGGAATGTCTACGGTCGTTCGCACATTTCCATCCTACCATATTTATGGCTGCTGGCATCTCATGGATGGCTGCGTCCGCATTCGGCCCCGGCATAGTGGTCATACCACCCATCTTCTGCGTAGAATGCTCCCGCCAGCGATCCGCACATTTTTCGTGCACATTTTCCATCGCCCGCAGGAGCTCCCGTGAACCTCCGCACCCTCCTCCGTACTGCCACTCTGCTCGCACTCGTTACGCCCTTCGCTCCCAACCTTCTGCCTGCCCAGAGCCTCACCCTCTTCCCCGCCAATAAGGCCACGCGCGTCAACCCGGACACGCACCTCGTCCTCACCTTTCCCGCAGCGCCCACCATCGGAACCTCCGGCCAGGTCCGCATCTATGACGCCGCGGACCACAAGCTCGTCGACACCCTCGACCTCAGTATCCCCGCCGGCCCGGATCCATCGCGCCGCATGACGACACCGCCCGCGCCGCCAAAGCAGCTCGACGCGTCCGTCCCCACCTCGCCGACCACCACCACGCCCGCCGTGCGCACCATCCCTGCGGACCTGCACAACTACCAGCTCAACACCATCGGCGGCCTGGAGGACTTCCACTTCTATCCCATCCTCGTCCACGGCAACGTCGCCACCATCTACCCACACAACCACGCGCTCACCTACGGCCATCGCTACACCGTCCAGATCGACCCCGCCGTCTTCCCCAACTCCGCCTTCTCCGGCGTGAAGACCTGGTCCTTCACCACTAAAGCTGCGCCGCCTGCCGCCAACTCCGCGCGCGTCACCGTCGCTGCCGACGGCACCGGCGACTTCTCCACCGTGCAGGGAGCCATCGACTTCATCCCCGATGCGCCCACACACCGCGTCACCGTCTTCGTCCGCAACGGCGACTACGAGGAGATCGTCTTCTTCCGCAACAAGGCAGACATCACCATCCAGGGCGAAGACCGCGACAAGGTTCAGATCCACTACGGCAACAACAGCGGCTTCAACCCGCCCATGCCCGGCCCCTCGCGCCGCTGCGCCTTCTCCGCCTATAACTCCACCGGCATCATCCTGAAGGACCTCTCCCTCACCAATACCTTCTACGGCCAGGCCGAAGGCCTGCTCGTCTCCGGCTCCCGCAACATCGTCGACCACGTCAACATCACCGGCTCCGGCGACGCCCTCAACCTCCGCGGCTCCGTCTATCTCACCGACTCGCGCATCATCGGCGACGGAGACACCGTCCTCGGCGTCGGCCCAGCCTTCTTCAACCACTGCGAGCTTCAATCCATGGGGCCCTTCATGTGGATCCGTAACACCGACGCCAACCACGGCAATGTCTTCCTCAACTGCACCTTCATCGCCCGCGACCACCGCGCCGTCGATCCCTCACAGACGCCTTCTACGGCGCCGCCAGCCGCTGCTGCTCCGCCGCGCCCCGCCGCAACTCGCGCCATGGGCGCAGTCCTCGCGCGCCTGCCCATCAACCACGGCCTCAACTATCCCTACGCCGAGGCGGTCCTCATCCACTGCAGGCTCCAGGGCATCCCCGCCGCCGGCTGGGGCCCCATCGATGCCGACCCCACCCACCTCCATCTCTGGGAGTTCGACTCCACCGATCTGGACGGCCACCCCATCGACGTCTCGCAGCGCCACCCGGACTCGAAGCAGCTCACTCAGCCCGCCGATGCCAAAACCATCGCCGACTACTCCAACCCCGCCTTTGTCCTCGGTGGCTGGGTGCCCAATCTCAATCCATAGCGCGGTAAGATTCCTCTGAGCCGCCATCATGCCTGCCGCACGAAGCCAATCCGGCACGGAGACATTTCCTCGCGGAGCCGTTCTTCCGGTCGCGGGTGGTATTCTCCTCTTCCTCGGCCTCTGCGTCTGGCTTGCTCTAGGCTTCGGCTGGCTGCCCGGCTATCCCAACCCGGAGGAGAAGAGCGTCCCCATCTACCAGCCCACCGCGGAGTCGGCTGGCCTCTCGCTCTATCTCCATCCACCGCTCAACTCTATCCAGGCCGCCGGGGAGAGCCAGCTGCTCGCCTTCCAGTTCGTCAACCACTCCGGCGCCGACCTCACCCTCCGAAGCCTCGACATCTCCCCATCGGAATGCTTCCGCATCGCTCCGCATCCTGAAAAATCCGGCGGCGTCTCCGGCGTCATCCTCAAGCCCGGCCAGTCCTCGCTCTTCTGGTACCGGCTCTCAGCGCATGCAGACCGGCACAGCAACTGCCTGGCGCAGTTCCCGCTGGTCTTCCACTATCGCTGGCAGACAGGCCCGGTCGCATCTCCCCAGGTTGAGGAGGAGTCCATCTCCACCGGCCCGGTCGAGGTCACCACGCGCCTCCGCATCATTGCGCGGCGGCTCGTCGTCCTCACCTCGCGTATCGTTCCCATCATCCTTATCCCACTGCTGGTCGCAGCTGGCGGCTGGTTCTTCCAGGAGTTCCAGGAGCGCCGCGCCGCCGAACAAAAAAAACAGGAGCAGAAGCTTCAGGTCTGGAAGACCGTCCTGCCCGGCATCATCGACGCCATCCGCAACCACTACATCCCCATGCTCAGCATCATCAGCGTCATGCGCGCGGAGACCTCAAAAAAACTCCCGCAGTGCCCGACCTCGATGAAGTCCTTGCCGGGGCCCTGCTGCTCCGCAACAAGCTCAGCAACATGGTCTGGCACGGCGGGGGCTTCTACTTTCAGAACCTCCGCGGCGAGGAGCTCTGCGCCATCCTCTTCGATGCCCTGATGGACCGCTTCTACGAGCTCACCGGCGACAAGGACGCCTTCCGCAGCGCCGCCGAGCAGCTGCCCGACAACAGCACGCCGCTCCACGTCAAGAACATGCTGCTCGCGCCGCCTCCATCCATCAGTCCGCTGGCGAAGCTGCTGGGTGCATCGGCTCCGCCCACAAGCTCGCTGGCCAAGATGCGGCAAGCTGTAGCCGACAACGTAGCCAAAGACGCGACTGTCCTCACCTGTCTCGACCGCTACTTCGAGGTCATCCTGCAACTGCTTAACTATGAGGCCAACGGCCCCTTCTACCCCTGGTATGAGGAAGAGGCCCATGTCGACAAATCCATACTCACCACTAAAAATCTCGGCCTCGACGCTGCTACCGCTAAAGTCTTCGACGATTACGTCAAGACACTTCCCGGCGCCTGATGCCCCACCAGCGCCTTAAAACACATAAGGCCGCACTCTGGCGGCCTCTTCAGACAAACCTCGCTACTCCCAATCTCTAAACCTTGACGATACCAACCATCGCACTCTCCTCCTTCAGCAAGCCTCTCTAGAATATCCCGCCTGTCCCGCTCTCGCAATACCCAACCGCCTGTCGCCGGCGGCCTCTTTGCCAAAACTATCTACATGATTAGATGCCCTCCGCGCCGGTGAGGTTCAGCACGAATCCATGCCCCAAAGACCAGATTTATCTGCAGCATGGGTTCTGCCCATACACTCTGTCCATTCCATCCCACCCCTGCGTTGGACTACTCTATTCCCCTGTTGATCCAACGGAATTGAGGTCTTCCATGTCTGCAGCCGCTGCCAGCGCCACCCTTCCGGCCACTGATTCCACCGCCGCAACTCCCCTCCGGCCCATCCCGCACTGGATCAACGGGGCTCCCGTTGCCGGTCTCTCCGGCCGCACCGGCAATGTCTTCAATCCCGCCACCGGCAAGGTGCAGGCCCAGGTCCCGCTCGCCAATAAGTCCGAGCTCGACGCCGCTGTCGCCGCTGCAAAGGCTGCATTCCCCGCATGGGCTGCGCAGCCGCCTCTGCGCCGCGCGCGCGTCATGTTCCGCTTCCGCGAGATCTTCGAGTCCCGCCTCGACGAAGTCGCCGCCCTCATCACCTCCGAGCACGGCAAGGTCCTCTCCGACGCGAAGGGCGAAGCCACCCGCGGCCTGGAGAACATCGAGTTCTCCACCGCCATCCCGCAGCTTCTCAAGGGCGAGTTCACTGAGCAGGTCGGCAACGGCATCGACTCCTGGTCCTTCCGCCAGCCGCTCGGCGTCGTCGCCGGCATCACGCCCTTCAACTTCCCCGCCATGGTGCCGCTCTGGATGATCCCGCTGGCCCTGGCCTGTGGCAACACCTTCGTCCTCAAGCCCTCCGAGCGCGACCCCTCCGCCTCCATCCTGATCGCAGAGATGCTCAAGGAGTCCGGCCTCCCCGACGGCGTCTTCAACGTCGTCCACGGAGACAAGGAGTCCGTCGACATGATCCTGGAGCACCCTGACGTCGCCGCCGTCTCCTTCGTCGGCTCCACGCCCATCGCCGAGTACGTCTATTCGAAGGGCACCTCGCACGGTAAGCGCGTGCAGGCGCTCGGCGGTGCGAAGAACCATCTCATCGTCATGCCCGATGCCGACCTCGACCAGGCCGCCGACGCCCTTGTCGGCGCAGCCTACGGTTCGGCCGGAGAGCGATGCATGGCCATCTCTGTCGCCGTCGCCGTCGGCTCAAAGACCGCCGACGCCCTCATCGAGAAGCTCCGCCCCCGCATCGCCGCGCTCACCATCGCCCCCGGCACCCAGGACAACGCCGACCTCGGCCCGCTCGTCACCGGCCTGCATCTGGAGCGTGTCCGCAGCTACGTCGACCTCGGCCCGAAGGAGGGCGCCGAACTCATCATCGACGGCCGCCAGACCGCGCTCCCCCGCGGCGAGGGCTTCTTCCTCGGCGGCTGCCTCTTCGACCACGTCAAGCCCGAGATGCGGATCTATAAGGAAGAGATCTTCGGACCTGTCCTCGGCATCGTCCGCGCCGCCAGCTTCCAGACCGCGCTCGATCTCGTCAATGAGCACGAGTTCGGCAACGGCACCTCCATCTTTACTCGCGACGGCGACACCGCGCGTGCCTTTGCCGCCGGAGTGCAGGTCGGCATGGTCGGCGTCAACGTGCCCATCCCCGTGCCTATGGCCTTCCACTCCTTCGGCGGATGGAAACGTTCCCTCTTCGGCGACCACGCCATCTACGGCCCGGAGGGCGTCCGCTTCTACACCCGCCTCAAAACCATCACCGCGCGCTGGCCCACCGGAATCCGTTCCGGCGTCGACACCACCATGCCCACCCTCGGCTAGTCTGCTGAATCCTCCATTGGCATCCGCGGCAGAGTCGGTCGACTCGGCCTTGGTGCGGCCGCCTCTCGGTTCGTCGAATATCGTTCACCCCGTCCGTCTTTCGCACCCGCGCGCGCCCACAAATTCCCCCAGCCTGCGGGCTGTCGACGCCCAGGCCGGAAATCTCATCCAATCTTTATCTCCACCGGGTGAAAATTTAAAGAGGCATTACAGTCACCGCTATCTCGCTGTCCACGCGAAACTTAGTTAACGTTACGGCCCGGTAAATAACCGCTCCCGTATCCGTATCAAACCTAGCGCCATCCTCGCGCCGCCTGCAAAGTTGCCCTCACAGCATCCCATCGAGCTTCAGCTGGGAGTCGTGACCCCAACATTTTTTTCCAGGACACGCCCCGCCTCTGCGCAGGGGCACAGGATTTCCTTCCTCGCTTGAGAAGGTCGGGTTTGTCCCCGGCGCATTTGACGGCTTAACCGGTAGGTCACTCCAGGAGGTCTTTTCCATGAAGCGGATTTTCATTATTTGTCTTCTGCCAGTGCTGTCCCTCTTCTGCCTGCCGGCAGCCCGTGCGCAGGTCGCCTCCGCCACAACCCTTGTCGGCACCGTAACGGACACCCAGGGCGCTGCCATCGCCGGGGCTAAAGTCACCGCCGTGCAGACCGCCACCAAGGTCACGTACAACGGCGTCACCACCGGCGCCGGAGAATATTCGCTTCCCTACGTCGACGTCGGCACTTACACCATCACGGTGGAGAGCCCGGGCTTCCAGAAGTTCACTCGCACCGATATCTCCGTCCAGGTCAACCAGACCGTCCGCACCGATTTCGCCCTCACCGTAGGCGCTGTCACCAATGAGATCACCGTCTCCAGCGCACCTCCTCCTATCGAGACCGACGATGCCTCCATCGTGCAGACGTTGGAGACACGCGCCATCTCGTCGCTTCCCGTGGCCGGCCATGACACGCTGAAGCTCGCGCTGACCACCGCCGGAGTCATCCAGTCCGGCGATGTCACCGTGGGCGACCCTCCGGGCGAGTCATTTGCCGGCCCGGGGCAGCGTGGTGAGCAGAACGACGTCTCACTCGATGGCGTCACCATGCTCAACACCATCCACCGCACCGTGGACTTCCCACCCTCCCCGGACGCTATCCAGGAGGTCAGCGTACAGACCGGGACCTACTCCGCTCAGTACGGCACCTATCTTGGCGTGCACGTCAACGCCGTCTCCAAGGGCGGCACCAACCAGCTGCATGGCGCGCTCAGCGAGGCCGTCCGCAACGACGTCTTCAACACCCACAACCGCTTCGATGCGGCCAACTCCAAGAAGACCCCGCTGCGCCAGAACCAGTACGGCATGGAACTCGATGGCCCCGTCGTGCTGCCGAAGATCTACAACGGCCGCGACAAGAGCTTCTTCATGTTCGACTACCAGGCCCGCCGTCAGATCTCCTCCACCTCATCGCTTTACACCGTGCTCACGCCCGCCGAGCGCCAGGGCGACTTCAGCGCCATCAAGACCAAGCTCAGCGATCCCGTCAATTCCTCCTGCATCGTCAACAACGTCATCCAGTCCAATTGCATCAACCCGCACTCGCTCGAATACCTTAACTTCATGCCGCAGGCAAACCTCCCCGGCCTCACCAACAATCTGCGTGCCACCATCCCCAGCGGCAATGACTTCGACCAGTACATTACCCGCATTGACAACGTAATCACGCAGAAGGCGCGCGTTTTCTTCCGTTACGCCTACCAGACGGCGCGTCCCTTCACCGGCGCAGCCTTCGCGCCCGATTCCACCTACAGCCCCAGCCATCAGAACAACTTCGTTGGCGGATACACCCAGGTCTTCACGCCCAACCTGATCAATCAGTTCTCTCTCGGCAGAAATCAAGTCTCGCTCAACAGCGCCAACGGCTACTTCGTCAATCCTTCTCTGCAGAGCCAGCTCTCTGTGCTCACCATCCCCGGCTACCAAAATCCTCCAGGAAATCCCGGTGAGCCCAACGTAAGCATGAGCGGCTATCTGGGTCTTGGCAGCGGCGCGCGCAACTCCCTTCAGACGGATCAGGTCTGGACCGGCCTCGACACCCTCAACTGGAGCCACGGAGCGCACAATGTCATCGCCGGCATGGACGTCTCCCGCGACATCACCACCCGCTTCGCCGCCAACAGCCCCCGCGGCAGCTTCAGCTTCACCGGCGTCATGACCGGCGACGGCGGCGCAGACTTCATGCGTGGCCTCATCGCCAGTGACACCACCCCGGTCATTCAGCTTGAATCCGCAGGCGAGCAGTGGCGCAATGACTTCTTCGTCCTCGACAAGTGGAACCTCGGCCGCAGGCTCAGCCTCAACCTCGGCATCCGTTATGAGCTTCCCTATGTCGCCTACAGCCCCAGCGGCATCGCCAACTTCCTCAGCGACGACGGCACCACCCTCATCCCCGCCACCACCACCCCGGGGTATAAATACACCGATCCCAACCACGAGCAGTGGGCACCGCGCATCGGCTTCGCCTATCGCGCCGGCGGCGGCTGGGTCGTGCGCGGCGGCGCCGGTCTCTACTACAGTCCGGCGACCATGAACGCCCTCACGATCCTCTCGCTCAACCCGCCATTCAGCACCAACTACACCTACAACGCCTCGCACGCCAACCCGGTCATCAACTTCAGTGATCCCAACCCGGCTGCGGCCATCGGTGGAACTCCCGTACCGGACATCCTCACCCTCAGCAAGCACTTCCCCTCTGCCAAGATGACCCAGTGGAGCTTCGACGTGGAGAAGGCACTCTGGAAGGGCGCGGGCATCGACTTCCAGGCCATCGGCAACCATACCGAGCACCTCGACACCAGCCTCCAGGTCAACGCGCCCACCCCTGGTCCCGGGACCATCCAGACACGCCGGCCCAACCAGCACTTCGGCAACATCCGGAACCTCTACAACGGGGCCATCTCCAACTACGATGGCTTCAACATCGTCTACACCCAGCGCACCATCCATGGCCTCAGCGGACAGGTCAGCTACACCTGGTCCCACTCTCTCGACGAGAGCGCCTACTCCACCGGCGGCGGCCAGATCGTGAACCCCTACGACATCCGCTCCGACTACGGAAACTCCTCTGACGACATCCGCCACCGCATGACCGGCCATTACGTCTGGCGCATGCCCTTCTTCGAAGGCAGCACCAACACCCTTCTGCGCACCGCAGCCGGCGGATGGTCGCTCAGCGGCATCGTCACCATCCAGACCGGCCAGCCCGTCAACATCACCATCAGCCAGGACCAGGCCAATACCGGCCAGTCCTCTCAGCGCCCCAACCGCGTCGGCTCCATCCACGCCAGCTGCGGCGATGTCCTCGTCAATTGCATCAATCGCGATGCCTTCGCCCTGCCTGCGCAATATACCTACGGCAACTCGGCCCGCAATCCTTTCTACGGCCCTGGCGTCGTCAACTTCGACACCTCCCTGGCCAAGACCTTCCCCATCTATGAGCGCCTCGCATTTCAGTTCCGCGCTGACGCCTACAACACCTTCAACCACGTCAACTGGGGCGCGCCCAGTGGCAACTGGTCCTCCGCGGCCACCTTCGGCAATATCACCACCACCTCAACCGGCATGCGGATCTTCGAATTCATGGGACGCCTCACGTTCTAGTAGCTCTATGCGAAGGAGATTGCTCAATCATGGCTCAGAGTTCAGCACCAGACGAGCGTCCACGGATCGCCGTACTGGCGAATATCTATAAGACCCACCTTCACACCCAGCACATCATCGACCGCGTGCTGGACGGCTATAACTACGGCGCAGAGTTTCAGAAGCCCGCTCTCCACGTCATCTCCATCTACGTGGAGCAGCGCGGCGAGGGCGACCTTGTCCCTGAGCGTGCGCACCGCCACAATATCCGCATCTGCAACAGCGTGGATGAGGCGCTCACTCTCGGCACCGACAAGCTCGCCGTCGACGGTGTCATCTACATCGGCGAGCAGGGAGACTATCCCCGCAACGAGCTCGGCCTCATTCCTTATCCCCGCTACCAGTTCTTCCAGAAGGTAGTCGAGACCTTCCGCAGGACCGGCAAGGTCGTCCCCTACTACACCGACAAGCACCTCTCCTGGAACTGGGACTGGGCCCGGGAGATGTACGACACGTCGAAGAAGATGGGCTTCCCCATGATGGGAGGCTCCAGCCTTCCCGTCACCTGGCGCATCCCCCAGGTCGAGATGCCGGACAACGCCGTCGTCAAGGAAGCCATGTGCGTCGCCTTCGGCGGGCTGGACAGCTACGACATCCACGCCCTCGAAACCGTGCAGTGCATGGTCGAGCGCCGCAAGGGCGGCGAGACCGGCGTCGAGTGGGTCCAGGCCTACCGCGGCGACAACTTCTGGAAGGCCCACGAGCAGGGTGTCTGGTCGCAGGAGGTCTTCAAGGCCGCCGCCTGCCGCAGCCACACCCTCGCGCCCGGACGCGACAACTTCACCGATTCCTTCCCTACCGTGGAGGAGATGAAGCCTCTCATCCGCGACCGCGATCCCGTCGCCTATCACTACCGCTACAAGGACGGCCTCCGCGGCACCATCATGCTCCTCAACGGATTCGTCGAGGACTTCAACTTCGCCGCCCAGCTCGAGGGACGGGACAAGCCTTTCTCCACCATGATGTATCTCTCCCGCGGCCGCGAACGCGCCACGCTGGAGTCCTACTTCGATCCGCTCGTCCACTACATCGAGCGCTTCATGATCACCAAGAAAGAGCAATACCCCATCGAGCGCGTTCTGCTCGCCAACGGCATCCTCTGCGCCGGCCTTGCCAGCCTGCGTTCCAATCAGGCGAAGCTCCCTACGCCTCAGCTCAACATCGCCTATCAACCTGCTGCATCGACCCTCCGGAGGACCTAGATGCTTACCAGACGGCGCTTTCTCGGATACTCTGCCCTCACCCCGGCCCTCATGGCCTATCGCCCGCTGCTCGGCTCGGCCATGGCCCAGCCTCCACGCGACCCCTCCCGCCCTGTCATCCGCCTCGCCGTGCTAGGCAACGAGTTCACGCTCGGCTCGCTGCTGCAGAGCATCACCGACCACTTCCTCATCGGCTACCAGTGGGAAGGTGCCTGGCACATGCCGCAGGTCCAGGTCGTCTCCATGTACCTGGAGCCTGCGCCTGCTCCTGTCGCTGGTCCCGCATACGGCCCTGGCCGTGTCGCCCCCGCCGAGGCCGCGCACAACGCGCTCAGCGAAGGCCGCGCGAAGGAGTTCGGCTTCAGGATCTACCCCAACATTCCGCAGGCGTTGCGCTGCGGCGGCGGTGAGCTCGCCGTCGATGCCGTGCTCTGCGTCATCGAGGACGGCGACTACCCGCGCAATCGCGCAGGCCAGGTCCTCTACCCCCGATACGACTACTTCGAGCAGTGCGTCCAGGTCTTCCAGACCGATCGCCGCTCCGTTCCCATCTACAATTACGGCGATCTCTCCTTCAGCGCCGAGCAGGCCAAAGCCACCATCGCCACCGCCGAGCGCATGAAGTTCCCCATCATGGCCGGTTCGTGGATGCCAGCCACCTGGCGCATCCCTGACATCGATATCCCCTACGGCGGCGCAATCACCGAGGCTGTCGCCGTCGGAATCGGCGATCTCGGCCGTGACGACTTCCATGCCCTCGAGGCCATGCAGGCCATGATGGAGCGCCGCAAGGGGGGAGAAACGGGCGTCAAATCCGTCCAGTTCCTCGAAGGGGACGCCGTGTGGGACGCAGGTGAGGCCGGCAAGTGGTCGAAGACCCTGCTCAGCTCCGCCCAATCGCGCAGTGATGCCATCCTCGGCCTCACCGCCATGGACGGCCGCCCGCAGAACATGGTCGCCTCAGGGGTCCTGCCCCAGCTCGTCCGCAACCCCGCCGCCTATTGCATTGAGTACACCGACGGCACGCGCGCCACCATGCTCATGCTCGACGGTGCGGACAACGACTTTACCTTCGCCACCGAGGTCCCCGGCCACGGCCGCATCGCCACCCAGTTCTTCCGCGGGCCCGCGCCCAACCTCAGCTACACCGCGGCCCTGGCACACAAGATCGAGCAGTTCTACACCACAAAGACTGCCCCCTTCCCGGTCGAGCGCACCCAGCTCACCAGCGGCATACTGGAAGCCTGCCTCACCTCGCGTGAGCGCAACAATGTACGCATCGAAACCCCGCACCTGGCGGCCATCCGCTACCAGGCGCCCCAGGAGTCCCAGTACGCACGGACCTAGGCGCGCCCACAACACTGCAATGGAGGAGTGAGTGTACACACGCCGGCGCTTCATTCGCGACACTGCCCTGCTCTCCGGCCTCGCGTCCCTGCCGTCGCTTCCGGGCTCCGGCTTCGCGCAGGAGGCCGAGCAGACAAACTCTCCCTCGCGCCTTCCTGCGCCGGTCATCTCAAAGGAGGCGCTCGCAGTCCATCGCCGCGCCTTTGTCTTTGACGGCCACGTGCACGCGCTCGACCGCGAATTCTACTTCGGCGGCAGCATCGGCACGCGCAAGACCGACGGCTACTGGGACCTCCCGCGCGCGAAAGAAGGCGGCGTCGACGCCTTCTTCATGTCCATCTACATCCCGGAGGAGTACTACCCTGGCCGCTTTGAGACCAAGCAGGCCCTCCGGCGTATCGACCACGCCCTCGAACAGCTCGAGCTGAACCGTGACCAGGTCGAGCTCGCCCTCAACGCCAACGACATCGAGCGCATCCGCGCCAAGGGCAAAATGGCCGCCGTTCTCGACATTGAGGGCAGCTACGACCTCGACGGCGACCTCCGCGTCATGCATGACATGTATCGCCTCGGCGTCCGCTCCGCGCAGCTCTCCGCGCACAACTGGAACCAGCACTACGCCGACGCCTGCTGCTCCACGCCCCAGTTCAACGGAATCACCTCCTATGGCCGCGAGGTCATCCACGAGATGAACCGCCTCGGCATGGTCATCAACGTCTCCCACGCCTCCGCCGAGGCCACGCTCCAGGCCATCGATGCCAGCTCGCAGCCCATCGCGGCGACTCATAACGGCATGCGCGCTCTCGTCGACATCCCGCGCAACATGCCCGATGACGTCCTCAAGGCCCTCGCCGCCAAGGGCGGCGTCTTCGGCTTCCAGATCGGCAATGAGTTCCACAGCCCGACCGAATATGCCTACCAGACCGAACACGAGAAGCACACCTTCTTCGACACCTCATCGGTCGCCGACAAGGTCAAGGGCAAGACCATCTATGAGATCGACAAGATCGTCGCCCCGCAGTTCCCGCGCATGGGGCCCTGGGTCCCGGACTCGGTCCGCATGACGCCTGACGAGTGGGTCGGCGCCGTCGATCGCGCCATCCGCCTCGTCGGCGAAGACCACGTCGCCATCGGCACCGACATCGATGGCGGCCCCAACCTGCCGCGCGGCATGCGCGACATCCGCGACCTGCCCATGATCACCCAGGCCATGCTCAAGCGCGGATACTCCGAAGCCCGCATCGACAAGTTCTGGGGACAGAACCTGCTGCGCCTCTTCCGCCAGGTCACAGAGCATACAGCGTGACGATCCTACGGAAAATCGCTGGCCACCAGCGTCGGCGTTCCCGCCGTACGCCCGAACACCTCCACCCGCAGCACCAGTTGCAGGTCGCGCGTGGCCCAGTCCTTCGGCGCACCCTCCAGCAGCTTCTGCATCTCGCGCGAATTCGTCAGCACTTGCCCCGCGGCCTCCGTACCATAGTGCGAAAGCCCCGCCGCCAGCACCACCATCCGTCCTGTCTTCGATTCAAAAATACGGGACAGAATGACATAATCCACCGCCGGGTTCCCCGGCTGGTAACTCCACTCTTTACCCGTCTTTCTATCGCGCACCACGCTCGTCGGACCGGTCCGCATAAATACAAACCGCATATTATTTGCTAACTGCATGCTCCACGAATTAGAACGCGCACCTACTAACACCACTGGACTATGACTTAGTTCGGAGAAAGACACGTCATCCGCTAATTGGACCGTCACATTCTTGTCGTGCTGGGCAAAGTAAGCTGCTAAGTCACTCAGTGCAGCCGCATCTCCCCAGCCCACATAGTGGTCCACATCGCGGGTTATATCGGAAGGTTGTATCGATGAAGGCAGCTTCGACTCATCTTCGACCGGCGCATTCAGGCGCCAGATCTCCGGGCTCCCCGTGCACAGCAGCAGCGGGTTATGGTCGTCCAGGATCGGCCGCCAGAATTGTTCCGCCGTGTCCGGCGGCAGTTGCGAGCGCACAAAGTACCACGTTGCGCCGCATACCACTGCCAATGCTGCCGCAATCCACGCCGCTCGTACCCACGTCCATCCGGACCTCTCCGGCTCCTCGGCTGCAGCGACCGCGGCCGCATCGCTGCTGGCTTCGCGCCACCGGAACTGCGGCGTATACGAGCCCTTCGGCAGGTGGATCTGCACCACCCACTGCTCATCCGGCTCGCTGTAGACCTGCGCCAGCCGCTTGCGCAGTTCGTTCGCCTTCACCCGCACGATCGAGTGCTCGCCCGTGTCGTAGTCCGGCATCCGCTGGAAGACCTGGATGCCGATCGCGCGCTCCTTCAGCTCGTCGGCCTTGCCCTCCAGGTAGGTTGCAACGATATAACGGAGAAACTCCTGGGAGCGCTTTGACGTACGGAACGCAGGACTCTCCAGGATACGTTTCAGCTCAGCTTCCACCTGAAGCCGCTGCTGCGCATCCAGACCTGATGTCGAAGCTTCGGCCTCATTGTTGGTCATATACTATCGTTGCTCAGGGCTAAAGGGCTGTCAACGTCAGGTTTGTTCTGTAACATCCAATAACTCGTTGTACTTATGAGGCATAACCCTAACCTATCCGTTCCTAACCTGTCGCTTGTATCTCGTCGGAAGTAGAGTGGCAGTTAAGAGAAATGAAAGGCATCGCCGTAATAAGGTGTGCCGTCGCAGTCAACTCTACGGTTCCTGCGCCCGCCCCTTTCAAGAGCATAGAACCTGCCTCCTGCAGATGGAAAGGAACCCATGAGCGAACTTGCCTCACCTGACCTCGATCTCGGTAAGCCCGCCGCAGACCGTAAGGCCATCACGTCGGCCAGCTTCCCCCGGCCGCTCGGGCCTTATTCGCACGCCGTCGTTGCCGGCGGCTTTGTCTTCATCGCAGGCCAGGCGCCCATTGATCCCGCGACCCAGCAGTTCCGCCTGGGAGATATCGCCTCGGAGACGCGCCTCGAGCTCAGCAACATGGCCCATATCCTCCAGACCGCCGGCAGCTGCCTGGCCAACGTCGTCAAGGTCAGCATCCACCTGGCCAGCCTCGACGACTTCGATCAGATGAATGCCGCCTATGTGGAGTTTTTCCCCTCCGATCAGCCCGTCCGCACCACCACACAGGCCGTCCTTCGCAGCGGCCGCAAAATCGAGATCGACTGCATCGCCCGCTTGAACGACTGATTGCTCCGCGCATGTTGCATTTGGCGTATAGGGCTGGAAAGGATTGACACTATGGCGAGAGCTACCATTGAACCGGATCTGGAACAGGCACAATCCCCCGCGGGATCCACGGGATACCGGACTGCGCTGGTCGCCGGCTTCCTCGGCTGGATGCTGGACGCCTTTGACTTCTTCCTCGTCGTCTTCTGCCTTACCGCCATCGCGCGGGAGTACCACCAGACCGATCACGCCATCGCCCTCGCCATTACCCTCACCCTCGCCTTCCGCCCCGTCGGCGCGCTCATCTTTGGCGCCCTCGCGGACAAGTACGGCCGCCGCGGCCCGCTCATGCTGGCCCTCGTCTTCTACTCCATCATTGAAGTCCTCTCCGGCCTCGCCCCCAACTACGTCACCTTCCTCGTCCTCCGTGCCCTCTTCGGCATTGGCATGGGAGGCGAATGGGGCGTGGGCGCCTCTCTTGCCATGGAGGCCGCCCCCGCTAAAAAACGCGGATTCCTCTCCGGCGTCCTACAGCAGGGATACCCTGCTGGCTACCTGCTCGCTGCCATCTGCTACATCTTCGTCTTCCCGCGCTTCGGCTGGCGCCCCCTCTTCTTCCTCGGCGGACTCCCCGCCCTCCTTGCCCTCTTCGTCCGTATGCGCGTCAAGGAATCCGATGTCTGGAAGAACACTCGCCAGGACTCCTGGGGAGACTTCATCCAGGTCATCGCGCTGCACTGGAAGCTCCTGCTCTACATTGCCCTCTTCATGGCAGGCATGCAGCTCACCACCCACGGCACCCAGGACATGTACCCCACCTTCCTCGAGCGCTACTGGCACTACGGTCCCACCGTGCGTGCCTGGATCACCGCTGTCTCCATGGTGGCGGCCATCATCGGAGGCATCGCCTTCGGCGTCCTCTCGGACCGCTGGGGCCGGCGACGCATCATCATCATCGCCATGGTCTTCGCTCTGCTCGCCACTCCTCTATGGGCCTTCAGCTCCTCGCGCGCGGGACTCCTCATCGGCGCCGTCGCTATGCAGTTCCTCATTCAGGGGGCCATGGGCGTCGTGCCCGCTCACCTCTCGGAGCTCTCCCCCAACTCCGTCCGCGGCTTCCTCGTCGGCTTCGGATACCAGTGTGGCGTGCTCCTCTCCAGCTCCGTCGTCTATATTGAAGCCCTCCTCGCCGACCACGTCAGCTACGCCTGGGCCATGGCCGGCACCGCCGTCATCGCCTTCCTGCTCGCTATCCTGGGCACTGCAACTGGCCCGGAACGCCACGGCGCCTCCTTCAAGAGCTTCAACTGGTGAGGTTTCTCTGCAGGCGGAAATTTCTCCCCTCCTTGCCTCGACCCACCCTCGCCGAAACCATACTTATCAATGACGTGGGCATACGAAACAACTTGCACGCCGCTGGCAACCGCACAAACGTGCTACGAAAAAAATTCCTACCCATTTGCCCGGGGCAATGCTACGATCTGTTTCTGTTCGGCCCCCAGAAGTCACGCAGCTTGCCCGCGTCTGGCGGGTTTGGACTGTTCTCGTTACAGATGCTCGTAAGCCTGCATCTAACGAAATGTGGAGGAGTCAGAACAATGAAGATCATTTCTTCTGCCAGACAACGTCGTCCCCAGCCAACCAAGCCGTTCGCGACGCTCGATGACGCTGAGATGGCACTCACCATGCAGGAGCTCGGCGAACCATTGCCGCCCTCTCGCCTCAACCAGACGCTTATGTCCCCGGAACTGCTTGCGGAGTACGCCTCGGCTGCCAGCATGATTATGGACAAGCAAGAGCGCGAGGCGATGGCCCGGCAACTGCTTGTAGCCCTGCAAAACCACCCCGTCGCCGCATAAGAACAACCTAACCGCTTTATCTGCTTGTCTGTGTTTCGGCGCCGTGTGGTTCGACTCAAGTGCCCGTCGCCTTTTATCTCCTTTGTTTTCCCGGCAAGAAAGTTGGCACGTTAGTTTTCGACGCCACCTAAAACGAAATCAGAAGGACAGGCAGAAAGCCCGGCCACCGCGTCGGGCTTTCTGCTTTCCGCTGAACGAATGATCGCTATGCACGCAGCCCCGATATTTTTGGGGCCTTGGCCTTTTTGATCGGGGAGGACTAAATCCTGGCACTCACCCGTGTCCGCAGCCTGCACATCAGGTCCAGAATGCGATCCGCCATCTCCCGCTTCGGCATCTCCCCCAACTCCACTGCCTCGTCCGCCGTCACGAAGACCCCTGCATTCCGCTCCGAGTCAAATCCGACTCCCGCGCGCGACACGTCGTTCAGCACCACCGCATCGGCGCCCTTCGCCCGCATCTTCGCCCGCGCACGCTCGATGTCCTCGTCCATCTCCGCCGCAAACGCCACCACCAGTGTTTCCGGTCTGCGTGACTCACTGACAGCGCGCAGAATGTCCGCCGTCGGCTCCAGCTCCAGCGTCAGCCCGCCTTCACGGCGGATCTTTCCTTCCGCGACAGAGCTCGCACGGAAGTCCGCCACTGCCGCCGCGCCGATCACTACCGTCGCCCTCGGAAGCTGTTCCATCACTGCCGTACGCATCTCCTCGGCGGTCGTCACCGGGACCAGCACGCAGCCCGCCGGAGCCACCAGAGCCGTCGGCGCGGAAACAAGCACCACCTCCGCGCCACGCTGCCGCGCCGCCTCCGCAATCGCGTAGCCCATCCTGCCGCTCGAGCGGTTGCCCAGAAACCGCACCGGATCGATCGCCTCCCGCGTCCCCCCCGCGGTCACCAGCACCACCTCGCCCGCCAGGTCGAGCTTCGTGTCCGGCCGCGCAGCGCTCAGCACCGCATCTGCAATCGCATCGATCTCGGCCAGACGCCCCGAGCCCACCATGCCGCACGCGAGATACCCCGCGTCCGGATCGACAAACCGCACCCCGCGGTCACGCAGCACTGCCACATTCGCCCGCGTCGCAGCATGGTTCCACATGTTCACATTCATCGCCGGTGCAACAACGACCGGCGCAGTCGTCGCCAGCAGCATCGTCGAAAGAAAGTCATCCGCCAGCCCATGCGCCATCTTCGCCAGCACGTGCGCCGTCGCGGGAGCAATTACCACTACATCGGCCCACTGCGCCTCTGCGATGTGCTCTATCGATCCGGCGTCATCCAGTCCCGTCGCATCGCCCGCAGGCTCCGTGCCGCTCGCATCGCCTTCACCCCACAGGGTCGTGAGCACGCGATGCCCGGTCAGCGACGAAAACGTCAGCGGCCGCACAAACTCCTGCGCCGCGCGCGTCATCGTCACCCGCACCTCGCAGCCGCGCCGCTGCAGCGTGCGCACCAGCTCTGCGGCTTTGTAAGCGGCTACGCCGCCGCTCACGCCCACCATCACGCGCGCCGCGCGTGCCGCGGATTCTTCAGCCATTCTTCACCTCGCGTTCCTCTTCCGGCTAAGCCGGATAGCTGTACGCGTTCACAAGCTTCGACAACTCCGCCCGGACCTTCGCGTGCTTGGGATCGTCGGCCAGGTTCTTCAACTCCATCGGGTCGGCATGCACATCCAGCAACATCGCGCCGTTGGCCGCGTCCTTGCCGTACTCCGCATATCTCCATTGCTCTGTGCGGATCGCTGTCCCGTGAATTGTCTTGCCGTCCTCGCTCCAGATGCTGTACGCAGGCTGGTTCCACTTCGGCCCGCGCGGGTCTTCCAACAGCGGAACAAGGCTCGTGCCCTCTACATGCGACGGCGGCTCAAGCCCGGCCAGTTCGCACAAGGTGCGGTAGATGTCCAGTGACTGCACCATCTTCACGCACGTGCGCCCATTGCCCTTCGCGCCCGGCATGGAGATGATCAGCGGAATGCGCGTCCCGCCCTCAAACAGCGAACCCGCCTTGGACCACTTGCCCTTCTCGCCCAGCTGGTAGCCGTGGTCGGCGACGAAGACGATCAGCGTATTGTCGCGCAGCTTCAGCCGCTCCAGCTCTGCGACCACGCGGCCAAGGTTCCAGTCCGCCCACGCAATCGACGCAAGGTACGCGCGGATCACCTGCTTCGCCTCGCTCTCCGACGCACCGCGTCCGATGAACAGGTCCGCATTCCTCGGCCGGATTGCTGCCTTCGGGAAGCCTTCCGGCACGGTTGGCCATGCTGCAAAGTCCGGCGGCAGCGTGATCTTCTCGGGGTCCCACAGGTCGAAGAAGCGCTGTGGAGCCTGCGGCGGGCTGTGCGGCTTGGAGAAGCCGCAACCTACAAAGAACGGCTTGTCCGGATCGGCGGCCACACGGTTCAGCCACTGGATCGCCAGGTCTGCAACCAGGTAGTCTCCTGCGCCCTCGCCGTTGCCGTCCAGCACCAGGATCTGGTCGGAGTGCGCGGCCTGCGCGTTGTCCTGGGGCAGCGGCGGCAATACGCCGTCGGGCTTGGGAATCTGCACCCGTGGGATCTCCATCTTCGCGCCCAGCTTCGTAGGATGCATCGACTCAACATCGCCGTAAAACTCGGTCCAAGCGTTCGGGTCGTCGAGACCTGCATGGAAGAGCTTGCCGGAGCGCAGCGTGGTATAGCCGTTCTCCTTGAAGAGGCGCGGCAGCGTCACCCACTCGGGATGTGCCTTCACGACCGCGTCGCGGTTGCCCAGCACGGTCGTCTCGCGCGGAATGTGCCCCGTAAACAGAGACGAGCGCGACGGATTGCACAGCGGAAACTGGCAGTAGTTGCGGTCAAAGCGAACGCCGCTCGCCGCCAGCGCATCGATGTTCGGGCTGTGCCCGTTGAAGCGGCTGGAGTAGCAGGCCAGCTCAGGCCGCATATCGTCGGACATGAAGAAGAGCACATTCAACGGCTTCTTCCGCTTCACCACCGCGGCGGATTTGTTCCCGCCCTCTGTCTGTGCCGTTGTCGGCAGCGCAGTGGCCAGCGCTGCTCCGGCCGCTCCGGTCAGAAAGCTGCGCCGGCTGGTTGCACTCTGCCTGCTCTTCTCTTCGCTCATGGTCTGGGTCCTCGCGAAATTGCCTTACAAGTGTAGTACGCAGCGGAAACCGATGTTAGACGCAGCTGAGTCCGGCGTATTGCTGGTGCGCGCGGCCACGCGATACCGGTTGCAGTAGGAGGCATGGCACAGAAACGACCCGCCCTTCATCCCCTTGGCTGAGCCTTCCTCCGGTCCCCTGGGGTCGCGTTGCGGGTCTGAGCTGTGCTCGGTCGTAAACCAGTCCGCGCACCACTCCCAAACGTTGCCGGTCATGGAGTAGAGCCCGAAGCCGTTCGGCGGAAAGGCATCCACCGGGCACGCCCCGCGAAAGCCATCCTCGCCTGTGTCCACACGCGGAAACTCTCCCTGCCAGATATTGCACAAATGTTTGCCGCCGGGCGTCAGCTCATCTCCCCACGGATACAGCTTCTGCTCCATACCTCCGCGTGCCGCATACTCCCACTGCGCCTCCGTCGGCAGCGACTTCCCGGCCCACGCGGCATAGGCAGCCGCATCGTTCCACGAGACGTGCACCACTGGATGGTCCTGCCGCCCGCTCACATCCGAACCAGGCCCCTCCGGATGACGCCAGTACGCGCCCGGCACCTTGCACCACCAGGGGGCTGCGGCCACGGTGTCTTCCACCAGCTCATCCAGACGCTCGTCCGGCAGATGCATCCAGAAGACGAACGACCATGCGAAGATCTCCGACTCCGTGCGATAGCCGGTCGCATCAACAAATGAGGCGAAATCGCGATTGGTAACAGGAAAGGTATCGATGCGGAATGGTGACATGGTGACGGGCCGCACCGGTCCCTCGCCATCCAGCGGGAAGGCCCGCTCGTAGTCGGTCCCCATCAGAAATGTGCCGCCGGGCAGCGAAACCATCGGCCGGGCAATATCGGCGACGGAACTGGATGCGGCATGCGGCGCCATTGCAGCGTCTCCATTGATCGGGCCACGATCAGCGGAGGGTGAGCAGCAGGGCTTGGAGGTTATCGCCACAGGAATTGGATGGATGTCCGGCACTACCGGCTCAGGCACCGTTGCCGGACTTATGAGCCCGCCAGTGAAAAGTCCGTGGAATCCTCGCTGCGGCCCATCACCGGGGTCTGCTGCATATTGTACTGCCGGAACTCGGTCGCCACCGTCTGGGCAACGTGCTGCTGCGTGTAGTCAAAGATCTTCGTCAGCGGCGTCTTTGCGCCCTCCTGCTGCAGGGCCTGCACCAGGTAGTAGGTAAAGAAGCCGTGCTTCAACTGGTCGCTTTCAAGCGACTCCTGGTCTGTGCCCGCGGCAGCAAAGACCATGCGCCCGGAGCCCTGTGTGATGTGCGCAATGGCCTCGGGTGAAAGCGACGCATTCTTGATGCCCGGAGCAATCAGCTTTGTCTCCTGTACCGCTGCGTTGCCGCTGTAGCAGGTGTCAAGGAAGATGGCCGCGCGCTGCGCCTTCACGCGCGTGGCGATCGCGTTCGAGATGTCCACCATGGGCAGCGCCGTGGCATACAGGCTGTCGGGATCGATGTTTGCGCCAATCTCCGTGTCATGCGTGATGATGTAGTTCACACCAACAGTATCCAGGTCGCGCGAAGAGCCGTGCGTCGCAACGTAGACGACCACAACATCATCTGGACCGGCGCTGCGTGCCAGCCAGTTCAGCTGCATCTTGATGTTTTTTGTCGTCGCCTGGTCGTTCATCAGGCTGTGCACATGATCTGCCTTGAAGCCTCCGACCTTCGGATCGAGCAGCGCACTCTCAAAGCTCTGTGCGTCACTGGCGGTGTATTTCAGCGGCTCGATGTTCTGGTCGGTAAACGTTCCGATGCCGACGATCAACGCCCAGCGCTGCCCTGGCGGACCAGCCGGAGTGGCGGGAGTTGCTCCGTTCCCGGTCACCCCGCGCGTCCCCGGCATGGGCGTGGAGAGCACGAAAGGATTCAACTGGTCCGCGCTGGCGTCCGATGGGAAGAGCTTCGCCTGCCTCATGGCAAAGTCGGCCAGCCGCGCGTTGCCCAGCTTGCGCTCCACCAGCGAACGGTAATACCAGGCGTCGCCGAGATCGCTGCACAGCTCCGCGGCACGTTTCAGCAACTCGTCGGCATCCAGCAGATCGTCATTACTGCTGCTAGCCCGCATCTTCTCGAGTGCCTGCACCACCAGGTCTACCCCGGCGCCGCAGCGGCCGCTCTGCGCCTGCGCGCGTAACGCAGCTCCCGCGCAAAGGACGATTGCGGCCGCCGCCATCACTGCGCCGCGCGAGATTCTCTGATGCACGCCTGGCTCCTCTCAGTCTGCTGTGCGCATTCTCTGGCCGCGACTATTGTGACCGCGCTCTTTGCTTCATCGCAGTGATGATCTGGCCATTCACTCCCGCCTTGGAGAGGGCGATCTGCCCCTTGACGGACAGATCGAAATTCGCGGCCTCGGAGTGCTGGATCGTGTCGATGATGTTGCCCTGGTCCAGCTTGGCCTGCACCATCGAGATCACGTCGGTGTTGGTCAGCGCGTTCTGCTGCGCGGTGGCCGCTGCGGTTGCGGCGGCCTTGCTGGCCACCGTCTGCTTCGCCAGCTCGTCCCCCAGCACCTTATAGTGCGCCAGCGCCGTGTCGATGCGGTTCTGCGGCTCCAGAAACATCTTTTCTGTAGGCTTGGCGTCGATGGCCTTGCCGTAGTCGATGGACGCCTGCTGCAGATACTTGCGCGCCTTGGCCACGTCGTCAGAGTCATACCCCAGGGCCTCGTTCACCACGCCGAGGTTGTACAGGCGGTACGCCTCCTGGTCCGGCTGCGGATACGGCGGCATTGTCTCCAGGCTCTCCAGAGCGCGCGTGTAGAGCTTCTGCTCCATCAGCTTGTCGGCATCGTCCAGCCCGCCCCCGCGTGCCAGAAATACATTCACCTCTTCGGTGGTGTTCACCAGCCGCGATGCAATCTGCAACGAGGCGTCCTTGATGAGCTGTGTGCGCAGCTCCTGCGCGGTCGGGGGGCGGTTCTCCGCACCGCTGCCGCCGGCGAGAGGCGTCTTCGGCAGATGCGAAGTAAAGATACTCGTCATCGACGGCTTTGCCACCGGCGCGTTCACCGGATACTCACGGTCGAACTTCGTTGTAATGGTGTCGGCCGCAATGCCATGCTTTGCGCGCAGGTCCTGCGCCTCGAACGAAATGCTAAGTAGTCCCGTGATCTCCTGGACCTGCTGGTTCTGTACCGGGCCGCCCTTCTTGCCGAACTCCAGCCCCTGCTCCGTCTTCACGATAATCTGCATCGGCTGGTAGGCGGTGACGCGCGCCTTGATCAGCGCGTCCGGGCGCTCCTTGGGGTCCGTCACCGACTGCAGGCGGCCGTCGTTGGCCACCAGCAGGCTGGTGATCTGAGCCTCGATGTCCGAGGTCACGTCCGAACCCGCGCCTGTGACGTTGACCGAGAAGGTCGTGCCGTCGATGCGCCCGGTGGGCGGCAGCTTGCGCACCAGGGTGATGTGCTTGCGCTGGAAGAATTCGCCGAAGTTCTGCGCCTGCAGGGTAGAGCTGACCGCCCCAACCATAACGGTCAGCGCCGTCAGCACGATTGCATTTCTGTTCCTCACCAGTTGGCCCATGTCGCACACTCGAAAGACAGAGGATATAGTCCAGCAAAAAAGGGCCCGAACTTCGACTACGGCGCGGCAGCCTGGATTGCAGAGACTGCCGCGCCGCAACATTCTTCTAAGGCTTGCCGCTCTTGCTACTGGAGCCTTTAGAGCCCGAAGAAGACGACGACGAACTCCCGGACGAGGGCGGCGACGGCGGGCTCAACAGAGTGCTCGGCGTCTGCGGACGGGAACCGCTGCCGGTCGGCGACGCAAGCGCTTTCAAACCGATATTCGCCGAAAGATACGTGATGTCCGGTTTCATCGAAGCGGCCAGGTCGTAGACTGAGGTCGTCTTGGATGCGTCCTTCGGCACCAGATATCCCTCGCGCATCTCCAGCTTGTCCAGGTACGGCGTCAGCTCTGCGGAGTACGCGTTCGGCACCAGGATGTAGTCGCCGGGAACCAGGTTCAATCCGCTTGAGGTCTGCGAGGCCGCGCGGGCCAGCTGGGTCGCATAAGCGGACTTCGGCATGCTGTTCAGCAGGAAGGTTGTCCTCTGCTCCATCGCGCCGTACAGGTTGCAGAAACCCTTCAGCGCCGCGACGCTGATGGAAGGCAGCCCGACCAGCGGTGAGAAGCGGCCAACCTCGTTCGTCAGGTTCTTGATGATCGCGTAAAAGGTCGACTCCTTGTGCGTCATCGAAAGGTTCACTGCTACCTGCCCGGAGCCGCCGGGAAGTACGATCGAACTCATCTTCTGCGATCCCTGTGAGGGATTGAAGCTCAGGTCCTGCAAAGGGGGCAGTTTGCCGCTTGAGTCCGGAAACAACCCGGCCAGCGACATCCACGCCATCGTGTCGAGATACTCCGGTATCAGCGACTGGTTCTGCACCATGTCGATGCGCAGCTGCGCGGACTGCAGCTTGTCGAACAGGTCGCGGTCCTCGCCCGCCATATGGAATCCGTTGACCGCAACGCTGGCCGTGATGTCTCCTTCATGGTCCATCAGCTCATTCGTGTCGATGCTGGTGGCCAGGCGCAGACTCGCGTCCTTGGTCTTCGGGTTCACATAGTAGTGGTAGTAATCCACCAGCCTGTCGGTCGCGCCGGAGGGATTGGCGGCAGCCGCGGCCTGCGGCTGCTTGCGAAAGAGTCCTCGGCCATGGACACCTTCCGGTGCGGCAGGCGTGTCCGCCACAGCGCCGAAGGCGTCCCAGAAGTTTTGTGAATCGTGCGGACCGTTGGCCCCGGTGCCCGCAGTTGCCATCAACTCTTCCGCCAGTGCCTCCCGGGAAGAGCTCGTCTCCAGAAGGGCGGTCAGCCCCCCGGTCATCAGGACCTGCTGCAGGAACGTGCGTCTGTTTGAGCCCATGTTCGACTCCTATCCAAGACAGAAGTGAAAAATGCGCAATGGGGGAGGCTTACGAATATATCCGAATCCGGCCCCGCTTGGTAGGGCCGGAACATGAATTGACGGATATCACCCTGGGGCCCGTGGAACGGTCACCGCGGCATCCGGCGACGGGAAGAACGCCTCTGCCAGAAGATACGCAACTGCACGGAAAAAGTCGCGCACCAAGGCGTAAAACCGCTCCAGAAGCGGAGATTATGTGCTCAAGCGCCGCGGAAGATTAATCGTCGATTAAGCATTGTGCACATTTCCGCCAACGCTCTCTGCCGCGACCTGCACATCCAGGCCGCGGCCCAAGTAGACTTGTCTGCATGGCAGCGGAACTTCAGTCTCGCGGGCGCAACGTGCTGGGCCAGCCGCTGGCCGTCTGCGGCTGTGAGCCGATGACCGGTTTCTACCGCAGTGGCTGCTGTGAAACCGGCCCGGAGGACCTCGGTGTCCACACCATCTGCTGCATCGTCGACGAGGCTTTTCTGCAAGCCTCCAGGGCCCTCGGCAACGACCTCTCCACTCCTCTGCCGCAGTACGGCTTCCCGGGCCTGAAGCCGGGCGACCGATGGTGCGTCTGTGCTGCCCGCTGGCTGCAGGTGCAGCAGGCGGGCGCGGCATGCCCTGTGGTGCTGGAGGCGACCCACGAGAACACGCTGAAGATCGTGCCCTTCGAGCTGCTCATCCAATACGCAGTCATTCCCGACCAGTTGCACTGACCGGCTCGGCGCTGCGCCGCTGATTCTCCCAGCGAGTCACATATTCGCAGCATTCTCCTGCCTGCCGGACTGCATCCTAGCTGCCTAGCAAAGGAGTGCATCCCATGACGGCCCCACAGACTACGTCCTCTCCTCAACCGGATCCCGACGCGATAGCAGGCAGCAAAGACTCCCTCGGCCAGCAGAGCCGTCGCGACGGCCGGCCCGCAACCAGCGACAACGTAGTGGAAGCCATTGATGAAGAAGGCCCGCAGATTCCGCACCCGGATCCGCAGGCCAGCGATCAGTAACCGCGCGGCTGCCCCTGCCGGCTAGGTCTTCGGATCCTCATCGTTCCATCCCGGCAGGTCCTGCGACCCGGTAATCAGCCGTGCCCCGTCCTGCAGGGTCAGATAGGTCCATGCCCACTGGCGGAAGACCCCCACCCGGTTGCGGAACCCAATCAGGAAGTAGATATGCACCAGCAGCCACGCGGCCCAGGCCATAAAGCCTGACCAGTGGGCCTTGAACGGCCACACGATGTTCGCCACCGCCGCCTTTCGTCCGATGGTCGCCATGTCGCCCTTGTCGAAGTAGTGGAAGGGCTTTACGTCGCACCCCTCGGACCCCGCCTCGTGGCCTACAAGGCATCCGATCCTCTTCGCCGCATAGACGCCCATCTGCATGGCGGGCTGTGCTACCCCGGGGACTTGCCGGCCATTCTCCACCACGTGTGCCAGATCGCCGCAGACGAAGATCTCCGGATGCCCCGGCGGGTTCAGATAGCCGTCCACGAAGACGCAGCCCTTCCTGTCCGTCTCCACGCCCAGCATCTTGCCCAGCGGTGACGCCTGCACTCCTGCGGCCCACAACGTCACCACGGCGTCGATGCGCTCCTCGGGTCCATCCTTGCCCCGCACCATCACGTAGCCAGGCTTTACATCGGACACGATCGCGTTGGTGCGCACCTCCACGCCCAGCTTCTCCAGCTGCTCGCGCGCCTTCGCCTGCAGGTCCTCTGGATACGCCGCCAGGATATGCGGCGACCCCTCGAGGATCAGCACCTTCGCCTGCTTCGTGTCGATATAGCGGAAGTTGTTCCGCATGTAGAGCCGCGCAATGTCGGAGATGGCACCTGCCAGTTCCACGCCGGTCGGGCCGCCGCCCACAATCACGAACTGCAGCGGAGGATGCGTGTCATGCTCCATCATCTGCCGCTCGGCCAGCTCGAAGGCCAGCAGTACCCGCCGCCGGATCTCCGTCGCGTCCTCCACCGTCTTCAGTCCCGGTGCGAGTTCCGACCACTCCTCGTGCCCGAAGTAGGAGTGCGTCGATCCAGGCGCAAGGATCAGGAAGTCGTACTCCAGCACCGTGCCGGACTTCAGCATCACGTGCTGCTCCTCCAGCGTGAAGCCCACCGCCTCGTCCATCAGCACCTCGATGTTGGGGTGGTCCTTCAGGATCGACCGGATCGGCTGGGCGATCTCCGCCGGAGACAGCACCGCCAGCGCCACCTGATACAGCAAAGGCTGGAAGGTGTGATAGTTTTTGCGGTCCACCAGCGTCACATCCACCGGCAGCTTGGCCAGCTCCTGTGCCGCATTGATCCCGGCAAAGCCGCCGCCGATTACAACAACCCGCCGCCGGACCCTTGCTGCGCCCGCCATCTCGTCTGCGTCTGCCATGGGGCGCCTCCTCTCATCTCTGTTCTCTCTCTCTTTTGTGATGCGGTGTGCCGTCCCATGATGCAACTTTCTGAAACGCGCAAGTGTCGATATTCGCCTGATCTGCCCGGTCAATCTTCCCGCCGATTTAACTTCACTTCACAAGGTCCTACCAGACTACTGGCATGCCTTCCCGCCTCTTCGCGCTCTCTCTTCTCGTTCTTATCTCTCTTCCACTGGCGGCACAGACCGGCCGGCCGGTGCTGATGATCTCCGTCGACGGCATGCGGCCGGACTATGTGACCCATGCCGCTGAACACCATCTGCACATCCCGAACCTGCTCCGCGTCCTTGCCCAGGGTGCACACGCGGAGGGAGTTCAGGGCGTCTTCCCGACGGTCACCTATCCGAGCCATACCACGCTGGTTACAGGCGTCTGGCCCGCGCGGCACGGCATCCTGAACAACGCGATCTTCGATCCAGAACGCCGGATGCATGATTCGTGGTACTGGTACAACGGCCAGATCAAGGTCCCTACACTCTGGTCCGCTGCGCACAGCGCCGGACTGTCCACGGCCAGCGTCGGCTGGCCGGTCACCGTGGATGCTGACTGCATCGATTACCTCATCCCGGAATATTGGCGCGGCGCCTCCGCAGCTGACCCCACCAACCCCGACGACCGCATGCTGATGGACGCCGTATCCCGCCCGGACAACGAACTCCGGCAGATCGCGGAGCGCACAGCCACGCCCTATATGAACGGCAACGACACCACCATCGACGGCGACGAAGCGAAGACCATCTACTCGCTGGACATCCTCAGACGGCACCGCCCGCGCTTCATGACCATCCACCTCAGCTCGCTCGATGAAGAGGAGCACATGCACGGCCCGTTCAGCCCTGAGGCCGACAAGGACCTGGAGCGGATCGACGGCATGATCGGCCGCCTGGTGACACAGGAGCTTGCGAACGATCCTGACGCGGTGATCGCCATTGTCTCCGACCATGGTTTCGCGGACATCTCACGCGCAACCAACCTCTTCATCCCCTTCATCCAGGCCGGACTTGTGCAGGCAGCGCCTTCCTCTAAAGACGGAGCACCCCGGATTCTCTCCTGGAAGGCCGAGCCCTGGCTGGCCGGCGGCATGGCTGCGATCATCCTCCACGACCCCAGCGACGCTGCCACCACCGCCCAGGTGCGTGGCATTCTCGACAAGCTCGCTGCCGATTCGGACAGCGGCGTTGCGCGCATCCTCAATGCGGAGCAGATGCAACGGCTGGGCGGCTTTCCCGGAGCGGCCTTCGTCGTCACGCTCAAGCCGGGCTATGTCACCGGCCCCGGCATCGCCGGCCCTCTGGTCACTGCGATACCCCATGGAGGCACCCACGGTTACGATCCCACGGCCGTGCCGGAGATGCGCTCCTCCTTTTTCATCCTGGGCAAAGGCGTACTTGCGGGGAAAGACCTTGGCGTGGTGGACATGCGGCAGATTGCTCCGACGATTGCCGGGCTGCTTGGAATATCGCTGCCGGATGCGGCACAAAAATCTCTTTCGATCCGCTGAAGATTTCCTCTGATCTCCACCGGCAGGCCGTACATATAACACCGTCTTCATCATCGATTGATCCGGTCGTAACGCATGCGACTGTAGGTTCACCGCATGCGGAAATTCTCGTTCTCCTCTTCCCTGCTGCTTGCGGTGTTCCTAGCGTTTTCAGTGTGCACTCCCTTGCGTGCCCAGTATGAGAACGGCAGCCTCGTCGGCACCATCCGGGATGGTGCTGGTGCGCCCATCGCAGGCGCGGACATCAAGATCACCAACAACGCCACGGGAGCAGTCACACAGATCCACTCCGGCGGCCAGGGCGACTATGAGGCGCCGTCGCTTCGTGTCGGCGTCTACTCCATCTCCGCAAGCATGTCCGGCTTCGCCAGCGCCGTTGCCAACGACATCACGATCTCCGTCGGCACGCGCCAGCGCATCGACCTGACTCTCAAGGTCGGCGCTACGGAGACGAACATTGAAGTCTCCGGCGTGGCCCTCCAGCTTGAAACGGAGTCAAGCGAGCGCGGCCAGAACATCACCAACTATCAGAGCGAGGCCCTGCCGCTGGTCACGCGCAACTACTCCGATCTGCTCGCGCTCGTCCCCGGCTCGCGCCAGGCGCCCAGCTCAGTCTTCACCAGTTCGTCGAACTCTCTGGTTCGCGCCGGCTCCTTCAACGTCAACGGCCAGCGCAGCATGTTCAACAACTTCCTGCTCGACGGCCTCGACAACAACGCCTATGGCGAATCCAACCAGGGCTTCGACAACCAGATCATCGCCGTTCCGCCGGACTCCGTCGCCCAGTGGCAGGTCGTTACCAACAACGAGAGCGCCGAATACGGCCGCGCCTCGGGCGCTACCATCAACGTCGCCTCCCAGAGCGGCTCCAACTCCATCCACGCAACCGTCTATGAGTTCATCCGCAATACGGACCTCAACGCCCCCGGCTTCTTCAAGCCCACTCTCGTCGGCAGCTCCGGCATCTCCGTCCCCTTCCAGAAGCCGACCTTCAACCGCAATCAGTTCGGCTTCAACCTGGGCGGTCCGATCGTTAAGGACAAGTTCTTCTACTTCGTCGACTATGAGGGCTTCCGTCAGATCCTCAAGACCCTTACCGTCCTCAGCCTGCCCACACAGAATGAGCTCAATGGCGTGCTCGTCGTCCCGGTGCGCAACCCCGTCACCGGCACGGTCTATGCTGCCAATACTCCTCTGCCCGTGGGAGCCATCAACCCGCTCTCTGCGCAGATCGTCTCCTACTTCAAGGGAATCTCCGGCCTGCCCACCTCCGGGCTCGCCAGCTCCGGCCTCGCGCAGGACGACTACTCCACCCTTGTTCCCTTCCGCGACAACGCCGACAAGGGCGATCTCCGCTTCGACTGGCAGATGACCCCATCGCGCTCCGCCTTTCTGCGCATCAGCGACCGCAAGGAAAACGCGATCAACTTCGCCGCCATTCCCATTCCGCTGGACGGCCAGACCAACGGCCACATCCGCATCCTCGACCAGCAGATCGCCCTCGGCTTCACCCAGCTCTTCGGCGCCAACAAGATCATCGATGCCCGCCTCGGCCTCAGCCGCACCAAGGCCGGCAAGTTCAATCTCTCCATCGGCAATACGGCGTTCTCCACGCCTGGGACCGCGGCCTTCATCCCCGGCCTTCCGTCCAATCCCGTCGTCGCCGGCGGCCTCCCCTCCATCAGCGTGACGAACTTCTCCGGCTTCGGCCGCCAGTCCACCAACCCGCAGTGGCAGGACCCTGCGCTGATGGATCCCAAGGTCAACTTCACCTGGGTGCGCGGCAGCCATTCGCTCAAATTCGGCTACGAGTACGAGCGCATCTGGATGGCCGTCAACGACAACAACCCGCTCTACGGCTCCTTCACCTTCGGTGGCGCCTACAGCGTCTGCCCGGGCGGCACGGCGATCTCAGGCGGTGGCAACTGCCCCGGCAACACCGCCGTTGCCGACAATTACTGGGCCGACTTCCTCTTCGGCAACACCAGCACCTATCAACTCGCCAACTACTTCGTCGCCCATCTCACCCAGAACATGCACAGCGTCTACGCGCAGGACGACTGGAAGGTCTCGCCCAGCCTGACCCTCAACCTCGGCCTGCGCTGGGAGTACGGCTCACCGTATGGTGAGCTCTATAACCACATCTCCAACTTCGATCCCGACAGCCAGACCGTCCTGACCACCGCGCCCGGCGCCGTTGCCGGCAACGGCATCACTCCGGTCACCTATGGCGGCACCTACGGAAAGACCCTCGTCAATCCGGACTACGCTGACTTCGGCCCGCGCATCGGCTTCGCTTACGCTGCCGACGCGAAGACCGCCATCCGCGGAGGCTTCGGCATCAGTTACTCGCACTACAGCCGCGCAGGCTCCGGCGACATCCTCGCCATCAATGCTCCGCAGGCGCAGTTCGCCTCCGTCATCCAGATCGCGCCGACCACCTCGAACCACTGCTCCACGCCGCTGCCCGCACAGATCATCGCCCCGGGCACCACGACGCCCTCCTGCTACGCCACCTCCGACCAGGGCTACCCCTCTGGCCTCGTCACCAGCTTCAATAAGGCCACCGACAACATCACCTACATCCCCAAGGACACCAAGGCCAGCTATGTGGAGAGCTACTTCTTCTCCATCCAGCGCCAGCTCGCCAAGAACACTCTGCTCGACATCGCCTACGTCGGCAACCACGGCGTACGGCTCGAGGGCTTCCTCAACGCCAACCAGCGCAATCCGGCCCTCGGGTATGCCCGCCCCTACGCCAACTGGCCCTCCGACATCACCGAGGCGCTCAACGAGTTCACCTCGCACTTTGATTCGCTGCAGGTCAAATACGAGCAGCGCTTTCTCTCCGGCCTCACCCTGCTCAACTCCTTCACCTGGGAGCATTCTCTGGACAACGCCAGCGCTTCGCTCGAAGGCAACACGCCCTCCCCGCAGAACGGCTTCAACATCGGCGCCGACTACGCGCAGTCCGATTACAACCTGCCCGTGGCCAACGTCACCAGCCTCGTCTATGAGCTGCCTTTCGGCCGCGGCCGCCGCTTGATGGCCGATGCCAATCCATTCGTTGACAGCATCCTCGGCGGCTGGCAGGTCTCAGGTATCGTCACCGCGCAGGCTGGGACCCCCTTCAATATCACCTACAACCCCACTGGCGCGCAGCAGGTCTCCCCGCAGATCAGCGCCACATACCGCGGCGCCAACGAGTACCGCCCCAACATCGTCCCCGGCCAGCCCGTCACGCGGGGCACCTCCAACCGCGCAGCCAATACCGGCTTTGTGAACTACGTCAATCCGGCCGCATTCGCGCTGCCCTCCACCGGCGGCAGCCCCTTCGGCAACGCCAGCCGCAACCCCGGCCGCAGCCCCATGTACAACGACACGGACCTCTCGCTCAACAAGCGCTTTACCACCCCCGTAGAGGGCCTGAAGGTCGAGTTCCGTACCGAGTTCTACAACCTCTTCAACCACACAAACTTCTTCCTGCCCGGCAACATCAGCGGCACCCAGGGTTCGGTGGCGACAGGCGGTGGCCAGATCACCACCACCTTTGAGCCGCGCATCATCCAGTTCGGCCTGAAGATTCTTTACTGAGTCCTGGCCGCTGCCTTCCCTCGCCCCCGGCCCGAAAAGGCCGGGGGATCTTTTTGCGCCCGTTTCATCAATCGTTGAAACTTGTGCGTCCTTTTCTCACGGTGTCCCGTCTGAAGTGGAAACATCGGTGTCGCCACGAACTGTGCCCCCGGAAAAGCTTGTCCCGATGGCAACTATCGTATCGATTCGGTGTTTTTTGAATGAATCCGCAATTCTAAAGAGCGCTTCAATGCGCTCTTGCGGCCGTGCCCGAGGGAACACTGAGGGGCGGCCTCTTCAACGCAGAAAGGCTTTGAATGAAGCGATTCCTCTCCTTCTCACTTGCCGTAGTGATCGCGATTTGCATGTTTGTCGCCAGCGAACGCCGCGCCTGGGGCTATGTCGATCCCGGATCCGGGCTGATCGCGCTGCAGACCATTGCTTCGGTCATCGCCGCGTGGGCGTACATCGTTCGCCGTCGCATCCGAGCCTTTTTTACCCGGAAGAAGGAGACTCCTGTCGCCACACTGCCGGTTGCACCTGAGGCAGGCGACTCCCGCGAAGCTGCATGAACTCTGGCCTTCCCGGCGCAACCTTTCGTGATCCATCGGGCTCCCTGAGCTTCCTGCCCGACGGCGGGGTGCTGCGTACCGTTCAGCCCTCCGCCCGCGCGGAGACATTGTCGTTTCTCGAAACCACCTTCTGCATCTCGGCGCAGAGGCGCGGCGAGTTGATTGCCGCCGAAGTCGATGACAGCTCACCGGCCCTGCGCCTTCACCACCCTCGTATTCCCTTCCCCACTTATCCCTGGGAGTGGACACCTTCGCAGTGGCTCGCCGCCGCCGAACTGACACTCACCCTGTGTGAGCAAGCCGTCACGGAAGGCTGGCTCCTGAAGGACGCCACACCGCTCAACGTCCTCTTCGATGGCCCGCGCGCCGTGTTCGTCGACATCCTGTCCTTCGAACCGCGAAGGCCCTCCGTCTCCATCTGGCTCGCTTACGGACAATATGTCCGCACCTTCCTGCTCCCGCTCGTCATGCGGCGCCAGCTCCGCTGGCCTCTTTCGCTGAGCCTCTTCCATCGCGATGGCTACGAGCCCGCGGACTGTTTCCAGGCATTGAGCCTCCGCCAGCGGCTCTCACGCAGCGCACTGTGGCCCATCACATTGCCTACACTGCTGGACCGCGGCAAGGGAGCGGCTCAGGGCCCCGCAAAAACGCCCACCCGCGAACTCGATCCCGAGGTCGCCACGCGCGTCCTGCAGCGCACCCTCGCCGATCTCCGCCGCCGCACCCGCCGCGCCGCCGGCACCTCCGGCGCGTCGGACTGGAGCGGCTACACCGGCGCTCTCACCCACTACACCGCAAATGAGAGCCGCGCCAAATTTGAGTGGGTCCGCACCACGCTCACCGCCATCTCACCCACACGCGTGCTCGACATCGGCGCCAACACCGGCGAGTTCAGCATCCTCTCCGCCGAGGCCGGTGCAGAAGTCGTCGCCCTCGAACGCGACCTCGCCGCAGCCGATCGCATCTTCCTCGCCGCACGCGACCGCAGCCTCCCCATCCATACCATCTGCGCGGACCTCGCGCGTCCCACCCCCTCCGTCGGCTGGCGGAACTCCGAATCCCTCGCGCTGCTGCCACGCCTGGAAGGCCAGTTCGACTGCGTCCTGATGCTCGCCGTCATCCATCACCTCATCCTGATGGAGCAGATTCCCATCCCCGCTATCCTCGAACTCTGCGCCCGGCTCACCCGCCGCTACCTCGTCATCGAGTGGGTGCCTGTCGAAGACCCCATGTTCCAGTCGCTCATGCGCGGCCGCGACTCTCTCTACGGCTCACTCTCCGAGGCCGATCTTCTCGCTGCCTGCGAAGGCCGCTTCACCGTGCGTGACCGCCATCCCCTCTCCAACAATCGCGTCCTGTTTTTATTTGAGAAGCTCGGCAACGGCGTATGTTAAGTTCGTCTTGCTAAGGGCACGGCTTCAGCCGCGCCGCAAAATGACTCGCCATCTTTCCGGGCTTTAGCCCCTGAGGTCGAAAAAGACGATGCTCAAGCGGATCTGCCAGTGCCTCGGCATCGCCTCGCTCATTCTTGTCATCAACTACGGCGATCTGCTCGGCGGCGGCGCCGATGTCCGCATGCATACGCCGTACTCCGTCGCCGGCATCTGCTACGCCCAGATCACCGACATTCTTCTGGTTGCGCTGCTCCTCTTCGTGATCCTCACCATCGCGGCCCGCACCCGCTTCTATCCCTGGGTGCGGCTTGTGGCGGCCATCGTCATCCCTCCGTATCTCATCCAGCGCACCCAGTCGCTCTTTCCCTTCGATCTCATCGAGGGTATCGTCTTCATCCTGCTCATCGTCTGGGCCGCGGTCCTGCTGCTGCTCTTCATGCGCTTCCCGCGCTGGTATCGAAATCTCATGCGTGTCTGCAGCGTGATGGCCGCGGCGCTGGTCATCTTCGCCTGCAGCAGCATGGCCCAACTCGTCTGGGCATCCACTTGGAAGCCTGCTCCCAACCGCATCGTCGCCGCCTGGAACAAACCCTCCGAGCCCCCGCGCAACCATCCCCGCATCGTCTGGGTCGTCTTCGACGAGCTCTCCTACGACCAGCTCTTCGAGCACCGCGCCCACCACCTGCGCCTGCGCAACTTCGACGCCCTGCGCGCCCAGAGCACTCTCTTCACCCACACCCGTCCCGCCGGCTACCACACCGTCAAGATCATCCCTTCGTTGCTTACCGGCCGCACCGTTGACGGCATCCGCTTCAACTTCCACAACCGCCTCTGGGTCCACTATCAGGGCGCCGGCTGGGCGCCCATCTCCGGCCCCGACACCGTCTTTGCCGACGCGCAGCACGCCGGATGGCGCACCGCCGCCGTCGGCTGGTACAACCCCTACTGCGCCACCTATTCCACCGCCATCGACGACTGCTACTGGACCAATCACGACATGTCCGACGGCATGATGGCCCAGCAGTCGCCCTTCTGGACCAACGTCCGCGTCCCGCTCCAGCAGGTCGTCCGTGAGATGAAGTCCCCTGCCCGCGCCGACCGCGACCTCTGCACCTTCGACGTCCGCCACCGTCACCAGACCGAGACCGATCTGCAGCAGCACGCCTATGACCTCCTTCAGACCGACCAGGCCGACTTCGTCTTCCTGCATCTCGCCGTCCCGCACAGCCCCAACATCTGGAGCCGCATCCGCGACAACTACACCGACTACTGCGACAGCTCCTACCTCGACAACCTCGCCCTTGCCGATCGCATCCTCGGCCGTCTCGTCTCCATCCTTCAGTCCTCGCCCCGCTGGCAGGACACCACCCTCATCGTCCAGGGTGACCACGGCTGGCGCATCGACGCCTGGAACTGGCTTCCCGCCTGGACCGAGGAGGACGACGCCGCCTCGCGCAACGTCTTCGACGACCGCCCCGCCCTGCTCATCCACCAGCCTAGCCAGCAGCAGCCCGGTACCGTCACCCAGGACTGGCCCATCCTCCAGATCCACTCCGTCCTCGAGAACACCCTGCAGAAAAAGCCGCTCGGCTTCTAACGCCACACCTCTTCCATACGTTTCCCAATTCCTTCGCGAATACCGAAGGAAATGCGAATCTCCGTCTATCATCAGGAGACGAGTCTCTCCGTGCCCCTGTCCTCCTCCATCCCGCAGAGATTCTCCGGCAGCGGCGCGGATGACGCATCCTCCGATGACCGCGACCTCGCCGCCGCCCGCAAGCTCCCCACCCTGCATGAGTTCTTCGCCCCCGGCGGCGTCCTCTCCCGCTCCTCGCTCGCCTTCGAGCACCGCAAGGGCCAGTACGAGATGGCCCGCGCGATCGAGCAGGCCTTCGCCGACAAGCGCCACCTCATCGTCGAGGCCGGCACCGGCACCGGCAAGACCCTCGCCTACCTGCTTCCCGCCCTGCGCCTCGCCCGCGAGCGCCGCCAGCGCGTCATCATCTCCACCGGCACCAAGAACCTCCAGGAGCAGCTCTTCTTCAAGGACATTCCCTTTCTCGAATCCGTCCTCGGCCCGCTCCGCGTCACCTACATGAAGGGCCGCGCGAACTACGTGTGCAAGCACAAGCTCTACGCCCTACGCGACACGCCGATTTTGAGCGGATTAGACGAGATCAACCAGTTCAACACCATCGCCGCCTGGGAGAAGACCACCCTCACCGGCGATCGCGCCGAGGTCCCCAATCTTCCTGAGTCCTCCGCCCTCTGGACCAAGCTCGACGCCCGCGGCGAGGCCTGCCTCGGCCAGTCCTGCCCGGACTTCGAGTCCTGCTTCATCACCCAGATGCGCCGCAAGGCCCTCGAGTCCGAGATCATCATCGTCAACCACCACCTCTTCTTTGCCGACCTCTCCATCCGCCTCGAAGCCGGCGAGGGCGTCGACGCCGGCATCCTGCCTGCCGCCGCAGCCGTCATCTTCGACGAGGCCCACGAGCTCGAAGAGGTCGCCGGCAATTACTTCGGCGTTGCACTCAGCCTGAACCGATTTGACGAGCTCGCCCGCGACGTCGAGACCATGCTCCGCGCCAAGCACGCCTCCACCGCCGGGGTCGAATCCGCCACCACCACGCTGCGCGAGCGCGCGCGGATGTTCTTCGCCGCGCTGCCATCAGGCTCCGACCTCGTTGGCCGCATCAACTTCGACACCCGCGAAGAGTTCCTTGAAGAACAGGGCGACACCTACACCGGTACCAGCAACGCCCTCACCCGACTCGACGCCGAGATGGAACGCATCAAAGATATCGAGGAAGTTCCGGGGCTCCGAAAACGCACCGCCGACATCTCCACGCACCTCAAGTTCCTGCTCGAAGCCCGCGACCCCAACACCGTCTTCTGGATCGAGCGCCGCGCCACCGGTGGCCTGCGCGCCGCCGCGCAACGCAGCCGCGGCCCTGCGCCGCTGCCCTCGCACCACGTCTCCCTCCAGGCCACGCCCATCGACGTCTCACAGCTGCTCGCCGGCGCGCTCTTCGAGAAGTACTCCTCCGTCATCCTCACCTCGGCCACACTCACCGTCGCCGCCGGCCCCAACTCCTCGGGCTTCGAACACGTCTCCCGCCGCCTCGGCCTCACCCTCGCGCGCGAGCTCGTCGTGCCCTCGCACTTCAACTACCCCAAACAGGCCCTGCTCTACCTGCCGCCCAATATGCCCGACCCGCGCGAGCCCGACTTCTTCCCCCAGGCCGCCGAACGCACACGCCGCCTGCTCGAGATCACCCGCGGCCGCGCCTTCTGCCTCTTCACCAGCTACTCGCAGATGCGCGCCATGCACGACCGCATCGCGCAGGAGCTTCCCTTCCCGCTGCTCCTCCAGGGCGACGCGCCGCGCAACCTGCTGCTCGAAGAGTTCCGCGACACCCCCAACGCCGTCCTCTTCGGCACCTCCAGCTTCTGGCAGGGTGTCGACGTGCAGGGCGAGCAGCTCAGTTGCGTCATCATCGACCGCCTGCCCTTCGCCGTCCCCTCCGACCCCGTCGTCAAGGCGCGCATGGACGCTATCGCCTCGGCCGGCGGCAATGCCTTCTTCGACTACCAGGTGCCCTCGGCCGTCATCACGCTCAAGCAGGGCTTCGGCCGCCTCATCCGCTCGCTCCAGGACCGCGGCGTGCTTATGCTGCTCGACCCGCGCATCCAGCGCCAGCGCTACGGCCGCATCTTCCTCGACTCGCTCCCGCCCTACCGCATCACCCACGCCGTCGAAGACGTCGAATCCTTCTTCGCTGCCGAAAAAAAGCGGCTGGACTCATACTGGCCAGGGCTGCATGATGGATGACAACAATCAGAGAGAGCGCCTGGCCGAGAGCAGAAATGGCGGACACGAGTGGACTGGACCGATCTGAGCATTTTTGTGGTGGCTGTCTTCATGACCATCCTCACGGCCGTGATCGGCAGCATTGTGATTCTCGGCCGGTGGATGACGGAACAAGCTGACGGCACCGCTACTATGAACAAACAGTGGTCTGCTGATAGCTATTTGCTGATCGCTGGGGTAGCTTTCACACTTCTTGGAATACCAGTTGGGTGGTTCGTCCCGCATAACTCACAGTCAGTAGCGTGGGCGACAACACTCCTCATTGCAGCCACTTGTATTGTCTCCGCTGTCGCGCTGGAACTTCGTCGCCCGCTAAGGCCGGGTCAAGGACTATTTCGGATCGTGTCCGTGATCCTTCTTCTAACAAATCTAGCGGGTGCAACACTCCTGACATTGGAGTTACTGCACGTGCCATTGCACTAAGCGCCGAGCGGGCCGTTCCCCTTTCACCTCATCAACCACCACTTCCCCACCAACTTGCGCGTTTCCCCGCCACAGGCGGAGAATGTTTCTCAGCCAGACCCGCTCCCCAAGGAGAACCGAATGGCAACCGAAACAACTGACCTGCTTGATCCGCAGCAGGAGACCGGCGAAGCTGAGTCCCCGAACACCGAAGCCTCCGGCGACGGTGGCAGCCTGCTCTCGCATCCCATCACGCGCCGCTCCTTCCTCTCGCAGGCCGGCGCGGCGAGCGTCATCGCCACCGCGCCTCCGCTGCTGATCGCCGAACCTGCCGCGGCCGCGGAGCCTGCTGCCGAGGCAGGTATGCAGCGCACCATGCCCGTCACGCTGAACATCAACGGCGAGGATCATCACCTGCAGATCGACGCCCGCACCACCCTGCTCGACTGCCTGCGCGAGAACCTCGCCATGCCCGGCACCAAGAAGGGCTGCGACCACGGCCAGTGCGGAGCCTGCACCGTCCACGTCAACGGCCGCCGCGTCAACTCCTGCCTCTCCTTCGCCGCCATGCACGTGGGCGACAAGATCACCACTATTGAAGGCCTCGGCTCACCCGACCACATGCATCCCATGCAGGCCGCCTTCGTCGAGCACGACGCCTACCAGTGCGGCTACTGCACCTCCGGCCAGATCATGTCCGCCGTCGCCGCCGTCAAGGAGGGCATCGGCCCCACCGACGAGGACGTCCGCCACGCCGTCTACGGCAACATCTGCCGCTGCGGCGCGTACTCCAACATCGTCGCTGCCGTCCAGCAGGCCCGTAAACAAATCTGATTCGAACCGGGTGCCCCACATCTCGCTTCTGAGATGTGGGATCGAAAAACGGAGCTACACCATGAATGAGTTCACCTTTGAACGAGCCACCGCCGCAACGCAGGCCATCGCCGCCGCGGCCAAGTCGCCCACCGCTCAGCTTGGCGCCACCGTCCGCTTCGTCGCCGGCGGCACCAACCTCGTCGACCTGATGAAGCTCAACGTCGAGCGCCCCGAGCACGTTGTCGACATCAACGGCCTCACCGGCGTCCCCGGCATCAACAGCATCGACAAGCTGCCCGATGGCGGTCTGCGCATCGGCGCGCTGGTCCGCAACTCCGACCTCGCCCGCGACCCCGTCGTCATGCGCGACTACGCCGTGCTCTCGCAGGCGCTCAACTCCGGCGCATCGCCGCAACTGCGCAACATGGCCACCACCGGCGGCAACCTCGTCCAGCGCACCCGCTGCGTCTACTTCCGCGACACGGCGCACGAGTGCAACAAGCGCAATCCCGGTTCCGGCTGCGCGGCCATCGGCGGCTACCACCGTAACCTCGCCATCCTCGGCACCAGCGACGCCTGCATCGCCACCAACCCCTCGGACATGAACGTCGCCCTTACCGCACTCGAGGCCACCATCCATATCCAGGGCCCCAAAGGCCCCCGCGCCGTCTCCATCGCGGACTTTTACCTCCTCCCCGGCTCGACTCCCAATCGCGAGACCGTCCTCGAGCCTGGGGACCTCATCACCCACGTCACTCTGGCTCCGCCCTCACCCGGCGCGCACTCCGTCTACCTGAAGCTCCGTGACCGCGAGGCCTACGAGTTCGCGCTCGCCTCCGCCGCCATCGTCGCCACCGTGCGCAACGGCTCCATCGCCCGCGCACGCGTCGCCCTCGGCGGAGTCGGCACACGCCCCTGGCGCTCGCCTGAGGCAGAGGCCGTCCTGCAGGGCAAGCCCGTCAACGCTGCCACCCTCCGTGCCGCCGCCGAAGCCGCCCTGCAAGGTGCGAAACCCCATCCCGGCAACGCATTCAAGGTGGAGCTCGCCAAGCGATGCCTCACCCGCGCCCTTACCCTGGCCACGACGCAGGCCTGAACTCAGTTTTCGCTCGCCCTGTAATCAGGAGAAGCCGATGCTTACGAACTTCGATTACCCCTTTTTCCAGCCCGATCTGGTCGCCGCCGCCGGCTCCTCCGCCTCGGACCCCAATCAGCCGCCGGCGCCGTTTGAACCCACCGCCATCATCGGCGCCAACCTGCCGCGCATTGACGGCCCGCTGAAGACCACCGGCCGGGCCACCTACGCCGCGGACTACAGCTTCCCGCATCTCTGCTATGCGGCTCCCGTCGCCAGCACCATCGGCAACGGCAAGATTGCCTCCATCGACACCGCTGCCGCAGAGAAGATGCCCGGCGTCCTGCTCGTGCTCACCCACCAGAATATTGGCGGCCTGCTCAACATCGCGCCTGGAGCGCGCAGCGGCACCGGGGAGGCGCGCATCGCGCTCTCCGATGACAACGTCAACTACTGGGGCCAGTACGTCGCAGTCGCAGTCGCCGAGACCTTCGAGCAGGCGCAGGCCGCGGCTGCCGCCATCAACGTCAAGTACAACGCGGAAAAGCCCAACGTCTCCGACGACTTCTTCGCCGACCCGGACATACCCATGCGCACCAACTCCAGGCGCGGCGATACCTCCGCCTTCGAGTCGGCGCCGGTCAAGGTCGACCAGGTTTACTCGACACCTGCGGAGACCCACAATCCCATGGAGATGCATGCCACAGTCGCTGTCTGGGACGGCACCAGCTTCACCATGTATGAGTCCAGCCAGAACATCGTCGGCTTCCAGCGCTCCCTGGCGGGCGCGCTGAGCGTTCCCGGCGAGAACCTGCGTGTCATCTCCCGCTTCATCGGCTCCGGTTTCGGCGGCAAGCTCTCGCCCTGGCCCCAGGCCGTGCTCGCCGCCGCTGCGGCGCGCAAGCTCAACCGCCCGGTCAAAATGACCGTGCCTCGCAACCTGATGTTTACCGCCGTCGGCCATCGCCCCGCAACGCAGCAGCGCCTGCGCATCGGCGCAACGCCGGACGGCAAGCTCGTCTCGCTCGAACACAACTATCGCAATCACACCTCCATTACCGATGAGCGCGGCGAAAACTGCGGCGAGGCGACCCCCTTCCTGTACTCCACGCCCAACCTTGCCGTCACCTCCGGCATCGTCAAGCGCAACGTTGGCGCGCCATGCCCCATGCGCGGCCCAGGAGCAGTCCCCGGTCTCTTCGCTGTCGAATCCGCCATGGATGAGCTTGCCATCGCTCTCAAGATGGATCCTGTCGAGCTCCGCCTGCGCAACGACACCCTGATCGACGAGAGCAATGGCCGCCCCTTCTCTTCCCGCCACTACAAGGAATGCCTCCAGGTCGGCGCCGAGCGCTTCGGCTGGTCCAAACGCACTCCGGCCGTCGGCTCCATGCGCAAAGGCGATGTCGTCCTTGGTTGGGGGGTCGCCGGAGCCTCATGGGGTGCGGGAGCAGGCGGTAGTGAAGCAACCGTCATCCTCAAGGACGACGGCACCGCACGCGTCTCCTCCGGCACGCAGGATCCCGGTACCGGGACTTACACCGTGATGGCCCAGGTCCTCAGCGACCGCACTGGCATTCCGGTGGAACACATCGACGTCGTCATCGGCGATTCGACCCTCGTCCCAGGCCCTGGCTCGGGCGGCTCGCGCGCGACCGCCACCATCATTCCCGCCGTGGCCGACGGCGCTGAGGCCGCAGCCAAGTCTCTGCTCACCCTGGCTACCCAGACCTCCGGCTCACCCTTTTATCAGCAGGACGCCGCCAATCTTGCCTTCTCAGAAGGCCGCGTCCACACAGCGGGCAAACCCGCCGCAAGCGGCATCCCTTTCCAGCAGGTCCTCAAACTGGCAAAGACCGACGCCATCACAGTCAAGGGCCGCGGTACTGGCTCCGGCCCGGAGGCCCGCAACTACTCCACTCACTCCTTCGGCGCACAGTTCGCTGAAGTCGAGTGGGACCCCGGCATCGCCCGCCTACGTGTCACCCGCGTCGTCTCCGTCATCGACGGCGGCCGCATGATCAACCTCAAGACCGCAACCAATCAGGTCTCCGGCGCCGTTGTGATGGGCATCGGCATGGCCCTCTTTGAACAGAATGTCTACGACCCGCGCAATGGCCATCCGGTCAATGACAACTTCGCCGACTACATCGTCCCCACCAACGCCGATGCTCCCGTGATCGACGTCCATTTCCTTGAAATCCCGGATAACATCATCGGCAAGTACGGCGCCCGCGGCATCGGTGAGATTGGCCTCGCCGGAGTCGCTCCCGCCATCACCGCCGCCGTCTACCATGCAACGGGCGTCCGGGTGCGCAACCTCCCTGTCCGCATCGAGGACCTCCTCACCTCCAGGGTATAGCTGCATCGGTCGCACCCCAGGCGCAGGCGATCGCTCCCGCTCAGATGCTTCGCCGCAAATAGTTCGGGCCGGATGGGAGCTCCCATCCGGCCCGAGTTTCTTTCGGTCGCCCGATTAGTTGATGTTGATCGGCACCACCAGCGAACGGGAGACGCCTGCAGTAGAGCTGGTCGCCGTGACGGTGACCGTCTGCGGTCCGGTCGGAACCGGAGTGTAGAAGTCCACCTGATTACCGCCGCCGCATCCGCTCATTCCGGCGCTCATTCCCACAAGCACCATCAGCACCAGCAGTACCTGGCTCAGTCTCCGCCGGCGCCGCAGGCAGAAGGCCAGCACGCCGAACGGCAGGAACGCCAGCACCGTTCTGCCTGCAGAGGTCTTCAGCTGCGCACTGCTGTTCCCGAAGAAGCCCAGCGGCAGTTGGGTCGGTGTGTAGACCGAGAGAATCGCGGTCTGCGTTGCCCCGCTTCCGGAGGCAGCAACGGTCACACTGGGTGGCGTCATCGAGCAGAACACGTAGCTCGGATTCTGCGTCGTGCAGCTCAACGTCACTGTGCCGGTAAAGCCCAGCACACCATTGATTGAGATCGCAGCAGTCTCCGGTGCAGCAGAGTTCTGATTCGGCGCGGACGGCAGGCCCAGACCGCTCGGTGTCACGCCCGGCAGTACCGAGATCGGTCCTGTGTTGGACGTTACCGTGAAGTCCTTGTTGTCCACGATCAGGCTCACCGGCGTGGTGGCTGTGGTCGGGCAGGCTGATGTCGCCGCCCCGCCATACACCGCACACTGGAAGTCAGCCTTTCCGTCACCCGTCCCTGCGGGATCGCCGCTATAGGTGAAGGTGAAGTTATGCGTTCCCAGGGCCGTTGCCGACGAGGGCAGGTTGAACGATGCCGATCCCGCCACCAGAGGCAGCGTCACCGGCGCGGTGCAATTGCTGGTGGCGCCGTTCACGCAGGGCGGAACCACGTTATTGCAGTTCGTAGTCAGATTCGGTGAGCACGGCGGCCCAAAGACCGACGTATTGATCGGCACGAAGTTGTCCGTCACCGTCACCGTGCCTGTCGGTATGCCTTTGCCTCCGGACACCAGCGTGCTGACGGAGATCAGGTAGGTTGAGCTGTCCTGCGATCCCGGCAGCACCGAGGTCGCACTCGCCGAAACCGTAAACCCAGCTGGCGCGGATGTCACCGTATCCGTCCCGTTCGTGTAGTGGATCGCATAATTGCCCGCAGACTTGCCCGTCAGGGTCGCGACGACCGGATACGGATTCGTAGCTGGAGCAATGGGGTTCACGTCCAGCACCGAGGAATCAGGCGGCGTAAACGTTGCTGAGAATTGGTCCGTCCCCAGCGCCCCGGTAATCTTCATCCCGGACGCGTAGTTGAACGACGGCGCTCCATAGGCGGTCGTATATGCAGGAATTACGACATCCAACGCCGCCGGATTCTCGGTTACTGTCGCCGCTCCACCGCCCGAACCGGAATTCGTGACCGTCGGGAAGCCGTAGGCGCAGGCGTTCGGACCTGCAAACACCGTCTTGATCGGGTACACGCCTACATTGGAGAACTGGCTGGCATCGCTGACGAACGATACCGTAACTCCACTCGGCAGTGCAGGCGAGATCGTACCAGTGAGTGTCGGCACCGGAGAGCCGTAGGTGAAGCTTACGGAGGGAGACGTCGCTGTCTCCTGGATACCGGGAACTGTAATCACAAGCGGCGAGGCGGTCGTCAGACTGCTGTTGCTATCGCCGTTATAGGTAGCGTTCACCGTATAGACCAGGCCCTGTCCCAGATTCGGCAGGGTGAAGACCGCCTGTCCAGAGGCAAGGCTCACAGTTTGTGTGCCACCGCTACCGCACTGTCCGCTGTTTACCATCCCCGCGTCGATCGCGTACGTAAACGTCACCGTCCCTGTGGGCGTGCCTCCTCCGTGCGACTGTGTGACGGTCGCCGTGATCGTCGTCGAAGATCCGGCAGCCGGCGTCAATCCTGCCGAAGACGTCAGGGTGATATTCGCTAGCGGACTCGATCCATTTGCCGTCAGCGCCATCGTGTGCGTTCCGTTTACGGTCACGTTGATAGCTGCCGCACCGCTCGAAGTCGGCATAAAGGTCGGCGTGATAGTGCAGGCAGTACCAGGCCGCAGCGGGCTGGTGCAGTTTGTGGTTACCGCAAACTGCGCGTCGGAGACTGCGCCAAGGAACGGTGAGGTCAACGTTACCGGCTGGTTGCCCGTATTCGTCACCGTCAGGACGCCCGAGCAGGGCTGGCTTGAACCCGCCACCGGGCAGCCGTCAGGTGTACCTGCGACACCGGACGGGCTTGTCAGGTCCTGCGGCACCGTACCGAACGGCACCACCGGGTTCTGCCGGTCTGTGTAGAGGACCTGCTTGTTGCCGGAATCGGCAACATAGAGATTCCCGCTCGCATCCAGCCCAAGGCCGGCAGGCGCCTTCAGCCCGGAGAAGTTGAGTTTGTAAGGAATGCCGTTTGGCGGCCCTGCGGCCGGTGCCACCCATACTGCATTCCCGGTTCCGTCGGAGATGTAGACGTTGCCCGCGCCATCGACCGCAACTCCATTCGGCGTAGAGATGCCCTGACCGCCAAACTGCGGAAGCGAAATGAACAGCGCTGAGTAGGGGTTGTTGCTAGGTCCGCGCAGATCGCCGCCACCGGGCGGGATGCGCACGACCTGTCCGGACGGGTTCTGCTGGTCTGCAACATACACGAAGCCATTCGCGTCGACCGCAACGCCAACAGGTTTCGAGAACGTGGGGGCGTTGGTGTAATCGAACAGTGGCACAGCTCCGCCCAGTGCCGGATTCGATGGGATCTCCACCACCTTCCCATTGCCGGTATCGGCGACGTAGACGTTGTTCCACTGGTCTACAGCAACGCCCTGCGGAGCCTTGAACGCATACTGCGGAACCGTGCTGCCCTGCGGCTGGCCGCCCGAGATCCAGACATTGTTCCCCAGGGTACGCCATGCGCCGGTCAGCGGGTTGACCTTCAGGATGCGGTTATTGCCTGTATCGGCGATGTAGATGTGCCCCGATGCGTCCACAGCGACACCCGCCGGCTTGGACAGTCCGGCATCAGGGGTCGTAGTTACAACGGTCGGTCCCGAGCACGGAACCGTGCCCGCCGGGCAGGCCAGAATCCGGTTGTTGTCCGGATCGGCAATATAGACAACGCCCGACTGCGCTACGGCAATTCCTGCGGTCGTCCCCAGAGAGGTGGAATTTGCAGCAGTCGTCCCGCTGGAGGCAAAGGTCGTGTTCTGGCCGCCGTCAATCGCCAGTTGGCCGCCGGTTCCGACACCGGAGAGGGCGAAGTTGTAAACCGAGCCGTTGGCCGTCTTCACCGTCAGTTGTCCCTGCCGGACGCCAGGCTGTGACGGATCGAACGCGACGTACACCAGGCAGTCGTAACTCGTATCCGGCGAGGAGAGACCAAACTGGTAGCAGGTTGGAAGTCCGGACCACATGCCCCAGTTCGCAGTTGTAGGACTGGTGTTGCCATACCCGCTCTGGCCCAGGGAGCCAAGAGCGAACTCCGGCGTCGTGGTATCGATCGTGAAATCGCCGTTGCCGCTCGCAATCGAAAATGACGTCGTCGTGTAGATATTGCTTCCCACCGTCGCCTGCGGGCCGATGATCGGCGGATTGGCTCCGGAGGCCGAACCGTCAAAGTGAATCTGGATCGGCTGAATTACGGTCGTACCCACCGCGGTCGGCGAGAATACATTCCCCTGGGGCAGCTCGCGCACCACCGGGAAGCTGTCGGTAAAGTAGATCTGTCCCAGACCGTCTGCGGTGATGAATGGACCTGAACTCGTCGTCCCGCCCATCCTTGCCAGAGCCGCAGGACAGCCGTCTCCATGCGGATCATAGGTGACCGGTCCCTGCGTCCACGGAATGGTCGCTGTGCCATAGACGCAGTACCATGGGTTCGTCAGGGAGGCTGGCTGCGACTCCAGGCCGGCGATAGCTCCGGTGGGCCGGCGGCCGGCGATGACGAAGAGAGCATCGGATGTGTACTGGTCGATACGCGACAGCTGAGGATAGTGCGTATCCATAAACCAGATCGTACCGTTCAGGTCCGTGACCGATGAGCTCGGGCGAATGTCGAAGTTGTGGTCCGTCGTCACCAGGACGTTTGAGTAATACGAGATCAAGGCCGGGCTGGGGAGCGCCGGATTGTCAATAAAGTCGTATGCGCTGCCGTAAGTCAGCGGCAGCTCGTCAGGAGCATTGCCAGGGCCGGTGCCGTAATAGCCTGAAAGGGTTGGCGCCTCAGCCGTCAGCAGATTGGTCAGCGGTGTGCCGCCGGCAAACGCAACGCTGGCGTAGATGCCCGGAGGCCCCGTGCTGCTAGCAGTTCCGTTGTACTGATACACGTTGCCGTACGCATCAGCCACAGCCGCCTTGTACTGGCTGTTGAACACAAGCTGATTGACGGGACCATTGATGCCCGTGCCCGTGGTCGAAGTCGTCACCGCCGGACACTGGGTCGTCAGGGCCGCATTGCAGTTCGTGATGGACCGCATGTAGCCGGGCGGCACCTGATATTGGAAGAACGTCTGCGTAGTCGCCTGCGTATTGATCACGCGGACAGTTGCATTTCCGGTGTCCGCAATATAGATGTTGCCCGCGCTGTCCAGCGTCAGCATTGACGGGCTCTTCATCTGCGCGCCCTGGAACGCAAGAGCATTGTCCGCGTTGCCTGTCGTGCCGGAGCAGTTGGTCAGGTTGATGGTGCCGCCAACGTGGTACACGTATCCCGGCTGTACGCCGCCGCTCGTGTTCACACCGGTTGGATCTTCAAGCGTGATGAACGCTGCGACCCGCGCGCCGCCGCGGTAGATTACCGAGACCGTTGCGGTCGTGCTGTCCACGAAATAGATGTTCCCATAGGCATCGACCGCGATGCCCTTCACGCCGCCGCCAATCGGATTGCCGTTGGCCAGAACGCCGTCCGCGCAGCCCACAACGTGGTTGCCGCAGCTGATGCCGGTGCAGCCCTTGGGGGTCACGCCGGCAATCGTGTCGATCAAGCCCGTCTGCGCGTTCACCTCGCGGATAATGTCGTTGTTCGTGTCGGAGATATAGACGTTGCCCACCGAATCCACCGCGACGCCGTATGGGGAATTCAGGGTCGCGCAGCTGCTGGTTCCTGGCGTACAGGGTGAGGCAAGACTTGGCGTTGCAGGGCCACCATCGCCGGAATAACCCGGCGAATTCGACGTCAGACCGGAAGGAAATTGCGGCGTGCCCGCAATCGTTTCGATCGTGTAGGGCACCAGCTGCGGAGCATTTCCGCTGTTGGCTGCTGCTGCTACTCCCGCGCCCGCCATGCATAGTGCGGCCGCAACGGCCAGCTGCAGGAGGGTTCGCGTCAGGACGATTCGTTTATGCAAGAGCATCGGGGTCACCTGGTCCTTGATCCAGAAAACATTCCCACCCTGGTTTGCAAGGCAGCACAACTGCCCAGCCCCGGGCTGGCTTCATGGTGATTTCCCATGAGAAACCGTTTCCAAAAATAAGCGGCATAATACGTGTTCGCGAAAGACACATGCAAGAAAAATATTCGCCATCCCGCCCGCGCCACACACTACGGCAAGCGCGCTTCGCCTCACGTCGCGGATCGCGGCGTTGCAGTCGTCCATTGCATTCCTGGGGTAAATCGCGCATTGGGGTTGGAGAAAGAATTGCGGATGCTCCGGTTCAGCCCCTGCGGCTCTCACGTCAGGCCAGCCAACATGCACTCCTCTGGCTCCATGCGAGGACCGGTGTTTCCTTAGAGACACAAATTCTGTGTTGAATCAGGGCAAAAACAAAGTAGCATGTTGCGTGAAGCTTTGAAACCCTGTTTTTCGTTCCTGGCCCCTCCTGCGGTCACACAAACTACCTGCGGAATACGGCCAAAATGCGCCAAATCTGTTTCAACGGGAAAACATTTTCTTATTGACAACGCAACGCGGAAACAAATACTTTTTTCGCGTTCCGGCTCATTAAATAGTTTCGTGTTTCAAGTCAGCGGCGCGGGGCCTTCGCAGGACGCTCATGGAAATCCAGGCGCCCTCAATGATGCCTTTCAGCGCAAAAATCAGATGGAGCAAACTATGGTTCGCAACTTGTCGTTCGGGTCTTCGCCGCTCGGGTTCTCTCGCCGTGTTCTCGCGCGTGCGCTCGCAGTAGGTGCGATTGCGCTTTGTGGCCTCATGATCTTCAGCGGCCTTACTCTGAATGCGCAGAGCACCAGCGGCGGAGGCCTTAGAGGCCTCATCACAGACCCGCAGGGTGCCGTTGTCCGCAATGCGCAGGTCACCGCCACCAACACCGCTACCGGTGTGCAGACCACCACGAAGAGCAACAACTCGGGTCAGTATGTCCTCCAGCCGCTCCAGGCCGGCAACTATACCGTTGAGGTCGTCGCAAAGGGCTTCCAGCGGCTGCAACAGGAGAACGTCACGGTCGACAACGCACAGGTCCTCGGCCTTCCGCTTAAGCTCACCGTCGGCGGCGAAGATACGACCATCACCGTGACGGATGCGCCACCCTTCCTCAACACCACCGATGCCTCTCTCGGCGGCACCATCGAGAACGAGCTCTATTCTGAGCTGCCTCTCTCCATGAATGGTGGTCCTCGCGATCCGACGGCCTTTCAGTACCTCATGCCCGGCGTGCAGGAAAATCCGGCGAACGCCCAGGGCACCGGCGCCAACAATGGAAACTCAGGCATCTACGGCGGCACCGGACAGACCAACCTTAATCAGAACTACGTCGAAGGCATCCCGGTCACAAACGTCACTCAGGGCGGCAGCAACACCGGCATCGCCAGCTCCGTCTCGGTCGACGCCGTCGATCAGTTCTCCGTCGTCACCAGCAACGCCGGAGTCCAGTTCGGTGGCGCCGGCTCCACCAACTACACCATCAAGGCAGGCGGCAACCAGTTCCACGGCTCGGCGGTCGACTACTTCCGCAACACGCTGTTCGATACCTGGGGTTACTTCTCCAAGCAGCCCTCGGCCGCAGGCATAGCCGAGAAGCCGGGCGAGCACCAGAACCAATACGATCTCTCCCTCGGCGGTCCCATCCTGCACGACAAGCTCTTCTTCTTTGTCGATTACTCGGGCTTCCACTACACCAAGATCAGCAACACGCCTCAGTACATCAACGTCCCGACCTGCGCAGAGCGCGGTCAGGCGCAGCCCACCTCCAAGGATCCCCTGCACTGCGGTCCGCTCTATTCCGATCACGGCGGCGATTTCACCGATGCGCTCGGAACAACCAATCCCTACCTGGTCAATCCGCTCACTGGAAACTACGGCTCGCGCGCTGCCTTCCAGGGACTGCTGAATGGCGTTCCGACCTACAACGTCATTGAGCTGCAGTACATGTCGCCCATCTCCGAGTATCTTCAGAAGGCCCTTCCCGCTCCGCAGAACCTTGCAACCTTCTCTAACTACCTCGCCGTGCTCCCCCAGGAGAACTCCGACTACTCGATCGATGCCCGCCTCGATTTCACGCTGAACGGGCGCAACAAGTTTTCCCTGGTTGCTCTTGCCGGCAATACCGGATTCGGCGGAGAGCCCAACTACTCGAATTACAATCAGCTGCCTGTTCCTTATGCGGCCGGCAAATATACCAATCAGAAATCTGCGACCGGCGTCTTCTCTTACACCCTTGAAGTGACCCCGCGTATCTACAACACCTTCAAGTACGGCTACATCCGCAGCTGGGGCCAGGGCTTCTCTCTCACCAAGGGCACCCCCTATTCCTCCTCTGCGGCCGGCATCAACAACCTGCCCATCGGCAATGCCACTGACAGTATGCCGTCGGTTTCCTTCACCTCTTCGGGAGGCCCGCCGGCCCCGGCCAACTGGGCCTCAACCTCCAGCACAGGTCCGCTCGGCATCAATACCTACGACATCGTCGACAACCTCTCCTGGATCAAGGGCCGCCATAACATCACCCTCGGGGCCCAGATTCAGTGGCTGCAGGCCAACGCCGCCGGCTTTGGCGGATATAGCCGCACGCTCAGCCTCTCCTACAACAACAACGACGATCTGAACTGTATCTCCAGCTCCGTCGTCACCTGCCCCTCCGGCCTCAATGGCGACGTCTACGCGGCATTCCTCGTCGGCGCCGTCAACAGCTCCAACGTCAATGTCCAGTCCATTCAGGATGTCGGCGGCCGCTTCCGCCCCATGGCTCCCTACATTCAGGACAGCTGGCAGGTCAGCCCCAAGCTCACCCTCAACCTAGGCCTCCGCTATGACTATCTCCAGCCCTACCACGAGGTCCAGAACCGCATCGCCTTCCTCAACTCTGCCATTACCAATCCCATCGTCGGCATCAAGGGCGTCGTTGAATACGGCGGCGTGCCCAATGCAAACACTCCCGCCGCTTACGCGCCCTATATGTGCCACTGCAGAACGCCGGTACATCCTTACAACAAGAACATCGAGCCCAACCTCGGCTTCTCCTACGCGGTAACGCCCACCACAGTGCTTTCCGGTGGCTACTCTATCCACTACACACTGGCGGGTGGCTCAGGCGGCGGCTCCGGCACGGATAGCACCGGCGCCACCAATGCCGGCGCCAGCACCTCCACCACCGGCACAGGCAACAATGCTGAGTTCAACCTCACCACCACCTGGAGCCAGGCTGGCGGAACTACGGGGAACCCGGCATTCTTCCTCAATCCCGGCTACACCGGCTCGCCCAACAATGCGACCTACAATCCCCAGGGTGGCCCGAACAACACTCCCGGCCAGGGCACCCAGAATGGCTCGCCGATCGCCTGCGTCGCGGACGGCAGTTGCAGTCCCTACACCGCGCTTCCGCCCTGGACGGCCCCTGGAGTTACGGTCAACCCGCTCCAGTCCACCGGCAACTACGACTACACCAGCTTCTTCCCGGACCACCTGCCGGACTACAGCTGCAGCACCTCCGGCACGTTCTGCCAGCCCGGTAACGTCAACTACGCCGATCCTTACTACGGCGGCCGCGGTCCCCAGTTCATCAACTATAACTTCTCCATCCAGCACATGATCAACCGCAGCGCCGTGCTCACCATCGCCTATGCAGGTTCGCAGACGCACTTCCTGCCCGGCGGCGCTGGCCGCGGTTATGCGCAGAACCGCATCTCGCCGGATTACACCGTCCAGTATGGCGGCCAGTTGGCGGCATCCTGCGGCAGCGTTGCAGCTTGCAAACAGCCCTATCCGCTGTTTGCCGGCCCCAGCGCCACCTTCGCACAGTCCCTGCGGCCCTTCCCCCAGTTCAATACCTTTACCGACCTCTGGGGCGATACCGGAAACGCGGCTTACAACTCTTTGCAGATCTCCGTTGTGCAGCGCCAGTGGCACAACCTCACCGGCACGCTTAGTTACACACGCGCCAAAACTCTGGATGATACCGGCACTCATCGTACCCAATACGGTGTTGGACCGCAGGACGGCAACTTCCCCCACGCCCTCACCGCTAACCAGGTCGATCGGTCGCTCAGCGCGAACAACCAGACCAACGCCTTCAATGTCACCTGGGTCTACAAGGTTCCCTTCGGTCGTGGGCAGGCCTTCTTCGCCACCAATCGCCTTGCTGGCCTCATCGCCGGCGGCTGGCAGCTGTCGGGCATCTATCGCTATCGTGACGGCACGCCGCTTCAGATCACCAACGGCGGCGGCTGCCTCCAGAATGCCATCGGCCTTCAGGGGACCTGCTTCCCCGACGCCACGCCTGGCTTCGATAAGCGGCGCGTGCGTATGAATGGCCGCTGGGGCCGGGGACCGGGAGCGAACGCCGGTAACTTCCAGTCCATCTCCTATATCAACTCACAGGCCTTCTCCTGCCCCGACTCCTCGCTGCAGAACGTAACTTATACCTGCGGTGGCACCGCCCCCAACGGAGAGCCCAACCAGACCGTGAAGCTCGGCAACGTCGCTCGCAGCGCCCCCTATGGCCTTACCGGCCCCGGTTGGTGGGAGGTGCAGCTTGGCATCCGCCGTACCTTCAACGTGATGGAAACCGCTCGCCTCCACCTTACCTTCGAGTTTGAGGCCGATGTCGACAACGCCACCAACTCCACCTTCTTCAACCTCGCCACCACCAACTGGGACACCTCGGGCTTCGGCACCGTCAGTGGCCAGAACAAAGCCATCCAGCCCCGCGACTGGCAGTTCGTCGGACGCTTCCGCTTCTAGCTCAAACCGGACCCAAACGAATGGCGGCCATCTGGCCGCCATTCTTCTTTTCGTCGACGTCCGTTCTGTCGCCCTTAGCCGCCGTGCACCATCCCATACAGCAGCACCGCCAGCACAATCACGCTTACAGCCACATACAGCCAGTCCCGCTCCGCAACAAACGCCGCCACTGCAAACGCTACCCTGCAGATCGGGGTCGCGATCAGCAGCAAAATGCCTAGTTCCAACACGGACTTCGCGTCCGGCCGCACCAGCTCCTCGAGGTGACGCACCGGTATCGGGTTCGCCACAAACCTGCTGTAGTCCACTCGTCCGCCCGGATGGTCGACCAGGTACATCACGCCTCCGGTCACCACCACCGTCGCCGCCAGCAGCACCCCGAGCCGCAGCAGCAGCCCCATCACCATCTCCATGCGCTCATCGCCCGGCGCGCCGGAGAATCTCTCCTCCACCTGAGCTGTCTCGTCAGGCATCGTCTACAGCCTCCCCATCCATCCGTTCACGATCATCTCCACTCCCAGTGCCGCAATCACCCATGCAAAGATCGTCCGCAGCAGCGGCACCCTTGCCCGCGTCAGCGCCTTTGCTCCCAATAGCGACCCCGCCAGCACCCCCAGCAGCACCGGCGCCGCCAGCACCGGGTCGACATACCCGCGCGCCAGGTAGATTCCCGCGCTCGCCGCTGCGGTCACTCCAATCATGAAGTTGCTCGTCGTCGTCGACACCTTGAACGGGATCCGCATCACGTGGTCCATCGCCAGCACCTTCACTGCGCCGGACCCGATCCCCAGCAGCCCGCTCAATACGCCTGCGCCAAACATCGTGGCGAACCCCGCCGCAATCCGGTCCACTACGTACGAAATCTTGCCGCCGCGCCCATCCGGATACTGTCCCGACATCCGCAACCGCTCCGACCATGGGTTCGGCACCGAGGACGCCTCATGTGCCTGCTGGCTGCGCGAAAGCCACGCTGAATACAGCAGCACTACGCCAAACACCATCGCCAGCGCCCGCGTCGGCGTACGCGCCGCAAGGAACGCACCCGCCACCGCCCCAAATGTCGTCGCCATCTCCAGGAACATTCCGATGCGCACGTTCGAGTAACCCTCGCGCACATACGCCGCCGCTGCGCCGGAGGACGTTGCGATCACGCTCACCAGTGACGCCCCGATCGCATAGCGCATGTCCACGTGGAAGCCCAGCGTCAGCAGTGGGATCAGCACCACCCCGCCGCCCAGTCCCGTCAGAGCGCCCAGCAGCCCGGCCGCAAACGACCCGGCAAACACCAGAGAAGTAAAAGTCAGTAGCGGCATCCGCCCCCTGCCGCAATTCTACTAACCTCGCCTGGTTCCTCGGTCAGAGGGGGGCCTCGCCACGCGCACCTCCCGCGCCGCCTCTCGCGAAAGCTCGAATGCCTTTCCCCGTCCTATTCGCACCCGCAGGCTCGACGCCCCCGTCCCTGTCCGCACCTCCAGCCGCGCTCCCGGCACCACGCCCCGCCCCTCCATGCGCCGCAGGCTGCTCGCATTCCGGTCCGAGACGCTGTCCACCACAAACGTCCCTTCACCCTGCACCTCCGCCAGCACAATCGACTCCCGCGCTGCCATCCTTCCATCCAGCGCCGGTATCGAGTGCCCATGCGGATCGATCTTCGGATGCCCCAGCTTCGCCGCGATCCGCTCCTCGAATCGCTCGCTGATAAAGTGCTCCAGCCGCTCCGCCTCCTCATGCACCTCGTCGATCGGGTAGTCCAGCACCTCGTACAGAAACGTCTCGATCAGCCGATGGTGCCGCACCACCTCCAGCGCCCGCCGCTTGCCTGCGTGCGAAAGCTGCACGCCACGGTGCCGCTCATATTCCACCTTCGGCGAAGCCTCGCCTGCCAGCTTCTGCAGCATGTTCGTCACCGAAGCCGGTGCCACATGCAACTCCTCAGACAGGGCTTTAATCGTCACCCGCCGCTCCTCCGGCCCGCTCAATGCCAGAATCGCCTTCAGATAGTTGTCTACTGATTCGCTGCTGCGCCTTTGTCCACCCGCCGGCATCCCTCTTCTCCCCTCGGTGTCGCCCGGCCCGGAGATCGCGACTCCCGTCTCCTAGTTTGACCGATCCGGATCAATTTAGGTATACCTAATATAGGGAAGCCTAAATGTGCGGCCCTGTATGCAACCTGGACCGCGCACCCTTACGTCCCTGCAGAAGTTATGCCCGCCGTCCCCTCCAATTCGGCCTCGCCCCACCGCAATTCGCTCTGGACCTACTTTGGCCCCGCCTTCGTCGCCTCCGTTGCCTACATTGACCCTGGCAACTTCGCCACCAATATCCTGGGCGGCTCGCAGTTCCATTACCGCCTTCTCTGGGTGCTGCTCTGGTCGAACGCCATGGCCATGCTCATTCAGTACCTCTCGGCCAAACTCGGCATCGTCACCGGCCTCACTCTCCCGCAGAACTGCCGCCGGCACTTCTCCCGCACCGCCACCCTCCTCCTCTGGATCGCCGCCGAGATCGCAGCCATCGCCACCGACCTCGCCGAATTCCTCGGCGCAGCGCTTGGCCTCGACCTCCTCCTCGGCCCCTTCGCTGCCGCATACGGCATGGCGCCCCGCGAATCGCTCCTCATCGCCGCGCTTATCTCCACCGTGCTCGTCTTCGCCATCCTCGCACTGGACCTCGCCGGCTTCCGCGCTCTCGAGCGCGGCATCATGGCCTTCGTTGCCATCATCGGCATCTCCTATGCCGTAGAGATCTTCCTGGTCCACCCGGACTGGAAGCTCGCCGCCCTCGGCACCATATTCCCCAGCCTCGATCGCTCCTCGCCCAGACTCTTTCACGACTCCATCTACGCCGCCGTCGGAATGCTCGGCGCCACTGTAATGCCCCACGTCGTCTACCTTCATTCCGCGCTCGTACAGCCCCGCCTCAAGGAGCTCACCGGCTCCTCGCTGTCAGCATCGGAGACGCTCGCCGGCATCGCGGCGCGCAACCGCCGCACCACCTCCGCGCGCCGCATCATCCTCTCCCGCTTTCTCCGTTTTGAGCTCATCGATGTCTTTGTCGCCATGAATGGTGCATGGCTCATCAACTCGGCCATGGTCCTCATGGCCGCAGTCGCCTTCGCCCACGTAGGAAACCTCCAGCCCACCATTCAGGAGGCCTACCAGACCCTCGGCCCGCTCTTCGGCCGCGCCGCCGCTATCATCTTCGCCGTCGCTCTGCTCGCCAGCGGACTCTCCTCCTCCACCGTTGGCGTCATGGCCGGTCAGGTCATCATCGAAGGCTTCCTTGAGATCCGCTTCCCTATCTTCCTGCGCCGCCTCATCACCGTCATCCCCGCCATCATCGTCATCGCAACCGGTCTCGATCCCTTAAAGATCCTCGTCCTCTCTCAGGTCGTCCTCAGCTTCGCGCTCCCCTGCGCCCTCATCCCGCTTCTACTGCTCACCAGCCGCGAGGACGTCATGCACTCCTTCCGCTCCTCGCTACGCACGCGCATCGCCGGCTGGACCACCGTCTCCGTCATCATTGCCCTCAACGCCATCCTCCTCGGCCAGCTCGCATTCAGCTCCTGATCGTCTTTGCCCGGTGCAAATAAAAGGAGGCAGCAGGATCTTCCCGCCGCCTCCCATTCCTTGCCTTCGTCTTCCCATCTCTGCCCTTAGCGCTTGTGTTCGTCTCCATGGCCGCCGCCGTGGTCATTCCCTCCGCCATGCCCCTGCTCTGGCCCTCGCGCCTGCGGTGGCGGACCATGCTGCCCATGAGGCTGCTCCTGGTGCATCTGTGCCGGAGGAGCCGGTCGAGACTGCGGCTGCGGAGTAACACGCTGCTGTGGCTGCGGCCTTGTCTCCTGCCTCTGCTGGAAGTTTCCGCGCTCCGCTCCACGTTGAAACCGCTGTGGCTGCTGCGGGGCCGGCTGGCTCTGCCGCTGCGGCGTCGGAGCTGCATTTGGCTGCTGCGGACGCCCCTCATTCTGTGGCCGCACCGGACGCATCTCCTGACCGCGCGGCTGCACGCCCGGCCGCGCCACCTCAGGAGCAGCGCCACCCCGCGGAACGGCCTGCTGCTGCCCGCGTTGGATCTGTCCCGGCCTTGCATTCTCCGGTCGCGCTGTCTCAGGCCGTGCATTACCTCGTCCCGGCTCTCCGGCCCTCGGCAGCTCAGCCGGCAGGTTACGGTCTCTCGATAGCGGCTGCGCGGCCACAGCCATCGCCGGGCGGCCATGATTCGCGCTGAACGACTGCTGCCGGTTTCGCGACGCCTCGTCACGCACCTGAACCTGGGTCTGCATCGGGCCGATGCGCTGCCCGCGCATCGCCGTCACCTCTGCCGCCCGCGGCCGGACCTGCACGCCGCCGCGGCCGCCGTTGAAGCTGACACGGCCCGGCCCCTGGTCGCGTCGCCCATCATTGTGGACGTACACATAACGCACAGTGCTCCTGTTTACGCGGGTGACTGCAGTGTTGTAGTAAAAGTTGCTCCCGTTCCAATAGCCGCCGTCATAGCCGAATCCGAAGTAACCGAATCCGTAATTGATCCCACCGTAAAACCCGATGTGGCGCGCCCAGTAGCCATGGTGGAAGCGGTACGCTCCATTCCAGAAACCCCAGTAGCCCGGAGTCCACAACGCACCCACATATGGTGGCGCAACCCAGTATCCCGGGACCCATGTGTAGCCGTACGGACCCCACGCCCAGTAGCCCGGCGTCCAGATGTAGTTCGGATACGGCGCCGGAGGCTGATCGTACTGCGGCAAAGGAGGCGGCGGCTCGTTCGACTGCCAGTCCGTCAAGTCGTCGTTGTAATAATCGCCATAGTCGCCGTTGTCCGCATACGATTGCTGATCTGCACTTGAGTAACCCGGCTGCGTATAGGGATAGCCCTGCGGTGCGCCTGCATCCGCGCCTGCATCCGGATAGTTCCGCTCGATCGGTGCCGGCGGTTGCTGAGACTCATTCGCCAGATTTGCCGCCGCCGGATCGCCCGAATACTGCTGCTCTGCTGCATTCGCTGACTTCCCATGGCATCCCGCCGCGGCAATCACTCCCGCGCTCAATACACCGCAAATCGCCCAGTTCAATACCCTGTATCGCGTATCGTTCGTCATCGCCGTTCCCTCAATCTGCGGCGCAACTGCACCACTGCCGCGCCTGACTATGCACCTTCTTTAGATGCACGGCGCCGCACGATCATTCGCGCAACAAATGTCTTATTGAGGGGTCATAATCGCAACATTTCTCTGCTTCTCCAGACAACCCGACCGACCTCTCAGTGAGCGCTCAGGCACTTCTCCCGCAATTCCTTACTTCGCCGGATACTCCACACTCTCGCCCGTCCGCGAGTTCATCACCGACATGCTCCCGTCCTTCCGGACCGTCAGCTCGATGTAGTTCGCCGCATCCGGCTTGGTGGCCGCCAGGTTGGCAATGTGCGACTCTGCAACATTATGCTGCGCATCGTTCGCCTCCGCCGTATGCAGCTGCCACAGGCCCTCCAGCCGTCCCGCAGGCGGCTTCGTCGCCTCGATCGTCTCAAACGTCGATGCCGCGCCGCCCTTGTGCCCGCCGTTGTCCATGATCGCGATCCGCGGCGCCACCGCATCCACCAGCGCCGGGCTTCCGCTCCGGTCCAGCCCATGGTGCGACACCACGTACACATCCACCTTGCCCACCTTGTTCACCGGACACATCAGCCCGCGTTCCTTGCCCCACGTCAGATCGCCCAGGTCCAGGATCCGTGTCTTGCCGAACGTCATCACCATCCCCACGCTGCGGTCGTTCTCCGTGTTCTCAATCGGCTTCTCCGGTGAGTTCGCGCACGCCGCATTCTGTCCTCCACCCGCCGGCAGAGCCTTGGCAATTACCTCGCCGTCCGCACTCACCACCTGCACCTTCATAAACTTCACCGGCAGCACGTCGCCCGGCTTCACCGTCAGATGCTGCGCATGTCCCTCGCTCAGCACCTTCTGGTACGCGTCGTATGCGGCAACCGTCGCCTTCCCGCCCTGCACACTCGCATCTTCGCGGTTCACGCCGTGGTCGATAAACCGCTCCACCGGGATCAGCGCCGTCAGCTGCGGCAGCCCACCCACATGGTCCACGTGGTAATGCGTGATCACCAGGTTGTCGATCTTTGTCACGCCCGCAATCTTCGCCACCGCCGCAATCCGGCTGGCATCCCGCGGCGCGCTCGGGTTGCGCATGTCCGGATTCCCCGTATCCACCAGCAGACTCTCGCCCGGCTGGTACTCGGCGCCCCTCCCGCCGGCCCGGCGGCGAGCCGTCCCCGGCCCCACAAACAGCGTCGACTGCCCTCCCTCCACGTCGATGAAGTACACATGCAGCGCGCCCTCATCCCGCGCATCGCCGCCCTTCGCCGCCTGCGCCTGCACGCCCGCACCCGCAGCCATCACACTCATCGTCAGCAGAACCGCCCCGACACGCCTCATCTGTACCCACCTGCTCTCAGGATTCTTCAGCGCCCGCCATCATCGCACATTGCCTGCGCCGCCTGCTCAGCGATCACGCACCTCTGTGGGGGCCGACTATTCACATAGAGGGATGCCGTCATCCCGAGCGGAGGCGCTGGCGCCGGAGTCGAGGGACCCCCGCATTTGAAATCTCTCGTCGCGACCATCTTCACGCCCGCCAGATATACTCCCACCGATGCGCACGATTCAACAAGCCGCCATATTGTTCATAGCTGCGAACGCCGCGCTCACCCTCCCAGCCTCCGCTCAGCTCGCCCACAAAGGCCCCGCCGCCAATATCGCGCTCTCCAAAACCGTCCCTCCCTACGACGTCGTCTCCATCAAGCAGAACGTCACCGGCGCCAACGACGGTCACATCAACATCGACGACCACGGCCTCTTCACAGTCGCCAACATGCCGCTCTTCTGGATCATCGAGTTCGCCTACGACGTCAAGCAGGATCAGATCGCCGACCTGCCGGACTCCCTCGGCGACACACGTTTCGACATCACAGCCAAAGTCCTCCCGTCCGGCTCCGGCCCGCCGCCTGAATACCCCGACGACGAGATGCAGGCGAGAATCATCCTCATGCTCCAGGACCGCTTCCACATCAAGGCCCACCTCGAGCCCCGCATCAGGCCCGTCTATGACCTCGTCGTCGCCAAAGGCGGCCCTAGGATCAAGCTCTCCCAGGACGAGATCCGCTCCAACGGCTGGAACATCAACGGCGAGAACACACTCAAGGTACTTACCTGCAAGGACGCCAGAATGTCCGACCTCGCTGACGCCCTCTCTGACGAGGCAGGCCGCAAGGTCATCGACAAGACCGGCCTCACCGGCCACGCCGACATCACCCTCAAATGGTCCGACGATGTCGCGCAGCAGCAGGGCGGTCCCGACGTCATCTCCATCTTCACCGCCGTCCAGGACCAGCTCGGACTCAAGCTTCAGCCCTCCAAAGGCCCCGTCGATACCCTCGTCATCGACCATGCCACCATGCCCACCCCCGACTGAAGCCAGCCCGGATCGATTCGGTACATAAGCCGGGTGGCCCATCCTTTCGCAGCCTTACCGCGAAAGGGTGGGTTGCTGAAAGGATGGGATGCTTTTGCTTTGAAGGGGCGCGGCTTCAGCCGCGCCGTTACTGGCCAAAAACAAATGCGGCTTTAGCCGCTGAGGGAAATCTGCCTTTGCCGTTATCCCGAGCGAAGCAGCCCCTCCCAACCTCGTCCCTTGTACCTCGAACTCGTCCCCGCTATCCTTCCCCCACCATGCGGAGCCGTCCTTCCTCGCTGCATATTGTCTTTGCTGTGCTGCTCATCGTTGCTGGAGTTTCCGCCTCGGCACAGGCCAAACCCGTCGAAGCCATCAACCCCGCCGCGAAATCCATCGCTTTGGCCGCAACCCTCCCCGCGTACGACGTCGTCTCGATCCACCAGAACAAATTGGGAGGCAACTGGTCTTTCCAGGTAACTGACGATGGCATCATCGCCAAAAACTGCCCGCTGTTGGTCCTCGTGCAGTACGCCTACAACCTTGGCAATCTCGACCTGATCTCCGGCATCTCCGGGCCGCTCGAATCTGCAAGCTTCGACGTCAACGCGAAGCTCGCCCCGCGCGACGGCGCGACTCCGGCCAGGTTCAACGATGCCCAGCTGCAGGCCATGCTCATCCCTCTGCTCGCAGACCGCTTCCATCTCCATCTCCGCCTCGAGCCAAAGATGATGACGGTTTACGAGCTCGTCGTCGCCAAGGGCGGCCCTAAGTTCAAACTCACCGAACCTGAAACCCATGACGGCTCGGCGAACTTCAGTTTCTCTGCAAGCGACAACGTTTTGACGGCGAAGGCCATGCCCATCGCCGGACTTGCGGGCATCCTGTCGGGAGGTACGCTGCACAGCATCGTCGTCGACCACACCGGTCTTAAGGGCGACGGGAACTTCTCGCTCAAATGGAGTTCCGACGCGGCCCAGGAGCAGGGCAGCCCCAATACCATCTCCATCTTCACCGCCATCCAGGACCAGCTCGGCCTCAAACTCCAGCCCGCCAAACTCCCCGTCGACACCCTCGTCATCGACCACGCCGAAATGCCCTCGGAGAACTAAAACCGGCGCATGCCTCTTGTCGATATAAACGGACGCCAAGACTTCGACATTCCGTTGGTGGACTTGATACGTAAACGCCTGCCGATGTATGCGGCAGATGGTCACTGAGCAGCCTCGAAGCTTTTATAGCTGGCCATAACTTCGCCACCTACGAAGCCGGTGGCGGCAGACAGCTCGGTCTGCCAATTGAATTTCACGATTGGGTCGCGTACAGATTGCGCTTTCAGAGCTCGACAACCGGATACAGGAACATGATTCTCGAAAAAACTCCCGATGAAGCAGCCGCCGTTGGTCGCTTTTATGAATTGCTGGATGCCTTCCGGGCGCGAAAAGAAAAGCCTGTCGCGCTGGTTAAAGCGACTTCCGCCGAAGTCTTTCGGATCGTAACCTACACGAGCGATCCTGGCTTTTTTCCAAACCCCACCATGAACCCGACGCACGCTGGTCCTTCTATTCGTCCCTTGAATGGGCGTTCGGTAAAAAACTTCGAGCCGCTCGAAATTCTAAATGTCGAAACCTGGGAGTGGCTGCTTCGAGAAGATACGCTCTGAAGTAGAACGTTCAACTGAGTTCCACCCCATCTGTCTTGATCTGTTCCATCGGTGCAAATCGGTGTTAAGTTTTTGTCTCTTGCCCGCCCGGCGTACAATCTCCTCATGGCACGCCGCTTCCCATTTCTGAAGCGATTCCGCCGTGGGCATCACGACCGCGGCTGGTTCTGATTTCGGCCACGCGACCGCCTCTCTCCCCGCTTCGCGCCATCCCTTCACAGAATTTTGATAGCCTTTTCCCGTCGCCGCTCTGCGCCTCCGCGCGCCAGCGGCCCTCACCTTGCGCTCGAATCCAGCGCCTCAGGAGACACACCCGCCATGGCCACTCACCCTGACTCCTTCCACTCCGCCGGCACCCTCACCTCCGGCCAGCAGACCGTCAACATCTTCCGCCTCGCCGCCCTCGCCAAAGAAGCCGGCGTCGATCTCACCCGCCTCCCCTACTCGCTCCGCATCCTGCTGGAGAATCTCCTCCGCTGCGAGGACGGCTCCTCCGTCACCGCCGACGACATCCGCTTCCTCGCCTCCTGGGACCCCAGGGCCGAGCCCTCCCGCGAGATCGCCTTCATGCCCGCCCGCGTCCTCATGCAGGACTTCACCGGCGTCCCCGCCATCGTCGATCTCGCCGCCATGCGCGACGCCATGAAGACCCTCGGCGGCGACCCCGAGAAGATCAATCCCCTCCAGCCCGCCGAGCTCGTCATCGACCACTCTGTCCAGGTCGACGAGTTCGGCACCGGCAGCTCCTATGACCTCAACGCCGCCCTCGAGTTCACCCGCAACCGCGAGCGCTACGCCTTCCTCAAATGGGGCCAGACCGCCTTCCGCAACTTCTCCGCCGTCCCTCCCGGCATGGGCATCTGCCACCAGGTCAACCTCGAGTACCTCGCCCGCGTCGTCTTCACCACCCAGCCCGGCCCGGACGGCAAAGTCACTGCCTATCCCGACACCCTCGTCGGCACCGACTCCCACACCACCATGATCAACGGCCTCGGCGTCCTCGGATGGGGCGTCGGTGGTATTGAGGCCGAGGCCGCCATGCTCGGCCAGCCCGTCTCCATGCTCGTCCCCCAGGTCGTCGGCTTCCGCCTCACAGGCAAGCTGCGCGAAGGTGCCACCGCCACCGACCTCGTTCTCACCGTCACCGAGGCCCTGCGCAAGCACGGCGTCGTCGGCAAGTTCGTTGAGTTCTTCGGCCCCGGCATCTCCGAGCTGCCCCTCGCCGACCGCGCCACCATCGCCAACATGGCCCCGGAGTACGGCGCCACCTGCGGCATCTTCCCCGTCGATGCCGAGACCCTCAAGTACCTCCGCCTCACCGGCCGCAGCGAAACCCACATTGCCCTCGTCGAGGCCTACTTCCGCGAACAAGGTCTCTTCCACACCGCAGATGCGCCCGAGGCCGAATACTCCTCCACTTTGTCTTTAGACCTTTCGACAGTGGAGCCCTCCGTCGCCGGCCCCAAGCGCCCGCAGGACCGCGTCCTGCTCTCGCAGACCGCAGCCTCCTTCGCCCAGCAGCTCCCTGCGCTCCTCGGCCCCAACGGCAATCAGGACGCCGCCCGCCAGATGGTCCGCTGGGAGGCCGAGGGCGGCCATCCCTCCGGCAACGGCAACCTCACCAGCTCCACCGGTGCGCCCGCTCCCGCAACCGCCGCGCCTACCTCCGTCAAGGAGCGCTTCGGCGTCGACGTCGACCCCTACCTCGGCAACGGCTCCATCGTCATCGCCGCCATCACCTCCTGCACCAACACCTCCAACCCCTACGTCATGGTCGCCGCCGGCCTGCTCGCCAAGAAGGCCGTGGAGAAGGGCCTCTCCACGCCGCCCTGGGTCAAAACCTCTCTCGCCCCCGGCTCGCGCGTCGTCACCGACTACTACGCCAAGGCCGGCCTCACCCAGTACCTCGACGCGCTGCGCTTCAACACCGTCGGCTACGGCTGCACCACCTGCATCGGCAACTCCGGCCCGCTGCCCACCGACGTAAGCGCAGCAATTGAAGCCCATAACCTCGTCGCCGTCTCCGTCCTCTCCGGCAATCGCAACTTCGAGGGCCGCATCTCACCTGAGGTCCGCGCCAACTACCTCATGTCCCCGCCGCTGGTGGTCGCCTACGCCCTCGCCGGCTACATCGGCCATAACTTCGACACCGACCCGCTCGGCAAGGACTCCTCCGGCGCACCCGTCTTCCTCAAGGACATCTGGCCCACCCAGAAAGAAGTCGCCGACACCGTCGCCGCCTGCATCTCCTCGGAGATGTTCCATAAGGAGTACTCCACCGTCACCGAAGGCGACGCCAACTGGAAGGGCCTCAAGTTCCCCCTCGGCAACACCTACGGCTGGGAGGCCGACTCCACCTACATCCGCCAGGCGCCCTACTTCGAGGGCATGAAGGCCACTCCCGCACCCGTCGAGGACATCCGCGCCGCCCGCTGCCTCGCCGTCCTCGGCGACTCCGTCACCACCGACCACATCTCTCCCGCCGGCTCCATCAAGAAGAACTCCCCCGCCGGAAAATACCTCACCGAACACGGCGTCTCTCAGGCCGACTTCAACTCCTACGGCTCCCGCCGTGGCAACCACGAGGTCATGGTCCGCGGCACCTTCGCCAACGTCCGCCTGCGCAACAAGCTCGCGCCCGGCACCGAGGGCGGTGTTACCCGCCTGCTCCCCGAAGGCACCGAGATGTCCATCTACGACGCCTCCGTCACCTACGCCGAGCGCGGCACTCCGCTCTGCATCTTGGCCGGCAAAGAGTACGGCTCAGGCAGCTCGCGCGACTGGGCAGCCAAGGGACCCAAGCTCCTCGGTATCCGCTTCGTCATCGCGGAGAGCTACGAGCGCATCCACCGCTCTAACCTCGTCGGCATGGGCATCCTCCCGCTCCAGTATCTGCCCGGCGAGTCCACCGCATCGCTCGGCCTCAACGGCGAGGAGATCTTCCACCTCGGCGACCATCCGGGCGTCCTCAAGGCCATGCTCGACTCCAAATTCGCCGACGGACGCATCATCCCCGTACTCGCCGAAAACGACAAGGGCAAAACCATCGAGTTCTCCGCCACCATCCGCATCGACACCCCGCAGGAGGTCCTCTACTACCAGAACGGTGGAATCCTCCCCTACGTCCTCCGGCAGCTCGCCAAAAATTAACGCTTGTCATTCCGCAGCGCGGCGGAGGAATCTGCTTTTTGAATAAACTCGGGTGCCCCACCCAAGCTCTGCTTGGGTGGGTTTTCACTTTAAACTGCCGTCATCCCGAGCGAAGCCGCGCTTCAGCGCGCCGCAGTAGAAGGACCACTGTATTTGTTTTTGGAATTCCAAGCGCCCCATTCATGCGCAGTCTCATCGCGCATGAGCGGGGCGCTTTGCCAACCGAAAACTGAACGGCCTGAATTGAACTGCCCAGCCACCCCTCCCTGCCTCCGCAGCCATCCAACGAGGATGACCCGGCCCTGTTTCCTCGTTGTTGACCGCGAATTCTCCGCGAATATCTCTACCCGCAAGCTGGTCATCGAGACCGCCAAGTTCAATGTCATCACCGCCTACTCCGGCGCTGAAGCCATAGAGACACTCAAGCGCTTCCCCGCAATCGACGCCGTCGTCCTCGACACCGTCATCCAGGACATGCAGCCCGAAGAGGTCATCGCAGCCATCAAGGCAATCAACCCCGGCCTCCCCGTCATACTCATCTGCGCCGTCGCCAACCGCTGCCCCGCAGCCGATTACCACCTGGAGCTATTCTCCCCCGCCAGCCTCCTCGAACTCCTCCAGCGCCTCCACCCCCAGGCGACGGGCTCCATCCAGCGCCGGGATGAGTCCCTGAGCAGAGAAGGCCGCTGACACGCACTGCGCAAGAGGAAGCGCCAGGCAGTGTCGCCGCCCGATCCGCTACTCTGATTCAGCAATGCTTACCATCCGTCCCGCAACCCCCGCCGACATCCCCGACATGCTCGCCTTCATCCGCGAGCTCGCTGAATACGAGCACGAACCCGAATCCGCCCTCGCCACCGCCGACGACCTGCTCCGCGACGGCTTTCCCCCGCCCGGTGCCGGCCCTGCCCGCTTCCACGCCTTCATCGCCGAATGGCGCGAATCGGAGACCGCCGCCCCCTATCCCGCGGGCTTCGCCCTCTACTTCTACAACTACTCCACCTGGCGCGGCCATACCGGCATCTGGATCGAAGACCTCTTCGTCCGCCCCGCCCTCCGCGGCAAAGGCATCGGCAAGGCGCTCCTCACGCGCGTTGCGCAGGTTGCCGTCGCCGAAGGCTGCCCGCGTCTCGAGTGGGCAGTCCTCGACTGGAACACTCCGGCCGTCGACTTCTACCGCTCCCTCGGCGCCCAGTCCATGTCCGAGTGGACCATCATGCGCGTCTCCGGCGAAGCCCTCGCAAAGCTGGGGTGATCTCTACCACCACCATCTGGAGCAGCCGTATCCGTAGTTGTAGCCGTAGTACCGTGCCCGCCAGTACGGGTCATACGGAGTATAGGCCCCATAGGGATACGGGTAAGGGTAGTAGCCATACGGCCGGTAGTAGCCGTAGTATCCCCAGCAGCGCCGCCGCGTCAGCAGCAGGACCAGCAGGATCAGCAACAACATGGAAGACCTCGGTGCGGGTTTCCAGGTGCCTGCGTCCGCACGCCAGTAGTCTACGCCGCAGGCGGGCGCAAAGTTCCGCTTTTTAAACCCGATTCCCGTAGAAAATGCCGTCGCAATCTGGCAGTATGATTCCCTTCCTTCCCCAGAAGAAAAGCCTGCGCTCCGGGCCCCCAAATCGCATCAACGATTGGAGAGACACATGAATCGCCTGTTCACGCTCTGCGCTGCTTCTGCCCTCGCGCTCCCCCTCGCTGCCTGCAATCAGGTCGCTGCCCCGGCTCCGACCCATGACGACACCGTCAAGGCCATTCAGGACCTCGAAGCCCAGTGGGTTCGGGACTACGCAGCCAAAGACCCCGCCCGGCTCGCCGCCTACTACGCCGACGATGCCGTTCTGATGGTCCCCGGCTCCGATCCCGTCTCCGGCAAGGACGCCATCTCCAAAGAGATGACCGGCATGGTCTCCGATCCTGCGTTCGCCCTTAAGTTCCATCCCGACCACGTCGACGCCGCCTCCTCCGGCGACGTCGCATGGTCGGAAGGCACCTATACCATCGCCATGACGGATCCGGAGTCCAAACAGGTCATCAACGACCACGGCAGCTACGTCACCGTATACAAGAAGCAGTCTGACGGCTCCTGGAAGGCCGTCTCCGACATCGCCAACTCGGCCACGCCTCCTGCGCCTCCCGCACCGGTCAAGACGACGGCTAAGAAGAAATAGCGGCCCCGGTATTCTGGAAGTGTGAAGAAGATTCGCGTCATCGGCGGCGGCCTCGCGGGCCCGGAAGCCGCTCTGCAGGCTGCTGCCCTTGGCTGCGAGGTCGCACTCTACGAGATGCGTCCGCTCCGCTCCACCGAGGCCCACCAGACAGCTGACTTCGCCGAGCTCGTCTGCTCCAACTCCCTCAAGTCCGAGTCCGAGAACACCGCGCCCTGGCTCCTCAAGCAGGAGATGCGCCGCGCCAACTCCTTCCTCCTCGCCGAGGCCGATGCCTCCGCCGTGCCGGCCGGCCATGCGCTCGCCGTGGACCGCGTCGAGTTCTCCCGCCGCGTCGCTGCACGCATCGAAGCCAATCCCCGCATCACTGTCCTCCGCGAAGAGGTCACCTCGCTCGCCGCAGAGGACAACACGCTCACCATCCTCGCTACCGGTCCGCTCACCTCGCCCCCGCTCGCAGCCGAACTCCAGCGCCTCACCGGCTCCTCGCATCTGGCCTTCTACGACTCCATCTCGCCCATCGTCGACGCCGGCACCATCGACATGTCACGCGTCTACTTCGCCGCGCGCTACGACAAAGGCACCGCCGACTACATCAACTGCCCCATGACGAAGGAGGAGTACGACCGCTTCTACGATGCCCTCGTCTCCGCCGAAGCCGTCCCTGCCAAGGATTGGGAACAGATCCCCACAAATGATTTGTCATCTCGTACCCTGAGCGAGCGCAGCGAGCCGAAGGGGGAGGGATCTGCTTCTCCTCAGACACCCGAACAACCAAAGTACTTCGAAGGCTGCCTGCCCATCGAAGAGACAGCCCGCCGCGGCCGCGACACGCTGCGCTTCGGCCCCATGAAGCCCGCAGGCCTCACCGATCCCCGTACCGGCCGCTGGCCCTACGCCGTCGTGCAGCTGCGCCAGGAGAACCTTCGCGCCGACAGCTACAACCTCGTCGGCTTCCAGAACCACCTCAAGTTCGGTGAGCAGGCCCGCGTCCTGCGCCTCATCCCCGGCCTTGAGAAGGCGAGCTTCCTGCGCTACGGCCAGATCCACCGCAACACCTACATCAACGCCCCCGCCTTGCTCACCGAGACCCTCCAGCTCCGCGCGCAGCCGTCGATCCTCATCGCCGGCCAGCTCTCCGGCGTCGAGGGCTACACCGAGTCCATCGCCTCCGGCCTCCTCGCCGGCCGCTACGCCGCCGCGCTCGCCCGCGACATTCAACCGATACCCGCCCCCCGCGCCTCCGCCAACGGCTCGCTCATCCACTACATCACCCACGCAGAGTCGAAGCGCTTCCAGCCCGCCAACATCACCTTCGACCTGCTCCCGCCGCTCGAAGACGAACTCCGCCGCCGCATCCGCGACAAGAAAGAACGCCACCGTATCCAGTGCGAGCGTGCCCTCGCCGCCTGGAACGCCTGGCTCGCCCCCTTCGGGAACTGAACCACATCCCCTGCGTACCGGAGAAAAGCTGGAGACCGCGGCACTGCTTCGTGCTACCCTCCTTCTACTCCGCCATGCGACCGCTCAGCGCATCTGAAGCCATCTCACCCGCTCTGGAGCGCACGAAAGACGTGCTGGCGCGCCCCTTTCGCCTCGGCACCTATCTGAAGCTCGCCGCGCTGGCCTGCCTGGCCGAGCTCGGCGGCCTCAACTTCAACTCCTCCTCCGGCCGCAACAATCTGCATAGTCTGCCGCCTGCGTTCCTCGCCTTCATGGTGGCCTTCGCCGTCGTCATTGCCGTGGTCGGGTTGATCCTTGGCCTCATCTTTCTCTACCTCGGCTCGCGCCTGCAGCTCGTAATGGTGGAACTGGTCGCCACGCGGCAGAAGATCGTCGGCCCCATATGGCGGCGCGTCGGCCCGGCGACCTGGCGCTGGCTCGGACTTCGGCTCCTGCTGATTGTGTCCATTGTCGCGATCGCCATTATGGTCTTTACTCCGCTGGCCATCTGGCTCGGCATCAGCTTCCATCACGGATTCCATCATCCTGCATTTTCCATCACGGCCATTTTTCTGCTGGTCGCAGCGTTGCTCGTCTTCGTGCTCGTCTTCATAGCCGTCTACATGTCGCTGCGCGACTTCGCATTGCCCTCGATCGCGCTCGAAGACACCTCCATCTCCGAGGCCCTGCGCCGTGTGCGCGGGCTGATAGGCGCGGAACCCGGGCCCGTGGCTCTGTTCCTGTTTCTTCAACTGCTGCTGACGATGGTCGGCGCTCTGATGGCGGAGATGGTCATCGCCATTGTCCTGGTGCTTTCGCTGCTGCCCTTTGCAGTTGTCGGAGGCATCCTGTGGTTTACGCTGCACAATAGCGGCGCGGGCGCTGCCGCCGTCCTCATCGCGGCCGCTGTCGTCGGCGCGGTCATTTATGTTCCGTGGGCCTTCTGCGTGATCGTCGCCGGCATCGGCCCGGTGCATATCTTCAGCCAGGCCTACTCGCTCTACTTCCTGGGCGGCCGCTACCCTCTGCTCGGAGACCTGCTGGACCGCTCGGCCTTCGGGCCTGTCGGGCTGTATTCTGCCATGCCTCTTTACCCGCCGCCGCAGGCCGTACCACCGCCCGAGCCGCTGGGCGGCTGAACGCTCTGGCCCTCGACGCCCGGCCTAGCGCTGCACGTGCCCATCCAGCTCCATCCTCTCGATGTTTCCCTGCGAATCCACGTAGACAACGCCGGAGAGCGGCAGCTCTTTCCGGCCGGACAGCAGCCCGGTGTCGTACTGGAAGCGCAGGTCGCGGAAGGTGACGGCGTGCCAGTCCGGCAACCGAGGGTCCTCATCCACCGGCGCGGTCGGCCCGGTATCTGCCACCACCGGCCAGCTTGACCAATCCAGATACACCCGCCCCAGCCAGCTCTTGCGTGCCGCGCGCACCGCCGGAGTCCACTCCGGCTTGTAGAACAGATCGCGCTCCGGGTCAGTCGCCACGGTCCCCTTCCACAGATCGACCGTCGCCACCTGATAGTACGAAGGCGTCTCCACCACCGTCTGCCAGAGGAACGGATTGCCCGGATAAGGATCGGCCGTGACGCGCAGGACCTCCGCGGGAATGGAAGACTCGGCGTTCCTGGGAGGAGGCTCGGAGTCCTGATCGGCGCTCGTCTGCGTGACACTCGCGGGACCGGGGCCATAGTTTGCCGCCGAAGCTGCCTCCACCGCCGCATCGTGCTCCCACCAGCGAACGCCCCACATCGCAATGACAACTGCCAGCACCGCGATGGCCCAGCCTCGCCCGCGGAAGGCGGTCCGGCGCGCGCCTACCTCCCCGGCAATCAGCCCAAGGAAGGCCGGCGCGCACAATCCCACAAACAGCGCTGCCAGCATCACCGGCTCCACGATGAAGACGAACGACCCCGCGTACCAGTGCGTGTCGAACGGATAGAACGGCCGCAGCCCGTAGTTGTTGGTCCAGTCCAGCAGCAGATGGCTGAGCAGCGCAATCAGCGTGAAGCAGTACAGCAGCCCCCAGCGCACGGGCGCGGCGGTCAGCGGCTTGATCAGCGGCTCGTCCGTTGGCGGCGACTGCGCTGTGGCTCCGGGCCGGGGTGTCCGCGCCGCCTCCCGCTCCGCTCGCTCCCGCTTGCGCACTCGCCAGCGATGAATGCCCCACACCACGCCCACCACCAGCGCCGCCTCGAACGGCAGGCCCAGAAAAGTATGCGTGATGCCGCGATGGTGCTGGAACCCCGCGACCGGTCCGCCTGCGCTCCACACCACGTCCAGGTCCGGCGCCTCGGCCGCCAGCGTCATGGCCAGCGTGGCATATGCTGCCTTGCGGTTGAAGCCTGCGCGCGCCAGGCATGCCCCGGTAAGAAAATGCGTTACAGGTTCCATCGCAGTTCAGCATATCCTGAGTAACGAGCCCCCATGCATGCTGCCCCGCACCGAGTCTGAGATCGACGAGTTCCTCGCCGCGTTTGAGGACTGCACCCTGCCCAAAGCGCGCTGGACGCATGGCGCGCACCTGCTCACCGGAGCTTGCTATGTACACGCGCTGGGCGAGGCAGCCGCGACCGAGAAGATGCGCCACTGCATTCCGCGATACAACGTCGCCGTCGGCGGCCAGAACACTGACACCAGCGGCTATCACGAAACCATCACGGTGCTCTGGATCAGGCTGTTGGCGCGTCTGCTGCGCGAGGCCGAAACCTCAGGCCCTGTCGATCGCGCGGCCTTCGCAGCGCTCGCGCTCTCGCGCTTTGAACATGACCGCGAGGTCCTTCGACGCTACTATGACTTCGACGTAGTGAACTCCGTCGAGGCCCGCCGTATGTGGATTCCGCCCACTCTCGCGCCCCTCGACTGACTCTCTATAATCGAATTCGCCATGGCAAAGGCCTCCGTCGAAAACCAAATCGAAGACCTGCGCGATGACCTGCGCCACCATGAGCACCTTTACTACGTGCTCGATGCGCCGGAGATCTCCGACGCAGAATACGATGTGCGTATGAACCGGCTGAAGGCGCTCGAGGCCGAGCACCCGGAGCTGGTCACGCCGGACTCGCCCACGCAGCGCGTCGGCGGCAAGCCGCGCGAAGGCTTCGTGAAGACCTCACATTCGCGGCCCATGCTCTCGCTCGACAACGCCTATAACGAGGCTGAGCTGCGCGCATGGGAGCAGCGTGTGCGCGACGCGCTGCCCAGCTCCGAGCAGGTGCGCTACGTCTGCGAGCTCAAACTCGACGGCCTCTCGCTTGCCCTGCACTACTCTCCCGCATCCGATGGTTCCGCGCAGCTCACACGCGGCCTGACGCGCGGCGACGGCGCCATCGGCGAGGACGTCACCTCAAACGTGCGCACCATCCGCTCCGTGCCGCTGCGCGTTGCGCCCGCGAAGCTGAAGGCCGCAGGCATGCCCCCGGACTTCGAGGTACGTGGCGAGGTCGTGCTGCCGCAGGCCGCCTTTGAAAAGATGAATGTGCAGCGCATCGCCGAAGGCCTGGCTCCCGCCGTCAATCCGCGCAACGCAGCCGCCGGCACCATCCGCACGCTGGAGCCCAATATCGTCGCGCAGCGCCGCCTCGACTTCTACGCCTACTTCCTTCTGCATGGCGCGGGCGATCAGGCCGGCGAGGTCCTGCTTCCCACGCAGTCCGCCGCGCTGGATGCCCTGCGCACCGCAGGCTTTCGCGTCAACACACACGCAAAGACGGTCAGCTCCATCGACGAGGTCCTCGGCTTCATCGCAAAAGCCGAATCTCTCCGCGACTCCCTCGGTTACGAGATCGACGGTGTCGTCATCAAGGTCGACTCGGTCGCGCAGCAGCGCCGCCTCGGCTTTACCGGCAAAGCGCCGCGCTGGGCCATCGCCTACAAGTTCGCCGCACGCGCCGGCATCACAAAGCTCGAGCGCGTGCTCTTCCAGGTGGGCCGCACCGGCAAGGTCACGCCCGTCGCCGTCCTCACGCCGGTCTTCATCGGCGGAACCACCGTCTCTCGCGCCACACTGCACAACGCCGACGAGATCGCCCGCCTCGGCGTGCGCATCGGCGACTTCGTCGAGGTCGAGCGCGGTGGAGACGTCATCCCCAAGATCACCTCCGTCGTTGAAGATAAGCAGCACCCCCGTGGTGTCGAAGAGATCGCCTTCCCTACGCACTGTCCCGCCTGTGGCACGGAGCTGGTCCGTGCAGAGGGCGAGGTGGACTGGCGCTGCGTCAATGCCAACTGCCCCGCTCGGCTCCGCGAGGCGCTGCGCCACTTCGGCGCGCGCAGCGTGATGAATATCGAGGGCCTCGGCGACGCCATGGTCGCACAGCTCCTCGGCCAGAAGATCGAGGAGGCGCCGGAGGAAGAAGCCGAAATGGACGAAGAGGCTGCCGCCGTCGCCGAATCGGAGACATCAGAATCCGATACCGCGGAATCCGAGCGCGTAAATCGCCCCGTCCTCGTCCGTACGATGGCCGATCTCTACCACCTGAAGAAGGACGATCTGCTCCAGCTCGAGCGCGTCGGCGATAAGTCCGCGCAGGCGCTGCTCGACCAGATCGAGCGCTCCAAATCCGCCGGCCTCGCGCGCGTTCTGCTCGGCCTCGGCATCCGCTTCGTCGGCGAGCGCACGGCACAGCTCCTCGCTGCTCACTTTGGATCCATGGAAACGCTCGAAGCAGCTTCAGCCGAAGAGCTGGAACAGGTCAATGAGGTCGGCCCGCGCGTGGCGCAGGCGATCGTCGAATTCTTCGCCGAGCCGAAGAACAAGCAGCTCATTCGCGATCTCCAAGCCGTCGGCGTCAACATGACTGCCGAGAAGCGGGTCACGACGACGAAGCTCGAGGGCCTCACCTTCGTCCTCACCGGCACGCTGCCCACGCTCACGCGCGAGGCGGCCAAGGAAATGATCGAGTCCGCCGGCGGCCGTGTCTCCGGCTCCGTCAGCAAGAAGACGAACTACGTGGTCGCGGGCGAAGAGGCCGGCTCCAAGCTCGACAAGGCACAATCCCTCGGCGTGGCCATCCTCGACGAAGACGGCCTGCTCAAACTCCTCGCCGAATAGCCGAACCAGCCTGGCGAAACCTGCGCGGCCACCGCCGCGCCCCGTGCATTACCGCAAGGATCTCGATCGTCTCGGAGTGAATTCGATAAGCCACGATGTACGGCGTTCCGCTCACAATCAGTTCGCGTGTACCTGCGACACGGCCTGCACGTCCTGATTCCGGAAAATCCGGCAAGCCCCTCGTCCGCTCGAAGATAAGCGCAACCTGATCATCTGCCGCGGCTGGATTGTCCTGCGAGATATATCGGTGGAGATCGGCAAGCTGACGTCCCGCAGGCCGCGTCCAGATAACCCGCAAGCTCATGCAATCTTTTTCTTCTTCGAGAGCGAACGGATCATTTTCTCCACCTCGCTTTGCGGAATGACATCGCCAGCGTCAGCCGCACGTATCCCCTCATCAATCAGCGCAAGATGATATTCCTGCAGCGAAAGATATTGATCGACCGCCTCATTCAGCATGAAGCTGCGGTCCCGCCGCTGCTGTTTCGCGGCCTTGTCCAGCTTTTTCACCTTCTCTTCCGGGATGCGGACCGTTACTGTCTTGAGCGCCATACCGTCGAGAATACCGGAGAATACATTTGAATACCAGAGAATACGAGAGCATACCCGCGAATGCCTGCCGCCGCGCTGACTCGCTGACTCGCTGCTTTACGACATCCCGTGCACGCCGTGCCCCAGCAGTTCCGACACCGGCTGCCACTCCCGCCGCTGCGACTCCGCCACCGGCTTGCACGTCAGCGCACCGCGGAACGTGTTCACCCCCGCCGCAATTCCCGCATCGTCTTCAATGGCCGCGTTCGCGCCCAGCCTCGCCAGCTTCATCAGGTAGGGAAAGGTCGCGTTGGTCAGCGCCAGCGTAGACGTGTTCGGCACCGCGGCCGGCATGTTCGTCACGCAGTAGTGCACCACGCCGTCCACCACGTATGAAGGGTCTGAGTGCGTCGTGGGCCGCGCCGTCTCAATGCACCCGCCCTGGTCGATCGCCACGTCCACAATCACCGCGCCCTTCTTCATCTTGCTGACCATCGCCTTCGTCACCAGCTTCGGAGCAGCCGCGCCGGGAATCAGCACCCCGCCGATCACCAGGTCCGCGTCGCACACCGCGCGACCGATGTTGTAGCTGTTCGACGCCACCGTAAACAGCCGCCCGCCGAAGATGTCGTCCAGCTCGCGCAGCTGGTTCAGGTTCAGGTCGATCAGCGTCACGCGCGCACCCATGCCCAACGCGATCTTCGCTGCATTCGTACCCACGATGCCGCCGCCGATCACCACCACGTTGCCCGGCGGTACGCCTGGAACTCCGCCCAGCAGCACGCCGCGCCCGCCGTGCTCCTTCTCCAGATACGCCGCGCCCACCTGCACGCTCATTCTGCCCGCCACCTCGCTCATCGGCGTCAGCAGAGGCAGTGTGCCGGCGCGGTCGCGCACCGTCTCATACGCGATGCCCGTCACCTTCTTCTCCAGCAATGCATCCGTCAGTTCGCGCACGGGGGCAAGGTGCAGATAGGTGAACAGCACCAGCCCCTCTCGGAAGTTCCGGTACTCCTTCTCTACCGGCTCCTTCACCTTCACGACCATGTCAGCCAGCCGCCACACATCCGGCGCTCCGCCCACAATCTCCGCCCCGGCCGCCTGGTACTCGTCATCCGGCATGGCGGAAAGCTCCCCTGCCCTATGCTCCACCAGCACAGTATGTCCCGCCGCCACCAGGGCATGGACGCCTGCCGGCGTCACCCCCACCCGGCTCTCGTGGTCCTTCACTTCCTTCGGCACGCCAATGATCATTTTTGTCGGCTCCCTCTGCGCATATGCCCTGTCCCGAGTCTAGCCTTGCACTGGAGTTGCAGACATCCTCCTCCCGCAAAGCCTTACAATAGGCCAGAATCCGCTTGTCAGGATGTAAAGTCACCCATGTCTTCGAACGGTTACCAAGGCCGCTATTCGCGCATCCACAACATGCGCTCCCTCTTCAGTCTCTTCTCCAACGATCTCGCCATCGATCTGGGGACAGCGAACACTCTGGTCTTCGCCAACGGCAAGGGCATCGTGCTCAACGAGCCCTCCATCATCGCCGTCAATACCCAGACCAACGAGGTGGAGGCCGTGGGCAAGGAGGCCAAGGAGATGCTCGGCCGCACCCCGGGCAACATCATCGCCATCAAGCCGATGAAGGACGGCGTGATCGCCGACTTCCGCCACACCGAGAAGATGCTCAACTACTTCATCATGAAGGCGCATAACAATCGCAAGCGCATGGTGCATCCGCGCATCGTCATCGGCGTGCCGTCTGAGATCACGCAGGTGGAAAAGCGCGCCGTCATGGATTCCGCCTACCGCGCCAAGGCCAGCGAAGTGCATCTCGTCGAGCAGGCGATGGTCGCCGCCATCGGCGCGGGCCTGCCCATCACGGAGCCCGGCGGCAACATGGTCGTCGACATCGGCGGCGGCACCACCGACATCGCAGTGATCTCCCTCGCAGGCATCGTCTACTCGCGCTCCGTGCGCATGGCCGGCAATCAGATGGACGAGGCCGTTGTCACCTACCTCAAGCGCAAGTACAACCTGCTCATCGGCGAGCGCACCGCCGAGCAGATCAAGATCGAGCTCGGCTCTGCCTATCCGCTGGACCAGCCCGCCAGCATGGAGATCAAAGGCCGCAACCTCATCGAAGGCGTTCCCAAGACCATCACCATTGAGGACTCTGAGATTCGCGAGGCCCTCTCCGAGTGCGTTGCCACCATCATCAACGCTATCCGTGTCGCGCTCGAACGCACTCCGCCCGAGCTCTCCGCCGACATCTCCGATCGCGGCATCGTGCTTACCGGCGGTGGCGCGCTCATCAAGAACCTCGACAAGCGCATCCGCGAAGAGACGGGCCTGCCGGTCTCTATCGCCGACGACCCGCTCGCCTCGGTCGTGCTCGGTACCGGCCGCATGCTCTCGGACTTCAAGCTGCTACGCAAAATCTCGATCGACTACTCGTAGCGAGTCAACGACCTGCTTCAGGGGCTTTCACAGGCTCCTTCTTGAGCAACAGCAGTCGTGAGTCCTTCCACTGGTAGAAGGCTCGTTCACAGCCTTTGAGGCCATACACCTGAGGTGCCGGGCAGTTTGCGACAACCATCAAGGTGCTGTCTGGCCGGAATTCCGGACTAGCGACACCAAGGTCAACACCGCGTGCGATCTCCGGAGGCGCGTAAACCTTTCCCGTGAGGTCATCGATGATTACGTAAACGCCGCATGCCGTACCACACCCCCACTCTGCCACTGTGTAGTGTCCTGCGAAGTTGGGCCCGTTTTCCATAGCTTTACGAATGACAGTAATGTGTTGCCGCACCAGTCCTGTTTCAGGACTGATCTTTGCAGCCTTCCCATGAACGACCTTAGTTGGGTATTCCTGGAAAGGCCAAGGCTGCCCTATGGCCACTCCGGTTATGCAGGCGAGGGAGAGGACTGCGATCCAAAGCTTCATGCAGTCTCCTTACAGTTTGCCTAGGCTCCCGCAGTGGCTACAGTCAATCTGGTTTAAAGCCGGCGCCTGCCCGACTGAAAGTCGCGCCGGATTCGAGCCATCAGCGTTCATCGTCCAGATATCATAGCTTCCAGACTGATTCGACATGAAAATGGATTTGGCGTCCGTCGGTCGACCAATGCGGAAATCCCAAAATATTTTTACTTGTGGTGGGAGAGTGTCGTGCTCGGTACCGGCCGCATGCTCTCCGACTTCAAGCTGCTGCGCAAAATCTCGATCGACTACTCCTGATCCAGTGTCGGGTACGCAACATATTGAAGTATCTGGTTTTACAACTTTTGTTGCAGCCTGATCAAGGCTACTTTTCACTGACCTCAAGGCATCCTAAAGTAAATGCATACAAAATCCACCGGAGGCATACCTTGAGCAGGCATCCGAGTGCACGTTTAAATAAGCAAAAGAAGCCTTGGTCAACTCCCAGTATCCGCATCATCGAGCTGAAGTCCGCAAGGGCCATAACGCCGTCACCCGCAAAGGGAGTGCCTCCACCCCATGCTGCGGCTCCTCCTCCTGGGCGGCAAAACAGGTACGCGGACTAGAGAGGGAGTGCAGGTTACTTCGCCCTCGCGGATAATATCCACGAGACACGATGGATCTTCTGCTGCGCTTCCGAAATGCGCTTGTCCTGATCGCTGTGCTGCTGGCGCAGGCCTTGGCGCTTGCCGTCCAGGTGCGCACTCCGTCCAATGCCGCAGACCCGGATACGGGCAGCGTCCGCCTCATCCGTCGCTGGACCTCCGCTGTCATCACGCCGTTTGAGCGGGTCACCCACTCCATGGGCCTTGGCGTGCGCGGCATCTGGAATGGCTATATTGACCTCCGCCATATCCGCCGCCAGAACCAGGAGCTGCGGGACCAGCTGACGCAGATGCGTATCCAGGAAGCTGCTATCGCAGAAGACGCGGCCGAGGGCCGCCGACTTCAGGCCCTGCTTGCCTTCAAGCAGAAATATGTTGCCTCCACCGTCGCCGCGCAGGTCATCGGCTCCAGCGGCAGTGATCTCTCCCACGTCGTCACGATCGATAAAGGCGCGCGCGATGGCCTGAAGCCGGACATGGCCGTCATCACTTCGGATGGCATTGTCGGCAAAGTGCGCGACGTCTTCCCCACCAGCGCTCAGGTGCTTGAGATCAACGATCAGAACTCCGGTGCCGGCGTCATCCTGGCCACAACGCGCATCCGGGCTATCCTGCACGGCACAGCCGCCGGCCAGGCTGAGATCGGCAATCTCATGCCCGATTCGCGCATCAAGCCCGGCGAGCAGGTCATCACCTCCGGCGGCGACCAGGTCTATCCGCGCGGCCTGCCCGTGGGAACCATTCAGAGCATCCGTCCGGACTCCGATCACCCGCCTTACACTGCCATCGTCGTTCACCCGGCTGTGGACCTCAACCGGCTCGAAGAGGTCCTGGTCATCACCGGCACCCAGCCCGATCTTCCCGCCTCAGCCGAGCAGGACCTGATCGACGCCGAAGCCAGGCACGCGGCAGATGTCCGGGCGGAGAGGCTTCCCAGTATTGACGACAGCGACGACCTTCTGCATACGGCCAACGGGGCGGCCTCCCCGGCAGCGACACCCCCGCCTGCGGCAGACCAGAGGCTGGTCATACCGAAGCCGCTGCCCGCGCTGCATACGGACCGCTACTCCAGCGGGGCCACGCCGCCGGCTGCGGATCTGACCCCCGGCTCTACCATAACTCCGCAGGCCGTTCAGCCTGCGCCCTCCACCCAGCACAGCGCGTCGCAGCCGGCTTCTTCCGGCAGCCGCCCCGACGCACCGCAGTAAACCGCTCCGGGTGATTCTCGGTTCAGCGGTCTGCCTATTCACGTTAGCCTGTTGAAGGCACTCAGCCCTCTTATGGTCACACGCAGCTACATGTCGCGCCGCGAGGTCGAGCAGCAGAGCTTCAGCCTGCCGGTCGCGATTATTGTGCCGCTCGCCGCCCTGCTGCTGCAGGTCGTGCTGCCAAGGCTGATGCCTCGTCTGGCCATCCTTGAGCTCCCGCTGATCGTTACACTCTTCTTTGCGATCAGCCGCCGCAGCCCGATCGCGGGCACTCTCACCGGGGCCAGCATCGGCCTGCTGCAGGACGCCCTTACCAGCCAGCCCATCGGCCTCAACGGTATGGCCAAGTCTTTGATCGGCTATATCGCAGCCAGTCTGGGCAGCCGCATCGATGTCGATAGCCCGGCCACGCGGACTCTGCTCACCCTCGCATTTTCCCTGTTGCAGAGCGTTCTCATCTATCTCATCGAGCGCAAACTGCTTGGCGTAGCGGACTTCCGAATGCCCTGGCTGCATGAGGTGGTGCGCGCTGTCGTCAATACGCTCGTCGCGCTGCCCGCCTTTCTGCTGCTTGACCGCACCCGTCGCCAGCTCTAGCCGCAACTTAAGTTGTAATGGCGGCGGCGGTCCGCCCCGGGAAAGCTGCAAACGGGCGCGGCGGAAAGCGGTAAACTACGCTCAGCAGATCCCCAGGCGCCGTGTCTCTTCTTCGCAAACTTCGCCCCCTCAGCCGGCCGTCCCGCGGCTACGCAGGCCGTGCGGAGAAGGTCTCCGCGGGCAAGCTCCACGCCACGCAGTACGTCGTTATGCTGGCCCTGGTTGTGCTCGCTGCCGGCATGTGGCGGCTGCAGGTCCTGGGCGTCGACAACTATCGCGTGCTCGCCGAAGAGAACCGCATCCGCAAGGAGCCCATTCCGGCCCCGCGCGGCAAGATCTTCGACCGTGACGGCCGCCTGCTCGTCGACAACTACCCCTCCGTATCCTGTTATCTTGTGCGCCAGCAGGCCCGCGACCTGGACTCTGACATCCCGCTCATCGCGCGCGGACTCGATATTCCCGTAGACCAGGTGCAGGCGACCCTTCGCCGCTTCGCCAGCGAGCCCCGCTACGAGCGCATTCCCCTTAAGGACGACATCACTCCCGATGAGCAGGCCTTCATCGAGGCCCACCGCAACGAGCTGCCTGAGCTGGAGACCGTCGACGAGCCGCGTCGCCTCTATCCGCTCAACGGCTTCGCCGCCCACCTCATCGGCTATGTCGGCGAGGTCTCGGAGGCGGACCTCGAGAGCGGCCGCTACGACTTTTACGAGCCCGGGGACATGGTCGGCAAATCCGGTGTCGAAGCCACCTACGACCGCTGGCTCCGCGGTGTCGATGGCTACCGCGAGGTCGTCGTCAACAGCCACGGCAAGGAAGTGGGCCAGCTCGGGGAGCAGCTTGCCATTCCCGGCCACGACCTCCGTCTCACCATCGACCTCGATCTGCAGAAGGTCGCGGAGAAGGCCATGGAGGGCAAGATCGGCGGGGTCGTCGCCATGGACCCCCATACCGGCGAGATCCTCGCCATGGTCTCGCGCCCCACCTTTGATCCCAACCAGTTCGCCGGACGACTCACTCGGAGCTACTGGTCGCAGATCGTCAACGACCCCAATCATCCGCTGCTCAACAAGGCCATCCAGGCACAGCTCGCGCCCGGCTCCACGTTCAAGATCATCATGTCTCTCGCCGGGCTGCAGGAGAACGTCGCGCAGGACATGCATGTGATGTGCAATGGAGGTGGGACCTTCTTCGGCCACTTCTTCGCCTGCGATAAGCACCACGGCATGGTCGATATCGACCACGCCATCCCCTGGTCCTGCGACACCTTCTACTACACCCTCGCCGAGAAGCTCGGCATCGACACCATCGCCAAATATGCCAAAGAGGTCGGGCTCTCGCAGAAGACCGGCATCGATCTGCCCGATGAGGCCGACGGCACAATGCCCTCCACGGAATGGAAGCTCAGGACCCAGCACGAGAAGTGGTATGCGGGTGAGGTGATCTCCGTCGGCATCGGGCAGGGCGCCATCCAGGTTACGCCCGTGCAGCTCGCCCGCGCCCTCTCCGGCATCGCCTCCGGAGGCTCTCTGGTGCGTCCCCACGTCGTGATGCCCGGCGAGGTCTCACCCCAGATCGCCGCCACCGTGCTGGAGAATCACCCCGGCTCCGGTAACAGGACCATCCCCATCACGCCCGCCAACTGGGAGACGATCACCGACGCCATGGCGCAGACCATGCTCACCGGCACGGCCTCCGCTGCGCATCTTGAGGGCATCGACTTTGCCGGCAAAACCGGCACCGCGCAGGTTGTCAGCCACAGCGCCGGCGCTACCAGCCTCGGCGTAGGAGCGGAGCGCGCCAACGCATGGTTCGTCGGCATGGCCCCCCGTCGCAACCCGGACATCGTCGTTGCCGTACTCGTGGAGCACGGTGGCTGGGGAGCCGACGCCGCCGCGCCTGTCGCTGCGCAGATCGTCGACGCATTCGTCAACAACCAGCGCCGCAAAGCCGGCAACCTCCGTATCGAGACCGTCTCTGCGCCTGCCCCGCAACACCAGAGTGGGCCCGCCGCACAGCCGACGGCCGCAACCAAACCTGTGTCCGAGCCATCCGCAAAGCCGGTTCAGGCTGCTGCAACAGCTCCCCCGCCGGCACGTCCGGCCTCAGCCAGGGCAATCTCTGCGGCCCAGCCCGCTCGCCCCGTTGCCCTCGCCTCCACGCAGACCGGTCGGCCTGCTGTTCCCCTCCGGTAGCCTATGCGCAGACGACTCACCAGCTTCCGCGACTTCGACTGGACCCTGCTCACGCTCGTCGGCATGCTCTCCGTCATCAGCGTGCTGGAAATCCACTCCGCCACGCTGCACACAAAATTCCACGGCTTCGGCGTCAAGCAGATCGGCTTTCTTGTCATCGGCTTCATCCTGATGTTCGCCATCTCCGCTATCGACTACCACAAGCTGGTCGAGATCACGCCCTGGGCCTACGGCTTCAGCCTCCTCGCGTTGATTGCCGTGCTGGCAGTAGGAAGCCGCGTCAACGGCGGCAAGCGCTGGATCAACCTCGGGGGCGGCATCCACTTCCAGCCCTCCGAGTGGGTCAAGCTCATCCTCATCCTCGCAGTCGCGCGCTACTTCTGGAACCTCGCCGGTCGCGAACTCACCTGGCTGGACATCGGCAAGGCCTTCGCTCTCGTCTGCATCCCCATGGCGCTGGTGCTCAAGCAGCCGGATCTCGGCACTGCGCTCACCTATCTGCCGGTGTTGTTCGCCGGCCTCTTTCTCGGCGGCATTCGCACCCGCCAGGCCGGAATCATTGTCCTGGCCCTCATAGCTGCCGTCGGCATCGCCCTTCTCAGCGGCAAACACCTCAAGCCCTACCAGCAGCAGCGCATCAACAGCTTTCTTGACCCCGGTTCCGACCCGCGCGGAGCCGGCTACCAGATCCTGCAGTCCAAAATCGCCGTCGGCTCCGGCGGCCTGTGGGGTAAAGGCATGAACAAAGGCACCCAGACCCAGGGTGACTTCCTGCCCATCCCCTACACCGACTTCATCTTCGCAGCCTTCTGCGAGGAGCACGGCTTCATCGGCGGCGTCGGCGTTCTGCTCCTCTACTTCCTCGTCCTCATGCGTCTTATCCAGAACGCCCAGCAGGCCCTGGATGCCCCCGCCGCATTCATCATCATGGGAGTCGTCGGCGTCCTGCTCTTCCAGATCGTGGTCAATATCGGAATGGTCGTCGGCCTGCTCCCCGTCACCGGCATCCCTCTGCCTCTGATGAGCTACGGCGGCTCCTCGGTCCTGTTCACCTTCCTCGCCCTGGGCATCGTGATGAACATCCGCATGAGCCGCTTCGTGAATTAGCCCCCGGCAATCCGGCCCGAACCCGGAACCGCACCCGTTCCACGTGGAACTCCCCATGCGCTCCGGCCGGTTTTGGTGCATACTGGGGTTAACCCGGCTTTCACAACGCCGGAGGACCCCCGCTCCCGTTTGGCGCATGCGCCGGGACTGCGGCCCAGGTTTTAGAAGAATTTAGAAAAAGGCCGGCCAGGTACGGGATCGAATCCGCGGGCCGGACAGGTTTAGCAAGGGAATGACTGCATCCGGACGGCAAACGGCCGCGCCATGGGCTTACGCTCAGGCAGTTACGGTCACCAACTCCGCTGTGCAGGCTGTGCTCGAAGCATCTCCAGTGTCCCCGATCGCTTTTATCTTCAGGCAGATTGCGTCGCAGCTCGACGCCTTCCGTGTGCAGCTTTCAGAGCTGCGCCCCTCGGTCCACTTCGCTTCCGCTTCCCCTCTCCTGTCCACACCACGGATCAGCGCCGCTCGTTTGTAGCGCTGCCGCTTTCCGCCTGACCTGCCTGCCCGCATCGGGCAGAAAGCAGGACTTGAAATGTCGAAAGAAATCTATATCTCCAGCACACCGCATGAGACGCGGCTGGCCATCGTCGAGGAAGACAACCTCGCCGAGATCTACTACGAGCGCGAGAACGAATACACCCTCGCCGGCTCCATCTATAACGGGCGCGTCACCCGCGTCCTCCCCGGAATGCAGTCCGCCTTCGTGGACATCGGCCTCGAACGCGATGCCTTCCTCTACATCACCGACTTCCTCGAGGAAGCGCCTGACTCCGAAGAGTTCGACACCGCTCCGGCGGCCAACCGCAACGGTGAGCGGTCCGAAAATGCCCCCCGCGGCGACCGGGGTGGCCGTGGACGCCGCGGAGGACGCGACCGGAACCGCGGCGACCGCAACGGCGACACCGCCCCCGCCGACCAGACCGCATCTGACTCCGACTTTGCCGCGCCGCAGTATGACGACGCAGGAGCCTCCGATCTTCAGCTCACCGACGGCGAAGGCCCCGCCGCCGTCTCCACGGAGGACACATCCGAGGGAGGCCGGCGCTGGCGCGGGCGCCGTGGGCGCCGCCGTGGACGTGGACTCAGCAACCGCCCGGACCAGCCGACCCAGGATCAGGGCGCCGAAGCTGCGCCGGAATCCATCGCCGAGCCCATCGCCGATCTGGACGCCTCTGCTGAAGGCGAGTCCTTCGCCTCGATGGCCGGCGAAACGGAACGCCACGGCAATGAGCGCGATCGCAACCGTCCCCGCCGCGGAGACCGCGGCCGCCGCTTCCCCCGTGGCTTTGAGCCCCGCCGCGACCGATATGGCGTCAGCGACGACACCGCCGCCTCCGGCTCCGCTCCGATCGAGGGTGCCTACGACGCGCCGCCGGCCGGTGCAGAGGCCCTGGTCCTTCCCGGCGAGTCGCTCGCCCGCTACCGCAGCCCGGAGGAGACCGCGGCGCTGGCTGCCTCAGCGCCCGACGCTGCTCCCGTAAGCTCTGCCCCCTCCATCTCCTCGACCACTCCGCTCGCTCCGCCTGCGACCCTTTACACCCTCGCCGAGGGCTGGGACGGCGGCGACGTGCTCCCCGGCGAAACCATCCGCCGCCGTGGCCCGGAGTCCCGTCCGGATGCTGCCTCCGGCCTCCGCAACGACTCGCCGCGCCGCGACCGGGACCGCGACCGTCGTGGCCGACGACGCGGCAACGAACGCCCCAGCTTCTCCGAGCCGGTCGCCGAGGCCTCAGACGTGCCTGCCTTCGACGCCGCGCCCGTCCCTGAGGCTGAGCCCGCACCCGTCACCGAGCCGCCCGCCCTCCAGGCCCCCGCACCCGCCATCGAGAACGAATACGAGCCCACCGAAGCCTCCGCGTCCTATCGCGTCGACCCTGTCCCTCCCAGCGAGTTCCGTCAGAGCACGCCGGTGCTTGAGCCAGAGCATGAGGCACCCGCAGAGACTGCGGCCCACGACGTCACCTCCATCTCCGCCGCCGGCGAGATGCACTCCGAACCGGTCGAGGAGATCGTCTCGGCCCAGCCTGCGCACGCTGCGCATCCGGCCCCCATCGAACCCGCCGAGCCGGCCGACCCCATCCGCCACGAAGCTGCCATCGTCTCTTCTGAGCCGGAGTTCTCCGCTCCCGGCAGCTATGCGCCGGCATCCGGTCAGCTCCACGAGGAGTTTCTCGACGAGGAAGAACCCTTCACTCCAACGTTGCATGCCTCTTCCATCGAGGAGATGGACGATCTCGACGAAGAAACCCTCGAGGGCGCCGCTGACCTCGGCACCATGCTCCGTGAGATGTCCATCGACCAGATCACCCGTACCGAGCCCGAGGTCGAAGAGCAGGACGCCGACGACGAGGACGACTTCGAGGAAGACCTCCTTGAAGAGGACGAGGACGCCGACGACGAAGACGACACCGAAACATTCCAGAGCGTATCGGGCGACGGCCCCTCCGACGCCATCCTCTCCGACTCCTTCGAGCGCACCGAGGACGCCGACAGCTCAGCCGATTCCTTCGGTTTTGAATCCGGCGAAGACGCCGGCATCACCCTCGCCGAGGGCGGAGCCGAGAACCTCTCCGGCGGGCCTGATCCCGAGCGCCGCAGCCGCGACTTCGGCCGTGAGCCTGACCGCCGCCGTGGAGATCGGGACCGTGGCCGGGGACGCCGTGGCGACCGGGACCGGGACCGGGACCGTGGCCGCGGCCGCATGGGCCATGGCGACCGCCGCAGCCGCGCCTCCGCGCAGACCACCAACCTGCCCGCCATCAGCGACCTGCTGAAGCCCGGCCAGGAGGTCCTCGTCCAGATCGCCAAGGAGCCCATCGCCAAGAAGGGCGCGCGCATCACCTCGCACATCGCCCTGCCCGGCCGCTTCCTGGTCTTCATGCCCACGGTCAACCACACCGGCGTCTCCCGCAAGATCGAGTCCGACGCCGAGCGCCGCCGGCTGAAAGAGATTTTGTTGAGCGAGAAGGGCGACGCCTCCGGCGGCTTCATCGTCCGCACCGCGGCCGAGGGCGCCAGCGAAGAGGAGCTGCGCAGCGACCTGCGCTTCCTGCTCAACCTCTGGAGCGACATCAAGAACCGCTCCGAATCCTCCAAGTCGCCCGCGCTCATCTACCACGACCTCAACCTCGTCGAGCGCATCCTCCGCGACCAGGTCACCGACAACTTCTCCGCTATCTGGGTTGACACCGAATCCGAGTACGAGCGCGTGCTGCGCTTCCTGCAGCGCTTCCAGCCCTCGCTCATCCGCCGCGTCAAGCTCTACCTCAAAGAGACGCCTCTCTTCGAGCAGTTCGGCATCTCCGAAGAGATCAACAAGGCCCTCCGCTCCAAGGTCTGGCTCAAGTCCGGCGGCTCCATCGTCATCAACCAGACCGAGGCCCTCGTCGCCATCGACATCAACACCGGCAAGTACGTCGGGAAGACCGCGCGCCTCGAGGACACCATCGTCAAGACCAACCTCGACGCCATCCCGGAGATCGTCCGCCAGATCCGCCTGCGCGACCTCGGCGGCATCATCATCATCGACTTCATCGACATGGATGAGCGCAAGAACCGCAACCGCGTCATGGCCGCCCTCGAAGACGAGCTCAAAAACGACCGTGCCCCATCCAAGGTCCTGCAGTTTAATGACTTCGGCCTCGTCGCCATCACCCGCAAGCGCGTCCGCCAGTCCCTCGAGCGCACCCTCTCCACCACCTGCTCCATCTGCACCGGCACCGGCATGGTCAAGTCGCCCGTCACCGTCTGCAACGACATCTACGTGGAGATGCGCAAGATGCACAAGCACCTGGACCGCGGCGACGTCATGCTGCGGGTCCATCCCGATGTCGTCAAGCAACTCAAGAGCTCCGGCTCCAAGTGGCTGCAGGAGATGGAGGAGATGGCCGGCAAAACCATCCTCGTCAAGAGCGACCCCAGCCTCCACCCGGAGCAGTTCGACATCCACTAAGCCAACCCGGATTTTCGGGATACTGCGGCCGGCCGGCAAGCCCTGAATGGACTTCGGCTGGCCGCAATTGTCTTATTTTGTGAAGCTCCCGCCCTTCGGGGCGATCCAAATCAGTGCATCCTGCGTCATACGGAGTACATTGTTTTTATAGCGGGCCGGTGAGGATTTGCCTTCCGCAACAAACTCAACCGGTTCGGGTTAGGTACCACTAAGCAACCAGCAGCATCAGGAGTCCACGGAATATGTCCACCCATCGCAGTCTCTTCGGTCTTGCCTGTCGCGCCGCGGCCTTCAGCTTTCTTGCAGTCGGAACAGCTTCACTGATGCAGGCGCAGTCCGGCTCCAGCGAGAAGCCCAGCTTCCAGCAGCCGCTCTTTTCTGCCTCTGAGTTCTCTAATCCCTTCTCGGACCTCGTATCCAGCTCGTTGTCGAGCTCCTCCAGCAGTTCCTCTTCCTCCTCATCCTCTTCGCAGGACACCGCCTCTGTCGCTCCGGACTCCGTCTTCCACTTCGATCTCAAGGCGCCCCAGCCGCCTCCGCGCCGCCGTTACGGCCGCCCGAACTACGCTGACAGCCACTCCAACCCGGACGGCTCCCCCAAGTGGGCCTTCATGGCCGGCGGCGGGTTCACCCTTCCCGTCGGAGGCACTCACAGCTACGCCAGTCCCTCCTGGAAGTTCCAGGCCGGCTTTGGCCGTAACTTCAGCCGCACCACCGCTGTCCTGCTCCAGTTTGACTACGACAAGATGGGGATGCAGAACTCGACGCTGAACAACCAGCTCGCTCTCTACAACACCCTCTGCGGCGGCGACTGCGGCTTCGGTGGCCTCGGCGGTAATATCCACGACTGGTCCTTCACCCTCAACCCCACCTTCACCCTTCCCACCCAGGGTGCCCTCGGGGCCTACGTCGTCGTCGGCGCCGGCTTCTATCACAAGGTCACCACCTTTACCGTCCCTACCGTCGGTGAGTATTGCGATCCCTACTACGGCTATTGCTACCAGGTCTCGGAGAATCAGACCGTCGACTGGTACACCAGCAATGCGTTCGGTATCAACGGAGGCGTCGGTGTCACCTGGAAGTTCTCCCAGTTCTCCAACCAGAAGTTCTACGCGGAAGCCCGCTACGTCTGGACCGATAACAGCCGCCGTCCCTTTGATGTCAGCGGCACTACCCCATACTTCAACGCATTTCCCCAGGCCAGCGCACCTACCACGTGGATTCCCATCACCTTCGGCATCCGCTTCTAGCTGCTCCTGACACGGCAAAAAAAAGCCCGGCCATTGCGCCGGGCTTTTTGCTGCAGCTCATCTGCCTGCTAGGCCCGCATCACGCCGCCCAGCGCCGTCAGCGCCTCGATCACTCTCGCCGACCACGCCGCCAGCTCCTCCTCGCGCAGCGTCCTCTCCTGCGACTGGAAGACGCAGCGCAGCAGCAGCGCATAGTGCCCCCTGGGCACTGCCGCCGCCTTCGCATCGCGGAAGACCTCCACCGGCACAAGCCGTGTCAGCTCGCTGATCTCCAGCGCCTCGATCGCCTTTGCAATCGCACTCCACTGCACCGCGTCCGCAAATGTAAACGAGTAATCCCGCTCCACCGCCTGGAACCGTGAGAGCTCCCGCGCCGTTGCGCGCTTGAGCGGCAGCGCATAGAGGGCCTCCAGATCGATCTCAGCCACATACGCCGCCTGGCGCAGCTTTCGCGCGTCGCGCTCGCCCGCTGCGATCTCACCGAACCACGCCACCGGCTTGCCATTCAGCAGCGCTGTAGCCCCGCGTCCCGCCTCGATCCATCGCGGTACATCGGCGGAGAATGACGCCTTCTCAACGGCGCTCACGTTCAGAGCATCGGCGGACGCAGCGAAGAGGCTCAGCAGCTCCTCGACGACGCCCTTCAGCTCATAGATGCCTGCGTCCTTCGCGCTGTGCAGCCGCGTCGCGGCAAGATCGCCCGTCAGCCCGATCACCAGGTTCTCCGTCTCGACCACCGTCTCCTGCGTGCCGCCGAAGATCGAGCCCTGCTCAAACAGCCGCGCCTCGCGGACATCGCGATTCAGGTTGTGCGCCAGCATCGTCAGCATCCCCGGAACCAGCGACGGGCGCAGCAGCCGCGCCTCCTCGCTCAGCGGATTCTCCAGCACGATCTGCCCGCGGCCGCTCGCGAACGCCGCACCCTCCGCCTCCGACGCGAAGCTCGACGAGATCGCCTCCGAATATCCAAGCGCCAGCAGCAGCCGCCGCACCGCGGCCTCCTTCGCCGCGCGCGGATGCGCCACCATCGGGAGCGGCTCCGGCAGCGTATTCGCAAATCGGTTGTAGCCGTAAACGCGGGCGACCTCTTCGATCAGGTCGATCTCGCGCTCCAGATCCAGCCGCCAGCTCGGCAGCTTCACCGCAAACTCGTCCGCACTCTTCGGCGTCAGCTCGCAGCCCAGCGCATGCAGCGTCCTCGCCACCAGCGTGCCGGTCAGCGCAGGCGCACCGGCCGCAACCGTGCCCAGCATCCGCTGCACCTCGCTCGTCGCCAGCGCGATCGCCGCACGCTCCGCCGTCTTCGCCGCAATCTCCGGCACGATGACGTCCACCAGCTCGCCCTCGAGCGCTCCGCCGCCCGACTCGAGAATCAGCCTGGCTACAAGTGCGTTGGCGGTCGCACACGCATTCAGGTCCGCGCCGCGCTCAAACCGGTGCGACGCATCCGTGTGCAGCCCATGCCGCCGCGAGCTCCGCCGCACGCTCGCCGGATCGAACCACGCCGCCTCGATCAGAATGTTCTTCGTCTCCGGCGTAATCATCGAGTCCCAGCCACCCATCACGCCTGCGAGGCCAAGGGCTTTCTTCTCGTCAGCGACGACCACATCCTCCGCATCGAGAACACGTTCCACGCCATCGAGCGTCTTCAGCTTCTCGCCGGTGCGCGCGCGCCG
>DASZPF010000010.1:0-325674 GCA_035550395.1 Acidobacteriaceae bacterium
CATCTCTACAATCCGGCGCTTCTCAGAAACAGGATGACGTCGACGAGGACGACGTTCCAAACCAACTTCCACTGAATCGACCATGGCTCATAGTCGTCCCTACCCTCGACTGCACGCCAGAGGGAAACCCCGAACGCTTACGATAGACTCAACTCGTAGAGCGGGCGAACTGGCAAGGCCTTTCACCTCTGTAGTTTTGTAAGGTAGGTCGGCGACGTATTCCTCGTCGGGAGTTCGTTTTTTCGTATCTTTCACGCAAACGATCGCTGGAATTCCGGCGGCAGTTGCAACATTGACCCCGGTGAAACGCACCGCGGCCGCGTCATCCAACACAATTGCGGGGCGTCGATCCTCGACTTTGTACTTCAAGGTTACGTCTCTTAGGGTTAGTCCTTGAATGTGCCTTGCGTACATTCCATAGGCTGGCAGGATACCCAACATACTGGGTTCCGGATATTCACGAGTCATTTCTGGAATATTGTAAGGATCGTTCGCCCAGCCACCTTTGCTTTCATTGAGCAACGAATCCCAGCTTACTCTCGGGAGCAACGCTTCGTTCTTACTGAAGAATGGGTTTACCAGCCAGGGCAGTGATTGATTCGCCGCGGAAGCTCCATAGGGAGTGGAGGTGTAGTTACTGGTAAGCTGCCTTTGATCAATCGCGTCCTGCATTGTCAAACCGCCACGATATTCGACGACAATATTGGTCATGCTGACATTTTCGATGGGGTGATCGACCATGCCGTTGAGCAAGATGGGATAGCGAGGGTCGGCATCTTCGACCACGACGTTGCGGATCGCGATATTTCGAATCTGCGCGAACCCGACACCTACTGCATTGGCGGAGAGTGGGTCTGTAGGCTTGCTGGAGTATGGACTGAGCCTTGTGGGGGCCTGGGGATTGACAATGGTGATAGGCCGGCTGGCGCCGCCGATGTTGACCTCTTGCGATTTGTTATAGGAAGGGATGGTGTGCACCGGCGGATAGCTGCCGTACGTGACAGGCTGGTTAGGCAGGATCCAGCTTGTGTCATTCAGACGCACATCTTTTGCGGGACTAACATCGGTGCTGGTGCCGGTAACCGGCGCGCGACCGCGGTCGCCGATCACAATGAAGATCGGCGAACTGCTGGTGTGCTTCATCTGGATATCGCTGAAGAGGACGTTCTGCAGGGTTGCCCCATCGACCGATTCTAGAGCGAACCCCCGCGAGCGATCGAAGAGGATGTTTCGAATAGTTACGGTGTCGAGGCCGCTGGTGCCTTCGGTTCCGAACTTCACTCGCCGGTGGGGCCATCGCGATCCGACGCGACCAACCTTTGCGTGGAATAGGCCCCATCCAGAACGGACCCGGCATCGTACCCACTTACAATATCCTTCTCGATGAGGATGTTCTTAGTATCGCGATAGCGGCCGATTCCGAATGAACCTTTCAGCACGATGGCGTCATCGTTCACCGAATTGAAGGTTGAATTGCGAATGGTCATGTTCTGGGTCGTGTCGATATCGATGCCATCGCGATTGGTATCGACCACAATTCCATCTATCGTCCAGTTAGTCACTCCTCAGCCGAGAATGGCACAGTGTCCGCCGTTCCGAATATGAAAGTCGCGGAAGATAACATTCGAGGCATCCTTTAATGCGACCGCTTTATTGGCGCCGGCTGGCGTGCCTGCTGGGGAAGTTCTCGACGCGGGTTCGCGTGGATCGCCTCCGGATAGCACGTTGATGGTGATCCCGTTGTTATCGATGTAGCTTCCGTCGATGAGCCCCGGACCGGAGATCATTATCTCGCTGACATCGATCCCATAGATCAAACTATTGGCCCAGTGAGAGTGGCCGGAGTCCTGGATACCGACGAAGAGATTTTCCTCCGGGGCGTCATAGAAGCCTCCGTCCTGGTGATCGCCAGTACCGGGAATGGCGGCTCGGAGGATCGAGTTCTTCGATGCAAAATGTAGGCCGACGCGACTTTTCAGGCGAATGGAATAAGTTTTGAAGACGCCTTTGGGGATGAGGACGGTACCGCCCCCAGCCTTCGCCGCTGCGTCAATCGCGGAGTTGATGGCAGCCTGATTTTTGAGTGCGGGGCCGTCGGAGACGGCGCCATACGACACGATATTAAAGAAGGGTGCCTTTGGCTGGGGCAGTACGGTGACACCGCTTCCGGTGGCGAGTTTGATCTCCGTGTGGGCCGCGGGTTGCGCGATGGCCAGACTACCGGTGAGAACCCCGATGGCCAAGATGCTTCCTGCAAGCAGAGATCGGAACAAGATGCCTCGACTGCGATTCAATCGGCCCTCCTCGGTTAGCATGCCCTCGCGTGTTCTGCCCAAGCGGTCAAAACGAGCGCTCCAGAGCGGTCAGTAGGTCGCTCGGCTACCGCTGACATCGTAGCATTGCGCGGTCACGAAGGAGCACTCCGGGCTGGCGAGGAAGGGGACGTCGTGCGCGACCTCTTCCGGCTCGCCGGCGCGGGTGTATGGCCAACCTGAGTAACCGCAGAAGTACGGATGTCGGTCTGATTTGTGAACCCGTCGGGTGGTCAAAACAAAAGCGCGCGCGCTGTGAGAGCGTCGTCAAGGGTGGGAGGACGGGCGGCACGAAAAAAGCGGACCTGCCCGACGGCAGACCCGCTCAGAGGGCAGCTGTTTAGGGGGGTTCTTGAGGGCCTTCTTTGCCTGCTTTGGTTCGTTCTTCTCGGACTTCGCTTGATCCTTAGCGGCGAACTCCTGCTTGACCTTGAGGGCGATGGCATCGGTATCCACTTTGTAGGCTGGGCTGCGGCGCGGAGAAACCTTGCAGGTTTCCGGCCGATCATCTCCAGCCGCTTCTCGTCGAGCAATGGAAGCAACTGTTCGGCCACAACCAGCAGATCGCGCTTTGTTAGGCGACCGGGAACGGTCGCGGCGATCGGCTGCAGAACGCCAGTCCGGTGGCATTGATCAGCGCCTCTTCGCGGCGGCGCTTCTCCTGCTCCGCTTTGAAGCTGGCGCCTACCTTGCGAATCTCTCCCTTGTCGATGCCTCCGGCAAGACAGCCAACTCCGCCATAAATACTCCGGAAGGGTTGCACTGGGCATCAGCGTCATCATGGCGGTGGAACCGTTCAAAGATTTAGTCCTGGGCCGCCCGGTGCACCGTTGCGAGCTCTCAAATGAGCTGGTTCACGAACAGGCTGCCACCTACGGTAACCTCGGCCTGGTCTTCGGCGACTGAATCATCAATTTGTCGGGGGATGTGCAGTCTGTCGACATCATTCATGGGCTGCCTGGCGTGCCTATTCAAGGAATCATGTTTGTGAATTGCCACGTTACGGCGCAGCGTGGGTTCAAGCTCGACCACGCCCGCAATGTCGACCTCTCCAGCCTCACCATCGACGTGACACAAGGCGATCCGGTAATGAAATCCGATCTGCCGTAAACCGATATGAATACAGTTTTCGGGGACCAGAGAACGGCTTCCGCCAGTTGATGGCCTGCAGATAACTCACTACGAGGTGGTTTATCGGGGACCACCTTCTAGGCTACGCTTCACAACCCTGCCTCTGAAGCTGATAATGGGCGATCAATGCCAAGCTGGCTTGAACACCAACATCGTAAAGGAGACCGTCGTTGAGCGAAACAACTCGCCGGGAATTCTTGAAGGACGCCGCTCTAGTCGGTGCCGCAGTAGGCACAGGCACGCTGGCAGAGGGCAACCTGTTCGCAGCCACCGCCCAGGCTCGCACAACGGGAGCAGCAACCGCGGCGCCGCAAACAGTCTCGCTCTCCTGGCTTGGAGGAGAGGCGCCGCTCGTCGGCGGCGGCGTAAGTTTGGGAGTTCCGTGGCCGCAGGGAGCCGTTACGCGCGCCTCTACCTTCAGCCTGAACGCGCAGGGCAAGGACCTTCCCGTGCAGAGTTGGCCGCTAGCTTTCTGGCCTGACGGCTCGATCAAATGGAGCGGATTTGCGACGGTTGTGTCGGCCGGGTTGGCTGGGCCTTTGACCTTGTCGACAGGTGCCGCCGGGGCCGGTTTGGGCATTCTGAAGGTAACGAATAACGCCAAGTCGATGGTGGTCGATACCGGCGCTCTGCAATGCTCCATCCCGCTGGCGGGCGGCGCGAATCTGGTGGAGTCGATGACGGTCGAGGGGCGCGCGGTCGCGGGAGTTGGGCAGCTCGTCTGCATCCTGCAAACCGGTCCCGCCGGCAATCCGGCGGAGGTGCGCCCACGCGAGAAATTTGTCAGCCTGGTAAAGAAGGCGACCGTGGAGCAGTCCGGGCCGGTGCGCGCGGTGGTGAAGTTCGAGGGCATGCACAGGGGCGCGGCCTCAGGCCGCGAGTGGCTGCCGTTCCATGTGCGCCTGTATTTCTACGCGGGTGAGACCCAGGTGCGGATGGTGCACACGATCTTCTTCGACGGCGACCAGCAGAAGGATTTTATTCACGGCCTCGGGATCACGTTTGCCGTACCGATGCGCGAGGAGATTCAGAACCGCCATGTGCGTTTTTCCGGCGAGGGCGAGGGACTGTGGTCGGAGCCGATTCAGCCGCTGATTGGCCGCGCGGGACCGCAGCGCATCGTCACCGATGCCAATGGCAATGACGCCTACCCTGCGCAACTGGCCGGCCTGCGCGTGCCCAACCGCGCGCAGATGAACCGCCAGGGGCTGAACATGGTCGACAACTGGGCCGTGTGGGACGACTTCAAGCTGGTGCAACTCAATCCCGGTGGCTTCACGATTCAGAAGCGCACTAATCCTCAGAGCACCTGGCTGTTCTCCGCGGCGGGCAAGCGCTCGTCAGGCATGGCGTTTGTGGGCGATGTGAGCGGTGGGTTGGGCGTGAGCGTCAAGAATTTCTGGCAGTCCTACCCGGCGGAGTTGCAGGTCGAGAACGCTTCCAGCGCAGCCGCGCAGCTGACCGCGTGGCTGTGGTCGCCGGAAGCTGTGCCGATGGACCTGCGGCATTACGATACCCGCGCGCACGGCCTGGAAGCCTCATATGAGGACGTGCAGCCGGGCAACAGCACGCCCTTCGGCATCGCGCGAACGAGCGAACTCACGCTGTGGCCAAGCGGCGCCGTTCCCGCCAAGCCGGCCAGCGCCGCGATGGCAAAGACCGGCGGCGCGTCGCCCAGGCTGGTCGCTTCACCCCGCTATTACCATAGCGTGCGCGCGTTCGGACTGTGGAGCGTCCGCGACACCTCGACACCGTTCAAGGCGGCCATTGAGGAGGGTCTCGACGCCACGCTCAATCTCTACGTCGGCCAGGTGGACCAGCGCAACTGGTACGGCTTTTGGAACTACGGCGACGTGGTTCACTCCTTCGACCGCGAGCGCCATGTGTGGCGCTACGACCTGGGCGGGATGGCGTGGGACAATTCCGAACTCGGGACGGACACCTGGCTGTGGTACTCGTTCCTGCGCACCGGCCGCGCGGACATCTTCCGGATGGCCGAGGCGATGACCCGCCACACCGGCGAGGTGGACAGCTACCATTTTGGCCCGATGGCCGGGTTGGGCACGCGGCATGGCGTGTCGCACTGGGGCGACGGAGCGAAGGAGGCGCGCATCGGGCAGGCCGCGTTCCGGCGGTATTACTACTACCTCACGACGGATGAGCGCACCGGCGACGTGATGCGCGAGGCGTTACAGGCAGAGAAGTCCATCATCGCCTACGACCCCATGCGCGAAGCTGACCCGCCGCGCCCGGGCGATGAGAAGTTTGTGGCGCGGGTGCGCTCCGGACCGGACTGGCTCGCGATTGCCGGCAACTGGATGACCGAGTGGGAGCGCACCGGTAACACACAATGGCGCGACAAGATTCTTGCCGGGATGCAATCCATCGAGGCGATGCCCCATGGTTTCCGCACCGGCAAAAGCCTGCTGATGGGCTTCGACCCCGCCACGGGCGTGCTCACGGCGCGCGATACCACGCTGGGAAAATACAACCTATCCACCATCATGGGCGGCGCAGAGTTGATGGCTGAACTCAATCTGAGCATCGACGATCCGAAATGGAAGAGGGTCTGGACCGATTTCTGCGCCGACTCCGGCGAGGTTATCAGCCTGGGAAAGATGCAGGCCTACGCATACTCTGTGACGAAGGATGCGGCGCTCGCGCGGAGCGCAGTCGCGAGCTTGCGCGCAGGTCACGGCACGCGCGGCGGTCACGTCGATCCCCCCAACGCGCTTGCCCCCATGGACGACGGCACCGACACCAATGGCTCGTCGCAGAACAGCCTGAACGCCATCGCTGTGCTCGAGTTGTGCGCCGACGTGCTGCCCACGGCTGCGCCTACGGGTGGCGGCGGAGCAGGAACTCCACCCTCAGGGGACGGCGGCGCATAATGAGCGATCGAAAGCCCGGCGCGTTTTTCCGGCACACGAAGGCGATTGGGTCCCTGATGGTAGCCACCGTCGTGGCGATCGGTAGTCTCGGCAGCGCTTTGCGTGCGCAGACGCCCGGGTCAACTGAGGATGTTGCGAAGCGGGAAGCGGCCGACCTTGCCCTATTCGAGCACAAAGCAGCCCTTGCGAAGGAACTGGGCGCGACCCATATGGCCGTCACTGAAGGCCTGCCGCTAGCCACGTGGGAGATGGATCCCAATGATCCCTATCCCATGTGGTTCGTCCATCACGCGAGCCTTCTGAAGATCTTTCCTCCCAAAGACGTCCAGCCGTATGTCAACGCGAAGTACTCCGCCGAAGTGCAGGGAGTATTGCAGAGCCGCTGCGCGGTTCTCGCGAAATACGGATTGAAAGGCGTGTGGAGCGCGAATGAGCCTGCAGTGATGCCGGAGGCTTTTTTCGCCGCGCATCCCGAGCTGCGCGGCCCGCGTATTGATCAGCCCAATCGCTCGCGCAAGCCATACTATGCGCCCAGTGTAGATGAGCCCGAGACGTTGAGGATGTATCGCGAATCCATGCAGAGCCTGCTGAAGACCTGCCCGGAGGTGGAGCAGTTCAACTGGGTCACAACCGACGCCGGCTCGGGCTTCGACTGGACACCGTCGCTCTATCCCGGCATCAACGGCAACAGCAAATACAAGGACCGCCCGATGGCGGACCGCGTCTCCGGTTTCTTGATCAATGCGCAGCAAGCCGCGAGAGATGCTGGCCACGAGATCGAGATCAACCTGAATCCGATTGCGGCCCGCCAGTGGATGCTGCCCACGTTTTCGCCCGACGTGCTCGAGAACATCGTACGCAAACTGCCGCGCGGTCTGGCCGTGCAGGGACGCGAGGGGCCCGATGGCCGGCCCTTTGCCGGGGTGGCAACCATCGGCAACAGCGGCGCGTTTTACCCCGTGCTTGGCATCGTCGTGCCGCCGATCAGCGGCGGAGGCGGTGGTGGTGGAAGCGCAGCGGCACGGCTCATGGTCAATTTCGGGGACGCGACGACTGTCGACTTTAATGATCGCTTGCTCAAATTCACACGCGGCAAGCCGATGCGCACGCTGGTGGATCGGGTGACGACGCTGCGTGCGTTTGCCGTGAGCGAGGTGGGCGAGGGGCAGGCAGACAACCTTATGGAGGCCTGGAGCGCGCTGGACGACGTGCAGCGCAATCTACAGGTGCTGAACTTCGGCGACGTGCTGAGGATGGGACATGTGCTCAACCGGTGGATCACTCGTCCGATGGTGCCGTTCCCTGAGGAGCTGACCGCGGCAGAGAAGAAGGACTACCGGCAGTTTCTCTTCCAGGCGAAGGGCGAGGAGCAGGCGGACGACCTCGTCGATATCCAGGCGATGCGCATGTATGAGGGCTGGGGAGCGAGAATGCTCTTTCAGCGCACGATCGAGATCACGTTTCCCCGCGCTCGCAGGGCGCTAATTCTTATTGAAGGCATTCAGAGCGCGGCCACGGATGAAGCTGCGCGCAAGCAGTGGGAGTTGATGGGCAAGCGGCTACAGGCGGTCATCTATCTATTGCAGTCAGCCGACAACATGGTGGACTATCAGGCTCAGCTCGACCGTGTGAAGAGCCTGGGCGGGAAGCCCGAGGCGAATCCGGTGCTGGGCGTCCAGTCCGGTTGGGATCGCACCGACCTGATGGAAACAGCGCGCAAGGAGATTGACACCATGGTCAATCTCAACCGCCTGCTCGAAAGCACGAAGGAACCGATTCTCGACCTGGCTCCAACGCCCGGGGAAGAGACGATCATGCGTCTTGGCCCCAATCTGACCAGCCAGATCAAACACAAGATCGAGGTGATGAACGGGCACTGGCGCGACTATGATCGGCTGTTTACGGCGCCGAATCCGTGAGCGCTATGGAAAACAAGTAAGACCCACACTCAAGGCGAGCGATCTGCGGGCTCGCCAGCGATTCCTGCTCCGAATCGACACTCCCCCAACAGCAAACCGCCCTGAGTGCTACTGCAGAATCCCCTGCGCCTTCAGAAATTCGAGGCAGATTAGCATCGCCTTATCGGCCTCGGCCTTGGGGAAGTTGCCGTGTCCGCCGCCGGGAATGATATCCTGCCCGTCTGGAACGGCCGCCGCGTCCAGCGTCTTCTTCAATTGCAGGTCCCGCGTCGGATCAACCGCAGGATCATGATCTCCGTTGACGATGAACGTCGGCGGCAGGCCATGCCGGACGTAGCTCATCTGCGACATCTCTTGCGCCCGCGCCAAGGTCGCGGCATCCGGAGCTGCCCAGCGTTGCCCCCTTCGCGCCTTCATTTATCCCCGGAGCCACGTCCGGCCCAGAAGTCGCAGGCGCCGTGCCCGTATACGGTACTAATGGCTTCTCCAATCCAAGCCACTGATGCACAGGATCCGAGCTGCCGTGCTGGTTGATAGCCTGAGCAACATTCGTAGGTCCGTAAAAATCCAGCACTACCGCAACCTTGGGTTGATCGGTGCATCCGGGGGGTTTAACGATGCCGGGGCGTAGCCGCCATCAGTGCAAGGTGCCCGCCCGCCGAGGCCCCATAGACCACCACGCGCGTGAGTCGAAGTTGCACTTCGCCGCGTTCGCCTTCACCCACGCCATGGCGCAGCGTACGTCTTCGATAGCCGCCGCAGCGCACTGAATGTCCTGAACGAACTCGGCCGGTCGCGGCGAATCCACCCGCCGCCATGCAGTTGGATCACGACCGGCGTAGGTCTCGCCGAAGGCATCTGCAACACGTCCAGATGCAGATCCAGCGTGCCCGACGCGGCACTGGGCGAGTTGGGAACTCGCGGCATTCCATCGCCCGGTTGAGCCCGCCCGGGATTCAGGTTCGCGCTTGGATTGCCCGGAACGGGAACATTGGCGCAGGCAATGTTCCGCGTGGCCAAGGGATAAATGTCTTCCCAACTCGCCGCGTCCATCCACGCTGGCGCAGCCACCGGAGTCTGGGCGCAGGCCATTGTGACCGCCAGCATTGACGCCATGCTTATTACTGCTGCCAAGCGCAATCTACGCATCATGTCCCCTCGCGTGTTTCAGTGGTGATCATCGTATAAGGTGACGCTTGTGAACCGGTTCGATGTCATTGTGCTTCCTGTGTGACGAGGCGGACTGGGCCGAGGATGCCGGAAGAAATGGGTTTGACGTCCTCGAGATCGCGCATCTGGAAGCGGTCTCCGTATTTTGCGATAAGCGGACCGTAATCATGTGGCGGAACCGCCGACCATGCGTTGATAGCCGTGTTGTAGACACGGATCTCGATGTGATTCTCGCCAGTCTTGAGCAGTTTCGAAACATCGAGCCGATAGGGCGGATGCCAGAGCGTTCCGGCAGCCTGCCCATTGATGGTGACCGGTGCGCCCTCGCGGATGGGCGGGTCGTAGTAGGCCTGTGCAGATGCCCGCGCTTGAGGCACAGTGGGCGCGCCGCCTTCTACTTCAAGGAAGATAGAGGTGCTAGGAGCTCGCGCGAGTGTGAAATCACGGGAGTAGATGGCTTCGCCAGAGTAATGGACGGTGGATGGGTCGGCGATCCAGTCGGTGAGGATGGATTCGGTTACGGACTTGTTGATGCCGGCGAAGGAAACCTGCCAATCGGTACTGAGGTTGGCCAGTTGGGACGCAGGGCCGTGATCCGGCTCGATGGCGTGTGATCGCAGGTCGGTAAAGATGAAGATCGCCGACTCATACGGAGCCAGGACAATCGGCACATCGGAGGGCGTGAGTTGGGAGGAGGTGCGAACGGCGGCTCCGGAATCGGGGTCCCACTGTTCGCCATACCTGTGGCTGGTGGCGAAGCTCGCGCGCGTTTCCACCGGTTTATTGCTGGTGTTGGCGATAAAGTAGATGTCGGCGGAAGGGAGCTTACGGCGGTTGAAACCGATCTGGCTCTTCGCGTCCTCATCGCCGGTGGCGAGTCGAAAGTCGGGCTTGGCATCTTGCAACAAAGCATCGGCAAGATGAGTTTCGTCGGAAACGAAGGTCGACTTGGCTGTGTCGAAGAGCTGCTTCGAGAGATTTGTGATTTCCGGAACCGTCTTACCCTCGGGATCGATCGAAGGCCGCCGGCCAACGGAGATGACCTTGCCTCCCGCGACCGCATAAGCCTGGATCTTCTTCAGGGTTTCGAGTGGAATTCGGTCGGTGGGAGGAAGCAAAAGGATGGGGTAGCGAATTCCGAGACGGTTGATAGCGTCGGCGTCGATGAAGTCGACGTTATAGCCGGCGGAGAGGATCGCCGACATCAGCTGTGGCGTAACCATGCGTCCCATCTCGCCGGTGAGGGTGACGCGACCGGGCGCGAACGAGGCCCAGGCATCGTCGGTGGGAAGCAGGACGGCCACTTGATTGGCTGGCTGGCCCTGGCGCATCAGAAAGCTGACGCGCTGGATGTAGCGGGCGACGGCCGGCATCACCGGATGCCAGGGGTTGTGGTCGTTGAAGGCGCCGCCGGTGTAGAGCGACCAGCCGGGCTCGGGCACCTCGCCATCGGGCGGCGAATAGGGCCAGCCGTGGCAGATGATCTGGTTGGTCCCGATGATGAAGTGAAGATCGGCCACGGCCTTCATGTCGAGCGGCGTGGCGCGGAAGACGGGCACGTGTAGCGAGGTGAAGGCTTCCGCCGAGGTGACGTTGTTGCCGAAGAGATGGTTGGCCGAGGTGGCCCAGCGCATGGTAGAGAAGCCTCGCCAGTTCGGGCCCTCGCCTTCGGGAAGCGAGACTAGGCGCTGGCTGGAGAGGCTGACCGCTGGATCGCCGTACGTCTGCGAGCGGAACTTGGTGCCGTGCGCAAGCGCCCAGTCATTGACCTGCTTCAGGTAGTTATCGTCGATCAGCTCCGTAAGGGTCTTGCCCCAGTCGTGGCGAATGGTTTCGGCAGCGGGCGTTCCGCCAGAGACGAGCTCGGGCAGGTGAGGAATGAGGTCATAGCCCCGGCGCCTGAGGAATTCAGCGGGAAGGGTGGGTGTCCAATCGGCGCTGTAGACCTCGAGCGAGTCGGAGAAGATGGCATAGGGCGGGGTCGCGCCGAAGGCCTTGACCAGCGGCTCGCCGACTTTCTCCAGGTGATTGGCGACGGCCTGATGGCTGAAGTGATCGAGCACCCAGCCCTCGGCACCAACCGCGGGACGCTTGACCTGCTGTTTGGTGTGACTGGCGATGAAGAAGAGCGCGACGCGCGGTTTACTGGACGGAGTGACAGCGACAGTGGCGCCCGAAACTTCAAGCGGTTGAGCGGAGGACGCATCCCAAGGGGGCGGCGGAGGGGCGGCGGGCCGTAAGATACCGAGACCCGCCTGTGCGGGGGCAGTGCCGGCGACTCCGTTGACAAGGTCGGCGGAGATGAGCGACTCGGCTTCGGCAAGCGCGGGAACAGCCACCGAGGTTGCGTTCGCGGGCACCGGAACCTCGGCGGTGCGAAGTCGGCTGGAGGCGTCGACGAGGCTCGTATTCGGGCCGCCGTAGGGCCATCCGCTGCCAAGCGTGACATCGATACGCAGACCGAGCTTGCGGCCTTCCGTCTGCGCGTAGTTGATGTCGTCAAGCATCTCGGGCGAGAGAAAGGGCAGATTCTTAAGGCCCTTGGCCGGATCATCAATGACTTCCGGGTATTCGAATGCCAGTTCAGCGCCGCCAATGCCGTCAGCCTTCATCTGCTGCAGTTCACGAAGTATCTCAGGCTTGACCACTGCGGCACCAAACCACCACCAGCGCACCATTGGCCTGGCGGCGCCGGGCGGATTGAGGAACTCCCTGCGCAGAGTCTCTGCGGAAGGTGCGGCGGGAGCTTGCGCATGGAGAACGGAGAGCAGGGTCGCCCAGAGAGCCGCGGCGATGAGGCAGCGTCCGGCTAGAGTTTGGATCTGTATGCGCTGGTTCATTTTCTCTCCGGGCTGGCAGATCGATCGTTGATTTAGGGAGTGATGGAGTCGGGAGCAGCGCGGCTGATGAGGATGCGCACGTCGGTGGACCTGTTGATGGAGAACGCGGGTGGCGTGGTCGGCGCGGTGACGGCGACAAAGTCGGCGCGATGCACATCGTCCAGGTAGAACGAGGGCCGAGGGTCGGGCGCGGCGGGATGGACCTCGACGTGGCTCAATTCAATGTTCTTGATATGGCGGAGATAGAAACCATGCGCGGGAGTTAAGCCGAACATGCCGGGCTCGGGGTATTTGGTTTCGTCTTCGGCGGGACGCGCGTTGACCGATTCGGGCGCGCCTCCACCGGCGTTCTGTACGTAGATGTTATCCAGCTTGACGTCCTCGATGAAGTAGCCGGGGATGCCGCTGAGGATTGAGCCGAAACGCGCACCGGAGTTGGCACAGTTGAGATTGGAGATAAGCACTCGGCGCAAGGTGCCGACGACCGTGCTCTGGTCGCCCGTTCCTTTAGGACCGCGCAAGCGCGCGCCGAGACGCAGGAAGATCGGGCACGATGTGATGTCGCGCATCGTGATGTTGCTGACGGTGATGTCTTCGAGCAGGGCACCGTCGACGGTCTCGAGCGCCAGTCCCTGCGTCCCTTCGAAGACGCAATTGGAGATGGCAATGTTGATGAATCCGCCGTTGGACTCGGTGCCGCACTTGATGCGGCCACCGCCGGTAGATTGGCGCTTGTACGTACCGTCGAGCAAAGTGCCGAGCTGCCAGCAGCCGGAGACGTAGCAGTTGGCGATGGCGACGTTCTGCGTTGGCCGGTTGTAGCCAAGAGCAAAGCTGGACTTGGGGCAGATGCCATCGTCCCAGGGCGCATTGACGAAGCAGTTAGTGACGCGAACATTCTTGCAGCAGTCAATGTCCATGCCGTCCCGGTCGGTGTCGATCTTCAGGTTGTCGACGGTGAGGTTGTCGACACCGGTAAACAGGATGCCGAAGTGGCCGCCTTTGAGGATGGAAAAGTCGCGCAGGATAACGTTGTGGCAGTTCCTCAGGCCAATGGTTTTGTTACCGACGCCGGCCTGCTCGGCGACATACTTGGGATAGCCGCCGCGAGCTGGCCGGTCCGCACCGAAGCTCAGACCGTTGCCCCAGAGCAGACCCGGCCCGGTGATCGAGAAGTCACTGATCCCATCGCCCCACAGCAGCGAGTTGCGCCAGTGGTTGTGGCCCCAGTCCTGGTAAGCCTCCCATGCGGAATTCGGTTCGGCCGCGTCATAGGTTCCGCCCATGTAGCCGGTGGTCTGGCCAGGGAGCGGGGATTCGGCAGCGATAATCGTGCAACCCTGCGAGAGATAGAGGTCGACATGGCTCTTGAGCCGGATCGAGAAGGAGACATAGTTGCCGGCGGGAAAAATGACGGTGCCTCCACCGGCAGCCGCAGCTGCTTCGATGGCTTTGTTGATGGCGGGCGAGTCGATCGTCTTGCCATCTCCGGTGGCTCCGTAGGCGCGGACGTCGAAGAGCGAGGGCGTGGTTGGAAGGGCTGCGCCTTTGCGCGGTGCAGCAGCGAAGGCGGGAAGCACAGCAGCGGCGGAAGCGGCGAGGCTAACGCTGCTCAGTTTCAATAGGTCACGACGGGCGGAATCAAATGGTCTCATGGCGCTGGCCATGCTACCAGAGCAGACCTGTCAATTGGAAATTCTTCCTATTGGAAAACACGCGGCCAGGCAAGGTCACAATACAAGTGGTCTGCCCGATCTTTTGTACCAGTTGCTGTTAGTGTAGCGCGACTATTTGCCCGCTTCGCTTTCCATCCGGTCCTTCGACAAAGCCGGAGGTTATTTGAAGGGCATCTGTCGGCAAAAGGGTTTCTAATAAAGGCTATTTTTTGCCCAACCCCTCGAAAAGGTACATACGCAACTCCGTGGAGCGACAGCCTATCCCGTCAAGCTTCCCTTGAATTGCCCAAATTCGGTGTCCCTGGACAAAACTTCGTGTCACTGAGCCCGAAGCCGTCTCCGGCTTTATGCCGCTTGAGTTAGTACAGTGTATGTACATACGCTAACTCCGCTTTTTTTATCCCTCCCATCCAGGCCCTTGCCGGTCCGGACATTCACCCCAATAAAACGAAAGCTCCACACGAGATTCCATAGCAGCAATACGCGTCGGATTCTGGTACGCCACAGGTCCAGGAGACAAAGACTATTCGGCCGGCGACCCCGCTTTTTCTCCACACACCGTCATCTCGGACGAATCCAACTTCGCCGAGCATGTGACCGTTGAGAACGCGGCCGGCCAGCAGTTCCCTGTCCCGTTGTCGCTGATCGAAACGATCGCGGCCCCAAATGGTCCTGTACATCAATGTCGGCCACTGTGCACCATTGTTGGCCACTGTACAAAGCTCTGGCCAGTTTGGCATGTAAGTGATTGCAATGGCTTGCGGAAGCTGACGTCCCACGGCGAATTGGGGGTTCGTGGGCACTTGGAGCATGATTTTCAGCTCACGCGTGGTACCGCTACATCCTGATGGCAATGCGTACATCGGACGAGCAACACGGGCTATTGTTATCTTTATTTTGCAGGAATACCCTGTTTATCCCGCGCGCAACATGACAAGCTCAGCGTTCCCCGGCATTTCATCCCATGCGCGGCCCTCGAGCATTCTCCCGAACCTCTTCTTATGAACCCCTCCCCATTGCTTGAAGAAGAAAGGCACATCGGCGTCTACGCATTGATCGCGAATGTCGATCACCCAGTCTGGGTCGACAGGACGTGCGCCTGGACCCGATTCGCCGCCCACGATTGCCCAGTCGATGCCGCGCAACTTCAGCTTGCGCAGAGGCCCAAGCAATGGTTCGAGGGAGAGAAACTTTACATGTGCGCCCGTCCTTCTCAGATCATCGATGCGACCCACATATTTCTCATTCTCGACGCTGACTCCCATCCATATCTGCGGCCCCCATTCGAGTTTGTCGTTCAATTCCAGTAGCCGCTCAGAACGCTTCGTCAATATCTGGTATTGATGCCAAGGTGCGCGGTGCATCGCAGCGAAAACCCGCTTGATGTACGAGAGCGGTATGTCAGGATGGAAAAGGTCGCTCATCGAATTGACGAAAATACGTTTCGAACTCTTCCATTGCAGCGGAAGATCCAACATCTGTGGTTGCAGTGTGACTTCGAAACCGTTCCGATAGTTGGCTTGCCCCATCGCCTGCAGCCGGTTCGCCATCCGCGCTGCATAGCAATGCTTGCAGCCGGGGCTGATCTTCGAGCATCCGGTCACCGGATTCCAGGTCGCATCGGTCCATTCGATCTCAGAATTTGTAGCCATATCAGAACCCCTGACGTTTGCGATAAGTATTGAAGATTTGGTCAACAATACCCGCCGCCACCGGCTTCTGGGAAGCGAAATATAGGTAGTAGATGACCGAGTTTGTCTTTGTCTTCATTGGGAGTGGTGGCGACACATACTTGAATCCGGCTTTGGTCTTTAGACGCTCGCGAAAGGCCACTTCGAACCGTTCGTTCGAAACTTTTTCCGGGTCCAGGCCTGAGCAGAAATCCGAGGGATGAGCCCGCTGCAACTCACTTCTGCTTGTCCTCGCGGGCGACGCGCTACACCGATATCGCATCGATCCTTCAGGAGAGAAATCATGAAAGCGACCAGAGAACTTTATGAATTGGGCCAAAGCCTTTGGCTCGACAACATCACCCGCGGCCTTCTGGTCAGTGGAACCCTTCACCGGTATATTCAGGAGCTTTCGGTTACAGGGCTCACCTCGAACCCGACCATCTTCGATCACGCCATCAAGAACAGTCGTGACTACGACGATGCCATCCGGCAGAAGGTGAAGGATGGCAAATCGGGCGAGGCGCTGTTCTTTGAGCTCGCGATCGAGGACCTCAGGCAGGCCGCCGATCTCTTTCGTCAGATCCACGATCGGAGCAATGGTGTGGACGGATGGGTGTCTCTCGAGGTCTCGCCCCTATTGGCCCACGACACATCCGGCACTCTCGGCGCGGCCAAAGCGCTCCATGCTCGCGCAGAGCGCCCCAATCTCTTCATTAAGATTCCGGGAACGAAGGAAGGCCTGCCTGCGATCGAGGAAGCGATCTTCGCAGGCGTGCCGATCAATGTGACCCTGCTGTTTTCGAGCGCACAGTATGTCGCGGCGGCCGCGGCTTACCTGCGCGGCATCGAGCGACGTGTCGCAGCCGGACTGAATCCCGATGTTGCGTCCGTGGCTTCGCTGTTCGTCAGCCGCTGGGACGTAGCGATAGCATACAAGGCTCCCGCGGAGCTGCGGAACCGGCTTGGCATCGCTGTCGCGGGGCAGACCTATGAAAGCTATCGTATGCAACTCGATTCGCCGCGCTGGCAGCGCATCTTCAACGCCGGTGCCCGCGCCCAGCGGCTGCTCTTCGCGAGCACGGGAACCAAAGACCCCAAAGCCCCGGATACGCTGTACGTCGAAGCGCTCGCCGCGCCCTTTACCGTGAACACCATGCCCGAGGTGACCTTGAAGGCGCTTAGTGATCACGGAACGATCGGCGAAATGTTGCCCGCTCATATTGAGAATGCGTTGGACAGATTTGCTGAAGCGGGCATTGACACGGACGCCCTGGGCTCGCAGCTCCAGGACGAAGGGGCCGCGTCGTTCGTCAAGTCCTGGACAGACCTGATGGAGTGCATTGCGTCGAAGAGCAAAGCCCTTAAAGCTGCTTGAGCCTGAAAACGGAGGGGAGAACGAAGGATGACAATCTGCCGCACTCCTCCTTGTCCGTGAAAAATAGGTCGAGCGCCGTCTCCTGTCTATTGCTGATATTGAGCAAAACGGAACAGACGCTTTCTCCTGTTGAAGCCGATGCTGCATCCAGTGCGAGCACAAAACGTGCTCAAACATGGGGGGTCTCCCTCATTGTGAAACGGACGGCCATCACAGGCTCTGAGATCTTCTCCACCATGCTTTGTTATTCCGATTCGGAGACGGCCACCTGTCGAAATGATCCATGGCCCCTCCCGTCAATATCTCGTACCGAAGAGGCCATGCAGATGACTGACTCAGCAAAATCCAAATTTGACGCCGTCGACTTCCTGGCGAAGGCAGGGCTCGGACGAAGAATCGTCCGAGTGAAGGCCAAGCACGTCTTCTTTTCGCAAGGCAATCCAGCCGACTCGGTGTTCTATCTTCAGAAGGGACGCGCAAAACTGACAGTCATTTCGGGACAAGGGAAAGAAGCGACGATCACGCTTCTCTCTGCCGGGGACTTCGTCGGAGAGGAGTCGATAGCCGGAGCAGTTGGGCTTCGTCTGGCGACCGCCACTGCGATTACCGCCTGTACAGCGCTCAAGATCGCGCGGGAGGAAATGATTCGCGTGATGCACGAGGAACATGCCTTTTCCGATCTGTTCCTGAAGTTTCTGCTCTCCCGCAGTATGCGAACCCAGGCCGATCTTATTGACCAGCTTTTCAACTCCAGCGAAAAGCGTCTGGCGAGGATTCTCCTCCTGATGGCTGAGTTCGGGAAGCCGGGTGAACCGGAAATGCTGATCCCGCCGATCACCCAGGAGACCCTCGCCCATATGATTGGCACGACACGCTCCCGCGTCAGCTTCTTCATGAACCGCTTTCGCAAAATGGGCTTTGTGGAATACAACGGCCGCATCCGGGTTCACAAGTCACTGCTCAATGTGATCCTAAACGATCAATTGCCCGAGCAGAACGCGGAAAAGCCGCCGATCGCAGACTTGCCGGAGGCTCTACCAAGGGCCGGGAGACGGGCTCAGCGCGAGCAAAAGTGAACAGAATCGACGTTGGTGGGATGGGATACTTTTCCTTCAGGTGGTGCTTTGATGCCTGGGGAAAGGCATATGATGCCCAATGCAAAAGTAAAGCTCCTAATCGTGGATGACGAGGTGTCGATTCGATCGTCGCTATCGCTGATCTTTGCCACCTTTGGGCATAGTGTCCGGTCAGCCGAAGATGGGTTTTCTGCGCTCGGCGAAATCCGGAATGAGATGCCTGACATCCTTCTCTCCGACCTCAACATGCCGGGCATGTCAGGGTTTGAACTGCTCTCTGTGGTCCGCCGTCGGTTTCCGGCAATCCAGGTGATCGCCATGAGCGGAGCATTCTCGGGCGATACTGTGCCCCCCGGAATCGTCGCTGACGCGTTCTACGAAAAAGGAAGCAGTCCGGGCACCCTGTTGGAGTTGGTGAGAGCCATGGCTAATATGGAGCGCTCGTCTGTTCAGCGTTCGAGCTCGCCGGCGCCGATCTGGATTCCGAAGAACGGGCATGATCCATCCGGGAAGGAATATGTGATGGTCACCTGCCCGGAGTGCCTGAGAACGTTTCCGCAGATCCTTGGCGATGCCGTCCCGCCTGTCTGCGAAACCGGCTGCGTCCATTGTTCCAGTCTGATTCACTACGCCATTGTCCAGCCCGCAGACACGCCATCGCTGCACGCTCTTCAGAGGAAAGCAGCCGCAAGGGTACCGGCACCTCCTGGTCCGCCCAATCTCGCGGCGTGCGAGTAGGAGCAAAGAGCGACCCCGTGCATCGCTGAACGAGCCATGCTCTCACGCGGATCCCTTGCGCTGCCCGAATGACCTTAAACTTGTGACCGAAGAAGTTTTCAGCAAGATGGAACTCTGTGCGGTCCGCGACGTGCACAGGCTGGATAGAGCTTTGGGAGGACAGAGTCACTTGAAAGCAGCCATACTCACCTCAAGACATGAAGCTCCGGGAGAGTTCCTTCAAATCGAGGATGTTCCGCGTCCACAGCCGGAACCCGGGCAGGTTTTGCTTCGGGTCGTTGCCTGCGGAGTTTGTCGCACTGACCTGCACATCGTCGAAGGAGATCTGCCGCCGATCCAGCCGCGACTCATCCCCGGTCACCAGGTCGTGGGAGAGATAGTCGAAGGCGAGACGGCGGAGTTGCCGCTGCGATCGCGGGTCAGTGTTTCCTGGATGGGGGGGTGGATGGAGATTGCTGGTACTGCCGTCATGGAATGGAGAACCTGTGTGATAAGCCTACCTTCACTGGGTACACCGTGAACGGTGGCTATGCCGAGTATGTTCTTGCTCGCGCGGACTTCACCTATCCGTTGCCCCAGGTTTAGACGATGTCCATGTTGCTCCCCTGCTGTGTGCCGGCATCATCGGCTTTCGTAGCGTACGTGTTGCGGGCACTCAGGATGGAGAACGGGTTGGGCTTTTTGGCTTTGGAAGCTCTGCAAGTCTGGCGATCACGATTCTGCAATCCTGGAACTGTGAAGTCTATGTTCTGACGAGAGGCGAATCCCATCGAAGCCTGGCTTCCTCCCTTGGCGCGACCTGGGTGGGCAAAGAAGACGAGATGCCACCCCTACCGCTCGACCGTGCCATCACGTTTGCTCCCAGCGGAAAGGTGGTGGTAAGCGCCCTCGCCAGCTTGCGTAAAGGCGGGGTGGTTGCCATCAATGCCATTCATCTCGACCAGATGCCGGTCTTTGACTATGACAAACTGCTTTGGGGCGATCGGCAGATCCGTAGTGTCGCCAACATGACGCGGCAGGATGCGTGCGATTTTCTCAAGATTGCGCACGAACTCAATATTCGTCCGCAAGTCACAGTCTTTTCTCTCGACGATGCGAACAAAGCGCTGCTGGCGGTCAAAGAAGAGACCGAGCACGGGTCATCGGTGATCGTTCCCTGAAAAGAAGAGGACAAGCATCTCCCGCGAATTGCCGCTCTATCGAGACGCCTCGGTACGGGATCGATTCGCCGCTCTGCGGCTTACTTCTTTTTCGATTGCGTGCTCTCCGCGACTAGCTCTTCGCTGTGCTTATGTGCATCCCTGGAGTGCTCAAACGCCTGTTTGGAGAGTTCGTGAGCGGTGAGATGGTCTCCTTTGCCGTGAGCGGTGGCGGCGGCGCTATGAGCGTGCGCCGCAAGGTTATGAAGTTCTGCAGCTCGATCATGCGTGCTCTGAGGCATCGTGTTCTCCTGAACAATTTGGATGCAGCGAAGGTCGAGGTCGGCCAAGGTCTATCCATCGTGGATGTTCCAAGGTGCCGCGTCAAGAGATTGAGAAGCTCTTCAACAAGAATTAGCTCGGTAGTCGGAACGAGCGTGTAGAGAACTGTTGATCGGTTCAACGTGATCGGAAAGATTGCACAGTTACGTGTGCCTCTCACCGTCACGGTAAACGGAAGCTATCTGCTTAGAACAGGTTCGTTATGGGCGATCTCGCCATGTACCGTGTAAGAGCTGTGACTGGTCCCTCCGATGATGTCTTTCGCCTTTTCCACCGCATCGCGTGTTCCATGGACGATCAATAGAAACTTGTCGGTCTTCAGGGCGGTTTCGTACTTGATGACGCTGTCCTTTGGGATACCGATGCTCACCAGCCCTGCGCCGAGTGCGCTGACGCCTCCGACAACGACCGCTCCCTCAAGACCTGCTACGATCCAGGCCACCAACGGGCCAGCCACGAGAATCGGCCCAAGGCCCGGTATGGCGAAGAGCGCGGATCCAAACAACAGCCCCCAGAATCCGCCCCAGAAGGCTCCCACCTTGCCCCAGTGCTTCATGCGATCGCCGGTGTTGTAGTAGCCTACGACCTGTTCATCAGTGTGCATGTCTTTCGCTGCGATCGACAGGCTCTTCATGTCGACGCCGGCCTCTTGAAGCTCCTTAACGGCCTGCTCCGCCTGCTCGTGCGTGTCGTAGATCGCTACAACGGAATTGACATTGGACATTTGCTTTCTCCAGTTTCTTAGGTTGATTTGAGGTGTTGTCGCGCCGGCGCATCTCTGAAAGTGAGACGGCGATAGAAGTTTTCGTTGCAACGCAGCTCCACTGTTTTTTCGGGGTTCCCACGCGAGTCTTAGTGGCGCTCGTGAGTTGAGTCTTTCACTCTGCACGATGACGTTCTGTGCAATTCGATACAACGGAGCATTTCCCAGTCACGCTGGGTTGGTAGGTTGCGCGTTCGTGTGTGCAGAGACGATGGCGCTTGTCGTGCAGTTCCGGTCGCCCCAATGTCCCAAACAGCACAGTTTTTCCCCTTCCGGCCCCACGAAGATATGAGTCAACCACTTCCGTGGTTCGGTTAGGAAATCATCATGTCCAATGCGCCCACCCCTTCTCCCATGCGATCGAAGACTCTGCAGCCCAATGCTTTTCTTGGCTCCTCCACTCGGACTCCCTTTCAGTCAAGGCTGCTTCTGGTCGAACCAGAGTTCGACTTGCCCGCCAACAGAGCTCTGTTGCTTACCGCCTCAAGCTATTCTGTAACCACAGTTAGCAGCCACAATAGCGTTTTGAAGCTTCACCGTGATGCCGGGTTTTCACTCGCGGTCCTGAATGACACTCTCGGTCCACCCGCTCTTCGCTCGGTTGCTCTATGCGTGAGAAGAACATGGCCCGCCGCACGGATCCTAATACTGAGACGTGTGGAATCCACGCTGGAAGATCACCTCTACGACGAGACAATCGACTACCCGTTCCGCCCAAAGGCGCTTCTCGATGCGCTGGTGAAGCTCTCCGACGATCCCTGGGACCAAGGGCCGGGGCTCTTTGGAACGAGCCCCGGAGCAGGCTGGGGCTCAGGTGCACCTTTGCCTTCCTCCCCATCGAAGCCGCTCGAAAGCGACCCGACCAAGGCGGATCCTCACGACTTGGATGCAGAGAAAAAATACTCACCCGATATGCCTGGCGGAGAGCAGAGCGGCCAGCGAGGATAGCCAAAGGGCTTCTCTACGTCCGCCTGTTGGGGATGGCAGACAGAAGCATGTACAAAAGAGCACAGTTTTCCCTAACTTGACGAATAAGAATAGGTCTCAAACCACTTCCGTAGCGCGAGGGGAAGATTCTTATGTCCGAAGAAGCTGTCCCTCGGTCCATTCCACCGGGTCAATTCACCTGCCCTATGCACCCGGAGGTGCGAGCGGAAAAGCCGGGATCCTGTCCGAAGTGCGGCATGGCCCTCGATCCCATCGAGCCCGCTTCTACGGCCAGCCGTACCGAATACACATGCCCTATGCATCCGGAGATCGTGCGCGACCAGCCGGGCGATTGTCCCATTTGCGGCATGACACTTGAGCCGCGCAACGTGTCGGCAGACTCGGCAAGTCCTGAACTAACCAACATGACCAGACGCTTCTGGGTTGCCGTCGCGCTGACAGTTCCTCTGCTTGCTGTCATGGTTTCCGCCATGCTGCCCGGTCATCCGCTCGAACATCTCCTGCCGCGGCGGTGGCTCGGGTGGGTTGAGTTTGCGCTTGCGACACCGGTGGTCTTATGGGCCGGCTGGCCATTCTTCGAGCGCGGCTGGTCCTCCGTCGTTCATCGCAGCCCAAATATGTTCACCCTGATTGCAATGGGCGCCGGTGCTGCGTATCTCTACAGTGTTGCCGCTGTTTTCGCGCCAGGCATTTTCCCGAGGACCTTCCGAGATACATCCGGCAATCTTGCGTTGTACTTTGAAGCGGCGGCGGTGATCACCGCACTGGTGCTGTTGGGGCAGGTATTGGAGTTGAAAGCCCGCAGCCAGACGAGCAGCGCGATCAAGGCCCTCCTCGGGCTTGCCCCAAAGACGGCGCGCCGGATCTCCCGGGACGGAAAAGAAGCCGATGTCGCTTTGAGTGAGATTCAGGTTGGGGATCACTTGCGTGTTCGCCCAGGAGAAAAGGTTCCCACGGATGGGTCCGTGATCGAAGGGCGCAGCTCTGTGGATGAGTCGATGGTCAGCGGCGAACCAATTCCAGTCGAAAAGACTGTCGATGCAAAGGTAGTCGGCGGCACCATCAATGGAACCGGAAGTTTCGTGATGATAGCCGAACGAGTGGGAGCCGATACGCTTCTGGCGCAGATCGTGAAGATGGTCAGCGAAGCGCAAAGGACGCGGGCCCCGATTCAACGGCTTGCCGACAAGGTCGCAAAGTACTTCGTTCCTGCAGTCCTGGCCGCATCTGTTATCACGTTTGCTGTCTGGGCGATCTCTGGTCCTCAGCCCCACTATGCGCACGCACTGGTGAATGCCGTGGCAGTGCTCATCATCGCCTGCCCATGTGCTCTGGGACTAGCCACGCCGATGTCCATCATGGTGGGTACAGGCCGCGGAGCCGGCGAAGGAATCCTCATCCGCAACGCCGAGGCTCTGGAGATCTTTGAGAAGGTAGACACCCTTGTGGTGGACAAGACGGGAACGCTCACCGAAGGCAAGCCGCGCCTGACGGCGGTTATCCCGGCGGAGGGCTTCGACGAAACGCAGCTTCTCCAGTCGGTAGCCAGCCTCGAAAAAGCGAGCGAGCATCCATTGGCCGCGGCCATTCTGGCCGGAGCGAGCGAGAAGCACATCGAGCTAGTCACAGTCGCAGAGTTTCAGTCGATTACAGGAAAAGGCGTGACCGGAACTCTCCAGGGCAAACGGGTTGGGATTGGGAGCACGGCTCTGATGAAGGACCTTGGCACGTCCGCTGAGCCTCTGCAGGAGCGGGCGGAGAGTCTTCGCAACGAAGGCCAAACGGTCATGTTCGTGGCATCCGAGGGGCGCTTTGCCGGCCTTATCGCGGTCGCCGATCCCGTCAAGGCCTCGGCGCTTCAGGCGATCCAGCAACTGAAGCAGGCAGGCATCAAGGTCGTGATGGTCACGGGAGACAACCGCACGAGCGCCGCCGCCGTAGCTCGAAAGCTGGGTATTGATTTTGAAGCCGACGTGTTGCCGGAGAAGAAAGCAGAAGTAGTGAAGAAGCTTCAGTCGCAAGGGGCCGTGGTGGCGATGGCCGGGGACGGGGTGAATGACGCGCCAGCGCTGGCACAGGCGCAGGTCGGCATAGCCATGGGAACCGGAACCGATGTGGCGATGGAGACCGGAGGCATCACGCTGGTCAAGGGCGACCTGCGCGGGATCGTGAAGGCGCGACAGTTGAGCAAACGCACCATGGGCAACATCCGCGAGAACCTGTTCTTCGCCTTCTTCTATAACGCTCTCGGCGTGCCTCTCGCCGCTGGTGTCCTATATCCGGTATGCGGGTTGCTGCTCAATCCCATGATTGCGGCTGCGGCTATGAGTTTCAGCTCCGTCTCCGTCATCGCGAATGCTCTGAGACTCCGAACTGCGAAGCTCTAGTCTTCAAAAAAAGATTACGCAGCGCTGAACGACAGGAATCGACCAATGAGCGCAGATAAAGCTGCTGTAGCGACAGCGCCAAGTGCACCCGCGAAGCCGGGCCCTGGCACTTCTTCAAACGGACTCACGAGCGACGAGGCAAAGAGCCGTCTTCAAAAAGACGGGCCCAATGCGATGCCTGATACTTCCGCTCATCCGTTTCGCAACGCATTGGCCAAGTTCTGGGCGCCTGTCCCCTGGCTGCTCGAAGCCGCCATTGTGCTTCAGGTGGTACTGCACAAAGAACTCGAGGCTGCAGTCATTGCGGGTCTGCTGGTCTTCAACGCAGCACTGGCCTATTTCCAGGAAAGCCGCGCTCAGGCCACACTCACTGCCTTGAAATCGCGTCTCGCCCTGAATGCTTCCGTCCGCCGCGATGGGGCCTGGAAGACGGTGCCGGCCGCAGAGTTGGTACAAGGGGATCTGGTGAAATTGTCGCTCGGTGGCGTAGTTGCCGCCGATGTGCACCTGATCGATGGATCTGTCCTGCTCGATCAGTCGATGCTCACCGGTGAGTCTCTGCCCAAAGAAGCGGGCGCTGGGGTGGACACCTATGCCGGCGCTCTCGTGCGGCGTGGGGAAGCTACAGCAGAGGTGACCGCGACGGGCGTTAACACCAAATTCGGTCGTACCGCAGAGCTTGTCCGCACCGCGCACGTTGTCAGCTCACAGCAAAAGGCCGTGCTGAAGATAGTGCGCAATCTTGCGATCTTCAATGGCGTCGTGATCCTTCTCATAGGAACGTATGCCTACTTCCATTCGCTGCCGTGGAGCGAGATCATCTCCCTACTGCTCACATCGGTTCTTGCTGCTATCCCCGTGGCGTTGCCTGCGACCTTCACTTTGGCGACGGCGCTCGGCGCTCGCGCGCTGGCGAAGCTGGGCGTTCTGCCGACACGACTCTCTGCGGTCGACGAAGCAGCAACCATCGATGTCTTGTGTTCGGATAAGACGGGAACGTTAACCCGCAACGAGCTTTCAGTCACAAGCATTCGGCCCATGCCGGGCTTCGACGCGGCACACGTCCTCGGGCTGGCGGCTCTGGCGAGCTCCGACGGCGGACAGGACTCTGTCGACGTGGCGATTCGCTCTGCCTCCTCGAAGAAGCCGGTATCGGACCTGCCGAAGCTAACCAAGTTTGTGCCATTCGACCCTGCGAAGAAGACGTCGGAAGCGACGGCAACCGATGCGAAGGGCGGCGAACAACGCATCGTCAAGGGAGCCTTTACCGCCGCCGTCGGTCTCACAGCTCCATCACCCGCTGCGGCGGGCATCGCGGACGAACTCGAAAAACAAGGCTTCCGAGTATTGGCGGTTGCTGCGGGAGCCCCAACCTCGATGCAGATTGTGGGCTTTATCGCACTCAGCGATCCACCCCGTGCCGACTCGACGTCACTCATCTCGGAACTTAAGACCCTGGGCGTGCGCACCGTCATGGTGACGGGCGATGCTCCGGCGACGGCGGCAATCGTCGCCCATGCCGTGGGACTGGAGGGCGCTGTCTGCCCGCCCGGACCGATTCCCAAAGACGTCAAGCCACAAGACTTCGCCGTATTCGCGAGCATCCTTCCCGAAGGAAAATACGACCTCGTCAAGGCCTTCCAGAACGACGGGCACACGGTTGGCATGTGCGGCGATGGCGCCAACGACGCGCCGGCACTGCGTCAGGCACAGATTGGCATTGCTGTATCGACTGCAACCGATGTCGCGAAGTCCGCTGCTGGGGTAATACTCACCGAGCCGGGGCTCGGCGGCATTGTCGCCGCGGTCAAAGAGGGGCGGATCACCTTTCAGCGCATTCTGACTTACACGCTGAACTCCGTTCTCAAGAAGATAGTGCAGGTGCTGCTGCTCGCAATCGGCCTAGTGATGACCGGACACGCGGTTTTGACTCCTATGCTCATGGTCATCGTCATGATCACCGGCGACTTCCTGGCGATGTCCCTGACTACGGACAGAGTGCGGCCGTCGACAATGCCGAATTCCTGGCAAATTGGAAGAATCACGAGCGCGTCAGCCATTGTGGGAGGCTGCTTTCTGGCATTTTGCGTTGCAGTCTTGGCCATTGGTAAGTTTGAACTGCGGCTTGGAATTGCGGCATTGCAAACTCTTTCGGTCGTGGCGATCGTCTATGGCTGCCAGGCCACCATCTACGCCATACGAGAGCGCCGCCATCTCCTGGGACTGCGCCCGACCATATGGCTCGTATCCTCTTCCGTGGCCGACATTCTGATTATCTCGACCCTGGCGATTCGGGGGATCGCCATGGCTCCGTTGCCCATCTCGGTGATCGCTTGCGAATTTGCGGCAGCCATCGTCTTCGGGTTCATCCTCGATGGGTTGAAGATCCCCATCTTTGCCCGTCTCAAAATCTCCTAGAGACAAGGAGGAGCACTCGGGCGCATTCGACGACTTCATCCTCACGCCTTCATCACGGCGCCGGGCCGCGATGAAGGCGGCCCACAACAACGATTCTCTGAATGCCCGATGTTCTCCTCGAGACCGTTGCATGTCACGGCACTCGCAAGAGCAACGAAACAGTGTACATGAGGTAGCTGAAAAGGCAGAGGGCGTAGACCGTATATTCGGAGTGAATGGGGCGACGCTAATCAAGACGTAATAATTTTTAGCAAGACGAGGATGCCTCTCAGTCGTTGACGCTACAGGCTGCGTCGGGAGCCTCGTCCAAAACAAGTGACATAGGAAAGACCAATGAATCGGAGTGGGTGATGAGTGCTGAAATTAAATTTGGGGGAACATCTTTTGAGGCGAGCTAAGATCAGGATCTTCAACCCCTCTGGTATCAGCTAGAACGCGAAAGCCACTTCGAAGTCAGAGGCTAGGACCGAAGGGGGCAGCGGCGCCATCGCAACCCACTAACAGCCAATGTCGAGATAATCGCAGGTGCTCTTTTTCGACAGGCAAGATTCAGCGTGACCCGCAGTCTTTGAGTGAGCACTTTTGACCAGAGGTGATAAATCGGAGATGGCACCATCAATACGAGGTCGTCACAATTGGTAATTCCCTATCCGCAGATTTGTCATTGTTAGCGATGCATGGTCCACAGGTTTGCCAATCCGGGAGTCCCCGACGATAGACTGTCCCATACCTGATCGGGGAGATGCATGATTCGATTCGACGCGGCGCACGAGGCGGTTCACCATCCGCCGGACCGACGGTTTCGGATATGGATCAAGCCCTCGTTTGTTGTGGTCGCAATCTGTCTCGGGCTTATTCCGTTGCTGTTGGCCTGGGGACAAGCGGCGATCTTCGGAATGCCCTATCTCGCGCCTCTTCCCAAATTCAACCCAACGACTTTTACCGGAGTACATGGCTTTCCCTGGTGGCTTCGCTGGGCACATTTCTTTAACTTCGTCTTCCTGATGATGTTGGTACGCAGCGGCCTATCGATTCTCGTAGACCATCCACGTCTCTATTTCAATAACGACTGCACGCCCGGCTCAGAATGGATTCGTTTCACGCCGTTGCATGTGCCTACAGACCGCATATGGACCGCGAAAGACGACGCGCGATACATTTCGCCGATCTTTGGGTTGCCGGGCTATCGCCATACTGTAGGAGTGGCGCGCTCCTGGCACTTCATCGACGTGTATGGGTTCATCCTCACGGGCCTGACCTTTATTCCATTGCTTTTCCTGTCAGGACAATGGGCAAGACTGGTACCCGACTCCTGGACGGTGCTCCCCACCGCATGGAGCACGTTCGTCCACTATGCGAACTTCCATTTTCCACCGGAACCAGACGGGTTCTATGCCTATAACGCCCTGCAGCAGCTGGCGTATTTTTCCGTCGTTTATGTATTCGCTCCGATAACGATTCTCGCGGGCGCATCAATGTCGCCGGCCATGGTGAACCATTTTCCCTGGTTTCCCCGCATATTTGGTGGAAGGCAAGGCGCTCGATCGATCCACTTCCTGATGATGCTCTGCTGGCTCGGATTCCTCGCCGTTCACGTCACTCTGGTGGCCTTGACCGGGTTCGACCGGAATATGAACCACATCGTTCTGGGAACGGACAATTCCCATCCGCTGGGAATGCTGCTCGGCTTTGTCGGGTTTGCGGCCGTGCTTGGTTCGTGGATCGCAGCTCACTACATCTCCTGGAAGGCACCGCGCCTACTCCAGCATGTTCAGAAGGCGATCTCGCTCCCTCTCCGCCTGGCTACTCTCAATCGGCTCCGCCCCCGAAATCGGTATACGAAGGCTCAGATCTCGCCGCATTTCTGGCCGAATGGCAAGATGCCGGTGCGCGAGGACTGGAAGCAAATGGCCGCGAACAATTTCCGCGATTTCAGGCTCAAAGTTGGTGGCCTGGTAGAGAACCCGGTGCAATTGTCGTTAGCGGAGATCGAAGCGCTGGGAGAGGAAGAGAACATCACCATGCACCACTGCATCCAGGGTTGGTCCGGCATTGCGCAATGGAACGGTCTGCCTATGAAGAGACTGATCGAGCTCGTGAAACCGAAGCCATCGGTGAGGGTCGTCGCCTTCTATTCCTTTGGTGAGACCCTATACGGCGGCGTGTACTACGACACCCAGAGTCTGGAAAATGTGCTCAAGCCCGAGTGCCTGCTTGCCTCCGCCATGAACGGCGCACCGCTTCCAGTGGAGTACGGAGCGCCGCTTCGGCTGCGCGTCGAGAACCAGCTAGGATACAAGATGGTCAAGTGGATCGAGAGGATCGAATTCGTTGAAACGGAGAAGAACCTGGGTAAAGGCGAGGGAGGATCAAATGAAGACCAGGAATACTTCGACCTTCTGCCGAACATCTAATGTCCTCCGAACCAGGATCTGCCTAACCTCCTTTCAGAAGCTCAATGCGGCACTTAGGGGCGAACGCCTTTGCCGTCTCTAGAAATTCGGCCATCTGCTTTTCGTTTAGTTCGGCGAGGCCCTCGAAGCTCTGGAGGCGGAAGAGACGGGAACACCTAATTCTAAGAAGAATTCTTCTACCCCCCCTGGAGAGCAGAGACGGTTCAGGCGAGCAGGCATGGAGGATACGTTGTGGAACTTGTGCGGGGCGTCCGCGGAGAGTGAAGGTTATGCGCAGCAGGATGCAAGTCAGAAGCCGGAGCCGTTTCACGGCTATTACTTTCGAGTATTGACGGGTCAGGAACGACACGTGCCTGGCGGCGACCGAAGCTATATCGTAGACGGGAAAATGACTCGCGGTTTCGCATTCCTGGCATACCCGGCAGAATACCGGTCGTCAGGAGTCATGACTTTCCTTGTGGATCAGGATGGAGTTGTCTATGAGAAAGACCTTGGCCGGCGCACTGAGGAGACTGTAAAGTCCCTGACACGACACGATCGCGACTCGACCTGGCGGAAGGCGGACTGAGAAGACCTGCTTTAGCGCCCGTCTCTCTTAAATGGAGCCTCTTCAGGCCCCTCGAAGTACTTCGGGGTTCGCTATTCTGGCTGGCTTCTTGTCGAGGAAGGCGAGCGCGTTCTCCACGCTCTGCTGATAAAACTCTCTCCAGGTCTCCTCCACGCCATAGCCGAGATGCGGTGTCAGCACCGTATTGGGTGCGGTGCGCAGCGGATGGCTCAAAGGCAGCGGTTCGCGATCATAGACATCGAGAGCCGCGATGATGCGTCGCGATTGCACCGCCTCAATGAGCGCAGCCTCGTCCACGATCGGGCCACGAGAGGTATTGATCAGGATTGCACCGATCTTCATCCGCGCGATATCGGAGGCTCCGATCAATCCCTGCGAGCGCGGGGACAGCACGAGATGGATGCTGACCGCATCAGAGCGCGACAAGAGTGCCTCTTTTGAAACCAAAATAGCGCCTGCCGCCTGCGCTCGCTTCGCGGTAAGGTTTTCGCTCCACGCCAGGACGGTCATGTTCAGCGCCCTGCAGTAGGCGGCCATGCGCGATCCGAGACGGCCAAGCCCGATGATCCCGATGGTCTTTCCCGCCAGGCTGAGGCCGACCGGCAGGCCCTCCTGAAATCGTCCCGCGCGGATATTCGCGTCGGCCGCTGGGATCGCCCGGGCCGCAGCCAGCAGCAAGCCAAGCGCCAGCTCCGCAGTCGCGGCCTGACTGGCTGCTCCGCCAACCGTGTTGCACACGATCACGCCTCGCGCTGTGCAGGCGGATGTATCGAGCGAAGCATTGCGTGCGCCGGTTATGCCCAGCATGCGCAGTCTGGGCAGGCGATTGATGAGCGAGGCCGGAAGCGGCGTGCGCTCGCGCATTGACAGGACAATCTCGAACTCCGCCAGCTTTCGAGCGGCATCGTCTTCGTCCTCGAAGGCCTGCGGGAAGAAGACCACTTCGGCACGCGCCGACAGCGGCGACCAGTCCGCGCTACTTCGCGCCACGCCCTGCCAGTCGTCCAGAGCTGCTACCTTGGTCATCGTATCTCTCTCATCCCGCCCGTCGTGTTCTGCAGGTGCTTCTCTTCTCGAACCGGTAATAGCGCCGGCAGCAATTGACGCAACGAACCGGGCTTAGTGCAAACAGGCCCAGCACGCCATCGAGAAGCTGGGACTCGGCCTCGCGGAATTCGATCGAGCTGCACAGAGGACAGTCTCGACGATCCCACAACAGTCGTGGAAGGCGACTACGCAGTTTACTTCTGCTAGATCCATGTAGGCAGCTCCTCACGATGGAATGACCGGGTATCGCTACAGTCCGCTCTCGCAACCAGCACCGGAATTTGAATCCAGCCAGGAGAGAAGAGCGCGGATGCTGCCGGTCGCCATGGCCACACATTCGTCGGCGGCTCCGTAATAGAGATGAATCGTGTCTCCATCCGTGCCGATGGTTTGTCCGCAGGGAAATACGACGTTATTGACGTCTCCTTCCCGTTCGTACGGAGCTTCTGGGCCGAACATCCAGGAGTCTCCTCGCTTCAGGCAGATGTCCGGCTCGTCAATGTCGAAGAGCGCGAGACCCAACCGATAGATACTGCCGGACGCTGTGTTCCGGACGCCGTGATAGAGCACCAGCCAGCCCTTCGCGGTCTCGATCGGAGGAGAGCAAAGCCCAATCTTGTTTGCGTCCCACCATCCTCCGCGCCGCGCCGCAAGCATCACTTTATGACTGCCCCAGTGCCGTAGGTCCGGTGAGTATGAGATCCACATGTGAGCGCCCAGCGTGGTCACGGGCCGGTGGATCAGGGCCCAGCGGCCACCAAGTTTCCGAGGCAGCAAGGCGGCATCCTTATCCTCCGGCGTCATGATCACCCCATATCGCTCAAAGCTCTTGAAGTCTTTGGTCATTGCCAAGGAAACCCCAGGGCCGCCTCGCGCAAAGGAGGTATATGCGATCGCATATTGCTCGAGCTCTGGGACATAGGTGATGCGTGGATCCTCGATGCCCCAGATCTCCTCGGGATACTCTTTGGGGTTTGCCATCAACGTCGGTCGAGGATCGATACGCCATCCATCGATTCCGTTCGCAGAACGCGCAGCACACAAGTGGGACAAACCCGTTCGATCTTCGACTCGGCAAAGCAGTAAGGTGTCTCCATCGGCCAGCCGCGTCGCGCCGGCGTTGAAGACGCTGTTAATCGGATAGGGCCACTCTTTCCGGCTGAGGATCGGATTGCCGGAGTAACGGGTGAACAAGGGAGTGTCAGCGCGCACTGAGGACTGCTGCTGATCGTTGGCCTGCTCTGGTGGTGAAGGCGACATAATTGGAGTCAAAGGCAGACACTCATTTCCTGATGCTGTTCTTTTGCGGTGGGCATTTCCATACCTTGCATTTCGAGGAGAGCCATCAGGAACGAAAGCGTCGATTCTGCTCCCTGATTCTCATTGACACGGTCTGGATGGAGCCCGTCTCGACACCCACCAGTGGTGGCGTCGTAGAGCGGAACCTCGAGATCGTTCTTGCCAAAAAACCAGCGGAAGGCACGCCATGCCTCCTCAAGCCACTGGTTCTCGTTGGTGATCCGATAGGCCTGGAGGCAGGCAGAGATGGTTCCGCACGCCTCAACCGGCTGTTGATCGAAGCTGGCCTTCTCGCCGCCCTCCGTAAAGAATCCCTTGGAGCCTATCGGCATGAAGACGTCACCTCGGCGCTGCTCAGCGACGAGCCACCTGAGGGAATCGCATCCTGCTTCTACCATCCGCTTGTTGTCGCTTTCGCATCCGGCGACCAGGAGCGCCTGGGACAGCCTCGCGTTGGAGTACGAGAGGCTCTTCTCAAACCAATCCCATGTTGGTGAATGGGTGCGCTCAAAGACATCCAACAGCCGGTTAGCGACCGTATTTCGAGTCCCCTGGATCAACCGGTCTCCCGGGAAGCAGTCCAGATAGGCCTGCATACCCAATACGGAGAAGGCCCATGCGCGAGGACTGGTAAATGTGAGAGACACAGGCACTGCGGCCTCGAAGAGCCTGCCCGCCGCGCCTCTCAGGCCGGCGTCCTGCGAATGGCAAAATACCGTTCCCAATGCCCAGAGGGCACGGCCATGGCTGTCTTCGGAACCGACCTCTTCCAGCCACTTGCGGTCGTAGCTCAGAAAGTTTCTGAATCTGCCTGTCTCTCCATGAAAGGCAAGCCACAGAAAGGCCAGATAGCGGCGGGATAGAGCCGTATATTCCGAGCGGCAGGCCAGAGTAGATTCGTTCAGCAGAGTTGTGACAATGAGCGCACGGGCATTGTCGTCGGTTGTGTAGCCTTCGAGGCTGTTGGGCACCGTGAATATGGCATGCTGCAATATGCCCGTGTCGTCTGTCATGTTCGAAAGGTGCGTCGTATCGAGCAGCGGCAAGCTATCCGTAGGCGTTGCTGCGAAGATACCTTGCGGAGCAGCCCGGGGACGCAAACTCCTTTCTGCGCGTGCGCGCTGGAAGCTCGCCATATAGGCCTGCGCTGTCTTCTGCCAGGTTGTGCCGCGCGAATGCAGATAAGCACGTTTTCGCATCGCATGACGCTCGGCCTCGTTGTCCAGCAATTTGATCGCCGCCTCGGCGATGGAGGCGGGATCGTCAAATGGAACGAGGACGCCTCTGCCATCGGCAAGAAGCTCTTTGGCATGCCAATAAGGCGTCGAAATAATAGCCTTTCCCGCACCGAGAGCGATCGCGAGTGTCCCGGAAACGACCTGCGCCTCCTGGCGATAGGGCGTGATGTAAAGGTCCGCTACGCCAACATGCTCGACCAATTCCTCGGCGCTCACGAAACGGTTATTGAAGATGACATGCGAGGCAACACCTAATTCCACCGCCAGAGCCTGCAACTCTTCCCTGTAGCGCTCGCCTTCCCGCCGTCTGATGTGCGGGTGCGTCGCTCCGGAAACGATGTACACCAGGTTTTCGTGTTTCTCGAGGATCGCTGGCAACGCGCGGATGACGTTCTCGATCCCTTTATTCGGAGAAAGCAAGCCGAAAGTAAGCAGGACAAACTTGCCTTCGGTGCCAAACTGATCCTTAAAGTAATTCGGATCCATGAAGGTGAGGTCCGGGACGCCATGGGGAATGAGGTCGATCTTGCCACCTGGCACGTCGTACACGTCGCGCAGAAGATGCACGGCGTGTTCGCTCATCACAATCAAACGGTCAGACAGATGGGCGATCTCTTCGAGCACCGCACGCTGATTCGAGTCCGGCTCGCGCAGAACCGTGTGAAGCGTCGTCACCAGCGGCATCTTCAATTTCCGAAGGAGTGCCAGGATGTAGCTGCCCGCAACACCCCCGAAGATTCCGTATTCGTGCTGAAGGCACACCAGGTCGTTTCCGTTGAAATTGAGAAATTCAGCGGCTCGCGCGTACGAGGCGTAATCCTCCTGCTCAAGCTCCATCCGTACTCGTTCGGGATACTCATAGCTTGACTCCGGGTCGTTGACAGGAATCGCGAAAAGACGATCGCTGCCATACTCTGTGGCTATTGCGGTGCACAGGTCAGTCGTGAACGTAGCGATGCCACACTGTCTTGGCAGGTAATTGCCGATAAATGCAATGCGTGTCGGCAGAGGCAGCGGATGGGTCCCAACTAAAAAACACCCCGCCTCTCCGTCACGAGGTATCACCGAGTGAGACATGGTTCCACCTTTCAAACGCGTTGTTGTTGTGGCCCTCGCTATCCTGACCATTCGTAACTGCCACAGGGTCATGGTCCCGGTGAGCTCCTTATGTCTGGAACCATCCGATTCGTCGCGTCGAGCCGCAGGATAGGGATGAGCCGATTTGCGTGGGAATGCTTCCCAGCAATGACGGCGCTAGGGCTTATGCCGTCTTGAGTGTCGAATTCTCATACCCCTCAATCTAAGCTCTAAGGTGTCTCACTCGTGGCGTCGAGCCCCCTGACGGGATGCGCGCGCTCCGCTTCGAAGGTCATCGCAGAATACTTCGAAGAATCGATGATCGACCGATCGTTGTTCAGGAAATACCGATCGCTCAAGCTCGAGAGCGGGACTGGTTCTCATTCACCGAACTCTGTCGGATTCACAGAGGCGGACTATCACAGATCGTTGCCAGCATGCCTGGACCGCTGGCGAGCTAAAAGATTTCCTCTGTTAGAGCTTCGCACTATGGAAATCTTCGATCTGTTCGGTTTTGCTCACGCTTGCCCCTGGCCAACTCTCAGACCGCCTGCAGTAGTTGCCGAGGGGAACACTTATGTGATCTTTGAACAGATCATTCAGTTGTGCAGAACGATATTGAGTAGTGACTTGTGAACCCGTATTCGGCCGTTGTATTCAATGAAACCGAGTTTGCGAAAGCGGTTCATGAAGAAGCTGACTCTGGACCGCGTGGTGCCGATCATTTCCGCCAGCGTTTCCTGCGTGATCTTAGGAATCAGCGTTTCCGGCTCGCCCGGCTTGCCGAACTCCGCCATCAGCAAGAGAATTCGCGCCAGACGCTTTTCGCTGGAGTTGAAAAGCTGATCGACCAAATCAGCCTGGGTTCGCATGCTGCGTCCAAGAAGAAATTTTAGGAACAGATCTGAGAACGCATGTTCCTCGTGCAACACGCGGATCATTTCGGTCCTTTGAATTTTGAGCGCTGTGCAGGCGGTAATCGCCGTGGCGGTCGCCAATCGGAGTCCGACCGCTCCGGCAATTGATTCCTCTCCAACGAAATCGCCGGCGGAGAGAAGTGCGATCGTGGCTTCTTTGCCGCCTTTCGACACGACAGTAAGTTTTGCGCGGCCCTTCTGAAGATAGAAGACTGAGTCGGCGGAATGTCCTTGCGAAAAGAACACATGCTTCGGTTTGAGTTGGACAATTCTTCGTCCTAGCCCAGCTTTGGTCAGAAAGCCAGCGGGGTCAAATATCGCGTCTTTTTTGTCGGCCATCCGAATACGCCTTCCCGGAGGCGGTCTGCGCGGACGAGGCTCAGAAGGGATCGAACCGCCCGCTTTCTCAAGGATAAACGCATGAAGCGAGAGCGTCTGTGATGACTATCACGCAGAAGCAACTTGAAGCCCTAAATGTGACGTGTGTCACATGGTCGTGTGATGCGTATCACCCGCTCTAGTTCTGTTCCCACTATAAAGTGGCACTAAAGGCGGAATGATGGAGCAAGGAACGCGAGATGCCAAATCTATTATGGCAGGCACTGATTTCTCATTGGCATCGTATCTGCCTTTCGCCTATGCGTCTCGCCAGTCCCCTGGCAGCCACAGATGGCGCGCAGTAGACGATCTTCAATGTTCGTCCCGAAGGCATCAACCCTCTTCCCGAAGAACAATTCAACTCGCCGGAGTCCGTCGTGGCACGGGAATCATGGCTACGATTGAAACCAAAAAGCCTCACTCGAGGGGGTGGTCTGGCAACCCTTACGGCGAGTATGGCGAAGGACTGCAACGCCGACGTCCTGATCATGAGCGCCGGAGCCCAAGATCGGTTGAGTCCACATCTTCATCGCAGCAAGATGGCAGGAGCTCTCTGCACGGCGCCCTGTTCGGTTGTGGTTTCGAACCATAAAAATGGTTCGACATCGGACGATGGAGTGCTGCTTTCAGCAGGAACTTCGTTCTCGGAGTGAAACGCAAACAATGAATCGGATCGAGAACGATTACAGGGAAACGTGTGTTCTGCCCTGGATTCAGAGAAGCACCAGGAGAGTCAATGTTGCCCGTGCATGCCGAGAGCTGCCTGTTATGCAAAGCGAAGAAGCCCGGCTGGTTTTGCAACCTGGCGCCGCAGGCATTGGCTGAGTACGATGCAATGAGCACCCACGTCATCCTGCCGATGGGCAGCATCCTGTTTGCGCAAGGCCAGGCGTCGCGCAGCGTATCTGTAGTCTGCGATGGCCGCATTAAGCTGACTGCTTCCTCTCGCGACGGTAAGACGTTATTGGTTAAGATAGCGAAACCGGGAGATGTTCTGGGTCTCAGCGCGGCGCTCTCGAATACGCCCTATGAAGTGACGGCCCAGGCAATCGAGCCCACGCAGATAAAGACCTTCAACCAGAAGGATTTCCTGCATTTCATCCGGCGTCACGTGGAGGGTAGTCTGCACGCGGCCGAGAGCCTGAGCAATGAATATCGTTCTGCATTGGCCGATGCATGCCGTCTCGCGCTCTCTAGCTCCATTGCGGGCAGGGTAGCTCACCTTCTGCTCGAGCTTGCACTCGAGAGCGCGGCCCCAGACAACGCTCAGCCGGAAATCCACATGGCGCTCAAGCATGAAGACATTGCTGCCATGCTCGGTAGCTCACGAGAGTCTGTCACCCGAGTGTTGAACAACTTGAGGCGCAAAGGCATCATCTCGATTAAAGGAACCAAAATGACGATTCTTCGAAAAGAAGGACTTGAGCTCTTGCTCTGATATTGGAGATGTTTCTTTCCTTGCGGTTGAGAGCGTTGCCAGGTGAAACATGTCGGCCGGAGGCGTGCAAAATCGCACATCCAAGTCAGCCCGTATCTGAAAACATTCTCTTTGTGGGGACAACGCCATGTCGCTTCAAGTAGGCAATATCTCGACCCTGCCATCCCGGGTACTTCTTGCCACAGATTTGACAGACCTGCAGCACACCCTGCCAGTTGCGATTGACCACGCCTTGAAATGCAAAGCGGAATTGAAACTCATTCACGTACTGCCGGAAGTCAACATCTCGGATACGAATCTACCCTTGCTTGTTCATGGCGATGGAGACGGAGTAGAGAGTCATGCGAGAACAGTCCTAGAGGATGCGGCGAAGAAGGCACGGGAAGCAGGCGTGCAGTGTGCCTGGACCATGCGCACCTGCCGCGTAGCAGACACGATTCGACAAGTGGTTCAAGAGTGGAGCCCGGATCACGTGATCATAGGATCGCACGGCGCCCAGAAGGCCCAGCAGGAGCTCCTGGGCTCCGTAGCGGAGTCGATCTTCCGTGAGATCGAGGTTCCCGTTCTCGCGATTGGCCCGGCAGCTCATCGCGATGGCAAGTTCTTCTCAAAGGATGCGCGCGTTCTTTTTGCTACAGCCCTGAACCGGGAATCACGTGCGGTCGCCGAGTCTGTTCTCAGATTTGCCAGGATTCATCAGGCCGACCTTACCATGCTGCATGTCCTTCCTGAAGTCGCAAAGGCCCATCCCTCCGCTTCGCGAGTGCGCTCCTACGCGGAACGCATGTTCCAGGAGATTCTGTCCGGTATCGGCGCAGAAGAAGCTCGTCCTGCATGCATAATCGAAAGAGGTCAGGTCGTCGAGACGATTCTTCTGGTTGCCGGACAAGGCAATTTTGACTTGATCCTCCTCGGTGCGGTGTCTGGCTCTTCGTTTCGGCGAGAGCTTGTGCCCGGAACTGCCTATGGTGTTATTAGTAGAGCGCCATGCCCTGTGCTCGTCCTCAAGGAAGCGCCTTTCTCAGGCACGCCCGGCTTGCCTGCTGCATCGTAGATGTTTGACAGCAAGAAAACAGACTCAATCGCAGCATTTCCAATATGTCGGGACTGAACTGTCTCATTACACAGAAAGTAGCCTGACGGAGGCCACATCAAGCGTTCTTCGTCCCGGATATCCTGCAACCTGGCAGCAACACGACAGGTGACGGGCATGGCTATCACGCCGTCGTGACGCCAGGTTACGGGCGCGCGTCGACCGCAAGGGTGTAGCAATGCGGGCGCCCAAGCGGAATGTCGGTCTCTGGCAATTTTTGTGGGCGTAGTATTTTCCCCCCGCGTCTATCGCCTGGCATATCTTTATGGGTTCAGTGTGCATGTAAGGAACACCGTCTCAGATGCCACGGTTGAAATACGGTTGAATTACGGAGCCAGGGTAACAGACTCGAGAGACTCCTCGGGAGTCTTTCGTCTGAGGTTCGAGGTCAATTTTGAATCGCGATAGCTGCTCTCCACGTGCCCATCGATCATCAGGAACGCAGTCAACAAGTCTTTCGTCATCGGGCGTATTCGATCGGTGGAGACCGCCATCGCCTTCGCTAAATCGTGGGATCGTTCACTGGTCTCGGCGAGCGCGCTGAATTTCCGTCGACTCTTTGCGACGGCGGCGCAGCGGTGTAAAGATGGCTCGCTCGACGGGCAGGAAGAGTGAGAAACATGTGCCTGAACGACCCGGCCGACGTGTGCTCCAAACGCGTATCGAACCACCAATGCGGTCGAGGATACCCGCGCTTACCCATAATCCGAGGCCCGTTCCTCGTTCCCCTTTTGTGGTGAAGAAAGGCTGATAAATCCGTGCTCGATCTTGCGGCGCGATACCACTTCCAGAATCAGCAATCGAGAGGCAATACCCGTATGAAGCATGGATGTCACAGAGCCAGGGCGGAGCAGGATATAGATGAATAATGACCTGTCCGTGAAGGGGCGTGGCATCAAGCGCATTGAGCAACAGGTTCGTAATGACCTGTACGATCTCGCTTCTGAAGGTTGAAATTGCGCCATCCGTCTCAAATCGTTGATGAAGAACGACTCCTTGCCGTTCGGCCTGGGGGCGGTAAAAGTCCGATACCTCGCGGAGCACCGCATCCAATTTGAATACTCCAGGCTTGTTGGCATCGCGGTGGAACTTGAGCGCCTGGGTAGCAATGCGGCTCAGACCCTGCAACTGATCTTCTATTGTGGCAATGTAAGCTCGAGCCTCGGGGCTGGTTTGGAGAGGAGCCAGCAGATAGACCAGATTCGTCATTGCTTCTAAAGGGTTGTTAATCTCATGAGCCATGGTTAAGGCGAACCTTGCCGTCACCGCCAGCTTTTCGCTGGTCACCAGGGCCCGCTCCATCTTCTTCCGCTCGGCGATTTCAAGTTGTAGTTGCGCGTTCAGCTTTTCCGCCGTTTCTCTGAGTTCATGCTGGCGCACTCCCGACAACAGCAGTTGCTCATTCACAGCGATTGCGCGCCGATGGAATTGTGTGATCTCCGTCACTTGCATCAAAACTCCCACAGGGTGATCGTCTGCACCAAGGACGGGCCACATCGTATACGACCAACGCGCGGAATGAGCTTCTATCTCTTTCGGTTCAATCTGGATTTTGACTTCCCCCGTGCTATATACGAGGTTCAGCAATGCAATGCAGCCCTCCCAGGAGACGGCCGTTGCGAGAGGCCTCCCTGTCAATTCAGCTTGAGTCTTCGAGACCAGCCGGCAGAAGGCAGAATTGGCGTAGCGCAGGATGTGATCAGGTCCCTCCAATGCAGCCATCGGCAGGGGCGAGGTGTCCAAAATTAATCGCTCGATACTCAACGCATCCAGCATCCAATCAAGCCGAACGTTGGCGTCGATCTCTGGATTCTCGGAGGATTCCTTAAGTTCGGTTCTTGGTTTCCGAATCATGGGAGGGCTCTTCCTCCTGGGTGGATCGGTCCGAATGCACAGGAATCCCGGTGATAAGACCCTGATAGTTTATGAGGCGTTTACCGAGGATGACGACACCCTTGGATGTGATTTCATATTCGCGAATATCCTTGGCATGATTGCCACCGCGCATTTTGATAACCACCATGATCTTGCGGAGCTGGCCATCGATGGATACATACCGCAGCCGGATGATGTCATCGCAAAGGAAAGAGATCGAGTAGGTACTAAATGGAAATTCAGTGAACGACTCATCCACTTCGACCGTGCTTAGAATCGTCACTCCGATTCCTGTCAGAGCGAAGATCATTCGGTAGAGCGATTCGCGAAAGTCGGCGCGGAAGCCGGGCGACAGAGCCATCTCAAAGCCGGCCAGGGAATCGATCACCAGGCGCTTGGCGTCGATCTTCTGTACAGCGTCGAGAATCGACTGCATGGTTTCGTCCACCGAGAGATCCAGGGGGCGGAGATAGAGGATAGAGAGTTTCCCGTCTTTCTGCGGTGTTTCCAGATCCAAGCCTAAGCTGGCGGCCCGCTCCGCATACGCTTGCGGGCGTTCTTCGAAGACCGCTACAATTCCCGGTTCCCCCTCGCGTATGCCTTCAGCAATGAATTGGGTTGCAAGGACAGATTTCCCGGTTCCCGAAGACCCAGCTACCAGGACGCTGTCGCCTTCGCGCACGCCCCCATCCAGCATCTTGTCCAACTCCGGGATACCGAAGGAAAGGCGCCGTTGGCCGACAGGATTTCTCACGCGTGCTGTCAACCCAAACGTGCGCGAGAAGGCCTGGATGCCGGCTTCAGTTATGCGGAAGGTGTGCAGCCCGGGCACGGAAGCCTGGCCACGCAGTTTGATGATCTGCAACTTCCGCACAATGGAATTTCGTTCCGCAATCTGGCGTAACCAGAACAGCCCATCGGCGACAGTAAAGATGGGGTTATCACGAAGTTCCTCCTCCGCATATTCGCCGATCAGGAATGTTGTAGCTTGCCAACTGGCAAGAAACAGAGCCAACCGTTGAATGAAGGATTGCAGGTCCATGTCACTTTCCGGTTCTCGCACCATGGTGCGAAAGGAGTCAACTACGACGACAGCAGGGTTGGCCTTTTCAACTTCCTTGGTAATCTCCTCCAAAACGGCGCCCAGGTCCTTCTCCAGGACCACCTGGCTCAGGTTGATAAAGCGGATGGAGTCCGGTAGCTTGGCCGGATCGAAGAACGTATACTGTTGCTGGTATCGCAGCATTTTTATGGCGGATTCGCCGAGTACAGTGAAGTAGAGAGCAGGACGCTCTGGAGTGGCATTGGCAAACACAAACTGGTGTGCCAGCGTCGTCTTCCCACTTCCGGGAGCACCCGCGATGATATTAAACGAGAATTCCGGGAGACCGCCTCCCACGATTTCATCGAGCCCAGTAACTCCGGTGGGTAGTTTGTTTATCTTCACTTTGTCTTGGGTGCTCACGCTTTTCTCCCATTCTCGGAATTGCAATCGTCGAGCGCTGCATCCGGCCACATATCTCGTACCAGGTTCATCGTTAAAGCTTCACCAAGGAAGATACAAAGCAGTCCGAGTAAGCGAGAAATGAGGACGACTCCCCCCTCGTGAACCCGATCCATCTCGATGTCTGTCGGAAGTCCAATCGCACTCATCCCCTGCAGAGTTCCATCCGCTGCCACCTGCACTGCGCTAAGGCTGGGAACTTCTGATCTCGCCAGCGTCAAAGCGCGAGAGGCTAGCGACTGAAAGCCGGCAGCTCCAGCCAATTCTCCAAGACTTTGGCGCAGCTTCTCATAGACACGGAGCGTTGTAGGCTCCACTGACTCGGAGGTGCTGGCTGCATTGGCTTCGTAAGTAAGAAGCCGCTGCGCTAAATCTCGCATTTCCGGTAGAGCGGTCATGTTCAACGCCGCATCACTCCAAGCAGAAGATCCCGATATCTGCAACACGCTTAGCAGAAGGATCAGGGCGACGATAACCTCTTTTCGTAAACGACCCGCGGTTAAGCTGTTCTACATCAAGATCCAAAGCCAAAAAGTTCGCACGTGGGTGGAGCGCAGATGGAACTCAATTCACATAGCCCTTCGTCCGTGGGTTCGGTACGTCTTCTTGCGAACCGCCAGCCTTGCTTCGGATGAGTGTAAAAACGTCTAGAACCGTAGCAATGTTGCGGATGTTTCCCGCAACACTCACAAGTCCATCTTCCATCCCGGGATGTTTATCCACCAGAGTCTCAATGTGTTCGCTCACGCTCCTCAGCCGGTCAATCTCTACCAGAAGGTCCTCGAAAGCCGCAGCCATTGGCGCGCCACCCGTCGCTGAGCCTGCGGCGTCCGCTGCGGTCGCGTCCGGTTCTGTCCTGACTTCAACCTGAAGCCGTAAATCTTCGATCAAACGCAGCGTGGTCGCCTCTCCAAGAAAGGTAAGAAACAGTCCGAGTAGCTGCGCAATAAGAACGATTCCAGCCTCGCCGTCCTCATCCGTGTCCGCTTGGGATTCCACTTCGCCGAGACCGCGCAAGTCTCCATTTGCCGTCACCTCCACCGCACTGAGGCGAGGAAATTCCGACTTGGCCAGAGCCAACGCACGAGAAGCGAGCGCCTGAAAGCCATCAACTCCCACGGGCGCTCCGAGTTGTCGACGCAGCCTCTCATAGACGCGCACAGTTGCGGTCCCGGTTTGCAGGGAGGTTGTACTGGCATCAGCCTCGGAAGCAACTAGGCTGCGGGCCAAATCACGCGTCTTTTGTCGAGGAAGCATCGGTTCCTTTCTCTCTTTGCACGCCACGCCTTGAAGGTGGGGGATCTATCGCGATGGTACTTACTTGGCGGTCGCCTAGACATGAGATTCCCGGCGCCCTTCATGAGACTCCATTTGGAGTTACTAGAGCCAACGATACTGGAAATATTTTCTGAAAGGTGACCAAAATTGAACAGTTCCTCCGCTGAAGAGCTGATCGACCAGATCGGTTCCGCGAGCTCAGCTTTATCGAATACAACGGCCGCATCTCAGTTCATGAGGCACCACTCAATGTTGATCTGCACAGTCAACTACGCAGAACCGGATACCGAAGGCATCTGGGCGAGGACTCAAGGAGTTTCGGCAACAAGGTGATATCGCCGGTGGGGATCCTGCGGCCCGCTTCCGATCTCTACAATCAGCCCTCGCTCTACCAGCGATGCGAGTCGCGTTCGGGCTGCGCGGGGAGAGAGCTTAATCTGTTTGGCGATCTGAGAGGTGGGAAGCCCAGCCTCCAGGTTCTCAGCGAGCGCCGCAAGAATAGCCTCATCCCGGACGTCTTTCGCTGGCGCACGGTGGGCTATCGCCGAGAGGGTGACTCTGAAATGTGTTCCGATCTCTTCAAACTGTGGAGGATCTAGTCCGCGGTCCTGACAGGCGGCAATCATTCGTTGGATTCCACTCCCCCAATGCTCGATCAACCCAAGTTCTTGGAACACTCGGCCGAGCACGCGATTGCGAAGCTTGGAAACACCCTTTTGGATGTCGTCAATCGTGAGACCGAGCGGGAGCAGGCCGGGGTTTTCGATCTCGAGACGGTCGTCAAACAGCGCAACGCGAATGGGAGCACCGTGCTGAGAGTAGTCTGCATGAACAATTGCATTCATGATGGCTTCGCGAACGGCTAGGAGTGGATAGGTCCAAACATCAGTCCGTTTCACGGATCCGATGACTGCCTCGCGAGTCGTGTGCTTTTGTAGAAATGCGATCACCTCCTCGGCAGCCCCTGGGAGATAAGAACGTATTTCTACTGAGTCGACGATCCGCCGCCGATCGCTACCCGCGAAGCGGCCGGCTTGAATCCAAGCGTCCGGATAATGGCTGAGGCGGTCGACACCGAATAGGAGGATGCCTCCGATGGTCGGCACGGCTTGGCCCTGGTAGTTCGTCATTACCTTGAGAGTCTGCAAATCGTGGCGTCTAAGCTTGCGAATCGGCTTGAAGAACTCGGAAGCAACTCGGAAGTCGATCGCTTCCGAGTTCAATTCCGGTATCGGCCGTTCGTCGAACGAGGACACTTGGTTATACCGCTGCATCTCCTGGATCAAGAAAGAATCGGCTCGCCGGTTCGTCGAGCCTACGCGAACAAAAACGCCTTCCTCTGACCCCAACCGGTTTAGATGATGTGGTCGATTGGAGCTGGGATAGATCTCGACGGCCAACACCTGAGTTTTTCGCCATGGCAAGACCTCCATGGAGGGGACCAATTTTGGGGAGATGCTGTCCGAGATCAGGTTGGCGAGGCGCTCTTCCTCGGTCAGGATGTCGGATATGCCCTTCACCCTCTTCGTACTGTCTTCGACTCCAAGAAGGAGTAAGCCCCCGGAAGTGTTGGCAAAAGCGACGAGGGACTTTAGCACACCCTCCGGGGAGGAGAGGTCACGCTTGAACTCCAACGTTTTGCCTTCGGATTTACTGAGCAGACTGATCAGATCCACAACTCTGCATTTTACTCGGAAGCGCAAGATGGAACAAACCGTCCGAGTAGATTTCCCAACGCTATGTGGAAGGCAGCCCGCGCGTAGCCGAAACTTTCAGCAATGAATATCGTTCAGCGCTGAACGACGCCAGCCGCCTTGCGCTGTCCAGCTCTAGGGGAACTACCCACGGTTTCCTCTGCGGAGCACCCTGTCCCATATCGGTCCTCAAAAAAGTATCAGACCCGCCCCATCATCTTCGTCGCGTCGAGGATTTCTGGTACTTCAAGCGCCCGCCGCCGCGTGATGCTCATCACACTGGGCGCTTTTCGACAGTTTAACGGGCCCTCTCATCGGTGACCGCTATCACAGACGGAGTGTGGTTCTGTGAATTCAAATGCCACCTTAGGTGACGATACCGTTCCCCGTCGAGAGCTATTCGATGGATCCGTTCGACCATTCTGGCAGAGAAGATCGTCACGAGGCGGACCGGAGCATTGGCTCGTCAGACATAGCCTTCGTTTGACGTTCATTTAGGTCGGGAGCATTTCCAGTGAGCGGCTCGACATCGCAAAAGCGATGTTTGCTTCGCGGGAACGGCTAGCCACCTTTCGTTGTAGCCGAGGTTTCGAGATGAAGGGCCACATCCAGCACACTGTTTCGAGACAAGCGCATTGTGATCTCGCCCAGCGAGGCGGAAAAAAACACAATGAGCAACCAGGAAAGCTCACTCCAAAAACAACGCCAGACTTTATGTCTTGCTCCAATAAGAGCTCCATGAGAGGTAGAACGCCCAGTGCGAGCAAGGGGAAACTCTGGGAGAGCGTTCACATGTGTCCGCAGTGCCGTCTCGCCATCAGGTTAGATGGCATTGATCTCAAGGCGGTCACAACCGGAATCATTGTCTGTCCGCGTTGCGAACGGTCCGGGCCAATAGAAATCGAGATCGTTGAACGAGAGAGTACGTTACCTTGATCGCTCAACGGTAGTCCTCAGCCAACGAGATAAACCGGCGTGGGTCAAAGTATTATTTGAGGAGGATGGTTTGGCAGAATCTACTCAGAACTGCGGCTTTGGGGATTGTGAATTCGCCTCAAAGCGTCGCTCACCTCGAAAGGCAATGGCTGGATCGTTGCCAGACTCCAAATAATCGTATTGCTTAAACAATGGGGGTGAAAAGCGAATAAGAGTGATGTTTTTGCTCGTCGGTTAGATTCGACGTCCGCGCTGCGCCTCCATCGTGCCTCTTCGCGCTCACGAAATAATAAGAGGCTACCTGGTCCGTGTTTTCCAGACCGCGGCCGCCTGATTGACTTCCATGCCGCCGTATTTCTTCCGTGATCGATGGCCTGGAGACCCTGGAACGCTAGTCATCCAAGCGGCTTTGGCTTCAAACGCACAGCGAGCCATAAAGACGGATCATGGACCGAAACACGGTAGAAATTGATCTCTGATTTCCTCCGCCCAACGGGAACTGGCGAGATGCTTCGGCTTAGGCATTGCTCAAGCGGAGACCGCCAATCGCCGCCGAGAGCTGGGTGCCGGCCCGCGTTTTCGTCCGGTGCCACCCGTCGGCAACTCCTCGACCCACTGTTCTATAGCCTCGGGGCGATAACGCACGAGAGGCCCGACTTTGACATATTCGGGCCCTTGGCCGAGTACCCTCCAACGTCTCAAACTCGCGACGCTAATTTGCAGCTTTTCAGAGACCTGTAATTCGTTCAAGAACGCTTCCATCACACGCTCCCCCTATCCGGCAGCACCACGGACGACTTGACCGTGAATCTAAGCAAGTCCGGAATCTCGGTCAAATCGTCCTCCAGTGAAGGTCTTTAGATCTGCGCTGTATTCTGCTGTGAGTTGCCGTTGCGGCCTGCGATCGCGGCCTCGAGCGCGTTCCGCTTGGCCTTCATCCGGATGTGGCTGTAGTGGCGGAGCATCTGCCGATCAACGTGGCCGGCAATTTCCATGATCGTCTCATCTCCAGCTCCGCTCTCTGCCAGTTCCGTAATCAGAGTGTGGCGGTTGTCGTGCCAGCGGCCTTTGACCTTGGCCTTGCTGCGCATATTCTTCCATGCCGTCTTGAGCGAGGTCACATGGCGAGTTGGGTCAGAGGGTCTGGGCTTCCCCCACGGGAAGACGTACCACTCATCCTTCGCCTCACTGAACTTCTTGATGTACCGGACGCGATGGGCGATCACGGCCTCGTACAGCTCCGAGTTTAGTGGGACGATTCGACCTTCGCCTGCGTCGGTCTTCGCTCTGCCCACCTGCACCGTCTTCGCGGTGAGATTGATCTGGGCCCAGATCAGGGTTTTGATCTCGGTGTCCCGCAGACCCGCGTTGCGGGCGAACATGTAGGCCAGGTACATATGCGGGCTACGTGACTTCTTCGCTCTCTCCGTAAGAAGTTCCGTCTCCTCGCTGTCGAAGGCCTTTCCGATGCGTTTCCCAACCGCCAGCTTGAGTTGTTTCTTCTTTTTGAGGCGTGCCCGGATGACCTCACCTGGATCCCCCAGCATCTTGAGCAGGAATCGCACCTCTTCATTGATCGACTTTGGCGCTGCATTCTCCCGGAGACGGCTCTCCTGGTAGCCGAGGACCATCCGGTCGTCGATGTCGATGATCATCTCTCCGCCGAGGAGGCGAGAGACATGACCCAAGGCATACTCGGCGAACGTCACCGATCGAAAACGCAGCCGGTACCCCACGAGGTAATCCGCGATGACCTCCTCAAGAGGCCGGACACGCTCGACGCGGACATCTTTAATATTGTTGAAGCCCGCTTCCAGTTCTCTCCTGCGTTCCTTCTCAGCGTTCTTTGCGACCGTCTTCGAGGTCGACCTGGAAGATTCGCAGACGAACCGACCAGCGAAGTAAAACTTGTACCAATACACGTTGCCTCTTGAATACACCGCCATAGGACACTCCTGTTCTCTCGGTAAGGCGCCCGGAACCTTGGGCGCGAGTGGAGATTGGAGCAGGAGGTGATTTCGGTCAAATTCCATGGACGTGCATCAATGGCTGGACGTTGATCCTGATGTGGGAGGTCGCAAATTTTTCAGGTAACGGAGGAAAAGCAACTGAGCAGGATTGCTAACGGTTGAGCACCGTTGTGAAGGAGCGTGGGTACAAAAATGGGTACAGTGGGCACACTTTTCTGTTTTCCGACTCTACTTCACTGCTCTAAGTTGTTGATTTATTGGCTCCTCAGGTAGGACTCGAACCTACAACCCTTCGGTTAACAGCCGAATGCTCTGCCATTGAGCTACTGAGGATCAGAAACCGTGCCGCGTCCTGCGACTTCGCCGCACAACTCTTTGAGTTTAGCAAAACCCCGATCACAGGGTCAAAGACACCTTAGTGGGAGAAAGATAAGAGCGCACTACAACGGAATAATCCTTGCATCGACCTTCCCTTCGCCGATTGAAAGCCGGGCCACAGTCACCGGCAGATCGAAGCGCCTTGGACCGGCGCTTCCAGGATTGAGGTACAGTGTTCCACTCCGCTCCTCGTATGAGGGCTTGTGCGAGTGCCCGTAGATCACTATCGCGACACCCGCCGAACGCGGCTCAATATCAAGATCCTCAATCGCATGGATGACGTAGATGTGACAGCCGCCAAGCTCCACCATCTCCGTAGCCGGAAGCTGAGAGCATCGGCCAGAGATATCTACGTTTCCGCGGATCGCGGTGAGCGGCGCGATTGAACTCAGCACATCCAGAATCGCAGGATCTCCCACGTCTCCCGCATGCAGAATATGATTGACGCCGGACAGCGCCTCGACTGCCTCAGGCCGTAGGAGCCCATGGGTATCCGAGATTACCCCGACGGTGAGAAAGGACGGGCCAGTTTCTTTGCTGTAAGGTGCCTGAGCTATCGTCACGAACTGACACCGAGTCGAACGCGGGGATCAAGATAATCGCGCAGTGCATCGCCTACAAAGTTGAACGAAAGCACGGCCAGCATGACCGCGATTGCAGGAAAGATCACAACATGGGGCGCGTCGAACAGATGGGACCGGGCATCGTTTAGCATCGATCCCCAGCTGGGAGCGGGCGGAGGAATGCCCAGTCCAAGGAAGCTGAGTGTGGCTTCGGCAAGAACGGCTCCAGCCATGCCGATCGCAGCCTGCACCAGAACAGGCTGCACAATGTTCGGCAGAATATGCAGGATGAGAACGCGCGTGTTCGACGCACCGAGGGCCCTGGCCGCCTCTATGAACTCTCGTTCCTTCACTGCCATTACCTGTGCACGTACCAGCCGGGCATAGCCTACCCATCCTGAAATGGCCAACGCCAGAATAAGATTGACGAGCCCTGGCCCCACAAACGCTACGAAGGCGATCGCCAGCAGAATGCCGGGCAAGGCAAGAAAAGCGTTCGTCAGATAGATGTTCAAGACCGTATCGGTCCACCCACCGTAAAAACCCGCGGCAAGCCCAGCCAGCAGGCCAATACCAAGAGAAAGCCCGACGACGCTGATTGAGACGATTAGAGAAATACGCGCTCCATAAAGAGTGCGCGAGAAGATATCCCGCCCCAACTCATCGGTGCCAAACCAATGTCCGGGACCGGGCGGAAGCAGGCGGCCGGCGAGGTTCAACTGAGCAGGATCATGCGGCGCAAGCCACGGCGCAAATGTCGCACAGAACACAAAGAGCGCGAGCAGGACGATTCCGACTGCAGCCAGTGGTTGGCGCGTCAGCATATTTACCATCGAGGGGCGTTCAGGCAAAGGTTCCCCGGAAAGCGGCATCTGAATCTATTTATCATAGGGTGTCTGTCGTCACCCATCTATACAAACCTGCGCGGCACTGTACCGTTTGAAAGGCACGTTTGCGAATTCTGGTTTATGGACTGAACTATGCGCCTGAGCTGACCGGGATCGGCAAATATACCGGCGAGATGGCCGCATGGCTGGCCGAGCGCGGCCATGAGGTGCGTGTCGTTACCGCGCCGCCTTATTACCCCGCATGGCGAATTCGCGAAGACTATCGTGGCGCATGGTATCGAACAGAGCGCGGGCCCAATCAGCCCATGGTTTTTCGTACGCCGCTGTATGTTCCCGAAAAGCCGACCGGCGTAAAACGGATCGTACATCTGGCGTCGTTCATGCTCGGCAGCTTTCCTGTGATGCTGCGCGAGATGTTCAGCCGCCCCGACATCATCTTCACGGTAGAGCCGACATTTTTCTGCGCTCCGTTGGCACTTTTTACAGCGGCCTGTGCCGGAGCGGCCAGCTGGCTTCATGTTCAGGACTTTGAAGTAGACGCCGCCTTCGATCTCGGCCTCCTGCCCGCTCAGGGCCCGGTGCACGACGGCTCCCTTCGCATCGAAAAGTTCTTTATCTACGCCTTCGACCGCGTCTCCGGGATCTCGGCCAGGATGGTCGACCGCGCGCTGGCCAAAGGCATCCCGCCTGAGAAGGTTGTTCTCTTTCCCAACTGGGTCGACGTTGACACGATCCATCCAATGAACTCGGAGGGCCATGTCAATAGTTTCCGACGGGAACTTGCACCTCGCGTACCGGGAATTGAGGAGAAAATCATTCTTCTTTATTCCGGCAACATGGGAGCCAAGCAGGGACTGGAGGTCCTGGCCCCATTGGCTGAATCTTTCCTCGACGATCCGCGCGTGCATTTCATATTTTGCGGGGACGGCGCGTTCCGAAAGAGCCTGGAGCAGATGGTCGAGCACCTTCCCAATGTCACGATGCTTCCGTTGCAGCCGCTCAGCCGCCTCAATGAACTGCTGAACGCCGCCGATATCCATCTGCTCCCTCAGCGCGGAAGCGCAGCGGACCTGGTTATGCCTTCTCGTCTGAGCGCGATGCTCGCCAGCGGCCGTCCGGTGATCGCTACCGCCCATCCTGGCACACAGGTAGCTCAGGTGGTCCAGGGATGCGGACTGCCGGTACCGGCGGAAGATCCCGTTGCGCTTCACACCGCAGTCCTGCTTCTGCTGGAAGATCGTGAATTGCGCCTGCATCTCGGCCGTTGCGCGCGCAAGTATGCGGTAGAGCATCTGGGCAAACGGCAGGTCCTGGAGCAGTTCGAGCGTGACATGGTTGCAGTTGCAAGCCGACGCTGACAGATTCAAACGTCGCCGCGGGGTAACATGAGACGAGACGAGGAAGAAACCCCGCAAGGAGAATCATTTTGAAGAAGGCTTTGATTACAGGAGTGACAGGACAGGACGGCGCATATCTTGCCGCATTCCTGCTGGGCAAGGGATATGAGGTGCATGGCATCAAGCGCCGCACTTCGCTCTTCAATACCGCCCGGATCGACAATATCTACGAAGATCCGCACATCCCCTCGCCGCACTTCTTTCTCCACTACGGCGATATGACGGACTCCACCTCGCTTATCCACATCGTGCAGAAGGTGAAGCCGGATGAGATCTATAATCTCGCTGCCCAGTCACATGTTCAGGTCTCTTTTGAGGAACCGGAATATACGGCCAATTCGGACGCGCTTGGTGTGCTCCGCCTGCTCGAAGCCATCCGCATTCTGGGACTGGAAAAGAAGACCCGCTTCTATCAGGCCAGCACATCGGAACTTTATGGACTTGTGCAGGAGACCCCTCAGCGGGAGACTACCCCTTTTTATCCGCGCTCTCCCTATGGGGTGGCCAAGCTCTACGGTTACTGGATTGTGGTGAACTATCGCGAAGCATACGGGATGTACGCATGCAATGGCATCCTGTTCAATCATGAGTCGCCTATGCGCGGCGAAACCTTCGTCACACGCAAGATCACGCGCGGGCTGGCGCGCATCAAGGTGGGTCTGCAGTCTGAGCTTTACCTTGGCAACCTCGATGCCCGCCGCGACTGGGGCCATGCACGCGACTACATTGAGATGCAGTGGCTGATGCTGCAGCAGGAGAGGCCTCAGGATTACGTCATCGCAACCGGGCAACAGTACAGCGTGCGGGAGTTTGTCCAGCGCTGCGCAAAATTGCTTGAGCTGGACCTGACGTGGTCCGGCTCCGGAGTTGAGGAAAAGGCAGTCGATAAAAATGGCAATGTTGTGGTCGCAGTTGATCCCCGCTATTTCCGTCCAACCGAAGTTGAAACCCTGCTCGGGGACGCCAGTAAGGCAAAAAGAGAACTGGGATGGACGCCCCGGACCACCTTCGACGAACTTGTGCGTGAGATGGTGGAGGCAGACCTGAAAGCCGCCGAGCGTGACGCTCTTGTGCGACGCCACGGCTATGACGCATACAACGTCCGCGAAACCTAGCTCGGAGATGCGCACCATGGCAGCAGACAACTCCCCGTATATGCAGCCGAATGACCGCATCTACATTGCGGGACACCGGGGCCTGGTCGGATCGGCGATTCACCGTGAGCTGCAGCGCAAGAGATACGCCAATATCCTCACTCGGTCCCGTGCAGAGCTCGACCTCCTCGACAACTCCGCAGTTGAAGCTTTTTTTATGACGGAGAAGCCGGCGTTCGTTGTCTTGGCCGCAGCTAAGGTCGGCGGCATTCTGGCAAACAACAGCTATCCGGCCGATTTCATCCGTGACAACCTCGTCATCCAGACCAACGTCATCGAATCTGCGCGCCAGGCCGGCGTCAGCCGCCTGCTCTTCCTCGGTTCATCCTGCATCTACCCCAAGCTTTGCCCGCAACCCATCAAGGAGGAGTACCTTCTGACCGGGCCCCTTGAGCCCACAAACCGGCCCTACGCCATTGCCAAGATCGCCGGCATTGAGATGTGCTGGAGTTACAACCGGCAATACGGCACCCGTTATCTCGCCGCAATGCCCACGAACCTCTACGGGCCCGGCGATAACTTCGATCTCGCCAACTCTCACGTACTGCCGGCGCTCATCCGCAAGACCGCAGAGGCAATCGCCACAAACGCGGACGAACTCGTGGTCTGGGGCACGGGAACACCGCGCCGTGAGCTGCTCTACTCCGACGATCTCGCCCAGGCCTGCGTCTTCCTCCTGAACCTCGACGACGAACGATTCGGCTCTCTGCTTGTCGAGGACTTCCCTCCCCTCATCAACATCGGCACTGGGGAAGACCTGACGATCCGCGAGCTGGCCGAAACCGTCGCCCGTGTTCTGGGCTTCAAAGGCAAGCTGGTCTTTGATACAAGCAAGCCCGACGGCACTCCGCGCAAACTGCAGGATGTGAGCCGTCTCCATGCACTCGGGTGGCGCCACACGACCGGCCTTGAGGAAGGCATCCGCAGGACATGGCAGGCTGTGCGCGACCAGTTGGTCCCTGCGTCAGTCCCACAAAAGTGACAGATGGAATAGCACATCTCCCGCCCGCGCCTCGGGTTTAATCGAAGTGTGGGTAGACCTTTGAAGTTCGGGAGTCTTTGCAGGCTGCTGCTCAGTTTGTTCCTGCCCGCGGTCCTCTGTTCCGCTGGGTCGCCTGCCCTTGGCGCATCGACGGGCCAGGCGACCGTTGCCGAACAATATCTACTCGCTGCTGCCAATCAGGAACGGGAGGCCCGCGGCCTGCAGCCTCTGCATCGTGATCCCCTGCTGGCACGTGCTGCGGAACGACATGCAGAATTGATGGCGCAATATGGCAGCATCTCGCACCAGTTTCCGGGCGAGGCCGCACTCACCAATCGAGGCGCAGACGCCGGAGTTACTTTCAGCCTCATTGAAGAGAATGTCGCCGAGGCCCCAAATGCGGTCCAGATCCACGAGATGTGGATGAACTCAGAGCATCACCGCGAGAACCTCCTCAGTCCGGAAGTCGATGCAGCGGGCATCAGCGTCGTGGCTCGAAACGGCCAGCTCTATGCCGTCGAAGACTTCGCCCGGACTGTCCATTCCGTCAGCCTTTCAGGACAGGAGGCTGCTATCGCCTCGCTCCTGCGCCAAACAGCCGCCGCAATCACAATTGAGCGGAATCCCGATGAAGTCGCTGCGGCTCGACAGACCTGTGCCATGGACTCCGGCTACGCAGGTCCACGCCGCCCCTGGTTCGTCATGCGCTTTACGTCGGACACTCTTACTCGGCTGCCGTCCGAGCTTACCTCCCGGCTCTCCTCAGGCCGTTACCGCCAGGCCGCAGTAGGCGCCTGCGCCGCCAGTTCAAGCGGCCCCTTCACCTCGTACAACATCGCAGTCCTGCTGTACCCTTGATTGCGTGCCGCGGCTGAAACCGGTCGCGCATTCTAACGAGGAAACAGGATGAGCGAACAGTCACATACTCGCAATGCAAACGATCAGACCCAGGTGGAGGAGCGCGCCACGCTGGATCGCCGTCACTTTCTCGGCGTCGCCGCTGGCGCAGCCCTTGGCTTGAGTACCGCGATGGCCGAAGCCGCTCCTGCAGAGTCCAAAGCTGCTGCTGCACCCTCTGCTTCCCGTCCCAAGCCGAACATCATCCTCTACATGTCTGATCAGTTTCGCTGGGACTTTCTCGGCGCCAATGGGCTGAACGGATCCACCCGTACGCCTAATCTCGATGCGCTGGCCGCCGAAAGCAAGAACTTCACCTGGGCCGTCACCAACCAGCCGGTCTGTGCACCGGCCCGCAGCGTGATGCTCACCAGCCGCTACGCTACCGAAACTCCTGTATGGCACAACGGCATAGGAATGAACCAATCGCTGCCCACCATTGCCAGCGAACTGCATAAGGCCGGCTACAGCACCAACCTTATCGGCAAATGGCACCTGGCGCCGAATAAGGAGGCCGAAGGCGGCGGAGTGGGGTTTGTGAAGCCGGAGTGGCGTGGCGGATTTATGGATCTCTTCGAGGGGTCGAACGCGCTCGAGCACACCACGCACCCATATGAGGGCACGATCTACGACAATGCGGGCCATGAGATCACGTACAAGGACCGTTATCGTGTGGACTTCATCACGGACCGCGCCGAGCGGTTTCTGCGCCAGAAACAGGACCGCCCCTTCTTTCTCTTCATCTCTCAGCTGGAACCGCACCAGCAGAACGATTGGGACAATCGCATCGTTGGCCCCAACGGCTCGACCGATCGCTTCAAGAACTCGCATGTGCCGCACGATCTGCGCGAGCAGCCCGGCAACTGGCAGCAGGAATTGCCGGATTACTACGGCGCGTGTGAAGCGATCGATGCGTCGGTCGGCCGCGTAAGAAAGATCCTGGAAGAAGAAAAGCTGGCCGACAACACTATTTTTGTATTCATCGCCGATCATGGCTGCCACTTCATGACTCGCAATCAGGAATACAAACGCAGCGTGCACAACGCCTCATCGCGAATTCCGCTGCTGATCCACGGGCCCGGATTTAAAGGGCCGCAGCGCATCGAGCAGATGGTGGGCATCATCGACCTGACACCGACTCTGCTGGCTGCGGCTGGTGTTGAAGCGCCATCATCCATGAAGGGCCGAAATGCTCTCCCGCTGCTGACCGACGAGAAGGCCCGCGCATCCTGGCCAAACGAGCAGCTCATGCAGATCAGCGAATCCATGACGGGACGTGCCATCCGTACCAGGGACTGGACCTATTGCGTCGCGGAGATCACAGGTACGACGAACCAGCCTGCTGCTCCGATCTACCAGGAGTACCAGATGTACGACCAGCGGAACGATCCGCATGAGCTGGTCAACCTGGCTGGCAGGAAAGAGTATCGCAAGCAGGCGGATGAGCTGCGCGAGCGGCTGAAGGCCCTCATCGTCGCATCCGGCGAACCGGAGCCCGAGATTCGGCCCGCACGACTTTACCCTTAACGGGCCGCCAGCTCCACGCCGGCTTCGGCGAGTTCCTCCGCCGTTGCCGGCTGGGTCGGCTCCATCAGAAGAACGTCATTGAATCGGTTGAAGTAATTGAACAAGCCAATCGCGGCCATCAATTCCACAACTTCACCCTCGGAATAAAAGCTGCGGAGCTGGCGGAATTCGGCGTCGGTGTAGTCATGGGGCCGAAGCGTCATGACCTCCGCCAGATGAACCGCGGCTTTTTCAGCATCGGTGAAGCTGGCATGGTCTGCATCCTTCAGTGCTTCCAGATCCGTATCCGTCCAGCCCAGCCGCTTGCAGATCGCGGTATGCGAAGCAAGGCAATACGGCGTCCGATTGCACTGCGATGTACGGACAATCACTAGTTCCTTCAACTTCTTTGAGAGTGTCCCGGTATTCAGCACCGCATCCATGTGCGCAATGATGGTCTCGAATATCTCGGGCCGGTGCGCCATCGTGCGGAACATGTTGGGAACATTCCCACGGTCGCGGAGCGTCCGATCATAGATTTCAACCGAAGATGGCCGAACCTCGCTGCGCTTCAGACGTGAAATGCGTTGCATAAGTGTCTCCAGGACAAATTCCGCGGGCGATTCCCTGGTCGGATGCTAACACCAGGCCCTGTTCCCGGTGTCGAAGAAACATTCCCACTTTTATGCCGGCTTTCGGTTAATTAGCGCTAATCTAACCGTGTGGCGGGTGCGGGGAACGGCAGCCGACGTCACGTTCGAGGAGCAGCCAGAAGTTCCGCAATCCGGTCCAGCAACACTTCGGGGTAGACCGGCTTGGCGATGATCTCAAAGTGGTGTCCCTGACTCGCAGCCACTGCAAGCAGTTCGCCACTTTCCGGGCGGCCTGAGAAAAGCAGTATCCGGCATTCGGGACATACCGCACGCAATCGAATGGCGAAGTCGATGCCGTTCATCTCCGGCAGGCACACATCGATCAAAGCGAACCCGGGGATCCATTGATCGATCAGATCCATCGCCCGCTCGGCCGAGAGCACCATGCGCACTTCGTAGCCATGGTGGCCAAAGATCAGGGAGAGCGTTTCTGCAATCGTGAGGTCATCTTCAACCACCAGCAACTGGATTGCGTTTGTGTTTAGACTCGGCATTAAACTCAGGCACCCCGCCAGAGTGTTTCGAGACGTTGCCCTGATTTACAGGAGGCTATGCAGTAATACGTACGACCGTGAGATTCCTGATAGGATAACACCGAGAGCGACCTATATCATTGATTTCATTGGCGTAATTGCGCGCGCGTAACGCATTTGACGCCCGAAGGGTTTGGCCCTGATGGCCATGCAGTCTACTGCTTCCACGGTTTGGTCTGATCGGATACGCCAGCTTTTAGCAGAATTGAAAATGAGCCAGGCTGGCCTTGCCGAGAGGTTGGGCGTGTCGCCAGCCACCGTATCCCGCTGGATCAAGGGCAAGAATGAGCCCACCGCCGAGACGTATGTGGCCCTGGGCAATCTGGCGCGAAAGCCCCTGGGCCTTTACTTCTGGGAGCGCGCCGGCATGGACGTCTCGGATCTCCCCGAAGCCACTTTCCGCAAAATGATGGCTTCTTTGCGGGTAAATCTGCGGGAAATCAAAATTGTGTCGGCGCAGCGCGTATCGCGAAAGCTTGCGGGAAAGGGTCACGCCGTCGCAATTCCGCTGCTGGCTGTAAGCGCCTTTGGGGACCATGTGCCGCCGCATGAGAACGTTAGCCTTTCCCAGGTCCCCGTCGAGGACGTCCTTCTTGCGCCTCTCTCCTGGTGTCCCCATCCGGAGCAGATGATCGCGATGCACTTCCGCGGTGACTCGATGATGCCCCTGATCGTACCCGGCAGCGTTATCTTTGTGGACACACAGGTTCGAGACCGCGGGGTCATGGCCAACAAACTGGCACTGGTGGCGCATAGAGACCTCGGCTTCAAGGTGGCGCGCTTCCAGCGCATCCAGAACGCCGACCTGCTTATCTCGGCCAACCATAAATACTCGCCACTCGATGTAAGCAATGCGAGCAAGTGGAAGATCTTCGGCGAGGTGCTCTGGTGGGTGAGCCGCGATCCGGACAGTACTCCCTAGCGCCGCAGGGGAAGACCGCCTGGATCGGCCGAAATCCGCGGCTTTACGGAAAATGAGAAGATAGAAGCATGATTGCGGAGACCATGCTGGCCGGAGTGCTGCACGGCAAGGAAGACCTGCGCATGGAGCGCATTCCTGTGCCGAGTGCGGAAGAGGGCGAGTTGGTGGTTCGCATTGCAGCGGCTCTGACCTGCGGCACCGATCTGAAGGTATATCGCCGCGGCTATCACGCCATGATGCTGAAGCCTCCAATCCTCTTTGGACATGAGTTGGCGGGCACCGTTGAGGAGGTTGGCCCCGGAGTCAGCCGCTTCAAGGCGGGAGATCGCGTGCTGCCCATCAACTCCGCCCCATGCGACCGGTGCTTTTACTGCCTGCGAGGACAGCACAACCTCTGCGATGATCTTCTGTTTAACAATGGAGCATACGCGGAATACATCCGCATACCGGCGCGCATAGTTGCGAAGAACACGTACTTTGTGCCGGATTCCCTGCCCTTTGAGCATGCTGCCCTCACGGAGCCGCTGGCTTGCGTTGTCCACGGCTTCAACGAAACCGGCGCTGAATCCGGCGATACGATGGCCGTCATCGGGGCAGGCCCCATCGGGCTGATGTTTATGCACCTGGCGCGTATCCGCGGCCTTCGCGTCATCGCTGTGGTAAAGCGAGACGACCAGGTAGCAGCGGCGCACCACTTTGGAGCAGCGGATGTCGTGCAGATCGGCTCCGAACCGGATTCGATGCGCAAGGCAGTAGACCAGGTGCGCAGCCTTACAGGAGATTCCCGCGGCGCGGACTGCGTGGTGGAAGCCGTCGCCACGCCGGCAACGTGGGAGGCCGCGGTGGCCATGGTGCGCAAGGGAGGCACAGTCAACTTCTTTGGAGGGCCCCCGAGCGGTACCAGCGTAGCGCTGGATACCAACCGGCTGCATTATGGCGACATTACGTTGAAAGCAAGCTTTCACCACACGCCTGCCGCCTGCTGTGCCGCGCTCGCGCTGATCTCCAGCGGCAAGTTCAAGGCCGCCGACTTCATCACGCGCACAGCGGCCTTGTGCGACCTGCCGCAGATCTTTGCCGGAATGATGACGCGTTCGGTCGAGAACCGCGCCGACATCAAGACCGCTATCCTGCCCGATCGGAGACCGCTATGACTTCTCATGTCGAGCTCGACGATCGCGATGCTCCGACACATGTCCGCGTCAGCGAGCCGGTGGCAAGCAGCTTTGCGGAACCCGCGGCCGAGCCGATTGCCATTGCAGCACTCGCCGGCGCTCCAGCCGAATATCTGACCGAAGAACAGCGCCCGACGCTCGAGCAGGCGCAGGAGTGGTGCCGTCATCTGGCTACCACACACTACGAAAACTTCCACGTTGCAACCTACTTCCTGCCTCAGCGGGTGCGGCCGCACTTCTGGAGTCTCTACGCCTTCTGCCGTATCTCCGACGATCTGGGCGACGAAGTCGCCGACACGACCACAGCACTGCATCTGCTGCACACATGGGGCCTGATGCTGAACGAATGCTACGACGCGCCGGACCGTTCTCGGCACCCGGCGTTTGTCGCTCTCCGTGAAACCATCACGGCATGCGACCTGCCGCGTCAGCTCTTCCATGATCTGTTGCGCGCATTTATTCAGGACCAGATCAAGACGACCTACGCCTCCTGGGACGAGGCGGTCGACTATTCGCGTTACTCAGCCAATCCGGTCGGCAGACTGGTGCTGATGATCTGCGGCTATCGTGACGAACGCCGCGCTCTGCTCAGCGACAGGATCTGCACCGGCCTGCAGTTGGCGAACTTCTGGCAGGATGCGGTGCGCGACTCCGAGATTCCGCGGCGATACATTCCAACGGAGTACATGGAACGCTTTGGTGTGGCTGAAGGCCAGATCGAAGGACGCATCTTCACGCCTGAGTTTGGCGCAATGATGCGCTCCCTGGTAGACCGTACGCGCGATATGCTGAACGACGGCGCGTCAATCCGTGACACCGTCGATCCTGAGTTGCGCATTACGCTGGACCTCTTTTACCGCGGCGGCATCGCTATCCTGGACGGCATCGCAGCTCAGAATTATGACGTGCTGCGTGGACGTCCTATGGTCACCAGGCGCAAAAAGCTGGAGCTGCTCGCCCGTGCCTTCCTGGGCAAGCTGCGGGCAGGCAAGGGAAGGTCTGGAGCGCCGGCGGCGTGAAGGCAGGCACGACCCACTTGCAGAGTGACTCCCGTACCGCTGAAGCCTATCTCTATTGCCGCAGCATTGCGCGGCGTGAGGCAAAGAACTTCTACTGGGCCTTCCGGGTACTGCCGCGCGCCAAGAGCGATGCCATGTGTGCGGTATACGCGTTCATGCGCCGGGCAGACGATATCTCCGATGATGAATCCAAGCCGCTGGAAACGCGGCGAGCGGAGATGAGCGCATGGCTCGATGCCTGGCGCGTATCGCGCCGCTCGGACCCCGAGTTGAAGGCGCCGACGGGAACATCCAGCTCTGATACGACGATCTTCATCGCGCTGGCCGATACGCAGCAGCGCTTCGGCATTGCTGATTCGCTGCTGGAAGAGCTGGTTGCCGGGACCACCATGGATCTGGAGCCGCGCAGCAAAGAGGTCCAGACCTATGCGACCTTCGAGGAGCTCTACCGCTACTGCTACCTGGTCGCCTCGGTCGTAGGGCTGGTCTCCATTCGCATCTTCGGTTATTCCGATCCGAAGGCGGAGGCGCTGGCCGAGGAGACGGGCGTCGCCTTTCAGCTCACGAACATCCTGCGCGATGTGAAAGAGGACATCGAACGCGGGCGCGTCTACATCCCGCAGGACCTGATGGACGAGTTCGGCGAGACCGTCCCCGAACTGCGCGAGCTTGCCGCAGGCCGTGCGATGACAGAACGCGAGCGCGGCATGCTGGCCACGCTGGCTATCCGCGCGGAGAAGTACTATGTCTCCGGCCGCAAGCTGGTGCCGCTGCTCGACCGTGACAGCCGCGCCGCGATGTGGGTGCTGATGACGATTTACCACCGGCTTCTCGGGCAGATTGCGGATCGCAGGATGGAGGTCTTCGGCGAGCGGGTCTCGGTCCCGACGCTGACAAAGGTTTCTATTCTTGCGCGCGGGCTGGCGATGACTGCGTGGAACAGGGTTGTGCCATGATCCGGCGTGAGATCGTCGTCGTGGGTGCGGGCGTTGCGGGACTCAGTGCGGCTGAGGCGCTGGCGAATGCCGGCGAGCAAGTCACCTTGCTGGAACGGCGGCCGATCGTGGGAGGGCGTGCATACTCCTACCTGCACCCGGCATTGAACGAGGTGGTCGACTCGCAGCACGTCGTCGTGGGCTGCTGCAACAACCTGATTGAGCTGGCGAGCGCTGCAGGACTGGCCGAGAAGATTCGCTGGTACTCGAGCCAGAACTGGCTGGAGCCTGTGACGGTGACGCGCGGGCCGCGCAACTCGGTAATCGAGATCGGTTCCCTGCCCGCGCCCATGCAGTTTGCAGGCAGCTTTCTGCGCGCGCCGATGCTGGAGATGGCAGACAAGATCGCTATTGGACGCGGGCTGATGGAGTTTCGCGGCGGGGCGGAAGGCAGGGACACTGAGAGTGTCGCGGACTGGTATCGGCGGACACGGCAGACGGACAAGGCGGTCCGGCATCTGTGGGAACCGCTGATGCTGGCGACGCTGAACGTGCCCTCAAGCCAGTGCTCGATGAAGTATGCGGCGAAGGTCTTCTACGAACTTTTTTTGAAAAACAAATCCGGCGGCCGGCTGGGCATACCGACCATCCCGCTGAGCGACTTCTACGGGGCGGTTGCGGAACGAATCTGTGCGCTGGGCGGCCGCGTGGAGATGCGCGCGGGCGTGGAGCAGCTGGCGCAGCAGGCCGATGGACGCTGGCTGCTGCGCGCCGGCGAGCGCGAACTGGCAGCCGACGACGTGATCCTGGCGCTGCCGTTCGAGCAGACTCAGAAGCTGGTTGCGTCGATGGCGCTGGGCGGCGGCGATGCGACGCAGGAGGCGGCGCGGCAGGAACTGCTGGAGAAGATGAGCCGCTTCTCGCACTCGCCGTACATCTCGGTGCTGCTCTGGTTCGACCGCGAGATCACCGACCTGGACCACGCGTGGCTGCTGGACTCGCCGGTGCACTGGTTCTTCCACAAGTCGCGCATTCGCGGCGGAGCGGGCGGGCCGAGCTATGTCGAGGTCGTCATCTCGGGGGCGAGCGGGGACCTGACGAGGTCGCGCGAGGAGCTTCTGGCGCTGGCGACCGCAGAGCTGGCGCGCTTCTTTCCGGAGTCGGCGCGGGCGCAGGTGGTGAAGTCCGGCGTGCTGAAGGAGGCGCGGGCGACGTTCGCGGTGGCGCCGGGGGAGGACGACGCGCGGCCCGAGCAGAGGACCGCAATTCCGGGGCTCTACCTGGCCGGGGACTGGACGGCGACCGGATGGCCGTCGACAATGGAGGGTGCGTGCCGCAGCGGAAGACTGGCGGCGGGAGCGGCGGCGGGCGATCCCGGCCGGTTTCTGGCCCCGGAACCGGAGGCGACGGGGCTGTCACGGTGGCTGTAGCCCCCCGGGTCAGGGATTCAGGCTGCAAATATCTGCGAATCATAGAGTTAGCCAGCAGCAGCATGGCCAAAATCGTCTGATCACTGCAGTTGCAGCTAAAATCCTCACCCGGCTTGACTTCTGCGATTCACAAAGAGAAAAGGCCCGAGGGGCAGGGCCTTGGATTTCCTTCGATCCTCTAGTTCTATTCTACCGAGCCGGAAGAAACTCCCATGCCAACTATTTTGGACTCTATTCCCAAGCTGGTCAGTGAGTTAGGCGATCTGAGGGCTTGACAACAGATTTATGACCTTGACAGTCGCCATACTACGTAATACGTATTATTACGTGAGACGATATATCCATGTCTGATCCAACCATTCTTGTGCTTTCCAGCTTAGCCGAGGGCGACAAACACGGCTACGCCATGATGGAGGACATCGAGCGGTTCGCAGGCGTCCGCCTGGGACCAGGAACTTTGTATGGAGCTATCACGCGGCTGGAGGAGCGCGGTTGGATTGCTCCGAGCGGACCACGAGACCGACGCCAGCCGTACACGCTTACAAGTGTGGGCCGCTCGCACCTGCGATTGCAGCTCGTCGACTTGGACCGGATTGTGCGCACAGGGCAGCGCAGACTGGAGAACGCATGAACCGCATCGCGAAGCTGGTGAGCCGGATGTATCCCTCTGCGTGGAGGGCACGCTATGGCGAGGAACTCGAGGGGTTGATGGAAGATAAGAGCTTGCGTGCAGCAGATATCTTTGACGTGTTCTGGAGCGCGTTGAAGATGCGGCTGACGAGCCGGAGTTTTGTGCGGATCGTTCTGCCATGCGCGGTAATGGGAGCGCTGGTGGGTGCATCGATCGCGATGTATACGCCGAATCTCTATAGTTCCAGATCGGCGATAGTGCTCTCTGCTAGGAACTCAGCAGAGCCGAATCAGCCAGTCGCTTTTAATGCCGGACCCAACGACCCTCGTATCGTAGCTCTCTTTGAGGACTTCTTCTCCGACCACGCAGCGATGAAGTCGATCGTGCTGCGGCATGATCTCTATCCGCTCGAGCGCAGAGAGCTGTCGATGAGTGATGTTGTGCGTAAGATGCAGAGAGCGATTCGAGTATTGCCGCTAAGCAGACAAGTCCAGAGAGATGCCAAAGCGGCCTCAGCGCCTCCTGACGAATTCGCGTTTGCCCTGCAGTTCGATTATCCCGATCCGCACCTTGCGCAACAGGTCGATGCGGATTTGACCAACCTATTCGTTACGAAGAATCTTGCACGGACGAATACCCTTCACAACCACGGCCAACTCAGCGTAGTTGCAAGTCCTAGCCTCCCCGAGAGACCAACAGGGCTGAGCAGAGGTGAAAAGAGTGCACTGGGTTTGGTAACGGGGATTGCTTGCGGGCTGCTGCTCGCAGCGGGGGGCGGAAGTAAGAGGGGTGTATCGATGGATGCGGCTCGGTAACGGGGATTCTTCGCCGACAGCTCAGAATGACAGGTAAAAACAACTACAGGTCCCTCGGCTGCGCGGCGGCCTGACAGGGATGGAGGGGCGTGCGGCTGGAGAGTGTGGGGTTTGAAACCCCGCGCGACGATGGCGGTGTGGGGGGTGGCAGGTCCTTCGACTCCCCTTCGGCGTGGCCTTCGGCCTCGCGCAGGGTCGCTCAGGATGACGGCCTAAAGGCAACCCACCCTTTCGCGCTGCGAAAGGATGGGCCACCCGGGTGTCATGGCTCAACAAATGCGGGGGTCCTTCGCCTGCGGCTCGGAATGACAGGGTGTGGGTGTGTTGATGTCCGGGCTGAAGCCTGGACCTGTCTCAGAGGCAAAGCAAATACAGGGGTCCTTCGCCTGCGGCTCGGAATGACAGGCGTTTGCAGTTGAGGCCGGTTCTAGTGCGCGGCGGGCTTGCCGGTGGCGGAGGCGAGTTTCTCCTCGGCCTCGCGGATGACGGCGTTGGCGCGCTGGTAGTTGTCGCAGTCATCGCCGGCCTCGGACCAGAGCTTTTCGCCTTCCTGAAGTTCGGCGCGCGCCTCGGCGGTATCGATCTCCTCGGGATGAAGGGCGGTTTCGGCGAGGATAGTGACGCGCTCGGGCAGGACCTCGACGAAGCCCCAGGCGACGAAGAAGCGCTGCTCGCCGGCGGAGCCACCGTGGAGGCGGACCTCGCCTGCGCCGAGCTCGGCGAGGAGAGGTGCGGCGCCGTAGAGCGCTTCCATATAGCCGGTGAGGGCGGGCAGCTCGACGGCCTCGGCAGTGGCGTCGAAGAGGAGGCGGTCCGGGCAGACGAGCCGGACGGCGAGGAGGTTCGAGTTGGAAGAATCAGCCATTGTCCAGGTGCTAGGTACTAGGTGCCAGGTTCAAGGTACAAGGTTCAAGCTTTCCTGGGCTATGCCCCAGGCTGGTATCGAATACGCCTTCGGCGCTTGACCTCAGGGGCTAAAGCCCCATCGGTCTTAGCACTTTTTGCGGCACGGCTAAAGCCGTGCCCTTAACAAAACTCTCCGGGGCTAAAGCCCCACGTGTTGCGACTTCGTTTCCCGCGGGCTAAAGCCCGCTGCTACTCCGCGCTCAGGGGCTAAAGCCCCTTTTGCGAACGGCATGACGATGCGGCTAAGGCCACGTCGCTTTCAAAAGTACTACGCGGTTGCCTGCATCTTCTCGGCGGCCTTGAGGACGTCTTCGATGCCGCCCTTGAGGTAGAAGGCCTGCTCGGGGATGGCGTCGTGCTTGCCCTCGATGATCTCCTTGAAGCTGCGGACGGTTTCTTCGATCTTGACGTAGGCTCCGGGGATGCCGGTGAATATCTCGGCGACGTGGAAGGGCTGGGAGAGGAAGCGCTGGACTTTTCTCGCCCGGGCGACGGTGGTCTTGTCCTCTTCGGAGAGCTCGTCGATGCCGAGGATGGCGATGATGTCCTGGAGGTCCTTGTAGCGCTGCAGGATGCGCTTGACGCCCTGGGCGACGTCGTAGTGCTCCTGGCCGACGACGGCGGGGGTGAGGATGCGCGAGGTGGAGGCCAGCGGGTCGACGGCCGGGTAGATGCCGAGCTCGGAGAGCGGGCGGGAGAGCACGGTGGTGGCGTCGAGGTGGGCGAAGGTGGTGGCAGGCGCGGGGTCGGTGAGGTCGTCGGCAGGGACGTAGACGGCCTGGACGGAGGTGACGGAGCCCTTCTTGGTGGAGGTGATGCGTTCCTGCAGCTCTCCCATTTCGGTGGCGAGGTTGGGCTGGTAGCCCACGGCGGAGGGCATACGGCCGAGTAGAGTGGAGACCTCCGAGCCGGCCTGGGTGAAGCGGAAGATGTTGTCGATGAAGAGCAGCGTGTCGGCGCCCTCTTCGTCGCGGAAGTGCTCGGCGATGGTGAGGCCGGTGAGGGCGACGCGGAGGCGGGCCCCCGGCGGCTCGGTCATCTGGCCGTAGATGAGCGCGGCCTTGGACTTGGAGAAGTCCTTGAGGTCGATAACGCCGGACTCCTGAAACTCGATCCAGAGGTCGTTGCCCTCGCGGGTGCGCTCGCCGACGCCGGCGAAGACGGAGAATCCGCCGTGCTTCATGGCGACGTTGTTGATGAGCTCCTGGATGATGACGGTCTTGCCGACGCCGGCACCGCCGAAGAGGCCGATCTTTCCGCCCTTCAAGAAGGGCTGGATGAGATCGATGACCTTGATGCCGGTCTCGAACATCTCTTCCGAGGTGGACTGCTCGTCGAAGGCCGGGGCGTGGCGATGGATGGGCTTGTACTCGGTTGCCTGGACGGGGCCGAGCTCGTCGACGGGCTGGCCGAGGACGTTGAGCACACGGCCGAGGGTGGGGCGGCCGACGGGCACGGAGATGGGAGCGCCGGTGTCGATGGCCTTCATGCCGCGCACCATGCCTTCGGTGGCGACCATGGCGATGCAGCGGACGCGGCCTTCGCCGAGGTGCTGCTGGACCTCGACGACAACGTCAAGGGGCGTGGGGACGCTGAAGCCGTCGCTGACGACGCGCAGGGCCTGATAGATGGGCGGCATGGCCGACTCTTCAAACTGGATGTCAACGGCCGGGCCGCTGACGGAGATCACTTTTCCGATGTTTTCTGCCATAGTCTTCTCTAGTTCTCGCCGGGGCTAAAGCCCCGCGTATTGCAATCCTTCGATCCCGCGGGCTGAAGCCCGCTGCTACTTCGTTACAAGGCGGCGGCGCCGCTGACGATCTCGATGATCTCCCGGGTGATGGCGGCCTGACGGACGCGGTTCATGGTGAGGGTGAGCGAGTCAATGAGGTCACCGGCATTCTTGGTGGCGGCGTCGGTTGCGGTCATGCGCGCGGCGTGCTCGGCGGCGGCGGACTCAAGCATCGCGTGGAAGATCTGCGTGGTGACGTAGCGCGGCATGAGATGGCGGAAGAGCCGCTCGGGCGGCTGGTCATAGATGTAGTCGACGTCGGCGGTGCCGAACTTGCGGGCCTCCTGCTCAGCGAGCTCGGCGTCGTCGGGGACTTCGATGGAGACGCCAGAGGTGGCAGCGGCGCGGGCGGCGGCCTCGCGTGCCTCTTCGGTCATCTCCTCGGCGGCGGTGATCTCATGGGTCCCGAGCTTGCGGATGGGGAGGAGCTTCTCGACGACGACCCGCTGAGAGATGACGGACTTGAACTCGTTGTAGACGAGGTAGACGGAGTCGATCTCGGCGCGCTCGTAGCGCTCGATGATGGAGCGGGCCATGTCGGAGACGTCGTCGAAGTCGATGCGCAGCAGCATGCCGGGATGCTCGGCGACGAGTTCGATGGGCTGGGCGCGATGGCGGATGACGTCGTAGTGGGTGGAGAGATCGTTGTCGTAGTGGCGCTCAGTCTTCTCGTAGCTGGCGGCGGCGACGCGCTTTTTATAGAGGCCGATGGCCTTCTTGCCTACGGGCTCGATGTCGACGGCCTGGCCGAGGGCGCGGCGGGAGTCAATGAACTTCTGCGCGGCCTTGCCGATGTTGGAGTTGAAGGCGCCGGCGAAGCCCTTGTCTCCCGCGATGACGACGACGAGGACGTTCTTCTCTTCGCGGGCCACGAGCAGCGGGTGCTTGATGTCGCCGGTCTGCTCGTCGTAGAGGTCCGTGCGGCGGACCATGGAGACGAGGACGCTGGTGAGCATCTGCGCGTAGGGGCGCGCCTTCATGGTGCGGTCCTGTGCGCGGCGGAGCTTGGCCGCCGAGACCATCTTCATGGCCTTGGTGATCTGCCGCGTGTTCTTCACGCTGCGGATGCGACGCCGGAGATCGAGTACGTTGGCCATGGTTTACTTGCTTGCGGCTGCCTTGTCCTTGAGCCCGGCGAGGAAGCCGGCCTTGTAGTCTTTGATGGCCTGGGTGAGGCGGGCCTTGATGTCGTCGTCGAGCGCCTTTTTAGTGGCGATGTCGGTGAGGACGGCGGGCGCGGCGGATTCGAGGTAGGGGTAGAAGCCGTCCTCAAAGGCGCGGAGGTCGGCGACCTCGACATCGTCGAGCAGGCCCTGGGTGCCGGCGAAGAGGATGGCGACCTGCTTTTCAGCCGAGAGCGGCTGGAACTGCGGCTGCTTCAGAAGCTCGGTGAGGCGCTGGCCGCGGTTGAGCTGGGCGAGCGTGACCTTGTCGAGGTCAGAGCCGAACTGAGAGAAGGCGGCAAGCTCACGGTACTGGGCGAGGTCGAGCTTGAGCGTAGAGCCGACCTGCTTGGTGGCCTTGATGGCAGCGGCGAATCCAACGCGGGAGACGGAGAGTCCGACGTTGACGGCGGGACGGACGCCGGAGTTGAAGAGGTCGGTCTCGAGGAAGATCTGTCCGTCGGTGATGGAGATGACGTTGGTGGGGATGTAGGCGGAGACGTCTCCGGCCTGGGTCTCGATGACCGGAAGCGCGGTGAGGGAGCCGCCGCCGAGCTTGTCGGAGAGCTTGGAGGCACGCTCGAGCAGGCGCGAGTGGAGGTAGAAGACGTCGCCGGGGTAGGCCTCGCGTCCCGGGGGACGGCGGAGGAGAAGAGAGATCTCGCGGTAGCTGACGGCGTGCTTGGAGAGGTCGTCGTAGATGACGAGTGCGTGGCGGCCGGAGTCACGGAAGAACTCTCCGATGGCACAGGCTGCGAACGGCGCGAGGTACTGCATGGGCGCAGGCTCGGACGCAGTCGCGGCGACGATGACGGTGTAGTCGAGCGCGCCCTGCTCCTCCAGCGTCTTGACGATCTGGGCGACGGAGGAGCGCTTCTGGCCGATGGCGCAGTAGATGCAGATGAGGTTCTTGCCGCGCGAGTTGATGATGGTATCGAGCGCGATGGCGGTCTTACCGGTCTGGCGGTCGCCGATGATGAGCTCACGCTGTCCGCGGCCGATGGGGATCATGGTGTCGATGGCCTTGATGCCGGTGGCCATGGGCTCACGGACGCCCTGACGGTCGACGACGCCGGGGGCGAGGCGCTCCACGGGGAGCCGCTCCGTGGTGGCGATGGGGCCCTTGTCGTCGATGGGGTTGCCGAGGGCATCGACGACGCGGCCGATCATGGCGTCCCCGACGGGGACAGACATGATGGTTCCGGTGCGCTTGACCTCATCCCCCTCGCGGATCTCGGCGAAGTCACCGAGGAGCACCGCGCCGACCTCGGCTTCGTCGAGGTTCATCGCGAGGCCGGATACGCCGTGGGGGAAGGAGAGCATCTCGCCGGCCATGACCTTGTCGAGGCCATGCACCCTGGCGATACCGTCGCCGAGGGAGATGACGGTGCCGACTTCGTCCACCTGGATGCGCTGCTGGTAGTTCTGAATCTGCTCGCGGAGCAGCGCTGTTATCTCGTCCGCATTAATCTTTGCCATATCTTCGTTCTACCTCAACCCTGCCCTGAAATCCTGTCTTTGAACCCGAATTTTCCGGTATTTTTCGATGCGGGCCGCACGCCTCAGGCGTTGGCCAACCGCTGCTTCAACTGCTCCAGCTGGGTACGCACCGACCCATCGTAGATGGTGGATCCCACTTCGACCACTGCACCACCAAGCAGCGCGAGGTCCTGGAAGTAACTGGCACGTACCCGGGCGCCGGCCAGACGCGCGACCTGCGACTCCAGCTGCGCACGATCGACATCGCTGAGCGGACGCGCGCTGGTGATCCTGGCCTCGACCGCGCCAGCCTGTTCATCCGCAAGCTGGCGGTATTCCTCAATGATCTCATTCAACTTCGGGATGCGGCCATGCTCCATAATGACTGCGATGAAGTTGCGCGTCTGGGCATACATGCCGAGGCGAGAGGCGATGGCGTCCAGCACCTTGAGCTTGTCGGCCTGTTCGATCGACGGGTTCTCGAGGAGCTCACGAAGCTCATGGCTTCCGGCGACGGTGTCGGCAAAGTCCCGAAGCTGGGACTGAGTGGCCATGGGATCCAGATGAGCAGCGACGGCGACCTCGGCAAAGGCGCGGGCATATCGGAGAGAGAGGACTGCAGCCATCAATTCTCTCCCTTCTTGCCGTTATCTCCGGTGAGACGCTGGGCGAAGCGCTGGACCAGCAGGCGGTCGGTTTCCGCGGTTACGACGAGCTTGCGCGCGGCCTGCTCAATGGCGAGCTCAGCGGCATGCTGCTGCAACTGTTTGCGGGCCTGCAGCGAGGCGGCGGCGATCTCCTGCTCCGCGGAGGCGAGGATCTTCTTCTTCTCTTCCTCGACGGCGGCCCTCAGGCGCTGCTCCTCCTTTTCGGCCTCCTGCTCGGCGTGGGTGCGCATTGCTGCGATCTCGCCATCCAGCTTTGCCAGCCGCTCCTCCACACTGGAGAGCCGGACACGCGCCTCTTCCGTTGCGGTGCGCGCATCCACCAGGTACTTCTGGATGGCAGTGTTGCGATTGCGAATAGCTTTGGGAAGCACCTTGCCGAGCACGACGCCGAAGGCCAGGGCGAGGACGACGAAGTTGAAGACTGTGAAGGCGGTAGCAGCCTGGTCGGGGTTGAGCCCGACGGCGCGGCCGATGGCAACGACCGAGGGCGACTTGAGGTAGGCGTCCTCCTCGTGCTGCTCCTGCCGGCTGCTGGCCGCCGACTGGCCTTCAGGCGTGCTGCCTTCGCCGACTGTCTGAGCATGGACGTGCCGCTGTCCAGCGTGCACGGCGATGCCGCCTACGAGGGCAAGGAGGAGAATAAGAAACCCAAAACGACGCATCTGCCGCATCACAGTACAGCCTCCGGCATGACCGCGTGCAGGACCTGCTCACTGAGCTCGGCGCTGGCGGCCTCGATCTGGCCGCGGGCGGCGACGAGACTCTCTTCCAGCTCAGCCTTGCCGGCCTTGACGCGCTGCGAGGTTGCCGCGCGGGCCTGACTCAGGACCGTGTCGCGCTCCTGGGTCCACTGTTTCAGCCGGGCCTCGCGGGCGGCGAAGATCTCCGCGCGGGCCTGACGCATGCGCTCCTCATACTCCGCTGTCCGGGCCTCGGCGGCGGAGATGGCGTCCCTGGCCTTCTCGACGGCCCCGGTTGTGCGGGCGCGACGTTCGGCAAGCATGCGCTCCAGCGGCCGGCGGACGAGCAAACTGTAAGCAATTACAAGGAAAATGAACAGGAGCATGGTCGGCACGGCGCCGAGCACAAGTTCACCGATCTGATTCAGTATCTGGTCCATCTTGGGGGAATTTATCAGGCCGTGGGGATCGGCGGAAGTCCTTCTTGAAACCGCATGAGAACGGGCGCGGCCTTACATTCGGTGAGTACACCTACTTCTAGCAAACGGTTTCCAAGGGTGTCAAACATTTCGGCGGTGAATATTCCGATAATCGGGCACAATGGGTCGATATTCGATCTATTGCAGATGTGGTCAAACCACTGCAGTTTCCCCCCAGAAACCCTTTGACAAAGCCCGGGGGGCGACTACACTTAAGTCACCACCAAGACCCTGTCCTGGGTCATACAGGTCGCGTGCCAGGGGACACCACCTCCGCTCCCCGTCAGGCGGCCTGTTTAGTTTAATCGCACAGTTTTATGACAAGGCATGAAACGGCGTCCGGGCAGGCCTTCTCTTCTCTCCTGTTGAGACGATCAGGCACGCTCGTGAAAGCGCCGATAACGCTCCAGCAGTGATGCTGGCCCGCGCGCGCTGAAGCGGACGAGGTTGCCCTCATAGGCCTTGTCGCCGAGAACGGCGCCGGATTCAAGCGCGGCAAGCACCGCTCCCTCCGACTGCGGGATGCGGAAGCGCATCTCGATGAGCGGGTCAGCGGTGAGGGCCTGGTCGAGCGCCGCGAGGATACGGTCGAGGCCCTGCTGCTTTATGCCGGAGGCGGCGATGTGCGTGGCGTCCTGCGCGGCTTCGAGTGTTGCACGCGCGGCGGGATCAAGGAGGTCCATCTTGTTCATGACCTCGATGACAGGTTTGCCGGCGACGTCAAGCTCGGCGAGGACGACTTCGACCTGCTGCTTCTGCGCGTCCACGAGCGGACTGGAGGCGTCGCGGACATGGAGCAGCACCTCAGCGCGCTCCACCTCCTCGAGCGTCGCGCGAAAGCTGGTGACGAGGGTGTGGGGCAGATTGCGGATGAAGCCGACTGTGTCCGAGAGGAGGATCCTGCGGCGGCTGGGAAGCTGGAGCTGGGCGAGTTTGGGATCGAGGGTGGCGAACATGCGCGAGGACTCGAGGACGCCGGCGTCCGTGAGGGCGTTGAACAAGGTGCTCTTGCCGGCGTTGGTGTAGCCGACCAGAGCGACGACCGGGACGGGCACGGCCTCGCGACGGCCGCGCTGCTGACTGCGGATGCGGCGCACGGCTTCAAGCTGGCGCTTGAGGTGGGTGATGCGCAGGTTGATGCGGCGACGGTCCGTCTCAAGCTGGGTTTCCCCTGGGCCCCGGGTGCCGATGCCGCCACCGAGCTGGGACATCTCGCGGCCGCGACCGGCGAGACGAGGGAGCTGGTATTCGAGCTGCGCGAGCTCGACCTGAAGCTGGCCCTCGCTGGTACGGGCGTGGCGGGCGAAGATATCGAGGATGAGCTGGGTGCGATCGATGACGCGGCATGGCAACGCGCGCTCAAGGTTGCGAAGCTGCGACGGGGTGAGGTCGTGGTCGAAGAGAACGAGACCAGCTGAGGTGGAGCCAGCGGCGCCGGCGATCTCCTCAAGCTTACCTGGGCCGACGAGGGTTGCCGGATCCGGCTTCGGGCGGTGCTGGATGACGGTTGCAGCGATCTCCGCGCCTGCAGAGCGGGCGAGTTCCTGAAATTCTGCGAGGGAGGCGGAGAAGTCCAGCGGATCGGCGGAGGCGGCAGCAGAGGCGGATTGAGGATCGGTGAGGGCGGCTGCGTTGCGGGCTGCGCGCGCTGATGCGCCAAGCCTGCGGCGCTCGCCGGTGAACTCAACTGCTACAAGCACTGCGCGTTCCGGCACCGAACGGCCGGCAGGTACACCGATCTCAGAGGCGTGCGGCTCAGTCATACGCGCGCGCTTCTCTTCTTATTGCGGGCGGGGGCCGGGTTAATCGCCGGCAACCCCTGCGGTCTCATGCACAGCAGAACTTGCGGAGGAGATAGGCGCCGTCTGCACCCGTTCCGGCCTGAGTTCTCCACGGCCTTCCGTATGCGACGCCACACGGCCACTGACCACAGTGGAGATGGCGTGCTTGAAGATGAGCTGCTCCTGGGCGTTGTTCTCCAGCAGAACTGAGTACTTGTCAAACGAGCGGATCTTTCCGGTGAGCTTGACCCCGCTGACCAGATAGATGGTGATGGTGCTTTTGTCCTTGCGGACCGTATTCAGGAAGGTGTCCTGAATGTTCTGTGCCGGCTTCGGTTCCATGGGGGCCGATCTCCTTTTTGGATAGCTGCCGTTCTTCGATCAGAAAAGTGTTACCGGACCCGGTGTGCTCCCCGGGACTGGATGCTGTCCGGGGATAGGGTGCGATTTCAAGTACATGCGAGTTCGTGAAATATCAGGGCGAGCGAGTTCACAATACGAGCATCGATCCTGAATTTCAACCTGGCAGGCGATCCGGGAACCGAATGGAACACAGGCAAGTCCCCGCCTCTGCCTTGACTTAACTCTAATTAGACGACCGGGGCGTGCTGAAAGACGCAAAAGGGGGCCGTTGTACCATAAGGGCTTGTGCCCAGACCTGGAACTCAGCCCGTGCCCATGCTGGATCTTTCGCGCCAGTTTGCCCGATTGAGGGGGGAGATCCTGGAGGCGATTGGCGAGGTCTGCGACTCTCAGCACTACATCCTAGGCCCGAAAGTGGCGGAGTTTGAAGCCGCTGCGGCGGCCATGTGCGGGACTCGATTTGCTGCAGGATGCACCAGCGGCACGGATGCTCTGTGGCTGGCGCTGGCAGCGGCCGGGACCGGCGATTCGACGCAGGTAGCCCGGCTCGAACCGCAACCGGCGGTGATCACGACACCCTTTACTTTTTTTGCGACGGCGAGCGCGATTCTTCGAGCAGGCGCGAGGCCGGTCTTTGCCGATATCGATCCGCGGACCTTCAACCTGTCGGCCGATGCGGTGGATCAGGTGCTGCGAGCGGATACAGAGAGACGGGTGGCGGCGATTCTGCCGGTGCACCTCTACGGGCAGTGCGCCGAGATGAACCGCTTTTACGCTCTGGGACAGGAGAGCGAGGGCCTGGCGATCGTGGAGGACGCGGCGCAGGCCTTTGGAGCGACATGGAAGTGTGACGACGGCGTGGTGAGGACGGCTGGAGCGTTCGGCGTGACGGCCGCGTTCAGCTTCTATCCGACGAAGAACCTTTCCGCGTTCGGCGAAGCTGGACTGGTGACGACGATGGACGAGGCGGTGGATGCGAGGGTGCGGTCTCTGCGGTCGCATGGAATGACGCGGCGCTACCACCATGACGAGGTGGGTTGGAACTGCCGGATGGATGCAGTGCAGGCGGCGGTGCTGGGAGTGAAGCTGAAGTACATCGCGGACTGGAACGAGCAGCGGCGCGAACGGGCGGCACGGTACGACGAGCTGTTTCGTGCGGCGGGAATCGCTGCGCCGGAGGGATCAACTTCGACCAAGGATGGAATGGTGCTTCCCTTCACCGATGAGCGCGCGACACATGTCTTCCACCAGTATGTGGTGCGCGTGGAGCGGCGCGATGCGCTTCGTGAGCATCTGGCGGCCAAGGGTATAGGGAGCGAGGTGTACTACCCGGTCCCACTGCATGAGCAGGATGCTCTGAGAGGGTTGGGCTACAAGGCCGGCGATTTTCCCGAAGCGGAACGTGCAGCGAAGGAGGTTCTGGCGCTGCCCATTTTCCCGGAGCTGCGAGATGACGAGCAGGAGCGTGTGGTGGAGGCGGTTCGGGAGTTTTATGTGTGAGCGGGCCTGGCACTATTCGCTTGAGCACAGGCGCGAATACTAATAACTAAGTCCCTAGCGTCTCTTCTTCGCGGCGGGCTTGGGTTTCTTCTCTTCCGGGGCGGGATGGGCTTCGGGATCGTCTTTGGAGCCGGGCGGGGCGATGCGGTGGACGAAGTTTCCTTCGAGCCGATAGGTTTTGGCGATGGTATGGCCGGGGGTGACGATGCCGGTGTTGGGATCGGGGACCGGAGGCGGCGCATCGGCGGCGAGGACCCGGTAAGTGAAGGCAGGGGCCGGGGTCTGCGCGACAGGGGATTTTCCGTAGGGGTCTTTCGACATCTCAATCTTGACGGGCAGGAAGCCTTCGATGTTCTTGTCGCGGAACCCGGTCTCGTAGCGATGCTTTTTGATGTTCCAGGTAAAGACACGGACCTGATCGAAGTCATAGGGCAGGCCGGCCTTGTAGGGGGCCATGAGGGCGAGGTAGACGGGGATGTTCTTGTCCGGCTCGTCGTCCCCGGCGTCCGGATCATAGATGCGCGTGAGGACGTACGCACCGACGATGCGCTGACCTTCGGCGTAACGGGTGAGTGCGTCGGGGGCATCGACGTAGATCATGCGTGAGAGCAGCCAGCCGACGTGGCCCTGAGAGTCGCGAATGAGCCACCAGTCCTCCATCGGCGGCGGGGGCAGTTCGGTGGATGCTTTCGCAGCCGCGGCACGCGCCTGGGCAAGAGCTGAGCCGGGACGAACCGGACCCGGAAGCATGGCGCGGTCCAGAAGCTGCAGCTTGTCTTTTTCCGGCAGACGATAGAGGGTGTCGGCATCCCGTCCCGGAGTTACGTGGACGTTCACCTCGTCACTGACGATTGCAGTGGCCACTGCAGGATCGTCCTTATGGGCCTTCGCGAGGGCCTGGAAGGCGTCGTAGGTCTTCTGGTCGACGACGGTCCGGTCCGAGATCCAGCCCTGGATTCCCTTGTCCGTCTTGACGCGGAGATAGTGGCGGAAGTGCGAAATCACCTCCAGCCTGTCACCGTTGTCGACTGTACCGACACGATTGGAGACGGCGGCCACTCGGTCGCGCATGGAGGTCTGCTTCGCCGAGACGTATACATATTCCGCAGGCGGCTTGTGCAGGAAGTGAGAGCAGCCGAGCAGCGCGGCTGCGGCAGAAAGAGCGACACCGGCCAAGCCGCAGCGACAAACTTGCCGCAACAGCAAATAAGTCCGGGGCCGGGTGGAGAATCGAAGCATTGGGGAGGACGGCGGCATCGCGAAACACGCTTTCGCGCCACCATCTCAGGATACAACCGGCACTCCCTTTGAACTCCCTTGGAGTATCCGTTCGTGCACCGGCCTGGAGCATTCCAGGAGGGCTGCAAGTTTTTGCCTGAAACCCGCCGCAATGGCAGCAGAAAGAGGCAGGCTGGAACCGGTTCGGAGAGGGTAGGCTGTCCGGTGTCCGACGGCCCAAAATACAGTCTTGCGCGAAGTGCCATCTTGCGCATACAGTTGCGTACGGAAACAAACTCAATAAGGAAACCACTCCGAAGTCAAATCGGGGTAGCCGTACGTTCAGGACCACGCCTGGACCGCTTCACTGGCATGTTAATTCGTAAGGAGGCCCACCTTGGCCAGTAACGAAATCGAAGTTCTCGACGCAGCGGAAGGGGTCGAGAGTCTCAACAGGATCGCGGCATCCCGCGAAGTAAACCGTCGGCGCTTTCTCGCCACGCTGGGGATGGCAGGCGCGGCGGCCGGTGCGGGACTGATCTCGGGCTGTTCGACGACAAGCTCCACGGTGCCCGTGACGACATCCAATCCCAACCAGGCACAGATCGACGTACTGAACTTCGCGCTGAACCTGGAGTACCTGGAAGCTACGTTCTATTCCTTCATCGCACTGGGCAAAGACATTTCAACCAGCTTGTTGACCGGGGCGGGCACACTCTCCGGGCCGCCGTCGCAACTGACATTCACAGGAAACAATGCATCCCAGATCCAGGACATCCTGAGCGAGATCGCGTATGACGAGGTAAATCACGTATCGGGACTGCGCGGCCTGCTGGGCTCAGCGGCCGTGGCGCGGCCTGCGATCAATCTGGCGGCGTTCGGCGCGATTACTGCAAGCAACGCATTGTCGTTTGCGCGGCTTCTGGAAGACGTTGGCGTGACCGCTTACGCCTCAGCGATCGTAGCGCTGGACGGCGGCAACGTGACCTTCGCATCGCAGATTCTGGGAGTCGAGAGCTTCCACTCCGGCGCGCTGCGGTTGGTATGCCTGCAGAACCCGAGCATTGCGCCGTTTGTGAAGGCGGACTCCATCGACGTTCCAGTGTTCGATCCGGGCAGCGCAGCCACCGCGGCGGCAGGCCCGAGCGCCAACGGCGCATTCTTTGCAACCGCAGGCAGCGGCACCGCTACTGCATCCAACCCCGCGGGCATGGCCTTTGCGAGGACGGCCGCACAGGTGCTGGCAATTCTCTATGGCAGCTCCGCAGGCAATCCTGCCGGCACCGGCACGAAGAGCGGCGGCTTTTTCCCCAACGGCGTGAACGGAAACCTGGTTTCCTCCTAAAAGAGACGAGTAAAAGACGCGGCAGGAGAGCCTGCCCGAAATGATGAACGATTGGGTTCAGGAAGACCAAGATAAGGAGGCCGTTCTGATGGCCAGCAATGAATCTGAAGTCCTCGATACGGCGGCACCGATTGACAAGCTCAGGATGGCCGCATCCGAGGTTGCATTGAACCGCCGGAATTTTCTGACGATGGGCGTGGCCGGGGCCGCAGTGGCCGCCGGAGCCGCCGCGCTGCTTGCAACGCCCAGCGCAGACGCACAGCAGCCGCTGCACAACGGCTACCCTGAGGTCGATGTCCTTAATTTCCTGCTTCAGGTGAAGTATCTGACGGCGACGCTGTATTCCTACGTGACGCAAGGCACCGATCTGCCTCCCTCTTCGGGCGCCACCGTCGGCACGGGCCAGGTCTACAACGCACCGGCCAAGGTCACCTTCACCGGGAGCGGCTCAGCTACCGCACAACAGATCACCGACCTGTTCAACGAGATGTATTACGACGAGTTGAACCATGTCGTCGATCTGCGGAACCTCATCCAGTCGATGTCTCCCGGCCAGCCCGTCGGTGCAACCGCCGTGGCCGGCCGCCAGAGCATCGATCTGAGTGGCGCATCGGTGGCAGGCAAGGCGCCGTCTTCCACGACGGCCACGATCACGGCAGCTCAGGCCATCTCTCTGGCGCAATCTCTGGAAGACCTCAGCGTGACGGCGTCGGCGGGTGCTTCGATCTATCTCTCAGGCACCAACCTGGCCTATGTCTCCCAGATGATGGCGGCCGACGGCTTCCATTCCGGGGCGATCCGTCTCATCTGCATTCAGACCGGGGCGCCTTACATCTACAAGGGCACGCAGAACTTCAGCTTTACAGCAGGGGCAGTTGCGGGCAGCAAGACCCTTTACGCATTTGTAGATCCCACGAACCCGATTAATGTTAACTACCAACTGACGACCGGCCCCACGATCGCCATCGCTGCCGATACCAATTCCAACGGTGGCGCAGGCACAATTGCTTACACGGGCGCGCCATCGGTTGCGGGTTCCGGCGCAGTCACCGTCACTGCGGTGGGCACAGTCCCAAGCAGCTACTCGAGTGGTTACGCAACCAAGGCGACGGGGCATCACCTGAACGTGTTGACCGATGTCCCGGCAGCGCTGGCCCAGACATGGGCTCCGGGAATGCCAGTCTATGATTCGGGGAAGTATTTCCCGAATCCTGGCACATACATCGTGTCGATCAAGCCGAATGCCGCACCCGACACCAATTACACCGTCGAGATGTCGGCAAGCAGCGGCGGCCACACCCCCGGCACTCTATCCGTAGGGACGACTCCACTCACCCTTTCAGATCCTGTTCCGAACACAGGGGCCTACAGCGCCACCACGATCGGTATTGTGACGGCAGATCCATACAATGTCCTGCCGTCGGATATCGGTCCCGGAGTCGCCACAACCGGTCCGGCCCACAACCCGCCAGGCGTAGCAGCGAGCCCGGTAAATCAAGGGTTCTTCGATACCGCGGGCGCGACATCGTCCAGCGCTAATACTCCAGCGGGATTCGCTTTCACGCGTAACTTCTCGCAGGTGCTCGGGATCCTGTTTGGCAACTCGACCGCGGGCACCTACCAGGGTGGATATTACCCGGTCGGTGTCAGCGGGAATATCAACGTCGTCTAGTGCGGTACAAACTCGGTACAGAACACCGTACCGGCAAAATCAGCAGAAGGCCCATATCTTGATCCTGAGATGTGGGCCTTTTGCTTTCTGCCTGGAACTTCCGATTCAGCGGGTTGCGGCCAGGGCCACGGGGAGCACCGGGTCGTTGCCGGTCGCAGTGGATGCGGCGAGGTTGAGCTTGCCGACGGTGGTGGCGTCGAAGCTGTAGAGAGAGAGATCGGGCGAGCCATTGCGGGCAGCAGCAAGGAGGTAATTGCCGCTGTTGTCCGCGGCAAGGGCCGTCACCAGCGATCCGCTTGCATACGGTGAACCGCTGATTGCGGTAAGGACGCCCCCCGCGCCGATGCTGAAGCCGGAGATCGTGCTGTCGGTCTGATTGGCCGCGTAGACGCTTGTGCCGGCTTTGTTGAGCACGATGGAGACAGGCTGCGCGCCGGCGGCGAAGGGCGAGCCGGTAACAGCGGAGAGCGAGCCGCCAAGGCCGACGGAGTAGACGGCCACTCCCCCGTTGACTCCGCTGCGCGCGATGTACAGATAGTCGCTGCCGGGACTGACGGCGAGGCCGTTGTCGCTGGTGCCGGGCTGCTGAGACAAAGCGAGCGGCGTGGAGAGAGCTCCGGTGCCGGTGTTGAATGGAAAGACCAGATCACCGGCCGTGCCCAGCGCGACGAAGACGAACTGTGCGTTGGGCGAGACCCTGATGCCGCGGGGAACTACGATGCCGGAGGCCGCAAAGCTGACCGTCTGCGAGGTGAGGCCGCCGGTGCTGGAGTCGATCCGGTATTCGTCGATGCTGGCTCCGCTCTGGTCGAGCGCAAGGAGCCACTGGCCATCGGGGGAGATGTCCATGGACTGCACTGTAGCGGCGGCCATGGGCGAGCCGCCGTTCAGAGCGCTGAGTGCGCCGGTGGTCTGGATGGCATAGCCGTAGATTGCGGCTCCTCCGGCGACGTAAAGAATCGTGTTCGCCGGATTGATGACGACCGCAGTGGGGCTTACAGGGAGCGTATAGGGCGAGTTAGGAACAGCGGAGAGGCTTCCAGTGCCGATGGTGAACCCGGCGAGGGTTGCGCTGGTGGCGTTGGCCACGTAGACAAAGTCCAGCGACGAGCCTGAACCTCCTCCGTTGCCATTGTTGTTTCCGGGATAGACAAAGAAGCCGCCGCAGCCGCAAAGAACGCCAAGCAGGGCCACAACAGAGGCGGGAATGATCCGGCGCAGCGAGCATGCCAGCCACGATATGGATCGCCCGGAGGCGGTCCCGCAGACCGCCCAAGTCTCTTCTATAATCCCCGCCATGCCTGGTCCCGCCACACGCATCCGTTCCCTGCTCATTCTATCCGCGCTCAGTGGAATGACTTTGTATTTTCCTGTCGTGAAGTCTCAGCAATTAGACTCGCACCGCAGCCAAACGGCTCTGCGCGCTGCTCTGGACCATGAGGTGCGCGCGGACATGAATTTCCTGGCCAGCGATGCTCTGCGCGGGCGCGGATCGGCAACGCGCGATGAGCACATCGCGGCGCTGTTTGCAGCTGCGCAGTTCCAGACCCTTGGGCTGGAGGCCGGCGGTGACGACCACACCTTTATCCAGAAGATCCGGCTGACTCCGGAACAGATATCGCGCACGGAAAAGCGGATGGCGGCCTTTGAGGCCGCAGACCGCAGCGAGACCTGGAACGCGATCGGCATCCTGCGCGGGACGGACGCCTCCGGTGAGGCCATCCTGCTGTCCGCGCATCTGGACCATCTGGGAGTGGGGCCGCCGAATGCAGGCGGCGATACGATCTACAACGGCGCCGATGATGATGCTTCCGGCACAACAGCAGTGCTTGCGCTGGCCCGTGAGCTTGCCACGGGTCCGCGACCGCGGCGGACGGTGATCTTCGCGCTGTTCGGATCGGAGGAGCTTGGAGGCTTCGGGAATGCCGGATTTCTGGACAGGCCGCCCGTGCCGCTGAAGTCCATCGTGGCGAATCTGGAGTTCGAGATGATCGGACGGCCGGACCCGGCCGTTCCGAATCCGGAAGAGACGCTGTGGCTGACAGGCTACGACCGCTCCGACCTGGGACCCGAGCTCGCGCGGCACGGCGCGAATCTGGTAGCCGATCCACACCCGGGGCAGAACTTCTTTCGACGGTCGGACAATTACCCGCTGGACCGCAGGGGCATCATCGCGCATACGGTGTCGAGCTTCGGACTGCATGAGGACTACCACAAGCCGTCGGACGAGCTGGCGACGATCGACTTCCCGCACATGGAGAGGGCGATTCAGTCCATGGTGGCGCCGATCCGATGGCTTGCGCATACGTCCTGGAGACCGGTGTGGAATCCCGAGGGCAGACCGTAGGGGCTCAGTCAGCCGCAGTGTGCTCCACCGTTCGCTTCGCCGGCTGATACAGACCCGGGGGCATGCGCGATGCGATGGCCATGCGGTTCCAACTGTTGATAGTGGAGATGGCTAGCGTAAGATCCGCAATTTCCTTTTCGTTGAAGACCTGCGCAGCCTCGTCGTAGACAGCGTCGGGGACATGGCCCTCGGTGATCCTGGTCAATGCCTCACACCAGGCAAGAGCGGCACGCTCGCGCTGGTTGTAGAGGTCTTCGTTCTCTCGCCAGGCATCAAGGGAGTAGAGACGGCGTTCGCTCTCGTCGATAGCGCGAAGGTCTTTCCAGTGCATATCAATGCAGAAGGCGCAGCCGTTGATCTGCGAGGCGCGCAGCTTGACGAGGTGCAAGATGTTCTCTTCAATGCCGCAGGATTTGAGATAGCGCTCGACCTCGAGAAATCCTTTGTAACCGGCGGGCGACAGCCTGGCAATTTCAAAACGGGCCTTCATATACGACTCCTCCACCGGCTTATTAAACTCCGGCGCGAGGGATTACGCATCTGTACCGTGGGCAAACGCAAGCGGCCCCAGATGGGACCGCTTGCGGCACATCGTGTTGAGGTCCAGGTTTAAGCCGTGACGAGCTCTTCCTTCCTGATGATGTCCGCTATGTTGCGCCCGAGAGCTTTGGCAACGCCTTCGCCGTACTTTGGATCGGCTTTGTAGAAGTGGCTGATCTGCAGGTCCTGAATGCGCTGCTCCACCTGGCCGAGGCCGGCGGCGATATTGCCGCAGAGCCTCTCTTGCTGCTCCTGCGTCATCAGACGGAAGAGTGCGCCGGGTTGCGAGTAATAGTCGGTGTCCTCGCGGTGATCCCAGCGAGAGACGGTGGCGCTGTCGTAGGTGGTGGCGCGCTCCAGGTACTTCTTGTCCTGCGTGGGGCCGCCGAAGCTGTTGGGCTCGTAGTTGGGCGAGGCGCCGCCGTTGTCGGTAAAGGCCATGGTTCCGTCGCGGTGGTATGTGGCGAAGGGGCACTTCGGCGCGTTGACGGGAAGGCTCTGATAGTTGACGCCCAGGCGATAGCGGTGCGCATCCGGATAGCTGATAAGCCGGGCCTGCAGCATCTTGTCCGGCGAGTAGCCCATGCCGGGAACGATGTTGCGCGGCTCGAAGGCGGCCTGCTCGACCTCAGCGAAGTAGTTGCGCGGGTTGCGGTTCAGCTCCAGCTCACCGACCTTGATCATCGGGTAGTCTGCATGCGGCCAGACCTTGGTGAGGTCGAAGGGGTTGATGTGGTAGGTCTTCGCATCGGCTTCGGGCATGACCTGCATCTCGACCGACCACTTGGGAAAGTCGCCCTTGGCGATGGAATCAAAGAGGTCCTTCTGCGAGTAGTCCATGTCGACCGACTTCATATGATCGGCCTGCTCACGGGTGAAGTTCTTGATGCCCTGCTTCGTCTTGAAGTGCCACTTGACGTAAAAGAGCTCTCCCTGGGCGTTGATGAGCGAGAAGGTATGGCTGGAGTAGCCGTTCATGTGGCGGTAGCCGTCGGGCGTGCCGCGATCCGAGAAGAGGATGGTGACCTGGTGCAGGGATTCCGGGGAGAGGGACCAGAAGTCCCACATCATGCGCGGCGACTTGAGGTTGGTCTCCGGGTCGCGCTTCTGCGTATGGATGAAGTCGCCGAACTTAAGAGGGTCGCGGATAAAGAACACCGGCGTGTTGTTGCCGGTCATGTCCCAGTTGCCTTCTTCGGTATAGAACTTGAGGGCGAAGCCGCGGGGGTCGCGTTCGGTGTCCGCCGAGCCCTTCTCGCCGCCGACGGTAGAGAAGCGCAGGAAGGTGGGGGTCTTCTTGCCGACGCTCTCGAAGAGCCTGGCGTAGGTGTACTTCGCCATGTCCGGATTCGTACAGGTGAAGGTGCCGTAGGCGCCGGAACCTTTAGCGTGCACGACGCGCTCGGGGATGCGCTCGCGGTTGAAGTGAGCCATCTTCTCGAAGAGGAGATAGTCCTCAAACACCACGGGACCGCGCGGGCCTACCGTGAGGGAGTTCTGGTTGTCGCCTACCGGACGGCCGGCATCGGTCGTCATTACCTTGCTGTTCATCTCGTCTGCCATTGCATCACCTCATCCCTTCGTTGACGAACCCTACTGTATGCCGCAACGAAACGCTTCCGCCGCGGCCGCTGATAACTGCTTACGAACCCGTTGCGGACTGGCATTTGGCGCAGATGCCAATGACATCCACCGCGTAGCGCTCTACGCGGAAGCCGCCGGGCAGACTGCCGCGCCTGCCCGTAAGGCCAAGGTCCTCTTCCGCGATGTCGGTGATCTCCCTGCACCGGGAACAGACCATGTGGTGGTGGGCCTCGCCGTTCATCTCCACGCGGACAGAACCGTGGTGCATGCTCATCTTGCGGAAGACGCCGCTTTCCACGAAGAGGTGAATGTTCTTGTAGACCGTTGCCAGGGAGATGGCCGGGACCTTGCGCTTGACCCGGGCGTAGACCTCCTCCGGGCTGGGGTGACCATGCATGGTCTTCATGGTCTCGTAGAGGACCTGTCGCTGATGAGTCATGGCGATGCCGTGTTCCCGGCACAGCTCACGAAACGACCTGGTCTCGTCCGACTGCATGGAACGAATTGTAAAGGATAATTATTATCGTCCGCTAACTAGTCCTGTGGATAACTTCGAGGACCAGCCGCGGTGGATGATTAGCGGCCGATCTCCAGCATGCGGTCCAGGGCAATTCTGGCCCAGTGCTTCTCGTCCTCGTCGACGCGGATGCGGTTGACGACCTTGCCCTCCTGCAGATTTTCAAGGGCCCAGGCGAGGTGCTGGGGAGAGATGCGGTACATGGTGGTGCAGAGGCAGCCGGACTCGTCGAGGGTACGGACATGTTTGCCGAGCGGCGCGAAGCGCTTCGCGAGCCGGTTGACGAGATGGATCTCCGTGCCCACGGCGAAGCTCGAGCCCTCAGGAGCGCGCTCGATGATGTCGATGATGCGTTCGGTGGAGCCGAGGGCATCGGCCTTCTGGCAGACCTCCCAGCGGCACTCGGGATGAACGATCACCTGGGTTTCGGGCCGCTCCCGGCGGATGCGGTCGACGTGCTCCGGCAGGAAGCGCTGATGGACGCTGCAATGGCCCTTCCACAGCACGACCTTTGCGGCGCGCAGGCGCTCCGGGGTGGTACCGCCGTTGAGCTGGTAGGGGTCCCAGACGACCATCTGGTCCAGCGGAATGCCCATGGCGAAGGCGGTGTTGCGGCCGAGATGCTGATCGGGGAGGAAGAGGATCTTCTCCGCGCGCTCGAAGGCCCAGCGGAAGGCCGCGCCGGAGTTGGACGAGGTGCAGACCAGACCGCCGCGCTCGCCGCAGAAGGCCTTGATGCTGGCGGCGGAGTTCATGTAGGTGAGCGGGACCATGCGGGCGCGTCCGTCCGAGGCTGCGGGACCGCCGGCAAAGCCCATGCGCTCGAGAGTCTCCCAGCAGTCCTCCACCTGACCGATCTCGGCCATGTCTGCCATGGAGCAGCCGGCGTTGAGGTCAGGCAGGATGACCTGCTGCCAGGGACGGGCGAGGATATCGGCGGTCTCCGCCATGAAGTGCACGCCGCAGAAGATGATGTTGCGGGCGTTGGTCTCTGCGGCGGCTTTGGACAGCTTGTAACTGTCGCCGGTGAAGTCCGCAAAGCGGATCACCTCGTCGCGCTGGTAGTGGTGGCCGAGGAGAACGACCTCGCCGGCAAGCTTTGCCCGCGCGGCGGCAATACGTTCGTCCATCGATTCATCCGGCTGCGCCAGATAGTTGTCGAGAGCACATGCTTCGCCGGCGGTCTCAACGGGACGCGCGGGCGCTTCTTCGAGGATTAATCCACTCACTTCTGCCGCCTTCAGTCTCGGCCTCGCGTATGCGGGGTCCAAGCGGAATTCGAACCGACTACGCTTGCATCCGAAACGGGGATGTTGAAAGCTCTATTCCTGCCGGGCTGCAGCGAACTCACTGTGAAGGCTCCACGATGGAAGGGCCTCACCCAGTCCGCGGGGTTGTTGCCGCCCGCTTACCTTTGCGGCCGCTCTGACCGCATTTAATTATTTTAGACGACCGGACCCGCCCGTGCGATGCGCGATTGTTCCCTGCCCGTCCGAGGCCGTATCATGGTGTATCTATGCCGGGCTTCGGCGACAGCGCATTTATCGTGATCCTCGCACTGCTTCTCTTCGGTCCGAAGAAGCTGCCGGTGCTTGCGCGCCAGCTTGGCAAATTGATGGGCGACTTCCGCCGCGCTTCGAATGAGTTCCGGGCACAGATGGAGGAAGAGCTCCGCATTGCGGAGCAGGCTGACCGCCAAAAAGAGATTGCAGCGCTGGAAGCGGCGAACACCAACAAGATCGCTGCACAGGCGGAGACCCACACGCCGCCTCCCGCTCCGAACTTCGCCTCGCCGGCGGAGATTGACGGCATAACGGACGCTCCTGCAGCAACAGACGCGGCGGAAGACACACGCTACCCGGAGACGACGCCCGCGGAGACCACCGAGGCGACGCCGGTGCCGATTGCAACCTCCGGCAACCTGACCATGATGCCGCCGGAGACGGGGCTGCCCATTGGGCGGTCAGGCACACCTACCCGGCATGACGCCGACCCTGCCGGCGCGACCGGCGAGACGGAGCTCGAGACCGAAACCCTGCATGGCTGAATTCGACCCAATCAATCGCGCGCGGAAGGCTGTGAGCGATCGCGCAGAACTGCCCGGCATGAGCCTGATGGAGCACCTGGAGGAGCTCCGCAAGCGAATCCTGAACTGTCTGAAGTTTCTTATCGTCGGCTTCATCGTGGGATGGATCTTTCGCGTGCAGCTCTATGGATTCATCCAAAAGCCGCTGACCGATCTTCACTATTCGCTGAATTACACGCACCCGACGGACCCGATCAATCTCTACATCAAGACGGCGCTCTTCGGCGGCGCGATCCTGGCGTCGCCCTTCATCCTGTATCAGCTCTGGCTCTTCATTTCGCCCGGCATGTACCAGAACGAGAAGAAATACGTGTGGCCATTCATGTCCGCCACGGTTACGCTCTTCCTGGCCGGCGCATATTTCGGCTACCGATGGATCCTTCCGGGTGCGCTCCACGTACTGATCGGCGACTTCGGCCAGCGCTTCCATCCGATCATTACCATCGACGAGTACACAGGATTTTTTCTGGCTATTATTCTTGGCCTCGGCATCTGCTTTGAACTGCCGATCCTGATTTTCTTCCTCGCGCTGTTCGGCATCGTTGACGCGAAGTTCCTCCTGCGTCACTTCCGCTACGCCGTCCTCGCCATCTTCATCATCGCCGCCATCATCTGTCCGGACCCGAGCCCCGTGACCATGTGCCTGTTCGCCAGCCCGATGCTGGCGCTGTACTTCATCGGCGTCGGAGTCGCATATTTTGTCCATCCTGATCGCCGCAGTCCTGGAGAGCAGTCCCCCGCATGATGTATTTCTTCGCAGAGTTGGTTGCCGGCAGAGTGGGAAAGAACAGCGATCGGCGCAGATTGGTCCTGACTGTTCTGCTGGGATTGGCTGCCCTTGCCGCAATACCAGCCCGGGCACAGGCACCGACGGGTTTGATCTCCGGACAGTCGATCCTGTCGCTGACGAAACAGTTTCTGGACGTGGCGCCCAAGCGCTACAACGGCTCCCCCGGACATGCGGCAGCGGAGCGGTTCATCCGCGAACACTTCAGGCCGGAGGCGGCGAAGGGCCATTTTGAGACGGACCAGTTCACGGCCAATACGCCGGCCGGGCAACAGACGATGCGGAACTTCATCGTGCGCTATCCGGGGAAGAAGAATGGCGCAATCGTGCTGGTGACGCACTACGAGACGAACTGGCCGCTGCGCAATATTGCCTTTGTAGGGGCCAACGACGGCGCGTGCACGACGGCGCTGCTGATCGCAATCGGCGAGTACCTGCGGGTGCATCCGCCGCAAGGGTACGGGGTCTGGCTGGTCTTCGATGACGGCGAGGAGGCGGTGAAGGACTGGTACTCTACCGGCGAGGTAGACCACACCTACGGCACTCGGCACCTGGCGGCGAAGTGGTACGCGGACGGGACACTGAAGCAGATCAAGGCAGTGCTGATCGCGGACATGATCGGCGATAAAGACCTCGACATCCTGCAGGAGACGCAGTCCACACCATGGCTGCGCGCGATCTTTCGCCAGGCGGCGATCAATACCCGGCATACGGCGGAGGTCTTCCAGACGCAAGGGGACGAGGATGACGATCACATTCCGTTCCTGGAGCGCGGCGTGCCGGCACTGGACGTGATCGACAACGACTATGGCCCGCATACGCGGTCGCAGCCCGACGGCTGGCACCATACGGCGCAGGACACAATCGACAAGATCAGCGCGAAGTCTCTGCAGACCTCGGCCGACCTGTTCCTTGAAACGATCCGGCTGATCGACCAGCAGAGGTGACGCCGACCCCGGCCGCAGGGCTTTCGCGATAGCATCGAACCGTGCCCGCACACCTGCCCAGCGCTTCCGGCACACCACTTCCGGTGTGGATCGTCTTTCACCTGCTGCTGTGCCTGCTGCTGGGCGCGGAGCTGGTGTTCGTAAGGCAGCAGAGGCGCCGTGGCCGCGGCCCGCATCAGTCGGCGGTCGCCATCACGATCTTCTGGATTGCGGCGGCGGTAGGGTTTTCGTTCTACATCCGGCACAGCTTTGGCGCGGCCGCGAGCGTACAGTACCTGGCGGGCTACGCGATCGAAGAGTCGCTCTCGATCGACAACCTGTTCGTCTTCCTGCTGCTCTTCCGCTACTTCCGCATTGAGGAAAAACGCCAGCCGCGCGTTCTCTTCTGGGGGGTGGCGGGGGCGATGGTGATGCGGGGCGTGTTTATTGCCGGCGGCATCGCGCTGCTGCAGCACTTCGCTTTCGTCAGCTATATCTTTGCAGCGGTGCTGCTGGTGGCGGCGGTGCGCCTCGTGCTTCCCACCAAGCCCGGGCAGGAGGAGAAAGCACCGGGATGGATTGCGTGGCTGCAGCGGGTGCATCCGGTCAGTCCGCGTCAGGACCGCTTCTTCGTCCGGGAAGACGGCCGGGCGATGGTGACTGTGCTGCTGCTGGCGATGGCCGCGATTGAGCTGACGGACGTGGTCTTCGCGCTGGACTCGGTGCCGGCGGTCCTCTCGATCACGCGCGAGCCGTTCCTTGCATACACGTCGAACATCATGGCCGTGATCGGGCTGCGCTCGCTCTATTTTCTGCTGGTGGGGGCACTCTCCCGGCTACGGTTCCTCCATTACGGTCTGGCGGCTGTGCTTGGTTTTGCCGCTTTGAAGATGCTGGCTGCGCACTGGGTCGAGGTGAGTCCGGCGATATCTCTGGGTGTCATCGCGGGCGTGCTCGGCATAACGGTGGTTGCGTCTCTCCTGTTTCGCGGCCCTGCTCCTACGAACGCAGCCTGAGCGCTTTCAAAAAATGTGGAAATCGTCTGCCACTTTGCGTGGGAAAAGGTTTTCCCACGCGAGATACGTGCGGAGCGCCTTCGATAGAGAGAGCGGGACGAACATGCCGTGCTTTCCAATGAAGTCCTGATATATCACGGCTTTTTGAGCAGTGGCGGACAACGGGAACTTTGGCCATCCTCTTGCTTTACGTCAGGTCAAAGCACATATTCCCGGCAGTCGGACAGGCCGGCCCCAGGAGCTCCACTTCTTATGTATCTCTTTTTTGCCCCAGCTGCCGTTGCGTTCCTCACCATCTTTGCCATCTCGCTGCGCAACCAGTTTGCCGAACGTACCAACCTGTAAGCACAGCGAATTCCCCATGCGGCCTTTGCGCGATCGGCCGCCGGCGGGAGCGTCCATAACTGCGGCGCTCCCGCCTTCATTGCTCGATAAAGTTCAGATTGCCTGCGCGAATGACCGAGTGCAGGGCCTGTGGGGCGTGCCCGGGAAAATCGCTGCGAAAGTGGGCCCCGCGGCTCTCTTCGCGTGCCAGCGCGGAACGAACGATCACTTCCGCGATAAGGTGCAGATTTCGGGCCTCGATGGCAATGCGGGTAAGTCCCTGGGGCATCGTGCGGCGTAGCACGGCCAGTTCCTGCTGAGCCGCATCGAGTCCATCACGGTCACGCAGAAGGCCCGAATATCTCCACATAAGACAGCGCAGAGCGCAAATCCATGGGCCGATATCGCTGCCCGCAGATGGAGTGGGCGCGGGTTCAATCTCCTGGGAGGTTGAGTTGTGGGGGGCGTGGACCGGCACTTCCATCATCGCTTCTGCTGCCAGCGCGCCGAAGACCAGCCCTTCCAGAAGAGAGTTGCTGGCGAGGCGATTAGCTCCGTGGACACCGGTACAGGCGCATTCTCCTGCCGCATAGAGGCCACGCAGTGAGGTGCGGCCTTTTATGTCCGTGCGGATGCCACCCATCAGATAGTGCGCGGCCGGGCGTACACGGATGAGGTCGCGGGCCAGTTCCAGTCCGTATTTCGCGAGGAAGGCCGAGATGGTGGGAAAGCGGGCCTTGAGGTCTTTGTTTGCGCCCACCGAGCGCATATCGAGATAGACCTCTCCGTGAAGCGCCTCACGCGCGATGGCCCGCGCCACGATATCACGCGGCGCCAGTTCCAGACGCGAATCGTAGCGCTGCATAAAGCGCTCGCCCTCGGCGTTCACCAGCCATGCGCCTTCGCCGCGCAGAGCCTCGCTCATCAGAAAGCGCGGCGCGCCGGGGAGCGCGAACGCAGTGGGGTGGAACTGCATGAACTCCATGTCCATCAGCTCGGCGCCGACGCGGTACGCCATGGCGATGCCGTCACCGGTAGCGACCGCCGGATTTGTCGTCTCGCTGAAGACCTGGCCTGCTCCTCCACTGGCCAGCAGAACGGCACGGGCATAAACGCTGCGGAGGGTGCCGTCAGGGTGGAGCAGTATTGCTCCGGCAACTCGGCCAGCTTCGAGGATGAGATCGACGGTCGTGGTCCACTCGGCAAGCTCCACGTTAGGAAGCGCGCGCACGTGACGCAGGAGGGATCCCGCGATCTCGCGGCCGGTGGCATCGCCGTGCGCGTGCAGGATGCGAGAGCGGCTATGCGCACCCTCGCGCGTGCGCATCAGCTCACCATGCTCACGGTCAAAGTCTGTGCCCCAGGCGAGCAGCTCTTCCACGCGATGCGGCCCCTGCTCCACCAGTATTGCGGCAGCCTCACGATCGACCAGACCGTCACCGGCGGCGATGGTGTCTTCGAGGTGCAGAGCAACATCCTCCGCGCCCTCCATAGCGACCGCGATGCCGCCCTGCGCGTAGGCGGTGTTGGATTCTCCCAGCGCTTCCTTGGTAACGATCAAAACTCTGCCGGCCCGCGCGAGCCCCGCCGCCGCGCGCAATCCTGCGATGCCGGCGCCCACCACCAGAAAATCGACCTGGCCCATCTCTTAAGGCTAACGCAGCAAAGGTGTTTGAGGGGCATGGGCGGCGACACGTGCGATACCATAAAAACCGACTCCCATGCCCTCTGTTCGCGTTACCACTCCCCAGGCCAGCTACGACGTTGTGATCGCGCCGGGCCTGCTTGGCTCGCTCTATCCGCGCCTGCGCAGGCTTGCAGCACCGAAGCCGCTGAAGGCGTTCGTTGTCACCTCGCCGGAGATATGGGCGCTGTGGCACAGGCATTTCCTGGCCAGCTTTCCCAAAGAGGAGCATCCCCAGGTGCTGTTTCTGCCGGCAGGAGAGCGCTATAAGCGGCTCGCGCAGGTGGAGGCGCTGGCCGAACAGCTGGTGCATGCCGGGGCCGACCGCGACTCGATCCTGCTGGCCTTCGGCGGCGGAGTCATCGGCGACCTGACCGGCTTTCTGGCGGCGATCTACATGCGGGGCATCCGGTATGTGGGCATTCCGACGACGCTGCTGGCGCAGGTGGACTCTTCCCTGGGCGGCAAGACGGGCGTAAACCTCGCCGCCGGCAAGAATCTGATCGGCAGCTTTCACCATCCGCTGACGACGGTTGCGGACATCAACCTGCTGGGGACACTGCCCGCGGCGGAGCTTCGCGCCGGGCTGCAGGAGGCGGTAAAGGCGGGAATCATCTATGACGCAAAGCTGTTCCGGTATCTGGAGCAGAATGCGGATGCGATTCTGGGCGAAGGAGCGCACAGTAAGACCGGGCCGGACCTGACGGCGCTGGCGCGTGTGGTGACGGCAAGCGTGCGCGTGAAGGCCGACGTGGTCTCGAAGGACGAGAAAGAGTCCGGGCTGCGCATGATCCTGAACTTCGGACACACACTGGGACACGCGATCGAGGCCGCGACGGGGTACAGAAAGCTGCTGCACGGGCAGGCGGTGGCATGGGGCATGATCGCCGCGCTGCACCTTTCGCTGGAGCGGGGGCGGATAACGCATGAGGAGTTCGCGCGCATGGCGAATCTTGTGCTGCGCTACGGACCGATCCCGCGGTTCAAGGCGGATCCGGCGAAACTGGTGGCGCTGACCGCAGGCGACAAGAAGAAGCGCAGCGGGCGGCGCGCGTTCGTACTGGCGACGGGCATCGGTTCCACCGAAGTGGTGTACGACGTGACGGACGAAGAGCTGCTGGCGGCTGCAAAGGCAATGTTTGCGGCAATGCGCGAGCAGGAGCGATGAGTATTCCTGCTGCTCCCGGCGCGCGGCCGGAAGGGGTCGCCTCCCCGGAGGAGGTGCCGCAGAGTATCCGGTCGATGTTTGACACTATTGCGCCGACCTACGATCGCGCCAATCACCTGCTGAGCTTCGGGCTTGACCGCTTCTGGTGGGCGCGGGCGGCGCGGGCGGTGCAGCCGATCCTCGCGCGGCCGGAGGCGGTGGTGCTGGACCTGTGCTGCGGCACCGGCGACCTGACGCTGGCCCTGGAGCGGCATCGGCCGAGGCCATCCCACGTCCTGAAATCGCAACAAGAAGCGCATTCCTCCGCATTCGATCCCGCCGAGCGGGATCGAACGCTGCGGAATGACAAACGCGTTGAGGTTGCGCCGCTGCTGGCGGCGGACTTCGCGCCGAAGATGCTGGCGCTGGCGCGGCCGAAGTTCGCCGGGCGCAACATCATCACCTTCGAGGCCGATGCGCTGGCGCTTCCCTTCCCGGACGCGTCGCTCGATCTGGTGACGTTCGCGTTCGGCTTTCGCAACCTGGCCGACTATGCGGCTGGGCTGGCGGAGTTGTATCGCGTGCTCAAGCCTGGGGGCGAGATTGCGATCCTGGAGTGCAACCAGCCGGGCGGGCTGGTCGGCTGGCTTTACTCCGTCTACTTCCACCGCGTACTGCCTGCGCTCGGCGGGATGATCTCCGGGACGCCGCGCGCGTATGCCTACCTGCCGGACTCCGTGGAGCGCTTCCCGCGCCCGCCGGAGATGAAGCGGATGATCACGGCGGCGGGCTTCACGGACGCGCGCTGGACCGGCTATACGTTCGGAACAGCAGGGCTGTATCGTGCGGCCAAATTGTAGGTGGGCCGGTCTGTCTTACCGGTTTCTTGACGGCCAAGCCTTTCTCCGTCTACCTTGCCAGAACCGGGCCCCATCGCACCGCTTCGGGAGCGTGATCCATGTACGACTCGCCTTTCCCTGCGCTGTTCTGCCTGCGTGCTCGCGTTGCCTCTCTCATCGCTCTGGTTTGTCTCTGGTGTGCCTTCGCACCACTGCGGGCCGCGGCACAGCCCGGCATGCCGACCGGCGCCAACTACACGGACGACATGCCGTCGGTGGCGAAGGTTGAGTCGGTGATCCAAGGCAGCGACGCGGCAGACACGGCTGCCCGCCAGGTAAACGTCTTCGACGAGCTCGTCCAGTACATCAATCGCGTGCAGACGAACCGCAACGTGCGCGCCGGCTACACGCCTGCTGAGGCGAAGCTGGTAGGCGACTATTATGCGGAGTCCACCAGAATCAAGCAGGACTTTCCGAAGACGCACACGGCGGCGGAGGTCGCGGCGTTCAACCAGGACCAGGGCAAATACGTCATGGATGACACCTTTTGGAAAGAGTGGCCCAAGCAGTTGATCGGGGCGCAGGCGAATGCCGCAATCCAGAATGCCAACGCCGGCCTGCAGGCCAGCGCGCAGCGGATGTACAACCAGCAGATGCAGGACCTGCAGCAGGCCCAGCAGGCGCAACAGCAGGCGGCCTCGCAGCAGGTGGGGATGGTGAACGGGCAGGCGATGCCGATGTCCAACGACCCGACCGCAGTGGGGATACGGCGGTGCCTGGAGCTGGGCGGCAGCACCGGCGCCTGCATGGGCGGGGGCCTGATCAACGGCATGATCGGCCTGGCCACCGGAGGCCAGGGCATGGAGGGTCTTACCGGACCGGGACGTGCGGGCGTAGTGTTGAGCGGAGGATACGAGAGCAAGCAGCCGGGAGCATCCTTGAATTTCTCCGGCGACATTGCTTCGATTGGAAGCTGCGGCAAGCTGGTTCCATACGACAGCAAATACACCCTCACCAAAACCGCAGGATCGTTGAAGGTCACGCTGCCGGCTTCGCCTGCCACGGTGACGCTGACGATGCGCCCGGATGGATCGCTGCAGGGGCCGGGGGCGATCACGCTCAACGGCCAGGTCGTGGTCGGCACACATTATGAGACCATCACCAGGACCGGCAACTGCGCCCCCAACTGCGTGACCACAACGGCAACGCCCATCTATGGCCCAGCCACTGATCGCTGCACGCTGGGAACGCTCGACGCGCCTCCTCCGGCCCCTCCCCAGTCCGCAAATAACTCCGCTGTTCCACAGATGGGCGGAATGATGGGCGGCATTATGGACACGCTGGTGGGAGCAATGAGCGCGACCATGACGGGCAGCGCAACGCTCGTCAATTCGCTGCCCGGGCTGCGCATGCAGGGCAAGTACACCAGCAGCGGTCTGCAGCTGGACTTTGCCGGCGATGCGGTCACAATCGACTGCGGCCAGGCGCATGTGAAGTCGCCTTATACGGTGGAGAACGCCACCGCGGCGCTGATGGTGCATGTGCAGAACCCCGGCGGGCCGTTCGACCTCGTCGTCTCCTCGGACAACTCGCTGCGCGGCTCGGGCTCGACGACGATCAACGGCCGTCTGGTCTCCGGCATGAACGGCACCGACATCACGTTCACGCCGCATTCGGAGACCTGCCAGATTGGCACTTACGCCCCGCAGATGGGCTCGGGCGCGACGACGACGGTTGCGGCGAACGCCTCGCCCGCCCCTGTGGCGGCTGTTCCGGCCAAGGCTGCAACTGCTGCGGCGGCGACAGTATCAGCCGCAACAGCATCCACAGGCAGCATGACGCTGGCGATCACCTCGTCGTTCCCGATTGCAAAGAATCCGCTGGCAGGGGCAGTCGTGAAATTGATGACCGACCGGTTCGACAATGTACTGCGCAAGGCCGGCGCTCCAGTTCCTGCCGGCACTACGCCTGGCCAAGCTCTGGCGGCCTATGTGCAGGCTTGTCCGCCACCAACCGGTTGCCCTGCCGCGGCGCAACTGATGAAGCAATACTACGTCGGCACCGCTACGTTCGATGGGAACGGCGGGGCCACTATTAGCGCTGCCGTGCCCCCGGGCAGTTATTACGTCATCTGCTCTGCTTCCGGGACCACCGGCGCGCTGGTGTGGGACCTGCCGGTCAATCTTAAGGCCGGCCAGAATAACTCGATCCTGCTGACTGCCACGAATGCCGAACTGTTGAAGTAACATCGACAGGATGCCCGGGCAGACCACTATCCTGCGCTCCGCGCTGCGCAAAGCCACGTGGCGACTGATTCCCCTCATCGCGCTTGGCTATGGCGTGGCCTATATGGACCGCGTCAACATCGGGTATGCGAAGCTGCAGATGAACGCCGACCTGCACTTCACAGAGACGATCTACGGCCTGGGCGCAGGCCTGTTCTTCCTCAGCTATGCCGTTTGTGAGATTCCGTCGAACCTGCTGCTCTACCGGCTGGGAGCACGACGCTGGCTGTCGCGCATCATGGTCAGCTGGGGTGTTGTGGCGATGGCAATGGTCTTTGTCCGCACGCCGTTCCAGTTCTACCTCGCACGCTTTATGCTCGGCATTGCAGAGGCGGGCTTTTTCCCGGGAATCATCTACTACCTGTTCCTCTGGTTTCCGGATGAGGTCCGCGCGAGCGCCATCACGCGGTTTTACATCGCATTTCCAATCTCAACGATTGTGATGGGCGCCATCGCAGGGTGGTTGATGGGCCTCGGCGGAGTTGCCTCGCTGACCGGATGGCAGTGGCTCTTTCTTGTCGAAGCGATCCCTGCCATCATCCTGGGCGTCATCTTCTTTCTGCTGCTTCCGGATGGACCGGCGGACGCAAAATGGCTGACTCCGCAAGAACGCGAGGCGATCACCCAGGCCCTCGGGCAAGGTGAGCACGCTCCATCCGGTTCGCACTCGCTTCTATCGGCTCTCAGGGAGCCGCGCGTGTGGCTGATCGGCGTGTTTTTTATGTGCATCCAGACGGCCGGCTATGCCTATAACTTCTTCGCGCCCACCCTGGTACAGCGTCGAACCGGAGCAAGCGTCACTGTCGTCGGCTGGGTGCTTGCGTGTTTTGGAGTACTTGGCACACTTGCGATGCTCGGGGCGGGGTGGTTCTCCGACCGGACCGGCAACCGGCATACGCACGTGCTGCCATGGTGCCTGCTGATGATGTTCGGCTTTGTGATCTGCGGAATCACCATCTCGCCGTGGATGGCGCTGCCGGCGCTTGCGCTGGTCTTTGCGGCATACTGCGCCATGCAGGGCCCGTTGTGGGCGATTCCGCCGGCGTTTTTATCCGGCCGCTCGGCAGCCGCCGGGGTTGCCACCATTAATATGCTCGGCATCCTCGGCGGTTTCTTCGGCCCCTACTGGATGGGATTCGCCCGCGACCTGACCGGGGACTACCAGCGCGGTCTGCTGACCATGGCTCTGCCGCTGGCCATCGCTGCCGGTATTTTGGTGTGGCTGCGCGTGCTGGACAGACCCGCAATACACATCTCACCCCCGACACGGTAGCATCGGTGCAATGAGCGCAATGCCCACCGCTGTCCCTGAGAAAGCGAGCTCCGGCCCGCCGAACGGCTTTGGGACGGCAAAGCGCTCCGCGGCGATCCTCTCAGTCTCTGCCGCGGCCGTCGTCACGGCGCTCAAACTGGCGACCGGCATCCTTACCGGATCGCTCGGCATGCTCTCGGAGTCGGCGCATTCCGGCATCGACCTGATCGCCTCTGCTATTACTCTCTTCTCCGTCCAACTGGCCGACCGCCCCGCCGACGCGGAGCACACTTACGGCCACGGCAAAATTGAATCTCTTTCGGCCTTCGTCGAGACGGTCATCATGGTTGCCTCGTGCCTCTGGATCGTCTCCGAGGCGGCCCACCGGATGATCGACCGCCATCTGGAACTTCGCCCTTCGGTATGGCCCTTTGCCGTGCTTGCCATCTCAATCGCTGTGGACTTCACGCGCTCACGTGCGTTGGCCCGCGCCGCACGTGAGCACCGATCCGAGGCGCTGAATGCCGACTCCGTCCACTTCGCGACGGATATGTGGGGCTCGCTGGCCGTGATGGCGGGACTCGCCACCAATTTCGCCGGGACCCACTATGGAATACCCTGGCTGGAATATGCCGATCCGGTGGCGGCACTTGTTGTAGCCGGCGTCATCCTGCGCGTGAGCTGGGCACTGGCGCGGCAGACCGTGGACTCCCTGATGGATGCAACGCCGACCTTAGACCTCGCAACGGGCCGGCCGCAGTCCGCCGACGAATTGCGCGCCGCGCTCCAGCAGGACCTGGCGGCGATTCCCGGCGTGATCTCGGTAGATCGGCTGCGCACGAGACGTTCGGGGTCCAATTACTTCGCCGATGTAACACTCGGTATGCCGCGCAATCTTACTTTTCAACGCTCCGAGCAGATCACCATGGCAGCGACCACGGTGGTCCAGCGACACCTACCCGGCGCCGATGTCGTAGTGCACACCGTGCCGACGGCTTCCATTGCAGAGAGCGTACACGACCGCATCCGCGCCGTGGCCGCCCGCCATGGACTCTCTATCCACGACGTTACGGTGCAGCAGGTGGACGGCAGCCTCCACGTGGAGCAGCACCTGGAGGTAGACGAGACGATGCCGCTGCGTGAGGCGCATGAGCTGGTAACCGGCCTGGAGGAAGAGATGCGCCATGAAGTCCCGGAGATAGGTTCGATTCTGACGCACATAGAGAGCGAACCGGCCACGATCGAGCAGACCGCCTGGCTCGCGGCCGACGCGGACCTTGAGGCGCGGCTGCGCCACACCGCCAGCCGCTTTCCCGAGGTGCTCGATATCCACGACGTGCTGGTCACGCGGCATCGGCGGCGCGCATCGGATGCAGGCAGCGAGCACCTTCAGGTCTCATGCCACTGCACCCTGCCTGACGAACTTCCCATGGCGCGCGTGCATGATGTGATCACAGCGCTTGAGGGTGCCTTCAAGCTGGAGGCCCCGGAGGTGGACCGCCTGCTGATCCATCCTGAGCCGGCAACCGACAATCGCCGCTGATCGAATCCGCTAGACGTGCCGCGAACGCTTTAGCCGATAGTAGACGGCGGGCGTGACGATGAGGGAGAGAAAGACCGAGACCAGCAGACCACCAATCACAGCGATTGCAAGCGGCTGCAGCATCTGCGAGCCGGCACCAAGGGCGAATGCCAGCGGCAGCATTCCGCATACGGCCGCGATGGCCGTCATCATGATGGGCCGAAGCCGCCGTTGCGCGGCATGAAGCATCGCCTCGCGGGCGAGATCGCGCGACTCGCTGGACTGCGCGGAGGCCGCGCTTTCTTCCTGCATGCGAAAACGCTCGTCGGCGTCGAGCAGCAGGATACCGTTCTTGGCTACGATGCCGATCACCATGATGAGCCCCATGAAGCTGGCTACGTTGAAGTCGGTGCGCGTAATCAGCAGAGCCAGCACCACGCCCGAGATCGACAGCACCGAACTGCTGAGGATGGCTATGGGCGCTGAGAAGTTACGGAACTCCGCCAGCAACACTCCGAAGACGAGAGCCAGGGCCAGCACCAGCACTCGCAGCAGGTCGTGAAAGGATTTCTGCTGCTCCTGATAGGTGCCTCCGTATTCCACCCGGACCGAGGCAGGCAGATGCATTGCCTGGACGGTGGCTTCGACTCGCTGCATTGCAGAGCCCAGATCCGAACCTTCCAGACGTCCGGTGACGGTGATGTAACGCTGCAGATTTTCCCGGAGTATCTCGTTCTGCGGCGGCAACTGTGTGACCTCGGCAAGTGAACCCAACGAGGCGGTGTGCCCGCTGGCGGAGTTGAAGACGGTGTCGTTCATCGCTTCGAGCGAGGTGCGAGTGTCTTCCGGCAGACGGACACGAACGGTATACGGGCGGCCGTTGACGATCATTGGGTCCTGCACCGGCAGGCCGTCGAGGATCGACGTTGCATCCTCGGCGACCTCCTGCGGCGTAAAGCCCATGCGTGCCGCGAGCACAGGGTCCACCTGGAAGTTGGTTGCCGGTCCGGAGATGGTATTGTCCACGCCGTTCTCCGTGTCCACGACTCCCGGAATCTTCTTGATCGCGTCTTCTACCCTCGGGCCAAGCTGGTTCAACAGATTTGCATCGTCGGAGAAGAGCTTGATCTGGATCGGCTCGGGCGAGTTTGAGAGATCGCCGATCATGTCCTGCAGCACCTGCGTGAACTCAACGTCGAGTGCAGGTTCGCTCTTCAGTATTTTGGCGCGGACATCAGCCATCACCTCATCGATGGAGCGGTCGCGCTTGTTCTTCAGCCTGACCGTGAAGTCGCCCGAGTTTGCCTCGGTCACTGCCGCAAGCCCCATCTGCAGGCCAGTGCGCCGCGATGTGATTTCGACCTCCGGCTCGCTGCGCAGGATCTGCTCGACATGCTCCAGAATGCGGTTGGTCTCCGCAAGCGATGTGCCTGCCGGCGTCAGGTAGTCGAGGACAAAGGCGCCCTCGTCCATCTCCGGAAGTAAATCACTGCCCAGCGCTTTATATCCAAACCAGGAAGCCACGACAAGCACAAGACACGCCGCCGCGAGCACCAGAGGCCGTGCCAGAGCCAGGTGCAACACACGTTCGTGCGCCTTCAATACGCGCTGCATAATGGGCCCGGCCGAATGCCCGGAGTGGGCCTCCTGCGCGGACTTTCTGCGATGGCTCAGCAGAGTGAGTGAGAGAGCGGGGGTAAAGCTGACGGCGAGCGCCAAAGAGGTCAGCAGCGCAACCGTCATGGTGATCGCCAGAGCCCGGAAAAAGGCCCCGGTAACTCCGCTGACGGAGATGAGGGGCAGAAAGACAACGACGGGGGTGATCGTGGAGAAGATCAAGGGGGTTGCGATCTCGCGCAATGCCAACCGGACTGCATTTATCCGCGTCTCGCCCGCGTCGCGGTGCACCACGATGTTTTCGACGACAACGATGGCGTCGTCGATGACCAGGCCAATCGCAGCCGCCAGGCCACCGAGTGTCATCAGGTTGAAGGACTGGCCGACCACCCAGAGGAATAGGATTGTGACCGCGACCGTGACCGGGATGACCATGCCGGCCACCAGTGAACTGGTCCAGTCTCGCAGAAACAGAAAGAGGATGATGCAGGCCAGGACCAGCCCGATCAGGATTGCATCGCGCACGCTGGCGATCGATTCCCGGACCAGTTCGGACTGGTCGTAAAACGGCGTCAGGCGCACGCCGTCCGGCAGCGTCTTCTGCAGTTGTGCGATCTCAGCCGCCACGCCGTTGGCTACCTGCACGGTGTTCGAGGTTGGCTGGCGTGCGATGTTGATCAGGACTGCCGGCGCGCCGTTGGCGGTCACGACCGTATAGACCGGCTCCGTACCCTGATGGACGTCCGCCACATCCGCGACGCGGACCGGGGCGCCGCTCGCCGTCGTCTTGACCACCAGGTTACCCAGCGACGCGGCGTCGTGGGCCTGTGCGCCCACCAGAGCAAGGATCAATTCGTGATTCGCCTCATAGAGTCCAGGAGAGTCGATGATGTTCGAGTTCTCCACCGCGTTCACAATGTCCGTAAGGGTGACGCCGGAGTTCTGCAGCCGCGCCATGTTGGGCACAATGTGATATTCAGGCACCTGACCGCCCTGCACCACGACGGTGGAGACACCGCTCACCCTGTTCAGGGGCGGCTTGAGGTCATACGTTGCGATCTCCCACAGCCTGGTCTGCGAAATGGAAGGTGAGTTCGAGGTCAGAGCGTAACCGAGAATCGGGAAGGTCGCGAACGTCAGCCGGTTTGTGGTGATGACTGCCGTGGCCGGCAGCGTCTGCCGCACCTTGGACAAGGCCGCATCCGCAAGCTGCAGCGTGCGGTACATATCCACATTCCAGTCGAAGAAGAGGCTGACTTCAGCCTCGCCACGCGAAGTGGTCGAGCGCACCGTTACCAGCCCCGGGACGCTGTTCATGGCGTCCTCAATCGGCTTGGTAATCGTCACCTGCATCTGTTCGACAGGCATTACGCCGTTGTCTACGCCGATCACTACGCGCGGAAAGTTTGTCTCCGGAAAGACCGAGATGGGCACCTGCAGGGCGGCGTACAGGCCGGCAACCGTAAACACAACTACCAGGAAGAACACAGTCCGGCTCATTCGCTCCAGCCAGAAGCCGCGCGGCTCCGAGGCCCGCGAGAGTGCGCTAGTCGCAGCCGTGCTCACTTGTCGTCTGCATCCTTTCCGGCTCCCTTGTCATCGTCGTCGGGCTTCGCATTCGGATCGACGCCGATCTTTACCCTGGTGCCCTCATCCAGCCCATAGGCCCCGGTGGAGATGACAACATCCTGTTGCGCAATACCGCTCAAGATCTGTACATCATCTTTGGTCTGGATCCCCAGTGTTACAGGCCGCTTATGCGCCGTTCCGTCCGATGCGATCACCATGACAAACTTCGAGGTGCCGTCGGCTGCGGTCTGGATTGCCTCCGCCGGCACGGTCAGTGCATCGGCCACAGTGCGTCCTGTAATCGACGCGTGGACCGGAGTACCGGCCTTCAATTCACCTTTGGGATTTTCCGCGCGGAGCCACACCTCAACCGTAGTGCTGCCGGGATCGAGCGCCGGACTGATGAGCGACACCTTTGCCGGTACGGGGTCGTCTTTGCCTGGGACCTTCAGCTCCGCTGCCGCTCCCAGCTTCAGGCTCTGGGCCTGCGCCTGAGCAACGTGCAGCTTGGCAACCAGAGCGGAGGTATCCATTACCGTGATAAGAGCCGTGCCCGCGGAGGCGGTCTCTCCTGCAAATAGCGGCCTGTCCGTCACTACGCCGGCGATCGGGCTGCGTATCTCCGTGTAGCCGAGCTGAGCCTCTGCACCCAGGTACTTCCCTTTCGCCGATTCGAGGTTACCTTGAGCACTCTTGAGCGCCGCCTCGTTGCTTACATGCTCGAGAGAATCCAGATGCTGCTTTGCGACATCGTAGGCGGCCTGGGCCTGCACCAGGGTGGCCTTGGCGGTATCCAGATCGCGCCCGGGGATTGCACCCTGCGTAAACAGCTGGCTGCGTGAGTTCACGATCGACTGGTCCAGATCGAGAGTTGCCCTGGCCTGGGCCAGATCGAGCCGGGCCTTCGTCAGGTCCTCAGGAGCAGTTGCTTTAGTGGCAGTGTCGTAGGTTGCCTGCGCAGCCGTGTACGCGCCTTTATTGTCCACGACGGCCGCAGCCAGATCGTTGTTTTCCAGAACCGCCAACAGCTCACCGGCGTGCACTTTCGCTCCGCGCTGTACATAGAACTTTCGGACCGGGGCCGTAACGCGGGGCGAGATGGCTGCCTGAGCCAGCGGAGTCAGGATCGCGTCCGCGGAGATCTGCTCGCTGATGCTCTCTACCTCCGGATGTGCGGCCTGAACATAGACGAGCGGGGTAGGCGCCGCCTCATCACCGTTCTTGCAGCCGGAGGGCAGCAGAGCAACGCCGCACAGGAACAGAACACATAGTCTGTAACGGCCCAAATCGAGAGTACTGACCCTTGCCTGCGTTCTCATTCTCTATAGCGCTCCCGTCAGCAGTTGCAGATTTGCCAGCGCAGTCTCATATCGCACCCGACCGTCCTCACGCGCGTTCTCCGCCGTGGCAAGCGAGTTCTCCGCATCCACGACCTCGAGGACCGTCGCCTCTCCGGCAGAATAGGCGAGGCGCGTCAACCGCAGACTCTCGGCGGCCGTATTCACGCTCTGGTTCAGACTGTCGAGCTGATCGTGAGCCGCGGTTGCCTCCGCATAAAACTCTTCAAGCTCCGCGACCGACTTTCTCTGAGCATTTGTGAGCGCTGTCCTGGCGGCTTCGCGGCTGTTCTCGCTCTGCTTCACCTTGTCATGAGTCGCAAACCAGTCCCAGATAGGGATGTTTAGCGTCGCAGTGGCGGAGTAGCCCAGATTGCGATTGCCCAGGTCGTTGTAGAGTCCGAACTCAGCGGCGTCGATTCCATAGCTGTAATTCAGCGACAGCTCCGGAAGATATCCGAGCCGAGCGGAGATCACATTGAGAGCCGCCAGGTGTTCGCTGGCCAGCGCACTGCGCAGCTCCGGGTTGTTTTTTGCAAGCGCGGCTTCCACATCAGCCCTGGCCGGAACGGGAGGCGCAGTCTCCGGCAACGCCAGGCGATAGGGTGTGCGGGGATCGGGGAACAGCAGCACTCCCAGCTCCAGCCGCGCCTTATCCGCGGCCAGCTTCGCGTCTGTCAGTTCTCGCTGCCTCTGCTGTTCCTGCAGCTGCGCCTTCACCACATCGGCGCGCGCGACTTCCCTCGCCTGCTCTCTCTGGCTGGTGAGCTTTGTCAGGCTGGCTGCCTCGTCTGCGGCGCGTTGCGCAACGGCCATCCGGCCTTCAGCAGTCGCCGCAGCATAATAAAGACCTGCGACTGTGACCACCAGGCCTCGCTGGGCGATCTCCAGCTCCGCATTCGCGACTGCGAGAGATGCCGAGGCTTTGCTTACGGCGTTGAACTGCTGGCCACCGATTGTCTCCGTGACTGATGCCTGGTTCAAATACTCATGCACAGCATCGTTGGCGATAAATCTCGGGGCCGACGTACTCTCCAGAGAGGGATCTGCAGCTTTTTGCGGATTTGTAATAAAGCCCGCTCCCCCCTGCGTGTAGATGAACTGGTTGTTTCCGTCGATCTTCGGCAGCAGCCCAGCCCGCGCAATCGACTGGTCCAGCTTCGCATTTTTTGCCGTCGCCACAGCTGCAGCCAGCGTGGGTTCATTCGCCCGGGCCCTGGATATCGCTTCGTCCAGCGAGATCGCGGGCGGCTGGCCTGCAGCAGCAGTGCTCTCAACCTGCTGCCCAAGAGATAGGGCTGTCGAGGTCAACAGACAAGCGAATCCCAGCGCCGCCACGCGACTGCCTTGAAGAACCATCATCGTACGAATAGGATGCATCATCACCTGGCGCGGAAAGCCCTACCGCGATGGCGGCTTGCCCCCAGAAGAACTGTGCCAGCATGGGCTTAACCCGAGATTAAGAAGAAGCGCCGAATAAGGTAGATTTGACTGCGTGAGAGTTCTTGTCGTCGAAGACGAGCCGCGACTAGCCAATAACATCGCAGATGCCCTGCGGGAACGCTGCGGCTTTGCCGTGGACTGGGCCGCAACCGGCACAGACGGGATTTCCATGGCTGAGTTTCAGCACTACGATCTTCTGGTGCTGGACCTGATGCTGCCGGGCACGGATGGTCTTGCCATCGTGCGGCATATCCGCCGCCGCAGGGACCTTACTCCGATCCTCATTCTCACCGCACGGGACGAACGGGAAACCGTAGTGGAGTTGCTGGACGCCGGCGCGGATGATTATCTGACGAAGCCTTTCGATCTGGGTGAGTTACTGGCGCGCTGCAAAGCTTCAATCCGCCGCGGTAAAGGAGTTGCGCATCCGGAGATCAGCGTGGGGCGAATTTCACTGAACACCATCGAGCAGACCGTCCGATGCTCCGGCCAACTGGTGGACCTTTCTCCGACGGAATATCGCCTGCTTGAGTACATGATCTTTCGCCCGCGCGCCATCGTCTCCGCCCGCGAGTTGCTGGAGCACCTGTACGACTACAACTGGCAGCACCACTCCAATGTGATCGAGGCCCACATCTCCAACCTGCGCAAAAAACTCCGCGCCGCCGGCGAGGAAACCTCCATCACGACGCTGCGCGGGCGCGGTTACCGGCTGGAATCTCCGGACCCGCAGGTATCGCCAACATGAGACACACCTCGCTCAGCCGCCAGCTTATTGTGGGCATTCTGCTCGCAGAGCTGGCCTGTGTCTTGTTGTTTGCGGGCGTTGCGATCTTGCATGAAATGCATGGCCGGCAGCGTGCGTTCGATGTCATGCTGCGTGGCCGCGCAGACTCCATGCTGGGAGCGATCCACGATGCGGAGGACACCCAGGACAATGTCTATGTGTATTCCTCGGAGCTGGTGCTGCCCAAACACGACCTGTGGGAGGTGCGCACACCTGCGGGCCACATCCTGGGAACTTCGCCCGGCGCATCGCCGGCGGCGATGACTGCGCTCGGCTCCATGCGCACGGATGGATACGTCAACCTGCATGTGAACGGAGAAGGCTATCGGGGCATCCGTTACGACGGCGTGCGCGTGATCGATCGAGATGAGATTCCCGGCGGACTTCGCCGTCCAGTCACCATCTTTTACGCGTCGCCCACGCGCGACCTTTGGCGCGAGGCGCTGGAGGCGGTCCGTTTCTATGTTCTGGCCGGAGGCCTGCTGCTTGCCCTGACCGGCATTGCACTTATCTGGTTTCTGCGCCGGCGGCTGGCCCCGCTGCAGGAACTCGCCGATGTTGCAAGCCACGTGTCCGTTCGTTCCTGGGACTTCAAACCGCCGGCCACCGCGCTCCAGACCGCAGAGCTTGCACCCATCGCCCGGTCGATCGATGAGCTGCTGGACGGACTTCATCAAGCCTTCGAACGGCAGCGTCAGCTCACCGGCGACGCTGCGCATGAACTCAAAACGTCGATCGCAGTGCTCAAGTCCAGTCTGCAACTTCTGTCCATGAATCCCCGGACTCCGGAACAGTACCAGACCGGTCTGGATACCCTTCTTACGGACACCGAACGTATGGAGCAGCTGGCCGCCCGCATGCTTGCACTCGCGCGGCTGGAAGAGGCCCCCGCCGAGGAGGGCGCCTCGGCCGATCTGGCGCTGGCGCTGCGCAATGTTGCCGCGCGGCTCAGTCCCATCGCCGAACATAAGCAGATCACCCTTGAGGTCGGGGCCGGCTCACCGCTGGTCGTTGCTCTGTCGTCCGATGACGCGGAAACTCTCTGTTCCAACCTGATCATCAATGCGCTGCAGCATGCAGCTCCCAGCGGCCAGGTTACGGCCTCTCTGGATCGGAACGTGCAGATAGTCACGCTGACGGTCGTGGATGACGGAGAGGGCATCCCACCCGAAGCCCTGCCACATGTCTTTGAGCGTTTCTATCGGGCAGACCGATCGCGCAGCCGGCTCAGCGGCGGCGCAGGGCTTGGCCTATCCATCTGCAAAGCCATCGTAGAACGCGCCGGCGGGACGATCCAGATCGCGAGCACGCTGGGCGCGGGCACGCGTGTAACGGCATCCCTTGCGATCACATTGAATAGCGATGACCTGAGGGAAGAAAAGCCGGAGATGCGGGAGACCGTCGAATCGTTCGATCCCCGCTAGCGCAGGCTACTTCACCGGCATGGTGTAGATGACCTCGCCGGGCCGGGTGTAGTGCAGGTCTTCCCGCGCCTCGTGCTCAATGGCATCAGGATCGCTTTGCAGGCGACCGACGTGGGCTTTGATCGCAGTGTTCTCGCGTTCCAGGTCGGTCATCTGCTGCTTCAGCGCACGCGTCTCAGCGCGCTTCTGCATATAGACCGTCAAACCGTTGGCGCCAAACACCACGTGATAGCCAACCGCCGCTGCCAGCACGGCAGCCGCCAGGGTTGCAGCTTTGCGCCTTCCGGCAAAGGCCGTGCCCCACAATGCACGGAGCGAGGCCAGCTTCTGCGCAGACCATCCTGTGGCGTCCCTCAACATATCTCCATGGTCAAAGCTGCACCCGGTCTATGCAAGCCTGAGATGGAGGCGAATCCGGGGAGGAACCAAGTTTGTATCGAGATGGCGGCTTCCAATAGAACGCGAGCCGTATATATCCACAACTCAGGCTGCGGTGGGCGATCTTCGAGCCATCCTGATGGCCCTCCGCTTGGTATCCTTGAGGTACAGGATTTAATCTGCCGACCCGGGCCCCTCCTGCAGGAGTCTCACTATGCCAGCTGTGCCCTCTGCCGCTTCGACACCCATCCCAGCATCCCGCCCCCTGCAGCTTCCGGAAAGCCTTTCCGGACGGGCAGCACTTGCCGTATCCGCGACGCTGTTCGTCGCGCTGTGCGCGCACGTCTCCGTGCCTCTGTTCTTTACGCCTGTTCCGCTTACCCTGCAGACCTTTGCGGTCCTGATCATCGGACTTGTCTTCGGGCCTGCGCTGGGAGCCTCCACGTTGCTGCTTTATCTGGCAGAGGGCGCGGCCGGCCTTCCCGTCTTTAGTCCTCAGGGTCCGGGCGGCATCGCCCAGCTTCTTGGCCCCACAGGCGGCTATCTTCTGTCCTATCCTCTCGCTGCGGCAGCTGCGGGACTGACAGTTCGGGCTCTGAGCGATCGCAGGAAGTACCTCCCTGCAGCAGCACTCGCAGGGGCCGCGTCTACGGTTATCGTCTTCGCCTTTGGTACGGTCTGGCTTGCCTGTGAATTGAAGGTCGGCTCCGCCATGGCCTTTAAGACCGCGGTGCTGCCCTTCCTTCCGGGGGAGGTCCTCAAAATCGCCGCCGCCGTGGCCTGCTACGCTACTTATCGCCGCCGGCAGCGGGTCTGACCTATCGCCGCGGCCTCAACCTGCATCCAAGGATTCTGCACGATCCATGTCTTCCCAACCGATTCAAGCCGATTCACGTAGTAGTTTTCTGCAGCCTTCTCTGCCAAGGACGAACCAGAACATGTCAGACGCCGTCGCCGCCGTTCAAGAAATCACCATAGCCCACAGTCCCGACTCCGATGATGCCTTTATGTTCTACGGCCTTGCCACCAATAAGGTCCGAGTCCCCGGCTACAAGTTCACTCACACCCTTACAGACATCGAAACCCTGAACCAGCGCGCTATCAAAGAAGCCTTCTACGATGTCACCGCCATCTCCTTCCACGCATATCCCTACCTGCAGGACAACTACACGCTGATGGCCTGCGGCGGCTCCGTGGGGGAGGGCTACGGCCCCATGATCGTATCGCCCCGCAAGCTTACGCAGGCGGAGATGGTTCGGACGCGCATTGCCGTTCCGGGGAATCTGACAACCGCGTACCTGACGCTGAAGCTCTATGCACCCGAAGTGGAAACGGCCGTGGTGCCCTTCGACAAGATCATCCCCGCGGTCGTCGCCGGCGAATATGACGCCGGCCTCATCATCCATGAAGGCCAGCTCACCTACGGCAACAACGGCCTGGTGAAGGTGCTGGATCTTGGGCAATGGTGGCGCGAGGAGACCGGCCTGCCGCTTCCGCTTGGCGGCAACGCGATCCGCAGGTCTCTCGGAGATGAGACGCTGCGCATCACCACCCAGGCCCTGCGCAGCAGCATCCAGCATGCCCTCAACCATCGCGAAGAGGCGCTGGAGTATGCCATGCAGTTTGCCCGCGACCTGGACCCGGCGCTGGCCAATAAATTCGTTGGGATGTACGTCAACGAGCGTACGCTGAACTATGGGGAAGATGGGCGCGAGGCCATCCGCCGGTTGCTCCAGATGGGCTACGAACGTGGCGTGATCCCGCATCAGGCGCAAGTCGACTTCGTCGGCTAACGCATGCAGCGCGGGAAGAACTCCTGCGGCCCTTTTGGAGGATATCTTCCCGCCTGCGTGTGCTATTCTTCTCTAGGCGATTTCTGCAATGCGTGGCCTGCACACCGGCCTTGCGGCGGAGCTTAGAGCCCACCAGATAGCCGCAACACAAGCGGACGCGTAGCTCAGCTGGTAGAGCATTCGACTCTTAATCGACTGGTCCCAGGTTCGATCCCTGGCGCGTCCACCATTTTCCTTCCATAGTCCACACGCTCACTGAAAGCACTTCGCGCGACAGCCAGGAGCGCCAGCTCCCGATTAGCCGATGGACTGGAAGCGCTGGGCCTGCGCCTGCGGCCCATGAAAGCCCCGGTGGAGCGGCTCGTAATTGACCACATCGAGAAGCCGGAAGAGAACTAGGCTGGACGGCGATTCACTGAGACGCTCAGGCCAGCAGGCAAAGAACGACGGCGTAGAAATCTGCCCTTTTCTGTTCAACTCAACCGGCTCTCGCTCAGGTCCAGTTCGTGCTCCAGCGTGCGATGGACGAGTTCCGTAATCCGTCCGTTCGCTCGCAGGAGGTTGAGCTCTTCCCGCTCTCGCCGGATCGTCTCCAGCATGAGATGGTTGATGGTGATACGGCCGGGACTTGAAGCAGGGCGGCCTCCAACCGGATCACAATCCTCGATCTCCGCCATCTTATGCTCATACTGGTGTAGAAGATCTGCGTACAAATGGGCCTCCTGCCCCGCTTGTGCCGACTTTCCGCGCTCCCGGAGAAGATCAACGGCAGCCTGCAGCAGCAAGTGGCGCGCTTCCGCTTCCCCGCAGAATTGCATGTCCGGCACAGCAAGCCGAAGCGTGCGCACCAACCATGGCAGCGAAAGTCCCTGGAGCACGAGCGTAACGAGGATCAGCGAGAACGTCAGGTAGATGATGAAGCTTCTCTGCGGAAACGGGCTTCCATCCTTTAAGGCCAGCGGCAGCGAGTTTGCCGCCGCTAACGCAACTACCCCGCGCATTCCTGTCCACCCGACGACAAAAACCTGGTTCGATCCCGGCCTGTCGTAATGCTGTTTGCCGATGCGCGTCCGGATCCACCAGGCAGCACTCGCCGCCGGATACATCCAGAGCATGCGCAACAGCACCAGGACGGCCGAAAATGCCAGCCCGTATCCAAGAAGACTCAGCTTGCTTTGCCCGTGGATCCCATCGAGAACATAGGGCAACTGCAGGCCGATCATCACAAACACCAGTCCGTTGAGCAGAAACTCCAGCGCATCCCACACCGCCCAGGCCTGCAGCCGCACTCCGGGCGAGAACAGGCTGGAGCTGCGCTTGCTTAGGAAAAGGCCGCATGCCACCACTGCGATCACGCCGGAGCCCTTTACTGCTTCCCCCGTAAGATAGGCAGCGTACGGGACGATGAGGGACACTGCGATCTCAACCGGCCCGTCGTCCAGCCAGCGCTCGAGCCACGCCACGACCCACCCCACCATCAGCCCTACAAGTAATCCACCCACGGTGAGCCACAGAAACTGGACCACCCCGCGGCCTACCGTCGGCGTGATCCCGTCGACGACCATCTCGATGCCGAACTCCAGCGCCAGCAGGCCAGTTGCGTCGTTGAGTAGACTTTCGCCTTCCAACAGATCCACGATGCGCTGCGGCATGCCCACCTTGCGCGCAATCGATGTTGCTGCAACGGCATCCGTTGGCGAAACCACGGCGCCCAACAGGAATCCCAGCCGCCAGTCGAATCCAGGCAGCCACCAGTGCGCGGCAAATGCCACTCCGAAGGCCGTAAAAAATACCAGGAACACAGCCAGGCTGGAGATGGAGACGAGGTTGTACCTGAACTCGCGCCAGGAAGTCTGCCAGGCCGCTACGTAAAGCAGCGGCGGCAGGATGACCAGGAAAACGAGAGAGGGCGGCAAGGGGATGCGCGGCACCCTCGGAAGAAGCGAGCAAAGCAGGCCAAAGATGACGAGGAAGATGGGATATGAGACCGCAAACCGACGCGCCAAACCGGCCACTGCCGCAACCGCGCACAGCAGTCCGATCAGAAGCACCAGAACGTAGTTCACATCTTCCATCGGTCCAACGCGATTCTTACAGATTCGATTGTGGGATTGTCACCCCTATTATGGGCAATGCCGGGGCGCCTCTTTGCCTACGAGACAGGCGTCGTCGAGATAACGTACGCCGTTCTGTTCCTGATATTCGAGCATTGTCCGCACTCCCCCGGCTCCGGGGGCAGAGAGCAGAGACTTTTGCGCTGAACTTTCCGGCCTGGTCCCGCCGGCAAGCGCCTCGGTCACGACGCGGCCTTTCAAGGTTCCGGCGGATGGCATCTCTATGCCGAGGATGTGAGCCAGGGTCGGTGCAATGTCGATATTGCCCATCGGCGATCCGTCCACAAAACCGGATTTGAAGTCCGGCCCCATCGCCGCCATATTGTTCCAGGTCTCTTCCCGTCCAAAACCGCCGTGATTTCCCTGCCCCTCCTGCAGGGTTGTATCCGCCACCTGTGCGGCACTCTGCAGGTCGCCTGCGGTCTGATGGAAATCCTTGAAGCTGACCACAATCGCCGGCCGCGGCACGCTGCTGGCCCCCTCAAGGCCGATCGCACTCATCGGCAGCGCACCCGGACAGGCCGAGGGAGATGCGCAGAACTTGTCGTCGACAAAGATGCCGCCGACATAGTCGAGCTGGGCCAGAACATCGAGCGTCGAGCGCACCAGTTCCGCACTCTGGCTCGGGATGTAGATCAGGTCCGAGCCGCCGTTGGCCGCGACGATCAATTTGGCATCGGATCCATCCACCTGCTTCACCGTCTCCCCCAGCAAGGCGCTCCCGGTGGAGGGATACTGCGACTGATCTCCGCCCAGCGTTACTTCCGCATATGCCGAGGCCCCTCCCGTCGCACGCACGGCAGGATCAAAGAGCCGCATATGTTCGCGGATGGCGAGGTCCACCGCAAGAAAGCCCGGCGGGAGCGTCCCCTCCGGCTCCGGTTTCGCCTTGCCACTGAGACCGTAGGTCATCAGCGCGGAGACCTCAGCCGTCTGTGTGCCGTCCACCGCAATCTCCCGCCGGCTGATTGTGGCAAAGCCGTGGTCGGAGGTCACCAGCACATCAGTGCTCGCCTTCACTGCAGGATGAGCATCCAGCCAGGCGAGCAACTGCTGCAAACAATGGTCTGCGTTCCGCACTCCCCGTTCCGAAGTTTGTCCATTAATCCCAGGCTTTAAGTTTTGCAGGCTATCACCCTGATTATGCTGGCTCCCATCGGGGTCTCGCGACCAGAACAGGAGAACGAATGGCTTCGATTCGGATGCAAACTTCGGAAGGAGAACTTTTGTCGTGACATCGGCGAACCACTGCTGCTGGATGCGGTTTGCATCCAGCGTTCCAGAGGTTTGCGCGTCACCGGCGAAGCCATTGTTCCATTGAGAACCCTCTGCAAAACCATTGCTGCGGGTCGGCGCCTCCTGCGGCAGTCCGGCATCATGCAGGGCGTCCATCATCTCCTCGGAGAGGACAAATCCCCCGGCATGCCCGGTCGAGTCATCGATAATCGTGGCCCCGTCGCTGTTCAGAAATCCCGTCTGGTCCCATGCAATGCGGTCATTCTGCTGAATCGCCGTCGGCCCCAGCTTGCCGATAGAAGCGACGTTGAAGCCCGCCTGATGCGCCGCTGTCAGCAGAGTGCGCTCCCCCAGATAATTCCCCTTGAAGACTGCATTCATATTGGCCAGCACATCATCGCTTTCCAGAAACGGCGTGATCGTGCCGCTGACAGCCGATGGGTCGGGCTTCGCCAGCCACACGCCGGGGTAGAGCGTATTGCTGTAATCGCCTGTGTCTCCCAGGCCGTGCCCGGTCGCAATGGCAGAGGCGTTCGCCGTCGTAAAGGTAGGAAAGACTGAGTGGCTGTTCTCAAAGTCGACGCCTGACGTGCGTACTTTCATCAGGGCAGGCGTGTCCTGCGCATTTACGGAACCGCGGCGCAGCCCGTCCGCCACGAAGATGATGACGTTATGCTTCGGTTTGGGCTGGGCAAAGGCAGAGGCGGCCAGAAGACCGGCGACAAAACAGACTGCGACTGTCAGAAGAGGCTTGCGTTGGCGCATGATGAAAAGGATTCTACGCAAACGGGTTGAATCCTTGTTAAACCAAGGTCAACGGGCCTGCGTTTCGAGCATACGGGATGCGGCCACGGAATCCGCCAGCCCGCCCAGCAGGTCGACCGTCTCGCTCCAGCCGATGCAGCCGTCCGTCAGGCTTTGCCCGTAGGTGAGGGGGGTGCCCGGAACCAGTTTCTGTGTCCCGGCAACCAGGTTGCTCTCCACCATGACTCCAATGATCCTTCGCTCTCCTGCGCGGACCTGCTCGCCGATCTGCTGCGCCACCAGCGGCTGCCGCGTATAGTCCTTGCTGGAGTTGGCGTGCGAACAATCGATCATTACCCGTGCGGGCAGTCCGGCCTTCTCCAGCCTCTCGCTCGCGGACTGGACCGACGCAGCATCGTAGTTGGTCAGCTTGCTGCCGCCACGCAGGATCAGATGGCAGTCCGGATTGCCGGTGGTGGCAAAGATTGCCGTCTGTCCGGTCTTGGTCCCACCCAGAAACGTATGCTCCTCACGCGCTGAGACGATCGCATCCACTGCGATCTGAACATCGCCTGAGGTCCCATTCTTGAAGCCCACGGGGCAGGAAAGGCCGCTCACCAGCTGCCGATGGATCTGGCTCTCCGTAGTGCGCGCGCCGATTGCTCCCCACGTCACCAGGTCCACAAAGTACTGCGGCGAGATGATGTCGAGAAACTCCGTCCCAGCGGGAATGCCCATCTCCGCAAGGTCCAGCAGCAGATGCCGCGCGATGCGCAGGCCGTCGTTGATCTGGAAGGTCTGGTTCAGGTGAGGATCGTTGATGAGTCCCTTCCAGCCGACCGTCGTGCGCGGCTTCTCGAAGTACACGCGCATGACGATGCACAGGCGGTCCCTGAGCTCCACTGCAACCGCCTTCAGCCTGGCCGCGTACTCGCGTGCTGCGTCGGGATCGTGGATGGAGCAGGGGCCGACAACCACCAGGAGCCTCTCGTCGCGCCCGGCAAGGATCTCACTTACCTGGTTGCGCGCCGCAAATACCGTCTCCGATGCCGCGTCCGTGATCGGCAGCTCCTCTTCAAGGAACACGGGCGGAAGGACCACACGGGTCCACTTGATACGCAAATCATCGGTGCGGTGCAGGCTGTGCATTGCTTGGAGGGAGTATCTTTCGTGCGAGAAGTCGCAACGGACAGGCCACGGTCAGATGCTGCAAAACCGGGCCTGAAGCCGCTGCCACCAGTGTATCAGCCGAGCTTCACCACCACCGCATCCCGCGGTGGGACGGCCATGGTCAACCGGCTGCCGTCAGCGGCGATCTTCGTCCCTCCCCACACATCCTCTACCTGCGCCACCTGACGGCCGGCAAGCGTTACTGTTACCGTCCGGACGGTCCGCGTGGGGTTTGTGACCCAGAGATGCGCGCCGCCCGGCCCGTCGTGCAGCCGCGCCTGCAACGCGATGTCATCGATCACGACCTGCTGCTTTACGCCGGCCCATTCCAGCAGGCCGGTAAAGAGGGTGCGCGTCGCGGCGCCGTGATGCCGGTAGTAGCCCGCGCCGGGGAACGACCCGATCAGCAGCGTCTGTCCGCTGCCTATGCGGTTTTCCACCGCGGCCACGTTGCCATTGGACCACTGACCGGCGGCCTTGCCTCCGGCCAAATCATAGTCCTGCCGGAAGTACCGGCCGTAGACCTTCTGGCCGCGCACTTCCAGCGTCGTCTCTTCGAAGAGGTCTGGGTTGAACTCAACATATTTCTCCCTTGCTCCGAAGAGTCCGTCCAATCCGAAGTTCGGCTGCACCGTCCCAACGTGTCCGTCGTCTCCAAAGTACGCAGGCAGACCTTCGCATACCAGTCTGCCTCCGGCACGGACATATGCCTTCAGCTTCTCCGTCGTTGCCTGCTTCAGCATCACCGGATACGGCAGATAGACCAGCTTGTACTCGTCAATATCCTCCAGCGCGACGAGGTCGGCCTGAATGTTCGTGTCGAAAAATCCCTGGTATGCACCCTTGATCGATTGTGCGTAGTACTCCGTGTTGCCCTGCTGCGCGTAGGCGAAGTTTTCCGACTCCGGCACGAAGAGCAGTCCCACGTCGCCCTTGACCGGATGGGCCTTCCAGACATCGGCATGCGCGTTGGCCCACTTCGCAACCTTCCCAGCCATCTCGGCGCGCGGCGTGACCGAGCCATCCATGCCGAACGGCCCAAAGGCGCCGAACAGCGGACCATCCAGCAGCGGCCTCCAGCGCGGATAGAGAATTCCCCGCGCTCCGCAGGCGCAGGAGTTCAGGTTCCAGATGCGAACGTCCTCGGCGTCCGGCTCGCGGCCGTCTTCCCGTGGATGCCCAATCACCTGCGGCTGCATCCACAGCGGTCCGCCTTCGGCCTCCGCATGCCAGAACGGCTTGCCCCGCGCGCCGGCCCGTGCCAGGTCCATCGCCTGGAACTGCATCCAGGGCGCATTGCCATGGCGCGATGCCACCCACGTCAGTCCCCACACATCCATCAGCTCAGCGGAACGCCATTCATTATTTGCGGACGAGGGCAGCGCCGAGAGCGTCCCAGCCACTCCATGCGCAACAACCAGATGTTTCGGGTCAAGCCGCCGGATCAGATCCACCCGCCACTTCAAGAGGCGGAAGACGTTATCTGTGCGAAACTCCAGCCAGTCCAGGCTCTGCGCATACGGCCCGATGGAGCCCGGAGGATTTACATCCTCCCACGTCTCACAGCTGTAGCGGCCCCAATTCTTCGCCACGGCCTCCAGTGATCCATATTTCTGCCGCAGCCACTCGCGCAGCTTCTCTTTGGAGGCCCCGCAGAAGCAGTTCATGTTGCGCGCGCCGCCTCCGGGATACGAGTTCTCGTTCCATACGTCATAGCCCAGCAGCGCGGGATGGTTTCGATACCGCTCGACCATCGCCGTCAGAAACTTTTCTGCGAGAGCGCGCGCATCTTCGTTGTCCAGACACAGCCCCGGAAAGCCTCCCACTGCGGTGCTCCCGCCAATCTCGCTCTCCGCCGCGGAGCCGTCTGCAGCCAGATATCTCGCATGGGCATACCTGCGGAAGGCCCACTCAGGCGCGCAGGTAGTGAACTCCGCCAGTATCACCTTCAACCCGTTTGCATGGGCCAGGTCCATCATCTTGTCGTAGTCCGCCCAGTCATATCTGCCCGGCGTCACCTCGATTGCGCTCCACAATACCCAGTGGCGGAAGGTGTTCATCCCCACCTGCGCCGCCGTTTTGTGGTCGCGTGCCCAGTCCGCGGCAGGCGGGTTGGACTTGCGGAAGTACACCGCTCCATAAGGAAATACCGACCCCATGGCGACCTCTTTCACCGCCGGCAGAGATTCACCGACGATATGCGCCTGTGCCTGCGCCGCGCCTGCAGGGCCCAGAGCCGCAGTTCCCGCCGCCACAAGGGCTGCGCCCTCCACAAACTCCCGTCGAGTCATCTCACGTGTCATCGCGTTCCTCATACAAAAAACACGGACGCGATCGCTCGCGCCCGTGTATTTCAGTTCGTTTCGCTCTTCCTCACTGCGGATTCGCCTTCAGCCAGTCCATCGTCGAATCCAGCGTCTTGTTCGGCAGGCGGTTGTAGTCCCACGGCTCATCCAGCGTCAGCTTGCCGCTGGCGCCGTAGAGCGCGTAGACCTCCTTCGCCTGCTTCACCGCGTCCTCTACATCTGCGGGAGTGGCATCGCGATCCAGCTGCGGCTGGACGATCAGCACCGGCCGAGGGGCAATCATTCCCAGCAGGTCGTCGAAGTCGTACGGAATCTGTGATTCGTGCCCAATGAAGAAGCCCAGCTTCGGAATCAGGTCACGCACTTCGCTGTACCGTGCCACTCCGCCATCGCCCCGGGAAACGGGGTCCGTACGCATGGGCGTAAAGCCGGAGATGGAGACGACGCCCTTAACTCGCGGGTCCATCGCGGCCTCATACAGCGCCACCGTGCCGCCCATGGAGTACCCATACAGATATACGTGGTCCGGATCCACCATGTCGTCGCCTTCTAACTCATCGACAGCTGCGTGCGCATCTTCCACCAGCCGCCCCATGTGCGACCACCGGGGATAGCGGTTGTAGAAGTTGCCCGTCTCCGACAGGCGGCTGCCGAAGCCGCTCTGGTCATAGGCCAGCACTGCATATCCCGCATGCACCAGCGCCAGGATCGGGTGGAGGTCCGAGTGATAGACCCACATATAGCCCAGCGGATAGCTGAACCCATGCAGCCAGACCACGCCCGGCAGCTTCTTGCCCGGCGGCGTGCCCTTCGGGAAGTACAGGTCGCCCTGCAGGCCGCGGAAGGTGACGTGCTTTACGTCGGTCTCGTCCTTCTCCGGCTCAAGCCAGCCGTAGGAGTTGCCGCCATTGCTGATGACCCAGAGCGGAAGATTCGGCGTAACCTGCCCCGGGCTTGGAGCCGGGCCGCCCACTCCCATCGGAGGACCGAACCTGCGGGGCGGCGCCGCAGGCGCGCCCGGCCGCCGCGGACCACCGCCAAACCGGCGTATCTCCATGTCCTCCGCCGTCAGTTCCGGCGGCTCCGTGCCCAGCATGTTCTCTACGGCCTCGCGCGTCTGGGCCTCCTTCTTCTCCCATCCCGCAACCGTCGAGATCGTGCCGCCATCCGCGGTCTTCAGCAGATCATCCGCCGTATGCCTGGGGAACTTCGTCACGTCCAGCGACGTGTGCGTCTCGTTCCGCCACGTGTTCCAGTCCCACTCAAAGATCAGATTGTTCGTCCACTTCTTCGTCGACCTCCCGAACTGCTCATCCAGCCAGTCCAGGTCAGCCTCTTCGTCATTCGCCCCATGGAAGCCCGGGACCCGCAGCGTCGCAACGTGGTCGGGCACACCCAGCAGCTTGTACACCTTCAGGGCGGAGTAGTACGTCTGCTCATTGCCCCACGTGTTCGATACCTGATCGTTGTTGCCCCACTCCATCAGCAGCGAGCGCGGCGCGATCATTGCTGCCAGCAGGTTGCCGTCCACCGGCAGCCGGTCTTCGCGTCCGGCGAAGAACCTGAGCTGCGGCGCGAACCACGTCGGGAAGCTGCGCGTCGTCGTCTCGATACCCTCACCGAATCCGCGCTCTCCCGCCGAGCGCCACGACAGCACGCCGCCCAGGCCGGTCGATCCGGCTATCACTGCCGAAATACGCGGATCCAATGCACCGGCCAGAGTCGCCATCTTGCCATCGCGCGAGTAGCCGAAGATCGCGATGTGCTTCATGTCCACCTGCTGCAGCGTGGCCAGGTAGTCCACCACCAGTCCTGCGGCCCACCCGCGGCGCGGCAGCAGCGCGAAATCATAGTCCGGATACAGATCGGACAGGGCCGCTGCGTCGTCCATACTGTCGTTGCCGGCAAAACCGGCCGAGATATATCCGCGCCGGATCAAAGATGGCGCCCAGCCTTCCAGGCTGGAGTTGATCAGCACCGGAAACGGCCCCTTGCCGTCCGGGATATACACACGCACGCGCATGGTCCCCTTGTCACCCGGACCGAACTCCAGCCGAACGTTGCGGACCAGATAACCCGGCTCATGCCGTTCATCGAGCACCGTCACGTGGTCGATCTTAGGCCGCGGCGGCACCTTGCCCCACACATACTTCTGCTGCAGCGAACTGATCTCCGCGCGCCGCGCCGGCCACTGGGCTGCGCTTGTCACCTTGCGGCCATCCAGGAAGGTCAGCGGATCAGGCAACGTATTGTGCCGCGGCAGGGAGTTGAAGTCCGGCGGCAGCGCATTCGTCTTCTTCAGCCATGCATCGAAGGGAGGGTCGGGAGGCAGGATCTCCAACAGCTTCGTCCGATACTCCTCCCGCTGCTCCGTCGTCATGGGCGGTTCTTTCGCCTTCGCTGCCGGAGCCGTCTTAGCGGCCACAACCGGCTTCGCCGCCTGAGCGCATGCCTCAGCGCCTGTCATGCCCAGCGCCACAACCATTGCCAGCGCCACCCCCGCGAGGGCACGTCCCCGAACTCTCATCTGCACACCGTCCTTGAAAATATGGATCGTGGATACCACTTCTGAGACGGCGCAGCCCGCCCGCCAGTCTCAACTTTCGTGGCAGCGGAAATCCGCCGCCAAAGGTCGGCACCACCATACCCACCACGAATTCCGCATGTCAAACCATCCAACAGCAGGCCTGGAACCGGCGCCGGCAAGAGCATTGCCGGCAGCATTGGCAATTCCAGTCCCTGAAAAGCACTAAAAATCGGCCACTCGCATCCTCATCCGCTGGAGGACAATAGCAGTGATGCCCTCCGAGACTCGAGACGCAGCACCATCCGCGGCTTCCCTCCGCATCCTGCCCGATCGCATCCTCATCGTCGCCGATGATCTTACCGGCGCCTGCGACAGCGCCGCCGCCTTCCTGACCTCGGGCTACAGCGTCCGAGTGCTTCTCGACTGCCATCGCGCCGGGTCGCACCTGCAGCATCTGTCCCAGGAGGCCCATAGCGTCCTTGCTCTCAACACCGAGTCGCGCGGCCTTTCTACGGAGCAGGCGGCTGCATGCATCAGAGAGTGCGTTGCTCTCCTGCACACCCACGCGCCGCAGGCACTTCTCTTCAAGAAGATCGACTCTGCTGGACGCGGCCCGATCGCCGCCGAGATTATCGCCGCACTCGATGCCTCCGGCGCAGCCATTGCGCTTGTCGCACCATCCTTTCCCGCCACAGGCCGCACCGTCTCCGGCGGCGTCCTCTCCATCAGCGACTGGACCGGTCAGAACTCCACGCTACCTCTGCGCGAGCTCTTCCCTCCTGAAGCCTCGCCGCACATCGCCGAGCTTCCGTCCCTTACTACCGACGAGCTTCTGGCTGCAATCCTGCAGGCGATGGAAAACGGCGTCCGCATCCTACTGTGTGATGCTGCCTCGCAGGACGATCTGGCCCGTCTCGTCTCCGCTGCGCTTCAACTTTCGCAGCCGGTCCTCCTGGCCGGCTCCGCAGGCCTCGCGCAAGCCCTCGCGGCGCAGCTTCCGGGTCCGGCGCAGTCCAAGGCTCCATCGTCACCCAAGATCGGCACGACCCTCCTCTTCACCGGCTCGCCACATCCTGTCACACAGCTGCAGATCGTTCATCTTGAGCGCGCCTCACGCAGCCTTCCAACGCCGCGTCTCATCCATCGTGTCCCCGATTCCGGCGCCTCAGCCGAAGCAATCGCCGCAGCATTTCATGCGCAGCCGATCTCGGCGCTCATCCTCACCGGCGGCGATACGGCCTTCTTCGTCCTCGAGGCACTCGGCGCTACTGTCATCCATCTCGGCGGCGAGGTCGCCCCCGGCATTCCCTGGGGGATGATCGAGGGCGGCGTCGCATCCGGCTGCACCGTCATCACGAAATCCGGCGGCTTCGGCCAGCGCAGCACTCTCCTGTGCGCCTTCGAGTTCTGCGAATCTTCCGCCGTCTCGTACTCTATGCCTCCTGCTCCTATCCTCTCCGCCTGCAAAGCTCCCGAAAGTTCCTCTCGCCTCCCGCGCATCGCTCTCTCCATCGGCGATCCCGCCGGCGTCGGCGCGGAGATCACCCTCAAAGCTCTTGCCGATCCCTCCATGCTCGCGCTCGCCCACTGGACTGTCATCGGCGACCATGCTGCGCTCGCCTCCGTCGATCCCGGCTACCGCGAGCACGCCGACCCTCGTATTAGGTTTGTCGATCCGCACGCACTATCCTCGGACTCCATCGAGTTCGGCCGCCTCTCCGCCGAATACGGCGCCGCTGCCGTCGAATACGTCCGCCGCGCCACGCTGATGTGCCTTGCCGGCGAAGCCGATGCCATGGTCACCGCACCCCTCAACAAGGAGGCCGTCACACTCTCCGGCCGCCAGTTCTCCGGCCACACCGAGTACATCGCCGAACTCTGCCAGGCCACCGAGTCGCGCATGCTGCTTGCCAGTGACAAGCTGGCCACCGTGCACGTCTCCACCCACGTTGCGCTTGAAGACGCCTGTAAGCTCGACCGCGACCGTATCGTGCGCACCATTCAGCTCGGCGCGGAGGCCCTCACCCTCATGCTCGGCCGCCCACCCCGCATCGGTGTCGCGGGTCTCAACCCGCACGCCGGTGAGCACAACCTGTTTGGCCGCCAGGACTCGGAGGTCATCGCTCCCGCCATCGCCGAGGCGCAGGCCCTCGGCTTCGACTGCACCGGCCCTCACCCACCTGACACCATCTTTCTGCGCGGCGTGCGCGGCGACTTCGACCTCATCGTCGCCATGTATCACGACCAGGGCCACATCCCGATGAAGCTCATCGACTTCCATCGCACCGTCAACATCTCCCTCGGTATCCCAATCATCCGCATCTCGGTCGACCACGGCACCGCCTTCGATATTGCCGGCCAGGGCATCGCCAATACTGCCAATATGCTCTCCGCCATGACGATGGCCGCGCGAATGGCCGCAGGACGCATCGCCCTCGCCTCGACAACGGCATCCTCTGGAACTTAATTGCGAGAAGATTGCCGCATCTAGAGCCGCTGCAGCACCTCAAAGTGCATGCTGCGCCGCCTGCGGTAGCCCAGCGCCTCGTATACCCGGATCGCTCCTTCATTTGCTGAGAGCACGTGCAGAAATGGGCGCTCGCCGCCGGCGACGATCCGGTGCATCACCTCCAGCATCAGCCGACGGGCATAACCCCTCCCGCGCGCCTCCGGGTGCGTGCATACCGCACTCACCTCCACCATGCCCGGTATGCGCATCCTCTCTCCTGCCATCGCCAGCAGGCGTTCGCCATCCACTATGCCGAAGTAGCTCCCCAGCTCATGCGTCCGCAGCTCGAACGGTCCCGGCTCGGTCATCCGCGCCAGGTCCACCATTGCTGCGGCATCGTTCGCGCCAAGCCGCCGCAACTCGCCCTCCCGCACCTCGTCTATTCGGGGCAGCTCCTCCCCAGACCAGACCATCTGGTCGAGCTGGCCCGTCCGCACAGTCTTCCATCCCTCGCGCGGCTCAGGTTCCTGCTCCAGAAAGACCACCACCACGCCATCCGTGGCTGTAGCTTCCCGCAGCGCCGCGTATGCCTTCGGAGTGACGCTTTCCACGCCGCTCAATGGTCCGATCTCGGCCGGAAATCGCCGCGCTGATCCTACTCCCAATGCAAAGCCGGCCTGCCGTGTGGTCAGCGCGCTCCAGATCGAATTGTCCAGCAGTATGTTGTCCTGGATATTCAACTCGCTCTTTCACCTCGTCGATGCAGCTGCCTGCCGCACATAGGTGCGGTCTATTCGCGGGGCTCTCCCCTCCAGTTTGTCAGCTTCACCTATGGGCCGTTTGCGGACTATGACCCCTTCGCGTCCGATGCCTTCAGGAACAGCGCTGCCTGATACGGCCTGCTCGTCAGCTTTACCTGCGAATTGCCGCTGAGCGGGCCGGGGGCCGGTGTCGCCGTCATAGCAAAGGGGTCAATCAGGGTTGCGGAGAATTTTGTCGTCGCTGGAAGTGGAAAGGTGTAGCGGGCAGGCCGGTGATAGTCGAGATAGTAGAGATACAGCTCATTCGGCGAGCCGGAGGAGAGGTAATACGCACCCTCATACTGGTTCAGTCCACTCTTCGTGATCTTCTCCACGAGTTGGCGCAGGAAGAGGATTCGCGGTGCGGATTCACCGCGTAGCTTGCCGGCATCCGACCACGTTGGCTGCGGCTCCGGGTCGTCGTCGGTCGTGCCGAAGACCTCGCCGTGCGTGGCATAGACTCCGTTCACCGTCGCCAGCCAGAAGCGCCGCGTCATCTCCTCGGCGGAGAGATTGCCCCAGCGGCGATCCACGTCACCTTCGTATTGGATCTCGTCATAGAGGATTGGTTTGTTCCAGGCCGCGCGCCTCTCGGCAGACTTCTCGAAGTCGTAGCTCTGCAGGCTCGCATGCGTCACCCAGGGCTTGGAGTGGTCATACATCACACGGCTGTGATGGATCGAGCGCAGATGTGAATACGGATCTTCCGCCTGTACGATGCGGAAGAAACGGTCCCAGTCGCTCATGGTCTTGGAGCGTACAAGGTCATACTCATTCGCGATGGACCACCAGACATTGCGGAAGGCTGCCAGCCGCGCGATGACGTAGCGCAGGTAGAAATCATCCGCCTCAGCGCCCATCGACTTATAACCCCACGCATCGTACGGATGAAAGAGGATCAGGTCGGCCTGGATGTTTGCCTTCTGCAGCTCCGTCAGCCGCCGCTCCAGCTGCTGGAAGTACGCGGGCACAAACTGCGTGAGATCCGGCTTGCCGCCGCGGCCGTTGGCGTCAGCCGTCGGGTTCGGGAACGGCAGCAGTGCAGGGCCTTTGCCCAGCGGCTTGGGCAGCACGCAGCAACGGCTCTTGTTGAAGTACTGCTTCAGGCCGGTGAGCGAGGCCTGAAAATTCTCTTCCGCGGTGAACAGGTATGCATACGTCGTTGTACCGAAGGGAAAGTACGGCCTGTCATCCGCATGCTGGAAGTGGAACTGATGCGCCGTTGTCACGGGACCGTGGTTACCGGCCGTGGCCGCCGTACAGGTGAACTCGCCCGTATGTCCGGCAAGTTCCTTCGCGGAACTGGCCGTCTCATAGCTCCAGCGGCCGGTCATATCCGGCATAAAGCGCAGGCGGTACCTGCCGTCGCCGTCGTAGAAGCCCTTCACCTCGACACTGCGGTGCTCGTGAGTGAAGAGAGCCGTGAGCGTAACTTCTTTGAACGGATTCCCGCTCGAAGGCCCATCCAGCGGAATCTCAAACATGCCCCACTGCTCCACCTCGACAGCCGCACCGGCGGGTCTTGCAGCAGGCGCTGCGGCAAACACCGAAGGTTGCAGGCGCGCGGCCACTCCGGCCGCCCCCAGACGGATCAAGTCTCTGCGGTTCATGTATCTTCCCTTCTGCCACTTAGCCATAGGCAGTGCCGAGTGCAGGGGAAGTCTATACGGATTGTTTCTGTGCGGTACAGACGGTCGATGCCTCAGCGGCGTTCTCTGCTGCCTGCACTACTTCAGCAGCATGGAGACGATGGCCGCGGACATGAAGTTCGCCAGCGTTCCGGCCAGCATTGCGCGCAGGCCGAGCTTAGCAAGATCGTTGCGGCGGTTCGGGATCAGCGCACCGATGCCTCCGATCTGCATTCCCACCGAGCCCAGATTGGCAAAGCCGCACAGCGCGAAGGTTGTAATGGCCAGCGTACGCGTGGAGACGGCCCCTGCCCGCGCCAGCGCTCCCAGCTGCGTGTAGGCGATGAACTCATTCAGCACTGCACGCGTCCCGATCAGGTTGCCGACGATGGGGGCGTCCTTCCACGGGATGCCGATCAGCCACGCGATCGGGGCGCAGAGGACGCCCAGCGCGTTGCCCAGCGAGTGCGGAAATGGAATGCGTCCATGGGCCCATGCGTAGTTTGAGATACCCAGCATGATCGCGTTGATCAGCCCGACGATTGCCAGAAAGCTGATGAGCATGATGGCGACGTTCCAGGCCAGCGAGCCACCGTCGATGGTGCCGCGCGCGATGGAGCCGATCAGGTTCTCGTCGGCATGCTCCTCACTGGGCGGCATGTGCACCGTGCCCATGGTCGCGGGGACCTCCGTCTCGGGCACCAGCATTTTGGAGATGAGGATGGTGCCCGGCGCAGTCATGATGACAGCAGAGAGCAGGTCCTGCGCGCGGATGCCGAAGAGAATATAGGCCGCCATAATGCCTCCGGAGACATGCGCCATGCCGGAGGTCATGATGGTCATCAGTTCGCTGCGCGTCGCGCCGCCCAGAAACGGCCGGATCGTCAGAGGAGCCTCGGTCTGCCCCATGAAGATCGAAGCCGCGACGTTGGTCGACTCCGCACCGCTGGTCCCCATGGTGCGCTGCATCAGCCACGCCACGCCACGGATGACGCGCTGCATGATGCCGAGGTGATAGAGCATCGCAAAGAGCGCCGAGACGAAGATGATCGTCGGCAGCACGGAGAAGGCGAAGACAGCGATCGGACTCTTCGGATCGCCGAGCTGCGGACCGAAGACCAGGATGGACCCGTCCGATGCGTGGCCGAGGATGGAGGTGACCGCATCGGCGCCGGTCTTCAGGATTCTCTGTCCCAGATCGACCTTGACGACGAGAAAAGCGAACACCAGCTGCAGGCTGAGACCCCAGACGACGGTGCGCCAGCGGATGGCGCGGCGGTCCGTAGAGAGCAGGTAGGCAACGCCGAGAAAGACGATGAGACCTAAAAGTCCGGTGAATCGTGCCACGCGCGCTCCATTCGCTCAGATGTGGAAATGTGAACCGAGTGTAACGGATCGGCGCTCGAATGCGGAAAGGATTGTTTGCGGAAGAGGGACGACAAGCCGAAGCCGGCCGCACACCGCTATAATCCGGCTGTCTGCATCTTTGCCTGGAGGAGCCTTATGCGTACCGCCTTTCGTGCTGCCTGTTCCCTCACCCTTTGCGGGTTCATTGCCGGAGTCGCCCTCACACAGCCGCTTGCCGCGCAGGAGGAGAAGGCGCGCGCCATCGCCGGCGGCGGCATCAGCGTTCCCGGCTGGCAGGGGAAGATCGACGACAACGCCGCGAAACAGGGCCAGACAGTGGCTGACTCCAAGCTTGCGCCTGAGGGCGACGGCATGCATGTTACGACAGGACCGGCGATCACCTACTGGAATCCGAAGAACACCGCCAGCGGCGACTACACCGTCTCCGCGACGTTCAACGAACCGAAGTTCATGAACCTGAACACGCACCCGCATCCATACGGCATCTTCATCGGAGGCAACGACCTCGGCACGCCGCAGGAGAGCCTGCTCTACTGCGCAGCCTACGGTAACGGGACCTTCATCGTGCGTGGCTTCGGGCCGGCAGCCTTCCAGATGGGAGGGCGGATGCCGACGGCCAATGCGGCGGTGCACAAGGCTGCGGCCGTCGATCAGCCGGTCACGCAGGACATTGCGCTCTCGGTGAAGGGCGACAGCGTCTCGTGCTCGATCAACGGCACCGTGGTCGCGACCTACCCGAAATCCGAGGTGGTCGCTCCGGGCAAGCTGAAGTCGACAGATGGCGTCTACGGCATCCGCTTCGCGCACAATACAGACGCGATCGTGACCAATCTGAAGGTAACGAAGCCCTAGCTGTTTTGAACCGCGATGATCTCGCGGACCAGTGGGATGGGCTGCGGCGGAGTGGGCGAGATCTGCAGCGTGCCGCGAAGCATCTGTTCGGGCTCATCGAGCAGCGCGGGGTCCTCGCAGAAGAGCGTTGCGACAAGCTGGCCTTTCACCACGCGGTCGCCGAGCCGCGCATGCATCTCCAGGCCCGCATGCGCGCTGACCGGATCTCCCGGCCGCGAACGGCCCGCGCCGAGCCGTTGCACGGCCCAGCCGACCTGCGTGCAGTCCATTGCGGCGAGATAGCCCGTCGCTGCGGCGGAGACGCTGCGGCTTGCGGCCGGGCGGTGAAAGTCTGCCGGAGCTGCGATGGCCTCGATCGCTGCGCTCACGTCGTCCGACTGCAGCTCCACCATGTGCAGGAAGTGGCGATAGGCGGAGCCGTCGGCCAGCAGGCGGCGGGAGAGAACGGCGCCGGCGTCGGGCGAGGCGGCCTTTCCGCCGAGATACAGCATATGGCCCGCAAGCGCGTGAGTCAGATGAAGCAGGTCCGAGGAGAGGCGCAGCTTCTCAAGCGGCAGCGTGAAGTGGAAATCAGGCGAGAAGTGCTGGAAGAGCTCGAGGCATTCCATGACTTCAACCCAGTTGCCGGAGAAACGCCCGAGCGGCTGGTCCATCGAGGTGAGCAGAGCGACTGTGCGCGTCCCGGCGAGTTCCCCGGTCTCGACCATAAGGCGGGCGAGGAGCTGGGCGTCTTCGTAGCGGGACATGAAGGCGCCCGAGCCGGTCTTGACGTCGAGGACTAGCGCGTTGAGGCCGGCGGCGAGCTTCTTGCTCATGATGCTGGCGGTGATCAGGTAAGGCGACTCGACCGTTCCTGTATGGTCGCGCAGAGCGTAGAGGATGCGGTCCGCGGGAACGAGCGCAGGCGTCTGTCCGGCCATGGCGAATCCGCAGCGCCGGACGATGGAGAGCAGCTCATCGAGTGGGAGCTGGGTGCGAAAGCCGGGAATGGTCTCCAGCTTGTCGAGCGTTCCGCCGGTGTGGCCCAGCGAGCGGCCGGAGATCATCGGGTCGGAGAGCGAGTACGGCTCGCCTTCCGCTGCGGGCGCGCCTGCGGCGGCGATGATCGGCGCGAGGAGCAGCGAGGTCTTGTCGCCGACTCCTCCGGTGGAGTGCTTATCGACAGTGAACGAATGGAGCGAGCTGGTGTCGAGCGTTTCCCCGGAGAAGCGCATGGCCTGGGTGAGCGCAGCGAGCTCGTGCGCGCTGAGTCCGCGAAGAAAGATGGCCATCAGCAGCGCAGCGGTCTGGCTATCGGTCGGCTCAGAGCCGGGTGTTTTGCGGGTGACGAGAGCGCGGATGAAGGACTGGATCTCCTCATCAGTGAGGGGCTTTCCATCGCGCTTGTGCTGGATGATATCGATGGGGTGGAAGGTCACGAACGCCTCAGCGGAGAAGCCTGGCTGCAAAACCTCTCAGACTCAATTGTACGGATTCAAAGATGGGACGATTCCGCCGCCTGGAAGACCTTGACGACTTTCGGTGCGACTCAGCTTTCGGGCTGAAGGGTAAAGGCGGCAGGCAGCAGGGCTGTCAGGGTAGTTATGACGGTTTCTCCCGAAGCGGCGGGATAGAGGACAGGGGTGTCCGGGCCCGCGAACTCGGCTAGGGTCTGGCGGCAGGCCCCGCAGGGCATGCAGGCGGCGCCGTTGAGGTTGGCGACGGCCACCGCGCGAATGCGAATGCCCGGGCCGAAGTGGCTGACGGCGGCAGCGATGGCAGCCTGCTCCGCGCAGGTGGTGAGTCTGTAGGAAGCGTTCTCGACATTTGTTCCAGTGACGATGGCGCCGGGCGGAATGGGTATCGACGCGGTGGGGTTTTCTTCCAGCAGCAGCGCAGCGCCGACGCGGAAATGGCTGTAGGGGGAGTAGGAGTTGGCTGCAGCGCCGGCGGCGCGCTCGAGCAGCAGTGCGGTTTCAGACTCAGTGAGCGGTTGTACTGCGGGGGTAGGCGGCGGAGTGTGCGGCATTGGGAATTTGAGGGTAGCTGGTGCATGCTGGAGATGCAAGCGCACGCCGGGAAGCGGTAACTTACCTTTCATCTGGAACAGGGAGAATCGGTCCATGCAATTGACCACTTATCTGAACTTCAGCGGAGACTGCGAGGAAGCGTTGAACTTTTACGCAAAGACACTCAGCGGGAAGATCGCGATGATGATGCGGTTCGGCGAGTCGCCGATGGCGGGACAGGTGCCCGCGGAGATGCAGGACAGGATCATGCACGCGACGCTCGAGCTTCCGGACAAAGCCCTGCTGATGGGCGCGGACCATCCGCAGGAGAAGAAGGTATCGCCCACAGGATTTTGCGTATCGGTGCAGGTGGCGGAGGTTGCAGAGGCAGAGCGTATTTACAAGGAACTCTCCGAGGGCGGCAAGGTGCAGATGGCGTTCCAGAAGACGTTCTGGTCACCGGGGTTTGGGATGTGCACCGACCGGTTTGGCACTCCGTGGATGGTGAATTGCGCTGCGGCAGCGTGATCCTCAAGGAGACGACGGGTGTAAGAGGAACGCCGAGCATCGAGGGATGCCCGGCGTTTCATTTTCTGCGCTCCGATGTGTTGCTAAAGCCTAGTGCACCGGGGGCAGCGTGCCAAGGTAATGGACGAGGTTCTTCAGATCGTCGCCCGTGATCTTGCCCTTGAAGGACGGCATTGGATTGGGAGTGCCGGCCTTGGTCTTGGCAGGAGGAGTTTCGATCGCTGCCTGGATCTGGCCAGGCGTGAGCCGAAGCCCGACGCCGTCCAATGCCGGTCCAATGTCCCCCCCGGTGCCGTTGACGCGATGGCAGAGCATGCAGTTGTTGTCCGCCATGATCGTCTTCATGCGGTCACCGCCGGAGGGAGCAGGCGACGCGGCGGCGGCTGAGCCGGAGGATGCCGGATGCACCGGGGCCGAGACGGCCATACCCAGCGGAGTGAGACGGAAGAGGCCGCCGGGCTTGGAGTCTTCAATCATCCAGATGGCCCCGTCAGGCGCGACCTCGATGTCGCGGACGCGGTGACCCACGTCCCAGCGGTCGACGGGCTGCGCTCCTCCTTTGCTGTCGACGGTAATGCGGACAATGGCCTGCGATGCCAGGCCGCTGACGAAGGCGGACCCGTTCCACTGCTGGAACATGGCGCCTTTGTAGAACATGAGATTGCCCGGCGCGATGACAGGGACCCAGTAAATAACGGGCTTCGCGAGATCAGGGCGAGTGTCTGGACTGGGGATGGGAACGCCGTTGTAGTTGTAGCCATAGGAGACGAGCGGCCAGCCGTAGTTTTTGCCGGGCTCGATGAGGTTCAACTCATCGCCGCCGCGCGGGCCGTGCTCCAGCTCCCACAGATGTCCGTAGGGGCCAAAGGCAAGGCCATAGGGTGTACGGAAGCCGGTGGCCCAGGTCTCCGAGGGCGTCAGGTTCGGGCCGGGAAAGGTATACATGCGGACGACTGGGTTGGTCTTTGCCTTCTCGGTGTCTGAAGGAGGGTTGGTCACCGGCACGGTGGCTGCGCCTGTCTTCCCTGCCATGGGATTGCCCGGAGCCGGCTTGCCATCCAGCGTCAGGCGGAGGATCTTGCCGAGGGGCTGGTTGGGGTCCTGAGCAGGGGTCATGCGCTGCCGGTCGCCGGAGCTAAGGAAGAGATATTTGCCGTCCGGAGAGAAGGCCACTGCCGCGCCGAACTGTCCGCCGTTGCCGCGCTCTCCATCGCGCCAGATGACCTCAAGGCCTTCGAGGCTCGCCGAATCTCCGGCGATCTTCAACTGGGCGCGGGCGAGGGCGAGACTGGAACCGCCGTCACCGGGTTCAGAGTAGGTGAGGTAGATGTTGTGGTCCGTGGCGTAGTGCGGCGAGAGGTACACGCCGAGCATGCCGCCCTGCCCCGCCCAGAGAACCGCGGGAACATTGCTGACGGGCGTCTTTTCTCCTTTCTGGGTGACAAGCCACAACTTGCCCACCTTCTCAGTAATGAGCATTCGGCCATCCGGCAGGAAGGCAATTCTCCAGGGCAAGTCGAAGGTCGCCATCTGTGTGATATTGAACGGCAGCTTCGGATCGGACTTCTGTTCGCCTGCGTTCACCTGCGCCAATACACCGCTGGAAGCCATGGCCAGGACTAACCCTGCGGCCGCTATATGCTTCATCGTGATCTCCCTCTATCGCCACATTGCGACTCGACGCAAGACTATACTCCCGGCGCGGACAGCAGTGGCTGCACTCTTTGCCCTAGAGTATCGCGCCGAAGCGGTTTGCGGCATCGAGCAAGGAACAGAATTGGCCAGCGGGGGTACGGAGGATTTACGCCCGGAACGCAGGCGGGCGCCCCATCCAGGGCGCGATCGCGGCGCCGTTGAATGGGGCTGCCGCGCAGATCACGGTTCGCCGAGAACTCCCCGGATCTTCTGCAGGTGGTGCCAGCTGTGACGCAGGGCATGGTCTTCGATCATGAACTGCGCGGTCAGCGGGGCGTCGGCGTTGAGCGAGAGGCACGCAGCGCTGTCGAGCTGCTCATCGGTAAAGGCGCGAACGGCCTCGGCGGCGGCGCGGCTGTTGCGTCGCAGCAGGTCGATGGTCTCCTGCTTCCCGGCCATGGCGTGTTCGTGGGCGTGCTTTGCGTTCATCTCGGCGATGCCGGCCCAGGTGACGCCTTCGACAGGCTTGCCGGAGGCGAGTATGCCGGCGAGTTGAACTTCGATGGGATAGACGCTGGCGACATGGTGAACGATGACGCCGACGGTGCGGCCGTCGGGCGGCACCGTGGTGTTCCACTGGGCGTCGCTGAGGCGCTCCGCGAAGGCGACCAGGTTGCCTGCGCCCAGTTCGATTCGTTGTGCGAGTGCTTCGGATCTTGCGCTCATATGTGTCCTTTCTGCTGGAGGCCCATGGGGGTGGATTGCCTGCGCAGAGGTCTACGCAGGCAGGTGGGGGGCGCGCTACCAGACTGAGTCGTCGCTCTCGGGTGAATGGCTGGGTATCTCATAAACCACACGCGTAGTGGCGATGACCTGAAGATATTCGGCGTCGACGATAGTGCGGTTGGGGACGCCGGATCGGTTGTGGGCGGTCCAGTGACCGACCAGGTCGGAGCGGAGCGCCTCACGCTCAGGCTCGGCGAGAGTAGCAAAGGCGCGCGTGGTGGGCCCATAGTTCCGGCGGAAGAACTCAACAACCTCCGCAGGAGAGAAAGGATAATCGAAACGATAGAGAACGCGGGCAAGACTAAGGCTGGAGCAGTCCGATGCGAGACGTTGGCGCACGGTCTCTTCGTCGCCCCAGAGGACTGGCGAAGGCATGCCGGGAGGCGAAATGAAGCGCGCGAAGATTTTGAACATCTGGCCGATAAAGCCCTGCGCGGTCCAGTTGGCCATGGCAATAGTGCCGCCGGGGCGGCAGACCCGCACCATCTCGCCGGCGGCCCACTCCGGCCGCGGAGCGAACATTGCCCCGAAGAGGGTTGCAACGACATCGAAGCTGCCATCGCTGTAAGGCAACGCCTCCACGTCCCCTTCGTCGAAGCGGATATCGAGGCCTTCGGCGGCGGCCCGGCCGCGCGCGGCATAGATGGCGTTGGAGGCGATATCTACGCCGGTGACCCACGCGCCGCGGCGCGCTGCCACAAGCGCAAGCTGGCCTGACCCGCAGGCTACATCGAGCAGAGACGCGCCGGCGGGAACGCCGATGCTGTTCAGGAATTGAATGGCGCTGGATTCCATGTAACGCGAAAAGTAATCGTAGTTGCCATCCATCCATGTGGCCTTGAGGCGGTCTTTGAGGCCGTCAATGCCGGGGACAGGAACGGAGGACTTGGAATCAATTTCAGTTGCGGTCATCTGGGTTTCTCCTTCTTGGATCGTTCGTGATGACCTACTATGCGTCAGGAAGGCGGGCCCTGTATTACCCGCGCGTACGCATTCTTTGACCGATCCACCGGAGGGCCACGAAGCCTGGCGAAGTGTCCGGCTTGCCGCCGACAGATGCAGCCCGGCGATGCTAGACTCAGACCCTCATGGACGCCCTTTCGGAGATGCTGCGGGTCATCAAGCTGGACTCGGCCATTTATCTGAATGGAGAGTTCTCCGAACCGTGGTGTCTTGCATCTCCCGACTCTCGCGCGCTGGCTCCAATGCTGAGCCGGCAGGGCGGTCTGGTGATCATCTATCACCTGCTGTGGGAAGGGCGCGCCTATCTGAAGATGGAAGATGGCAGGCGAGTGGAGTTGGCGGCGGGAGACCTGATTACGCTGCCGCACGGCCACGGGCACATTTTAGGCAGCGGCGCCCATGTAACGGCAGTCGACGTCTCCGAGGCATTGCCTGCTGTGCTGTCGCATGGTCTGGAACTCGTGAACCTGGGTGGAGGCGGCGTTTGCTCGCGGTTCATCTGTGGCTTTCTGGTCTGCGATCCACAACTGAGCCGTGCGTTCCTGGGTGGCCTGCCGGACTTTATCCGAATCAGCATCCGCGATGACGAGTCCGGACGGTGGCTGGAGAATACGCTCAAGTTCTCCGTACTGCAGGCATCCAGCGGCGATGAAGGTGCAGGCGCGATGCTGACCAGACTCTCCGAGCTATTGTTTGCGGAGACGCTGCGACGCTATCTCCGGCAGCTCCCTGAAAAGCAGACGGGATGGCTGGCGGCGGCGCGAGACACGGAAGTTGGCAAGGCACTGACGCTGCTGCACCAGCGGCCTGCGCATGCATGGACTCTGGCGGAGCTGGCGCGCGGGGCGGGGCTGTCGCGGACTGTGCTGGCGGAGAGGTTCCGGCATTTTCTGGGCGAACCGCCGATGACGTATCTGACACGCTGGCGACTGCGCCTCGGCGCTCGCGCACTGCTCTCATCCAGCCGAAGCGTCGCGCAGATCGCACTCGATTCCGGCTATGAGTCCGAGGCCGCTTTTAACAGGGCATTCAAACGCGAGTATGGATTGCCGCCATCGAGATATCGCAAGGACAGGGCGGTACCATAGCGCAAAGCTACTGTCTTGTGACAGATCGGCCAGCACTGCTCTGCCCGTTCCGGAGGATCCTGCGGAAGCCGGATTCACGAACCAGGATGGTTCTACCGATAAAGGATAGGTGGAAGACCTGACCAAGGAGTTTCTGGCCGAGAGCCGTGAGGGCCTGGAACGGATGGAGCTGTGCCTGACGGAGTTGGAACAGAGGCGCGGCGACGGCGAGCTGGTGTCAGAGATCTTCCGCGTAGTGCACACGATCAAGGGCGCAACGGGCTTCCTGGGCTTTGACCGGCTGCAAACGCTGGCGCACGCGGGGGAGGGCCTGCTGGCGGCGCTGCGGGACCGGCGGATTGAGGTGACTGAGGAGTTGATCAGCGTGCTGCTGGAGCTGCGCGACGGACTGGTCGCGATCCTCGAGATTATCGAAGTGCGCGGCTCGGAGGGCGAGCGGAGCGACGACGACGACCGCGACCTGATCGCGTGGATGGCGGAGCTGGCTGCGGGACGCGCAGTCCGGACACAGCTGCGGCAGGAAACCCGTCGCGCGGAGGAATACCGCAAGCGGCCTGTTACGGCAGGCTGCGGAGATATAGACCGGGCATTGCGCGTCGACGTGGATGTGCTGAACCGGATGATGAACCTGGTGGGCGATCTGGTGGTGACGCGCAACCAGCTGCTGCAGTGCCAGCCGGGAGAAGCGTGCTTTGCGGAGCTGCTGCGCCGGCTGAACGGCGTGACAACGGAGCTGCGCGAGAGCGTGACCCAGGCCCGGCTGCAGCCTGTAGGGCAGGTCTTTGCGAAGTTTCCGCGCATGGTGCGGGATCTGTCCCAGCACTGTGGGCGGCGGGTGCGGATCGAGTTTGAGGGGCAGGAGACGGCGCTGGACAAGAGCCTGCTGGAAGCGATCCGTGACCCTCTGACGCACGCGGTGCGCAACGCTGTGGACCATGGGATCGAACCCGAAGCGGAGAGACTGCGTGCGGGCAAACCGGCCGAGGGCACCGTGATGCTGCGTGCATACCAGAAGAATGGCACGGTGGTGATTGAGGTAATCGACGACGGTGCGGGCATCCCGATAGAGCGCGTGCTGAACAAGGCCGTGGAGCGCGGGCTTATAACGGCCGAGGCCGCCGCGGGGATGACGGAGCGGGAGGCCCTGCAGCTGATCTTTGCGCCGGGATTTTCGACGGCAGCCGAGGTGACGAGTGTCTCCGGACGCGGCGTGGGCATGGATGTGGTGCGTACGAACGTGGAGCAGGCGGGCGGCAAGGTGGAGATAGAGTCGCACCTCGGGGCGGGGACCACGCTGCGGCTGCGGGTGCCCCTTACGATGGCGATCGTTCCGGCGTTGATGGTGGAGTGCGGCGGCGAGAGTTACGCGCTGCCGCAGAGGTCCCTGGCGGAGCTGGTGCATGTGCCGGCGGAAGATGCGGAAGGCGTCGTGGAGAAGATCGGCGCCGCAGAGCTCTACCGGCTGCGAGGCGGGCTGCTGCCTCTGGTGCGGCTGGAGCGCGTGCTGGGACGATGCGGCCACGCGGACGTTCAGGGAGAACAGCGCGATCTGTACATCGCGGTGCTGGAGCCGGAGGGGCAGCGATTTGGATTGGTGGTGGAGGGACTGGCTCCTCCGGAGGAGATCGTGGTGAAACCGCTCTCGGGGCCGCTGCGCGGGATCGGAGTCTATGCGGGCGCGACGGTGTTGGGAAATGGGACCCTGGCGATGGTGCTGGATGCTTCGGCCATCGGCGCACTGGCCGGAATCCAGGCGCGCGACGAGCAAAACGTCGCGGCTGCCCCGGAGGAGCGGCTGGAGGAGCGGAGCATCACACCGCTGCCGCAGGAGGATTCCATGGTGGTGTGCGAGGTGACGCGGCGCGGGGAAGACGCCGCAGTTCGCATGGCGATTCCGCTGCGCGAGGTGGAGCGGATTGTGACGGTGCCGATACGCGAGGTGGAATATGCGGGCGGCAGGTCACTGCTGCAGTACGGCACGGAGGTGTTGCCGCTGGAAGATGAGGGAGACCTGCTCGTAGGGCTGAGGTCAATCAAAGGATCGAGCGCAACTGTACTGATATGCGCGGGAGAAAAGCGAAGGAGCGGCCTGGTGGTACAGCGGGTACTGGACGTTCTGCCGGGCGAGTATCTGGCGCAGGATGCTTCGGTCTGCAGGGACCAGCTCGTCCGCATCGACGACCGGATTCTGGCAATGCGCGGCGGCACACTGGAGCAGATGGACATCCCTGAGGGTGTGCGATGAGAGAGGTGCCGGCAACCATCCAGGGGATATCGAAGCACAGCGTTGCCTCGATCTGTGCGGTAACGACTGGCGAGGGCGTGTACGGGATCGATACACGCGAGGTCCGCGAGGTGCTGGGCGAATCGCAGATAAGGCAGGTGCCGCTGGCGCCCTGGTTTATTGCCGGCGTGATGCCGTATCGCGGCGAGGTGCTGGCTGCAGTAAGCCTGCGAGCTGTACTGGGGCTGGAGCCCAGCGCGGAGCGAACCTGTGTGCTGGTGCTCGAGGACGACGATCGGGGAAGGCACTTTGGGCTGATCGTGGATGCAGTTGGCGGCGTGGTTGCGGTGCCGGAGGAGGGACTGCAGAGCAACCCGACGACGCTCGACGCACGGCGCTCGGCGCTATTTGCCGGAGTGTGGCAGACGGAGACTGGCCTGCTGGTGAAGCTGGAGCCAGCCCGGCTGCGGCCTTCCAGGCTGGCAGCCGGCGGGCTCAACGGCAGCAACACATCGATGGAGAGATTGGAGGCACGATGCGAGCGCTGATTGTGGACGATTCGAGATTTATGCGGAGCCACCTGCGGCAATTGCTGGAACGGAGCGGAGTGGAGTGCGAAGAGGCCGGCGACGGCCATGAAGCATTGCGGCTGCTGCGCGTGTGCGAGTGTATGTTCGACTTCATGCTGCTGGATGTGAACATGCCGCGCATGAGCGGACTGGAGTGCGTGAAGGCTCTGCGCGAGGCGTCTCTGGGGCCGGAGATGAAAGTGATGATGGTGACGACGGAGTCCGACAACAGCTTTATCGAGAGCGCACTGAACTTTGGGGCGGACGAGTTCCTGATGAAGCCCTTCACGGCTGAAGGGCTGCGCGAGAAGCTGGCGATGATGGGGCTGGCGGCGTGACGCGGTCTCTGCACAAAGGCGGCCCGCTGGATGCGACGTCGCTGGAAGAGCGTCTGCACAGGCTGCAGTCTGACCGTGTTGCGCAGCTGCATCGTACGGCTACGGAGGCAGGTACACTGCATGAAACAGCGTTTCTGCGGGACCGCGGCGCGTTTGAGGCGCTGCGGAACATCGTGCTGCCCCGGCTGATCGCAGCGAACGCCGCAATACGGCGGCTGCGCGTCTGGTGCGCCGCAGTATCCACGGGGCAGGAGGCCTACAGCGTGGCAATGCTGCTGGATGAACTTCTACCGGACCTGCAGGATTGGGACGTGAAGATCGTGGGGACGGACCTCTCCACAGCGACAATCGAATATGCGCGGCGGGGACGATATCGGCGGACAGAGGTAAATCGCGGGCTGCCGGCGCGATTGCTGGTCAGGCACTTCCTGCGAGAGGGAGACGAGTGGGAGGTAAAGCCGGAATTGCGGAGGCTGTGCGAGTTTCGCGAGGCGGATGTATGCGTGCCTCTGGCCGGAGCACAACGCTTCGACCTGGTGCTGCTGCGCAATGTGCTGCTGCAGATTCCCCAGGCTGACCTGGGGCGCGTATTCGCCAATGTGCACCGCCAGATGGCTGGAGATGGCGTCCTGATGCTTGGTACAGGGGAGCAGGCCGAGGACTGGAGCGATCTGTTCTATGCAGAGTTCAGCGCCGCGAACTGGTACTACCGGCCAAACGCCGGGGAGTAATCAGGCGGCCCGCGCCGGGCCGATACGGTAGCGGGTATTCTGCTGGGATGGCGCGGCGGTCCTCATCAACGGCAGACGGAAAGGCGCGCGGCGGCGCGAAACCGCAAGCAGGCGGTGACGCGCTTGCGCTGTTTCACCCGATCACGGCGCAGTGGTTTCGCGAGGCGCTGGGCGAGCCGACGGCGCCCCAGCGTGAAGGGTGGCCGGCGATTGCGCGCGGCGAGTCGACGCTGATCCTTGCGCCGACAGGCACGGGCAAAACGCTGACGGCGTTCTTGTGGTGCCTGGACCAGCTGATGTTTGCGGAACGTAATACGACGATGCGTGGATGCCGCGTCGTCTATCTTTCGCCGCTGAAGGCGCTGGCCGCCGACGTGGAGAAGAACCTGCAGCGGCCGCTTGAAGGTATCGCTGCGATGGCGCGCCAGGAAGGCGTTGCCGCGCACGCTCCGCAGATCACGATGCGCACAGGCGACACGCCGGCACGGGAGCGGGCGCGCTTCCTGAGGCATCCGGGCGAGATCCTCATCACGACGCCGGAGTCACTGTACCTGATGCTGACCTCACGCGCGGGCGAGATGCTGCGCACGGTAGAGACGGTGATCGTCGACGAGATCCACGCCATGGTTCCGACGAAGCGCGGGGCTCATCTGGCGCTGTCGCTGGAGCGGATGGAGGCGCTGGTGCGCGCGAGTGGAGGCAGAGTGTTGCAGCGCATCGGGCTGAGTGCCACGCAGAGACCGCTGGAAGAGGTGGCGAGATTTTTAGGCGGTGCGGAGAGCCGTGGCGATGCGCGGATCACGCAGGCTACCGAGTCGTCAGTTGGCAGTTCTCCGTTGGCAGAAGAGGTACAGAGCGACGCTGCGGCGGATGCGGCTCGCTTTCGGCCGGTGACGATTGTGAACGCGGGCGCGAAGAAGCGGCTGGAGCTTCGCGTCGAAGTTCCGGTAGAGGACATGGCACGGCTGAGTCTGCGTCCCGAGGACGAAACGGGCGACAAGCCAAAGAGGACATCGATCTGGCAGAGTATCTATCCGCGGCTGCTGGAGATAGTACGCGAACGGCAGTCGACCCTGATCTTCGTCAATGCACGGCGAATCGCGGAGCGCATGGCGAACGCGATCAACGAACTTGCGGGCGAGCCGATTGCGCGGGCACATCATGGATCGCTGGCGGCGGCGCAGCGCAAGGAGATTGAAGACCTCCTGAAGGCGGGCGAGATCAAGGCGCTGGTGGCGACCAGCTCGCTGGAGCTTGGGATCGACATGGGCGCCATCGACCTGGTGATCCAGGTAGAGGCGCCGCCCTCCGTGGCGAGCGGAATGCAGCGTATCGGACGCGCTGGACACCAGGTGGGCGCGGCGTCGAACGGGATCCTGATCCCGAAGTATCGGTCGGACCTGGTGGCGTGCGCGGCGGTGACACAGGCGATGCACGAGGGGCATGTGGAGTCGACGCGGTATCTGCGCAATCCGCTGGACGTGCTGGCGCAGCAGATCGTGGCTGTCGTGGCGCATCCGCCAATGAGTGCTGCGGAGGCAGAGCGGTACGCAAAGCGCGGCGAAGAAGATGACGTGGGGCCGGGCATTGCATATCAGGAGTTGTATGCGCTGGTGTGTGGAGCGGCGCCGTTTGCAGGTGTGAGCCGCGCGGCATTCAACGGCGTGCTGGACATGCTGAGCGGACTGTATCCGTCGGACGATTTTGCCGAGCTGCGGCCGCGGGTGACGTGGGACCGCGAGCGCGGATGGCTGACGCCGCGGGCCGGTGTGAAGCGGATCGCGATCCTGAATGGCGGAACGATTCCCGACCGCGGGCTGTATGGCGTGTTTCTAGCAGGCGAGCGGGACAAGCCGGTCCGCGTCGGCGAGCTGGACGAGGAGATGGTGTTCGAGTCGAGGGCCGGCGAGGTGTTCCTGCTGGGCGCGTCGGCGTGGAGGATTGAAGAGATTTTGCAGGACCGCGTGCTGGTGACGCCAGCTCCGGGTGAGGCGGGCAAGATGCCGTTCTGGCATGGCGACCGCGCAGGCAGGCCGATGGAGTTCGGGCGGCGGATCGGCGCGCTGGTGCGCGAGCTGCGTACGATGCCGCAGACAGTGGCAATCGCCTCGCTGGTGAAGCAGCACGATCTGGATGCAAACGCGGCGGAGAATCTGCTGCAGTATCTCGCGGACCAGCAGGCTGCAGTGGAGGTGGTGCCCGACGATGCGACGGTGCTGATCGAGCGGGTGCGCGACGAGCTGGGCTTCTGGCGAGTGTGCGTGCTGACGCCGTTCGGCAGCCGCATTCACGCACCGTGGTCGATGGCCGCAGCGGCGAAGGTCGCGCTTGCGGGCGGACCGCCTGACGTGGAGACGATGTGGGGCGAGGACGGCTTTGTGCTGCGCTTCCCGGACACGGAAGAGGCACCGGGTATCGCGCCTTTTCTGCTGAGTGCGGCGGAGGCGAGCGAGTTGGTGACCGCACAGTTGGGGCAAACGTCTCTGTTCGCGGCGAAGTTTCGCGAGGCTGCCTCGCGGGCACTGCTGCTGCCACGGAGGCGGATGGACGGGCGAACTCCGCTGTGGCAGCAGCGGAAGCGTGCGTATGACCTGCTGAGCGTGGCGAGCCGGTTTGCGAGCTTTCCGATTCTGCTGGAGGCATACCGCGAGTGCCTGCGCGACGTGTTCGACATGCCGGCGCTGGCGGAGGTGCTGCGTGGAATTGAGACGGGCACGCTGGCAGTGCGCACGGCGGATTCACAGAAGCCGAGCCCGTTTGCCTCGGCGCTTCTGTTCAGCTACGTGGCGAACTACATCTACGACGGCGATGCTCCGCTCGCGGAGCGGCGCGCACAGGCGCTGGCGATCGACCAGGAGCAGTTGCGCGAACTGCTGGGCGATGCGGACCTGCGGGAGCTTCTGGATGCGCAGGCGATCGAGGAGACGGAGCAGCAGCTGCAGGCGCTGGCGGAGGGATATCGTGTGCGCGGTGTGGACGGCGTGCATGACCTGCTGCTGCGGATCGGGGATCTGTCGCCGGACGAGTTACAGAAGCGAGTAGACGGAAACGACGCGCGGGCATTTGTGACCAGGCTGTTGCGCGAGAAGCGTGCCCTGGAAGTCGAGATCGGCGGTACGCGGCGGCTGATTGCGGTGGAGGATGCCGGGCGATATCGCGACGCGCTGGGTGTCGCACTGCCGAAGGGTCTGCCGGAGGCGTTCCTGGCGCGCGTGCCGGAGGCGGCACTCGATCTGGTGCGGCGGTATGCGCGGACGCATGGACCGTTGACGGCGGCGGAGTGTGCGCAGCGCTTCGGGCTGGAGACCCCTCGGGTGGAGGCGCTGCTGGAAGGGCTCGTCGCGACAGGGCGCATGGCGGAGGGCGGATTTCGACCGGGCGGCGTGCATCGCGAGTGGTGCGACGTGGAGGTGCTGCGGACGATCCGCAGAAGATCGCTGGCGAGGCTGCGCAAAGAGGTCGAGCCGGTCGACCAGCAGGTGCTGGCGCGCGTAGTGACGCGCTGGCAGGGCGTGGTGCAGCCGAGGCGGGGTCTCGACGCGCTGCTGGATGCGATTGAGAGCCTGCAGGGCGCGGCTGTGCCGGCGTCGATCCTGGAGACGGAGATTCTGCCCGCGCGGATCAGCGGATACAAGCCCGAGCAGCTCGACACGCTGATCGCGGCGGGCGAGGTGGTGTGGGTGGGGATGGATGCACTGGGGGAGCGGGACGGGCGGGTTGGCCTGTATTTGGCGGAGAGGCTGGGGAGTCTGTGGGCGAGGCAGTTCTCAGTTGCCAGTTCTCAGTTGTCAGAAGAGCGTGATAACAAGATCGTTGCGTACTTACGGGAGCGTGGTGCGAGTTTCTTTCAGCAGGTGCATGACGGGGTGGGTGGCGGGTTTCCCGGCGAAACGCTGGATGCGCTGTGGCGGCTGGTGTGGCGCGGCCTGGTGCTGAACGACACAATGCATGCGCTCCGCGCGTACACGGCTCGACCGGAGCGGCAGGGCAAGCGCGTGCATGTGCAGGGGGCTGGATTCCGGTCGCGACGGACGACTCCACCCGCGGCGCAGGGACGGTGGAGCGTGAATGCGGCTGCGTTTGTGGAACGCGCACCTGCTGCGGACACCGCGTGGTCTCATGCGGTAGCCCAGCAGCTGTTGACGCGTTATGGCGTGGTCTTTCGCGAGACGGCGCATGCGGAGGGTCTGCCCGGCGGGTTCAGCGCAGTGTATGACGTGCTGAAGGCGATGGAGGAGAGCGGCAAGGTGCGGCGCGGATACTTCGTCGCGGAGCTGGGCGCGACGCAGTTCGCGCTGCCGGCGGCGGTAGAGTTGCTGCGAACTCTGCGGGCTGAACGTGCGGGCACTGGGCACGAGATGGTGATGCTGGCGGCGACCGACCCGGCGAATCCGTATGGAGCACTGCTGAAGTGGCCTGAGACGGATGCGAACCGAATCGAAGCGCGCGCCGCGCTTACGCGAAGCGTAGGCGCCAGGGTAGTCCTGTGCGATGGATGCATGGTGATGTATCTGCGGCGCGGCAATGCGAACGTGCAGGTGTTTCTGCCGGAGGAGGAGCCGGAACGCGGACAGATGGCGAAGGCGCTGGCGGAATTCTTAGTGGCGCGGGTGCGGGCAGAGCGGGATGAGTCATCCGATCTGCGTGCTGGACTAGTGATCGCAACTGTGAACGGTGTCCGCGCAGGTGAGAGCGCTATGGCGAAGCCGCTGCTGGAGGCAGGATTCGCTGTGGGGGCGATGGGGTTTTATGTGAGGCGAGTAGTGGCGCATACTGAGAAGGTTTAGCGAGGAACTGTAATGACGAGCGTGTCGGCAGAGCTTATTTCCCAGCAAGATGGAGATGCGTCCGGATTCATCGAAATCGTGAAGAGCCTCGCTTTGGGATTGATACGTGAGCAGAAGCCAGCACGGGTCTACCTAGTCCGGATCGATGGTTGGTTCGGGCCAAAGTGGCTGAACTTTTCAGGAAAGTTCAGCGTAGCGAGCGGAGTCGGATTCGGAGTCCACAAGACCCGCTTGCGTGTTCCTCCGTTTGTTCCTGCTCGAGTGAAGTCTGAGCAAATATTTGCCGCACCGGAGTTTGCCGGAGCCCCTCTTGCAGAAGCTTTACATATTGACTGCTCGAGCAAAATCGCGCTGTCACGACGCATTGAGGATATCGACAAAAACGCTATATTCGTTTGGTTCAGCAGCGTGTCGGAACTACAACAGCGTGTGGCAGTCATGGCGTATCTCCCGATCATTGGCAACGAAACTGGATTCTACGCAGGTTTTGCAAAAAGTGATGGCACATGGCGACCGTCAATGTTGCGTCATATTTCTCGCGGTGAACTTGATGGATTGATCGGGTCCCGAGTTCAAGCGACAGCATTGCCGTAAACTAGACGGATGCTAGATGAACTGGAGTTTCGTTACTCCCCGGTCCGCGACAGGGTGCGCGAGCTGCGGGAGTATCTTTGACGCGCCGCGGCTGAAGCGCGAACTGGACACAATCGAACAACAGATCTCGGACCCCGCCGTATGGGCCGATGGCGCGAAGTCGCAGCCGCTGATGCGCGAGCGCAAGCGGCTGGAGACGCTGCTGGCCGACGACGCGGAGCTGGCGCGGCGCACGGACGACATCGAGGCGTACTTCGAGCTGGCGCGCGAGGGCGAGGCCACCGAGCCCGATCTCGAGCGCGAGATTCCCGCGCTCGAGGAGTTCGTGGAGAAGCTTGAGTCGAAGACCATGCTCTCCGGCGAGATGGACGCGATGAACGCGATCGTCACGGTGCACCCCGGCGCCGGCGGCACGGAGAGCCAGGACTGGGCCGAGATGCTGATGCGCATGTACCTGCGCTGGGCGGAGCGGCAGGGCTTCAAGACCGAGATCAACGAGATCCAGGACGGCGACGAGGCGGGCATCAAGTCGGCGACGTTCACCGTCACCGGCGAGTACGCCTTCGGCCTGCTGACAGGCGAGACGGGCGTGCACCGGCTGGTGAGGATCTCGCCGTTCGACTCGGCCAAGCGCAGGCATACCAGCTTCGCCAGCGTGTTCGTCAGCCCGGAGATCGACGACACCATCACCATCGACATCCGGCCCGAGGACCTGCGCATCGATACGTATCGCTCGGGCGGCAAAGGCGGGCAGCATGTGAATACGACCGACTCCGCGGTGCGCATTACGCATATCCCGACCAACATTGTTACGGCGTGCCAGAACGAGCGTTCGCAGCACAAGAACAAGGAGCGCGCGATGAAGATGATGCGCTCCAAGCTATACGAATACGAGCTCGAGAAGAAGCGCGCTGCGACGAAGAAGATCGAGGATGCCAAGCTGGACATCGGCTGGGGATCGCAGATCCGAAGTTATGTTTTGCAGCCGTATCGGATGGCCAAGGACCTGCGCACCCGTGTGGAGGTAGGCGATGTGGACCGGGTGCTCGATGGCGACCTGGAGCCGTTTATCCGTGGATACCTGAAGATACGGCGCGAGGGCGGCGTGCCGGCGCCGGGAGCGCCGGATGATGAAGAGTAGATCGGCGCGATCTCTTTTGCCTCCGCGTGCATCCAAGGTTGAGCGGGCCGGAAGAAGAGGTTGGATGACGAAAATGAATGTAGATGAGAAGGCGGCAAGCGAGAGCCTGGAGTTGCGTGTGCAGTTGAGCACCCTGCTGGACGGCGGCCAGGCGCATGCGACGTTTGAGCAGGCGGTGGAAGGCTTTCCGGCGGAGCTGCGGGGCGTGGTGCCTAAGGGGCTTCCCTACTCCGCGTGGCAGCTGCTGGAGCACATCCGCATTGCGCAGGCTGACATTCTGGAGTTTTCCGCACCCCCGACCGGCGGCTACCAGGAGAAGCCCTGGCCCAGCGCTTACTGGCCCAAGGACCCCGAGCCGCCGACCGCCGATGCGTGGGACCGCTCTGTGGCTGCCGTGGAGGCGGACCTGAAAAAGTTCAAAGCTCTGATTACGAAAGAAGGCGCGGACCTTGCCAAGCCCTTCCGCTGGGGTACCGGGCAGAACCTGCTGCGCGAGGCGTTGCTGATCGCCGACCATAACGCTTATCACGTAGGCGAGCTGGTGATGGTACGAAGGCTGCTGGGAGCATGGAAGTAAGGGGTTCGAAGTTAGTGCAAATGGATAGCCGGAAATGAATGAACCTGAAGTCATTGACGAAATGCTGGGCGATGGCGCAGCACAGGACGGAAAAACGCGGACGATCGCCGTGGTGGGACTGTCGGAGAATCCTGCCAAGCCAAGCCATTACGTATCCGAGTACATGCAGAAGCACGGCTACCGGATTCTTCCTGTAAATCCCTCGATCGAGAGCGTCCTGGGAGAAAAAAGTTACAAGTCGCTCACAGACCTTCCCATCAAACCGGACGTCGTGAATGTCTTCCGCGTGCCCGCAATGATCCCGGCAATTGTGGACGAGATGCTGATGCTGGGCCTGAAGGACCTGTGGGTGCAGGCGGGAATCGTAAATCTGGAAGCGGCGGAACGAGCTGAGGCGGGAGGAATCCGCGTGGTGATGGACCGCTGCATCATGGTTGAGCACCGGCGCCGCGAGGGCCGCTAGGCCGGCTGAGTCCGCCCCCATCGTCCATCCATGGCGATGCTGGAGACAGGCTTGAGACAACCCGTGCCGGCAAACGCACTAAAATCGAAGGTGTGAACGGTCGCTCCAGAATCGGTATGGCCAGGCGATGGCGGCTGACGCTCAGCGCCACGCTGGCCGTGCTTTGCGCGCTTACGACGGCCGTGCAAGCGCAGATTGCAGTCGTTGGCGATGGCGGCCCCGGCCCCGTCAAGGCACAGCACCTGACGGCGGAGTTGATGAGCCTGGGACCGGCGATTGCGCCGGGCGGCCAGCAGCTGGTGGGGCTGGTGCTGACGATGGAGGATCACTGGCACGTCTACTGGGTCAACGCAGGAGACTCGGGCGAGCCGCCAAAGATCGACTGGACGCTGCCGGAGGGATTTACGGCGGGGCCGATGCAGTTCCCTATCCCGGACCGGCTGCCGCTGGGTCCGCTGATGGACTACGGCTACGAATATGAAGTGGCATTCCCGGTCAGGATCTCCGCACCCGCCGACGCGAAGTCGGGGCCTGCGCATCTGGATGCCCAGGTGAGCTGGCTGGTGTGCGCTGACGTATGCGTTCCGGGCAAGGCGCACCTGGGGCTGGACCTGGACGTGAAACAGGACGCGCCGGCGCTGGCGCAGGAGCCGCTGATCGGCGCGCTGGGCACGGCAATGACCCTGCTGCCCAAACCGCTGCCGCCGGGAGCGAAGTTCTCCGTGACCGGGGACGCCAAGCGCTTTGCGATGACGCTGGTGGATGGCAAGCGCGCATCGGATGCGGACTTCTTCCCCTATGCGTCGACTCCGACGGCGCAGGACCCGGCGCCCGTGGATGCCATCGCGAACGCACCGGAGCAGGGCGTAGAGGCGCTGAGTGATGGGCTGCGCCTCTTTGTGCAGAGGTCGCCGGATGCGACCGCGCTGCCGGAAAAACTGAGCGGGATTGTGCGGCTCTCCGACTCGCTGGCCTACGAGGTCAGCGCTCCGGTGGAGCAGGTGAAGGACGTGTGGGCCGCGTCTCATCCGAACGGGGAGCTGCCGCCTGCGGGCAAGGCTGCGAGCCTTACGACGATGAGCGCAATCGCGCTGGCGTTTGCCGGCGGCATCCTTTTGAACCTGATGCCGTGTGTCTTCCCTGTGCTCTTCCTGAAGGGGCTGTCTCTGGTGCAGTCGGCAGCACCGGGCGAGGAGCGGGAGCGGGGGCATCTGCTGCGGCATGGGTTCGTCTACGCGGCAGGCATTCTGGTGTCGTTCTGGGCAATTGTGGTGGCGCTTCTGGCATTGCGAGCGACGGGAAGCCACATCGGCTGGGGCTTTCAGCTGCAGTCGCCGGCGTTTCTGGCGGTGCTCTCGACGGGGATGTTCTTCCTGGCGCTGTCGCTGGCCGGGCAGTTTGATCTTGGCCTTTCGCTGACGTCGGTGGGCGGCGGCCTGGCCGGCAAGCAGGGTTATGCGGGCAGCTTCTTCACGGGCGTACTGGCTACGGTGGTCGCGACGCCGTGCGCGGCTCCGTTCATGGGCGCAGCGGTGGGGTTTGCGCTGGCGCAGACCGCGGCGGTGACATTCGCGGTCTTTACAGCGCTCGCGCTGGGGCTGGCGGCGCCCTATCTGCTGCTGAGCTGGCAGCCGGCATGGGTAAGGGTGCTGCCGAAGCCTGGGGCGTGGATGGAGATTCTGAAGCAACTGACCTCCGTGCCACTGTTCGCAACAGCCTTGTTGCTGGTCTGGGTCTACGGGCAGATCGAGTCGGCGCGAGGGGGCGGCGAAGGCGGCGTGACGCAGATGGCGCTGCTGTTGGCGGGATTTTTGCTGGTCGCGATCGCGGGCTGGGCGCTGGGGCGCTGGCCTGCGAGGCGGACCAGCACAGTGGCGGCACTGCTGCTGATCGCCCTGGGGCTGGCGGTACCGCTTTCGCAGCAGAGGAAGGCCGCTCAGGTTGTTGGAGTCAAAGCCGCTGAATCCGCAAAGAACGGTGTAACAACCGGCAATACGGCCGGCGCACCGGACCTGGACGCCGCGTGGCAGCCCTATTCTCAACAGACGGTGCAGGCCGCGCGCGCCGCGGGCCGGCCGGTGTTCATCGACTTTACGGCGGCCTGGTGCATCAGCTGCCAGGTGAACGAGCGCGTGGTGCTGAAGACGGCCGAGGTGGAGGCTGCGCTCCGCAAAGGCAACGTGGTGACGATGAAGGCCGACTGGACGAACGAAGACCCTGCAATTACGCAGGAGCTGGCATCGCTGGGGCGGGCCAGTGTGCCGACCTATGTGATCTATCCGGCGGCTCAAAATGGCGCAGCAGACGTGCTGCCGGAACTGCTGACCAAGGACCTTGTGCTGAAGGCGATTGAGCGGAACTCCCAGCCACTTGCCGGAGTTGCACAGGCCGGAGCAGAATAGCAGCCACCGGAGGCGCGGCCGGCGTCGCACGGGCACGAGGCGGTGCAGGCGTTGGGGCGCTGGGCCGGAAATCGGAGGTGCGCGATGCAACGGATCGGATCGGTTCTTCTCGCAGGAACAATGGCACTCGGCTCTATAGCGGCGTGGGCATTGCCGCACAGCTCAATGGCGCCGGAGTTCAAGGGCACGGATTCGAACGGCGTGACGCACACGCTGAGCCAGTATCGCGGCAAGTATGTCGTCCTGGAGTGGGCCAACCGCGGCTGCCCATACGAGCAGAAGCATTACCTGAGCGGCAACATGGAGCAGTTGCAGCGGCAGTGGACCGCGAAGGGGGTAGTGTGGCTCAGCATCATCTCGTCGGCGCCAGGGGAGCAGGGATATGTCACCGCCTCCGAGGAGAACGAATATCTGAAGCAGATGAAAGCTGCACCGACGGCAGCCCTGCTCGATCCGGCCGGGACGATCGGGCACCTGTACGACGCGCGGACCACTCCACACATCTTCGTAATCGATCCGGCGGGAAAGATCATCTATCAGGGCGCACTGGATAACCAGCCGACGCCGGACCCTGCGAGCCTGAAGATCGCAGACAACTATTTGAACGATGCCTTAAATGCCGCCATGGCCGGCAAACAGATACCAATACAAGTGACAAAACCTTATGGGTGCAGCGTGAAGTACGCACGATAGTTCCACTGCGACCGGGTACGGGGGTAATGCCTGTTCGCCCTAAAGTGGTATTCCGCATATGCAACTGCAGAGGTAGCATGATGCGCAAGGGTGCCAAGTACGAGTACCCGGCGTAACAGGCGTTGTTCTATTTCGCTCCGGACACTGCGCGAAGGCGCTTCTGTTCGTTTTTTAATTGACGGACTGCGATTGACCTGAAAAAATGGCACCAATCGAGTTCATGCGCTTTTGAATTTTCGACACTGGAATGGACGTTTAATTCCTTTCGATGTTGAGAATGCGCGTACGTCAACTGCCACCCTTTCAACCGTTTGCCTGCCGGTGGGCGCCCGGAACGGCGCTTGCAACGTTTGTCTGCCAGGAACAGACGGCGTATTTCCCGTCGACGCGCGGGCCGCGTAGATCGAAGGGAGTTCCCCGATGCGCAGTAACCGAATTCGTCTTCAGATTGCCGTACTGATTTTTATTCTGCTGCCTGCCGCAACCGGTGTTATCGCCGTCCATGCGTCGGCCACCTGCGAGCGCTTTGTCCGGACTTATGTCACGAAGCCTGTAAAGAACCACGTAAGTCAGGCGACCCTGGCGGCGTGGGCCGCATGGCGCGAAGCACACCCGGACTGGAAGCCGAATCCCGACGTGCATCGGCCCAAGTACGTCATGACGCGCGAGGAGCAGGTCAAGAAGGTTGACTTCGCCTGCGAAGTTCCTGAGATTCCGCAGACCACAAGGCTCTTCGTAAAGACTGCCAGCGTCGATCCCCCGCCGGCTATGGTGGATTTCCCGCATATGACGCAGGAGACCATGCCTCAACTTCCGCAGTTGGCAGAGGTCACCCCCTGGCCTCCGGTCGCCGCGTTTGTTCCTCCGGTGTCCACACCGTCCGTGTCGACGCCCATCGGGGCGCCTACCCCGGAACCGATGCCGATCGTGCTTGTAATCTCCGGAGTGCTTGGATTTGCGGTTCTACGCGGAATGCGCCGGCTTTCGCCCGCGGCATAAGCTTCCCACTCAGACTATCGATCAGTGGTTGGTTCGCCAGACATAGAGGTTCAGATCGTCACTCGAAGTGGAGATCTCGATGCCGCGTTGTTTGGTGGCCCTGCTCAGCGCCGAGCGGATGTTCTCTTTGGTATCTGGCAGATCCACAAGGGGGATCTTTAAGGCCAATCCATCCTGAAGCTGATCGATGTTGTCCAGCAGGCGCTGCACGATCTTCTTGTGTTTGCCGTCGCGGCCCTTTGGAACGTCCGATTGAAGGATGGACGAGAACTTCCTTTGTCCTACTTGATCTTTCTCTTTCATTTTGAACTTGCTCCGCACACAGTAAATCCCTGCAGCACGCCAGGGCATACCTAACGATACGCTAACGAGATACTATCTTGATATAGACGCGATGTAATAGTGAACACGTTGCATCCAAATGCAAGCTTTACGGGCGCTATGTCGTAGAGAAGCTAAGCATTTCAGTCGAGCAGGAACGAGTCCACCCGTATCAGGCGGCATGGAATAGGTTCAAGGACAGAGGTATACAGCGATGTCGAGTGTCCGTTACGAGACCGTCCCACTGAACGACGTTCCTTCGAACGGCTCAATTTCGAGCTCCAATCAGAAGCAGGTAGTGCTGGTGGTGGACGATGAACAGGTGATAGCTGATACCCTGTCCCTGATTTTGACGCGGAGCGGCTTTTCCACAATGACCGCTTATAACGGCGACCGGGCACTGGAAATGGCGCACACCCAGCAGCCGGATATGCTGCTCTCCGACGTAATGATGGGCCCCGGCATCGACGGTACCGAATTGGCGATCGAGATCGTCCGCAGCTTTCCGGATTGCAAGGTGCTGCTGTTCAGCGGGCACGCAGCAACGCGCGACCTGCTGGAAAAAGCCCGCGGGGCGGGCCATGAGTTTACCCTGCTGAACAAGCCGCTGCATCCGGCAGACCTGCTGTCGCGGATTCGTGAGACGTTTGCGCAGCGGTTCGAAGCCGCCTGAGCAGTCCCGCGGAGCGCTGCGTGATTACTCTGAGCGGCGTTTGGCAGAACGAAGACGGGCGATCTCGTCCATCCGCTGGGCGAGCGTCTTTTCGCGCCCCTCCTGTGTTGGGTGGTAATACCGCCGGCCTGCGAGCGAAGGCGGCAGGCATTCCATGTCTGCGACCTTCCCCTCCACATCGTGCGCATATTGATATCCCTTGCCGTAGTCCAGTGACTTCATCAGCTTTGTAGGTGCGTTGCGCAGGTGCAGGGGAACGGGCTCAGCGGCAGTGGCCTCGATATCGGCGCGGACCGAGCCGTAAGCCGTATAGACAGCATTCGACTTCGGCGCCAGCGCAAGATAGACCACCGCCTGCGCAAGAGCCAGTTCACCCTCCGGAGAGCCGAGGAAGTGCATGGCGTCGCGCGCGGAAAGGCACAGGTTTAGCGCTTCAGGCGCGGCCAGGCCAATGTCTTCAACGGCCATGCGGACCACCCGGCGCGCAACGTACATTGGATCTTCCCCGGCCTGCAGCATGCGGCCCAGCCAGTAGAGCGAGGCGTCGGCATCGGAGTTCCGCACGGACTTATGCAGCGCGGAGATGATGTCATAGTGCTGTTCACCCTGCTTGTCATAAAGAAGTACCCGGCGCTGCAGGGCTTCGGCCGCGAGTTCCCTGGTGATGTGCAAAGAAGCTGGGGCCCCTCCGGCCGTCGCCGCCTGCGCAAGATTCGCGGCGACCTCCAGTGCATTGAGCGCGTTGCGTGCGTCGCCGCTGGCGTAGGCGGCAACAGTGGCGAGTGCGTCTTCATCGGCGGCAATATGCAGGGCGCCCAGGCCGCGCGATTCATCGCTCAGCGCACGCGAGAGCAGCGAGATGACCTGTGCCTCGCTAAGCGGCTGCAGGGTATAAACCCGGCAGCGCGAGAGCAGCGCGGCGTTGAGTTCAAAGGAGGGGTTCTCCGTGGTGGCGCCGATGAGGCGGATGGAGCCGCGTTCCACGTAGGGCAGGAATGCGTCCTGCTGCGCCTTGTTGAAGCGATGGATCTCATCGATGAAGAGGATGGTGCGCGAGCCGAAGGCGGCAGCCTTCTCCGCTTCGGCCATCACCTGTTTAATCTCCTTGATCCCGGACATGACCGCGGAAAACTCGATAAAGGTGGCATGGGTGAGAGCGGCGATGATCTTGGCCAGCGTAGTCTTGCCGGTCCCGGGAGGCCCCCAGAAGATCATGGAGGCGGGATCGTCGCGTTCGATGGCGATGCGCAGCGGCTTGCCGGGCCCGAGCAGGTGTTCCTGGCCGATGTACTCATCCAACGTGCGCGGACGCATGCGCTCGGCCAGCGGCGCACGCGCATTTACGGCGGCGGGTGCTGCGAGCGGCGATGCATCGAAGAGGGACATGGAAGGTTGCTAGTTTCCAGCAGTTGATTGGGATGCCAGACGCTGGCGCGAGGCTTCATAGAGCAGAAGCGAGCCGGCAACGGCGGCGTTGAGGCTCTCCACCGGACCTGGTGTCGGGATGGAGACGCACCCGTCGGCCAGGGCAAGGAGATCGTCTGTGAGGCCGGAGCCTTCGTTGCCGATCATGACTGCCGTGGGCCTGGTGAGGTCCACAACGGACGCGGACTTTGTCGTGGCGCCCGAAGCGACGGCTGCAAGGAGTTGGACGCCTCGCGAGTTGAGCCGCGCGAGATCGTCTGCGTTGACGGAGACCACGGGCATGCGAAAGACCGAGCCTGCGGAGGCGCGCAGCGCCTTCTGGTTCCAGGGACTGACCGTCCCGGGCGTTGTGAGTACGGCGCTGGCGGCAAAGGCCTCCGCCGAGCGGACAAGTGTGCCGAGATTGCCGGGGTCCTGCAGGCCGGCGGCGATGAGGAAAAGTGGCGCGGCATGCGGTCTGAGTACGGATTCAAGATTCCACTGTGGCGGCTCGATCAGCGCGGCGAGGCCCTGCGGCGATTGCGTGTCGACAGCGGAGGCAAATATCTCGCCGGAAAGGTGCACCACTTCTATGCCGTGTGGCAGCCACTCCGGCTCGGAGGTCTCTTCACTGGCGAAGACCATGCGCAGCGCGATGCCGCTACGCATCGCTTCGCGCATCAGGTTCTCCCCCTCGATTGCTACAAGGCCTTCGGCGAGCCGGGCATTCCCGCTGAAGGCTGCACGCAGCTGCTTGACGCGCGGATTGGCACGGCTGGTGATGGTGGAGGCAGGCATCTAAAGCAGAATCTTACGCTGTAGGCGCATGCGGATGCTTTACCTGCAATGCGAACAGAAACCATCTGTATCGGCTACACTGCAAACCTGAATCGCAACCAAGAGGAACGCACCATGCCCGCCGAGAACACGAACAAGCCCGGTACACTTCCCTCCCCTGACATCCTGGTGAACATTTCGCGCCTTGTTACCGCCTACTATGCGTTGCATCCGGAGCCGGGCAATGCCTCGCAGCGCGTCGCCTTCGGAACGTCCGGGCACCGCGGCAGCGCCTTCGCCGCGAGTTTCAACGACGACCATATTGCCGCGATCACACAGGCGATCGTGGAGTACCGCAGAAGCCAGGGCACGGACGGTCCGCTGTTTCTTGCTCAGGACACGCATGCGCTCTCCGAGCCGGCCTTCACCACGGCGCTCGAGGTGCTGGCGGCTAACAGCGTTGAAGTGATGATCGATGCGGAGCTGGGCTACACGCCTACGCCCGCACTCTCGCACGCCATCCTGACCTATAACGCCGCGAACAAAGGGAAGCCGCAGAGTGACGGCATCGTGATTACGCCATCGCACAATCCTCCCGAGGATGGCGGCTTCAAGTACAACCCTCCGAGCGGCGGTCCGGCGGATACGACCGCGACCAGGTGGATCGAGAACCGGGCAAATGAGTTGATTGCGGCGAAGCTGGTGGGCGTGCAACGAATGCCGTACACGCGCGCGCTGACGGTCGCAACCACGCACAATCATGACTACATCTCGTCCTATGTAGGAGATCTGGGCAAGGTGATCGACTTTGCGCCGCTGAAAGATACGGCCCTGAGGCTGGCCGTCGATCCGCTGGGCGGCGCGGGTGTCGATTACTGGCCGCGTATCGCGGAGATGTATCTGCCGCAGCTCGAGGCCCTGAATCCATATGTCGATCCGACCTTCCGCTTCATGACTCTGGACTGGGACGGGCGCATCCGCATGGACTGCTCGAGTCCATATGCAATGGCCAGCATGATTGCCAACAAGGACAAATTCGACGTGGCCTGGGCCTGCGACACAGATCACGACCGGCACGGCATCGTGACGCGCTCCGCCGGACTTCTGAATCCGAACCACTACCTCGCTGTGTCGATTCAGTACCTCTTCACGCACCGGCCGGAGTGGTCGGCGAAGGTTGGCATCGGCAAGACGCTGGTGTCCTCGTCGATCATCGACCGAGTGGCGAAGGGGCTGGACCGCCCGATGTTGGAGGTGCCCGTGGGTTTCAAGTGGTTCGTTGACGGGCTGATCGACGGATCTCTGGGCTTTGTGGGTGAGGAGTCGGCGGGCGCGAGCTTCCTGCGCCGGAACGGCACCGTATGGACGACGGACAAGGACGGCCTCATCATGGGCCTGCTGGCGGCAGAGATGACCGCAGTGACGGGCAAAGACCCCGGCGAACTGTACACGGAGCTGACGGCGAAGTACGGCGCGCCGGTCTATCAGCGCATCGACGCGGCGGCGACGAAGGAGCAGAAGGCGAAGCTGGCGAAGCTCTCTCCCGCGCAGGTGACGGCGAAGACGCTGGCCGGCGAACCCATCACCGCAGTGCTCACCGAGGCGCCGGGCAATCACGCGCCGATCGGCGGCCTGAAGGTGGCGACGGAGAACGGCTGGTTTGCAGCGCGGCCCTCAGGCACCGAAGATGTCTACAAGATCTACGCGGAAAGCTTTCTCGGTTCCGATCACCTGAAGCGTATTCAGGAAGAGGCGCAGTCGCTGGTGAATACGGCCATAGGGTGAAAGCTGCGGCAGCAACCGGAGATTCGCTAAGGCTGGGCGGCTCCGACTGGCTGTGCAGCGGCGGCCGGGGTGGGAGCAGGCGCCTCCGCTGCCTCATCCGCAAGCAGCGGGCTGTCCGGCTCCTGCTCACGTGTGGGAATCGTCCTGAGCGTGGAGAGATCTGCCTGCACCTGGGCGAGCCGCTTCGGGTCCGCTTGAATGTACTTCACCTTTGAAAGATCGGAGAAGTAAGCCAGCAGGTCTCGCTTGATGCCGAACGGGATCGGAGAAGCGGGTGTGCGGGTCATCTCATGCAGCAGGTCGGCGTAGGCGAAGTCCTCCAGCGAATAGGTGCCGGGGTAGACGACGTCTCCGGTATCGAGGTCTTTGTTGGGGATCACTCCCGACCGGCTCGCCGCGTGCAGGGTGTTACGCAAGGCGCCGACTGTATTCAGCATGGAGACGACATAGCTCTGCTCCGCGGCGGCGCTGGGCGGGTGCAGCTTGAGGTCCACCAGGGGCCCGAACTTGGGCAGGATGTAGATGACACCCGCCAGAAGATAGGTACCGATGCCCGCGTGCCTGCGATATCCGATCCAGTGGTCATAGGCTGCGACCACCGCAATCTGGCGGTTGAACTCGTCCAGCTCCGGGCTGGAGTTGTCTACCGGCATGCGCTTGCGGTACAGGATCGTCTCCGCGTAGGCGACGCGCGGCAGCAGAGAGCGGACGGAGAAGCGATAGCCGCGCATGGTAGGCCGATGCTGGCCCAGCACGTTGCCGAGGTGCAGTCCGTAGGTCTCGTAAAAGGCGGTGGCCAGCAATGGCACTGGGACCTTGAAGCCGATGTGATTGAGATATGCCTCCGGCGCGAGGCGGTGCTGCACGATGTCGTTGACGTCGAAGGCGAACTCCGCACGCACGTGCTGGTGGGGGCCCTCAGCATAGTTCACATTGCTGCCGTACTTCGCGGCGAGCGCGGGGAACTCCGCTGCGACGGCGCGGTTGACGGCCTCGGGATGGCCGATAGTATCGCCGAAGTAATGGGTCAGCGCGCCGATGGCGAAGGCTGTGTCGTCGGCGTTCTTCGCATTGCGGAAGAGGGACCGGACGAAGTCGCCCGTGCGCACATAGTGCAGCAGGTCGCTGAAGAGCGGATTGCCGAACGGATAGTAGCCGAGGTCCTGAATCACGCAGCCCCCGTAAGCGTAGGCGCGTGCCTCGCGCAATTCCGCAGGCGTCAGCTTCGGGTAGCGGGCCAGCAGCAAGGGCTTGATGGAGTCCGACCAGGTCAGGTCGACCACTGCCTCGTGCGTCAGCACGGAGTAGGCTCCGGCCCGACGTGCAGAAGTGAGCAGCAGCAGTGGAAGGGCTATAGCAAAAAGGAATGCGCGGCGTACGGTCACAGGATCGTTCTCACGGTGTTAGATGACAAAAACCGCGTTGCCGCCAAAGCCGGCTGAGGATTTTCAGCGCGAAATATCCGGCAAATTCAAACTGAGCCACACGCAGTGAAGAACGGCGCGACTGGACAGGGGGCTATTTTCCCGCCGCAGGGATCTTAAGGAACTCATCTGGGGTGAGGGCGCGTGGGGTAAAGCGCGCCTCATAGATGGCGCCTTTGAAGTAGTCGCGCATGTCGATGCGGGTGCCAGCGGAGGCGCGGCCTGGGCGTTCGGCAGGGATCTCCAGCGGCCCCTCGCCCTGCAACTCGTCGCCGACGTAGTTGCGGAAGATATGGCCATCGTAGACCGCGGTGACGCGGTACCAGGGACCGAAGGGATATTTCTTGTCGCAGTTCAGAAGCGCGCGGGAGTGCCCGCCGGCGGTAGCGAAACTATCCAGGCACCACTCCGGTTTGCCGTCAGCGTCGGGACGGATGCGGATCTCGAAGAGCATGCGCTCGTTGGGAATGTCCTTGCCGGTAGCGGGGTCGACGGACTGAAGATGAAAGATGCGTTGCTCGGGATGGCCGTCCGCATCGGGGCGGAAGATCATCTCCCAGGTCCAGGTGGTGGCGCCGGCGAGGGGGTGGACGCCGACAAAGAGGGCGGAGTCCGTGCCGTTGAAGGCGACAGCCTTCCCCATTGGAGTATCGATGAGCTGCGGCGTGCCAAGGACTTTAGTAGGCTGGCCACCCAGAGAGCTGAGATTGTCGAAACGCCAGGTCTGCTGCCTGGGCAGAGGCAGCGGCTGCCCGGTAAGCGGCGGCATGGCCGGCTGCGCGGGCGGCTGTGCGCCTACGAAGGAAGCCGCGCCCAGCGAGAGGCTGAGCGCGGCGATCACGGTGACGGAGCTGAGGCTGCCACGGATCACGCAGCGGCCGCCATCCGGGCCTGCCTGTCCGCTTCAATTCCGTCGAGAGTTGTCCACAGCGCACGGGCGGCGTTCTCCGCCGCTTCCAGGGCGATCTTGGCCTGCTCCGGGCGAGCCGCCAGTTCGGCGGTCAGCAGGTCGCGCCACACTTGCGAATGGAAGACATCCGCTACGGTGTGCACCGTGAAATAACGGCTGGTGGCTGCGTCGGCCGAATAATGTTTCTGCAGGCCCTCGGCCTTGGTCTTCGCAATGGCAGGTACGCGGGACTCGTAGGTATACAACGTCGCCAGCGCCTCTGTGGCGGGACCATACATCGACTCGCGGAAGTGTGCGATCAGCGAGCGGGTCTGAGGCGCAAGCTCCCGCTCACGGACCTCGGTGTCATCCGCGCCCATGCCCCGCGCAAAGTCCATCCACATATCGCTGTGCGGAGTGCCGTCGCGCATGCCCTCTTCGTCGGCCAGGTTGGCGAGCACCGTGCGGCGCAGCTCACCGTCCGGAAGCTGCGAGTGCAGCGCGCTGAGGTAGGTGGGGAAGGCTGAGACATGGTGCCAGTACTCGCTGGCATACTCGCGCAGATCGTCCTGCGTCAACTCTCCACGTGACCATGCCGTATAGAAGGGATGCTGAAGCAGGTCATAGCGTGCGATGCGTGCATCCAAATTCTGAAAGAACCTGGCGAAGGAGGACGAGTCGGACATGTCTGGAGGTCTCCGTTTGTGACGCTGAATAAGGTGCCTGCAATGGGTCAGAGGAATTGTAACGAAGATTTGACTCCCTGGGCTGTGCACAACTTTTTCTGGCGCCGGATGGAGACACTTCGTCACTATCTTCCCTGCTTCCCTAAGCGGGCCGGCTGAGTTACCCTGAACCTTCAACTCCCCACCAAATCTGCTTATGTCATTGGAGTTTTCATGAAGATCTTTGGCGTCATCGTGCTGGTGCTGCTGATCGCGGGAGGACTCATCTACGCCGATGGCGCCCGCATGCCCGCGACGCATGAGGTCTCCGTGACCGGGGTCGTCCCTGCGCCGGTGGACAAGGTGTTCGCAATGATCACCGACGTGAAGGATGGCAACGTGTGGCGGCCCGAGGTCAAGTCCGTCACGACGCTGATGCCGGATCACGGCCGCGACCACTGGGTAGAGCATTTAGGCCATGGGCAGTACATGACCTTTCTGGCCGTGCAGACCGTGCCGCCGACCCTGCGCCAGGTGAAGCTGGACGAGCCTCGCGCGGCCTACGGCGGAACGTGGACGTATGAGCTGTCTCCTGGACCAACCGCTGCCTCCACAATGCTGAAGATCACCGAGGATGGCTACATCAACCCACCGATCTACCGCTTTGTGATGGCACATATCATCGGACCGACGAAGAACCTGGACGATTACATGAAAGATATTCAGGCCGCAGCCGGCAGGTATTAGTCCATGGCTTATCGCGGACGGCTGGAGTATGCGCATGAGCGGCGCATCCGCGAACGCAACACGCGGCTGTACCGGCTGGCGCACTGGCCGCTGTGGATCTGGGTCTTCTTCCTGGCGCCGGGACCGTTGACCTTCTCCCTGTTTGCGCGGGGCTTCGGGCGCGGCAATACGATCTGGCTGGCGCTGGTGCTGATCGGGACGGGCATCGCCGCGCTGCGCGGCAGCCTTCCCGGAGCTGAACCCGCGCCATACATCCTGCGCTTCGACGAGGACAAGCCGAACCCGCTCTACCGCCGGGTCTGCTACACCTTCGCCTGGAACGCGGTGCTGAGCTTTGCGCTGCTGAACCTTGCGGGGCTGGTGGTCGCGACTGCTACGGGCCGGTGGTACCTGAAGCAGATCTACTGGTACGGCTATGCGCCGTTGTGCGCGTTGATCCTGGTCCTGGGCCTCACCGGCCTACTGCCGCGGGTGCGGCGTTCCACCAAAGGCGAAGGCACTGAGCGGCGGTACTTCTACGGGTCGGTATGGGCGGTCACGATCGGCCAGACGGTGCTGCTGGTCTTCTGGAAGCTGCTGCCCAATACGCGCGGGGCCAGCGCGGTAAAGCTGGCGATCTTTGCTGCAACGCTGGCGGCAGTGGGTCTGGCCGCGGCGAACGGCAAGCTGCCGCGCACTCGACCTATCCTGCCGGGAGAGCAGATGGTGGCGGACTAGCTGCTTAGCCTGACTACTTCCCGGCGGGCGCGGGCATGCTGCCTGCGGCCATGTGCGTGCCTGAGGGCTGGCCGATGACATCCGGGCCAAGTTCGACCTGCGTTCGGACGAGCTGGTCGGCGACGATGCGGCCGAAGACCTTCTTGCCATAGGCATTCAGGTGGGTGCGGTCCAGAGATTGCGTTGCAGGCCGGTCGATGCCTGATGCTGTTTTAGCAACGGCATCGTCGGCGGTGGCGACGAGTTTGCCGGTCTCCGGGTCGACATTGCGGTCGAACTTGTCGGCCTCCGCCTGCGTCATGCGATCGAGCAGTGCAGTGGAGATGGCGTTGAGGTCGACGACGGTGATGCCGTTCCTGGCCCCTACCTCTTTGGTCGCGTTCGCGTACTCGTTCAGGTCCTCGACAACTTTGCCGTCGCGGAAGGTGCGGCGCGAGAGCGAAGTGACGAGGACAGGCACCGCGCCAATCGCCCGGACATTGTCGACGTAGCGCTGCAGGTAGTCCTCAAAGGCGGGCACCGGCAGATGCGCGCCGGGCTTCTGGTCGTTGTGGCCGAACTGGATGAGGTAGTAGTCGCCGTGCCGGTCGAGGGCCTTCTGCCACGCGCCCTGATCGATGAAGCTCTTGGTGGTGCGGCCGTTGAGCGCATCGTCGATGCAGGTGACGTTCGGCTTCATGACGGCGCAGAAGCCGGGCCCCCAGCCCCCGCCGGTGGCAACGGTGGAGTCGCCGACGAGCACAATCGTTACCGGACCGCCGTTGATGATGCGCATGGCCTTCTCACCCTCGGGCGGGAGCTTGGCCGCCTGCGGCAGTACATACTTCTTCAGCGAGGGCACCGCCTTGCCCAGATCGACCGCGACAATGCGGCCGAAGACATAGCTGCCGGCCCAGTCGAGGTGCGTCTTGTCGAAGATGGTCGCGCCGTCGGCGTCCTTTTTGGTGATGGCGAGCTTGTTGCCCTCGGCCTCGCCGACCTTGTCGAGATAGGCGATGCTGTCGGCCTGCAGGTCGATCAGCGGAACGTGCATCTCGCGGGCGACGCCCTTCATGGCGTTCGAATACTCGGTGAGGTCGGAGTGGATCTTGCCGTCTGCGCCAAAGTACCGGCGGGTGAGCGGCGTGCATAACACAGGCTTGATTCCGGCGGAACGGGCCTCGGTGACAAAACGCTTCAGGTTAGCGACGTAGTCCGGCAGAGGCGTCTGGCGAGGCATGGGGTTCTTCGGATCCACCATGTCGTTGTGGCCGAACTGGATCACCATGTAATCCGGCTTGGTCGCGAGGGCACGGTCCCACAGGCCCTGCTCGCGATAGGTGTGCGTACTGGCTCCACCCTTGGCCATGTTGAGACAGTCCACCCTGGCGGTAAAGTTGGCGCAGAAGCCGCGGCCGTAGCCGGCGTTGTCGGTCTGGGTGGAGTCGCCGATGAGATCGATGCGGACTACGGTGCCCGGCTTGCGGACTGCGGCGGTTGCAGCGTCAAACGCGCGGGCCGGGTCGCCCTGCGCCTGAGTTGCTGACGCGGATACAAGCGACGCTGCTGCAACGGCCACAGCCAGGTAATTTCCGGTCCTACCAATCTTCATCATTCTCTCCTCGACCCGAAAGTCTACGACAGAGGCGTCACAGTTGTCCTATCGCGCGGTCGGCAGGACTTTCCATATGGAAAGAATCAATCTCCCGGCGGCCGTAACGGTCGCTTATCGCGCAGGTTGGGTTGACGACTCCACGGCCTAAAGCGAAGACTTGAGACTTCAACGCCCCGACTTCGAAAGGGACCCGACACCCGATGCCGACCAAGCGCGCCTCCCACCCGGCCAAGCCACCAACGACAAACAAGCACCTGATTCGCTGGGTGGAAAAGATGGCCGAACTTACGCAGCCCGCCTCCATCCACTGGATTGACGGCTCGCAGCAGGAGTATGAGCACCTCTGCGATCTTCTGGTGGAGGCAGGCACTTTTCTGCCGCTGGACGAGAAGAAATGGCCCGGCTGCTTCTACGCGCGGTCTGCCGCCAACGATGTGGCCAGGGTGGAAGACCGTACCTTCATCTGTTCCCTCTCCAGAGACAACGCCGGCCCCACCAACAACTGGGTGGAACCGAGAGCCATGCACCGTACGCTGAAGCAGCTCTTCAAAGGGTCGATGCGTGGCCGCACCATGTATGTCATGCCGTTTTCCATGGGGCCGGTCGGGTCTCCCATGTCGCAGATCGGTGTACAGCTGACGGACTCCGCCTATGCCGTGGTGAATATGCGCATCATGGCGCGCATCGGCAAGCCGGTCTTTGCCGAGATTGATCGCGACACCAAGCGCGTGGTGCCCTGCATGCACTCCGTCGGCATGCCGCTGGAGCCCGGACAGAAGGATGTGCCCTGGCCCTGCAACGAAGAGAAATACATCGTGCACTTCCCGGAGACGCGTGAGATCTGGAGCTATGGTTCCGGCTACGGCGGCAATGCGCTCCTGGGCAAGAAGTGCTTCGCCCTGCGCATCGCGTCCAATATCGCGCGCGACGAGGGCTGGATGGCGGAGCACATGCTGATCCTGGGTGTGGAGTCGCCCCCGGACGCGAATGGCAGGACGGAGAAGACCTACGTCTCGGCGGCCTTCCCCTCAGCCTGCGGCAAGACGAACTTTGCGATGATGATTCCGCCGAAGGGCTTCGAGGGCTGGAAGGTGCATACGGTCGGCGATGACATTGCGTGGATCAAACCCGATGCCAGCGGACAGCTTCGTGCCATCAATCCGGAGACAGGCTTCTTCGGAGTGGCCCCCGGGACCAGCGCAAAGACGAACCCCAATGCCATGGCGACGCTGGCGAAGAACACGATCTTTACCAACGTCGCGCTGACCGTCGGCAAGGACGGCAAGCCGGACGGTGGCATCTGGTGGGAGGGCATGACGGACGAGCCGCCGGCGAGACTGATTGACTGGCGCGGAGAGCCTTGGACCCCGGAGTCCAAAACTCCCGCTGCGCATCCGAACGGCCGCTTTACGGCTCCGGCAAAGCAATGCCCCTCGATCGATCCGGACTGGGAGAATCCCGACGGAGTTCCCATCGCCGCGATCATCTTCGGCGGACGCAGGGCCTCGACGATCCCGCTGGTCTACCAGGCGTTCAACTGGTCCAGCGGCGTTTACGTCGGCGCAACGATGGGCTCGGAGACCACCGCTGCCGCCGCTTCGGCGACGGGCAAGGTGAGGCGCGACCCCATGGCGATGCTGCCCTTCTGCGGCTACCACATGGGCGACTACTTCCGTCACTGGATCAAGATGCAGCGATCGCTCTCCTCGACGCCCCGCATCTTCCATGTGAACTGGTTCCGCAAAGACGACAACGGCAGGTTTTTATGGCCCGGCTTCTCGCAGAACATGCGCGTACTGAAGTGGATCGTGGACCGCGTGCGTGGCCGGGCGCTGGGGAAAGAAACTCCCATTGGATGGACCCCCTATTTCGACGATATCCATTGGACAGGCCTGAATACGCCGGAGGCGGAGCTTCGTGCGAACTTCGAAGAGTTGCAAAGGGTGGATCCGGCCTCATGGCGGCGCGAGGTAATGAACCACGAAGAGCTGTTCATCGAACTGCACGACCACCTTCCTGCCGAGATGATCTATGAGCGCGAACTGCTGATCTGCAGGCTGTAAGCGCCGGAATCGCCCCAAGGTTGCAGCGCGGCCCTGCAGGCTGCGGCCCTGGACGGCCTGCCCTGCCGAGGTGTCTCTCACCCGCTTCCGCCCTGGGAACCGGGCAGCTCCGGGCTGGGCGGATTCCCGTTTTGTCCCCCTGGGCCCGCTTATTTTCGATAAGGGGCTTCACCCTCTTGTGCAATGTTGCCTATAGTGTCCCCAGCCCCCGCAGGGTTACCGCTGCCCCGCAATGCAGCATCGGCCTGCCAAGCGAAGGAATGGCAAAGCTTGACCTGTCTGGCAATCTGTCGATTACCAGACACCCTCGTTTGTTGCGTTCAGGCAAGCTGGCTCCTTGCCCACGCGCCATCTGGCCGCCTGTAGCGGCCCTTTTCATCCGCATCCCAAGTGGCTGCTTTACAGGATTTTTGCAACCTTTTCTCCTTGACGCAACGGGGGTTCCGGGCTACTCTAAACAGCGTGGAAGGACTCCCTTCGGGTTGAGTCACCCACAACGAAGTCCACCCACTTCGTTGCTTTACCGGAATACCCACGCAACAGCCCCCACCGCGCTGCGTGGGTTTCCTCTTTTAAGCCCCACTTAAGCTATTCAAGCTATAGTTTCCACCCTGCCTCTACGATCCCACGTTTAGGCCCCCTACCTCCTGCCTCCTGACCCTTCCTGCCGGAGCTTGACTTTTCTAGCGGCTGGCCGATACCATTCATGAGATGGGAATTTCGCACACCACGCTGTGTATGTGTAGCTGTTGCCCCTGTTGTACGGGCAAGAGCCGCTGCTGCGTTGGTGCATTCCCCTGTTAGGCGAAAGTTAGCAAACTAAGCCTCACACGATCTCAGGAAGCCCACGTATCCAGCGCAAGGCGCGATATGTGGGCTTTTTCCTTGCGCTCCAGACAACGACATACTCAATGAGCGATACCAGAAGGATCAGAACCATGGCTACTTCGAATACCAAGCTTCCGAACACTCACTCCAGCTACAGGATGCCCGCCAGTGTGGATTACATCGCCGTGGGCATCGGCCTTGCGCTGGCATTGCTGGTGCGCTTCGGCGTACTGCACCAGATCGGCTTCTAAAGCCGGCGCGTGCGGGCCCATGCCGGACTTTGCCTGGCATACATCCCGCCGTCCCCGTGCACGACCTGCCGATGCCGACCCAGACCATCTCTATGGCCAGCGCCGCAGACTCTCTTTCCGCGCCGCCAGATGCGCCTCCAGGCGCCCCGCGCACGCCGGCATCGCCGTTTGCGATATTGCCGGGCGTTGCGCTGCTGTTCGGGATCGGCATCGCCGGAAAACTGCTGGAACACGCGGCCGTCACGCTCAAAACCCGTTACGGCATTCCCTTCCCCCATATTGAATACGTGCTCTGGGCCATCCTCCTCGGCCTGCTGATCTCAAATACCGTCGGCGTAGCGCGCATCTTCCGCCCCGGAGTTGCGACCTACGAGTTGTGGCTGAAGCTAGGAATCGTGCTGGTGGGAGCGCGCTTTCTCCTGCAGGATGTGCTGCACGTCGGTGGACTGTCGCTGCTGCTGGTGGCAGTCGAGCTGGTGCTGTCGCTTACGGTCATGACGCTGCTGGGCCGCATCTTCCGCCTGCGGCCAAAGCTCACCAGCCTGCTGGCGATCGGCTCCTCCATCTGCGGCGTCACGGCGATCATGGCGGCGCGCGGCGCCATCGACGCCGACGACGAGGACACTTCGACCGCTATCGCCGCCATCCTGGCGCTGGGGGCCTTCGCGCTCTTCACATTCCCTGCCATCGGGCACGCCCTGCACATGAGTCAGCAGGGCTATGGCATGTGGGCCGGTCTCGCGGTGGATAATACCGCTGAATCCGTTGTGACCGGTGCGCTCTATGGACAGGACGCAGGCCGCTGGGCCGTCCTCTCCAAGACTGCGCGTTCCTCATTTATCGGATTCGTCGTGCTGGGCTATGCGGTCTACTGGGCCTCGCGTGGACAGGCGTCGCGCGTGACAAACAAGCCTCTGTTTCTGTGGCAGAAGTTCCCTAAGTTCATTCTGGGCTTTCTCGCCATCTCCATCTTTGCAACACTCGGCGGCTTCAATCCGGCAGCGCATCCGCATCTGGCTCCGCTGATCAGGCTTGGCTTCACCCGCCCGCAGCTCGCCGCGCTGACCAGCTTCGCAAACTGGGCGTTTCTCCCCGCCTTTGCCGGCGTAGGCCTCCGCACCAATATGAAAGACCTCGTTGGCCAGGGCTGGCGGCCGCTGGTGGTCGGCATCCTGGGCGAGGTCTTTATTGCCATCCTCACCCTGGGGCTCGTCTTCTGGAGCTACAGTCACGGAGTTGCGCGGTGAGTGTATTTCAGTACGTTCCACCCTCCCCGCGCGCGGCCTGTGAGATGACGTGGCCGGTCCCTGCCGCCCAACTCTGTTGTGTCATCTTGCGTCGTTGTCGCTTCTAGCGAGAGCACGCACCCTCCATCGCATCCGCACATTCTGCATCGCTCGATAAACCGTCGCGAATCCGCGCGCCCACCCGTCCCTCAGGAGGACCACGTGACCCGCAGCATACGCAGTCTCTATTTTCATTTTCTAATCGTCTTCGCGCTCATCGCCATTCTCTTCGTATGGCTCCTCTCGCCGGCCTCGTATGCTCAGGTCGTCGGAGGCACAATCTCCGGCGTCGTGACCGACGCAACCGGCGCCGCCATTCCTAACGCGCAGGTGCTCGTCCACAATGACGAGACCGGAAACGAACGCAAACTCGTCACCGGCGCCAATGGCCGCTTCTCAGCTCCTTCAGTCCCTGTCGGCAGCTATACGATCAGCGTCACGGCGCAGGGCTTCGCGCCGCAGACCCATACCGGCGTGGACCTCTCTGTCGGCCAGGCGGCGAGCCTGCCCTTCACGCTTGCCATATCAGGCCAGTCGGAGAGCGTCATCGTGCGCGATGAGCCGGAGATCGTCAATAGCTCCACAGAGCAGATCTCCGGTCTGGTAGATGCGCGGCAGGTGAAGGAGCTGCCTCTCAACGGCCGCAGCTATGACCAGCTCATCACCCTGAACCCGGCGACGGTCAACTACACCGCACAGCGCTCGGGCTCGGTCGGCACGTCGAACTCGTCCGTCGGCAATATGTTCGCCGTCTCCGGCCGTCGTCCGCAGGACAATCTTTACCTGCTCAACGGCATTGAATACACCGGCGCCTCGCTCATCAACGTCACGCCTGGCGGCGCCAGCGGTCAATTGCTTGGCGTGGAAGCGGTCCGCGAATTCAACGTCATCACCGATACCTACTCCGCCGCCTACGGCAAACGCACCGGCGCGCAGGTCTCCATCGTCACCGCCTCCGGCACCAACAGGCTGCACGGCTCGGCGTACGAGTTCCTGCGCAACTCTCTGTTCGATGCGCGCAATTACTTCGACCCGGCTCGCATTCCTGAGTTTCAGCGTCACGACTTCGGCAGCTCGCTTGGCGGGCCGGTTCGCAGGGACAAGCTCTTCTTCTTCGCGAACTATGAGGGCTATCGTCAGAATCTGGGGGTTACGGACGTGACCCTCGTGCCCGACAACAATGCCCGCCGTGGCCTCATCCCGAACTCTTCAGGGACGCTCGCGCCAGTCGCGCTGGGCCCGGGTGTCGCCGGCCTGCTGAACCTTTGGCCGGTGCAGAATGGTCCTGAGTTGCTGACCGCCGCTGGCCTGCCCACCGGTATCGCAGAGGCCTTCTCCAGCGCGCCGCAGCATATCCGCGAGGACTTCGGCACCGCACGGCTCGACGCCAACCTGACGCCGAACGATCTGTTGTTCGCCGTCTATACCGTCGACGACTCCACCGCGCACACCCCCACGCAGAACCCGCTCTCGCTGGTCGATGAGAGCCTGCGCGAGCAGGTCTTCAGCGTCCAGCAACAGCATGTCTTTACTCCGCAGCTGCTGAACACGGCACGCGCCGGGCTCTCCCGCGCGAACTTCTTCTTCCTCGGCTCAATTCCAGCCGAGGTGCAGGCCGTTACCCCAACCTTTCTCTCCGGCAAGCCGACAGGAGCGGTTGTCATCGCAGGCTCGACGGCATCGAACGGCGCCTCCACCATTACAGCCGCGGGAGCCAATGTTGGCTCCAACAACGCAACGACACGCAACCTCTTCACCTTCGACGATCACATCTACTGGACGCATGGTAAGCATCAGGTTGAAGCCGGCGGATGGCTGCAGCTGCTGGAGTCCAACGACAACCTGGTGCAGGACCAGTATGGCCAGGCCAGTTTTGCTTCTCTCACGACTTTCCTGCAGGGCACGATCAAGACGTTTACCTACGCGCCTGTGGCCACAGAACTTGGCTGGCGCAGCACCTTCGGAGCGGCATATTTCGAGGACACCATCCGGCTCCTCCCGAATCTGGAGGTGCGCGCCGGCCTGCGCACTGAGTCCACCAACGGCTGGAACGAATCGCAGGGACGTGCAGCGATCTACGGCTTTACCAATGGCGTAATTGACAGCAACCCCACCATCGGCTCCTCCGCCCTGACCACCAACCGCGCCAGGTTTCTCCCGGAGCCGCGCCTCGGCATAGCTTACGATCCGTTCTCCACGGGAAAAACGGTGTTGCATGCCGGCGTGGGCCTGCATCGCGCCCTCCTGGACACCCTGGACTATCGTCTGGACCAGTCCGCACCCTTCAATACCGTCTACTCCACCTCGGGTACAGTCGCGAATCCGACCTCCGGCGCGACCTCCGTGTCACCATCCACCGTACAGCCGGACCTGTACACGCCGTCAGTCATTGCATGGGCTTTCCGCCTCGAGCAGCGGGTGACCGGCAATACTTCGCTCACCGTCGGCTACGTGGGCTCACACGGCTATCATCAGATCCTCTCCGAGGACCTGAATGAACCGGCATCGGTTCTGTGCCCTGCCCCTGCGTGCCCCGCTTCGCTCGCCGCCGGCACGATCTATTACCCGACAACGACCAAAGCAAATCCTGCACTCGCCAACACCACCTCCTGGGTCTCCCAGGGGTCGAGTTCCTATAACGCGCTGGAGATCGATGTGCGCCGCACGCTGGCCCGCGGCCTCGCCTTTCGGGCCAACTATACCTTTGCCAAAAATCTGGACGATGGCTCGGCGTGGAACACGTCTGTCTCAGCCAACACACCTGCCTTCGTCTCCTACCCCAACAACCCGGCTCTGGACTGGGGCCCAGCCGCAACGGACATCCGGCACATTGCAGCCGTCAACGCCAACTATGACCTGCCCTTCGGCCGCAATCATCTCCTGATCGCAAACGCGTCTCCCATCCTCAATGGCGCCGTCTCCGGCTGGACCCTTTCCGGTATCGCCACGTTCCAGTCGGGCTTTCCCTTCAGCCCGCAGCTTGGCTATAACCCCACAGGCTCGGGAGATTCGCGAAACCCGGTTCGACCCGATGTGAATCGGGCCTTCACAGGGACTCTCTATTCCTCCGGGAGCACGGCACAGCGTGCGGCCCAGTACTTCAACCCCGCTGCATTCTCAGCACCGGCATTCGGCGCTGTAGGCAATGCGTCCCGCGACCTGCTCACCGGGCCGCGCTACGATGATCTCGATCTCTCGCTCACCAAACTCACACCGCTCGGCGAGAGTGCGCGGCTTCAGTTCCGCGCGGAGTTCTTCAACATCCTGAACCACACCAACCTCGGCACACCGGCGGAGACTGTCTTCTCCTCCGGGCCGGCGCAGGGCAGTTCGGCCAGCCAGACTGCGCCTGCCGTACTGAGCCCCACCGCGGGAGTGGTCACCTCGGCGGCGGCCTCACGTCAGATCCAGCTTGGCCTCAAGGTGCTGTTTTAGAAATGCCGGGCAAATACAAAAGGCGTGGCTCTGGGGAGGGCCACGCCTTCAAAATTTCACGCGGTTTGGGCTGCCGCTCGGCTTCCAGGTGCGTTATTCCGGGCTTACAAAAGAGAGGAAGCACGGAAACAGAGCTGCGGCAGCGAAAAGAAGTCCGATGAGTGCGCTGTGCATCGCGAGCCGCCTTCGGCCGGATCGACCGGCACCTCTACTGTCAGCGATTCGCGCGTTTCAGCCCATCCCACAATCGGACCAAAGTGCGCACTTTGGTGGGAGAGGACTACAACTTTAGTGGCAAAGGACAAGCTTCGCGCCGTCAGGAGGCCGGCTCGTCACAGGGCGGCAGCTCCGGCTTCTTGCTCTTCCTCGAAACAGATACAAGCAATGTCTTTAGAATTACATACAGCACTGGGATAAAGAATAGGTTGAGGATGGTCGACACCAGCATTCCGCCAACCACCGCTGTACCTACGGAGTGCCTGCCCAACGCTCCGGCGCCCGTGGCAAAGTAGAGCGGCAGCACACCCAGGATGAACGCGAAGCTGGTCATCAGGATCGGACGCAGGCGAAGCTCGGCCGCGATGATGGCCGCTTCGACGATGGTTTTGCCGTGCTCCAGCTGCTGCTCGGCAAACTCGACGATCAGAATCGAGTTCTTCGCGGAGAGGCCGATCAGCATTACCAGGCCGATCTGCACGTAGACGTCGTCCACCAGGCCCCGCGCAGCTACCAGCCCCAGAGCGCCGAGCACCGCCATCGGCACAGCCAGCAGAATGATGAACGGCAGGAAGAAACTCTCATACTGGGCGGAGAGCGTGAGGTACACAACCAGCAGGCCCAGGCCGAAGATCAGCAGCGCCTTCCCCTCGGACTCCTTCTCCTCCAGCGCCAGTCCCGTCCACGAGTACGACATGCCCGGCATCTTCACTTTATCGAAGAGCTTCTCCATGTTGGAGAGGCCCTGAGCGGAGCTGAGTCCCTCGGCCGGAGAGCCATCGATCTCGGCGGAACGGAACAGGTTGTAGTGGTCAATCACCTGCGGCCCGGAGGTCTCATTCAGTGCCACGAGGTTGTCCAGCGGCACCATCTGGCCGGAATTCGCGCGCACATAGTACTGGCGCAGGTCCGCGGAGGTGCGGCGGAACTGCTGGTCCGCCTGCACATATACGCGGTAAGACCGGTTGTTGAACGTAAAGTCGTTTACATAGGCCGAGCCCATGTAAGTCCCCATCGCCGCGGTGATCTGCGAGAGCGGCACGCCCATCGCCTCGGCCTTCTGTCGGTCGATGGTGACGTAAAGCTGCGGATCGTTCGCCGTGAACTGCGTGTTCAGGTTGGTCAGGCCGTTATGAGGGTCATATGCGGCGGCCACCATCTCATGCGCCACGCGATCGATGTCCGCAAACGTGTTGCGCCCTCCATCCTGCAGGATGAACTGGAACCCGCCGACGGTGCCGATGCCCTGGATCGCGGGCGGCTCCGCGGCGAACAGCACGCCGCCGGGAATGCCCAGCAGCTTCGGAGTCACGCGCATCACGATATCGTGCGCCGTATGGCCGGGTCCTTTCTTCGTGCGTTCATCCACGGGCTTGAGCGGCGCAAAGATGATGCCTGAGTTCGGCGAGCTGCCTCCTGAGAGCGAAAAGCCCATTACGGAGAAGGTGCCGAAGACGTCCGGGTCCTGTGCCACCAGCGCGGCGCCCTTGTCCGCAAACTGCGAGGTATAGGAGAGAGAAGCGCCGGGAGGCGTTTGCACCAGGATCAGGAAGTATCCCTGGTCCTCCTGCGGCACAAACGCCGTGGGCACTGTGTTGTACATGTACACTGTGGCGCCCAGGCCGGCGATGAACAGCACCAGGAAGGCCCAGCGCCACTTCACCACCCAGGTCACCGTCACTGCATAGATGGAGATCGTCTTGCGGATCGCCTTCTCGATGGGGTTGAAGATCAGCCCCAGCAGCCCCTTCTTCTCGCTCTCCGGCCGCAGGAAGACGGCCGAGAGCGCCGGGGAAAGCGTCAGCGCGTTAAAGGCGGAGATTGCGATGGAGAACGCGATCGTCAGCGAGAACTGCTTGTAGAGGATGCCCGTGGTGCCCGGGAAGAAGCTGACCGGCACGAACACTGAGATGAGCACCAGCGAGGTCGCAATCACCGCGCTCGTCACCTCGGCCATGGCCACCGACGTTGCCTTATGCGGGTCGTGCGCGCAGTCTCCTCCCTCCGGCATGCCCACGCCTTCGAGGTGTCGCTGCACGTTCTCGATTACGACGATGGCATCATCTACCACCAGCCCTGTGGCCAGCGTGATGCCAAACAGCGTAAGCGAGTTGATGGAGAAGCCGAAGAGCTTGATGAAGGCAAAGGTGCCGATCAGTGAGACCGGGATCGTAATGGCCGGAATGATCGTCGCGCGCCAGTCCTGCAGGAAGAGGAAGATCACCAGGATGACGATGATGATGGCCTCGGCGATGGTCTTCTCCACCTCCTTGATCGAGTCGGCGACAACGGTGGTCGTATCGACTGCGATAAAGCCCTGCATGCCCGGCGGGAAGTTCTTCTGCAGTTGCGCGAAGACCTCCTTGCAGCGGCGGTCTACATCGAGCGCGTTTGCGTTTGAAAGCTGCTGCACGCCGATGCCGATCGCATCGCTCTGCGGGACGCCGACTCCCGCGTAGCGGAGACTCGTGTTGTAGTTTTCTGCGCCCAGCTCCGCGCGGCCCACGTCCTTCAGCAGCACAATGCCGGAGCCTGCGGTCGCTCCCGAACTTGTGGACACCGATCCGGCCGGCGCGCTTGGCGCATTGGACTTGAGGATAATGTTCTCAAACTGCCGTGGATCGGTGAGGCGGCCCACGACGCGCACAGACATCTGGTAGGCCTGGTGGGGGTCGGAGGGCGGAAGTCCAAGCTGCCCTGCCGGCACCTCGACATTCTGCTCCTGCAGAGCGTTCACCACGTCCAGCGGGGTCAGGCCGCGCGCCGCCAGCTTGTTGGGGTCCAGCCAGATGCGCATGGCGTACTTGCGCTCGCCGAAGACCACGACGTTACCCACGCCCGGCACGCGCTTCAGCGCGTCGGCTACATACACATCGAGATAGTTCGAGATGAAGGCGGGGGACAGAGAGTGGTCTGGCGAAACAAAACCGGCGGCCAGCACAAAGTTTGAATTCGCCTTGGTGATCGAGATGCCGGTGGCATTCACGGAAGACGGCAGCCGTCCCTGCGCGGTGGCCACGCGGTTCTGCACGTCCACCGCGGCGATATCGAGATCGTAGCCTGTCTGGAAGGTGATCGTGATGGTGGAGGTCCCATCGTTGGCGGAGGTCGACGACATGTAGCGCATGCCCTCGACGCCGTTGATCGCCTGCTCCAGGATGATTGTGACCGCGGACTCGACATCGGCAGAGTTCGCGCCGACATAGTTACAGCTGACCACGACCTGCGGCGGCGCAAGCTCCGGATAGAGCGAGATCGGAATGGTGGGCAGCGTCACCGCACCGGCAAGCACGATCAGCAGCGCGCAGACGGTGGCGAAGATGGGACGGCGAATAAAAAACTCAACCACTCGGCACTACCTTTCGTTGCTTTATGCGGTGCGCGATGCCGCGCTCCGCGAATCACCTCTGGCTGCCTGCTGTCGCTCGGCACGCCACGTCCTCAGCTGGCCGACTTTGCCGGCGGGCCGCCTTCCATGGGCTGCACCGGCGCTCCCTCCTGCAGCAGCTGCGTGCCGGAGACGATGACCCTGTCGCCGGTATGCAGTCCGCTCAGGACCGGATAGGCATTTCCCACAGGCTCGCCCAGCTCTACCGACTGCAGGTGCGCGGAGTAGCCGCCGTTCTTCTGTGCAGCCACATAGACAAAACTCTGCCCTCCAATGCGCGTCACCGCCAGCACAGGAACCGTGGGCTGCTGGACCGTCTTCCAGGTCACTCGTGCATTCACAATCTGCCCATCGCGCAATCGCTCACTGGAGTTCGGAATCGGCGCCTTCGCCAGAATCCCCTGCAGATTGTTGTCCACGATGGGCGAGACGAAGTAGATCGAAGTCTTCGCCAGCACATCGCCGTTCTCGTCGAGCAGGTCCACCGCCAGCCCGTTATGCACGTCCGCTGCACGGTCCGTGGGGACGTAAATGTAGGCCTCGAGGTCCTTGTTTTCGTCAACCGTGGTCAGCACGGTTGAGGATGAGACATAGTCTCCAAGATGCACCGGGATATCGCCCACAATGCCGGCAAAGGGCGCACGAATCTGATAGTAGGCCAGCTGCTGCCGTTGCGTGGCCGTCAGCGCGCTCGCAGAGGCCAGCCCGGCCTTCGAATTCTGGAAGGCCTGCATGGCCTGGTCGTAGGCCTGCTTGGAGATGATGCCGTCCTTATACAACTGCTCCTGGCGGGCCAGTTCGGACTGGTTGTAGTCGTAAAGGGCCTTCTGCTGCGCCTCAGTCCCCTGCTGCGACTCGACCGTCGCCCTCTGCTTCAGAGGATCGATCTCCATCAGCACCTGGCCGGCCTTCACGGCGTCGCCGGATTTGACCAGGATCTTCGTCAGGTTTCCCTCCACCTGAGGCTGCAGGGTGGCCGAGCGGCGGCTCTTAATCGTCGCCACATAAGTGTTGCTCGCGGGCACCGCATTCAGCGATACAGGCTGCACCGCCACAGGCATCGCCTGTTGGCCCGCTCCGGCGCCGGCCGGGGCCTCACCGCCGGACTTGTTGCAACCGGCCAGTCCGGCTGCAATCGTCAGTACTGCTGCGCCGCATATCAGGCGCGGGGCACTCCAATGGCTTTGAACAAAACGCACTGCGAACTCCTTGAACAATGTGAATCGAAGCTACAGGCAGGATTCACCGGACTACTGACGTGTGATCACAGGTTTGGATGATGGGCGCAGTCCACTCGATGCGAAAAAAATACAAAGAATCGGACCACAGGTGCCGTGCCGGAAAGGAATCGTCAGGCATCCTCCGGCACTGCTTCGCCCAGGTGGAAGGGGTTGAAATTCTCATGCCGGTCAAAGGCGTCCGTATGTTCCGCGCGCTTTAGCCATCCGACGACTGCGTACGTCACCGGAGTGGCGAGCACCTCATACGCCACCTTCAAACCATATCCGGTCAACACCATGTTGGCCAGCGTCCCAGCCGAATATTTTCCGGCAAAGGTCAGTACAATCACCAGCGTTGTATCGACCGCCTGACCGACAACCGTGGAACCCACAGTCCTTGTCCAGAGCCAGCGGCCTTCGGTCCACAGCTTCATCCGGGCCAGCGTATAGGAGTTGGCAAAGTCTCCTGCCCAGAAGGCGATCAGTGAGGCTGTCTGGATGCGAGGAAGAAAACCAAAGACCACCTCAAACGCCTGTTGGTTCTTCCACCCCGGCGCGCCGGGCAGTGCGATCACGATCACGCCCATCAGGTAAAGCAATGCTGTGCCGAAGGTCCCGAGCCAGATGGCCCTGCGGGAGGCGGAGAACCCGTATACCTCCGTAAACACATCGCCGAAGATGTAGGTAATGGGAAACAGCAGCACTGCTCCGCTCACCGCCAGCGGACCAATCATGCAGATCTTCTGCGCCACCAGGTTGGACACCAGCAGGATCACCACGAACATCGTGGTCAGGATGTCGAGGTACTTGTAGCGGCGGACAGGGCTGGACATTCGGCGGTCTTGGTCTGGGCTCAGCCGCAGAACGCGGCTCGTATTCCAGTATGCAGGACTCCGCCGGACGGCGTCCCCGCTAGCTCGGCTTCTTTGCCGGCGCCTTCAATCCCATCTCCGCCATCACCATCTGCAGGTCCTTCCACGCTTCGGCCTTCTGCCGCGGATCGCGCAGCAGAAACGCCGGATGGTACGTTACCGCCAGCTTCGCGCCGCGGCAGCTGTGCCATCGTCCCCGCAAAGCGCTCAAAGAGCGTCGTACACCAAGCAAGTAGGTCGCCGCTGTCGATCCCAGCGCGACGATCACCTCCGGCTGCACCACATCGATCTGCCTCAACAGAAACTGCGAGCAGGTCTGAGCCTCCACCGGCTCCGGCACACGATTGCCCGGAGGGCGGCACTTTACGATGTTCGCAATGTAGACCTCTTCGCGCTTTAGCCCCATGGCGCCGATCATATTGTTCAGCAGTTGTCCGGCGCGGCCGACAAACGGCAGGCCCTGCGCGTCCTCATCCGCGCCCGGTCCTTCGCCAATGAACATCAGTCGCGCACCAGGCGCCCCGTCCCCGAACACGATCTTGTGTCGCCCCGCATAGGCGAGCGGGCACCGGGTACAGTCGCCGATCTCCTTCTGGATGGCTTCGAGCGCAGCCGCACGCTCCGTCACCGGAACAGGCGTCGCGGGCATAGGAGCGAGCTGGTCGAAGGAGAGCAGTTGCGAAGGCTGAGGCACGGCAAGCTCGGGAGGCGTCCGGGAGGAGGGTTTCTCAACAGAAGCTGGCGGCTGCATACTCACCACAGCGACTGGGGGAGCGGCTTGCAGCGGCTGGGCAGCCTGATCCACCACGATGACGGCCTCGTCCACCGCAGCGGAAGCCTCAACCGCGCTCATGGGCGCTGGCGCTGCTCCGCGGCGATAAAAATCGTACACGCCCAGGTCGCGATAGTAGTCAACCCACGCGCTCAGTGCGCCGCCGGAGTCACTCGCCATCGGCGCCGTGGTCTGCCTGTTCCTCCAGCGGCTCCGTGCCCTTCGGCTCGCGGTTTACCACGAACGTCACCCGGCCCTGGTTGATCTCGTCCTGTGCCACGCGACACGCCTTCATACTCTTGGTAGGCATCATCGGCTGCGCTCCGGACTGCAGTTGCCGCGCCCGCCGTGCCGCGCCCTTCACCAGGCTGTATTTATTGTGCAGAGGATCTTCGGTTGACATAGGCCCACACCTCACGGAATCAATCTATCGCAACTGCTCTTATTTGTCCCGGCCTCAAGCCCTGTGTATAACGCGGGACAAACTCTTGGACGCTGTCTTTCAGCTTCACGCACACTCAATGTCGAACCTCAGCAGTACGTCGCACAGCCGTTGTGACTTCCTGTCTGTCCGGCACGCTCCGGCCGTTATCGTCGCACCGTCGCCCGCCCCGCGTTCATACAGCACCACCGCGCGCATCTCCGCGGTCGCTTCGTCCAGCACATCGTTCACAAGCGCATACTTGTAATCCCACACCTGTTCCAGCTCTCGTTTTGCCTGGTGCAGCCGCAGTTCGATCAGTTTTTCGTCCGTCACATGCTCTGCCTCGCTGCGATTGCGCAGCCGGCGCTCCAGCACCTCGGGACTCGGCGGAAGAATAAAGATCGAGACCGCCTGCGGCCACTTCTTCATCACCTGCATCGCTCCCTGCACATCGATGTCCAGCAGCAGGTCTTTGCCTGCAGCCCGCGCATGCTCCAGCGCGGAGCAGGCCGTGCCGTAGTAATTGCCGAAGACCTCGGCCCACTCAAAAAACTCATCGCGCGCAATCATGCCCTCAAACGTCGCGCGATCGATAAAGCGGTACTCTCGCCCATCGGTCTCCGAACCCCGCGGCGCGCGCGTCGTATATGAGACCGAAAAATCCAATCCCTCCACCAGAGAGCGCAACTGCGCCACCAGCGTCGATTTACCCGAACCCGACGGAGCCGAGATGATGAACAGAATTCCTGCCATGGATAGAGAAAGTGTACCTGCTGCGGAGACGCCGCCCCCGTTTTCGCAGCGGAATGATTACTCTAGGTTCTGCACCTGCTCCCGTGCCCGCTCGATCTCGGCCTTGACCTCCAGCCCCAGAGTAGTCAGCCGCAGCCCGGTGCCGGGGTCCCCGCCTGTAGTCTTCGAGAGCAGCGTATTGCCCTCCCGGTTTAACTCCTGCAGCAGAAAGTCCAGCCGCTTGCCCAGCTCTCCCCCACCCTGCAGCATCTCCATAAAGCTCTCGATATGGGCGCGCAGGCGTACCAGCTCCTCTTCAATATCGGAGCGCTCCACCAGCAGCGCCGCCTCGGCCAGCAGTCGTTGTTCGGTCACCTGCCCGGCGGCCTCCACCTCGTTGCTGGACCGCAGCAGCTCCACGACGCGGGTGCGCAGCCGCTCAAAATGGGCCTCCCGCGCGCCGGCACGCAACGCAGCACACTCCTCCGCCAGCTTCCGCAGCCGCAGCATGGAGGCCTCCAGCTCCGTGGCAAGTGCGGCGCCCTCGGCCTCACGCATCTGGTTCAACTGGTCCAGCAGTCCCGGCGCCAGAGCCATCACCGCGGCCTCAATCGCCGCTGCCCGCGCAGGATCAGGCCCGCCGGCCGGTGTTTCGGAGGTCAGCACCCCCGGCATCCGCAGCAGCTCATGCAGGTCGGGTTCCGCATTGAAGCGGTGTTGCTTGGCGGCGTCGTGGAACGCCTGAACGTATTCGCTCAGCAGGTCATGGTTCACCTGCACCGTCTGCACCGCTTCGCGCGGCCGCCGCTCCACATGCAGCATCACGTCCAGGTGCCCGCGCTTCACGCGCTCTTTGATCAGCTTGCGGAGCGCGATCTCCAGGCCGTCGCATTCGCCCGGCAACCGTATGCTCAGGTCCAGAAAACGGTGATTGACACTCTTCAGCGAGAGCATAAACGCAACTCCCTCTTCCGTCGCCGACTGCGTACTGGCGTAGCCGGTCATCGACCGGATCGGTGCAGCGCTCACTTGATCCCCTCCAGTACCTCGGCCTCGGCCGACTCCGATGCAGGCTTCCGCTCAAGACGGTCCGAGTCGAACTGTAGCTCGTACAGCCGCCGATACGTGCCGGAACGCGCCATCAGCTCATCGTGTGTTCCCATCTCTGTGATGCGCCCTTCCTCCAGCACGGCGATCCGGGTCGCATTGCGCACGGTCGACATGCGGTGCGCAATTACGAACACCGTCCGGCCCTGCATCAGGTTCTTCAGTGCGGCCTGCACATAGGCCTCGCTCTCGGTGTCCAGCGCGGAAGTCGCCTCATCCAGAATCAGGACCGGCGCATTCTTCAAAATCGCGCGGGCAATCGCCAGCCGCTGCCGCTCTCCTCCGGAGAGCCGCACTCCCTTCTCCCCGATGATGGTGTCGTAGCCCTCCGGCATGCGCGAGATAAAGTCGTGCGCCAGCGCCATGCGCGCAGCCTCCTGGACGCGGCTCATCGGCACGTCCGGCTGGCCATAGGCGATGTTGTTGCGCACCGTGTCGTTGAACAGGATCGTCTCCTGCGTCACCTTGCCGATCTGCTTGCGCAGCGACGCAATGCTTACATCGCGCACATCGTGCCCGTCGATGACAATCCGTCCGGAGCAGGCATCGTAGAACCGCGGGATCAGGTTCACCAGCGACGACTTCCCTGATCCGCTCGGCCCCACCAGCGCCAGCACCTCGCCGCGCTTCACCTCCAGGTCGATGCCGTGCAGCACAGGCGTCGTCTCTTCTTCGTTCTTATAGGAGAAGTCGACGTTCTCGAAGCGGATCGAGTCCTTGAACTCCTTCAACTGGAAGGGGCGCTTCTTCTCCGTCACGTCATCCTGCGCATCCATAAAGCGGAAGATCTCATCGCTGGCGCCCATCGCCTGCTGGAAGCTGTTGTAGTAGAGCGCAAACTTGCGCACCGGGTCATACAGGCTGAACACCGCCACGATGAAGACGATAAAGTCGCCCAGCGTCAGCGCGCCCCGCTGGATCTCCGTCCGCCCCAGGAAGAGCAGCAGCGCAATGGCCACCGAGCCCAGCGCATCCATCAGCGGCGAGCTGATCGCCTGCACGCTCACCGACCGCAGGTTCGCCCGCAGCAGCCGCCGCGCTGCGCTGCGGAAGCGCTCCGTCTCCCACAGCTCCATCCCGAACGCCTTGACGATGCGGTTGCCCGTGATCGTCTCGTGCAGAATGTTCTGGATCTCCGCAAGCTTGTCCTGCCCCGTCCGCGTCGTGGACCGCACCCGCCTGCCGATGCGCCGCGCCGAGGAGATCACCACCGGTACAAACAGCAGCAGCACCCACGCCAGCCGGCCGCCAAACCCGATCACCAGGCACACCATCCCCACCAGCGTGAAGAACTGCTGCAGAAAGTCCGCCAGCACCGCGGACATCGCCACCTGCACCTTCTCCACATCGTTGATCAGAGTCGACAGCAGCGTCCCCGTGGAGTGCTTTTGGAAGAACGCGATCGACCGCCGCAGGATCGCGTCGTACAGATCGTTGCGCAGGTCCGTGATCATGCCGAAACCGGCATAGTTGATCAGGTACGTCCCCGTATAGTCGCAGACCGACTTCACGATCGCCGACGCCACCAGCGCATAGGCCACCACGTCCCACGCATTGTGAAAATGGCTCGGCACCAGAAAATGCAGGTCGATCTGCCGCTTGACCCAGGGAAGCTTCAGCAGCAGAAAATCCGTCCCCTGCACATCCGGCCGCAGCACCTTGTCGAAGATCGGCTTGACGAGGAATATCCGCAGGCCGGCCATCGCGCCGACCACCGCCATCATCACTACAGAGAGCAGCGTATAGAGCGCATACGGCCGCGCATACTTCAGCAGCCGCCAGATGCGGCTCACTCGCGCACGCTCCGCCGGGCGCTCCCGCCCGCGTCTGCGAAGACCATCTCCATCGCACCCAATTCTATGGGTTTTTCCCGGGCCCCGCCGTGGATTGTGTCACTCATCGCGGCATGTCTCGATGCACCGTCTTCACCCGATGCCCCTGGGCCTCTAGCCGCTTCTTCATCTCTTCCGCGATGAAAACCGACCGGTGCTGTCCTCCGGTGCATCCGAACGCCACCGTCAGATAGCTCTTCCCCTCTTCAATGTAGTGCGGCAGCAGAAACTTCAGCAGATCTGCCGTCTTGTCCAGAAACTGCTGCGTCTGCGGAAAGCTGCGCACATACTTCGCCACCTTCGGGTGGCGGCCCGTCAGCTTGCGGAACTCCGGCACAAAATGCGGATTGGGCAAAAAGCGCACATCGAACACCAGGTCCGCATCGGCAGGCACGCCGTTCTTGAACCCGAAGCTGGTCGTCGAGATCGTCAGGTCCCTGCTCTGCGTGCCGCGCTCGAACTGCGCGTTGATGTGCGCGCGCAGCTCATGCACGTTGAACTTCGATGTATCCAGAACGATGTCCGCCACATTGCGGATCGGCTCCAGCCGCCTGCGCTCGGCTCGGATCCCCTCCACAACTGTCTGCGAGCGGCCCATCGGGTGCGGCCGGCGCGTCTCGGAGAAGCGCCGCACCAGCACATCGTCGCCGGCCTCCAGAAAAACGACCCGCGTCGGCAATGACTTGCGCACCTTCTTAAGAAGCGCCGGGAAACGGTCCAGCCGCATGCCCTCGCGCACGTCCACCACCAGCGCTGCGCGTTGGATCTCCGCCGACTGCCGCACCAGGTCCGCAAAGCGCGGAATCAGTTCCAGCGGCAGATTGTCGACTGAGTAGTATCCCAGGTCTTCAAACGCCTTCAGCGCGGAGAGCTTCCCCGAACCGGACATGCCGGTCAACACCACCAGCTCGCGCTCAGACGGGTGCGTCACCGCATCGCTGGCTGGCTTATGCGGCTTTGTCGTTCTCTTCCGCGCCATGCAGGAATCCTAGCATTCCCCCGCGGAAACGCCATCCCACTCGGCACACGCCCACTGTCTGAGCTCCCGCCCGCCGGGCTGGAGCCCCTCAGCACCATGTGCCTTCAGGCGCTGGCCGCTACGCTCTCTGTGAATGCCGCCCGGTCTGCTGTGCGCGGGTGGCGCTTGGTCGTCGTTGCCTTCTGTTTCTGCCGCACGGCCTGCTGCTCGATCTTGGCCAGCGCGTCGTGCAGGGCCGTCATCATATCGGCTGCCTCGCAGCGTGCCACCAGGCTCTGTCCCCGCTCAGTCACCGTTACCTCGGCGATCTTCCGGTATTTGTCCACCGTCAGGATCACCTTTGCGCTGGTTGCCGTGCTCACGATTTTCTGGATCGCTTTCAGCCCGGCTTCAGCCTGCTGCCTGTATTTCTGGGTAACGACAAACTGCCTGCCCGTGTACTCGACGATCATGCATCTCACCTCGTTCGTTGGACTCTACGTTCTCGACGAACTTTAGTGCGTACTAGCGTACACGTCTTTGGTGGGTTGAGGGAATCTGCATGTCCTCGCGATACTTGGCAACGGTGCGCCGCGTCACGCGAATGCCCTGTTTTTGCAGGTCCGCCGCCAGCTGATCGTCCGTCAGCGGCTTGCGCGGGTCTTCGGCCGCGATCATCTCCTTCACCTTGCGCTTCAGCAGCACCAGTGGCAGGTCTGCGCCCTCCGGTCCGTTGACGCCCTCCGTAAAGAAGAACCGCAGCTCATACACCCCTTGCGAGGTGTGCACATACTTGTTGGCGACAGCGCGGCTCACCGTGGAAGGGTGCACCCCGATCTCTTCCGCCACTTCTTTGATCATCATCGGCTTCAGGCCCTGCTCACCGCGCTCCAGAAACTCCTGCTGCCGCCGCACAATCACCTCGCAGGTCCGCAGGATCGTATTCTTGCGCTGCTCAATATTGCGCAGTAGCTGGATCGCAGACTTGTAGCGCTCCTTCACATACTCCCGGACGTCCTTCTCGGTGCTCTTCTGCCGCAGCATCTTGCGATAGGCATGGCTCAGCCGCAGCGCAGGCATGTCCTCCTCGTTCATCACCACCACGTACTCGCCGTCGCGCTTCACAAACGCAACATCCGGCTCAATCAGCCGTGTCTCGCTTACGTTGTATCGCTGGCCGGGCCGCGGATCCAGCGTGCGGATGAACTCCACCGCCGCCTGCACCTCCTCCACCGGCCTGGCGCAGCAGCGTGTCAGCTCGCGCATGTCCTTCTTCTGCAGCATCGCCAGGTAATTCGCGACGATCTGCTCCGCCGTCTCAAAAATGCCTGCAGCGGCGATTGCCGCCGTTCCGTGGTGGCCGTTGCCGTTCATCGCGGCCGTGCTGATCTCCGTCGCGGGCGTTTCGATCCCTTCCACCGCGCTCCGCTCCTTCCGCTTCAGCACCAGTTCCGCCTCACGGCGCTGGGCGGCAATCTGGATCAGCAGGCACTCGCGCAGGTCTCGCGCGCCGACGCCCACCGGGTCCAGATGATTCACGACGGCCCGCGCCTCGGCCACCGCCGCCAGCGCCGCGCCCAGCTCCTCCAGGTCCTCGTTCGAGGTCTCTTCGGAAATGCCGGCGGCGGCTGACATCTCCATCTCTTCGGCGTCCGGCATCTCCCAGGCCGGCCGGAGCTTCAGCCCGCGCTCAAACGGAATCGGCTCCAGCGGCTGCGGAGTCGCCTGCATCAATGCCTCCGCAAGCTCATCGTCCGTCGCCGTCAGGTAGCCGTTCTCGTTCAGGTTGCCCACCACCAGCTCGGTCGCCAGACGCACCTGTGGAGCAAGGTGCATGGACCCAAGCTGCCACACCAGATGATCGGCCAACGTGCTTGGCGCAGAGAGAAAGTTGTCGAACGATGGCCGCTCGATGTCCTCGAAGTTCGACGCGGTACGGAAACCCGGGTCCAGATAGTCCTGAAAATAGCTGCCGAAGTCGATCTCGTCGAAGGGGTCCTTCTCCGTCTTTTCGGTGACCGCCTCTTCGGCCGAGCGTTCGCGGTCCGCCTCGCGGTCCGCCATCTCCTCGATCGTGACCCCGGACTCCTCGATCTCCTCGAGCACCGGGTTCTCGACCACCTCGGCGTTGATCATCTCCTTCAGCTCAAGCTTGTTCAGCGCCAGAACGCTGACCATCTGCACCAGGCCGGGCGTCAGCACCTGGCGTTGGGAGACCTTCAAGTTGAGCTTCGGCTGCAGCAAATCCTTTGACCCTCTCGTCCTTCCTTCGGTGTTCTATTCGCGATTAAAGAAGAGAGTCGTGGTCGGGCAGACCCTCTGCCTTCGCTCATACCGGATGACGTGGCCTCAGTCTACACGCCGCAACCCGGTCTTCGCAGTGTCGAGCATCTCAACGGCCGTACCGCGGAGCCGACCTCTCCGGTGTATAACGCCAAAGCAGCGAGAATCAATAACACCTTTGGGTTTTTACATCGTCAACAGTCCGTATAACGGCTGCGCAATCAATCCATTGAAAACTTCTCGCCCAGATAGATGCGCCGCACCTCGGGGTTGCGCCCAAGCTCTCCCGGCGTACCCGCGAACAGGATCTTTCCGTCGTTGATGATGTAGGCGCGGTCCGTCACAGAGAGCGTCTCGCGCACGTTGTGGTCCGTGATCAGCACGCCAATCCCATTCATCTTCAGGTCGAAGATGATCTCCTGCAGCTCCAGCACCGCAATCGGATCGATTCCCGAAAAGGGCTCGTCCAGCAAAATAAATGCGGGCTCGATCGCCAGGCAGCGAGCGATCTCCACCCTGCGCCGCTCGCCGCCGCTCAGCGCATAGCCCAGCGTCTTGCGCACATGCCCCAGCTTCAACTGCTCCAGGAGTTTCTCCGTGCGTGTCCTGCGGCTCTCCCAGCTCAGCTGCTGCGCCTCCAGCACGGCCAGGATATTTTCTTCCACCGTCAGCTTGCGAAAGACGCTCGGCTCCTGCGGCAGATAGCTGATGCCGTACTGCCGCGCCCGCAGATACATCGGCAGCTGTGTGATCGGTTCGCCGTCAGCCAGTACGCGGCCTGCATCCGGCCGCACCAGCCCGACGATCATATAGAAGCAGGTCGTCTTGCCCGCGCCGTTCGGCCCCAGCAGGCCCACGACCTCGCCCTGCGCGATCTGCATGCTCACGCCGCGCACCACATGGCGGCCGCCGTAAGCTTTCGCAATCTCGTCCGTCTCCAGCGTGCGCACGGCAGGCTGCGCCGGACTTGCTCTCTCTTCCATCTCCTGGCCCGTTCTGTCCTTTGTGCCGGACATTCCTATTTTGGACCCTGCCCTCGAAAAAATCGGCCTCACCGCGATCCCTTTTCTCTCTTCTCGCCCGCCCCTACCTTTGACTGCGTTCGCCCGCGCCCGGCAGGCGTCCCCGGGGCCGAGCCCAGCACCTCTACAGTATCGCTGCCGCACGAGCGATGAAAGCGCAGCGCAGCACCTTCCGTCATCGATCCCCTGCCGTTCACTGCACGCGCCGGCGTCTTCCCATCTCCGGTCAGGACGAACGTCTGGTCGCTCGCCGTATACACCATGCGGTCTCCGGTCACCTGCAGGTCGGGCTGCTCGATCGTTACCGCCCCATTCGCTGATACGCGGTCCAGATTGCCCTCCATGGAGGGAGGGGCCGCCTTCCCGTTACTCCCCCGCGTTCCGGCATTCAGATACACCACGCCGCTGTCGGCCCGGATCGCCGCCCCCGCCGTCTCTGCGCGGAAGCCCCCCGTGAAGTCCGCCTCGCCCGACGTCTGCGAATACACCAGCCCGCCGCTGGTGACACGCACCGTCTGGCGGCCCGAATCCTTTTCCGCCGGCGAGGACGGCTCCCCCGCACACACCTGCGCCGCCTCCCGCGCCGGAGCGATTTGCCCTGCATCTCCACCGCCCGTCAGCAGCGTGCGCACCTGGAGCCCGTTCTCTCCTTGCGCAATCAGCCGCTTCTGTTCGCTCTCCATCTCAATCACCGGCGCCTGCACCTGCGAACCGCCCTGCCACATGCGTACCGGCCTGCCGCGGAACGTAGCCGTCTTCGTCGCATGGACCAGCACCGCCTCGTCCGCAAGAATATGCGCCGGCTCGGAGCCGGTCCCGGCGTTCTGGTCGCGGTATTCTGCCTTCACCGATCCGATGGCTCGCGCGTCTCCGTTCCCCCGGTCCAGCAGTAGCCGCTGGGCCCATAACTCCCCATCGGTGGCCGTCATCGTTATGCCTCCGGTCAACGTCACCACATCCGCAGACCCGTCGTACACCGCCCGCTGCGCCGTCACGCGCGTCTGGTCTGTGCCTTTTCCGTCCTTCGCAGCCTGGCGCACCACCACCGCGACATGCCCCTGCTGCTCCGCGCTCTCAATCCTCTGGGCCTCGGCTCCGTCCCCGGCGGTTGCGTGAGCGGCTCCGAACTTTGCCTCCAGCGTGTCGCCGCTGCTGATCTGCTCGGTCCCCTTCGAATCCAACTGGCGGACCGAGGTATGCTCCTGCCCGGTCAAGGTCTGGAGCTGCTGCCTCCCTGCCACTGCAGCCAGCTGCGCCTGCAGCACATCGGCGGAAAACTCTGTGGTCTGCTCACCCTTCTTCAGCTCTTGGTCCGTCTGCACAAAATGGGCCGCGCCGGAAGCATCGACCTGCCGCACCTCTGCCCTGCCGCTCATGCCGGGCATCATCGCCAGCTCGATTTTGTCCGCTGAAACCTCGCGCCGCGACTGCCCCCGCGCCGTCTTCTCTTCGTCCAGAAAGTGCGCCGCGCCGGTAAACATCGCATGCTGTGCCTGCGGACTTGCCTTGCCGTCCAGTGCGATCACCGCCTGCTCTGCATTGCCTCGTCTCCGCCCGTCCGGTCCGTCCGCGACGTACTGCACGCCGCCGGTCAGCACCGCATTCACCGGATGTCCCGCGGCATTCATCGTCACGTCCGCGCGTGTCGATGTCACAGATCCGCTCGCGTCCTTCAGCGCCACCCCGTTCTGCGCCTCGATCCGCTCCAGCGTCTGGTTTGGCCGCAGGTGCAGCACTGCCTGTCCCGCCTCACCCGACCGGTCGCCGGAAGAGTACGTCGCCTTCGTCAGCTGAACAACGCGCTCTTCTCCATCCAGCTCCGCCGACGCCGCGTGGAGCTCCAGCGGCTTGCCCGAGGAGACCCCTGTCATGCTCACCGCCGAATGCAGCATCAACGTCCCGGAATCGCTGGCATAGTCCGCTCCCACCGCATGCCCCCGCATGGCGCCTGAGTCGAACTCGATCGGCGCGCTCGTCGCCGCTACGCCCAGCTTCTCCATATAGATCAGGTTGCTGGTCGTCACCTGCATCGCCTTCGCGTCTGCCCCGCCGCCGGGTGCCTCCTGCGAGTTGCAGGCGTGCGATCCCCCGGAGGCGCGCAGCTCAATGTGCACCACCCCCAGCGCCCGCACTACGCCTGCCTTCTTGTCGTACTCCCAGTCGTCGCCGCGGATCACGTCCGCGCGCTGCTGCTTCCGTCCGCACAGCTTGATCCACACGTCGTGCAGGGCCACCTTGCCGTCGGTGTGCTCGACGTCCTTCGCCGCGTGGATCACGTAGTCCGTCTGCCCCTGATAGGTATGGCTCAGGGTCACGCCGCTGGTGTCGATCTTCACGTCCGCGCCAAGCTTGGGCGGGAGATTGGCCAGCCAGTGCCGCCGCAGATATCGCGCCGAGCCGATAAATCCCACGATCACCAGCACCAGGAAGATCGCGCTTCCCAGCAGCCAGCTCCTCAGCCTCTCGATCCCTATCCGCATCCGCCTGCCTGCACTATCTTCTCACCCCATCAGACGGTGCAGCGCAATCTCCGTTTACCCGCTAGAATCGTCCCCAATGGCCGATCGACTCTATCTCAGCCTCTGGTATCCCAACTTCCGCCTGGAGGCCCTCCCCGGCGCGCTTACCGGCGTCATGCGCCAGTTTGCGGTCATCGGAGGCCGCCGCGTCATCGCCGCCTCCGCCTATCCCATCAACTTCACCGAATCCCCCACCTATCAGCGTCTCTATAACGAAGCCGGCTCCGACCCACGCCTGCCCGCCGAGATGGATCCCGACGCCGCCACCGCGGACGCCGCCATTGAAGCCGCCGTCGCCGAGGCCACCGAGCAGCTCCACGACGACATGGCCTATGAGTTCGAGATGCGCTGGCAGCTCTGGGCCGCCGAACCGCCCGATCCCACCCGCGCCGGCCTGGGCCTCGCCCCCTCCCTCGACGATTCCGACGCCGAGTCGGAGTCCGAGCAGGACGAAGCCGGAAATCCCATCGATCCCGACTCGCCCTGGCGCCTGCGCACCCACACCGTTCGCATCCTCGGCTTCGGCCCGCTCTTCGATGTCGCCGGCTACGAGCAGAACGGACATATCCTCGTCGACTTCGGCCTCGACACCCCCTGGCTGCTCGACACGCCGCTCGATCCGGACGACGACTCCGGCGACACCGAGCCGCTCGACGACGACGCCCAGCTCCACATCCAGCAGAACATCGAGAAGCTCCTCGCCTTCACCCTGCTGGTGGAAAAGAACTGCGGCATCTCCAGCCGCCTCCTCTGGACCGAGTCCGGCGAGCCCCTCGCCGAAAAGCTCATCGCCCGCCTCCAGCGCGTAAATTAAGTCGCTCGAACGATTCTCTACGTGCTACCGTTTTCCGCATGAACGCAGCCGTTGCATCCAATGCAGACCCAATCGGCTATTGGCTCCATGTGCTGAAATATCCGATTGTTCTGGTCGTGTCGCTTATCGTAGGAGCCGTTCAGAGCTGGCGAAAGAAGCGACGAGAGAAGATAGCGGAGAGCTGGGCACCGATAGAAGCAACCATCCAGTTCACCAGCGTCGACTCCGTCACAGACACTGACTATTTCAGGGCAACGCTCGAATATAGCTATTTTGTCGGCGAATATCGCTCCGGCAAGTACACCCAGGATTTCGACTCTGAACAGGCTGCAAGCAACTTTACTCAGGCAATGAAGGACAAGAAGGTTCAGGTCCGCTACAACCCTTCAAAGCCCGACAAATCGCTGCTTGAGGATAGTGCTGTCGAACAAGCCCTTCCGCCTGCATCCCCTTCGATTTTGGACGCACCATCCATACTCTGACCTCTGCTCAGAAGGCGAATAAATTTTGGATTGGGTGAACCACGCCCATGTTAGCCTTCCCTCCATGCCTCTCGCCTCCAATCCGTGGCACGACTGGTGGCGTCACGTCGACCCGTTTATCTATCTGCTTAAGTGGCCGCTCGCCTTCATCGCCGGATGGGCCGGCATTCACTATCGGCGCTGGCGTAAGCAACTCGCTGAAAACGCCGCCCAGGGCTGGCCCTCTGTTGACGGACGTGTCGCCTCCGGCATAGTCAAACCCGTTCCCAAGACCAGGCGCTACCTCGCGACGCTTACCTACACGTACTTCGTCGGCGAGTACCGCACCGGCACCTACGTCCATGAGTTTCAGAGCGAGTCCGACGCGGATGAGTTCGTCCGCGCCATGAAGGACAAGCACGTTCCCATCCGCTACAACGAATCCAACCCGGACAAGTCCGTCCTCGAACAACGCGCCATCGAGCAGCACATCCTGCTCGCCCCCCGCTTCGGCTGACGCTACCGGATGTGAAATACAGAGACAGCCAGCTTTCCTTTGACCATCTGCGCCCTTCGCCAACCGCCTTTATCGTTGAGCGTCACCCACCGCCGCTCCTCAGCCCGGTAATGCCAGTCTTTGTCGATCTGGAAAAACACCTGCAATCCCGGACACTCCAGTATGTTTGCAATGCTGTTGTCATGCGAGTTTCGTTCGTCGAAGTCCGTCGTCGCACTCTGCCCCATCTCTGAATAAACCTCGTTAAGGTCAAATAAAAGCTCACTTACCTCGTCATCCAGAGGCTCTGCGTTCAGGCCTATCCTTTGCGCCTCACGCAGAGTGATGGGATAGCTATGCGATGGATAGCCGGAATTCAAAGTAGTACTGATTCGGCGTGCACGCTGGCGATCCTTCAGATGGTAGGAAAGTATTTCCTCGCAGAGCTTCGTTGAAAGCGCGCTGGAACGATCCACGGCCCCGATTACCAGCGGATGAACATGCTGGAACAGCGATTCATACGGATTACTCACCGAACCCTTCGCCTGCTGCTGCCATAGCTTCACCACGCGGTGCAGCTCATCTTGGCTCACGCTCACGCGGCTGTTATCGCGGTCGATCGGCGAAAGATCATGCGTTAGCGATGTGTCCACCGCCGAAAGATGCGCCAGAGGTCCCATTTGAATGCGGTCCGCCCCCAGAGCCAACATCGTCGCCGCGGACTGGCATTCAAACGGCGCCAGAACAGTAAGCTTCTTCACATGCTGTCGCAGCAGATGGACCATGCGTAGCGACGCCTGCCCTGACCCTCCATCCGACTTAATGAACAGTGAAAGCCTATCCACCTTGCCCACATTGCGTAGCAGTCCGTAAAGGCCATTGACATCGTTGCTGCAGATCGAACCCTTCGGCGAGTTCCAGTAAGTAATCAACTGCTCGCCCAGTTTTGCCTCGATCCGGGCAAGAATCTGTTGCGTCTTCCCATAGAGCATGGGAGGCGTCGCAAGTTTTCTCTTCTTCTGCGCTGCCGTGTCGTCCGCCATCTTTTACCCCGCCGTCACAATCTCCGAAAAGTCCGCGATCTTTGAGAACTCCTGAACGATAACGAACAGCATCGCTACTCGCGAGCGCCGCACCTGAGGATCGGGATCCATCACCATCACTTGATCGAAGAATGCGTCGACCGGCTTGCGTAATGTCGCGATCGTCTCAAGGGCGCCGGTGTAGTTGCCAGCGCTGCGCAGTGCCTCTGCCTTTTGGCTGGCCTCATGAGCTGCGAGAAAAAGACTCAGCTGCGCAGGATGCAGCTTGTCACCCTCAACTCCGCCCGACATTGCGCCCATAACGCCAGGCCGATGGATCAGCTTCCACTCCTCCGCCTGCGCCAGAATGTTCTTCATCCGCTTGAACGCCGCGGACACCGCCGCAAAGTCCTCGCTGCCGCGCACCGCCGTCACCGCCTCGGCCCGCGCCAAGGCGTCGCGAACGTCATTCGCACCCGCCGCCAGCACGGCCTTCACCACGTCGTACGCCTGGGCTTTTGCTTCTCTGAGATAGAACTCCAGCCGCTCCGCGAAGAAGACCTCCATCTTGCGCCGCGTCTCTTCCTTCTCCGTCGCCGCGTCGGCCACATCTCCCAGCGTCAGCGGCAGCCCGCCCTCGGCCAGGATCTTCACAATCCCGTTCGCCGCCCTTCGCAGCGCAAACGGGTCCTTCGAACCCGTCGGCTCCAGCCCCAGTCCGAACATGCCGGCAATCGTGTCCGCCTTATCAGAGATCGCCAGCAGCTGGGCCTCCGCCGTGCGCGGAATCCGGTCCTCCATGCCCGCCGGCCGGTACTGGTCATAGATCGCCGCCGCCACCGCCTCGGCATGTCCCTGCGCACGCGCATACAGGCCGCCGACCTCGCCCTGCAGCTCGGTGAACTCCTTCACCATGTCCGTCGTCAGGTCGGTCTTCGCCAGCCGCGCCGCCTCATCCAGCGCCTTCGCATCCACGCCGGCGCCGCGCTTCGCGCTCAGCTCCACCAGTCGCTTCGCCACCGCCCGCACGCGGTCGCTCTTCGCCGCGTAGCTGCCCAGCTCCTTCTGGAACGTCACCTTCTCGAGCAGAGCAACGCGCTCCTCCAGCGGCACCCGCTGGTCGAACTCCCAGAAGAACTTCGCATCCGTGAACCGCGCGCGCAGCACCTTCTCGTTCCCATGCCGGATCACCGCCTCGCCCGCAGCATTGGTTTCCGTGTTCAACACCGTCAGGAAGTGCGCGGCCAGCTTGGCTGGTTCACTCTCGTTCGCTTCGCCGCGCTCCACCGCAAAATACTTCTGGTGGTCGCGCATCACTGTCACCAGAACCTCTTCCGGCAGCGCCAGGAACTCCGGCTCAAAGCCGCCCATCACCACCGTCGGCCACTCCGTCAGGTGCGTCACCGTGTCGACCAGCCCGTGGTCCTCGCGCCAGCGCAGTCCTTCTCCACCCGCACGCGTCACGTGATCGAGCGCCTTGCGGATCCTGTGCCGCCGCGCCTCCACATCCGCCATCACCTTCGCCGTCTTCAGCGCCGGCTCATATTCGCCCGGCGCGACGATCAGCACCGGCTCCGCGCCATGCAGCACACGATGCCCGCGCGACTCGCGCCCCGCCGTCTTGCCACCAAAGCTCACCGGCACCACGTCCGCGCCCAGCAGGCACACCAGCCACTTCACCGGCCGCACAAACCGCTCCGGCCTGCCCGCGCGCCACACCATGTTCTTCGCCCAGTAGATGCCCGCCAGCTCCTTCGGCATCTCTTCGGCGATCACCTCCGCCGCCGCGCGCCCCGCCTTCACCGCCGTCGCCGCCAGGTACTCGCCCTTCGGCGTCTGGATCGTCTTCAGCGCGCTCACATCCACGCCCGCCTTCTTCGCAAACGCCAGCGCCGCCGGAGTCGGGACGCCGTCCTTGTAGGCGATCTTCACCGCCGGCCCGGTCATCTCCTCCGAGACGTCCGCCTGCCGCGCCGCCACCTCACCCACCCACACCGCCAGCCGCCGTGGTGTGGAGAAGCTTTTGACGCCGGCAGAATTCGGGTGCCCCATGTCTGCGGCAGTCTTATTGCCGGAGACGTGGGTGACTAAACGCTCGCGCTCCAGCATCGCCACCACGCGCTCGCGCAATTCCTTCTCGGCGCCGGCAATCATCCGCGCCGGCACCTCCTCCAAACCAATCTCAAACAGAAACTCCGCCATCACCGATCCTGTCTTTCGTTCACTCACTACCCATGTCCGGGTGCCCCATTCATGCGCGAGCGTCAGCACGCGCATGGGTGGGAATGAAGAATCTCAGTTCGCCACAGCCGCCAGCGCCTCTCCCTGCGCCGCATACGCCTTCGCCACGCCGATCACCAGCGCCCGAATTCGAGCCATCACCCCGACCCGTTCCGTCACGCTGATCGCGCCCCGCGCATCCAGCAGGTTGAACACATGCGAGCACTTCAGCGCCAGCTCATACGCCCCCAGCACCGGAAACCGCGTCATCTTCAGCCGCTTGGCAGCTGCATCTTCCGCTGACGCGCTGACTCGCTGACCTGCCGACTCGCTAAAGAGTCCCTTCGCCCGCTCCAGCAGTTCCAGGCACTCCGCCTCATACAGCCGCAGGTGCTCCCACAGCTTCGGCACATCCGCATAGTCAAAGCTGTAGGCCGACCACTGCTGCTCGCCCGCCAGCTGAATCTCGCCGTACGTCACCTTCCGTCCCGTATCCGGCTCCACCGCCCATACCACGTCGTAGATCGACGGCGCGTCCTGCAGGAACTGCGCGATCCGCTCCATGCCGTACGTAATCTCTCCGCAGATCGGGTCCAGGTCCATCCCGCCGCACTGCTGGAAGTACGTGAACTGCGTGATCTCCAGGCCGTCCAGCATCACCTGCCAGCCCACGCCCCACGCGCCGCCCACCGGCCACTCCCAGTTGTCCTCTTCAAACTTGATGTCATGCTCGCCGAGATCGATCCCCATCGCCTGCAGGCTCTCCAGATACAACTCCTGGATGTTCTCCGGCGGCGGCTTCAGGATCAGTTGCAGCTGCGTGTGCCGGTACAGCCGGTTGGGATTCTCGCCATATCGCCCGTCCGCGGGCCTGCGGCTCGGCTGCGTGTACGCAATGCGCACCGGCTTCGGCCCCAGCACGCGCAAAAACGTGTCCGGCGACATCGTCCCCGCGCCCACCTCCACGTCATACGGCTGCTGCAGCACGCAGCCCCGGTCCGCCCAGAACTTGCTCAGCCGAAACACCAGCTCCTGAAACGTCAGCGCCTTCTTCTCGCCCATTCCCTCAGTCGTCCCTCTGTCGTTATGCGTCCCTCCAGTCTACCCTGTGGCCGGAGGCGGTTCGATATAGAAGACCCGGGAGCTGCGATATGGCACAATATCAGTGGGCTTAACTTATGGGCATACAGAGAGCACATATCGTCCTCCCGGAGGACCTTGTCGCCGAGATCGACTCCCTTGTCGGCCCCCGTGGCCGTAGCGCCTTCCTGGTGGAGACGGCGCGGGCCGAGCTCCGCCGCCGCAGGCTGCTGGCTTTCCTGCGCAGCGGACCGTCCTGGCGCGCGCAGGACCACCCTGAGCTGTCGTCCGGTTCAGCAGCCTTTGTCCGCCGTCTGCGCAAAGAGAGCGACTCGCGCACCGCATCCTCCCGCCGCGCCACACTTGCTCCCCGTCGCGCAAAATGACCCTCTTGCTCGATACCACGGTACTCATTGATGTCCTGCGCAATCGCAACCAGCGCCGCGCAAGCCTCGCCACGATTGTTGAGCAGGACCATATCCTCGCCATCTCTGCCCTCAACCTCGGCGAGGTCTACGCCGGTATGCGTCCTGAGGAGGCCCCCCAAACTGAAGTATTCCTCGGCAGTCTGGAATGCCTCCCGGTCACAGCTGCCATCGCCCGCCGCGCAGGCTCACTCAAGTTTGCATGGCAGCTAAAAGGTCGTACCCTCACCCTTGCCGACATGATCGTCGCCGCTACAGCGCTTGAGCACTCCCTCCCGCTCGTCACCGATAACCGTCGCGATTTTCCGCTCACGGAACTCACCTTCTACGCACTACCCTGAGCCCTCACCTCAAACCGATAGCTCACCGCACACCCAAACAGCACAATCAGCAGCACACCCTGCACCAGTCCCCCGAACAGCATCACCCGCGGAAACGTGAACAGCATGAAGCTCGCGCACAGCGGCAGAAACAACAGCAGCGTCGTTCGCAGCCCCTTCACCTCCGCACCCGCGCGCTCTGCCTTCATCGCTACTCCGCACAGCACCACCAGTGGCGCATACAGCTGCGGCAGCGTGTAGAAGTACGACACCGGCGGCAGCGCCACCATAAACGCCGTCAGAGCCAGTAGCTGGTTCACCGCCGGCATCTTCCATAGCCGCCCAAAGAACGCCCACGCCAGTACCACAGCCCCTGCCGCATAGTACGGCAGCGTCAGATGCGCCGGCGGCAGTCCAAACATCATCGCGCCAAACTTTGCCAGGTGATACGCCGAGTGGTTCGCCATCAGTTCATGCAGCGACCACTGCATTGCACGCACGTTCTGGTAGCCGAACACGTTGCGCAGCGCGCCATGCCATGCCACACCAATGGACGGCCCCAGCCACTCCATCGAAGCAACGCTCACCCCTACGAACGTCGCCAGCCCCACCACGAATGCGCGCCACTTTCTCCGCGGCAGCAGCATCGCCAGCAGCACAATCGGATACAGCTTCATCGCCGCGGCCAGCGCCCAAAGCACCGCCGCCGCATCGTCCTGTCCGCGCCAGAACGCCCATACGCCCAGCGCCGTGAATATCCACAGAAACAGTTCGATGTTGCCCCGCTGCAGCAGCCCCGCAATCGGGAACGACGCCAGCACCACGGTCAGCGGAAACAGCGTCGCCTCCCACCCGCCGATTCCCTCGCGTATCAGCGCGCGCCGCAGAGCCCACACGCAGCCGCCCAGCCACAGCGTCGCGGTCGTCAGGTACACCACAACCGGATGCCCCGTCGCATAGATCAGCGCATACACCACCATGCTCAGCGGCGGGTACGCCACCCGTGACTCGCCAATGCCGTTGTAAAACGCCGCTGTATGCACCATCCGGTATACCGGCGGAAACTCCATCAGGTCCTGGTAGCGGTCGCCCGACAGCGGATTGTAGTGCCAGTGCGAGAAACCCGTCGCCCGCTCAATCAGCGCCACTGCAATCATCAGCGCAAACGCCGCCGCCGATCCCACCCAATACATCCGCAGCAATTTCGGCAAGGACCTGGGCTTCACCGTGCCGCGCGACTCGACCTTGCAATCATCCATCTCAAGGTCAGAGTCTATCCCGCGCGGCTTGCAGGCTCTTCGCGCGCGAACCACTGATCTAACCCGCTCGCTCCTCACTGCCAACTGAGAACTGACAACCGGCAACTCCCCTCACCGCAGCACCCGCGCGCTCCGCAGCCGTCCCTCCAGGTGCCGCTCCAGCAGCTCGATCGCGAACCTTCGCAGGTCCGCCCCGCGCTCCTTCGGCCACTCCTCCCCCGCCAGTGTGCCCACCGTCGCGCGGAACATCCGTTGCGCCTCTATTACGCTCTCCGCGCTCACCACGATGCTCTCTGCACGGCTGTCATCCTCGCACGTCACTCCGTACCCCGCCGTCGAATACCACACTGCGCCGCCCGCCAACGCCGCGCCGCACATCGTGCACCTCCCCAGCTCCGGCATCCATCCCATCAGCCGGCTCATCCACAGCGCAAAGTAGGTCACCGGCATCCACACCCGGCCCACCTGCATCTCGCCCAGCGCCGCTACTGCCAGCCGGAACACCGCATCCTCCGGAGCGCCCTCCGGCATCGCCTCTTCCAATACTTCTGCCACAAACTCCAGCGCCGCCACGCGCTCATAGTCCACCGGCCCGGACATCGGCGACGACACAATCTCGAACCCGTCCAGCCGCACCAGCTCCTGCTTCGGCCGCTCCGAATACGTCGCCCGCACATGCGTCATCGGCTCCAGCGCCCCGCCAAAACGCCGCCGGCTGCGCATCGCATGGCGCGCCACGCCCTTCACCCGTCCCTGCTCGCGCGTAAACAGGCTCACCAGCAGGTCGGCCTCGTGGAAGGGCCACGTCCGCAGCACGATCGCCTCACCCGCCCGCTGGATCATCTTCCTCGTCTCACAAAAGCAAAACGCGCAGCCTCAGCCGCGCGTCCCGCTCGTACTTTTCAACCTTGTCCCTTGGCTCGGCGCGGACTGCTTACCGCCCGTAATGTCCCGCGTTCTTCGCCTGGAAGTCCGCCCACTTCTCCGGCAGGTCGTCCGCTGCGTAGATCGCGCTCACTGGGCACACCGGCACGCACGCGCCACAATCGATGCACTCCACCGGATCGATGAACAGCTGCTCGCTCTCTCCGTAGCCCGCCTCGTCCTTCTTCGGATGGATGCAATCTACCGGGCATGCATCCACGCAAGCTGTGTCCTTGGTCCCAATGCATGGTTCCGCAATTACATACGCCATCGTTCCTCTCCCTGCCTTCGTTCAGATTGGATAGTGCCTGTTCGGCCACAATTCTAGCAGCACACGGCGGCGAAACTGCAAACCGGCGCCCGCTATTCGCCCCGAAATTCTCGCCCATCTCCTCTCGCGAAAGACCTCCGATTTCTCCGGGACCCCGGCGCCCCTCTGTATCCTTGGATATGCTCGTCCTCATCAGCGTGCTCGTCGGCGTCGCCGCCCTCTTCGGCTGGGCCAGCCAGCGAGTGCTCCGTCTGCCCAACACCATCGGGACCATGCTGCTCACCGCGGTCACCTCCATCGCGCTGGTGCTGCTCGCGCCGCAATGGCCCGCTCCCCATCACTGGGCCCTCGGCATCCTCGGCCAGATCGACTTCGAACGCCTCATCCTCCACGGCATGCTCGGCCTGCTGCTCTTCGCCGGCGCCTTTCTCCTGGACCTCAAGGCGCTCGTACATCAGAAGCTCGTCGTCGCCCTGCTCGCCGTCCCCGCCACCATCTTCTCTGCTCTGGCCGTCGGCGGCCTCACCTGGACCGTCGCTCACCTCTTCCGGCACCCCGTCCCGCTCATCCAGTGCCTGCTCTTCGGAGCGCTCATCTCTCCCACAGATCCTGTCGCCGTCCTCGAGATGCTCGGCCGCGTCCAGGCGCCCTCCCACCTCAAGGCCCAGCTCGCCGGCGAATCCCTCTTCAACGACGGCGTTGGCGCCGTGCTCTTCATCTCTTTGCTGGAGGCCGCGCGCGGAGCACAGCTCGCCCCCGGCCACGTCGCTCTTCAGATCCTGCTCACCGGCGGAGGCGGCATCCTGCTCGGCATCTGCCTCGCCTTCCCCATCGCGCTCTTCATGCGCAGCGTGAACAGCGCCTCCATCGACATTCTTCTCTCCCTCGCCCTCGCCCTCGGAGGCTACGTTGTCGCCGAACACCTCGGCCTCTCCGCGCCCCTCGAGACCGTCGCCACCGCCCTCACACTCCGCCTCCTCATTCAGAATCTGCCCGACAACGAGATCGCCCATCATGACCTCAGCGATTTCTGGACCATCCTCGACGAGATCCAGAACGCCATCCTCTTCGTCCTGATGGGCTGCGGCTTCCTCATCGTCGACTTCCGCCATCAGGGCGTCGCCCTCGGACTCTCCGAGGTCCTCATCGTCAACCTCGTCCGCATCGCAGCCGTCGCCCTCGTCCTCACAGCGCTCCGCATGCTTCGCACCGAGTGCCGCAGCTCCCTCTCCGTCCTTAGCTGGGGAGGCCTGCGCGGAGGCCTCTCCATCGCCCTCGCCCTCTCTATCCCGCACGAGTACACCGGCGGCTGGATCGTCACCGCCACCTACGTCCTCGTCGTCTTCTCCATCCTCGTGCAGGGCAGCACCTTCGGCATCTTCCTCCGCCGCACGACCCAGCCTCAGCAGCCCGCGATCTGACCCAAGCCAGCCGTCATCCTGCCCATCCGCATTTAGGCTGCAAAAGCTGCATCCGTTTTCCGCGGTATCGCTGACCTGCTGTCTCGCTGACTCGCTGACCCGCTAATCTCCGAACTCCCGCATCCGCTCCTGTGGGGCCGATTGGCTCGTCATTCTGGATCGCAGCTCCAGAATCCCTGTATTTGAAATGTCTTCTTTGCCTTGATCCGCGTTCATCCGCGAAAATCCGCGGTTGCTTTTGCCTTGATCCGTCCTGATCGGTGTCATCGGTGCAAATCGGTGTTAAGCCTGTATCTCTCCGAACTCCCGCATCCGCTCCGCCAGGTCCACCGGAAAGATCCGCTCTCCCGCCGCCAGCGCCTGCTCCACCTCGCCCGCCGACCACCAGCGCATCTCCTGCATCATCGCCAGCTCCTCCGCAGTCACGCCCTTCATCCGCGGAGCGTCCGCCGCGCACCGTGCCACAAACCAGTGATCGACATTCGCGCGCATCTCGCCCGCCAGCTCAAACTCATTGGTCTCGGTGTACAGCGGCCCGCGCACCGCTAACTCCAGCCCCAGCTCCTCACGCAGTTCTCGAACAGCCGCCTCACCCGGCTCCTCACCCGGCTCGATCTCCCCACCCGGCGTCACCCAGAAGACAAAGTCCTCGCCACTCTTCAGCACCATCGCACAGCGGATCAGCAGCACCCTGCCCACCTCATCGAACACCAGAACCCGCGCCGTCCGCCGATTACGCATCTTCATTTTGTCGCGGTCTTCTTCACCGCAAAGAAGAGGCCGACCAGAATCAACACGACGGTCAACACATAAAACATGATGGACTCAACGGCGTCTGTCGGTCTTCCTTTCGCCGTCGCGGCAAGATTCGCGACCCCCATGAAGATCATTAACAAGCCGATGCCGCGGCGTCGGCCACGTCGTGCCATACCAATCGCTCCGTCGATCCTATCTGCGTCTTATCCATGTCCATCCGCGAAAATCCATGGTTGCTTTCGCTTTATCCGTGGCTCGTTCTGCTCTTTATCCGTCTTGATCGGTGTCATCGGTGGAAATCGGTGTTAAGCCTTTTTCTCTCTCTCCGCAGCCGCGCGCCTCGCCGCAAACTCCGCCGGCGTCGGGATCGCCCCCATTCCTCTCCCCGCAAACATCTCTGTAAACAGATGCTCCATCTCACCCGCAATCTTCCCGTTCGTCGCCAGCACCTCGCTTGAATCCAGCCGGAACTGGCTGCCGTCCATCCGCGTCACCTGCCCGCCCGCCTCCGCCACCAGCAGAACGCCCGCGCTCGTGTCCCACGGATTCAGGTTGAACTCCCAGAATCCATCCACCCTCCCGCACGCCACATACGCCAGGTCCAGCGCGGCGCTCCCCGCGCGCCGCACCCCATGCGACCGCAGCGTGAACTCCTGGTAGAAGTGGACGTTCGGGCTCGAATGCCGCTTGTGGCTCGGAAACCCCGTCGCCGTCAGCGACTCCTGCAGCGTCGCCGTCTTCGACACATGGATCGCCCGCCCATTCAGCCACGCGCCCCTGCCCTTCTCCGCCACAAACATCTCGTCGCGCAGCGGGTCGTAGATCACCCCCGCAGTCATCTCGCCGTCTTCGTCCGCACGCAACCCCTTCGGCCTGTGCTCCAGCCCCAGCACTACGCAGAACACCGGAAACGTATGCGCGAAGTTCGTCGTTCCGTCCAGCGGGTCCACATACCAGCGGAACTCGCTCTCCAGCTGCTCGCGTGTCCCCTCTTCTCCAAAGATCCCGTGCCCCGGAAACGCCTCCGTCAGCCGCTCGCGGATCAGCTTCTCGCTCGCCCGGTCCGCCTCCGTCACCAGGTCCACGTCGCCTTTGTACTCGGTCGCCACGCCCCTCTGGTAGAACTCCCGCAGCAGCGCTCCCGCCTCCCGCGCCACCGCCTCCGCCTTCTCAGCAAACTCAAACTTCATCTCAGTGAGCACTCCATCCCGTACTATTCACCCTAACAGCCCATTCGGACGCCCCGATGATCGCGCCGCTGCGGCGTATTCTGCCGTCCCGCCGTCTAACCCCGAGGAGAACTCCCCACGTGACCGCCTCAGCTCCATCGCATCGCCGGCGTGTTCCTTGTGCCGCGGCCCTCCTCGGCTTCGCCGCTGCCCTTGCCTTCCCCACTGGCCTCGCCCTCGCACAATCGACTGCGGTCGAACCCTGCCCCGCCCAGGCTCCCTCCCCCGCATCCCCCGCCACGCAGACACCCTCCGCGTCCACGGCCCCCGGCTCCATCTCCGGCTTCGTCACCGACCCCGACGGCGACGCCGTCAACGGCGCGACCGTCACCCTGACGACGGCCACCCTCACCGCTGCCGCACCTCCGCCGCGTACGACCAACACCGCCGGCGAAGGTGCCTTCACCTTCACCAACGTCCCGCCCGGCCCCTTCGCCCTCACCATCGACACCCCCGGCTACGCACCCTGCCGGCTCTCCGGCCAGCTCGCACCCGGCGACGACCTCTCCCTCCCTGCCATCCCCCTCGCCGCCTCCACCACCACCAATGTCCAGGTCACCGCATCCCAGGCCGAGATCGCCCAGGCCCAGGTCCAGGCCGAAGAGAAGCAGCGCGTCCTCGGGGCCTTCCCCAACTTCTTCGTCAGCTATGAGCCCGACGCCCTGCCGCTCACCCCGCGCCAGAAGTTCAGCATTACCCTGCGCAATCTCGTCGATCCCATCAGCTTCGCCCTCATCGCCGTCCAGGCCGGCGCCGAGCAGGCCGGCAACGTCTACGCCTGGGGACGCTCCCCCTCCGCCTACGGCAAGCGCTACGCCGCCGCCTACGGCACCTTCCTCAACGGCAACCTCCTCGGCGACGCGCTTCTCCCCTCGCTCTTCCACCAGGACCCGCGCTACTTCTACAAGGGCACCGGCACCACCGCATCCCGCATCCGCTATGCGCTTGCCAGCTCCGTCATCTGCCGCGGAGACAACCGCCGCAAACAATTCAACTACTCCGGCGTCCTCGGCTCGCTGGCCGCCAGCGGCATCTCCAACGCCTACTACCCCGCCGTCAATCGCTCCGGTGCCGCCCTCACCTTTGAGAACGCGGCCGTCGGCCTGGCCGCCAACGCAGCCAGCAGCCTCCTGCAGGAGTTCCTCATCCGCCACCTCACCCCCCACCTGCCCCCGCCTGGCAACTAGCAACCGACAAACTATCAACTGTCTCTTAGTTCGCTCCCGGCTTCTCCAGCCGGTCGATCACCATCACGTCCGCCATCGTCTTCTCCGGCTCCAGCTTCAGCCCCATCTGCTCCTGCACCGCGGTAAACAGGCTCGGCGCAGCGCTTCCATCGGTCGGCGCGCGCGACTCGTCCCTCGTCCATCTCAGCTGGAAGTCATACCGGCCCGTCAGCCCCGTGCGGTCCACCACCGGCCGGTCGGAAAAGAAGGTCAGCATCAGCGCGATCTCCGCCGCCGACGTATTCCTCATCTCCACCGTCATCTGGCCGCCGTTCTCACGGTCGGTCGAGTCCGGCAGGTCTAACGTGCTGTCGCTCGTCGCCATCTTCTCGCCGTCCTTCGCCTGCCGCAGCGCATACACCAGAAGCTCGCGCTGTTCGGTGTGCGTCTCCAGCCCGAACCGCTCCACCAGCGCCTTGCGCGCCATGCTCTGCATCTGCCGCAGGCTCGGCTGACCGGCGATGTCCGGCACGCCCTTCACGTCCCACCGCTCCGTGACTCCCCACTCCGGCATATTCACCAGCTGCCGCGGATGCATCCCGTACCCGAACAGCAGCAGCGACTCCACCGTCCTCCCCTCCAGATAGATCTCGCGCCCCCGCAGATGGAAGCCGTTGTGCGGATCGTCCGGGTCCGTCGGCCGCACCACCACCACCTCCCAGTCCGGGTCCGCGCCCTTCGGCATGGCCGGCACCGGCGCGGGAATCGCCCACGCCGCATCGCCCTCCGCATGCACCAGCGTCAACGCGTGCTGCTCGCCGCCCTGCACCCATTGCCCTGCAATCGATCGCCGGTCCGCGCTCAGCCGCCCGTCGTACACCACGCCGATCGGTGCAATCGTGAACCGCACCTCATCGCCCTCGACGCTCATCTCCGTCGTGTTCCGCCCAACGTACGCCAGCCCCGAATCCAGGTTGTACGCCACTCTGGCCCATGCCGCATGCGCTGCATCGCCCTCCCGATGCACCTTCAGAACAATGCGCGCGCCACCGCCGTCACCATCCAGCGTTCCCTGCCAGCTCCCGGCCAGCTCGCCCGCAGCCTGTGCTCGAGCCCCATGCCGGCCCGCACACAGCGCCACCACCACAGCCGCCGCCGCTAACCCCTTGATGCGCCTCATCCCCTACCGCTCCGCTTGCACAAGGCCGATGGTTCGGTTTCATCTTCTAACTTACCTCCAACCGGCGTCACTGTGAGCCGAATCCGTCTTCCGGCGGCCAGCCGTTTTTTGCTCGCCGCAGTAAATTACGCGAACTAGCCGCCCTGCCGTCATCCTGAGCCGCAGGCGAAGGACCCCACATTTGCTTTGTCATTCCGCAGCGTTCGACGTTTACGTCGAATGCGGAGGAATCTGCTTCACTGACACCTGAGAACGAACAACTAATTCGCCCCCGGCCGCTCCACCTTGTCGATCACCAGCACATCCGCCATCGCCTTCACCGCATCCAGCTTCAACCCCATCTGCTCCTGGATCGCCGTAAACAGGCTCGGCGCGGCGCTCCCATCCGCCGGCGCCTTCGTCTCGTCAAACGTCCACTTCAACGTAAAGTCATATCGCCCGGTCAGGCCCGTCTTGTTTACCACTGGCCGGTCCGTATTGAACAGCAGTTCCAGCACAAACCCGTCCATCGTTGCATTGGTCATCTGGATCGATCGCTGTCCGCCGTTCTGATTGTCGGAGTCGCTCTGCAGCGCATTCGGATCGGCTTTGCTGCTCGCCATCTTGGGGCCGTCCTTCCCCACCGTGAGCGCGTAGATTGACAGCTCGCGCTGCTCCCGATGCGTCACCAGGCCGAACCGTTCCGCCAGCAGTTTGCGCAGCATGCTCCGGAACTGCTCCAGGCTCGGCTGTCCCTCCACATTCGGAACACCGTCGGCATCGAAACGCGCCGTCCGTATCCACTCCGGCCCGCCCACAATCTGGTCCCGCTGCATTCCGTACGCCAGCAGCAGGATCGTCTCCACCGTTCTGTCTCCCACGATGATGTGCCGTCCGCGTATGTCGAATGTCGCGTTGTTCTCGTTCGGATCGCTCGGCTTCACCACCACCACGTCCCAGTCCGGGTCCGCGTCCTTCGGCATCATCTGCGGCTTGACGTAATCCCGGTTTGCCGTACCCTCCTGCGCCCGCGCGCCTGCGCTGCTCGCCAATCCAAGCGCAACCACGCCCGCACCGATCCTCCGCCAGATTCCTGTCCGCATATCCCGCTCTACGCCTCGTTACTCCCCGAAGTTCCCTGCCGGATCGTTCTCCCCCTGCGGATCGCTTGCCCCCGCCTTTCCCTTGTCAAGCCCCCCAGGGCACTGCTTTTCACTCCAAATCACGCAAAACAAGCAGCTTCCGGATGCAAAAAAGTTGGCATAGTAGTTTGGTTCAATCTTCTAAAATGGAAGTAGCAGCAAACAGGAGGGCCGCATCGCGGCCCTCCTTGCTTTTTAAATCCAATTCAAGCGAGCAAAGATGGCCACCTCACAAAAATCGATCATCCCTCTCTGCTGCCACACCAAGACCAACGGCCGCCGCTGCAAGTCGCCTGCTCTCAGGAGTGGCCGCTTCTGCTACTTTCACCAGCGGCTGCGCCGTGCCCACTGCACTCCTCCCGTCGTGGAGGCCATGACCTCCTACTGGCAGGAGGCCGCGCTCGCCGGGCCCGAGGGCGAAGACTTCCGCGCTATCGCCCGCTCCTATCCACGCCAGAACCAGATCCACTTCCCGCCGCTCGAAGATCCTGAAGCCATCCAGCTCGCCACCTCCATGCTCTTCCAGGCCATCGCCACCGGACAGATCCACTTCAAGCGCGCCCGCCTCCTCCTCTACACCCTCAAGATCGCCTGCATCAATCAACCCGCCCTCCGCGACTCCCGCGCCGAAGACGCAGAGGAAACCTCCCGGCTCGCCGCTCAATCGGCCCTCGCCCCCTGCACCACCATCGTGGAGGGCCAGGAGATCGTGGAGCGCGAGGAAAATGACGGCTCATAGCTCGCAACCAAGAGCTCGAAAAGCCGTAAAACACCGCACAAACGTCGCGGAATCTATATTTTGTGCGCAAGTTCAACCATGCCAATATTCTGCATGGCCGCTTAAGCCGCAACCCGCACAATCTGGGAATCTTAAATATTTAAAAAAATCTACCGCGTCTCCGGAAAATACCCCGTCCGATAGCGCAGCTGGTAGCCCTCGCGTCCCGCGCCATCGGCCAGCGTCACCTTGATCCGCCGAAAGCTCGTGTCATCCGGCCGCTGCGGCGCGTAGTAGCCCAGCAGATACTGCGTGCGCAGGTCCTCCGAAACATGCTGAAACGCCGGCTCCAGGTCTCGCGGGTCCTGAACGTAGTAGTACTTCCCACCCGTGTCCTCGCTCATCTGGATCATCGCGTGCTCGCCGCCTGTGTTCCGCCCCGCGTCCGACGAGATCGGCACGATGATGATCGTGTAGATGATCGCGTCCGCACGCTGCGCCTCCGCAATTGCCTCCTCATACGGAACGCTGTGCTCCAGTTGGTTGCCGCCGTCCGAGATCACGACCAGCACCCGCCTTCGTCCCGCGGCCTGCGAGGTCGAGGCCAGCCGGTCGCTCGCCAGATACACCGCGTTGTAAAGCGCCGTCTCGTCACCCTGCTCGAGATTGCCGAGCCCCTGTTCGATCCGCTTCACCTGGTTGGTAAACGGCACGACCTCGCGCACCGTGTCCGCGAAATCCATCAGGTCCAGCTCATCCTGCGGCCGCAGGATCGCGCGCACAAAATGCTTCGCCGCCTCGCGCTCCAGCCGGTCGCTGGTCATCGTCGTCTCGCTTGAGTCAATCGCCAGCACAATCGAAAGCGGACTGGTCGCCTCGCGCTCAAAGACCGCAATCTTCTGCTCCTGCCCGTCCTCGAAGAGCCGGAAGTCCTTCTGCTCAAACCCGCCCACCGGCGAGCCCTGCGCATCGACAACATTCAGTGCCACGTTCACCAGCCGCGACCGCACCCGGATCGTGTCCACTGGCCCGTGACTCACCGGCTGCTCACTGCTCTGCCCGCCCTCCTGCTTCTCGCCGATCGGACCCGCAGTCGGATCGAGCGAGCCGACGCCCGGCTTCGACGCCCGCCGTTCAATCGGCGCAGGCTTCTGCTGCTGCGCGCCGGCGGACTTCGCATCCTGCCCCTTCGGCGCTGTAGTCGGCAGCACCGGCGGTGCGTCGCTGTCCGTCACCTGCGCACGCGCAGCGGCAGCGACGAAGAACGGAGACAACATCATCGCTATAACCAGCATTGGCGCAGAAAAGACAGATCGGCGCGGCACAAGCCGCTTTGTCGAAGACACGCCTATACACGATGCTGTCTTGCTTAAGGGCACGGCTTTAGCCGTGCCGTATCCGGTGTTCTGAAAAGAAGGGGGCTTTAGCCCCTGAGGGCTCTCCCATGCATTCCGGCTACCGACATGAAGCTGATGAATCCGCCTCATCGACCCTCGTCCTGAGCCGCCAGCCCGATCTCCGCCGGGAACGGCTCGCCATCGGCCCACACCGCGCCGTCCGCGAACGTCTCGCGCTTCCAGATCGGCACCGTCTTCTTGAGCGTGTCGATCAGCCAGCGGCACGCCTCAAACGCCGCCGCACGATGCGCCGAGGCCACAACGATCAGCACGCTCGTCTCGCCGATCTCGAGCCGGCCCAGCCGATGCACGATGGCCACCTCGCGAACGCCGAACTTCGTCACCGCCTCCTCGGCCAGCTTTTCCATCTGGGCCAGAGCCATCTCGCGATAGGCCTCATAGTCGAGATACAGCGTTCTGCGCCCGCGGGTGTTGTCGCGCACAATGCCGTCGAAGACGCAGACCGCACCGTCGCTCCCCGCCTTGATCGCCTGCACGATTCCCTGGGTGTCGATCGGCGTGTCCACAATCGCAATCTGTCGTGCGCTCATCCCGCGATCTCCGTCGCGGGCATCGCTCGCGCTCCTCTACTTCGATCCGCCACTGCGAGCGAAGTGAGCCTCTCGCCGTCCAACCCGCCGCTGACCGGAGGCAGCAGCGCAACCTCACTGTCATCCCGCAGCACGGTGTCCGGCGCCGAGTACTCTCGATCCACCGCCACCGCAAGGCTAGACCAGACATTGGCCTCAGTGCTCATCGCTGCATTAGACGAGCGCCCGCGCAAAACTCTTACCAGCTCCCCCACCGTAGAGCCTTCCGGAAGCTCGACAGGCTCCTCCGCCGCTCCAAAGCGCTCCTTCAGCACACCGAAATACAGAACTCTTACCCGCATCGCGTTCCCAGCATACCGAACCACCAACCTGTTCCATGCAAAAGAAAGAGGCCCGCCGCGGCAGGCCTCTTCGGTTCTTGCGAGCGGAGCGAGCGACTCGCCGTCCGCGCAGGACTTAACTCGCCGCGCTCAGCACCTCTTCGCGGATCACCTCGTCCTGGACCGCCTCGCCGGTCGTTCGCGGCAGGGCGATGGCGAGCACCTCCTCGATACGGCTGGCATAGTGGATGGTGACGCCCTCGATCTGATCCGCAGTCAGATCTTCTTCCACCTGCTGCCTGCAGTCGACCGGCAGGATCACATCACGCACCCCCGCACGTTTGGCGGCCAGGAACTTCTCCTTGATGCCACCGACCGGCAGGACGTTCCCGCTCAGCGTGATCTCGCCGGTCATGGCCAGCAGCGGCCGCACCGGAGTGTCCGTGAGCAGGCTGACGATCGCAGTCGCCATCGTGACGCCTGCGCTCGGCCCGTCTTTCGGGATCGCGCCGGCCGGCACATGGATGTGCAGATCGGAGTCCTTCAGAAGGTCCTCGTCCAGGTCCAGCTTCCTGGCGTTAGACCGTACCCAGGTAAGCGCCGCCTGCATGGACTCCTTCATCACATCGCCGATCTGGCCGGTGATATTGAAGCTACCCTTGCCCTTCATGCGGCTGGCCTCGACGAACAGCACATCGCCTCCGACCGGCGTCCACGCAAGCCCCACAGCGACTCCGGCCCGCTTGGTGCGCTCGGCGATCTCTGTATCCACGCGGACTTTGATCCCTCCGAGGAACTCCCGGATTATGTCGTTCGTGATCGTGACCTTCTCCGTCTGCCCTTCGGCCACGCGCCGCGCAATCTTCCGGAAGATGGTGCCTATCTGCTGCTCCAGCTTGCGTACGCCTGCCTCACGCGTGTAGTGCCGGGCCACCTGGGCCACAGCGTCTGTGGGAAAGTCCACCAGCGCCGGGTCAATGCCGTTCTCCTTCTCCTGTCGCGGGATGAGGTACTTCTCCGCGATGGCGACCTTCTCCTCCTCGGTGTAGCCGGTCAGCTCGATGATCTCCATGCGGTCCAGCAGCGGAGCCGGCACAGGATCAAGCTGGTTGGCCGTGCAGATGAAGAGCACCTTGGACAGATCGAACGGCTGGTCCAGATAGTTGTCGCGGAACGTGTTGTTCTGCTCCGGATCCAGCACCTCCAGCAGTGCGCTCGCCGGGTCGCCGCGGAAGTCGCGGCCCAGCTTATCGATCTCGTCCAGCATGAAGACCGGATCGTTGGTTTCGACCCGCTTCAGGTTCTGGACGATCTGGCCGGGCAGAGCGCCGATGTAGGTGCGGCGATGTCCCCGCAGCTCCGCCTCGTCGTGCATGCCGCCGAGTGAGATGCGCGAGAACTTGCGCCCCAGCGCCTTGGCCACACTGCGGCCCAGCGACGTCTTACCGACGCCCGGAGGCCCGACAAAGCAGAGGATCGGTCCCTTCATGTCCGGCTTCAGCCGGCGCACGGAGAGGTAGTCCAGGATGCGGTCCTTCACCTTCTTGAGGCCGTAGTGGTCCGCATCGAGGATCTCCTTTGCCTTCAGGATGTCCACCTCGCCGGCCGAGGACTTCGACCACGGCAGCACTGCCAGCCACTCGATGTAGTTCCGCGTGAGCGAGTAGTCAGCGGCCATTGCATTCATGCGGCCGAGACGGGCGAGCTCCTTGAGCGCGTCCTTCTTGACCTCCTCCGGCATGCCCGCGGCTTCGATCTTCTCCTTCAGCTCTGCAATGTCCTTCTGCGTGTCATCGAGGTCGCCCAGCTCTTTCTGGATGGCCTTCAACTGCTCGCGCAGGTAGTAGTCGCGCTGGGAGGACTGCACCGAGTCCTGCACCTCGCTCTGGATCTTGTTGCGCAGCTGCTGGACCTCGAGCTCCTTGGCCAGGTGCTTGTTGATCCGCTCCAGCCGCGCGTTGATGTCCGGCGTCTCGAGCAGCTCCTGCTTGTCGCTGGTGGTAAGGAATGGCAGCGACGAGGCGATAAAGTCCGCCAGCCGGCCGGGTTCCTCGATGTTAATGGCGATGGTCTGCAGATCATCGGAGAGCGTCGGCGACGAACTGACGATCTGCTGGAACTGGCTGACCACATTGCGCTGCAGGGCCTCCAGCTCCGGCGTACTCTCCGGCTCGACCTCATCGATCGTCTCACTGTCGGCTGTCATGAAGGGCGCGACCTGGGTGAATTCGCCCAGGCGCACGCGCTCATTGCCCTCGGTGAAGACGAAGAGGCTCTGATTGGGCATCTTGACGACCTTGTGAACGGTCGCGCGGGTGCCGATATGGTGCAGGTCCGCAGCCTGCGGGGAGTCCTGGCGTGCGTCGCGCTGGGCGACGACGAGGATGGTTTTCTCCTCACCAAGGGACTGGATGAGCTGAATAGAGCTCTCCCGCCCGACAGTGAGAGGCAGCACCGCATGAGGGAACAGAACGGTGTCACGTACCGGCAGAACTGGAAGAGGGCGCCCCCCGCCCTTGCCTTCGTCCGGTTCGTCGGAATTCGGTTTGATTACGCTTACGAAGTCGCCCGCCATGGGAATCTTGAGTGTCCTTATATCAGATTTCCTTCATTGGATGCTGGAGCCAACCTCAAAGTCGCAACCCGCATCTGGAACGTGTCCCGTGAACGATTGGATGCTGTCTCTTAGCTTCCCTGCCTTTGTCATCGGCACCGCCTGCCGGGGCTTGAATCATTCTCGCTGGCGCTCGTATTTACTCCCATTATTCCAATTACTTACGGAGCCTCAGGCGGCGACATAACGGCCCAGCTCTTTGAGCATATGGCAGTGTCTTGCCAGTTGGACGAGCGCGGTATCGATCTGGGCTGCCGAGTCGAAGCGAAGATCAACGAAGAAAACATACTCCCAGGGACTTCCGGGGACAGGCCGGGACTCAATCTTGGTGAGGTTGACACCGGCCTGGGCGAACTCCTCCAGCGCGCGAACCAGTGCGCCGGGCCGATGCTCGACTGAGAAAGCCAGGCTGGCCTTGTTGGCGGCTGGGTCGATGACCGGGGCGGGCCATGGCCGGGCTCCGGGCAGGGGCGGATCGCGCAGAAGGAGATGGAAGCGGGTGAAGTTCTCGGCATGGTCCTCGATGCCCGCTTCCAGCACCTCGGCGCCGTACTGACGTGCAGCCAGTTCGGGCGCTATACCGGCCGTGTCGTCCAGCTGTTCCGTCATGACGTGCTTCACGCTGCCGGCCGTGTCATAGAAGTTGACAACCTCCAGCCAGGGACGGGCTGCAAGCCAGTGGCGGCACTGGGAAAGGGCGACGGGGTGGGAGAGGACACGCTTGATGTCCTCCGGAGCCACGCCCGGCCGCGCGATAAGGTTATGCCGGATGCGGAGGAGGCTCTCCCGGGCGATGCGGATGGGCCGGGAGAGAAGCAGGTCATAGTGTTCGGCGACTGAGCCATGCAGGCTGTTTTCGATGGGGAGCACGGCCGCGTCGGCGCCGCCGGTAATGACGCGCTCGAACACCTCCGCGGAGACAGCGCAGGGAAGGATCTCAATGCCGGAGGCGGCAAGGTCCTTCAACATCGCGAGCGCGGCCATGTGGCTGTTGGATCCGAGCTCGCCCTGGATAGCAATTTTCAAAGGAAACACCTCAATGGAAGGCAACCAATCCTAAATCCTATTCGAACGCTTGATTGGCAACCTGGCCTTAATAACACGCAACTTACCACATGGCGGCTCGCACCCGAGGAAATGACTGTGAGAACAGTCGCCGGGGAAATTGAAGGAGAGGATTACTGATATGTTGTGGACGATCACCATCATTTTGTTCGTACTGTGGCTTGTGGGCATGGTCAGCAGCTACACCCTGGGCGGCTGGATCCATCTCCTGCTCGTGCTGGCCGTAATTGTTCTGATCTTTAACCTGCTTTCCGGGCGACGAGCGGTCTGACGGCGTACCGTTCAGTCCCCATCGCAATCCGAGCATTCTGCAAACGGCAAAGCAGCATTGACACAAAGGAGTTGGGCCATGAACCGTGACACGATGGAAGGCAAATTTGATCAGTTGAAGGGCAAGGCAAAACAGTCGATCGGTGAGACTGTGGGTGACGACCGAATGGCGAACTCAGGCACTGCGGATCAGGTCAAGGGTGCGGCAAAAGAAGCATGGGGCAACACGAAAGATGCGGCCCAAACTATCTCGGACGACGCCCACGCGCGGGCAGAGGAACATAAACACGACATCCGCGAAAAGATCACTTCCACCGCGCAGAATGCCAAGGACGCTGTGAGCGAGAAGGCTGAAGACGAGGCCTACAAACGCAGGCGTTCGGCATAATTCTTAACTGATGAGAAGTTCCGGGGGCTGCTGATGCAGCCCTCATTTATTTGTGCCGAAATACGGCCGCCGCGAAGAAACAAAAAAAAGTGACGGAGATAATTCCGTTCATCGTAAAGAAAGCTGCATTCATGCGTCTCAGATCGCGGGGCGAGACAATGAGGTGTTCGTACAGAAGCAGCGCGGCGACTACCGCCACACCCGCAATTGCCACGGGCCCCAGCGAAAAAAGCCTCACCAGCCAAAGCAGCAGGCATAACATTCCCAGATGCATCAGGCGCGCCAGCCAGAATGCTGCATCAACGCCAAATGCCTGCGGGACGCTGTTCAAGCCTACCTTCTGATCGTGCTCGAAGTCCTGGCATGCGTAAAGAACGTCGAAGCCGCCGACCCAGAGCAGGACCGCCAGCGAGAGAACGGCGATGCGGGGATCGAGCGATCCGCGTACAGCAATCCATGCGGCCGAGGGAGCGATTCCCAGCGCCAGTCCAAGCACAAGATGGGACCAGCGGGTGACCCGCTTCATATAGCTGTAGACCAGCAGCACGGCAAGAGTAGGCAGCGAGAGCAGAAGCGTGAGGCGGTTCAGCATCGCAGCGCCGAGAAGAAAGATCGCAGCCGAAATGACGACAAAGCCGGCGACGAATCCCGTGGAGAGAAGACCTGCCGGCAGGGCGCGCCTGGCCGTACGAGGATTGGCGGCGTCAAGCGTAGCATCGGCGAGCCGGTTGAAGGCCATCGCCGAGGAGCGGGCGGAGATCATGCAGACAATGATCCAAAGCAGAACATGGGCCCGGGGCCAGCCATTGGCCGCGAGCACAGCGCCGGTGAGAGCAAACGGGAGCGCAAAGATGGAGTGCTCCCACTTGATCATCTCGAGCGTGAGCGTAGTGCTCTTCCACAGATTGGACATTGTTCCATTTTAAATGGCAACGGCCGCTTGTGGGCGGCCGTCTGACCATCTCTTCGAGAGGCAGCTATCTTCCGGTTTGCTTCCCAGCCACCTGAAGATCATTGGTGACTTTGAAGACTCCAGGGACGCTGTTCGCCTTGATGCCTGCAACGTCGTGATCCATCTTGCTGTCGACCACTCCCGACAAAGTGACGTTGCCATTGACCACAGTAATGCGAATCGGCTTTGCAGGATCCATCGCATATTTTTGCAGCTCAGGAGCGCCATAGATCGCATTTGCAAGGCGTATGCGCAACTGATCGTCCATGGGCGAAAGTGGAGCGACCTTCAGGTTGTCCACCACGTCTTTCACGCCTGACGTATTCGCGACGAGGCTTATTGCCGAATCATGATCGACCGGGCCATAGACCGTCCCGCTGAGCGTCACGACGCCATTCTGCACGCCGATATTGATGGCATTGAACGCCGTAGTGCCGTAACCGACCCGGTCATACGCCAGCTTCTTGGCCAGCTTGTCACGCAATGTGGAGTCTTCCACGGGCGGACCAGCAACTCGGATTTCATTGTCGACGCCAAGCACGCCTTTTACGTGATGCACCCGATTGTCAGCCTGCTGCTTATCCGCATAATTCTCCACCGATCCCTGCAGGATGACATTGCCGCCATGAACGGCAAGCGTGATCCCGGAATACTTCTTGCTATCCAATGCATGGTGAACGTCCGCCTCAATGCGGGCATCGTCGTGTGTCTGCGCATGGGCCCTGGCAGTCAAGAAAGGAATGGCCAGCCCGAAAGCCACCACTCCCAGTTGCTTCAAATATCCTTTCGTTCTCATTTTTTTGAGTCCCTTCTGCGGTTGAAACGGACAGATTTTCCATCCGGGTAACCGCTATGTATATAGACCCGACACCACACGGTTTGACGCGGCAATTTGGCCCGCCGTTTCCCGAAAATAACCATTTCGGAACAAAAAGCCGCAGTCCGCAGGCGCCTCCCTCGCAGGATGACGATGCAGCACGAGAATAGTTAGCGGTAACGGCGGCGGATCTTGTAGACCACGCTGAAGACGCCCGACTCATCGCGCGCGACCACCAGCGAGACATTCGGAGTAAGGTCGTACTCACCCTGCAACAACGGCTCCGCCGTGGAGTTGACGTTCGTAGCGTAGGTTGCGATCAGCTGCCGCGTGATCTGCTTCTGCACCGTGATGCGGGCCGTAGAGTTGCCCAGAGTTCCCACAAAGGCCGGATCGATCTTGACGGTGCCGCCTCCGAAGAGCTTGCCGATTCGGCTGCTGACAGTCGCGTTGAGCGCACCGCCAAGCAAAGCGCTGGTGGTGGGATCGGCCCCCTGCTGCACCTCCTGCTCCTGGTAGAGCTGCGCCTCCTCCTGCGTGCGACCGAGGGCAAGCAATGCGAAGATGTCGGCCTCGCTCAGCGGTGGCTCAGAGCGATAGGTAGGCTTGAGGTGGCTCATCGTCCCTTGCAGGCCTATGGTGATGTCGTAGGTCTCGACACGTGCAGTGGCGTCGATGTCGATGACCGGGTCAATACGGACAGGATTGGTGAAATATATGTCACCGCGCTGCAACTCATATTTGGTGCCGGCAAAGGTCGCGCTGCCCTCTGTGATCTGGATGCGGCCAAGCAGTGAAGGCTCGGCCACGCTGCCCGCAACCCTGAGATCGACAGTCCCCGCGAGCTTGGCATAGGAGTTCTGGAAGTCAAGTTGCGGAGAGCTGGTAATGCGCACGTCCAGACGGATCTTGTCCGACGGTGAGTTGGGGTCCGGCGGCGCGCTGACCTGTCCAACATTGGAGAACGCGGCGAAGTCCACGTCGGGCCCGACGCCGAACCGGGTGATGAGCACCGTGCCGCTCAACAGCATGTTTTCCAGGCCGCCCTGCAGGCGAAGGTTGGTATTTGCCGTGGCGCTGAGTCCGTAGAGCCGGACCCGGTTGTTGTCGCCTGTAGCTGTCAGGTCCGCGTAGATGCCGTTGCGATAGGTCAGGAAGCCGCCAAGCTTCAACTTGCCGCCGCCGGTCGTTGCAGAGAGACTCTCTACCTGCAGGCGGTCCTGGCTGAACACCAGCGTGCCGTTGAGGGCGCTGAGCCCGTTGGGTATCCCCTCCATGGCGAGGTTGACGTTATCGAACTGGACGCGGCCTGTGAAGGCCGGCTTTCTCACCCGGCCGCCGGCCGCAACGCTGAACTCGACCTTTCCGCTCGAGAGGATATCGGAATCGAAGGTATGGGCCAGCGTTACACTGACGCTTCCTTTGGAATTGAGATTGAGCTGGCCGCCGTTCGGGTCGGTTGCACCAAAGGCCTGTACCGTACCGCCGATGGTGAGGTCCGTATCCTGGCCGGTAATGTGCACCTGATCCAGTGAAGCGATGCCATTATTCAGGCTCACCCGCACAGGGCCGGAACTCGTCAGCTCGATCCCCTGAAGCTTGACGTCGAAGTTGTTGAGATCCGCCGTGCCGCTGAGCTGCCTGGGCGCAGCAAGCGGCCCATGAACGCTTAAGGTTCCGCCGATCGAAGACTTGGCCTGAATATCGCTGGAGGAGAAAAGCGCCACAGCAACGCCTGCATCGAAGCCGCTGAGTGTGAGCTTCGCCTGCGTCTGATAGCCGCCGGTCAGCTGCGTCTGGCCGGAGGCGTCAATCTTCGCGCCGATCAGCGTCGACTGCGCTGTGTAATACAGCAGATCATCCTGGCTGTGCAGGTCGGCCGAGATATCTCCCAGCAGCTTTCCGCCAGCGGTAACTTTGACGAGCTTTGCCTGCGCCTTCAATCCCGGCCGTTCGATTGTGCCGTCAGCATCGGCATTGAACGTCAGTATCCCGCTCATGTCAGGACGCGCCCTGGAAAAAGTCTGAAACTTCGCGAGCTGGAGATTGTTGCCTTCGATATGGCCGTGCAGGTGTTTGGATCCGAGATCGTATCCGCCATTGGCGTGTACCTGCACACCATGCAGCGAGAGGACAGCCTGTGTTGCTTCGAGGTCCTTGCCCTTCATGGCTACGTTGGCAGTGAGTGAGTCATACGGTTCGCCATAAATAGCGCCCTTGGCCAGCGCGATGTGGCCTTGCACGTCCGGATCGGCTAAGGTGCCGCGCATCGTCGCCGTAAGGTCAATGGTGCCTGTGGCGGGAATGCGCTGCTGCTGGCCGGCCATCTCCAGCACGTCGGCAACGCTGGCGTTGGCCAGCTTTACGTTTGCCTGGACTGAGGTTCCCTCGTCCCAATCATAGTTCGCCGTACCGCGATGCTCAGCGATTTTGCGGGGAACAACGGAGCCGGTAACGTTCAGCACTGCGTTCCCGCGCTTGATTGTGGAGCTTGCTATGGCGAGGCCCGAATCGTAGGAGAACTCGGCGTTGGCAACTACGGAGTCGATCAGTGTGTCGAGGTACGAGTCCAGCTTCACCTCGAGATTGGTCCCTTCCAGGTGCCCCTTCAAATCGAGGTCCGAGGCGCGGCCGGCGGCGGTGCCGTGAAAGACGACCCCGCCGTGCAGAACCACGGGGACCGCGGCGGTGCCCTTCTTGCCGTTGGCCGAGAGGCCCAGGGTCTGGAGCAACTGGTCAAACTCCCCAAGGTCGCGGACCGTCATGTCTACTTTCAGATTGGTCAGCGGGTCGCCCTGATTCACGCCGAGCACTCCCGAGGCCTCCGTGGAAGACTCTGGCGTCAGCAGGATCACGTGCTGGATGTTCACGACCTCGCGCCTGCCGTCGTAGTGCGCCACAGCCTCACCGCTCATCGGCACGTTATTCAAAGCGCCGCGGCGGCGCACTCCGGTCGGCCGGAACTTCAGGTTTCCATCCACGATCACCGTGTCTGCTATATCGGTTGCCGGGCCTCCCCACTCCATCTTTACCGGGCCCGTGACCGCAGTGTCGAAACCGAGATCGCCGTAGCTGTTTGGCTCTGTGATCTCCATAATGGTGCGCAGAGGGATTGCATTCACCGTGGCAGAAAGGTACGCATGTGCGGCGATAGGCGGCGCAGAACTAGTCACGATGGGCTTGGCGTTCAGCGTAGCCGCGGTCTTGTTTGCAGTGGATACTGCAGCTGCTGCGGTAGGCGACTTCGAGGGGCCCTTTGCAGGCGCCTCGCCCAGCCAATCTTCGATGCGAAGTTCGCCCGCCGCACTGCCGCCGCCTGGAAGATATCCGGTCAATGCGGTCAACAATAGTTCCGTAGGCGTGATGTGAAGCTGCGAGCCGCCGTCTACATCGTGAAGCCGTACATATTCATTGGAGAAGCCCGCCTTGTGCACCTTGGCGCTGCCTACAACCAGATACCCCTCTGAACATTCGGGGCTGGGGGGCAACTTGGCCGCGGCCGGATTCGCTGGCAATGGAGGCCGCTTGCGCTGCCAGAAGTGATGGTGTGTCTGCGCGACTGCAGGAGTCACGTCGCAACTGTGGCCGTTGAGGTCCAGATCCACTGAACCGCCTGTAAGGCCTTCAAACGAAGTGAGCGTCGATACCTGTTTCAGTTCCAGAGTGCCGCTCGCTTTAGCCTTCCACTCTGGATGCGCAAAGTGAGTCAGCGTAGCGCTGGCGTGCAGGACTGAGGCAGTCCCCGATTGAAAGTCGAGCTTCGTCAGCTGCACCATATCGCGGCCCAGCTCACCTTCAAGGTGCAGCCTGGACTGGGCCTCGGGCATCTTGCGTATCTTTGTCCGCAGGTCGGCAAGGTCGAGCGCAACGCTGTACCGGTCGCTTGAGCTCACATACTTGACCTGGGCGTTTACATCGCGCGCAGCCAGATCGAACGGAACGGGCCGGTCGTTGAAGAGAAAGACGCCCTGAACGAGATCCGCCTCCGTCGCTTGCAGATCGAGCAGCGTGTCCTGAATCGGCTCACTGCTTGTCTGGGGATGCCGCGGCACAGGCTGATTCGTATGGCCGTCTTTATCCACAATGAGGTGGATCTGCGGATGCTCTACGCGCAGCAGGTTCAGCCCAATGTGAGACGCCAGTCCCACATGCGCAGCATGGGCAAAAAAGCTGGTGATGCGGATACGGACATCGATTTTGTCGGCCGAAAAATACGGCGCCTCGCCCGGCCCTTCAAGGCCATGGATCACCAGCCCATCCACCTCCAGCGCGAGATGCCAGAGGCTGAAATGGACACCGGCAATCTCAACCCGGCCGCCGGTCGAATCTTCCAGTGTGGCGACAATCTGTCGTGAGATGCGGGTCTGGAAATCGGCAGTAGTGGAATACCATGCAATCCCGGCGATCAGCAGAATCAGCAGTGCGCCGAACCCACCGGCGATCCATGCGACGATACGCGCAACCCAGGCCATGCCGGCGCGCGAAGAGGCGGGCTGAAGCTCGTCGGTACTCACGGCTTCTCCTCCATCGGCTTCATCACGACCACGCCTCCCTGCGCCCTCAGAGCCGCAAGCCAATCCTCCAGCAGCTTATCTACCTGCTGTTGAAGCAGGATTTCGCGGACTCGATCCGCGATGACAGACTCCGCAGGAGGCGTAAGATGCCGCCTGGCATAAACCGGCAACATCGTCTTCTGGTAGTAGGTATCGATCTCTGCCTGGGTAATGGTCACGCCCATGCGAAACCGGTCTTCAATATATGCGAGCACCTGCATTCGCTGGCGCCACCGCTCACGTACCTGTTCGAGTGTGAAGCCGTGCGCCTGGATGAATTTGTTCCAGCCCTCGTCCGTCTCGCAGTGATACTCCGCGCATTGGGGTATCGCCTTACGGAGAGTGTTGAGCTGCGCATTCACCTCTTCATCGGTGATCGGGCTTGGAGGCTGCAGTTTCATCTGCTGCAGAATGAGCGTGCGATCGATCAATCGTTCAAGGAGCCGGTCCTGCGTGATGGGCTGCGGCTCGCTAAAAGGCTGAAAGGCCGCAAATCGCTGTTCTGCGTCAACATCGCTTTCAAGAATCAACTCCCCGTTGACGACTGCGACCACGCGGTCAAGGGTCACGCGCCCGGAGCCTGCGGCCTCACTAGAATTGTCTGATGGCGTTCCAGATGCAGGCGTCTCGGCGGGCGGCTGTTGAGCGGATAAAGCCGGAACAAGCATCGTTCCCGCAGCCGTCAAAATGGCGCAGAAGCGCCACATCAACGATGCTGCTCTCTCCGGACTATTCCACTTAGCGACCATCGCTAGAACGCCTGACCGATGCTGAAGAAGAAGTTGAAATGCGGTGACTGCCCCTCATACGGGGGCGCGCCGTTGAAGTCGTAGATGACCGGATAGACCGGCGGATTGAGGTTATAGCTGAAGTCCAGACGGATGGGTCCCACCGGGGTCTTATAGCGAAGTCCGACTCCGACTGCATGAGAGAAGTAATTGAAGTTGCAATTTCCAAATGGGAACCCGACGCTGCCCAGATCGGAGCAGGTCTGCTGGTCAGGCTGATGCAGGCGGGTAAAGCTGGGAAAGACGTCCGACACGCGGGCGAAGACATTCCCCATATCGTGGAACAGCACGAAACTCAGGTTATTGCCAACCCACGGCAGCATAAACGGCGGCAGACGCAGCTCAGTGCTGTTGACGAAGACGCCATTCCCGCCAACCGGATAGCCGGTCTGCAGATCGCGGGGGCCGGCATCGTTGATCCCGAAGCCGCGGTGCGATGTGGCGCCCCCCGCATAGAGCCGCTCCGGCAGCGGGACGGCATTGCAGCTCGCGTTGCTGTCCAGCAGAATTCCTACGCAGCTTTTACTGCCGACATTCGGGTTGGCTCCAAAGACCGTTTCAAATCCCAGCCGGGTGCTCCGCGCCAGCGTGTACTTGTGCTTGCCCCACGTGTAGTAGCTGGAGTTGGTAACGTCGACCCGATTGAAATTTGCCTCCGAGCCGAAGCGTGAGCTGGCGAAAAACTCCTGCACTGAGGTGTAGGAGCCGCGCGTCGCGTCCAGCGGGCCTGGATCGCGCGTGTCGTGGAACCATGTGATGCCGGGGCCGCCCACGCGGACCGGCTGAGACAGCTGCGGGATGAGGTTCGCTGAAACCTGCAGAGTGGCCGGATTCACTGCCACGCGGCGGTAGACAAAGTTATAGATAAGAGTGTCGGTGGCACGGACCTTCTGCGAAATCCGAAAGTCCCCCTGCAGCGTAGAGGCCTGAAACGTTGTGATATTTTGAACGTTCGAATAGCCGCCCGAGATACTGTTGGAGAGGTTCTGCCTGCCACGCAGATGCGGATTCTGAAAGGTGAGTGTGGCCACCTCTTCCAGCAGGCCATAGGTCGTGTGCAGTGTGAGCGATTCGTCCGTGCCCCTCAGATTGATCCGGCCTACATCCAAAGAAACGCGCGGACTGACGCCGGTATGCCCGTTCTGTTGATAGCTGGCATCCGGCGGCAAGCCCAGCAGGATGGCGGACGCAGGGTTGATCGTTCCCTGATGCGGGGTCCCGGTCTCCGCCTCGAAGCCAAAACCGTAGGTCACGTCCCAACGCCGCGCCTCAGATAGCTGAATCAACACATTCTTGTGTGGATCGTCGCCGTCAGGATCCTGCACCGCCGTGTTGACCTCGTTGAAGAGCGCAAGCCCGTAAAGATTACGCTGTGTGTCCAGCAGCGCACTCTGGTCGAGCGGATCGCCTGCGTGCACCTTCACCTGGTCCTGCACGATCCTGGGCTTGGTGTGAACGATGCCTGAGAGCAGCACACGGTCTACAAACACCTGCTCGCCTTCGGTAACGGCCAGGGTCACATCCATTCTGGAGGGGTCCTTCTCTTCCTGGTGCTGTTTGACCTCAACTCGCGCCTGGGAGAAGCCATGACTCAGGTAGTAATTCAGGATGGTATCGCGGTCGCCGGACAACGTGATCAGCGAGTAGGGCTGGCCGGACTGGGCATTCATCAATCCCTGCAGGTCTTTCACCCGGCTGTCGTCAGCGCCGGTCAGCGATACCGTGCCGAACTTCTGCTGCGGCCCTTCGTCCACTTTGACTGATACGTCAATCTGGGGGACCTTCAACTTCTTGCCGGAGGCGGACGTGTCTACGTCTTTCGTGGCCGTGGAGATTGATGCCTGATTAAAGCCGTTCGCCCTGTAGAGCGAGAGGATGGAGCTGACGTCTGCCTTCATAAGCGCCGGCGAGTAACGGCCGTTCCTCATATAGAGATCGGCCTTCTGCACCTGCATGCGTTCCTTCAGCAGGTCGGTGTCGAAATATTTGTTGCCCGTGATTGTGACCGAACCGACTTTACGTTTAGTGCCCTTGTCCACACTGAAGATCACGCTTTCCGAAGGGGTGCCTGCCCCTGTCACGTTGACCGTAACTTTGGCATCAAAGTATCCCATGCGGAAGAGATAGTCCTGAATGTTGAAGGTGCCCTCATTCAGCAGGTCATTATCGATCGTGCCCTCCTGATAGATGGGCACAAGCAGCTTCAGCCGGCTTTCCGATAGCTTCGCGCCTTCCACGGACACCTTAACGATCGGACCTTCACTGGCGTTGAATTCATAATCCACTTGCTTGCGCGATGGATCGTAGGTCTGCTTGCGCAGGGATGCCGTGGCCTCCAATCGATCACGCTTCTGATATTGCGAACGGAGCCTTGCCAGGGCATTGCTGATCGTGTCGCGATTGACCTTTTTCCCCCGCTTGAGCTTGGCTTTGCTGCGGAACTCCTCGGGAGTAAAACCCGGATCATTCCCATCAAGGGTCACGTTGCCGATGCGGGCCTGTGGCCCCGTATCAACCGTATAGGTCACGTTTACTTGCCGGTTTGGCGCATCGATCGTGCTTTTGGCTGTCACCTTGGGAGCGAAGTATCCGTTATCCGCAAGCGACTGCTTCACACCTTCCGTTCCAGCTTCAAGGGCCGAATCGGAAAAGGCGGTGCCCGGGTCCAGTTTGGTAGCGTACTCAAGCAGCGCCGATAGGCGTTCACTCTTGACTCCATCAATGGTCACTTTGCCGACAAAGTAGCGAGGTGTACCTACATAAATCAGCGTCACCGATTCTCCGGAGCGCTCGCCATCCACCCGGATATCGAGGTACATGCCGCTGGCAAAGAGACGGCGTACGCTGGCCGTCACCTTGGCCGGATCGAGAGGTTGATCCGCCTGCTGCGCCAGCTCTCCCAACAGCGGATTCTTGGGGTCAAAGGTCACGCCCTCGAATTCAATTTTGGAGACGTGCAGCCCCTTCCACGCGGACAGTCCAGGCGTGTTGCCCCCCGGGGCCGGCTCGGTCTCGGCCGCAGACGCCTGGGCCGGGACCGGAGCGATGGGAGGCTGGACCGGTGCAGATTGCGGATTCGATTGAGCCGGCTGCGGAACCGGGGCCGCGGGAATCGCCTGGGCCGGTCCTGTGGGAGCCTGTGCCCGTGCACTCCCAGTTGCAAAGGCGCTTAGGGCCACGGCGAGCAGACCGCTTAGCCACAGGCGGGGACGAGCAGCAGAACACGCAGGTATGCGCGGAAGTTGCCTTGTCGCAGCCGCACCTTCATCCCGCAGAACACGCAAACGATTCTCCCCTTCCCCCTTTAGTGTCCGCTCGCTCCGCAAAATTGCCCAGCACTCCACCTGATTTCCGTCCGCAGCCTAATATGCAGGTAGGATGCGAGGAGCCTTGCGGCCGCAACCTGCGCCAACTGGCCGCCGCAATTTCCTATACTACGGAGAGCGATGGCTTTAGACGAATGTGTGGTACCGAGGGAGTCAGCCTCACCTGAAGCAGACTCGAAGATCGGCGACAGCGAGCGATACTCGCGCCAGATTCTGTTCGCAGGGATCGGCGCCGAAGGCCAGCGCCGCCTGATGCTCTCCCATGTTGCGATTGTGGGCTGCGGAGCTCTGGGAGCCGCTGCTGCCGCGCTGCTGTCGCGTGCCGGCGTGGGCAGACTCACGCTCATCGATCGCGATTTTGTAGAGCCATCCAACCTGCAGCGACAGATGCTCTTCGACGAGGCCGATGCTCTGGACAGTTTGCCCAAGGCCGAGGCCGCTCGCAGGCAAATTGCGCGTTTCAATTCCTCGGTCCTGGTGCATCCCAGAATCGCGGACCTCTCTCCCGGAAACATCGCTGCGTTGCTGCCGACGGGTGACAGCGATCAGTTAGAAGCAAAAGATCCGGACTCGCAGTCGATCGACCTCGTCCTGGACGCGACCGACAATTTCGAAACGCGCTATCTGATTAATGATTACGCAGTACAGCGCGGCCTGCCCTGGATTTATGCCGCCGCTATCGGCGCCTACGCGACGACGATGAACATTCTGCCGCGCTCCACAGAGGCCTCTCTACCGCCTCATGCGCCCGCCTTCGAACCCACCGCATGCCTTGCGTGCATCTTTCCCAAACCACCATCGGGCAATGTGGAGACCTGCGACACCGCGGGCATTCTCTCCACTGCCGTCAACCTGGCCGCCTCCATCCAGGTGACGGAGGCGCTGAAGCTCCTCACCCGCCAACCGCAGCTGATGCGCCGCACCCTCGTCTCCTTCGATCTTTGGGGCCTGGCGCGCGGCGGCGCCCTCGACAGGTCGGAGATTGCGACGGGACAGCCCCGCGAGGACTGCCAGGTCTGCGCGAAGCGCGTATTCACTCATCTGTCCGGCGAGGACCGCCCCCATATCACTCTGTGCGGACGCGATTCCGTACAGATCCACGAACACCATCGACCGGTCGACTTCGTTGCGATGCGCGCCCGTCTTTCCGCCCATCCTGAGGTGGCCGAGCTCCGGTGCAACGACCTCGTCCTCCGTTTTCGCCGGGGACCGCACACAGTCACTGTATTTACTGACGGACGGGCGATCATCCAGGGCACTACAGATATCACTATCGCCCGCACGCTCTACGCCCGGTTTATCGGCGCATAGACGCACGTACATCACAGATTCGGCAGAACCTTGCCTGCTCATCCATCGTCGTGTGAATCCCGCTGCAAGCAACCTTTGGGGCCTCGCAATACTCGAACAGAGAACGACTGAGAGCTATCCCGCGTATGCGATAGGCTGGAAGAGCCCTAGTCCGGCCCATCCTGCACTACAGGAGCCGAGACATAAACATGAACCACGAAGGTCAGTTGATGACGCAGGCACCTCCCGCAAAGCCGAGCCCAGGACTCTTCAAGCGAAATCCCCCTATTGCAGGCGAAGCGGAAGCTATTGAAGCCGCGAAGAACGGAGATCCCGAGGCGTTTTCCAAGCTGTATGCGCTGCACAAGCGGCGGGTCTATACCCTTTGCCTGCGCATGCTCGGCAATGTCTCAGAGGCCGAGGACATGACTCAGGAAGCCTTCCTGCATCTCTTCCGCAAGCTCGGCAGCTTCCGGGGAGAGTCCGCATTCTCCACATGGCTGCATCGTCTGACGGTGAATCTCGTTCTGATGCATCTGCGCAAAAAAGGCCTCAACCTCGTTTCGCTCGAAGAAACCATCAATCCCTCCGAGGAAGACGCGCCAAAGCGTGATTTCGGCAGCCAGGACCCGATCCTCGCCGGCTCCGTGGACCGTGTTGCCCTGGAGCGCGCCGTTACCTCGTTACCCCCGGGCTACCGCATGGTCTTTGTGCTTCATGATGTCGAAGGCTTCGAGCATAATGAAATCGCAGCAATGCTGGATTGTTCCACCGGTAATAGCAAGTCGCAGTTGCATAAGGCCCGGCTGAGACTCCGCGAACTGCTCCGCGAAAATCAATCCGCGGCAGCGGAGACGACAGGCCCGGAGATGGCAAAATGAATGGGCTCGACGAGATCGATTTCGACAATCTGAAACCTGAAGACTTTGAACGCCATCTGCCCGATCTCTTCGCCAGTGGCGACGGTAAGGTCAGCGACGATCCTCGGCTGCAGAGGTTTCTCGCAACACACCCGGATTGTGCCGCGCTGGTGCACGATCTTGAAACCATCGCAGGCGTCGCGCGCAGCCTGCTGGAGCCTGTAGAAGACCCTAGCGATCAGGTATGGGCCAATATCCAGAATAAGTTGCGTGAAGAGACTGGCGCCATCGGCCTCGACGACGAAGAGGAAGAGATCGCTCCCCCGCTGCCTAACGGTGGGCGACGCAGCATTTAAATTCTTGCCACCGCAGTTCGCCGCCGGTAATCTCTTTCAAGCATGCATCTGCGATTTGTCCAGTTCGGCTCGTTTACCTATCCCTGCTTTTGGCGGCAGGGAGCGGGTCGGATGGACTAGCGCAGCTCTGAGATAAATCGAGCATTCGCAACTTCCACCGAACCGCGGCCTGATGGTCGCGGTTTTTGCATTTTGTATTCGGCGTTTTGCTGTGCTGCAGCAGTCGTACCCTTGAAGGAGTAACTATGAACGTCCCCTCTGCTCCATCCGCACTGGAAATAGCGAGTGTTGAGCCGCCCGCCCTCCCTCTATGTCATCGCCGACTGGTTCTTACCGGGTTCATGGGGGCCGGCAAATCGACAATAGGGCGCCTGTTGGCACGGCGGCTCGGATGGGAGTTCCTGGACCTGGATGCGTTGATCGAGGCCCGGGCAGGAGCAACCGTACCCGCGATCTTTGCGGCGCACGGCGAATCGCACTTCCGCAAGCTGGAGTCGCAGGCACTCGCCTCGGCCCTGGGCCGCAATCACATCGTGTTGGCATTGGGCGGCGGTGCGCCGGAGGTATTGACCAACCGTCTCCTGCTGGAGCAGACCCCAGGCACTGCGGTCATCTTTCTGGATGCGCCCTTCTCCATTCTGTTCGACCGGTGCATGATGCAGGCCCTCGACCCAACACAGGTTCCCTCCGATGCGGAGCCAGACCAACTGCTCGCACTCTCGCGGCCGGTTTTTGCCGATCCTGCCGCAGCAGAAACCCGTTATGCTCAGCGGCAGCCGATCTATCGGAGGCTGGCGCGGCACATCGTGGACACATCCGCACTCGGAGCGGAGGAGGCTGTCACAGAGGTGCTGTCTCAGTTGAGCCATGCTCCGGTTTCCACCCGCCGATAGAGCATCCCAGTCTGTAGAATCCGGAGCAGCGACCAACGGCCCACGAGGAGACACCCCTGACGACTTCGCCGCCCATCTGGGAACAGAGAAAGCCCGGCAATGTACGGGGCCATATTCTGTTCACCATAGGAGTGCTGCTTGCACTGGCATTGGCGTGGCGGCTGCGCGACGTAATGGTGCTCATCTACGTCAGCGCTCTGTTCGCAGTCGTGTTTACGCCCGTCGTCAACGCAATTATGTTGTTCGAGTTGCGCGGCGGAAGGCACATCTCACGCGGACTGGCCATTGCGGCATTGCTCACGATCGCATTCTTGTTGCTCGCGCTATTTCTTACCCTGGGGCTGCCGCCTGTCATTCACGATCTGCATCAGTTCGCCAATGACCTGCCGGGGCGCATCCCAATGATCGTCGACAAGCTCAAGCGCCTGCCGCTCGCGGACAAACTCGGCGTCGATGAAGTTGCGAACAGGGCCGAGAGCGCGCTTTCCGCCACCGCCACATATCTGTTTGCCTCATTCCCCTCGTGGATTGGCCGCATCTTCGACATCCTGACCGCCTTTGTGCTCTGCATCTATTTCATGCTGGAAGGCGACAGGGCGTATGCCTGGATCATGTCTCTGATTGCCGTGGATAAACGGCTGCGGCTTGCCGTGACCCTGGAAAAAGCCGAGATCCGAATGAGCAAATGGCTCTTCGGCCAGGCGTTGCTGATGCTGATCATGGGAGTCTGCAGCACGATCACCTTCGGCTTCCTGCATGTTCGCTACTTCTTCCTGCTGGGCGTCCTGATGGGCCTGATGAACATCGTGCCAATCGCCGGCGGGATCATCACCATTCTCCTGGTGGGCGCTGTAGCCGCGCTCGACTCCTGGACCAAAATGGCCGGGGTCTTCATCTTCTATCTCATCTATGTGAACGTGGAAAACGCTTACCTGACGCCAAGAATCATGCGTTCCAGCCTTGATCTGATGGGGCTCACCGTGCTGATCGCCCTCATCGCAGGCACCGCGCTTGCCGGAGTGGTCGGCGCGCTCGTCGCCGTACCGACCGCAGCTCTGATCGCGGTCATCCTCGATGAGTACATGGTGCAGAAAGATCATCTTCCCGAGATCGCACCCAACCCCTGAGCCGCGACTGCTATGCTGGTGGCGAGCCAGCCGATTCCAATGCCTGACCTTAACTTCTCCCAGCCGGAACGCAGCCGGCTCCTTGTCCCCATCCTGATCGCCATGGCGGTGATGCTTCTGATCGGTGGCCTTGTTCTGGCATTCCTTCCTCACCGCACGGCGGAGATCGCTGTCACCCACGTTGCCGTGCTGCCCACGCATACATCGCTCACCACGGGCTCTCGTGTAGTGGGCTCCACGACAGAAATCGAGGACAACCTGTATGTTCTGGCCACGGTCCGGATCAAGGACAATCTCAGCATGCCGCTCTTCATCAAGGACCTCACCGGCTCCATGACAAGCGCGGACGACGCGGACCAGACGAGCAGTGCCGTCGAAAAGGATGATCTCAACGCCGTTTATACCGCATTCCCCGCCCTGAAGCCGATGTCCGGGCCCCCGCTCCTGCGTGAGATCCGGATTCCGCCAGGAGGCAGCGCGGAAGGAATGGTGCTGCTCCAATTTAAGGCCACGGACGCTGACTGGAAGCAGCGCAAGGCTGCTTCCATAACCATCGCGTTCTATCATCAGGATCCGATGACCGTCGAGATCCCAAAGCCCTGACCCAGGTTACAGGTTCGTTTCTGTCTCTATGACCCGCCGTCGATGGATCGCCGATACATGGTGGCCCGCAACAGGCCATCCCACGCAAGCCTCTCTCACAGGCGAGCAGGCTCTGCACCTGGCCCGCGTGCTGAGGGCCCAGCCCGGACAGGTCTTCGATGTCGTCGCAAACGGATTCCTTCACCGCGCCGAAATCACCGAGGTCTTAGAGGCTGAAGTGCGCTTCGCACTGCTGGAAGAACTCGAAGCCGATGTGTCCCTCCCTATTCATCTGCTGCTCGCGGTCTTCAAGTTCGATCACTTTGAGTGGGCCGTTGAGAAGGCCACAGAGCTCGGTGTCTCACGCATTACGCCCATCCTGGCGCGGCGAACCGAAAAACATCTTGCCGCCGCCGCGCAGAAGCGTGTGGAACGGTGGCGGCGTATCGCCCTGGAGGCTGCCAAACAGTCCCGCCGTACCGATATTCCGGAACTTGCCGATCCTATCAAACTAGACGCGGCTTTGAAGGCCGAATCCGCGCCGCGGTGCATCCTGCTCAGCGAGGTGGAACAGTCTGTATCACTCCGCAAAGCTATAGCAGGGCGCGGCACCGAGGAGCCGATCGCCCTCGCCATCGGACCGGAAGGCGGCTGGGCGCCGGAGGAGATGGCGCTCTTTACGCAGCATGGCTGGACGCACGTCACGCTCGGCCCGCGCATCCTTCGCGCTGAAACCGCTGCAATCGCTGCTCTCGCGATCTGCGGAGCTCTGGCAGCCGCCGATGACTAGCTGCTAGCTGAAGATGTCCTTCACCTTCTCGAACAGGCTGTGACTCTGCGGTATGTTCTCCACCTGCATGGTGTCCGCAAGCTGACGCATCAGCTCTTTCTGTGCCTTGCTGAGCTTCTGCGGCGTGGCCACGCGTATCTCCACGATCAGGTCGCCCTTGCCGTGTTCGTTCAGGTGCGGGACACCTTTGCCGCGCAGCTTGAAGGTCTTTCCGCTCTGCGTGCCTTCAGGCACCTTCAGCGTCGCCGCGCCCTCCAGCGTCTCGATCTGAATCTCTGTGCCCAGCGCCGCCTGCGGAAACGAGATGGGCATAACACAGTGCAGGTCATCTCCATCCCGCTCAAAGAACTTGTGCGGCTTCACGCTGAGCACAACGTACAGATCTCCGGCAGGGCCGCCGAATCGCCCCGCCTCCCCCTCACCCTGGTAGCGGATGCGCGTGTCCTGCTCAACGCCTGCCGGCACCTTCACCAGGATGGTGTGCTTCTTCGGCTGCAGGCTCTCTCCCTGGCATCCAGGGCATGGGTCCGTAATGCGTGTGCCCGTGCCGTTGCAGGCAGAGCATGTCTTCGCTACGGAGAAGAACCCCTGCTGGAAACGCATCTGTCCGCGCCCGCCGCACTGGTTACAGATGCCTGGCGGTTTGCCATTCGCGCTGCCGCTGCCCTTGCAGTCTTCGCATACCTCCAGCCGCCGGATCGTGATCTCCTTCTCAATCCCGAAGACCGCTTCTTCAAACTCCAGCGTCAGGTCGTAGCGCATATCGCGTCCGCGCTGCACGCGTGAGGCTGCACGCCGGCCGCCGCCCACGTTGAACATCTCGCCGAAGATGTCGCCGAAGATGTCGCCCAGGTCTCCCTGAAAGCCACCGGCAAATGGATTGCCGGCGGCCGGTCCGCCGCCCTGGAATGCGGCATGGCCATAGCGGTCGTAGGCAGCGCGCTTCTCCGGATCGCTCAGGACCTGGTACGCCTCGCTGCACGCCTTGAACTTCTCCTCGGCCTCGGGATTGTCCGGGTTACGGTCCGGGTGGTACTGCATCGCAAGGCGGCGATAGCTGGTCTTCAGCTCCTGGTCGTTCGCATCGCGCGAGACTTGCAATACCTCGTAGAAATCTTCCTTAATCACGTTTGCTGTCGCACTCATCTCTTCAGAATCTCTCAGCCTCAGCGCACAGGGCGCTACGTTCTGTTAGCTGGCGTTATTTACCTGCGCCGTATTGCTTGCGATCTTTACCAGTGCCGGACGCAGCAGCTTCTCGCGGATCTTGTAACCGCGCCGGATCTCCTCCACCACCTGATGGTCGGGAAACTCTGTCGTTTCGATGCTGCCCAGCGCTTCATGGATTCTGGGGTCAAACTGGCTCCCCACCGTCTCTACCGGCTGCACATTCAGTCCGCGCAGCGCATCCTCCATCTGCTTCAGGATCAGTTCAACGCCTGCTCGCAACTGCTCAGCCGAGCCCTCGGCCTTCAGCGCCAGTTGGAAGTTGTCCATGACGCCAAGGAATGGCTCCACTGCATGCTGTACCGCATAGTCGCGGACGTCGGCCCGCTCCTTGGTCTCCCGCCGGCGCGAGTTCTCAAACTCCGCCTGCAGGCGCGCCAGCCTGTCGATCAATTGGTCGCGCTCGCCGCGCACCTGGTCGAGTTCTGTCTTCAATGCCTCTGCTCCGGCATTCTCCGCCGGGGCGGTCTCGGCGCCCGGTTGTGGCGCTACCATATCCTCTGCGGTCAGGTCCTGGACTCCTTCCACCAGTGTTTCTGTCGTCATCTTGTTTCTGCTCCTCATAAATCGCCTCAATCCCGTGATTGCAGGTCTTCCCCTCGCATCCGGAGCGCCGGCTGCACAGTTCCCTGTCGCTATACCGGCGAATGCAGCGTGCGTTCGAAGATCTGGGCCACATACTCAACTGCAGCCATCGTGTTTCCATAATGGATGCGCTTCGGCCCTATGACGCCGACTGTGCCGCGTGAGTCGCCCGCCATGCGTGCGGGTGCGGCAATCAGCACCAGACCGGCCATCTCAGGCGCATGTTCTTCGAGATCGAATATTACCCGCACACTCTCCTGCCGTGCGTCGATGTATGCGTCCAGCAATGCAGCCAAACGCTGCTTCTCTTCCAGCGCCCCCAGCAGTTCCCGGAGACGCGTCACGTCCTGCGCACTGCCCGGGCCGTTTCCCAACAGGTTCGCTACCCCTTCCACATAGACCGTCGGCAGCCCCTTGGCTCCCGCGGTCACCGTCTGGGCCCACAGCCGTTCGGCCGATGCCAGCAGCCGCTGGTACTCGTTCCGCTCCCGCTCTACCATTCGCGCGATCTCATCACGCACGTGTTCGATGCTCCAGCCGCGGAAGCGCTCATTTAGAAAGTTCGCCGCAGCCTCCAACTCACTCATGCTTACGTCGTTCTCCAGCGACAACAGCCGATCTCGCACCAGGCCGGAGTTCGTGACCACGACCGCAAGCACGCGCCCCTTAGCCAACCGCGAGAAATGCACGTGCTCCAGCGTGTCCCCGCCTGCGACCAGCGCCACCGCCACTCCTACGCAGCTCGAAACCGTTGCCAGCACGTGACTTGTCCGCTCGAGCATGGCCTGTGTGCCGGCTACTCCGGCAAATCCTGAGTCGATCTGCGACACAAGCCGCAGACGGCCCGCATCGTTTTGTTCCCCTGGGCTGACAAGTGCGACACGCCCGGCGCCGTTCAGCTGGTCGACATACAGGCGAAATGCCCTGGCCGTCGGCATACGGCCTGCGGACGTATGCGGCTGTTCCAGCAGCCCGCCCCCCCCAAGCTCCGCCATCTCGTTGCGGATCGTGGCCGAGCTCACTGCGGATCCACCGTGCATCCGGGCGATAGCCGCCGCGATCGCTCCCGAGCTGACCGGCTCCCCCGTCTCGATATAGCTCTCGACGATGGCCGTCAGAATGGCCCGTTGCCGCGCCGTAATCCGTACCTCCTCCGCCATCGCTTCCACCTCTGTGTTCATTTTATTGCATCCGTCAAGGGATTTCCCGCCTCCCGCCGGAAGAGAACACCATCCGCGCCAGACGAACCCCTATACTTTCTACGTCTTGCCAATTCAGTTCCACAGTCTTCCAGGAACCTGTATTTGATGGCTGCAGCCTCACCATTTCCTATCCTCAACGATCCAGCCGTACGGCGTCTGCAGCACCCCCATGAGGGGTTTGCGCAGGCGCGTGAACTCGAGCGCCGCCTCCGGCAGACCGTCCGGGGAGAGGTCCGCTTCGATGCCGCCTCTCGGGCGCTTTATTCGATGGACTCCTCCAACTATCGCCAGGTGCCCATCGGCCTCGTCCTTCCCCGCAACACAGACGACGTTATCGCAGCCGTCGCCGCATGCCGTGAGCTTGGCGCGCCTGTCCTCTCCCGTGGCGGCGGGACCAGCGTTGCCGGCCAGACCGTCAACGCCGCCCTCGTGCTCGACTTCTCCAAATACATGCATCATGTGGTCGAACTCGACCCCGTCGGCCGCCGCGCGCGAGTCCAGCCCGGCATTGTCCTCGATGCGTTGAGGGACCAGGCCGAGCAGCACGCCCTCACCTTCGCGCCAGACCCCGCGACGCACAGCCGTTGCACCCTCGGCGGCATGATCGGCAACAACTCCTGCGGCGTGCATGCGCTGATGGGCGGCAAGACCGTCGACAACATCGAAGCCCTCGACATTCTTCTCTACGACGGCACGCGCATGATCGTCGGCTGCACCAGCGAAGACGAACTTGCAGCCATCATTGCCGCTGGTGGCCGCAAGAGCGAGATCTACGCCGGCCTTCGCCGTATCCGCGACTCCTATGCGGATCTGATCCGCCAGCGCTTCCCGCAGATCCCACGCCGCGTCTCCGGCTATAACCTCGACGAGCTGCTTCCGGAGAACGGCTTCAACGTCGCGCGAGCGCTGGTCGGGAGTGAGGGCACCTGCGTCACGGTCCTCGAAGCCATATGCGAGCTGAAGCCCAGCCCGCAGCATCGCCGTCTGGTCGCACTCGGGTTCAGCGATGCCTTCGTCGCCGCAGATCATGTCCCCGCGGTGCTCGCGCACAAGCCCATCGGGCTCGAAGGCTTCGACGGCTACCTCGTCGACTGCATGATGCGCAAGAATCTCCTCGTCGAGGACGTGAAGCTGCTGCCGCAGGGCCACGGCTTTCTGCTCTGTGAATTCGGCGCCGACTCGCCCGCAGAGGCCGACGCGATGGCCCGCGAACTCATCTCCGCCTCGGCTGGCTTCAGTGAAGCCCCCACGCAAGCCCTCTACTCCACTGAGGAAGCCGACCGCGTCTGGAAGGTGCGCGAGGCAGGCCTCGCCGCGACCGTCTTCGTGCCTGGGCATCCTCACGGCTATGAGGGCTGGGAGGATTCAGCCGTTCCTCCCGAACGCCTCGGCAATTACCTCCGCGAGCTCTTTGCCACGCTCGACCGCTACGGCTACCGCACCCCCATGTATGGCCACTTCGGTCAGGGATGCGTGCACCTGCGCATCACCTTTGATCTGCACACCTCCGCCGGCATCGCGAAGTACCGCAGCTTCATTGAGGAAGCCGCGGACATCGTCCTCAAATATGGCGGCTCCCTCTCCGGCGAGCACGGCGACGGCCAGTCCCGTGCCTCTCTGCTGCCCAGGATGTACGGCCCGGAGCTGATGCAGGCCTTCCGCGAATTCAAGGCCCTGTGGGACCCCACCAATCGCATGAATCCCGGCAAGCTGATCGATCCAGTCGCGGTCTACGATCCCATCGACAACCTGCGCCACAAGCCGGACCACACGCCCGCCGATCCGAAGACCTGGTTCCGCTACACCGCCGACAATGGCTCCTTCACGGAGACCACCACGCGTTGCGTCGGCGTGGGACTATGCCGCAAACATGACCACGGCACCATGTGTCCCAGCTACATGGCAACGCGCGAGGAGAAGCACTCCACGCGCGGCCGCGCTCATCTGCTGTGGGAGATGCTCGAGGGCGGTGTCATCCAGGACGCATGGCACAACGAAGAGATCCACGACGCACTCGACCTCTGTCTCTCCTGTAAGGCCTGCAAGACCGAGTGCCCGGTCAACGTGGACATGGCCACATGGAAGTCGGAGTTCCTGGCGCACCACTACGAAGGGCGCCGCCATCCGCTGCACCACTATGCCTTCGGTTTCATGGACCGCTGGGCGCGCATGGCCTCCATCGCGCCCACGCTGGCGAACCTGCCGCTGCGTATGCCCGGCCTACGCTCGCTGATCAAATCGGCCATCGGCATCGCGCCGCAGCGTGAGCTGCCCCGCTTCGCCGCGAAAGACTTCCGTCGCCGCTTCGTGGGGTGCGACACATCAGCAACAGACGCACAACCGGTCCTCCTCTGGCCCGACACGTGGAACAACTACTTCCACCCACCGGCGCTCCACTCCGCCGCAAAGCTCTTAACTGCATCCGGTCACGCCGTCTCGATTCCACAGAAGCACATCTGCTGCGGTCGCCCGCTCTATGACTTCGGCTTCCTCGACCAGGCCCGCGCCTACCTGCTTCGCATTCTCGATGACCTTGCGCCGCAGATCGCCGCCGGAACTCCCGTTGTTATGCTCGAGCCCTCCTGTGCCAGCGTCTTCCGCGACGAGTTGCTCAACTTCTTCCCCAAGGATGACCGCGCACAACGTCTCGCGCGCCAGACCGTAATGCTCAGCGAGCAACTCGCGAAATCCCCCGGCTCCTGGCAGCCGCCGCAGATACGAGGCCGGCGCATCGTCGTCCACGGCCATTGCCATCAGAAGTCGCTGCTGGGCATGAAGGATGAGATTGCACTACTTCGCGCCACCGGCGCTGAGGTCACACCCCTCGATTCCGGCTGCTGCGGCATGGCCGGTCCCTTCGGTTTCGAGCGCGACAAGTTCGACGTCTCGCAGACACTGGCCGAGCGCGTGCTGTTGCCTGCCGTCCGCGCCGCAGGAGCGGACGACCTCATCGTCACCAACGGCTTCAGCTGCCGTGAACAGATCGCCCAGAACACGCCGCGCCGCGCTGTCCATCTCTCGCAGGTCCTCGCCGGAGATTGCTGAGTGGCCGCATGAAGTGCGACCATCCACAGGGACACAATTTTCCGCCGCTCAGGAGTTGAAAACCGCATGAACCAGATCGACCTCAAGGGACGCAACGCTGTCATCACCGGTGGAGCACAGGGCATCGGCTACGCCATCGCGGACCGCCTGCTGGACTCCGGCGCCTCGGTCTCCCTCTGGGACATGGACGCGGACCTGCTCAACACGGCCGGAAAGCAGCTTGCCGCAAAGGGCACCGTGACAACCGAAGCCGTCGATGTCTCGAATGAGCAGAGCGTCCTGACGGCAACTGAATCCGCTGTCGAAAAGCACGGCGCCATCGATATCCTCGTAGCCAACGCAGGAATCGCCGGGCCGAATCACAAGACATGGGAGTACCCCATCGACGCGTGGCGGCAGATCCTCGACATCAACCTCACCGGCGTCTTCCTCTGCTGCCGCGCCATCGTGCCCTACATGCTGCGCCGGAACTACGGCCGCATCGTCAACGTCGCCTCCATCGCCGGCAAGGAAGGCAATCCCAACGCCTCCGCCTACAGCTCCTCCAAGGCCGGCGTCATCGCCTTCACTAAATCGCTGGGCAAGGAGACCGCAGACAAGAACATCTCCGTCAACTGCATCACCCCCGCCGCGGCCCGCACGCGCATCTTCGAGCAGATGACCCAGGCGCACATCGACTTCATGCTCTCGCGCATCCCGCGCGGCCGTCTGCTGGAGCTCGACGAGGTCTCCGCCATGGTCGCCTGGCTCGTCTCGGAGGAGAACACCTTCACCACCGGCGCCGTCTTCGACATCAGCGGAGGCCGCGCAACCTACTAACGTGCCGCCCGCACAATCTCATCCCGACCCGCACGGTACGATAGCCATATGGAATCGAAGCTCCTCTTCGGCGACGCCGTCGCCTTCGCCACGCCTGCCCTCGCTGTCTTCGCCATCGACACCCAGACCGAGAAGACAGCCGAGCCCGTCCCGGGGCTCCTCATAGGTTCTGACCAGGTCGAAGACGCCGCTCGCGCGCTCCTTGCCTCCGGTGAGTTCAAAGCCGCTGTGGGTGAGGTCGCCGTGCTGCACTCGCCAACAGGACTTAAGGCCGAGCGGCTACTGCTCGTAGGGCTGGGCAAGGCCGGCGATCTCTCTGCCGACTCACTGCGCAAGGGTTCCGGGGCCGCCGCCCGCGCGGCAAAGGCGCGTGGCATCCGCAATCTTGCCATCGCTGCTCCGGAAACCGAAACACCTGCCACCATCGATCCTGCATTGTCGACCCGAGCCATCGTCGAAGGCGCGGAGATCGCCGAACCGGACTTCGACACCTACCGCAGCGACCGTAAGGACCGCTCCGTCGAATCCTTGACGCTCATCGCCGCCGAAGCGCAGCGCACTGCTGTCCAGCGCGGTTTCGACGAAGGCCGCATCGTCGCCGCGGCGCAGAACTTCGCCCGCTCACTGGTCAACGAGCCAGGCAACGTGCTCACGCCAACGGAGCTGGGCAAGCGCACCAAAGCCATGTGCGACACGGCCGGCCTGAAGTGCGAGGTCTTTAGCTCGGAGAAGATTCAGGAACTGAAGATGGGCGCCTTCTGGGCCGTGGCGAAGGGCTCGGCGGAACCGCCTGCGCTCATCGTGATGACCTACGAGCCGGCGAATGCTCCGGAGGCCCCTGTCCTTGGCCTTGTCGGCAAAGGCATCACCTTCGACACCGGCGGCATCTCCATCAAGCCCGCGGACGGGATGGAGAAGATGAAGTACGACATGGCCGGCGCAGCCGCCATGATCGGCGCGATGCACGCCATCGCGCGGCTGAAGCCCGCGGTGAAGGTCATCTCGGTAATCTGCTCGGCAGAGAACATGCCCGACGGCTCAAGCTATAAGCCCGGCGATGTAGTCACGGCAATGTCCGGCAAGACCATCGAGGTGGTAAACACAGATGCAGAGGGTCGGCTGGTTCTTTCCGACGGCCTGCATTACGCGAAGACGCTCGGCTGCACGCACCTGATCAACGCAGCCACACTGACCGGCGCTGTCTCCATCGCGCTTGGCAACCTGAACTTCGGCGTCTTCTCCAATGACGATGCGACCTGCGAGCGCTTCCTGGACGGTCTTGCCGTCTCAGGCGAGAAGGGCTGGCGGCTTCCCTGCACCGACGACTACCGCGACCACATCAAGAGCGAGATCGCGGACATCATGAACACGGGCAAGAACCGCTACGGCGGAGCAATCTCCGGCGCGATGTTCCTCAAGGAGTTCGCAGGCGAAACGCCGTGGGTCCATCTCGACATCGCCGGAACAGCGTGGAATGAGACGCCCAAACCCTGGCTTGCGTACGGGCCCAGTGGTGTCGCGGTGCGGTCGATCCTCGAGTGGGTGCGCAGCTTCGCGAGCTGAGTTCTTACATTACCGGCGGTGATTCGATGCCCAGGTAGGCGAGCGCGCGGACCATCTCGCGGCGCGCGACGGCGGCGGTGGCCAGCAGCAGCGCCCGTCGCGTCGGGTCCTGCTCGTTCAGGATGTGGTGGCGGTGGTAGAAGTTGTTGAACTGCTGCGCAAGCTGGAAGGCATAGCGGGCCAGATATGCCGGTTCGGCCGTCGCGATGGCCTGCTCGATCAACATGGTGAGGCGCGAGGCCAGCAGCCACGTCTCCCAGATGCTGGTTCCCTCTTCACCGTTCAGGGATGAGAGATCGAGGTCGTCAACAGCCGCGAGCGCGGCGCCTTCGTCGACGCCTGCCTTACGGAAGATGTTGGCGGCGCGCACGATGGCGTACTGCACATACGGTCCGGTCTCGCCCTCAAAGCTAAGCGCATCGCGAAAGTCGAAGGCGATGACGGTGTTACGCGTGAAGCGCAGCATGAAGTAGCGCAGCGCGCCGACGGCGATCTGCACGGCGATCTGTGTACGCTCGGCGGGCGAGAGCTCCGGATGCCGCGTATCGACCTCGCCCTGCGCTGCGGCCGTGAGCTTGTCCAGCAGGTCATCGGCCTTCACGCCGAAGCCCTTGCGGCCGCTGACCTCGATAAACGGGCGCTTGCGGTCCTCCTCGCTCAGCGTGTAGCCAAGGTCCTCGGCGCAGCGCGGCGTCATCGCTACCATCTCGTAGGAGAAGTGAGTGTAGCGGTCGGCGGCCTCGGTGAAGCCCATCCCGCGCAGCGCGGCAATGACGTTGTTCTGCGGGTCGTTCTGGCGCGAGTCGATCACGTTATAGATCGCATCGGCGTGGCCGAAAGAAGGTGCGCCCGCCTCGCTCGCACCGCCTGTCGAGATCCAGCAGACATGCGACGGATACTCTCGGAACCTCGCATAGCCGAAGTCCTTGCCCGGCAGCAGGCCGAACTTCCACAGGTGGTAAGCAATGTCCTTGCCGACATAGGTGACGGTGCCGTTGGACCGGACAATGACCTTCGCGTCCTCGTCGGGGCCGGACTTCTCTTCTTCCCCACTCACCTCGCTCTGCTCGGTGAATGGGCCACCCGAACTTGCGGCTTGCTCTGCATTGCCGGCGCGGCGCATCACCCAGCAACCCTTGTTCTTGCCCTCGGTCTCGAGGTAGAGCACGCCACGGTCGATCATCAGCTGGCGCGCGGCATCCCAGAAGTGCAGCGAAAGGATCTCGCTCTCGCGCGGCAGAAAGTCGTATTCGATGCCGAGCCGCTCCATCGTATCGAGATGGCGGCGCAGCACCGCGGTGGAGATGAGGTCTGCGATCTCGGCGGTCTCATTGCCGCCATGCTCGAGCGCGTGCAGCGTGTCCAGGCGGATCTGCTTGCGGCGCGCGAGCTCGGCAGCTGCGGGGGTCGCGCCTTCATCGTCCGTGCCTGTCCCGGCGTACCACTGGCTGACGCGGGCATAGAGGTCCCAGCAGTAGAAGTCGATGCGCTCGCCTTTGGCGGCGAGGTCGGCGAGCAGCGCACGGACGGAGGCAAGGTCGCGGCCCTCGAGCTGAGTCAGGCCGACGACGACGTCGGCAACCTGGACGCCGGTGTTGTCGATGTAGTTCTGCACGCCCACCTGCCAGCCGGACTTGTAGCTGTCAGGGCGGAGCAGGCGCTGGAAGGTATCGCCGAGAATTGCATTTCGAAGATGCCCGATGTGGGCGGCCTTGTTGGGATTGATGCTGGTGTGCTCGACGAGGCGGAAGCCTGCGCCTCCGATGTCGGCGTGTTCGCCGGCCGCGATGCGGCGGGCGACAACAGCGCGGTCAATCTTGATGTTGAGGTAGCCTGCGCCTGCGACCTCGACGGAGGCGATTCCGGGAACCGTGTCGAGCGAGCCATTCAGCTCAGCGGCGAGTTCGGCGGCGATGACGCGCGGCGCCTTGCGCAGCTTCTTGGCGAGCTCAAAGGCGATAGGCAGCGCAAGCTCACCCAGCTCGATCTTCGGCGGCTGCTCCACAGCGATCTGCGGCACGTCGGCGAGCTGGTACCTGGTCTGAAGTACGTCGCGGATGCGTGTCTGCAACGCAAGCTGAATGGTTCGGTACATGCATTCCCAGGGGAACGGCGGAAATCGCCCAGCCCCTATCTTTTTCCCTATATTCTTGAAAACAAAAGCTAATCTTTGATTCTAAACGGCTTACGGTAAATAGCTGATTTCATTCGGATGGACGCGAATCGGATCGATTCCCGTCTGCGCCTCAACTGGTTCCTTATTTCTATTGTAGCTTGTGAAGTAAAACTATTATGCCAACTCAATCATCTTTTGAATGAGATAGTTAGGCCTTTTCAGGTCTTGACAGGATTTCAGCCCGGCAGTTCGTCCGGCAGGCTCTCGATCTCGGTAAGCAGAGGCTTGCGCTGGCTGAGATGGTAGCGGTGATAAAGGAACCAGGCGCCACCCACGCCGGTGATGGTGACGAGCATCCAGAGGTGCAGGGCAAGTCCGTAGAGCGCGGCAGCCCCGGGATTCGCCCCGTGGGTGGAGAGGGACTTCTGTGCGGCCGCCTCAAAGGGACCGATGCCTCCCGGCGAGCTCGGAATGAGGAAGGAGAGATTGACGAAGGCGACGGCGTTGAAGGGGCCGAGCGCATCGGTCACCAGGCCCAGCATGCGCGCAAGCGAGAGATAGGTGAAGACCTCCACAGTCCAGATGGCGCAGGTGTAGAGCAGTAGCGTGAAGGTGCCGGCGAGTCCGATCTGGCGGATGCAATCCAGCGCGAGCAGGATCCAGTGCTCCAGCTTGGTGAGGATGCCTGCCTGGGGCAGCTTGGCGAAGAGGCGCGAGAGCGGCCCGGCAAGAGTACGCGCTCCAAGCAGCAGAGTAAGAATCATGGCCGCGGAGATGCCGGCGGCAAGGTCCGCACCGGCACGCAGCTTCGGCGAGATGGTCGAAGCGATAGTGGCGATGAAGAGCATGGAGAGCACGAAGATGTCGAGGAGCTTCTCCAGGATGACGGTGGAGAGGATGAAGGAGGGCGTGGAGTTGAGCTCCTGCGAGTAGGTGAAGACGCGCATGATGTCACCGATGCGCAGCGGAAGGATATTGTTGGCGGCCAGCGAACTGAGCAGGATGCGCGCACAGTCTTTGAAGGAGGAACCGGCGGAGCGCATCATGCGGGTCCAGCGGGCGCTGCGCAGGGTGTAGCTGGCGATAGAGAACACGACCAGGCCGATGGTCCACGCGGGCCCGACCAGGCGCATGGACTGCAGTTGCTGGCGCGAAATAACGGGATGGTTGTGCGGGAAGAAGGTGCGCCAGAGGAAGAAGGCGCTGATGGCGAAGCCGGGAATGGTCTTGAGGAGCTTGTGGGCGAGGCCGCCGGCGGCCTCAGGCCGTGTTTCGGACTGGATTTCAGGCGCCTGGGTCACCGCTCACCCCCACGCAGAGAGGTGCACGGCGCCACACGATGGAAGTGGAGGAGGCTCAAGACCGGCGGAGTCATCTACCCCATTGTAGATGCGCAGGCGCACCGGACTGCCGCCTATGCGGTGGTCAGCACCTTGCGGGTGACGGCAGCGAATGCGGTGTCCAGCAGGCGCAGCGCCTCATCAACATCGGACTTTCCGATGTTCATGGCAGGGGACATGCGCAGGACATTGTTGTACATGCCGCCCCTGCCGATGAGCAGGCCTGCCTCGCGCGTGGCCTCGAGCATCTGGCTGGCTAGGTCAGGTGCAGGTTCTTTCGTTGTGGGGTCGGTGACCAGTTCCATGGCCTGCATCAGGCCCATGCCGCGCACATCACCGATGATGGGGTACTTGCGCTGCAGTTCGAGCAGGCCATCTCTCAGAGAGCCGCCGACAACATCGCAGTTACGGACCAGATCGTCCTCTTCGATAAGGTCAATCACCGCGGAGGCGGTGACGCAGGCGACAGGGTTGCCGCCGAAGGTGGCAATGGTGGGACCGAGAGCGGCGTTGGCTACCTCCGGCGTGGCAACGGTAATGCCGATGGGAAAACCGTTGCCGAGAGATTTAGCGGAGGTCAGAATGTCAGGCTCGACCTCCCAGTGCTCGATGCCGAACCAGCCCTTGCCGGTGCGGCCCCAGCCCGTCTGCACCTCGTCGGCGATAAAGTCGCCGCCATATTTCTTCACGATGGAGAAGGCGATCTTGAAGTACTCCTTCGGCGGCGTGATGAAGCCGCCGACGCCCTGGATCGGCTCGGCGATCATGCCGGCGATGGCGCCGGAGGTGGAGGACTGGATGACGGCCTCGATGTCCTTGGCGCAGGCGACCTCACAGGAAGGGTAGGTCTTGCCCAGCGGACAGCGATAGCAGTAGGGGTTCATGGCGTGGACGACGCCAACCTGGTAAGAGACCTTCCGCCAGGAGGCGATGCCGGTAAGGGAGCGCGTGAGCGACGAGGTGCCGGAGTAGGAATGGCGGAGGGCGATGATCTCCAGGCGGCCGGTGTGCATGCGCGCGGAGTCGATGGCGGTCTCGTTGGCCTCGGAGCCGGAGGAGGTGAAAAAGGACTTCTGCAGGCGGCCAGGGGTGATATGCGCGATCTTCTCCGCAAGGGCCGACATGGCCTCAGTGGGATAGATAGTGGAGCAATGGCTCAGCTTGTCGAGCTGCGCCTTCTGGGCGGCGGTAATGCGAGGATTGGCGTGGCCGACGCCGACAGTGACGATGCCGCCGAAGAAGTCGAGATACTGGCGGCCTTCGACGTCCCAGAGATGCTGCATGAAACCGTGGTCCATGGGGAGAGGATCGGCGTAGTAGTTGAAGACGGAGGGGTAGACATACTGCTGCTTCTTCTCGACGATCTCTCTGCGATTCATGATCGATGGATGCCCTTTGCAGAAATGCGGCCGGCTTGCAAGCCAGCCCATACTATACCCCCGGCCGCCGTCTAACATGGAGAAAGCAGGCATTGGGCGTGTATTCAGCGGTGAGTCTACAGACAGAATGTATGATGCGCCGCGGCGACCACATGCATGAGGCGGGGTGGCATTGGGAGTCCTGGTAGCACCGGTCGAAGTTCAGCGTGAGCGTGTGCAGGCGCACGCCGCGCGATGGATACGCGAACGGCGATTTGCTTTCGCGCTGGTGAGTGCTCTGACGGGGCTCGCTATTGCGATCGAGGGCTATCATCCATACGCCGAGGACGGCGGACTCTACCTGGCGGGAGTAAAGCGGCTGCTGGATGGCGGGCTGTATCCGCGGGACACGGCTTTTGTGATGGAGCCGGCACGGCGGTCGCTGTTTGCATGGATGGTAGCGGGACTGGTACGCGTGTCGCATGTGGGACTGCCGGCGATGCTGCTGGCGCTGCACGTGGCCAGCATCTGGGCAACACTGGCCACCGCGTGGATGCTGGCGGCGCGATGCTATCGCGGGCGGCTGGCACGTGCAGGTGCGGTGGCGCTGCTTGCCTGCTGGATGGGGCTTCCAGTCGCGGGCACGGCGTTGTTTCTGATGGACCCTTACCTGACGACGCGGAGTTTCGCGACCCCGGCGATGCTGCTGGCGCTGGCGGGCGCGCTGGACGCGACAGAACGGGATGGTGCAGAACGATTCCGGCGGCGCGGCGTAGCGATGTGGGCCGCGGGGGTGGCGGTGTGTGCGGCGATGCACCCGCTGATGGGGATGTATGTTGTGTTTGCAACGATGGTGCTCGCATGCCTGCGGGCGCGATCGCGCGCCTCGCGGACATGGGGCCCGGTCGTACTGTGCGCTGTGGCGATGTCTGCAGCAGCATTCGCGCAGAGAACGGCAAAGCCGGAGAGCGGAGAGTACGTTCGCGCAGCCTTGACCCGCAGCTACTGGTTTCCGGGAGACTGGCAGTGGTATGAGCTGGTGGGCTTGGCTGCGCCGCTGGTGATCCTGAGCGCACTGGCATGGATGCGGCGGGAGGATCGCCCTGCATCCATGAAGCAGAGCGATGCCGTACGTACGCTGGCGCAGATGGCGGTGATTGCAGGAGCGGCGGCCTGGGTAGTCGCGGCAATTTTTGCGCGCGAGAGCGCGGCACCGTTTGGCCTGGCACGGCTGCAGCCGCTGCGGATGTTCCAGGAGGTGTACTTCATTCTGGTGATGGTGCTGGGCGCATGGATGGGGGAACGTGTGCTGCAGAGGAGCGCGTGGCGCTGGGTAATGGCGTTGACTCTGCTGGGCTGCATGATGTTCGCTGCAGCGCGGGAGCCTTACACGCATTCGAGGCACATCGAAGCTTCGTGGAGCGCGCCGAGGAATGAGTGGGCGCAGGCGTTCGAGTGGACGCGCGACAATACGCCGCGGGACGCGTTGTTTGCGCTGGATGCGGACTACATTCACACCCCTGGCGAGGATGCGCAGAGCTTTCGCGCGATTGCGGAGCGAAGTTCGCTGCCGGATTACTCGAAGGACGGCGGTGAGGTCTCGCTGGCGCCGCAGCTTGCCCCGGTGTGGGTGCGCGCACAGGCGGCGGAGCAGGGCTTGAGCAGGGCAAGCGATGCCGAGCGGATCGAACGGCTGCAGCCGCTGGGAGTGACATGGGTGGTCCTCGAGGGTGGTGCGAGAACGGCGTTCGATTGCCCGTACCGGAATGCGGCGGCAAAGGTATGCCGGCTGCCGTAGATCACAGCCGAAGATCGGGCGGGCGGTTAGCATTGAACAAGAGGACGCAGCATGCTGGAGCTGGAGTTTGCCGAGCTGACCGACACGGGGCTGGTGCGCGAGCACAATGAGGACTGCGTGGGGCACTTTGCGCCCTCGACGCCTGCACAGATGCAGTCGCAGGGCTGGCTTTTCGCGCTGGCCGACGGCGTGGGCGGGCTGGACAAGGGCGAGGTGGCGTCCCGGCTGGCGATCGACGCGGTAGTCGCCGGCTTCCGCAAGATCCCCAGGGGCGTGATGCATGTGTCTCTGCTGCCGCGCCTGATACAGGACGCGAACCAGGCGATCTTCGATGAGCGCGCAAAGCAGGGCAAGAAGAGCGGCGCATCGGGAATGGCGACCACGCTGGTGCTCTGCGCGCTGCGCTTCGACTCCGCCGTGATCTCGCACGTAGGTGACTCGCGCTGCTATCTGTTCCGCGAGCACCGCCTCTCGCCGCTGACCCACGATCACAACATGGCAGCTGAGCAGGTAAAGCTGGGCGCGATCTCGGCTGAGGACGCGGAGAGTTCGCCGGCGCGGCATGTGCTGACGCGCGCGGTGGGAACGGAGATGTTCGTGGCGGCGGACACGATCACGGTGAGCATCCTGCCGGGCGATGTGCTGATGCTGTGCTCCGACGGGCTGCATGGCTACGTACCGGACGCGGCGATCCAGTGGCTGCTGGATTCTACGCCCGACCTGAAGAACGCAGCGACAGCGCTGGTGGACGCCGCGAACGAGGCCGGAGGCCACGACAACGTGAGCGTGACGCTGGTGCGCGTAAAGGCCGTGGAACAGATGGGGCTGTATCGCGGACGGCCGTATCGGCTGCTGTAACAGGCTCAGCGCGGCACAAAGTCGTCGGCGTGAAGGACGAACTCCGGGTAAGCGCCGGCGCCGAGTTCACGGATGTCCATCCCCTGCCAGTCGCCGTCGGAGTCCACGCGGTAGGGCACGAAGCGGTCGATGATCACGCTGACGGCATAAAGCAGCGGCAGGATAAGGCCGAGCAACGCGGCAACGCCGATGATCTGCGACAGCAGATGCGCGACGGGTGAGCGAGAGGCGAAGATGCCCGCAGCGATGAGTCCCCAGATGCCCGCGCCGGCATGCACAGAGACCGCGCCGCCGGGATCGTCAATCTGCAGACGCATCTCGGCAATCTCGATCATGTAAACGACCAGCGCGCCGGCGATGCCTCCAATGGCAATGGCGGCCAGCGGCGTAACCAGCGCACAGGAGGCACTCCCGGCGACCAGGCCGGCAATCCATCCGTTGGCGGACATTGAGGCATCGGGTTTGCGATAGCGCGCGCGTGTGATGGCGACGGCGGCAAGGCAGCCGGCAGAGGCTGCGAGCGTGGCGTTCAGGATGACGCCGGCGATCTCGAGCGGGGCGGCCGCGTGGAAGAGGATCGAAGCGGCGGAGTCGAGAGCGATCCATCCGGCGAGTGCGAGGATGCAGCCGTAGAGTACTTGCACGATGTTGTGTCCGGGGATAGCGGCCGGAACGCCGTCGTCTGCATACTTGCCGCGTCGCGGTCCAAGCAGCCAGGCGACAGTAGCGGCGAAGAGGCCGCCGACGACCTGAATGGCTCCGGCGCCGCCGACGTCGGTGAATGCGGGCAAAGCAAAGTTGCGATCGAGTTGCGCGAGCCATCCACCGCCCCAGGTCCAGTGGACGAAGAGCGGGAAGACGAAAGTGGCGAGCACGGCGATAGCGAGGCAGGCGGGCGCCAAACGCCAGCGGTCTGCGCCCCCGCTGAGCGCGGGGATGGCGGCCAGTCCGGCGGCGAAGATCAACAGGCAGAGGCGCAGTGCCATGCCGAGTGCGAGGGCATCCGGCTGCGTGAAGTGCAGCGTGTGCGCAAAGAAGGGGCCGCGGCCCAGCCAGTCCCAGGTGGCGCCGCCGGCAGTGAAGACGTGCGCAGGCCCGGTGCCAAGCGCCCACGCGAAGCCGAAGGCGACGGTGAAGATCGCGGAGATGCCGAGGGCGCAGAGCGTGGCCAGCATGGCATGCGCGGCGGAGCGCGAGCGGCCGAGCCCCTGATGGATGAGGGCGAGCCCCGCGGTTGCGAGCGGGAGGAGCATGATGCAGCCGAGGGTGAAGAAGATGAGTTCGGGGGTCATCGACGGCCTCGGGCCGGCACAGGCTGCGCGCGATGTGCCTGAGTGAGCAGCCAGACGCCGAGGCATTCCACCGCGAGGCCGGCAGCGATGAAGACGAAGCGCACGCCAAGCTCAGGCAGCAGGACTAAGGCAATGGCTACAACGAGAAATCCTGAGAGAAGCAGCAGACAGCCGGCGAGCCTCAAACGGGTCTCCTTTTTTGACTTCGCGGAAGAGATGCGAGCGCGAACGCCTCAGTATAGAGCAGCCCGCTGCGCAGACGGAGCGCCTTTCCGCGAACGCCAAAAGCGATCCCCGCCGGATGGCGGGGATTTTGAAATGCTGATCTTTCGAGTAGCAGATAACTCGCGTTCTCCGCTCGCTCGAGATGACGGCAGAAAAGTTTAGTAGCGGTAGTGCTCGGCCTTGTAAGGGCCTTCGACCGGAACGCCAAGGTAGTCTGCCTGGCGCTTGGAGAGCGTGGTGAGCTTGACGCCGATCTTCTCCAGATGCAGGCGCGCGACCTCTTCATCGAGCTTCTTGGGCAGGATGTAGATGCCCACCTTGTAGGTGTCCTTGTTCTTCCACAGGTCGAGCTGCGCCAGCGTCTGGTTGGCGAAGCTGTTGGACATCACGAAGCTGGGGTGACCCGTCGCGCAACCAAGGTTGACCAGGCGGCCTTCGGCGAGCACGAAGATGCTGTTGCCGGAGGGGAAGGTGTACTTGTCCACCTGGGGCTTGATGTTGAGCTTCGTCACGCCGGACTCAGCGTTCAGCTTCTCCATCTGGATCTCGTTGTCGAAGTGGCCGATGTTGCAGACGATGGCCTGGTCCTTCATCAGCCTCATATGCTCGAGGGTGATGATGTCCACGTTGCCGGTACAGGTGACGTAGATGTCACCGCGGCCGAGCGTCTCCTCAAGGGTAGTGACCTCGTAGCCTTCCATCGCGGCCTGCAGTGCGTTGATGGGATCGATCTCCGTGACCACGACTCGCGCGCCCATGCCGCGCAGCGAGGCAGCCGAGCCCTTGCCCACATCGCCGTAGCCGCAGACCACGGCCACCTTGCCGGCAACCATCACGTCGGTGGCGCGCTTGATGCCGTCGACGAGCGACTCGCGGCAACCGTAGAGGTTGTCGAACTTGGACTTGGTAACCGAGTCGTTGACGTTGATGGCGGGAACGAGCAGCTTGCCCTGCTCCATCATCTGGTAGAGGCGGTGGACGCCGGTGGTGGTCTCCTCGGAGACGCCGCGCCACTCTTTCGCAACAGACTGCCAGCGCGTGGGGTTCTCCGCGTAAACCTGCTTCAGCAGGTCCTTGATGACCGACTCCTCGTGCGAACCGGACGGCGAGTCCACCCATTTATCGCCCTTCTCCAGCTCGACGCCCTTGTGGATCAGCAGCGTCACGTCACCACCGTCGTCGATCACAAGCTGCGGGCCCTTGCCGCCCGGGAAGCTGAGCGCCTGGTCTGTGCACCACCAGTACTCCTCGAGCGTCTCACCCTTCCAGGCGAAGACGGGCACGCCCGCGGCGGCTATAGCGGCAGCGGCATGGTCCTGCGTGGAGAAGATGTTGCAGCTGGCCCAGCGCACATCGGCACCGAGTGCAACCATGGTCTCGATAAGCACGGCAGTCTGGATGGTCATGTGCAGCGAGCCGGTGACGCGGACGCCGGCCAGCGGCTTCGCGGGCGCGTACTTCGCGCGGATGGCCATCAGGCCGGGCATCTCCTGCTCGGCGATGTCGATCTCCTTGCGGCCAAAATCGGCCAGGCTGATGTCTGCGACCTTGTAATCCAGTGCTGCTTTATCGATCGTCGCCGTCGCCATTCATTGCACCTCGTAAAGAGTAATTTTCAGGGGCCTCGTAAGAGCCTTGAGCCAGCTTCAGAATAGCATCGCAGGCTGTGCAGTCCGCGTGCTCTGCGCGAACGGGGAACCTGCGCAGTGAGTGGGGATATGACGCATGGAACGGGTGGCATGCACAGGCAGGAGCGTTAGTCTGAAGAGCGTGCCTGCCTATTGCGATGTTGCTCTGCCCGTCCCTCTGGACCGCGCATTTACCTACGCGGTCAACGGTGTAGTCCCGCCAGTGGGTGCGCGGGTGCTGGTGCCCTTCAGCGGCCAGCGGCTGATGGGCGTCGTGGTGCGGCTGCACGATGAAGCGCCGGCAGATGAAGTCGAGATCAAGCCGCTGCAACAGGTGCTGGACCTCGAGGCTCTGCTGCCGGATTCGCTGATGCGGCTGGCAGAGTGGATCGCGCAGTACTATGTCGCTCCGCTCGGCGAGGTGCTGCGTGGAATGCTGCCGCTGGCGGCCGAGGTGCGGCGGCAGTTTGTCTACCGCATCGCAGAGGCCGGGCGGCGCGTGTTGTACGAGGGAGCAGAGCGAGGAGCCTCGCGGAGGTCGAAGCTGGCGCCCGAGGACCAGAACCGCGAGTACGCGGTCCTGAACTACCTGGAAGATGGGCATGCGGCGAAGCTCGCGGCGCTCCGCTCCGCCACGCAGGCGAACAAGGCTCTGCTGGACGGCATGGTGAAGAAGAAATGGCTGGTGCGCGAGGCCGTCGCCGAAGAGCGCGATGCGCGCCGGCTGGAACGCATCGCCGTGCTGGTTCCGGACGCGCGCATCCCTAAGCTGAATGCCAACCAGACGGCAATCCTCGCAGAGCTGGCCGCAGCCGGCGGAAGGATGCGCGTGAGCGACCTGCGCGAATCGGCGTCGTTGAGCAGCGTTCCGCAGACGACGCTGTCGACCCTCGTGAAGCGCGGCCTCGTGGCGATCGAAGAGGCGCCGGAGGCCTTTGCGCTGGGCGGCGTCCATGCCGAAGGCAAGAAGCATGCGCACGAGCATGCGCTGAACGAGCCGCAGATGGAGGCGCTGAGCTCGATTGCGGCAGCGATGGCTCAGGGTGGCTTCCACCCCATACTGCTCTATGGCGTGACGGGCTCAGGCAAGACAAGCGTCTACTTCGCGGCGATGCAGCGCGCGCTCGACTCCGGCAAATCGGCCCTGCTGTTAGTCCCGGAGATCGGGCTGACACCTGCGATGGCCGGGCAGCTGCACGCGGCCTTCGGCGCACAGGTGGCGCTGCTGCATTCGGCGCTCACGCCGGACGAGCGCGCGGAGCAGTGGCACCGCATCCGGCGCGGCGAGGCACGCGTAGTGGTTGGAACGCGGTCGGCGGTTTTCGCGCCGATGACGAACCTTGGCCTGATCCTCGTCGACGAAGAGCACGACTCCAGCTACAAGCAGGAGGAGACTCCGCGCTACCACGGGCGCGACGTCGCGGTGATGCGCGCGAAATTTGAAGCCGCGGTGGTCGTACTGGGCTCGGCAACGCCCTCGCTGGAGAGCTGGAGAAACGCCGACCTGGACCGCTATCAGCGTGTGGAGATGACGGTTCGCGTAGCCAACCGGCCGCTGCCCGAGGTGGAGCTGATCGATATGCGCGAAGAGTTTCGCGCGACCGGGCAGGACACGATCTTCTCGCGGCGCATGGTGGAGGAAGTGGGGGCGACGCTGGCGCGCGGCGAGCAGGTGATGGTCCTGCTGAACCGGCGCGGCTACTCCTTCACGGTGCTCTGCCGCAGCTGCGGAGAAAAGATCGAGTGCGAGAACTGCGCTATCGCTTTGACGTACCACAAGCCCAGTACAGGCGGATTTGCGAGCGAGGACCTCCATGCCCACGCCGGCGATCGCCTGGTCTGCCACTACTGCGGCTTCCGGCGCAGCGTCCCGAAGACCTGCCCGAAGTGCGCGAGCGAGCATCTCTACTACCTCGGCGCAGGCTCGCAGCAGGGCGAGGAGCGGCTGCAGGAGCTCTTCCCTTCCGCGCGCATCGGACGCATGGACCGCGACACGGTGCGGGGCCGGGGCGATATGGAGCGGCTGCTGGCGCGGCTGCATTCGGGCGAGATCAACCTGCTGGTCGGCACGCAGATGATCGCCAAGGGCCACGACGTGCACGGCGTGACGCTGGTGGGGGTTGTGGGAGCGGACTCGGCGCTGGCGCTGCCGGACTTCCGCGCGGCGGAGCGGGTCTTCCAGCTGCTGACGCAGGTGTCAGGCCGCGCAGGCAGAGGGGAGCTGCCGGGGCGCGTGCTGGTACAGACCTACAATGGCGATCACTATGCCGTGCGCTTCGCGGCGGAACACGATTATCGCGGCTTCGTGGAGAAGGAGATGTATCATCGGCGGCCGTTCCTCTATCCGCCGTTCGGGGCCCTGGCCAATGTTGTCGTGCAGGGCGAATCGCTGGAACAGGCGGCGGGGTGGTCCCAGCAGTTGGCGCGCTGGTTTCACGGCTCACCGCCGGAGCGCGTGCGCGTGATGGGGCCGGCTCAGGCGCCGCTTGCACGGCTCAAGCGCGTGTACCGCTTTCACTTTGTGCTGAAGGCAGAGCGGCGCGAGGCGCTGGGCCGTGCCTTGCGCGCGATGCTGATGCACGCGGAGACCCTCAACATCCCGCGGCGGAACCTGATCGTCGACGTCGACGCAGTCCACCTGATGTGAGCACCGCCGGCGTTGCGTCCGCGCCACCCGTTTGATACTTCCAGACCGGAGAGAAGAGTGCCGTGCTCTGCTAGGTCAGTTCGTTCCAGCGTCGCCAGTACTCAAGAAACGTACGAAGCCACCTCATGTGTTCTTCCTCTGCTGTCGCTTGTGGCGAGGTTCCACAAGCGGTTCCATTTGTCACTATGGAGGAAAATCATAGGCCGCCTTCCCGAAGTTTGGTAGCGAAAATTTGGGGAACCGCGAAAAAATGCGCGCGACCCTGCCGCAACCTTATGGCTACCTTAAAGCTGCTCAAAACCGATCTCGTCCGCGGCAATTTCGCGGCGATCTTCGGCAAGAATGGCTCCGCGCTCCAGCACATGGGCCAGCTCGCGCACATTGCCGGGCCACGCATGCTCCATCAGCCGGTCCAGCGCTGGAAGAGAGAGGCGCTTGACGGGCATATCCTGCCCCAACCGGCCCAGAATATTGTCGGCCAGCAGCGGCACATCGGACATCCGCTCGCGCAGGGACGGGATATGGACCGGAAAGACCGCCAGCCGGTGGTAGAGGTCCAGGCGGAAAGAGTGCTCCTGGGCACGGCGCAGCAGTGGCTGGTGGGAGGCGGCAACAACGCGGACATCCACCCGCACCACCTCGTTGTCGCCCACGCGCTGCAGTTCGCCGGACTCCAGGAAGCGCAGCATCTTGGCCTGCAGGGCGATAGGCATCTCGCCGATCTCGTCAAGAAATAGGGTGCCGCCGTTAGCCGCCTCGATGCGGCCGGTGCGCGACTGGACCGCACCGGTAAAAGCGCCGCGGGTGTGGCCGAAGAGCTCCGCCTCCAGCAACGCCTCCGGAATAGCAGCGCAGTTGAGTACCAGAAAAGGCTTGGAGGCGCGCGGGCTGAGCGAATGGACCGCGCGCGCAACCAGCTCCTTGCCGGTACCGGTCTCCCCCTGGATCAGAACTGTGGTGGAGCGCGGCGCGACGAGGCGGACCATGCGGGCCAGCTCAAGCATCGCGGGTGCCTCGCCGACCATCTCCGGCAGCGGTTGCACGCGGGCGCGGGGAGCTGCCTGCGCAGCGGCCATCGGCAGCCTCGCGGAAGCTCCGGGAAGTTCTTCCGACGCCGTCGCTGGAATACCCATAGCGGCGGCGACGGCGGAGGGCTGTGGCAAAGCGTCGCGTGAACGCAGGATATCCGTTACTTCGCGCGAGATGAGGGCGCGCTCATCCACCATGACCGCCTTGGACGAAGCCGAACGCGGCACCGCGACCGGGGCCGCGGCCCAGGCGACAGTCTCGGTTGTGGCGCGCGAAATCGGGCGGCGGGCCTCCTCCTGCGCGCGCCGCAGGGCGTGCAGGAGTTCGTTGCGCCTGGGACTTCGCGGGCCGGTCTCGTCGGCGCCGGCATCCACCCACAGCAGGTCCATCACTGGATGGCGTGTGCGCATCTGGCGAACAAACTCGCCCACTTCGAGGTCCGGCAGCACACTATCGAGGACCATGGCCTCGGCCGCCTGCTTCTCCAGCTCAACGATGGCCTCTGCGCCGCCCGAGGCCTCGCGCACCGTCCAGCGCATGGCGGTCAGTTGCTGCCGCAGCTGCTCGCGGAAGTGGGCGTCTGCGCTGGCGAGCATGACGGTGCGCGCCTGCGGCCTGCTTTGAGGGGGTTCTTTTGTCAATCCATAGCCCATGGAACTGCTCTGCATGTAGACCTCGATTCAGGCTGGTTTTGCTTTCAGGGAAGGGGTGAGCTCTTTATCTCAGGCCGGTGCGGAGAGCGAAACCGGCGCGGCCTGCTCCTGCTGCGCATCGCGCTCCGGGATATTGCACTCCGGCTGGCCCAGGCGGTAGCCCACGCCGCGCACGGTCTCGATCAGCTCGGACCCACCGCCTACCTTGCGCCGAACGTAGTTCACATACACGTCAACTACGTTGGTGCCGGTCTCAGCGGGCATCTGCCACACATCCGCCAGAAGCTGGCTTCGCGAGACGGCCTCGCCGGCGTGCAGCATCAGGTACTCGAGCAGCGCAAACTCCTTGGCGGTAAGGCTCACCGGCTGGCCGCCGCGGCTGACGCGGTGCTCGATGCGGTGGAGTTCAATTTCGCCATGGCGCAGTACCGGATCTGCCGTCTGGCGGCGTCGTCGCAGCAGAGCGCGGCAGCGGGCCATCAGCTCGAAATAACTGAAGGGCTTCAGCAGATAGTCGTCCGCGCCGCTGTCCAGGCACTGCACACGCGCATTCAGGTCATTACGGCCGCTGAGAACCAGAACGGAAGAATCATGCTGGCGGGCACGCAACTCCTCCAGCACCTCCATGCCATCGCGCCGGGGCAGGCTCAGATCCAGGACGATCAGGTCGGGACTGCGGCGCGAGATGCCGGCCAGAGCTGCCTCCCCATCCTCAACCCAGTCAACCTCATGGCCCTCAAGCTGCAGCCCCTGACGAAGAAATGCTCCCAGCGCCTTATCGTCCTCAACTACCAGAACCCGCATACAGCTCTCCCAAAGTTATGGCCTGACCGGGGCCCGACGTCAGTTTGTCTCTGGGGACTCCCGAAGAGGATTGCTTCTCTCATCATCAGGGCGCAGCCATGGCGAAGGAAGAGAAAACAGCTCCGTTCCCGGCACTGAAGTGCCAAAGCGGGAATGCGCGATGCGCTGCGCTACTGTGCCACGTCGAACTCGAGATGCGAGGGATGCGCAGAAGAGCCGTAGATCGTCATTGTCTCCGGCCTGTACGCCGTCTTCGGCGCGGTCATGATGTTGGGCACGAAGGTCTGTGGATTGCGGTCATAGAGCGGGAACCAGGTGGACTGCACCTCAACCATGATGCGGTGGCCCTTGAGGAAGGTGTGGTCTACCCCATGCAGGCTCCACTTGAACTCGTTCACCATGCCGGGCTTCAGCGGTTCAGGCTGCCGGAAGCTGTACAGATAGCGGCCGCGGAAGATCTCGCTGGCCACCATCAGTTCATAACCCGAGTCCGGCGCGGGCTCCGAGGCAGGATAGACGTCAATGAGCTTCACGATCCAGTCGGCATCGCTGCCGGAGGTCGAAGCGAAGAGGTCTGCCAGGACATCGCCGGTGATGGTCACATCGTGGTCGAGCGGCGTCAGGGTGAACGTGGCGACGTCCTTGCGCCCGGTGACAAAGCGCTGGTCCTCCACCAGCCAGGTGAACCACTGCGAGCCCCGCGCATACGTGGACTGGATAGGCCGGTGGCGGTAAGGCACCGGGTTTGCGGGATCGGAGACATAGCTGGCCGCCACGCCGGGATCGTGCGAGGGGGTCCTGCGCGGAGCGTCCCCCTGCCCTGCGGCGGCAGGAGGGGAAAAGCTGAGCCGCTTGCCGGATTCGAGGTACAGGTCCGCCTGTTGAAAGCCCGCCGCCGGAGGCCACGCCGCATAATACTCCCAGCGGTTCACTCCAGTGCGAAAGCTGGTGACCGGCGCAAGCTGCGCATAGCGGTCTTTCAGATACCTCTCGAAGAAGGGGGCCTCGAGGTCGCGCCGGTACTGCTCGCCGGTAGGCTGCTTCAGGTCAAGGTCGCCCCACTCCGACGAGAGCGTGCGCGCGCTCCCCTCCCAGCCGCCGTGGTTCCAGGGTCCCAGGACCAGGTAGAGGTTATGATCGGGATCGTTTGCCTTCAGCGCCGCGTATTCCGCCTGTGTGCCCCACATGTCCTCCTGGTCCCAGTAGCCTCCCACCAGCAGCGTAGGCACAGCCACGCGCGTCAGGTGATACTGGACCGCCATGGCCCGCCAGAACGCGGTGTAGGAGGGCTGAGTGAGGAACGCCTTTGCGGTAGGCAGCCGGCTCATGTGGGCAGCAGCCGCGGCGCCGGCAAAGTTCGTGTGGCTGAGAAAGAAGTCGTACGTGTCCTCGCGCGATTCGACGCGCGCATCGGTGCGCTGCGCCTCCATCTGCTGCACATAGTCGAAGCCGTAGGTCTGGCGGAAGGCTCCGTTGTGAAAGAAGTCGTCCCCCAGCCAGACGTCGGTCATGGGCGCCTGCGGCGAGATGGCCTTCACCGCCGGATTAGGGTCGATGCCCGCCATGGCGGCGAGAAAGCCGTCGTAGGAGATGCCGAAGACGCCGACGCGGCCGTTGTTTCCGGGAAGGTTCTTCACCAGCCAGTCGACCGTGTCCCAGGCGTCCGTAGTCTCATCGATATCGTGCGGAGTCGTGTGCGCCACGATGGGACGGTTCATCACGAAGGTCCCCTCGGAGCCATAGCGGCCGCGCACATCCTCAAACACGAAGATGTAGCGGCTGGCGTAGAGCTGGGGCTTCTCAGAGGCGATGTCCCCTGCGTCGATCTGGGCCACGCCGTAGGGGGTACGATCGAGCAGGATCGGCAGTTGCTCGCCCGGAGCCATCTGCGTGGGCCGCAGGATGACGCAATGCAGATGCACCCCATCGCGCATCGGCACCATCGCCTCTTCGCGGGAGTAATCGGATGTGCCCGGCGGATGGGAGCTCTCTGTCGCCGCGGCTGGCCATGCCGTGGCAAGCAGCGCCGCCAGGACAAGCGCGAGCGGGCGGCTGGAGTGCCGCGTCCGTCCGGTGCAGTCCGACGGGCCGAGGTGCGGATTGCGCTGTGCACACAACGAAACGTGCCTGTGCGTGGAGATGTCTCCGGGTTAGGTCAGTGTCGGGGGCGTGGCCTGGCACTGGAATCCGATGGTCTTGTGCGAGCCGTCGCAGAAGGGCCGGTTGGCGCTGGCGCCGCAGCGGCACAGTGAGATGGCCGGCTTGCCGGTAAGGTCCCACTGCCTGCCATCGGCGTCAGTGAGGATAATGGAACCTTCGACGCGCAGAGGGCCGTTGGGCCGCACGGTAACTTTAACTGGATCGGACATGAATCAGGCTGCTCCTGGGGTTGAATCGCTATCTCCCAGAATAGCAGCCTGGACCGCTCCGCCTCTCCGGCTCAGTCGCCGCCCGGCTCATCGGCCTCTCCTCCTTCGTTGAGGCCATACTCCTTCAGCTTGCGATAGAGGGTCGTTTTGCCGATGCCCAGCAGCCTGGCTGCCATCAGCTTGTCTCCGTTCAGCTGCCGGATGGTCCCGAGGATGGCCTGCTTCTCCATCTCGGCGATGGAGATGATCGCAGGCGGGCCTTCATTGTGCGCGCTGGCGCTCGTCCGCTCGGCCAGCTGCGCTTCGCGCAGATGCGCCCGGTAGTCCTGCAACTGAGTGGGAAGGTCGATCGTGTGCAGCACCGGCCCGGAGGAGATGGCGCAGGTGCGCAGAATGCAGTGCTCCAGCTCGCGCACATTGCCGGGCCAGTCGTAGTCCATCATCAGCCGCAGTGCGTCGTCGGACAGGCTGTAGCGCCGGCCTGTCTCCCGATGGACGCCTTCCAGGAAGAACTCCGACAGCAGAGGGATGTCCTCGCGGCGCTCGCGCAGAGGAGGAATGCGCAGGTTGACCACGTTCAGCCGGAAGTAGAGGTCCTTGCGGAACTGCCCCTGCGCGACCATTGCGTTCAGGTCGCGGTTGGTGGCCGCCAGCACCCTGGCGCAGATGGAGACCGGGCGCGTCGCGCCTACCGGGCGCACCTCCTTCTCCTGGAGCGCGCGCAGCAGCTTCGATTGCAGGTCCAGCGGCAGCTCGCCGATCTCATCCAGAAACACGGTGCCGCCGCCGGCCGAGGAGAGCAGGCCCTCTTTGGTCCGGTTGGCGCCGGTAAAGGCCCCTTTCACATGGCCGAAGAGCTCGCTTTCGATCAGGGTAGGCACCAGCGAGCCGCAGTCGACCGTTACAAAGGGCTTCGAGGCATTCGGCCCGCTGGTATGGATGGAGCGGGCCACCAGCTCCTTGCCGGTGCCGCTCTCGCCCAGGATCAGCACCGGGTGGGCGGAAAAGGCCACCTTGGAAAGAATGCGATAGACCTTCTCCATGCCAGGCGAGATGCCGATCAGTTCTCCCATCCCGCGGCTGGTCTTGAGCCGCTCGCGCAGCCGGCGACTCTCCAGGTCGAACTCCACACGGCGGCTGGCCTCTTCCAGCACGGAGGTCAGGTCTTCGAGAGAGAAGGGCTTGGTCAGATAATCGCTGGCCCCGGTCCGCATCGCCTCCACCGCCGAAGAGACCGTAGCAAACGCCGTCATCACCACGACGGCCGTCGCGGGATAGAGCTCATGGACCTCGTTGAGCAGCTTCAGGCCTCCCCCGCCGGGCAGCTTCAGGTCCAGCAGCAGCACATCGGCCGGCTGGCGCTTCATCTGCTCCAGCGCCTCGGTGACGTTGGAGGCGGTGGTCACGATAAACCCCATGCCGGAGGCGATCTCCGCACAGGCCTTGCGCAGTGGAGCATCGTCATCGACGACGAGCAGCCGCATCTGGGGCAGCTCCGGGGAGAGCCTGCGCAGCCCCTCCGAGGCCATGCCGGAGGGCAGCATTCCCGGATACTCGGGCGCCTGCGGATCAGACTTGGACGGCTGTTCATAGGAATGAATCCCCTGGCTCGACGAGCTCTGCTCGCGCAGCTCAGGATGCGAAGAAGAGGGGGCCTGCGGAATCACGAGTTCCACCTCTCTTTCGCGGAGCCGTTCTCAGCCGGGGCGCGCTGGACCGTGTGCAATCCCTGAGACCCGTTTTGCTCCCAGTCCTGCCACGGAGCCGGCACAGCTCTGCCGCCCCCGGACCTGCCAGGCCCTGTCGGCCGCCGGAGGAGATCGCCGGAAAGAGCATCGGTATCGGGAGCGACCGCGGGCCACTCGATGCATACGCGCGTGCCCCGTCCGGGCTCACTGCTGACCGACAGCTCCCCGCCGGAGGCGCACACCAGATCGCGCACCACCCGGAAGCCGATGCCGTGTCTGGCGCCGCGGGACGGAGCGGCCTCCAGCAGCCGCTGCAGTTCGCATGCTGTCATGCCGCAGCCGCGGTCCTCGACCACCAGCTGCGTCCGCCGGAAGGGCCATGGCCGCAGCGAACCGGAAACCTGCGGGGGAATTCCAACGCCCACCTGCACCGGATCGCGCCGGCCGCTGCGCTCCAGAGCGCCTGCGGCGTTCAGCACAAGGTTGACCAGAATCCGCTCGATCGACTCCTGCGGCACGCGGACGGCCATGCCTGCTGCCTGACCGTAGACGATCGAAACCCCGCGCCCGCCCGCCACGCGGGTCAGCAGGCCTGCGCTTCGCTCCACTGTGGCGCGAAGGCTGAGCGGCCGCAGAGGCACCGCGCGTGCGGACAGCCCCGCGCCGTCCACATACGCGCCTCTGCGCTCAACCGGGACAGGCCGCACCGGCGCAATCTCCTGCTGGCGACGGATGTGCCGGTCCATCAGCTGCTCAATCATGGCGCCGCTGCGCTGGCCCACCAGGCGCAGCTCATCCGCATAATGACGGTGTTCGGGCTTGAGCACTCCGGGCACTGAAAGCAGATCGCAGTAGAGCGAGAGTGCGCTCATCAGGTTGCTGGCATCATGCAGCAAGCCTTCGCTTGTGCTTGTAACAGACGGTCCGGTGCCGGGAGCGCCCCCCGAAACGAGATGCCCGGAGGAGATGAGGTTGACTGGACGCCCTTCGGAAAAGGCCTCCAGAGAGGCTGCCATCCCTGGCGGCCGCGAAACTGCAAAGGCATTGCCGGTCTGCGTGGCGGTGAAACTCTGTTTGGTCCGCACGTTGTACTCCGTACTTTATAGATGGATCCTTTGTATCCTCTGAATCCCGTCCCCTGAAGGGCCTGAGGGTCCAGGACCTGCTTTCGTGGACTTTAGTAATCAATTTGAGTGCCAAACCGGGACGACCGGCAAATGATTGATAATAGAAGGTTCAAGATATCATCCCGCAATGGAAAGCGGCCCGACATTCCCATTGCGGGAATATCAACGAAATTGTTCATGCAATCAAAGCAAAACAAATGCCCCAGTTTCAGATACTTTCGTGTTTGGGAAAGGACGATTCCCAGTTCGGGACATAAGACCCGGAATGGAACTCGAGGCTTCCAGTGCCAATTCGGTCACTCCCTCCGCGCACCGCTATAATCAGCGCCATGTCTTCCGTCGTAGAAGCGAGCATCCCCGCCGCCAACTCTCTCTTTCGCGCGAACGACCGTGCCGCCGATGCACTGCGCCCCATCCGGTTCACACCTGGTTTTGTAGCCACCGCCGAAGGGTCGGTACTGATCGAGACCGGCAATACCCGCGTGCTCTGCAATGCCACCGTGGAGACAGGTGTGCCGGCCTGGATGCGCAACTCCGGCCGCGGATGGGTGACGGCCGAGTATGGCATGCTGCCGCGGGCCACGCTGACACGCACCGCGCGCGAGGCCGAGCGCGGCAAGATCGGCGGACGCACGCACGAGATCCAGCGGCTGATCGGCCGCAGCCTTCGCGCGGTGGTGGACATGAAGGCGCTGGGCGAGCGCACCATCATTCTGGACTGCGATGTGCTCCAGGCCGACGGCGGCACGCGCACGGCAGCGATCACCGGTGCCTGCGTCGCCCTGGCGCTGGCGCTCAACAGCCTGGTCGCGGCCGGCACACTGAAGAGTTCGCCGCTGAAGCAGATGGTCGCGGCGACCTCGGTCGGCATCGTGGACGGCAATGTCCTGCTCGATCTCGCCTACGAGGAGGATTCGCGCGCCGACGTGGACATGAACGTGGTGATGCTGGCCGATGGCGGCCTGGTGGAGACGCAGGCCACGGCCGAGCGCGTCGCCTACTCCCGCGCCCAGCTGCTGACCATGCTGGATTATGCCGAGAAGGGCATCCATGAGCTGCTCTCGGCACAACAGGCGGTACTGAAGCAGGCTTGAAACGAAAGGCTGGTTCGATGGCAGGCAGGTCGGCCGCACGAAAAGTGGAAACGAACAAGGCCGGTGAGACCGGGCTTCAATCCTTTGCCTCGCTCTGCGGCACGCTGATCGTTGGCATCTTTGTGCTCACCTTCGTCGCGCAGAACTTCCTGATCCCGTCCGCCTCCATGGCCAGCACTATCCTCGTCGGTGACCATGTGATCGCCGATAAGACCTCGCTGGCGCCGGCCACACGCTGGATGCCGTTTCTTCCCTATCGCCCGCTCCAGCGCGGCGAGCCGGTCGTCTTCCATAAGCCCGTGTTCCAGGAGGGAGACGGTGAGTACCTGATCCTGGTAAAGCGCGTCATCGGCCTGCCGGGAGACCGTATCCATCTGGAGCACGGTATCGTCTACATCAATGGCGTTGCGTTGAAGGAGCCTTACGCGGCGAAGATCGACGCATCGAACTACGATCCGTATCGCGACGACTTCCCCTCCCATTCCGGCGCGCTTGTCCCCGGCGTCACTGCCACCTGGTCCCTGGAGATGCAGGAGCACATCCGGAACGGCGACCTGGTGGTTCCGCCGGGCTGCTACTTCATGATGGGTGATAACCGCGCCAACAGTCTCGACAGCCGGTACTGGGGCTTTGTGCACACGGAAAACTTGATCGGCCGGCCGCTCTTCGTCTACTGGTCCTTTGTTACGCCGAACGATCAGGTCAACAAGACCTCTCTTGTCGAACAGTCGCAGTTCGCGCTGCACGTTGCGCTGCATTTCTTTGATGAGACACGCTGGCGGCGAACGCTGAAGCCGATCCGCTAGCTAGGCGGCCTGCGCGACATCCTGCTCCGCCTCTACGGCTTCATGGGACGGTTGCGCGATGGAGATCGAGACCTGCACCGGCTCCGACCCGATGCGCGCGGCCAGCTGTTCTTCGAGGATCACCGAGGCCGTGCACACGACGAACGGGATCAGCTCGCCCCAGATGCGGACCTCGATCAGGATCCCGTACGTGAACATGAACACCAGCCAGATGGGCAGCAGCCAGAGCCAGGTGCGGAGCCGGGCGTCGGATATCTTGCGATATCGGACCACGACGTACAGCAGTAGAAAGCCGCATGGGCTCAGCATCTGCGGCCACGCCGGCGGATAGGCAAGGGACTTCAGGTTCCAGTCGAAGCGCGGATAGAACTCGCTCTTGTTGGCCGCAAAGTGCAGGTGGATGCCCGCCGTCCATGCACACCAGACGAGCGCGAGCGGCACAACCAGAGCCAGCACCCTGGGCGCGAAGAGCCGCCGCCAGACCAGGCGACCATCCTCGCAAGCGCGATCGATCATGTAGAGCGGCAGCAGCAGCAGCGTTGTCTCGCGGTTGACGGTGGCCACGAGAAACAGGGCCGCGAACCAACCCCAGTGACGCCGCGTATAGATCAGGTACATCGCGATGGCGAAAAACGCCAGGCTCGGGGGATCGTAAAAGAAGCGGAAGTTCTGCACTGTATGCAGAACGTAAGTGGCCGTGAAGGCCGCGAGGAACAGCGGATAGATGGCTGGAGTAAACCATCGGCGGCGCGAGCTGGCCTGGTAGAGCTTGACCGTCATCCACCCGGCGACTGCGATGGAGATCACATCAATGGCCGCCTCGACGATCGCCTGGGTGGTCATCGGCCCCGGAAACCAGTAGACCGAACGCCAGGAGTGCGACAAAAGCCAGTGCAGAACTACGCTGTGGTCCGCCCAGCGCATCGGCAGCATCATCATCACGCGGCCCTGGAACGGCATCCGGTCCGTGCCTGCCTCGTACAGTTTCACGTTCATGTAGGGATGAACGATGCGAAGGTAGCACCAGACCAGCTGCAGGGTCGCTGCCACATAGATGACAGAGAGGAGGAGCCGCCTCTGGCCCTTATGCAATGCCCGCATTCGAAAACTCCGTGAGAGGGCCCGATGTGTCGCGGGCTATTCGGCACAGGGTTGAAATTTACGTTCTTACGATCAAAAAGTTGGATGGGAAAACCGTCGGGCGAGGTTGCAGTGTCTTGTCAGGATTTTGCCTCCGGGGCGAACCATGTAGCGTGCGCCAGCAGGGCCAGGCCGATGAAAAACGGGATCGCTCCGCACAGGCTGAGAGCTTTATTGTTCAGCAGTGCGCCCAGCAGGACCATCACTCCTACGCCCACGCCGATGTTGACCAGCCCCGCAAGCTTGTATCCGCCCAGCCTTTTGTCTGCTGCGATCCGCTCCTGCTCGCGCAGGCAGTCGAGCGCCGGATTCGAGTCCCCGCCTGCTTCGGCAATCTTTTTCATCATCTCGGCCCTGTAATATGCTTCTCGCTCGGCCTGGCGGGTTCCAGTCCAGGTGGCGATGGAGAGGAACGTGAAGAGAGCGATCGCTCCGATGGCGAGAAAGAAGAAGAAGCCGACTGCCGGTGCAACCGCGGCAGGCATCATGCGGGAGAGTGCGTTGAGCTGGTCGGCATCGGAATCGAACATGGCCAGAAGGATGGGTAGCAGCAGCATGGTGTAGGTCCTCATCGGTGCGGGATGTTCCCGCTTCATACGGTGTGACCAGGGCTGTCGTCCGGCGGTTTCGTTTTTTCCGCCTCGCTCACTTGTTACGCCAAAACTCGCCTCCCGAAGAAAACGAAACCGCGCTCCGCCGGTTGCGGTCACACTATTCGCAGGAGACGGCTTGGGGACAACGGAGCAACACAGTGCCGCAGCACAGCGGGCCGAGGCCGACCGGCGCGACGTAGCTTGTGTGCTCGCAGGCGATACCGCCGCCTTTGAAGGCATCGTACGCCGCTGGCAGGCGCCGCTCATCCACCTGGCCTATCGCTTCTGCCGTGATCGAGGCCGCTCCGAGGAGATGGCCCAGGAGGCCTTTCTGCGTGCATTCTGCAATCTCGCCGGCTGGCGGCAGCAGGCCGCCTTCTCCACGTGGCTGTTTGCTCTGGCCACCAATCTCTACTGCACCCAGCTCCGCCAGCTGCCTCCGGTCACTCTGCCCTTTGACGAGGTGCACGAGCCCGTCGATCCCAATGCTCTCGATGCCGGATTCGAAGAGCGCAGCCGGAGGGCCGCCGTACGCAAGGCCGTAGACAGCCTCCCCGCCAAATACCGTGAGGTGCTGACGCTCTACTATTTTCATGAGATGGATGTGCCCGCGGCCGCTGCCAGTCTCGGACTGCCGGAAGGGACCGTAAAGGTCCGCTTGTTCCGCGCACGCAAGCTGCTTCACGGCAAGCTCACGCCGCTGATGGAAGATGTGGCGCTGCCTCGTCACGAGGCAAAGGAGTCTCTATGACGCACAGCCGGCCCAAACCTGATCTCTCCTCCGACCCCACGCTGGACCGTCTGCTCGCGGAGCATTTTAATGACGGTGCGCTGCCCCCTTCCTCGGGCTTCGCTGCCACAGTCATGGAGGCTGCGCGCACCGAAGCAGCCATGCCACAGCCGATTCCCTTCCCCTGGCGGCGCGTGTTGCCCGGAGCCGTCGCGGCTCTGGCCGGGCTGCTCGCCTTCGCAGCCTGGGTGCTCCATCAGTGGACTGAGGCCCTCAGGACGGACAGCTCGCGCCTCTTGGCAGTCCCTCCCTCGTCAGGTGCCGCTTCGGCCGGTCTTGCGCCAATGAGCACAGCGGAACTCACCCTGATCTGGGTAACGCTTGCGGTCCTTCTTTCAGTTGTTGCGGTCTTCGCGTCGTTGCGCCTGGCGTCCCGCTGACCGGCGGCTTTAGCGCTCCAGCTCTGCCGTCTGGAACTGCGGATGAGCCGTCGGAGAAGGAGGCTCGACCGGCTGGCCCGGCGTCGCCGCAGGCTGGCCGGACTGGCCGTCCTGGGTCTTGCCCGAGCCATCTCTGCTGCCATCCTTATCCTGGTCGATGGGCGTGCTGGGTAGAAGCACACGCCGCATGCTGCCCGGCGCCGACTCTCCCGGCTTCAGGATCGTCGGAGGAGCATGTCCGCCGGTATCACCTTCCTCGGCTGGTCCGGTATCGCCTTCAGCCACCTCGCGCACGCTGTCTGGATCGGTATAGCCGTGCATCTCGTTCTGGTCGTGGATCGCAATCGGCTGCCCGAGCGCCGCGACGCGCACCTGGATGACGCGATCATCCACAAATCGCACGAACCGCACCGTCTCCGGCACGTGGCCATAGACCCACTCCTCAAAATGCCTCGTGTCCGATCCCGGCAACAGCTCACGGCTCTTGGTCCAGGGCTGCCCCATCGCAGCGAGCACCATCCGCCGGTTCATGCCGACCAATACATCGTGCTGCGCAATCGCGTCCTTCAAAAACGGCGGCAGGCTGTCCGCATATGCCTCCGCGGAGGTCTTCACGCTGAAGTCGATCAGCGGGTCCAGCAGTGCCTTCACCTCCGGCGCGCTGATCTCCGGCACGCCCCCCTCAAAGAGCAGCGTGATGCGGCAGCCTGACACCTGGGCTCCATCGTTAGGCACCAGGTTCATGTCATTAATCTGGATGTGCCTCAGGAAGCGATGCTTCAGGTACGGGCCGCCGTTCAGGTCCAGGATGATCCGGTCATCCTTCACCGTCACATTCGTAATCGCGACACGGTCACCCACCTGGGCCGACTCGCCCTTCTTATAGAGCATCTCCTTGTATGCATCTCCATTGGGCGTCAGATTGCCGTTGGCGATCAGGGTGACATCGGTTCCCAGCGGCAACGGACGATGCGCAAATCCCTGCTCAGCCTCTAGGTTCCGCAGCAGGTCGCGGCGTCCACGCTCCGTGATCGGCACCGAAGGCAGTTCGATGCGCGTGGGATGAAAGTCGGTGGAGACGTCGGACATCGCCGTCTTCTCACCCACAACGAAGACCTGCCCGCTGCAGGAGGGCACGGCTATCGCCAGCGCCGTTGCGCCTAGCAGAGCGCCGCTCAACGCGCTCAGAGGGAGGTGGATTTTGGCCCGACGAAACGCCATGGGAGGCACCCCGTGTACCAAGCATCTTGCGCTTAATTAGCTCCGTTTTCAAGCGGCGAGTTTGCCCGCCTTTCGCTGAGATGCGCGGGGCCGCCTTTGAGGGAACGGCTTCTGTCGATCCCACCGAATCCTCATCCTGCAAGGCTAAAGTCCTACGTACACCGGCGTCTTTGCTGACGTGGCGCGAAAATCTAAGGGCCATTGCATGACAAACAAATGACAACTTCCGCGCGGCAGGGCTACTCGGAGACCTCGCCCGGAGGCTCGGCAGCCGGTGGCGCCAATGGCTGGATTTGGACCAGAGAGCCGGGAGCGGCTTCGCTCCGCTCCATCTCCGCGTGGACCGGAGGCGGCGCGACAGTCACGTCATAGCCCGCAGCCACGATGGGTGGCCGCGTATAGTCCCAGGCGTAGTCGTCCGTCACCCTCACCAGTACTGCTGCCGCCGCAAGCAGTACCACAATCGTGACCGCCGCACCCGCAGGGCCATAGGCCCCGCCTGTCAGCCAGGTCGCCCCCACAGGCCGCGCATCGACCACCGAGCCGAAGGAGTTGTCCCCCGCCAGCGGCAGCCCGAACAATACGGCAACAGCGGTGGCGGCGGCAAAGTGCAGCCCCCAGCTCAGCCAGATCGCATGGGTCCGCAACCAACCGAGCCCCAGCAGCATGGCCGCCAGAATGGCCACAAGAATCGGCGTGCCCTCCGGCGTGCCATACGGCACCGGGACCGCGACGGTGTAAACCGCAACGCCGATGACCAGTAGCACCGTCGCGCGCACTGGCCCGCTGGCCTCCACCAGCCGCTGGAAGGGATATCCGAAGAGCGCCAGAGTATTGGCCAGTGTCGCCACGGCAAGGGTCAGCAGGCTCAGTAGCGCCAGCGACCACGCTCTGGGCTCCGTCCACAGCTGCACGCTCAACGAGCGCGTAAGCACCATAGGCAGCACAGCCACCACCGCCAGGCCCCAGCCGATCGCCGCGCCCATTGCCCACTCCTCCCGTGCGGTGGAGCGTACCGGCATCCCGAGGACCATATGCAGCGGCCCCTCCACTCCCTCCATCGCGCGCAGCAGAGCCAGTCCCACGAGCACCAGGAACAACAGCATCAATGCCTGCAGAAGCGGCTCCGAGTCGGAGAGGTTGAAGCGCACCGCAAGACCGATCGCCGCGCTGGCAGAGATCAGCCGCGCGCAGAGATACCACACGATCGCCGCCAGAAAGAGGGCCAGGCGCATGGACCGTGACCGCTGCCTCCTCCGGCCCGCGCGGCCTAGTCCTGCGGCAGCAGGTGGCGGGGGCGGAGGGACCATGGTGGTTGTGAATTCAGATGGCTGCAAGAGAAACGGCCTTCGCTCCCCGGAAAATATTGGCTTTCGGATGCGGCACGCCGCCGGCCGGCTGCCCGCCCTTGCTACTCCGCGGTGGTATAGAACTGGGCAATATTGCGAAATTTGCGATAGCGTTCCTCGAGCAGCTCATCGATCGGCTTGGACTCGATCTGCGCCAGGTGAAACCTCAGCCGCTCTCCGACCATCGCGATCGCGCATGCCGGATCGGCGTGGCTGCCGCCCTCAGGCTCGCGCAGCACATCGTCCACGCATCCCAGTTGGAGCGCGCCCTCGGCGGTGTACTTCAATGCCTCGGCTGCGTGCTGCTTCTTCGCAGCATCCTTCCACATAATCGAAGCACAGCCTTCCGGAGAGATCACCGTATAGATCGCGTTCTCCAGCATCAGAACGCGGTCCGCCACCGCCAGCGCCAGCGCACCTCCCGACCCGCCTTCGCCGGTCACAGTGGCGATGGTTGGGACGCGCAGCCGCGCCATCTCGATCAAATTTCGTGCGATTGCCTCACCCTGGCCGCGCTCCTCCGCCCCTACACCGGGGTTGGCGCCGGCCAGGTCCAGGAAGGTGAATACCGGCCGGCCGTACTTCTCCGCCAGCTGCATTGCGCGCAGGGCCTTGCGATAGCCCTCCGGGTCCGGCGAGCCGAACTTGCGCACCACCCGCTCCTTCAGCGTGCGCCCCTTCAGGTTCGCGACCACCATCACCGGCCGGCCGTCAAAGTTGGCCATGCCGCAGGTCATCGCCGGATCGTCGCCGAAGCGGCGGTCGCCGTGTATCTCGCTGAAGTCGGTAAAAAGTGCTTCGATGAAATCCATCGGATAGGGGCGCTCAGGGTGGCGCGCCAGCTCAGTCCTTCGCCAGGCCTCCGGCTGCGCGCCTGTGGACTCCAGCCTGCCTGCATCCTGTTCTGCCATCCGGATCATTGTATCGAAGAAGACTGACGTTACACTGGCGTGGGTTTAAAGGAGGCGATTTGAAGCAGATGGAAGCGCGCAGGATCTCAAGGCAAACAATCGCATGCATCCTCCTGGTTCTGGGAATGGCCGTTACGGCTGCGGCGGCAAAACCGCCCAAAGAGCCCGTTGCCGCGGCCGTGCCTCTCTTCCGCGACCCTGTCCATGACGGCGCAGCCGATCCGGTCGTCGTCTGGAACCGCGCGCGCAAGGTGTGGTGGATGTTCTACACCAATCGCCGCGCCGACATCGCCGACACCACCGGCGTCCGCTGGGTGCACGGCACGCGCATCGGCATCGCGCAGTCGCGAGACGGCGGCGCGCACTGGAGCTACGTCGGCGTCGCCGACATCCCCGTCGAAAAGCCCGACTACACGCTCTGGGCCCCCGAGGTCATCGACGTCGACGGCACCTACCACATGTTCCTCACCGTCGTGCCCGGCACATTCAGCGACTGGAACGCGCCACGCCACATCCAGCACCTCACCAGCAAGGACCTGATGCACTGGACTGCGCAGGGCTACGTCAATCTCGAGTCCGACCGCACCATCGACGCCTGCGTCTTCCGTCTGCCCGACGGCAACTGGCGTCTCTGGTACAAGAACGAGCGTGCAGGCTCGAAGATCTTCTTCTCGGACTCGCCCGACCTCGAGCACTGGACCGCCAGGGGCATCGCCGTCACCACGCGCGGCGAAGGCCCGGTCGTCTTCCAGTGGCACGGCGCGTACTACCTCATCAACGACTCCTGGGCCGGCCTCGGCGCCTTCCGCTCCGACGACCTCACCACTTGGACCCGCCAGCCCGAAAACCTGCTGCGCGAGCCCGGCACTCAGCCCACCGACCGCGCCATGGGCAACCATCCCGACGTCGTCGTCGACGCCACGGGCCGCGCATGGCTCTTCTACTTCACCCAGCAGCGCGGCGAAGACGCCAGGCCCGGCGATCCCACCTGGCAGCGCCGCTCCGTCCTGCATGTCACCGAGCTGCACGAGAAGGACGGCATCCTCTCTGTCGACCGCAACGCACCCGCCTACATCCACATGCTGCCGCCGCCGAAGAACAAAAAGAGCGACGTGGCGAAGGCGTGGTGACTAGCCGATCACCCTCACCCCGCCGCGCCCCACCAGCTCCTCCACGCGGTCGATGAACAGCCGGTCCGCGCTCACGCCCACACCTTGCGGCTCCAGCACCGCGCAGAACTCACCCGGCTCCTCGAGGTCCAGCAGCAGCTTGCCCTTGCCCGGAGCTTCCGCAAACACCGCCTGCAGCTTCTCCAGCAGCGCCGCATCCGAGCTGTGCAGCGGCACCTTGATGCGCAGCGCCTCCGGCAGCTTGATCGCGACATCCTCCAGCGCCTGGATATTCGAGAGAGAGAGCTTCGGCGCGGAATCCTCCTCGCCCCTCAGCGCCCCGCGCACCAGCACCGGCACCTCGATCTTCAGCTTTTCAGCGAGCTTTTGATACGCGCTCGAAAACGCGATCAGCTCGATCTTGCCCACCGAGTCCTCGAGCGTCGCCTGCGCATACATCTCACCCGAGCGCTTCGACTTCGCCACCTTCAGCCCGGTGATCACGCCTGCGATCTGGATCTCGTTGGGCGGCTCGCCGCCACCACGCCGGAAGACCTGCGGCTCGGGCTTCATCTCGATGGCCGTCGCTGTGTCCACCACCTTCAGGTTGCGCAGCTTCTCGCGGTAGCGGTCCAGCGGATGCCCGGAGACGAAGAAGCCCAGCACTTCCTTTTCATTCTGCAGTCGCGTGTGCTCGTCCCAGTCCGGCGCGGGCGGCAGCGCCTCGCTCTGCGCACGCGCGGCCGGCTCGTCCGCGTCAAAGATGCCGAACAGCCCATGCTGCCCCGCCGCCAGGTCCTTCTGCGACTTCTGCGCGCGCTCCATCGCTTTATCCAACGCGGAGAAGACCTGTCCGCGCGGTCCGAAGGCGTCCATCGCGCCGGCCTTGATCAACGACTCCAGCACGCGCTTATTCAACAGTCGCAGGTCTACCTTCTCGCAGAACTCCCACAGGCTGGCGAAGCCTGCGCGGCCCTCCGCCTTCAGCGCATCGCGCGCCGCCAGGATCGAAACGATCGCATTGTGCCCCACGTTCTTGATTGCCGCCAGGCCGAATCCGATCGCCTCGCCTGTCTCCGACTTCACCGGCGTAAAGTTCGCATCGGAAACCTGCACGTTGGGCGGCACTACAGGAATATTCATCTCGCGGCACTCGGAGATGTACTTCACCACGTTCTCCGGCTTCGACGTTTCGCTGGTCAGCAGCGCCGCCATAAACTCCACCGGATAGTGCGTCTTCAGCCATGCCGTGTGATACGCCAGCAACGCATAGGCCGCGGAGTGCGACTTGTTGAACCCATACCCCGCGAACTGCTCCATCAGGTCGAAGAGCCGCCCCGCCGTGTCCTTGGGAAACTTCTTCTCCGCCGCGCCCGACATAAACCGATTGCGCTGCTTCGCCATCTCCTCCGGATTCTTCTTGCCCATCGCGCGGCGCAGCAGGTCGGCTTCACCCAGCGAGTAGCCCGCCACCGTCGCCGAGATCTGCATCACCTGCTCCTGATACACGATGACGCCCAGCGTCTCCTTCAACAGCGGCTCCAGCTCCGGTAGCAGATACTCCACCGGCCTCCTGCCCCACTTGCGCTCAATGAAGTCGTCGATCATGCCGCCCTGGATCGGCCCCGGCCGATACAGCGCATTCAAGGCCGTCAGGTCCTCCACCGTCGTCGGCTTGTAGCGGCGCAGCACGTCGCGCATTCCGCCGGACTCAAACTGGAACACTCCGGAGGTCAGCGCGCGATGGAAGACCTGCTCATAGGTCTGCGCGTCGTCCAGCGGAATCGTCGCGAGGTCCAGAGCAAGACCCTTCGTCGACCGGATCAGCTTCAGCGTGTCGTCGATCACCGTCAGCGTCGTCAGGCCCAGAAAGTCCATCTTCAGCAGGCCCATCTTCTCCACCGACTTCATGTCGTACGACGTAACGATGGCCTCGTCCTTGGTGCGCGTCACCGGCACCAGCTCCGACAGCGGCTTGGGCGCGATCACCACTCCTGCCGCGTGCACGCCCGCCCCGCGCACCAGCCCTTCCAGGCGCATGGCGGCGTCCACCAGTTCGCGGATCTTGGGGTCCTCGTATGCCGCTGCCAGCGGCGGCGAGTCCTTCAGTGCCTGCTCGATGGTGATGCCGATGGTCGCCGGAATCAGCTTGGCGATGCGGTCCACCTCCCCGTAGGGCATGTCCAGCGCGCGCCCTACGTCCTTCACCGCGGCCTTGGCGGCCATGGTGTTGAAGGTGATGATCTGCGCCACCTGGTCGCGCCCGTACTTCTGTTGCACGTACTCGATCACCTCGCCGCGCCGGTTCATGCAGAAGTCGATATCGATATCAGGCATGGAGACGCGCTCGGGATTCAGGAAGCGCTCGAACAGCAGCTCGTTCTGCAGCGGATCGATGTCGGTGATCTCCATGCAGTAGGCGACGAGCGAGCCCGCCGCCGACCCGCGTCCCGGCCCTACCGGAATGCCTTGCTCGCGTGCGAAGCGGATGAAGTCCCAGACGATCATGAAGTAGCCCGGAAACTTCATCTGCTTGATGCAGTCGATCTCGCGGTCCAACCGCGCGTGATACTCAGGGATCGTCTTCTTCAGCAGCCCGTTCGCGCGCAGATGCTCGACCGCCGTCGCCAGCCGCTTCTTCAATCCCTCGCGGCACACCTGCTCAAAGTAGCTGTCCAGCGTCTCGCCCTCGGGAACCGGAAACGCCGGAAAGGGATTGTCCACCTTGCTCAGCTTCAGGTTGCACCGCTCGGGAAACTGCATCGTGCCGCTCACCACGTGCGGCGCATGCGCAAACAGCCGCGCCATCTCGTCGGCGGACTTGATATAGAACTCGTTCGTGTCGAACCTGAACCGCTTCGGATCGTTCATCGATCCCGCCGTCTGCACGCAAAGCAGAATCTCGTGCGCGCGGCTGTCGTCGGATGCGATGTAATGCGCGTCGTTGGTCGCGATCAGCGGGATCTCGAGTTCTTTCTCCATGCGGAACATCGCATCGCACACCGCTTTGTCGGGTCCAAGCTGGTGGTCCTGGATCTCAAGAAAAAAGTTCCCCTTACCGAAGATGTCCTGATATCCGCCGGCAGTCGCCTTCGCCGCCTCATAGCGGCCGCCCATGATGTGCTCGGCTACCTCTCCCGCCAGGCAGCCGGAGAAGCCGATCAGCCCCGCCGCATGCTTCGCCAGAAATGCCTTGCTCACCCTCGGCTTGCGATAGAACCCGTGCAGCGCCGCCTCCGATGTAAGCCGCACCAGATTGCGGTAGCCCTCTTCGTTCTCCGCCAGCACCAGCAGGTGGTTGTACTTCAGGTCCGGGTTCGGCGTCGCGCGATGGTCCTCCTCCTTGCAGATGTAGAGCTCGCACCCCAGGATCGGCTTGACGCCCTTCTCCTTCGCCGAATTGAAAAAGTGCACCGCACCAAAGATATTGCCGTGGTCCGTCATCGCCACGGACTTCTGCCCCATCGAGGCCACATGCGCCACCAGCTTGTCGACGTCGCAGGCGCCGTCCAGCAGTGAATAATCCGTATGCAGATGCAGGTGGGTGAACTCAGCGGGCATGAATCTATTTTAAGTCCGCACAGAAGCTGCTCCGCATGCGCCGATCTACGCAGAAACGAGGAAAACCGGGGACGAAATTGCTTTTCGCTTTGCTTAAGGGCACGGCTTCAGCCGTGCCGTATCAAGCGCATTGGGAAAGGGGCTTTAGCCCCTGAGGTCATTCTTCAGGACTAAAATTGTCCCCAGCGATGCCCGGAATCTTCTTTCTCGACTCCATCCGCCGCACTGCCCGCGAGCGTGCCCGGCAGAAGCGCGTCCGCGCCGCACAGAGCTGGCCCACCGCCGAGGGCGAGATCAATCACTGGAAGATCGTCCCTGCCGGCGACACCACAGACTCATTTGCGCAGACCGACGCCATCGAAGCCGCCTTCCACTTCACCCTCAACGGCGAATACTACGGTGGCTATCTGCGCAGCGTCCCCATGGGACACCGCGAGGCCGAAAAGCTCGCCACGGGCAGCCCGAAGATCACCCTCCGCTACGACCCCGCCAACCCCGACCACAATGTCGTCCTCGCGGAAGAGAACAAGGCGCTGCCGTTCGCCATCGTCTCCGGCTGATCTTCGCTCGCTAGCTCACCAGGCCCGTCGCCAGCTCCACATAAAGATCCACACACTCCAGCAGCTCCTTCTTGCTCACGCGCTCGTCCGGCGTATGCGCCACGTGGATCGAACCCGGCCCCAGCAGAAACGGCTCGCCCCAGTTGGTCAGCGAGGGAATGTCTGTCGCGAACTTCGCCACCATCGTCGGAAGCGAGCCTACGCGCCGCATGCGTATCGCGGCCAGATCGAGCGAGAAGGTCACCTCCGCGCGCCCCGCCACCACGCGCTCGATCTCTTCCTTCAGCCCATCGCTCGGCCCTACCGTGCGGATCAGGATATGCGCCTCGGCCTTGTCCGCAATCACATTCGGCGCGTAGCCGCCGGAGATCAGCCCCACGTTCAGCGTCGATGGCCCAATCTCCGGCTCAACCGGCAGCGGCATCGCCAGCACATCGTTGAGCGCCAGCACCAGCTTCTCAATCGCCGACTCGCCCAGCTCCGGATACGCCGAATGCGCCATGCACCCCTTCGCGCGCAGCTCCACGCGCAACGCGCCTTTGGTCGCAATCGCCAGCCGATTGTCGGTCGGCTCGCCGTTGATCAGGAAGCGCGAGCCGCGCGGATGCGCATTGGCCACCTTCGCTCCGGCCGAATCCCGCTCCTCGCCCACCACATACAGCATGCCCACCTTCACGCCCGCCTCGCGCAGCCGCTCGGCAGCCGCCACCTGCGCCGCAATGATCCCCTTCGCGTCGCACGTGCCGCGTCCGTAGAGAAACTCGTCGTCCTCCCGGCAGCCAAAGAACGGCGGCACCGTATCCATGTGCGTGGAGAGCACCACGTCCGGCGTCTCTCCTGCCATCGCCGCGTAGACGTTGAAGCGCTCGCCCGTACCCGCCCCGGGAAACAGCTTCGGGTCCGGCTGCGGCACCGGCGTCTTCTCCACCGCCCAGCCCTCTCCGGCAAGAAACTCCGCCAGGAACGCGCCCGCGGCGCCCTCGTGGTAGGTAGTGGACTCGATGTTGACGAGTCTTCGCGTCAGGTCAATCGGATCAATCGCCATGAAACTACAGGATAACCCGGCGACCCCGGCCGGCACTCTTCCCCGCCCGCGGTATTCTCTCTGCGCCACAGCAAATTAGACTGCTCCAATGACGCCTCCTGAGTCTCACCTCACGCCTGCATCTGTGCCTTCCCGCGTCATAACCGTGGACGATCTGCGCGGTCCCGCGGGCAGGCTTGAAACGCTGCTGAACACCGGCAGCGATAACGCACCTTACGCCGCTCTGATCTGCCACCCCCACCCCGCAGGCGGGGGCACCATGCATAACAAGGTCGTCTACCACGCCATGAAGGCCCTCACCGCGGCGGGCCTTCCCGTGCTGCGCTTCAACTTCCGCGGCGTCGGCCTCAGCGAAGGCGAACACGACCACGGCCGCGGCGAGCAGGACGACGTGCGCGCTGCTCTCGACTGGCTCACCGCTCGCTTTCAGAAGCCCATCCTCTTCGCCGGATTCTCCTTCGGCTCCGTCGTCGGGATGAGCGCCTGTTGCGGCGATGCGCGCGTCCCAGGCCTCATCGGTTTGGGCCTGCCTGTCCGCGCCGCCGGCCGCGACTATACCTTCGGCTTCCTCGCGCGCTGCACGCAGCCCAAGCTTTTCATCTCCGGCGACCACGATGAGTTTTCGCCCGCCGATGCGCTTGAGGCCGCCTGGCACATGGCGCCGGATCCCAAGCGCGCCGTGCTTATCGAAGGTGCGGACCACTTCTTCCAGGGAACGGCGGACTCGCCCGGTGCCAAGCTCGACCGTATGCAGAGCGCCATCCGCGACTGGCTAACGGAGACCTTCGGCCTGCCCGCTGGCTCATGACCCACGCCAGGAGCGCGTCTGTTACGGCTGCGGCGTACTCGAACCTTGCGAACTCGCCGTCCGTGGCTTTCTGCGCGGCTGTGGATACTGCTGGTCTCCCGTATCCGGAATCTCTCTGCTGCTGTTGCTCGCCGGCGGCGGAGCAGCAGGCTGGGTCACCAGCGGCCCATGATCTGCGTGTGTCGCCGTAGAAGCTGCCGGAGCAGAGGCAGGGGGCACTCCCTGGGTCCGGCGTACCGCCTCGGTCTCCGGCGTCGGGACAGGATGAGGAGCAGCTATTGCGGGCCGCGGCGCGGCCGGCGTCGCTGGCAGCGCTGCAGGCGCAACGGTGCGTGTATTCGCTAATGTATGTGGAACCGTAGCCGCTGGAACAGCTGCACTGCCCGGAGCCGGACCGGTTGGTGACGGACTCGTTCCACCGCCAACTGTCGCCGTCGCAGGTGCCGCGATAGCCGGCGGCTCTGCACTCGGCACCAGCGGCTGGAAAGCCGCCTCCGGCGTCGTGGATGCGGCCGCACCCGTCGCAGGGGGTGCTGCTGAAACCTCAGTCATCATCTGCACAAAGCTGGGATTCGCCTTCAGCTCGTTCAGCGTCTCCGCCGGAATCACGTTCGCCTGCGCTGCGGCGTCCTGGTCATGCCCCATCAGGTGCAGCGCGGAGAGCAGCCCGCTCCATGCATCCACCCGCTCCGGGTGGTCCTCCAGCACCTGCCGGAAGATGGGGTACGCCAGTGCCGGCTGCCCTGCGGCCAGGTCCAGCTCCGCCAGTTGGATCTCCGTCCCCTCAGAGGGCGCGCCAAGCGTCTCCGCCTCATGCGCCACGGCCGTCGAAAGCAGGTCCTGCGCATCGCTCAGCTTGTTCTCCAGCACCAGAACATTCACCAGCGCAGAACAGGCGTCCGCCGCTCCCGGCTGCAGGTCCAGCGCCTCGCGGTAACGCTGCTCCGCGGAAGCCAGATCGTGTGCGATCAGGGAGTCCTTGCCTTCACCCATCAGGAACGAAAACCGCGCCTGGTCCAGTTCGGCGGAGATCCCCGCATCGTTCTGGCTGGCCTGTTTGGCCCGCTCCAGAAAGCTCACCGCCCCTAGATAATTCCCCTGTTGCATGCGGATCCGTCCCATGCCTTCAAGGGCGCGTACATCCGCCGGGTTCGTCGCCAGAATCGCCTGAAAATCGGTCTGCGCCTCGTCCAGCCGGTTCGCATTCAGCGCCTGAAACGCCGCCGCCTCGGCCTTGCCCGCTGTCTGCGCCGGCAGCAGAGGCACCGCCGCGCCCAGAATTACAAGAGAGCCGACGGCAATGGCCCAGGGCCGGATTCCACACGCGATCGTCATCGTGTCTGCGCTCCCCGCGCCCGGGGAATTCACTGGGAAGGCGGGGCTTAACCAACAGACTACAGCCTTTGTCCGCGCTCCGAACCGCCGCAATTGCCACACCAGAAAATCAGCTGAGGAAAACACGTCCAAAACACCGCCTGTTACTCTGGATTGAAACGCAAGCTATCTTGCTCCCTGCAATCTCTGCCGCGCCCTCCTCCGCAATCCCGCCTGCACAAGCACCGCAATCAGAAAGCAGAAAACTCCCACCGCCGCGGCCACCAGCGACGGAGATTCCTCCAGCCGGTACTGCAACCGCATCAGCGGAGAAACAGCGCCCACCCAGTACTCGCTGCCTCCCAGCCGATATCCGATGAATTCACCCGCATGCAGCACGCTCACCGAACCGGCAATCTGTCCGGCCAGAGAACCGGCCTCCATCGCGTCTACCATCCCCGGTGCGCCGCCCTCTTTCCGCAACGCTACCACTACCACCGTATGCCCGGAGCCGCGCGGCCACTCCGCCTCCTCCACCACCGCATCCGGCAGCCCAGCCTCCGACTCCATCGTCCCGAACCGCGAGTCATCAAGTTCCGGCCGCCCTCGCAGTTTTGCCAGTAATCCGCTTGGAATGCGTCCAAAGAACCCCTCGGGGTCCCGCAGCCGCAGCCGATCCTCTTCAATCGCTACCGGCAGCGCCTCATTCACGCGCTTCAGTGCAGGCTGGTCCGCCGCCGTGCCCAGTAGCAGCACATCCTTGCCGCTGTCGTCCACTAAGGAGCCAGCATCACCCACCGTCACGTGGATCGCAGGCAGGCCGGTCTGCGCGCCAAACCGCGCCATCAGATCCAGGAACATCTCCAGCTCGCGGCTGCTCGGAGTCCCCGGCAACACCACCAACGTGTCCGCCAGATCAGCCCGCCGCGTAAAGGGATATCCTCCCTCTGCAAACCGCTCCAGATCAGGCAACCTCGTCCAGTGCGCAATGCCGCTGACGTCCAGGTAACTGTCCTTCAGCACGGCCCCGCGCAGTGCCGGTGCGGCGCTCGATGCGCAGGCCCCGCTCGCCGCAGGGCGGAACGCAAACTCAAAACTGAAAGTATTCGCAAACGGACGCAGCTTCGACACCGGTACCGGCACCGTCGTCTCCAGCACCTCCGAAGCGCGGTCCGTGTGCGGCATCGGTGTCGAACTTACCCACGCCCCATTCACATAGATATTCAGCGTGCTCCCCTCGGCCAGCGGCACGCTGTTATAGCGATAATCCAGGTGCAGCGCTACGTTCTGCTGATCACCGTAATTGAGGTCCGGCGGCAACAGCAGTGTCACATTGATCGGCGTTGAGCCGTCCGTCTCCGGCTCGCCGTTGCGTCCCTCGATCTCCGCGTGGGCGAAGTCCGCCGGCTGCTCTGTGCTCAGCCACCTCGGAGCATCGTCCGCTCCGCGCGGACTCGGCTGCTGAAAGCCTGTGATTCGCGCCTGTGCGCCCTGCCACGTATTGCCATGCAGCGCCAGGGCCGTCGCCGCCGTCACCAGCTGGTCTCCTCCTTCTCCCACAACCAGCAGCACGCTGGAGTACGGATCGTCGGGGTTGCTGCGCATCGCGACCACCGGCCCATCGCCCAGCCCGGTCCGCAGCCCGGCGGGAAGCTCCGCCGCGTTCTCCGCCAGCACGATCGCATTGCCCTGCGGAATACCGCCGATCGACACGGGAAAACGCACACCGTGCCGCCCGCTCAGTACGCCGATCCACGACGCAACAATCCCCGCCGCCTGCATCGCCTTCTGCGAAGGCTGGGTCAGAAACGCGATCGGCACCGCGCTCGCAGCATCCGCCTGCGCCTCGAAGAACGGCATCGGCAACGACGCCAGATCGTTCGCCGGCTTCAGCATCTCGCCTGCGACCTCTATCGTGGACGACGCATCGACCCGCACCCACAGCGCCGGGCTGTGTGGATCGTCGCACGCCGCGCCCGTCCGGCCCGCGAACTCAACCGCGAGCTGATTCCTATGCTTCAGCAGAGCTGTCGGCAGCGGGATCACTGCATCCATCGGCAATGCAGCGGCAGCACCCGCCGCCTGCGGCCGAACGGCAATGGTGCCCGCCATCCCGCCGTTCAACAGCACGCTCAGATGGCTCGTCTGTGCCGCCAGCGCCGGGGAGAACGTGTACCTCAGCCGCAGCGACGCAGTCTTCGGCAGCTCATTCTCCGGAATGGTGAAGCGAATCACCCGCGTCGCATTCGCACCGTGCATCACCAGCCCGCTTTGCATCTCCTCTGCCGCGCCCAGTTCGCCGATGCGGTAGTTCGTGTCGAAGGTCCCTGCCGGAGCTGCTGCACCAGTAGCACGCGGCAGCTGCATCTCGCCCGCCGCCTGCGCGGCATGAGCCGGCTGTGCCGTCATGCCGCCCGCCAGCCATAACAGCACCAGAGGCGCAATGCCCGCCACCAGTTTCCCCTGCCCCTTCGCCCCGCGTCTCTCCCCGTGACGCCCTGGCACAATCTGCCACGCCCCCTGAACCGCCAGCCGCAGCACACGGCCCAGGCTTCTCAGCGGGCGGTCCGGCTCCTGCGCCTCGCCCCAGCCAAGCCACGAGTCGGCCCGCGAGTACAGCAGCATCGCCAGCGCCTCATAGTCCTGCAGACGCAGACCATCGAACTCTGCGCGGATCTCTTCCCCGGCCCGCGCTACCACTCGTGCCCGAAGCGCCGCCGAGCCATCCAGCAGCGGAAAGATAAACCGCACCGCGTCACCTTCTGCCACCTGCGCCGTCCCGCGCTGCACCACTGCGCGCACCCCGCCGCTTGAGAGGTCGCACGTCACTCCCTGTACGATCGTTCCGTCCGCCAGCACCACATCGGACGGGACTGCCACCGCCACTCTTACGCTGCGGCGCCGTTGCCGGGTCTCACGCGCCGCGCCCGCCACCACGCTCAGGACCATCAGGTTGAAGAACACCCACGCCACATTGATCCACACCACCCCGGCGGTCGACTCCCCATGCGCCTGGAGCATCCATCCCGCCAGCGGTCCCGCATGCGCCATCACGAACGCCGGCATCGTCACCAGTCGCGGAATTGCGCACGCCAGCGCCACCAGGTTGAACACCATCAGCACCAGATAGGGCCGCGCAATGCGCGCGTCGTAGTGTTCGTGATCGATCACTCCGCCCTTCGCCGTCACCTGGAACCGCCCGCTGTGCGGTGCGATCCACGCCGCGATCGTCGGCAGCAGAATGTACGGCGCCATCACCGTCTCGTAAATATCTCCCCAGAAGGAGTTCCGGTGCCTTCCATGGATGCGTGCGTGCGTCAGGCTCGCCAGCAGCAGATGCGGCGCGGCGAATGCCACAATCGCCGCCCACTCCCCCGGAATCGTGGTCCGGCCGAAGACAAGGTAGATCATCGGCGCCGTCAGAAACACCAGCCGGGGCAGCGCGCACAGAAAGTGCGCCATCGCGTTGAAGTAGCAGAGCCGTTGCGCGGGCTTCAGGCCGGCAGAGGTCAGCGGCCTCTCCAGCCGCAGCACCTGCATCATGCCGCGCGCCCAGCGCATGCGCTGCTGCACGTGCGCGCTCAGCCGCTCCGGGGCCAGCCCCGCCGCCTGCGGCAGGTTGATGTACGCCGTGTTCCAGCCGCGCTTCTGCAGGCGCACGGACGTGTGCACGTCCTCAGTCACCGTCTCCGTCGCCATCCCGCCCGCTTCGTCCAGCGCGCTGCGCCGCAGGGCCGCGCACGATCCGCAGAAGCTCGTCGCGTTCCATAGATCGTTGCCGTCCTGCACCGCGCCGTGGAAGAGCTGCCCCTCGCCCGGCACAGCGTGAAACTGGTCGAAGTTGCGCTCAAACGGGTCCGGCGAATAGAACCGGTGGGGCGTCTGCACCATCGCCAGCTTCGCATCGCGCAGAAACCAACCCATCGTCATCTGCAGGAAGCTCCGCGTCGGCACCTGGTCGCAGTCGAAGATCGCGACATAAGGAGCGTTCACCCGGCCCAGTGCAGCGTTAATGTTCCCCGCCTTTGCGCCGTGGTTGTCCTCCCGCGTCAGGTAGCCGACGCCCGCCTCTGCCGCAAACGCGCGAAACTCCTCGCGGCGCCCGTCATCCAGCAGCCAGACCTTCAGCCGGTCCGCCGGCCAGTCCATGTTCATTGCCGCCAGCACCGTAAAACGCACCACCTGCAACGGCTCGTTCAGTGTGGGAATCAGAACGTCCACCGCCGGCCACTGCTCAGGATCGTCCGGCAGCGGTGCGGGAGCGCGGTTCAGCGGCCATGCCGTCTGCAGATATCCCAGCAACAGCACGCAAAAGGCATAGCTCTCCGCCAGCAGCAGCAGCGCGATAAAGAACACATCCAGCGGCGCCGCGTGGGTCCCCGGATCGTGCAGATACGCTTCCACCGCCGAGACCCGCCACCATGCATAGCGCACCGTCGAATATGCCGACAGCAGCATCAGCATCAGTGTCGCCAGCCGTGATCCCGTGCTGCGGTCCACCCACACCGCCAGCGCCAGCGTCAGGGCCCCCAGCATCGCCTGCTCCGGCCAGTTCATCGGCAGCAGCGCCGCCAGGCACAGAAAGCCGCCGCCTCCGGCCAGCACCAGCGCCCGCAGCACCCGCACCAGCGCTCCGTCCCCTGATTCGAATTCGCGCCATAACGGCGAACGCGTCACGGCCGGCTCCGGATCGCTCCTGCGAATGCCTCGGCCGCCGCAGGCGCCGTCTCCTCCACCCACATCGCAATCTCTTGATAGTCCCGGTTCACCGCCAGCTCCGGAGCATAGTCCACCACCGTCGCTCCGTCCGCCATCGCCTCGCTCACCGCGGCCGAGCGCCGCACCGAAACCGGCAGCAGCCTGCCGCCCAGCCGGCTCCGGAACAGCTCGCGCACATCCAGATGCAGCGGCAGCCCGGAGTCGAACCGGTTCAGCACGTAAACCGGCAGCACCGGCCGCCCTTCCCGGTCCACAACGGCACTGAAGGCCCGCTCCATCGCCTGCGCCGCCACCACGGAGTTCATGTCCGGCGCCATCGGCGCCAGCACCAGCGGCCGCAGCGCCGCCACCCTGCGCACCAGCCACATCGCGCCCGGAGCACCATCCATCACCACGCGGTCGCAGCCCTCGGCAAGGGCCAGAATCCGCTCTACCGCCTGTGCCTGCGCGCGGTCATCAGCCCCCACACCTGAAAGATCGTATGCCGCCAGCTTCACGGTTCCGCGCACCTCTTCGGGCAACGCCGCCTCGCGCACCTCTCCCGCCCGCAGCTCCGTCAGCCCGAAGTAGAACTTCAGCAGGCCGTCGCTGCTGGTCTCCACCAACAGCACGCGCTCTCCATCTCCAGCCAGCGCACGCGCCAGCGTCGCCGCCAGGCTCGTCCTCCCTACCCCTCCGCTCGGCGAGTAGATCGCAACCAGAGGCCCGCGCACGCCGCGCATCGGTATCGCCGGCAGAGATGTCTCCGCGCCGGCAAAGATGCCCTTCATGGCGCGCCATCGCGAGGCCACCTGTTCGCGTGAATCCAGCAGAGTGTCGCGGATCGAGGGCGCAAACACCTCGCCCTCGGTTACCGCTATCCGGCCTGCTGGTATCGCCGGCTCCTCGTCCACCCACCCAACCTCCAGCCATGCCGGACGGATCCGCTCGCCGCCTGACTCCGCTTCTGCGCTCTCGGCCTCGGGCTCTGCAGCCATCGGCCACGTCATCTCGGAGAGGACAGGCTTCTGCACAAGCTCCCCTCCCGTCGCGTCCAGCGGTTGAGGACCAGCCAGCGCGCGACGGCGCTGGCCCGCTTCCTCGTACAGCTGCGCCTTTACCTGTGCGGACTGCCGCGCCTCGGCCATCTCGCGCTCTTCGCGCAACGCTGCCAGAGCGGCCAATGCCGCTGCCTCCGCCCGCCGGGCCGCCTCCGTCCGCGCGTTGGCCCCTCCCGCCGTCTCGTCTTGTGCCTGCTCGCTGAGCTCTTTGTCCAGCTGCTCTTTCGCAGCCTGATAGCGCGCCTGTGCCCGCTGTTCGCGCCGTGCCGCCGAATAGTCCCGGTACTTTGCTCCCTGCAGGTTCGCCCAGGAGAAAAGTGCCGACACATCGGCCGGAGTACTATCGTCAATCTCGGTGCCGCGTGAGCCCATCGGAACCTCGTCTTCCCTGATCCTTGCGCCACACGCTCCGGAGAGATAATCCGGCCTGCTAGCGTCGCGCAAACCACTCTGTGCGCTGGATTTAAGGGTATTTCCGGCCCCTACGGCAGTCAATGCACATGCTCTGCGACTTAAGTGTAACGACCTTAGTTACACCGCAAGCGTTACCGGTCACTCAACACACTGAGACGTTCGTAACCGGACTTGTGTCCATATCGCCTCGTCCGTCGCTGGCCCGGGCGTCGCCATCCCCGGATGTGCTAACGTTGTCTGGGTGGGTTTGAGAGCGTAGCTCAGTTGGTAGAGCATCGCCCTTTTAAGGCGTTGGTCCTGGGTTCGAGCCCCAGCGCTCTCACCATTCCTTCAATCACTTACAGTGATTTCCTAAAGTCTTTCCGCGGAGCTTGGCAGGCGATGTCCTACGCCGGCCCCGGCTGGTCTTTGGTCCGCGGCTTCCACTTGTACACCTTCGCCGAGTTCCGCCAGAAGTACTTCTCCGCCGCCGCACGAGGCTTGTCCGCGAAGTAGCGCCGCATCAGCCCAACCTCCTCCGGCACCGTCGCCACCCCATAGCTGTTCGGATAGTCCGACCCGAAGATCACCCGGTCCTCCCCAAAGAGGCCGTAGAGAGAATCCAGCCGCTCCTTCAGCGGCTGCCAATCCTTCACGATCACGCCATTGTCCAGCCGCGGATGGTAGACCTCCGACAGCTTCACGAAGATGTTCGGCCGCTCCGCCATGTCCTTCACGACCGCCTCGTACGCCGCGCGGTTCGCCGGCGTCGGGTCGAACGAGGGCAGGTGGTCCATGATGATCCGCAGCGTGGGAATCGCCTCCGCCAGCATCACATTGGCCCGCATCAGCCCCATGCTCGGATTCGCCGTGTCCAGCGCCAGATCCGCTTCGGCGAGATGCCGCAGGCTCGCCACCTGGTCCTGCTTCAGCGTCACTGTCGCACCCTGCTCGTTATAGAAGCGGCTCGACCGGATCGCGCGATACAGCGGGTCGCGCGCAAAGTGCTTCACATATTTCTCGAACTCCGCCCATCCCGGGTCGAGGCTCCCGCACACACCTACCATGAACGGGTCCTCGCGGCACACATCCAGATACCAGAGGTTGTCGTCCACCCACGCGCTGGATTCCACTACGATCGCGCCGACAACTCCCTCCGGCCGCCCCAGCGGTTCGTACATCTCCGGCAGCGACGGCTTGTTCAGAGCGCGATATGCCGCCGACCCCATATAGCCGGTAAACACAGGCCGCCTCGGGTCGAACAGATGAATATGCGAATCGATCACAGGCACGTCTGCGTTTCCGCCGCCCGTCTGCGCTGCGCTTGATTCGGTGCCCATCGCCATCGCCGCTCCGGCCATCGCTGCCGTGCCTACAAACTCCCGCCGCGAGATCGTGCTCATCCTTGCTTCCCTTCCCTGGCTACGGCTTCGTAACCGGCACCCATACGTCTGTCGTCTCCCACCGCACATGCATCTCGGTCGAGTTCGGTTTGGTGTTCTCAAAGCTGATGCTCATCACCTCCTGAGGCGCGCTCAGCGTCTTCTTCATCATCGGAGTGCGCCCCAGGTCCATGCTCTGCGTGTAGACCGTCCCCCACTGCCCGGTCTGGTTATTGATGATCAGCTGCCACGTCCCCGCGCTGGGCAGCGTATAGATCGTGTGCCTCCCCGCCGGCACCAGCAGGGTGCTGAACTTCAGCGGCACCGACGTGATCAGCGTCGTCGCCGGATTCGCTCCCGTCCGCCACACCTCGCCGTAAGGCACCAGGCCGCCCATGATCTTCCGCCCGCGCATATGCGGCGTGTTATAGCGCACATCGATCGTCCCGCCCGCCACCTCCACGCTCGCCGTCGCCGGCGGACTCGGCATCGCTGCCGCGGACTGCGCCTGCCCGCCTCCATCCTGCGCCTGCAGACTTACGCAGGGCATCGCCAGCAGAGCCGCCGCGGACAGCCCGATCGCCAACGTGCGCGCCATGGACCCGATTCGCTTCATTCCAAACTCTCTTTCCCGTTCGTAAAAGATCGCCCCTCGCATGCAACACGCAATACAAGCTCGCGCTATCGCCGGTTCGACCTCGATGCTCGGCCATGCGCAATTCCGCTGTCAAGCCGCGCCCCATGCTACCCTTAATCTGCGCGCCCGTAGCTCAGCTGGATAGAGCGGCAGCCTCCGAAGCTGTAGGTCAGAAGTTCGAATCTTCTCGGGCGCACCACTTTTACCGCTCAAAAACTGGAATAGCGTCGCCTGCGGGGTTCCCAAGTATCACTGGGGCTCGCCGAGCACGTTCAGTCCGCGCTCGCAAATACCCGCCACTCCGTCAGCATCGGCATCGCCTCCAAAACCCCGCCACCCACTCCTGGGAGCGTCTGGTCGAGTCTCCGACGATTCCGTCCATCGGGCCAGGAAGACCGCCAAGAACCGCGTCGTCATCCACCACGAGTACATCCGCGCTCTGGTCGCCGAGGCCGGTCGCACCCTCTGAATCTCCTCCCGGCCGCGCCTCAGCAGCAGCGATCCCCGTCCGGAATCCTTCCGTGATCTCCCGGTGATACATTGAATGGCGCACCCCGGCCATTCCGGCCTTATAAGGAGATCGCTTCCTATGAAGTCCAACCGCTTCACCGCCGCTTTGCTTGCTCTCGTCTTCTCCTGCTTCCTTGCCGGCTCGCTTCCTCTGCACGCTGCGCAGGCCGCCAAGCCTTCGCCCGCCGCCGCCTCATCAAAGACCGCGCTGCTCGACATTAACTCCGCCACCAGGGACCAGCTCAAAGCCCTGCCCGGCGTCGGCGACGTCTACTCGCAGAAGATCATCGATGGGCGTCCTTACGCCAACAAGGCCCAGCTCAAGTCCCGCAACATTGTCCCCGCCGCGACCTATACCAAGATCGCTCCGCTCATCATTGCTACCCAACCCAAAAAGAAATAACGCTGGGCTTGCAGTGTCTGAAAGCGGCAGAGCTTCAGACACCGGTCGTATTCAAAGTGACTCGCGTCACAGACCCCGGCGCATCCTCGACCCCGAAATAAGTAGCAGGGGGATGAGGAGTCGCGATGGAAGAGGATCTGCACGGCAAAAACTATGGCGCCGCCTCGATGCATGCGGCGCCGGGGCCTCCAGCGCCGCCCAAAGGCATCTACCGTGTGCTCGGCGCGTTGTTGGGCGGCCAGGGAGTGCGCGAATCCGTCACCACATCGCTCTACCTGGATGAGCCCCCGCACTCTGCATGGCAATTCGTCGTTTTTTATGAAGACATCCCCGGCAGCCCGCCTTTACTGCTGCGTGCGCTCATCCCCCGCCCGGTGCGCACCGAAGGTAACAAAGCCGTACCCGGCTCGCTCATTCGCTGTACCTATGCCGGAGGCAGCCTCATCAAGCGCATCCTCAAGGTGGACCAGCCGCAGCGGGTCGAGTTCGAGGTCATCGACCAGCACCTGGGCATTGAGAGCTGTGTCCTCGCCCTGACCGGCTCCTACTCGCTGCAACCTCGCGGCAGCGGCGTCAACGTGGAGCTGACCACTAATTACCTGGCCTTCCTGCGGCCGCGCTGGCTCTGGCGGCCGCTGGAACGGATCGCGCTGCACCAGCTCCATCGGCATATCCTCAAAGGCATGCGCTGCGCCCTCGCCCGGACGCCCTCCCCATCCCCCGGACGCACAACCGGCCTTGAGCTAAACACCCGATCTCCAGGAGAAGAAGCGTGCACATCGCAATCGCGACCCCTCCGCTAGCACTCATACGAACCTCCATCGCAGCTGTCTGGATCTACGAGGGGCTCTGGTGCAAGCTTCTGGGACGCGCGCCATCGCAGCAGCAGGTGGTCAACGCCGTCCCGCGCCTCGGGCCTGGCTTTGGCCACACATTCCTCATGCTTCTCGGCTGGGTCGAAACCGCACTCGGCCTCTGGGTTGTCGCCGGAGTCGCGCCCGTCGAGTGCTTCATTGTGCAAACCGCACTGCTCCTCTGTCTTAACGTCAACGGCCTCCTGTGGGCGCGCCGCCTCATTCATGATCCCGCCGGCATGGTCCTCAAGAACATCGCATTCCTCCTGCTCGCGTGGGTCGGTGCAACCGCTCCCGGTGCACGGCCTTGACCGGGGAAACCCAATGGAGCGCCGGGCGCCTCGCCCGCTGGAGCGGACCCCACGCCGGCCATCACCGTCTTCTCTTCGGCCAGATGTATGAAGACGCCGCAATCGAGCTCGACGCCTTCCGCGACGCGCGCCGCATCTTCTGCATCGCCTCCGCCGGTGATACCGCGATTCGCCTCTCACGCGACCACGAGGTCATCGCCTGCGACATCAACCCTGTGCAACTCGCCTATGCCCGGCGACGCGCCCTCGGCGGCCCCCGGGAAACAGGCGACGCCGACCGTATCATGCACCTCATGCGCCGCCTCATGCCGCTCGTCGGCTGGACCAGCGCCCGCATACGCACCTTCCTCGCCCTCAGCGATCCCGCGGCCCAACTCGCCTTCTGGCAACAGCACCTCGATAACCGCCGCCTCCGCGTCGGCCTGTCCATCGCGATGTCCCGCCCCGCTCTGCGCACCGTCTACGCCCGCGAGTTCCTCTCTCTCATTCCGCCGCACTTCGGCGCCGTGCTGCGCAAGCGCCTTCAGCGAGGCATCGGCCTGCATCCCAACGCCTCCAATCCCTACCTCCGTTCCTTACTCACGGGAGAAGCAACGCAGCTGCCGCCGCCGGCCTCCGCCATCCAGTTCCTCTCTGGAGATGCCGCCACCGTGCTCGAAGCCTGCGCACCCGCCTCCCTCGATGGCTTCACCCTCTCCAACATCCTCGACGGCGCCGGCTCAGCCTACCGCGTGCGACTCGCACAGGCCGTCCGCCGCGCCGCCACTCCCGATGCCCTCGTCGTCCTGCGCAGCTTCTCCGAGCCTCCCGCCGCAATGGACGCCAATCGCGCCGCATGCGACCGCTCCATGCTCTGGGGCGTCGTTGAGGTCCGCCGCGCCCTCAACTTCTTCTGACCGCTGGCCCTGCCGCCTTGTTACGCTCAATGCATGAACATCAACTTTGCGGAGCGCGCGCACAACCACAACTTTAAGCTCGACCCCATCGTGCGCTCCCTGTTGGACACGGACTTCTACAAGCTCCTCATGCTCCAGTTCATCTGGAAGAACTTCCCTCAGGTCCACGTCACCAGCGAGGTCGTCAACCGCACCACCAGCGTCCGCCTCGCCGACGAGATCACCGCCGACGCCCTCATCGCGCAGATGGAGCACGTCCGCCAGCTCCGCTTTCGCAAATCCGAACTCATCTGGCTCGCCGGCAACACCTTCTACGGCACGCGCAGCATCTTCTCGCCGGAATTCCTCGCCTGGCTCGAAGACGGCTTCTGCCTCTCCGACTACCAGGTCTCTCAGCATGACGGTCAGCTCTCTCTCCGCTTCTCCGGCCTCTGGACCGAGGTCACCATGTGGGAGATCTACTCCCTCGCCCTCGTCAGCGAGATGCGCACCCGCGCCGCGCTCGCCAAGCTCAACGAGATGGAGCTCGACGTCCTCTACGCACGCGCCAAGACCCGCCTCTGGGACAAGATTGAGCTCCTGCGCGCCGTACCCTCCGTCCGCATCTCGGAGTTCGGCACCCGCCGCCGCCACAGCTTCCTCTGGCAGGAATATGTCGTCCAGGCCATGCGCTCCCGCCTCGGCCCCAGCCTCTCCGGCTCCTCCAACACCTTCCTCGCCTACAAGCACGACCTCGAAGCCATGGGCACCAACGCGCACGAACTCCCCATGGTCATGGCCGCGCTCGCCGGTCCTGACGATGAAGCTCTCCTCGCCTCGCAATACCGTGTGCTCGAGCTCTGGCAGGAGTCCTACCACGGCGAACTCCTCATCCTCCTGCCCGACACCTTCGGCACTACGCAGTTCCTCGAGCATGCCCCCGACTGGGTCGCCGACTGGACCGGCCAGCGCGCCGACTCCAAGGACCCCTTCGTTGCCGGCGACGAATACATCCGCTGGCTGCTCTCTCGCGGCCGCGACCCGCGCCGCAAGCGCCTCATCGCCTCCGACGGCCTCGATGCCGGCGAGATCCTCCGCCTGCATGTCTATTTCGAGAACCGCATCCGCTTCTCCGCCGGCTGGGGTACGCTGCTCACCAACGACTTCCGCGACTGCCACCCACGCGGCGAAACCGACCTCGAACCCATCTCCCTCGTCTGCAAGATCGTCACCGTCGACGGACGTCCCGCCGTCAAGCTCTCCGACAACCCCAACAAAGCCACCGGCCCCGCCGACGAGATCGAGCGCTACCGCCGCGTCTTCGGCACCGTCGCCGCCAACCCTCAGGAAGTGCTGGTGTAGAACAGATTGCGCCATCATTTCCAATGGCCTAACCTAGCTCCATGGAAGTCACGCTCACGCCCGAGCAGCAGGACTTTGTCAGGCTCGCCGTCGCCGACGGCCGCATAGGCAGCGAGGAAGAGGCCGTCCGCCAGGCGCTGGCTCTCTGGGAAAAGCACGAGCGGGCCCGTCTCGACTTCATATTGACACTCGACCAGGCCCGCGCATCTCTTGCGCGCGGCGAAGGTCGGACGCTCGTCAGCGAAGATGACTTTCGGCAACTCGCAGCCTCAATCAAGGAACGCGGCCGCGCAGCGCTTACACGTTAATGCAGATTCGCCTCGCAGAGGACGCAGTGGAAGACCTCCGCTCCATCTGGCTTTACGTGGCGGCCGAGTCCGCAAGCACCTCTGAGGTCCAGGTCCTCCGCATCGTCCATGGTCGCCGCGACCTGCCTGCACTCTTCGATCTCTGATCCACAGCTATACTGCCCACAGGATGAGAACTCTCCGCGCCCTCGCCCGCACCGCCGTCGCCGCACTCCTTCTTCCAATCCTCTGCGCTCCGCACTGCTTCGCCTGGGGCCACGACGCCCACTCGTTCATCAACAAGCTGGCCGGCGAAAATCTCCCGGACGATGTCCCCGCCTTCCTGCGCTCGCCGGAAGCCCTCGCCGCCCTCTACTACTACGGCCCGCAGCCCGACCGCTGGCGCTCCGAGAACAACGCCCTCTACGGCTCCATGGTCCCCGAGCACGATATCGACCTCGAATGGGCAGACCTCGCCGGGCCTCTCCCCCGCACGCGCTACGCCTATATCGCTGCGCTCGCAGCTGCCCAGGCCAAACACCCCGAGCTCAAGCTCACTCCCGACAAGGTCGGCCTGCTGCCCTACTCCACCGACGAGATGTACACCATGTTGATGTCCGCCTTCCGCGACTACCGGAGCGCCGTCGCGAAGAATCAGGACACGCACCCCGTCGAAGCGGAGATCGTCTTTCTCACCGGCTGGCTCGGCCACTACGTCGGCGATGGATCGCAGCCGCTCCACGTCACCGCCAACTACAACGGCTGGACCTACGGCCCGAATCCCAACGGCTACACCACCGACAACCATATTCATTCGCGCTTCGAAGGCGACTTCGTCCACAACAACATCAAAATTGAGGATGTCGCGCCGCTGGTCGCCGCCTCCAAACCCAAAACCCTCCCGCGCGATATCTTCGACGACTACGTGACCTACCTGCGCCACTCCCATTCGCTCGTCGAAAAGGTCTACCAGCTCGACAAGACCGGTGCCTTTACCGGCGCCGGAACGCCGGAAGGAAAAGCCTTCACAGAGCAATGCATCGCCGCGGGCGCCATCGAGCTCCGCGACATCATCTACACCGCCTGGATCCACTCCGCTGATCCCATCCCCGTCTACCACGGCAACTGACGGCCACATATTCCAACATGAAGCTCCGCGCCCTCACTGCTTGTTTCGTTCTCCTCGCAACCCATGCCTTCGCCTGGGGTCCGGACGGCCACGCCATCGTCAACCGCCTCGCCGCACAAAGTCTGCCCGCAGGCCTTCCCGCCTTCCTCCACACCCCGTCCGCCGTCAGCGCCATCACCTACTACAGCTCCGAACCCGACCGCTGGCGCTCCCCGGCCGAACCTGAACTCAACGCCGCCCAGGCCCCCGAGCACTTCATCTACCTCGAACTCGCCGATCTCGTTGGCCCTCTCCCTCACCGCCGCTACGACTACATCCGGGCCCTCGCCGCTGCCCAGGCAAAGCATCCCGGCCTCAACCTCACCCCCGAGCACGTCGGCCTGCAACCTTACGTCACCACGGAAGTCTACGAACGTCTTCAGGCGGCATTCCGGCACTATCGCGCTCTCGTCACCGCGCATGAGGATACCCGGCCCATCGAAGCCGAGATTCTTTTCTACGCAGGCTGGCTCGGCCACTACGTTGGCGACGGCGCGCAGCCCATGCACACCTCCGTCCAGTACGACGGCTGGACCGGCCCCAATCCGAACGGCTACATTACGAAGAAGGGCTTCCACTGGGCCTTTGAGAACGACTTCGTCCACGCCGCAATTCATCCGTCCGATCCCGCCCCACTCGTCACTGCCTCCAAACCTCAGCTCCTCCAGGGCGACATCTTCGACGATTACATGGCCTACCTCCTCCACTCCCACACCTTCGTCGAAAAGACTTATCAGCTCCAGAAGGCTGGCGCCTTCAACGGCCAGGGCACACCCGCCGGCAGAGCCTTCGTTGACCGGTGCCTCGCCAACGGCGCAATTGAGCTTCGCGACATGATCTACACCGCCTGGGTCCGCTCAGCCACGCCTGCGCCGGACTTCAGCAGCGAATAGCCTCCGCCTCAACCCGCAAGGAATCCTTCTGATGACTCTCTCTCGCCGTGCCTTCGTCCAGAACGCAAGTCTCGCCGCTCTTGGCTCCTCCGCGCTCGTTCGCTGCTCCCACCCGGCCTTCGCCGCCGCGCCCGCCGACGGAGCCTTCACTCCTCCTGCCTCGCCGCGCGCCACCTACAACTTCAACTTCGGCTGGCAGTTCCTCCGCGACGACGCCCCCGGCGCCGAAGCCCCCGCCTTCGACGACTCGCACTGGTCCACCGTCTCCACCCCGCATAGCTTCAACGACGTCGACAGCTTCCGCGAGTTCATCTCCCACTCTGGTGGCGACCGCGGCACCTGGAAGGGCGTCTCCTGGTACCGCAAGCACTTCACCCTTCCCGCTGAGCTCACCGGCCGCCGCATCTTCCTCGAGTTCGAGGGCATGCGCCAGGCCGGCGACATCTACCTCAACGGCAAGCCCGTCGGCCTCTACGAGAACGGCATCAACGCCTACGGCATCGACATCACCGCAGCCCTCGCCCCCGCCGGCAAGCCCAACCTCCTCGCCGTCAAGGTCGACAACACCACCACCTATAAGGAGCGCGCCTTCTGCGCCGCCCACCCCAAAAACCCTGACGGCTCCGACTGCGAGCCCACTGCCTTCGAGTGGAACGTCAACGACTTCAACCCCGACCACGGCGGCATCAACCGCTCCGTCTGGCTGCACGCCATGGGCCCCATCCACCAGACCCTCCCGCTCTTCTACGGCCTCGAGTCGCAGGGCATCTACATTCACGCCTCCAACTTCAACATCGCCAGAAAGACCGCCGACATCGCCGTCGACTCCGAGGTCCACAACCTCTCCGGCGACCGCGCCACCGTCGGGCTGAGCGCAGTCGTGGTAGACCAATCCGGCCGCGTCGCCGCACAGTTCGACGCCGACCCGGTCGACATGGTCGACGGCGAAAAGTCCGTGCAGACCGCCACCGGCTCCCTCACCGCCGCTCGCTTCTGGTCGCCCGACGACCCCTGTCTCTACACCGTATTCACCATCCTCAAAGTCAACGACAAGGTCGTCGACGTCGCCCACACCGTCACCGGCTTCCGCAAGACCGCCTTCAAAGGCGGCGTCGGCACCGGCGGCGTCTTTATCAACGATCAGTTCACCTACCTCAAGGGCTTTGCCCAGCGCTCCGCCGACGAGTGGGCCGGCGTCGGCGCAGGCTACCCCGACTGGATGCACGACTACACCCTGCGCATGCTCCGCGACTGCCACGGCAACTACATGCGCTGGATGCACGTCTCCCCGCAGAAGGTCGACGCCGACTCCTGCGCCCGCCTCGGCATCGTCCAGATCTGCCCCGCCGGCGACAAGGAGCGCCTCGCCACCGGCCGCCAGTGGGACCAGCGTGTCGAGGTCATGCGCAACAGCATGATCTACTTCCGCAACAACCCCTCCATCCTCTTCTGGGAGGCCGGCAACACCATCGTCGCGCCCGAGCAGATGCAGCAGATGGTCGATCTCCGCAAGCAGTGGGACCCCGACGGCGGCCGCGTCATCGGCTACCGCGACAACGACAACGTCGCCGCCAACCAGGCCCTCACCCCCATCGCCGAGTACTACGGCGTCATGATCGGACAGGCCCCACAGACCGACGCCCTCAAATCTCCCACCGAGCTCTTCCGAGGCTACTCCGCAGAGCGCCGCGACCGTGCGCCCATCATCGAGGCCGAAGACTTCCGCGACGAAGGCGCACGCCGCTACTGGGACGATTACTCCCCGCCCTACTTCGGCTTTGCCAAAGGCCCCAACGACACCTATCAGTACACCTCCGAGAGCTTTGCCATCGCCGGCGTCAAGCGCTACTGGGACTACTGGCAGAACCGCATCTCCAACCCCGACCCCGCGCATTCCAAATGGTCCGGCTACTGCTCTATCTACTTCACCGACGAGGACGCCGATGGCCGCCAGGACTCCTCCGAGGTCGCGCGCGTCTCCGGCAAGGTCGACGCCATGCGCCTGCCCAAGGAAATCTACTTCGCCCATCGCGTCATCCAGAACCCGCAGCCCGATCTCCACATCCTCGGCCACTGGACATACCCCACCAATCCCACCGGTGGCCCCGACGCCGGTCAACACAAGACCGTCAAAACCATCTACGTCATCGCCAACACGGACTCCGTCGAGCTCCTCCTCAACGGCAAATCCCTCGGAACGAATTCCAAACCCGACTCCGGCTGGATCTTCTCCTTCCCCGAGGTCGAGTTCGCACCCGGCTCGCTCAAGGCCATCGGCCGCACTGCCGGAAAAATAACTGCCCAGCAGGAACTCACCACCGCCGGCGCACCCGCAGCCATCAAGCTCACGCCCATCGTCGGCCCCACCGGCCTCCAGGCCAACGGCGAGGACATCGCTCTGATCGATGTCGAGGTCGTCGATGCCAAAGGCCAACGCTACCCCACCGACGACGCCCGCATCGACTTCACCTGCACCGGTGCCGGCATCTGGCGCGGAGGCTACAACAGCGGCAAGCTCGACTCCACCAACAACCTCTATCTCAATACCGAGTGCGGCATCAACCGCGTCGCCGTCCGCTCCACCCTCACCGCCGGCGCCATCACCGTCACCGCCAGACGCAACGGCCTCCACCCCGCCACCCTCACCCTTACCTCCAAACCGGTCACCATCACCAACGGCCTCTCTACGTTCATCCCACCTCGTCTCTCCATCACAACGTAACGCACATCTCGGGTGCCCCATTCATGCGCAGCCCCATCGCGCATGAGTGGGATCGCTCACCACAGTTAGATTGATTGTGCAGTTGGGTGCCCCGTTCATGCGCAGCCCCATCGCGCATGGGTGGGATCGCTCCACGCAGTTAGATTGATTGTGCAGTTGGGTGCCCATTCATGCGCAGCCCCATCGCGCATGAGTGGGATCGCTCCCCACAGTTAGATTGATTGTGCAGTTGGGTGCCCATTCATGCGCAGCCCCATCGCGCATGAGTGGGATCGAGTCTGCTGCCCGCCCACTCTCTTCCCATGCCGCCGTAGTCGACTCGTCTTGCTTAAGGGCACGGCTTCAGCCGTGCCGTAAAGGCCACAGTGAGTCACTGGGCTTTAGCCCCTGAGGTCGTGTCACATGGATCTGAAGCTATAGCAGAATAGCGGGTCAAGAGCCGCACAACCGCCCAAACCTGTCATTCAGAGCCATCGGCGAAGAATCGCCTTCAACTGCCAACTGAGAACTCACAACTAACCCCTAATTCGCTCCTGGCCGCCCCACCCTTGTCAACCCCCATCATGCCTCTCATCCCTCCCCAACCCCTTTTCCCATAAACACTTCCGCCGCGAAGAAAGTTGGCATAACAGTTATGCGCTGTAAGCTAAAATGGAAGCAGTAGGAAAACTCAAGGCCCGGCGTTTTGCCGGGCCTTTTCCTGTGGGTGGCGGCAGGTGTTAATTCAACCGTAACCTCCCACCGCGAAATATATTTCGTTTCAGTCATTTATAAAATCACATGGGGGGGGGAGGGTCCATGGTTCGCTTCACGCGCTCGCTGCTCCGCCTCCCTCTTCTGCTCGCCCTCGTTGCCCTCGGAGTCTTCTCCCTGCTCTTCCGCCGCCCCCGCACCCGAGCCGCCCGAGCCGAGTGGCTGCACCGCTTCTGCGTCACATCCCTGCGCCGCCTCGGCGTCTCGGTCCGCTCGCGCGGAGCCTTCCCGCCCGCCGGGGCCGTCATCTCCAACCACATGGGCTACCTCGACATCGTTGCCTTCGCCGCGCTCGGCCCCTGCGTCTTCGTCTCCAAGTCCGAAATCGCCGGCTGGCCCGTCCTCGGCTGGATCACCACACAGTCCGGCACCGTCTACGTCCGCCGCGGCCGTGGCGGCTCCGCAGATCGCGCCAGGTCCGAGCTCCGCACCGTAGCGGCCGAAGGCGTTCCTGTCGTCTTCTTCCCCGAGGGCACCTCCGGCAACGGCAGCTCCGTTCTGCCCTTCCGTACCGGTCTGCTCGCCGACTGCATCGAGACCGGCGAGCCCATCACCGCCGCCTTCCTCAGCTATCGCCTCACCAGGCCCAATGCTCCCGGCTCGGCGGCCCTGCTCCCCTACTGGGACGACACCCCGCTGGCCACCCACATCTTCCGCATCCTCGGCCTGCGCGGCATCGCGGTCGAGATCGCCTTCGCCGATGCGCCCATCCCCTTCTCGCCCGCCGCACTTGCTGACCGCCACCTCGCTGCCGCCGAAGCCCGCGCCGCTGTCCTCGCGCTCAAATCTGACGCCTAAGAACCGACAACCGCTCTCAGCCGCTCCAGCACCCGCTCGACCGACCAGTCCAGCGCCTCCGTCCCCTCCACCGTCATCGTCGCCCGCTTCGCCGAAGGCAGCACGTACTCCACCGCCATCGGCTGCGCCGTCGCCCGAAACTGCTCCCGCACCGACTCCTCTGTCCGACCGCGCTCGCGCACGTCGCGGAAGATCCGCCGCGCCAGGCACACCTCATCCGGCGCGCTGACGAAGATCGAGAAGTCGTAGCAATCCACCAGCTCCGGGTAATGCAGCGCCAGTATTCCCTCCACGATCACCACGCCCTTCGGCTCAATCCGTTCGAAGCTGCCCGCAACGCGCGAGTGCGTCTTGAAGTCGTAGACCGGCCGCTCGATTGCCTCGCCCCGCGCCAGTGCTCGCACGTGCTCGATGATCAGCTCGCTCTCAAGCGAGTCCGGATGGTCGAAGTTCTGTTTGTGTCGCGAGTCCAGCGGAAACTGGGAGAGGTCGCGGTAGTAAAGGTCCAGCGGAAACAGCGTCGCATCCAGCTGCCTCGCCAGCTCGCGCGCCAGCGTCGTCTTGCCCGACCCCGAACAGCCCGCGATCCCGATCACCACCGGCTTCCGCAAACGTCGCTCCTTTACGCCGCGTCGATCTGCGGCACCAGCGCCGCCACCAGCCCTGTGAACTGGCTCTCCACCCGCCTGCCGATCTCCATCACGTCCTCATGCTGGATCACCTCGCCGGTCACGCCCGCCGCCATGTTGGTCACCAGCGAGATGCCCAGCACCTCGATGCCCATGTGCCGCGCCACGATCACCTCATGCACCGTCGACATTCCCACCAGGTCCGCGCCCAGCGTGCGGAAGGCTCGAATCTCTGCCGGCGTCTCGAAGCTCGGCCCCAGCACCGCGAGATACACGCCCTCGCTGATCGTGATGCCCTGGCGCTCCGCCTCCTCCGCTGCCAGCCTGCGAAACGCGGGCGAGTACGCGGTCGTCATGTCGAAGAAGCGCTGGCCCGCGCCCTCGGCGCAGGCGAAGCGCGGCTCATTCGGTCCCAGCGCGGCGTTGTGCCCCGTCAAATTGATGTGGTCCGAGATCACCACCAGCGAGCCCTGCGGAATATCCGCACGGATGCCGCCCGCCGCGTTGGTCACGATCAGCCTGCGGCAGCCCAGCATCCCCAGCACCCGCGCCGGAAAGGTGACCTGCTCCATCGCGTAGCCTTCATACGCGTGCACCCGCCCCTGCATCACCGCCACCGGCACTCCACTGATCGTTCCCACCACCAGCTTGCCCGAGTGGCCGGCCACCGTGGATTGCGGGAAGTGCGGAATCTCCGCATACGGAATCGACACTGCGTCCGTCACCTGCGATGCGAACCCACCCAGTCCTGAGCCCAGAATGATCCCCACGCGCGGCGCAACCTTCGCACTCTCGCGCACCGCTGCCACCGCCGCTTCCGCCTTGCCGAAGAGGTCCATCGTCCCCTGCTCCTGACACCCGTAATCCGGTTAGTGTACGGGAGCAGGCACGAAAATTGACTTATTACTCTTCTTCATCGTGCGCCGGCTGCCTGGCCTGGGCGAGGATCTTCTCCGCAATCATCTGCGGCACGATGTCGTAATGGTCCATCTCCATGTGATAGCTGCCTCGGCCCTGCGTCATGGAGGTCAGCGACGTTCCGTAGCTCAGCACCTCGGCCATCGGCACCTCCGCCCGGATCAACGTGCCCGATGCGTTGCTCTCCATGCCCTGCACCCGTCCACGGCGGCCGCTCAGGTCGCCCATCAGGGTGCCCGCGAACTCGTCCGGCGCCTCGATCTCCAGCTTCATGATCGGCTCCAGCAGCGCGGGCTTGGCCTGCTCCATGCATTTGCGGAAGCCCAGCCGCGCCGCCAGTTTGAACGCCATCTCGCTCGAGTCGACGTCATGGTAGCTGCCATCGAAGACAGTAATCTTGAAGTCCACCACCGGATATCCGGCGAGGAAGCCGCGCGCCGCCGACTCCCGCACGCCCTTCTCCACCGCAGGAACATACTGCCTCGGGATCGCTCCGCCAAAGATCTCGTTGCCGAACTCGAAGCCGCGACCGCGCGGCAGGGGCTCAATGCGCAGCTTGCAGTCGCCGAACTGGCCATGGCCTCCCGTCTGCTTCTTGTGCCTCCCCTGTGCTTCGGCCCGTCCGCGGATCGTCTCGCGATACGGCACCTTCGGCGCCTTCAGCACCACATTGGTGTGGTAGCGGCGGGCAAGCTTCGATACCAGGGCCTCGATATGCGGCTGTCCCGCTCCTGCGACGAGAAACTCATTCGTCTGCGGGTCCCGGTAAAAGCGCACCATCGGATCGTCTTCCATCAGCTTGTGCAGCGCGGGCGCAAGCTTGTCCTCATCCGCGCGACTCCTGGGCTCGATGGCATAGGTCATCGCCGGTTCGGGCATCTCCACTGGCTCGATCAGAATGTCCTGCCCCTTTTCGCCGAGGGTATCGCCGGTCAGCGTCGTCTTCAGCTTCAGCACCGCACCCAGGTCGCCTGCGTGCAGCTCCGTCACCTCCACCGGCTTGCGACCCTGCATGACGAACAGATGCGACAAGCTCTCCGCTTCGCCGCGTGAGTAATTCACGGGTGCGGCGTCGGCCTTCAGTTTGCCGCTGATGACTTTGAGAAAGGTGATCTTGCCGGCAAAGGGGTCGGTCATCGTCTTGTATGCATAGACCGCCAGCGGCTCTGCATCGTCCATTCGGCGCATCACGATCTCCTCGGTTGCGACATGCCCATTGGCATTGCCATTCATCATCGTCCCCGTTCTCGCACTTGCGGCGATCGGCTCGCGCTCCACCGGCGAGGGCGCGTATACCTTCAGGAAGTCCAGCAGATGGTCGGTACCTACGTTACGCAGCCCGCTGGTGTAGAGCACCGGAAAGATGCGGTCCTCACGGATGGCCTCGTGCAGCGCAGCAATCAGGTGGTCCTCGGGGATGGTCCCCTTCGCGAAGAACTCCTCCATCAGCTCGTCCTTGCCCTCGGCGACGAGTTCGACCAGCGCTTCGTGCGCGGCCTTCGCATCTGCTGCAACAAGATCAGGAATCTTCCCCGCCTCGCCGTGGCCGCTGCCATCCGGCTCATACAGAAAGGCCTGCATAGTGACGAGGTCCACCACGCCATGGAAACCCTTCTCATCCACAATAGGCAGCTGTACCGGCACCACCTGCCTCCCCCAGCGCTGCTGGAGGCTCTCGAGCATCTGCATCCGTCCCACGCGGCTGTCCGCCTTGGGATGGTCTACCTGGTTCACCACCACCACACGGGGCAGGTTCACCTCTGCGGCATCTCTCCACAGTCGGTCCGTCGCGGCCTCGATGCCTGCCTGCGCATTGACAACTATCAACGCGGCCTCAACCGGCAGCATCGCCGCGCGGGCCTCATGCAGGAACATATGGAAGCCCGGCGTATCCACAAAATTGATCTTCACGCCCTCCCACTCGGCGTAAGCAACGGCGTTCGCCATGGTCGTCCGGCGGGCGACCTCCTCTTCGTCGTAGGCCGTCACCGCGGAACCATCCTCCACGCGCCCCTGTGTCTCGGTCATCCTCGCCACCTTCAGCAGAGCGGCAATCAGGGTAGTCTTTCCGCTGTGGGAGTGACCGATCACTGCGACGTTCCGGATGTCTTTGCCGAGATAAACCCTCATAAGCGCGATCCTCCTGATGCTCTCGAACGCTACCGAAAGCGCTCGCTCAGGCGATGTGACGCGCCTCACCGAAGGCGCGTAACCCGCCTCCCTTCTTCGCAACGCACAGCTTGCCGCGCCCCGCGAGACCGGCATGCTACCACAGGATGCCGACCGTTGGCCTTCCCGGTTATCCGGCAGGAGAGCCCGGGGGGACGTTCCCGAGTCCCGCCGTACCGGCGCAGCATCATATACTTGGATCAGTTCTTTGAACGCCACAGCATAGTTGCTGCCGGCACCCACATGGGGGCGTCACGGCTTCGACGGGATTGCTTATGGCAGAGAGGCATGCCGGGGTGCGGACACCCGTAATCGCTCGCAAAACCATAAGTGCCGAACCTCAATTCGCACTCGCAGCCTAATTAATTAGACTGCCGGTCACTCCCGCTTCGCCTACGGGCGGGTACTGACCGTCGCACAGTAGGCTGGCCTGAGGAGTTCCGTCTGGACGCCGAGGGTGAGACCAATCAGACTGGTCGCCGCCGCATCTTCGCCCGTTCTAAGCATCGGCGACGAGACAAAATGAACGCGGAAAAGCATGAATGCTCTCTGTTGTCGGTAGTTTCGGACGCGGGTTCGACTCCCGCCGCCTCCACCAATTCGCCACTTCGTCCATGGCAAACACCTGACCCGAAAGTAGAGGCAGGAGATGCGCAGCATTCTGCGCCACATTAAGAACCATGAGGCCGCATCGGGCTTCGCCATCTCGGCGGTGATCGCCGCAGGAATGTTGGCCTCCGGGGCTGTACGCCTGGTGTGGGGAGCCATTCCCTTGGCTTCGCACATTCTGCTGGGCGCCGTCGCAATTGCCGCCATTCCAATCTGCATCGATCTGGTCCGCGAGATCCTGAAGGGGAACTTCAGCGTGGACCTGCTGGCCGTGCTGTCGATCGGCACCGCGGTCGTTCTCCATCAGTACTGGGTAGCAGCGATCGTAATCCTAATGCTCTCCGGCGGCAAAAGCCTGGAGGAGTTTGCCACCCGCCGGGCCTCCAATGTGCTCGGCGCGCTCAGCAATCGCATGCCGCGGATCGCTCACCGCCTTAATGAAGGCGGAGCTGTGGTGGACGTCCGCACCGAAGAGTTAAAAGTCCAGGACCATATCGTGCTGTACCCGCATGAACTCTGTCCCGTCGATGGGATCGTGCTGAGCGGCCACGGCAACATGGATGAATCCTTCCTCACCGGGGAGCCCTTTTCGATCGCAAAGGCGCCTGGCGCCAACGTCATCTCCGGCGCGGTCAATGGGAATTCTGCACTTACCATCCTGGCCACAAGACCGGCCGCGGATTCACGCTACGCCAGGATTGTCGAGGTGCTGCACGCCTCGGAGGAGAAGCGCCCGCAGATCCGCCGCCTGGCCGACCGCCTCAGCATCTGGTACACGCCGGCCGCAATCTCTCTGGCTCTCGCAAGTTGGCTATTCACCCATCAGCCGGAGCGCTTTCTTTCCGTGCTGGTGATTGCCACTCCATGTCCTCTGATCCTTGCGATCCCGGTCGCGGTAATCGGCGCCATTTCCGTGGGAGCGAAACGCGGCATCGTCATCAAGGACCCGTCCATTCTGGAGAAGATTGACTCCTGCAGAACGCTCATCGTGGACAAAACCGGCACTCTCACTTACGGCACGCCGACCCTGAGTGAAGTGGCCGTGCTGGGCGACTGGAAGGACAGCGACCTGCTGAAACTGGCTGCGAGTGTCGAGAGATACTCCAAGCATCCGCTTGCCTCGGCGGTGATTGAAGCGAGCAACAGAAGCGGCGGCACGGTCCCAATCGCCGATGATGTCTCGGAGCAGCCCGGCAAAGGGCTGAAGGGGCATGTCGCGGGTCACACGATCCTGATCACCGGGCGCAGCTCACTCTCTCCGCAAATGACACAACAGCTTCCACCGGTCTCACCCGGCCTGGAGTGTGTGGTGCTCGTCAATGACCGGCTCGCAGGTCTGCTCCGATTTGTCGACGCCCCGCGGAAAGACAGCAGGCCTTTCCTGCACCACCTCGGTATTCGGCACAACATCAAGGACGTCATCCTGCTCTCCGGCGACCGCCCGGCCGAAGTCTCGCTCTTTGCTGCCGGCATGGGTATCCCCACCAGCTACGGCGGCAAGAGCCCCGAAGAAAAGCTCGCGATCGTCCGAGAGGTCACTGCGCGAAGCCCCACCTTATATATCGGAGATGGCATCAACGACGCTCCGGCAATGATGAATGCGACCGCCGGAGTCGCGCTGGGCGTCCATAGCGAGATCACCTCGGAGGCTGCGGGAGCCGTCATCATGCAGGCCTCGCTCCTATCCGTGGACGAACTGATCCACATCGGACGGCGGATGCGTCGCATCGCAATCACGAGCGCTGCGGGCGGAATGCTGCTCAGCTTCGCGGGAATGGTCGCGGCCTCCGCCGGATACCTTTTGCCGATTCAGGGCGCGATCCTTCAGGAGGCTGTCGATCTGCTCTCCATCCTCAACTCACTGCGCATGATCCTGCCCACCGGTGCGCTAAGCGATTTCGATTCGACGGCAAGGCAAGGCACATCTGTCGATATTGGGCCGCCGGCGTCTGCCGCATCCAAATAAACTGTTTCCACCATGAGCATCCACATCAAGCGCGTCTATGAGCCGCCCTTGCCGGCCGACGGCAGGCGCATTCTCGTCGATCGCCTGTGGCCGCGCGGCCTCTCGAAAGAAAGGGCGCACGTCGATCTCTGGCTCAAGGAGATCGCACCGTCGAATGAATTGCGCAAATGGTTCGCCCACGATCCGGCAAAGTGGCCTGAGTTTCAGCGCCGCTACAAGGAAGAGCTGAGGCCGCTTCGCGAACAGCTCGCACAGCTGAAGCAGGAAGCCGCCCGCGGAACAGTAACGCTGCTCTACGGTGCGCGCGATGAGCAGCACAACGAGGCAGTCGTCCTCGCCGGCCTCCTGGGCAAGGCATAAATCGCTGCAAAGCAGCTCTATCACTGCGTTAGACACTCTGTCCTGCTGCAAGGCCCGCATCATGCGCCGCAGGTATCATCGGCTCATGCAGCAATTCGCATCGGACAATTACGCGGGCATCTGCCCGGAGGCGCTGGACTATCTCGTCCGCGCCAACCAAAGCGGCGACGAGTCCAGCTATGGCGATGATCCCTGGACGCAGCGCGCCGCAGACGCCTTCCGCGCGCTCTTTGAAACGGACTGCGAGGTCTTTTTCGTATTCAACGGCACCGCGGCCAACTCGCTCGCACTCGCCTCGCTCTGCCAGAGCTACCACTCTGTGATCTGCCATGAAGCTGCGCACGTTGAGACCGACGAGTGCGGCGGCCCGGAGTTCTTCTCCAACGGATCGAAGCTGCTCATCGCACGCGGCGAGAACGGCAAGCTGACGGCAGCGGCTGTAGAAGCGCTGGTATTGAAGCGCACGGACATCCACTATCCCAGGCCCAAGGTCGTCACCCTCACTCAATCCACCGAGCTCGGCACGCTCTACTCCATCGACGAGATCCAGGCCGTCTCTGCTGTCGCGCGGCAATATGGGCTCAGGGTCCACATGGATGGCGCGCGCTTTGCCAACGCCGTCGCCGCGATGGAAGTCCCGCCCGCCGACTTGACGTGGCGCGCCGGCGTCGACGTCCTCTGCTTCGGCGGCACCAAGAACGGCCTGCCCGTCGGCGAGGCCATCGTATTTTTTGACCGCGAACTTGCCGCGGATTTCGCCTATCGCGTAAAGCAGGCCGGCCAGCTTGCCAGCAAGATGCGCTTCATCTCAGCGCCATGGCTGGGCCTGCTGGAGAACGATGTCTGGCTGCGCAACGGCCGCCACGCCAACGCCATGACCACTCTGCTCTATGAAAAGCTTCGCGCCATTCCGCAGGTCCGCATGGAGCGTGCGCCGGAGGCAAACGCACTCTTCGCGGAACTGCCTGCGCCCATCGCCGCCGGCCTGCGCGAACGCGGCTGGAAGTTCTACGACTTTATCGGCTCCTGCTCCCGCTTCATGTGTTCCTGGGAGACGCGGCCCGAGACGGTAGAGGAGTTCGCCGCTGAACTCAAATCGCTCGCCTCTGCATGGCCGGCAAAATAAATCCCATTCTCGATAATCTTTGCATTCAATCCGTTCGGACTGGAGGCCTTCGCCCGCAGCGCGAATAACGCCCATCCAGGCGCGGCCCAGCGGGCTCGTACGTGGGCTTTTGCGTCCCACAGCAGGCTGTGGAATGATGGACGAGGAAAAATTTACGGATTGAAAGTGTTTGAGGTTGTTGTCATGGCAGATACAAAGTTGAAATTTCTGGAAGACCGCTGGGATGAGGCTGTTGCCTCCAAACTCGATGGACCCGAGCTGCTGCGTTACCGCTCCAATCTTCTCGGCTCGGACCTGCGCATCACTAACTTCGGCGGCGGCAATACCAGCTCCAAGCTCGACCAGGTCGATCCCCTCGACGGCGAGACGAAAAAGGTCCTCTGGGTCAAGGGCTCAGGCGGCGACCTCGGCTCCATCAAGCGCTCCGGCTTCGCCACACTCTACCTCGACAAGCTGCTCTCGCTCGAAAAGGTCTACCCCGGCGTAGCGCGCGAGGACGAGATGGTGGCGATGTACCCGCTCATCACCTTCGGCAATAACCCTGTCGCCGCATCCATCGACACGCCGCTGCACGGCTATCTTCCCTTCCCGCACGTCGACCATCTGCATCCGGACTGGGCCATCGCCCTCGCTGCCTCCGCCAACGGCAGGCAGAAGATGGAGGAGTTCAACAAGGAGTTCGGCCATAAGCTCGTCTGGCTGCCCTGGCAGCGCCCGGGCTTTGAGCTGGCCATGATGCTCAAGCGTGCGGTGGAGTCCAACCCCGGCTGCGACGGCATCATCCTCGGCGGCCACGGCCTCTTCACCTGGGGCAATACGCAGCGCGAGTGCTATAGCAACACGCTGACCATCATCGATCAGATCGGCCAGTTCATCGAGAAGCACGCCAAGGCGAAGGGCAAACCCTCTTTTGGCGGCCCTGTGCATCAGACGCGCGACGACCGCGCCGCCATCGCACTCGAAATCTTCCCCAAACTCCGTGGGGCCGTCAGCCGCAAGCAGCGCTGGATCGGCAGCTTCACCGACGCGCCCGACGTGCTCGAGTTCGTCAACTCCGCGCAGGCGCAGAAGCTCGCCCACCTCGGCACCTCCTGCCCCGATCACTTCATCCGCACCAAGATCCGTCCCATGTACATCCAGTGGGACACGAAGTCCGACGCCAGGTCCCTCGCCGGCCTCATCGACTCCACCCTCGAGACCTATCGCTCCGAGTATGCCGATTACTACTCGAAGCACGCGCTCAAAGAGTCGCCCAAGATGCGCGACGCCAGCCCGACCGTTGTGCTCGTACCCGGCGTCGGCATGTTCACCTTCGGCAAGAACAAAACCGAGTCGCGTCTGACCGGTGAGTTCTACACCAACGCCATCCACGTCATGCAGGGCGCCGGCTCGCTCGGCGGTGAAGTTCCCTGCACCGAGGTGCCGCAGGCCGGCCCGGCAGCAGGCCCCGGCGAGTTCACCATTTACGAGAACTACGTCGCTCTGCCGCCCAGCGAAGCCTTCCGCATCGAGTACTGGGCCCTGGAAGAGGCCAAGATCCAGCGCCAGCCCCCCGAGAAGGAGCTCTCCCGCCGCATCGCATTGATCGTCGGCGGCGGCTCCGGCATCGGCCGCGAGGTCGCCCTGCTCGCCGCGCAGCGCGGCGCCCACATCGTCGTCGCCGACCGCGACACGAAAGGCGCAGAGGCCGTCTGCGACGAGACGCGCGCTATCGCGGGCAAGGAGGCTGTCACCTGGACCGCGATCGACATCCGCGACCGCAAGGCCATCCGCGCCGCGCTCGACGCCACGGTGAAGCAGTTCGGCGGCATTGACATCCTCATCAACACCGCCGCTATCTTCCCCTCCTCGCCCGACGGCATCATCAACGACGCCATGTGGGCGCTGACTCTTGAGGTCAACGTCACCGCCAACTACATGCTCACCGACGAGGCCTCCGCCATCTTCAATGCGCAGGGCATCGACGGCTCCATCGTGCTCACCAGCTCTGCCAATGCCGTCGTCGCCAAGAAGGGCTCCGAGGCCTATGACGTCTCCAAGGCCGCGCTCTCGCACCTCGTCCGCGAGCTGGCCGTCACTTACTCGCCGCGCCTTCGTGTCAACGGCATCTCTCCGGCGACAGTCGTCAAAGGCTCCACCATGTTCCCGCGCGACCGCGTCAAGGCATCGTTGGCGAAGTACAACATCGCCTTCGAGGAAGCGGAGTCCGACGACGATCTCCGTAACAAGCTCGCCGCCTTCTACGCGAAGCGCACCCTGACCCACGTGCCCATTGATCCGAAGGACTGCGCGCAGGCCATCCTCTTCCTCGCCGGACCGCTCACGCCCGTCACGACGGGACACATCATTCCCGTAGATGGCGGACTTACGGAGGCCTTCCTGCGCTAGAGGAACGGTTGCTCTCGCATGTCAGTTCACAACTCGTGGTCGAGAAAACCACGGGCTGTAAACGCCGGATGGATTGGTTTCGCTTAAGGGCACGGCCTGGGCCGTGCGGTAACAGCTCAGTAGAATCGGACGGCTTTAGCCACTGAGGCATCTTTTTGATCGAGCACCGACACATTCACGAGCACCGATACTCTTACGGCTCCGTATCCGCGAGGTCCGCACGATGAAGCGTAAGTTCGGCCGCTCGCTCAAGCCCAGCGATCGCCGTGCCTCCATTGCGGTCGATCTTGGCGCGGAAAGCTGCCGCGTCTCACTGCTGCGCTGGCGCAACACACATCCCTCCGTTCAACTCGTCCACCGCTTCCCCAATAATCCCCGTGAGCATGAGGGCGGCCTGCGCTGGGACCTCAACTGCATCCTCTCGGGAGTTGAGGACGGTCTGCGCAAATGCGCAGGGCTGGCGCCTGAGGGCATTCGCTCCATCGCCGTCGATGGCTGGGCCGTCGACTACGTCCGCGTCGACGCCAACGGGACTCCGCTGGCCGATCCCTTCTGCTATCGCGATCCCCGCAACGCCGCCGCGCAGAGGTCCGCGCACCGTAAATGTTCCCAGGACCGTATGCGCGAGCTGACCGGAATCCAGATCCTCGCACTCAACACCGTCTACCAGCTCTACGCCGACCAGCTCGCCGGCCTGCCGGAAGGCGTGCAGTGGATCAACCTGCCGGAGTATCTGCTCTCCCACTGGGGTGGCTCGCGCGTGGCCGAATACACCAATGCCACCCATACGCAGCTGATCGAGCTTTACAAAAAGCAGTGGTGCCGCGAGATCTTCGATGCTCTGCATCTCGACCTCGCCTGTGCCCCCAAGATCGTTCCCCCCGGCACCGACCTCGGCAAGCTCACTGGCCCGCTGGCGGAGCTGCCGGCCTTCGCGGACACCACGCTCATCGCGCCGGCCTGCCACGACACCGCCTCTGCCATCGCCGGCATCCCGGCCACCGGCAATGACTGGGCCTACATCTCCTCCGGCACATGGTCGCTCGTCGGCACGCTCATCGAGCAGCCGCGCAACAACGCCGCCGCCCAGGCAGATAACTTCACCAACCTCGGCGCCGTCGGCGACCGCATCTGCTTCCACAAAAACGTTAACGGCATGTGGCTCATCCGCCAGTGCCTGGAAGACTGGGCCGCACACGGCCACACATGGGAGATCGCAGAGCTGTGCGCCGCAGCGGAGAAGGTCCCCTGCCCTGAGGGTCTGCTCGACGTCGACGAAGCCGATCTGCTGCTGCCGGAGCGCATGCCGCAGCGCATCAACGCCCAGCGCGCCAAGCACAACCTGCCCGCCCTGGATGAATCGCCCGCCAACGCCCCTCAGTTCGCCAGCCTTATCTTCCATTCGCTCGCCGCGCGCTACGCCAAGGTGCTCGATCGTGTCGCCACGCTCACGGGCAAGCGCCTCAAGCGGCTCTTCATCGTCGGCGGAGCCAACCAGAACGCCTTCCTCAACCGCCTCACTCAGGAAGCTACCGGCCTTGAGGTCTTCCGCGGCTCTGCGGAGAGCTCTACCGTAGGCAACTTCGCCGTACAGCTCGCAGCGCTCGAAGGCACCCGCGACCCGGTCACCGGAGCCCACGCTGAGCCCGTCGCCCGCTGGGCCGCGTTGCTCATCGATGCGCTCGAGTCTCCTGCGCCGAAATCCTAGCAGCGGCGTTACTTCGCAGCCTTCTTCAGCCGGTCGCGCAGCGCTGCGCCAATCCCGCCCATCTCGGGCGTCGGGCACACAATCACCTTCACTCCACGATCGTCCAGCACCCGCAGTCCCAGATACAGCAGCCGCGCCAGCGTGTCAGCATCGTCCCACGGCCCCCAGCGAAATACTGCGCTTGCGCCCGCCGGGTCCCAGCCGTCCGGCAGCATCACTCCCACCTCAGCCTTCGGATACTTTGCAACCTCCTCCCGAAGAGCGCCCTGGCCCTCCACCAGCACCAGCTTCGCGTCCGGGGCGTAGTGCCGCATCGCCATGCCGGGGGAAGGCAAGGTGGTGAGATCGTCCGACGGTGCGGGGTCGATCGCAGCCTCGCTCGACAGTTGCACCTTATCCCCCAGCACCTGCTCAATCATCTCCGCCGTCACCGCGCCGGGCCGGTAGATGGTGCGCGTTCCCACGTCGAACACGGTCGACTCCAGCCCTACTGTGGCCGGGCCTCCGTCCAGCACCGCCTCAATTCTGCCGTCGAGATCGCGCAGCACATGTGCCGCGGTGGTTGGGCTTGTATGCCCAAAGCGGTTGGCGCTCGGCGCCGCCACCGGAACTCCGGCCAGCCGGATCAGCTCCCGCGCCACGCTGTGTTTCGGCATGCGGACAGCCACCAGCGTACGCGCTGCCGTCACGGCAAAAGGCAGCTCGGCGGTCCGCGGCAGCAGGAGCGTCAACGGTCCCGGCCAGAAGGCCAGCATCAGCTCTTCTGCCGTGTCTTTCAGCTCCGGCTTCAGAACCGCCACCTTCTCTAGCATGGGGCGGCCTTCTACATGCACAATCAGCGGGTCCCACGCCGGCCGTCCCTTCGCGGTAAAGATCTTCGCTACGGCCATGGCATCGAGTGCATTCGCTCCGAGCCCATAAACCGTCTCGGTAGGAAATGCCACCAGCCCGCCCGCGCGCAGGATCTCCGCCGCACGCCTTGTTGCTGCCGCACCTGTAATCTGTCCGGATTCAAGCCTCTCGGTCTTCATCCCTGGCTCTCCTGCAGCTTATCTGCAAACTCCATCTCAACCTGGAAGGCCCACGTGTTTCGAGGCTCTCTTTCCTGGGCATGCTGCTGCATCTTGTCCCTTGGCCGTATACTCATCCCATGCAAAATGCGGAGATCGAACTCAAGCTCCCCATCCACGATCTCGCCCAGCTTCAGTCCCAACTGCCTGCTCTGGGTTTCCAGCTCGATACACCCCGCACCTTTGAGCAGAATACCCTTTATGACACCGCTGCGCGCGCCCTGCGCGCATCCAGGCAGATACTCCGTATCCGCCGCTACGGCGATGTCTGGACGGTTACCCACAAGCGGCCTGAACCGTTTCCGGCCGATGCCGGGGCTGAACCTCCGGCCACGCGTTACAAGGTCCGCATCGAAACTGAAACCATCGTTCAGGACGGGCCTACACTCGGCACAGTGTTTGAGCAGTTAGGCTATCTTCCGGTCTTCCGTTATGAAAAGTTCCGCACTGAATGGTCTCAGGCCGCCTCCTTTGGCGGCCCTGTTTTTTCCCGGGAGTTCTCCGTTGCATTGCCTCCGCCGCTCCCGCGCTGCCACCTTGTAATCGACGAAACTCCGATCGGCGATTTTGCAGAACTCGAAGGCCCCCCCGCGTGGATCGATGCCACCCTGGACCGCCTCGGCGTCGATCCCGCGTCCTCCATTACGGACAGCTACGGTCGACTCTTTCTAGCGTGGAAGGAGCGCACCGGCAGCCTCGCGGAAAACCTCACCTTCGACGAGATCCCCGCCGGCGCCGAGATATTTCAACCCACCTTTTAAGTCCGTAAAAAGCTGAACACCGATCCTCACCGATTGAAGATCTCCGTTGTTTTGGAAATCGGTGTCATCGGTGTAAATCGGTGTTAAGTCTCTTGCTGACTCGCTGACCCTAGAAGATCTGGAAGTTTACCTCGACGTTCAGTTCCACCGGCACAGGCTTGCCGTTCTCCATCGCAGGCTTGAAGCGGTACTGTTTTACTGCGGCCACGGCATTTTCGTCCAGCCCCATACCCACCCCACGCACGATATGCACGTTGCGCGGCATTCCGTTGGTATCGACGATCAGGCCCACCAGAACAACCCCCATGAACTTCGCCTTGCGCGCCTCTTCGCTGAACTCCGGCTCCACCTGATGGATCAATTCCGGGCTGGAAACTCCGCCGCCGATTCGGCGCAGGCCTCCGCCGAAGTTACCGCCACTGCCCGGTCCCAGGCCGGACCCGCTCCCGGAACCGATGCCGGTGCCGCGTCCATTGCCCATGGAACTGCCTACAATGTTCGACGTCGGCATGCCCAGCGTCGGCATATTGTTATTGGCCATCTTCAGGTCGGTCTGGACCTCGATCGTCGGGTCCGGCATCTTGATCTTCGCCTCCACCGGCGCCTTTGGCGGCGTAATCTGCGTGTCGGCAAACTTCGGCAGCGCGCCCTTGGCTACGGGAGTAGGCCCGCGCTGGCCACCGCCGCCGCCCATCGTCGTCTTCGCCGGAGCCATCGGTGGAGGAGTCGTCAGATCCGTCACCAGCGTAGTCTTAATCGGCCTCACAAGCTGCACATGCTGCCGCACCAGCCACGCCACCAGCAGCACCAGCAGCGTGTAGATCACGACCGCCGAGGCCGTGGCCTTCGGGTCCTGACGGGTACGCATCCGGTCCACAACCGGAATAGGCTTGGACTCCAGCACCAGGGGAGGCAGCTTCACCGGGAAAAAGACGTCACGAATGCTCTGCCAGAGAGAGCCGAAGACGCCCTCTTCCTCAAGCTGCATCCCGCTTGCACTGAGCGAAGACTCGACTCCCGTCTTCAGTGCGAGGTCCCGGTGTACTCGTTCATCTTTCGGAACTATGTTGTAAACCGACAAATGGTCCGTCCTCAGCCGCGAAGCGCTGCGCGCCTTCCGCTTCGCCTTCCCTGTGAGATCTCGTGCGTTCTCCGCTGCCAGCCAATACGTCCCGGTCTCATTGCCGGTTCCGCCTGCAGCCGCACGGCCTCTGGCTCCGCCTTCATTCTACAAAAGAATCCATTGCGCAAAGGTCACATTGGTGTCTCGCAAATTCAATTAGTTTGACGTAAATATGGTGCCGGAAGTCTCGTCCGATTCCTGCTCTCAGGCCGCTTCTCCGCAGCGCTCCTTGAGACATCCCTCGCGGCTCTTCCCGCTACAATAGAACATTGGCGGGCATTCCAGTCCCGACAGCGGGGTGCCTTTCGCGCTGGCGGGTTCGTCTGCGCGCAACAGGCCCTAAGAATCAACAGAACCCTTGAGGAACGAATGCCGGATTCACCCCACGCCAAGGCCGCAGCCGCCTCCACCATGTCTGAACCTAAGCCGCTCAAGTCTACGCTGAACCTGCCGCAGACCGCCTTCCCCATGAAGGCCAATCTGCCCGCCAACGAGCCGCTGCGCCTAGCCGCCTGGGAGAAAGAAGGCCTCTACAGCCAGATCCGCCGCGCCTCCGCCGGCCGCCCGCGTTACATCCTCCATGACGGTCCGCCTTATGCCAACGGAGCGATCCATCTCGGCCATGCCCTCAACAAGACCCTCAAAGACTTCGTCGTCAAGACCCGTACCATGGCCGGCTTCGACGCTCCCTACGTCCCCGGCTGGGACTGCCATGGCCTGCCCATCGAGATCAAGGTCGACGAGCAACTCGGCCGCAAGAAGCTTGAGATGGACCCCGTCCAGGTGCGCCGCGCCTGCCGCGAGTACGCGCAGAAATACCTCGACCTCCAGCGCTCGCAGTTCATCCGCATGGGCGTCTTCGGCCGCTGGCAGCAGCCCTACTCCACCATGGACGCCGAGTACGAGGCCCGCATCGCCGAGACCTTTTTCCACTTCTTCGAAAAGGGTTTCGTCTACAAAGGCCTCAAGCCCGTCTCCTGGTGCCCGCATGATCGCACCGCGCTCGCCGAGGCCGAGGTCGAGTATGAGCAGCACACCTCTCCCTCCGTCTACGTCCGCTACCAGCTCACCAGCGATGCCGCGGCCGTCGATCCTGCACTCGCAGGCAAGCCTGTCTACAGCATCATCTGGACCACCACACCCTGGACGCTGCCCGCCTCGCTCGCCGTCGCCTTCCATCCCGAGATGGAGTACGTCGCGCTGAATACGCCGGACGCCGTCTACATCGTCGCGCAGGCGCTGATGTCCTCCGTCATCGTGCACACGCACCTGATGAGCGGCAGGAATCCCGCCGAGCCCGCCTCCGACGCAGACATCCTCGCCGTCTTCAAAGGCTCGCAGCTCGACGGCGCCACCTTCGCGCATCCGTTTCTCGACCGAACCGTCCTCGGCACCAACGCCACCTACGTCACCGCCGATCAGGGCACCGGGGCCGTCCACACTGCACCCGCCCACGGCGTGGACGACTTCGCCACCGGCAAGCGCTACAACCTGCCCGAAGTCCAGTACGCCGACGACGCCGGCCGCCAGATGCACACCGAGCGCTTCGGCGGCGGCGTGCCTCAGCCCTACGAGGGCCTCACCATCTGGAAGTCGAACCCTGTCATCCTCGAGCTGCTCAAGGAAAAAGGCGCGCTCCTCGCCGCCTCCAGCTTCGAGCACTCCTACCCGCACTGCTGGCGCTGCCACAACCCCGTCATCACCCGCGCCACCGAGCAGTGGTTCATCGCCATGGACACACCGATGACCGCACCGGACGGCGCCGCCACCACCTTCCGCGACCGCGCCCTCGCCGAGATCACGCGCGTCACCTGGGACCCCGCCTGGGGCCAGGAGCGCATCACCAACATGGTCGCCACCCGCCCCGACTGGTGCATCTCCCGCCAGCGCATCTGGGGAGTGCCCATCGCCGTCTTCCTCTGCCGCAAGTGCGGAGAGCCGCTCAACGATCCCGCCATCAACAAAAAAGTCGTCGCCCTCTTCATGCAGGAGTCAGCCGACGCCTGGTATATCCGCACCCCCGAGGAAATACTCCCCGCCGGCACCGCCTGTACGTGCGGCCATACTGACTTCCGCAAGGAGATGGACATCCTCGACGTCTGGTTTGAGTCGGGCGCCAGCTCCCACGCCGTCCTCGACGTCGACCCCGACACCCAGCAGGCCCCCGCCGACCCCGACCAGCGTGCCGACCTCTACGCCGAGGGCGGCGACCAGCACCGCGGCTGGTTCATGTCCTCGCTGCTCTGCTCCATCGGCATGCATAACCGCGCGCCCTTCCGCACCGTCGCCACCTACGGGTGGACGCTCGACGAGCAGGGCCGCGCCCTCTCCAAATCCCTCGGCAACTTCATCGACCCCAACCTCGTCATGGACACCCTCGGCGGCGACATCGTCCGCCTCTGGGTCGCCAGCGTTGACTTCCGCGAGGACGTCGTCGCCTCCATGCCGCTCCTTAAGCGCCTCGCCGAAGAGATCTACCGCAAGCAGCGCAACACCTTCCGCTTCCTCCTCGGCGCCCTCCGCGAGCTTGACTCCATCACGGGCGACACGCGAGACTTCGATCCTTGGCCGCTGGCCGATGGCGGCGACGCGGTGCCCTTCGAGTCGATGCAACCCATCGACCAGTACATCCTCGCCCGCACCGCCGAGCTGACAAAGAAGATCCGCGCCGCCTACGACGCCATGGAGTTCCATCGCGTCTACCACCTGCTCAACGAGTTCCTCAACTCCGAGCTCTCGGCCTTTTACCTCGACGTCCTCAAGGACCGCCTCTACACCTACCCCATCGCCTTCAAATCCGGCAACGAATACCAGCGCGAGCTCTACGTCGCCCGCCGCTCCGCGCAGACCGCCATCTACAAGATCACCGACGCCCTCGCCCGCCTCACCGCGCCCATCCTCTCCTTCACCGCCGACGAGGTCTGGCAGCACATCCCCGGCAAATCCGGCAGCGTCCACGTCCAGCTCTTCCCCGAACCGGAAGATCTAGCACCATCAAATACTGCAGCGCTTATCGCAGACTGGGATCAGATTCTTGAGACCCGGAACCAGGTTCTCAGCAAACTAGAAGAACTTCGTGCACAAAAAGCGATTGGCAAGTCGCTGGATGCTGACGTAACTCTTCAGGTCAACGAACTCTGGATGGAGAAATTTGGCGAATATGTCCCTGGTCTGCCCGAGTTGTTCAACGTGTCGAATGTCACGATCCAGGTTTCTTCAGCATCCGAAGTGAATGCAATCCGCGGGCGCGACTATCTCGAGAAGTACCCCCAAGGCAACGAAGATCTTAAGCAGCGCTTGTCTGGCGAGCCACGCGAACCGCATCCGTCCGATTTCTGGTACACCGATGAAGCCTGGAAAAACTCTTCGCTAAGTTGGGGGCAGGCAAAAGCGGCCCCTCCTACGAAATGCGACCGCTGCTGGCGCCACGTCCCCGACGTCGGCTCCGACGCGCGCTACCCCTCCGTCTGCCATCGCTGCGCCCAGGCGCTCGACGCCATCGACTTCCTTCCCTACACCGCCGCCGTCTAACCCAGGTGCCCATCGATTCAATGCAACTGACCATGACCGAAGAAGCAAGCAACTCTCAGCCCGTCACCGTGGAAGCTCCCGCCGAACCGCAAAAGGATCGCCGCATCGTCCTCTTCCTCATCTCGGCACTCATCATCGTCGCCGACCGCCTCACCAAGGACGCCATCGTCCACCGCATCCGCCCCGGCTACACCATCCCGGTGATCCCCGGCTTCTTCCATCTCTCGCACGTCCTCAACACCGGCGCCGCCTTCTCCCTCATGGAGAACTGGCCGCCGAACCTCGTCCGCATCGGCCTCGTCACCTTCTCCGTCGCCGCCGCGCTTGTGCTTCTCGGGCTGCTCTGGCGTACCGGCAAACAGCTCACCCTCACCTCCATCGCTCTTGCCCTCATCTTCGGCGGGGCCCTCGGCAACCTCTACGACCGCATCCGCTTCCACCACGTCGTCGACTTCCTCGCCGTCACCATCTACCACTATCACTGGCCGGACTTCAACGTCGCCGACTCCGCCATCGTCGTCGGAGCCTGCCTCCTCCTGCTCGAAATCTTCCGCCCAGACCCGAACAACCAGCCCATCGCATAACCCTTGCCTTCCCAGCCGCCGAAGAGCATCCTTAACTCATGGCCAGCCCGGCACACTCTCGGCCCGTATCCTCGGATCCCGACCTCATCCTTGAGCCCGGTCACGGCCTCCCCGGCCACACCGTCGATGCTCTGCTCGCGGAAGGGAAAATCGACGAGGCCCGCGTCGAGTTGGAACGTCTGATCCAGGAGGGCATTGACTCGGGACCCGGCGTCCAAGTCACCCCCCAGTTCTGGGACGATCTCCGTGCCGAGATCCGCAGGCACGCTAGCGATCGTTGATGGCCCCTCGTAAGCTCCGCGTTAGCTTCTCTCCCCGCACGCGCTGAACTCATCGCACGCGCCGCCTATTATCAACGTCAGTCCGGGGAGGAACTCTCGGACCGTTTCATCGAAGCCGTTGCGCAGACTGTCGATCTCCTCACTCGTATGCCGAAAATCGGGCGAACCTACCTTCCAGCCGCAGAGTCGCGCCCCGAAACTCGCCGCATCGCCCTCATCTCTCCATTCCATCGGGTCATGCTCTTTTACTCGGCCACTGAGAGCGAACTCCGCGTCCAGCGCCTGCTTCACTCCGCGAATCTCTTCCCCTGACCCCACTCGCCAATCCACCATCCTTTATCGGACAATGGAAGATGGCGATGCCTGACTCAATCTCCGCAGCCAACGCTGTCCTCAATCCGCCTGAAACCGTCCCCGAGCGCCCGTCCTCCCCGCGCGCCAACGGTTCCCCTGCGCCTGGCGCTTCGGCACAGGCCGACCACGATCACATCACCATCCGCGGCGCCCGCACTCACAACCTCAAGTCCATCGACGTCGACATCCCCCACAACGCGCTCACCGTCGTCTCCGGCGTCTCCGGTTCCGGCAAATCCTCCCTCGCCTTTGACACCGTCTACGCCGAAGGCCAGCGCCGCTACGTCGAATCCCTCTCGGCCTACGCGCGCCAGTTTCTCGAGCGCATCGAGAAGCCCGACGTCGACCACATGGACGGCCTCGCACCCGCCATCGCCATCAAGCAGAAGAACCAGACGCGCAACCCACGATCCACCGTCGCCACCGCCACCGAGATCTACGACTACCTCCGTCTCCTCTTCGCGCGCTGCGGCACCGTCACCTGCCTGCACTGCGGCGGCATCGTCCGGCACGACACCGTCGACGAGATCGTCGCCTCCCTCCTCGCGCTGGGCGGGCGGGAAGGAGAATCAGCCACCCGCGCCTACGCCCTCTTCCCCATCACCCGCGCCGAAGTCAAACTCGAGCCTCTGCGCGACTCCACCGCCGCAGTTCCCGAACCAGTACCCGAGCCGAAGTCCGCTGCGAAAACTCGCGGCAAAAAATCCGCTTCCAAAAAATCCGTGCAATCCGTGTCATCCGTGGTTGCTCTCGCCTCTGTCACAGACGCCCTCAAGGACCGCCTCACCGAACTCCGCCGCCGCGGCTACAACCGCCTCTACCAGCCCGCGCCCGATCCCAGCGCCCCCGTCTCCGAAGGCAAACTCGTCGAGTTCTCCACACCCGAGTCCCTCCTTGAGCTCGACTTCTCGCGTCCCATCTTCGTCCTCATCGACCGGCTTGCTCTCTCACCCGGCATCCGCTCCCGCATCGTCGACGCCATCGAGACCGGCTACCGCGAATCCGGCGAGGTCCAGTTCCACATCGTCCCCCGCCCGGAAGAATCCTCCGCTGTCGCGAGCCAATCGACCCCTGCTGACGCCGTCATCCTGAGCGAAGCGCAAAGCGCGCAGCGAAGGACCCCTGTATTTGCTTCTTCTGAAATCCGCCTCCGCTTCTCCGCCGCCTTCGAGTGCTCCACCTGCCACCGCGCCTACCGTGAGCCCGAGCCTCGCCTCTTCTCCTTCAATAACCCCTACGGCGCCTGCCCGCGCTGCCAGGGCTTCGGCAACACTATCGATTTCGACCCCAACCTCATCGTCCCAGACCGCACCCGCACCCTCGCGCAGGGCGCCATCGCACCATGGACCAGCACGAAATACCGACCGCACCACGGCGAACTCATCCGCTTCGCCAAATCCGCCGGCATCCCCACCGACGTCCCCTGGTACGATCTCTCCGCCCAGCAGCAGGAGCGCATCTGGGAGGGCGAGGGCTCCTACCCCGGCATCCGCGGTTTCTTCGCCGCGCTCGATCGCAAGAAGTACAAGCTCCACGTCCGCGTCTTCCTCTCCAAATACCGCGGCTATGCCCTCTGCCCGGACTGCCGTGGCCAGCGCCTCCGCGCCGAGGCCCGCGCCGTCCTCATCGCCCCGCGCTCCGGCCCCGCCAAAAACATCTGCGAGGTCACCGCCCTCACCATCTCCGCAGCGCGGGCCTTCTTCGACGATCTCCAGCTCTCACCCGCGCAGGCCGAGATCGCCGGCAAGGTCCTCGAAGAGGTCCGCCAACGCATTCACTTCCTCCATCAGGTCGGCCTCGACTACCTCACCCTCGACCGCCTCTCCTCAACGCTCTCCGGCGGAGAGTCGCAGCGCATCCAGCTCGCCACTAGCCTCGGCTCGCGCCTCGTCGGCGCCCTCTACGTGCTCGATGAACCCTCCATCGGCCTGCACACCCGCGACACCGCCAAGCTCATCCGCATCCTCCACTCCCTGCGCGACCTCGGCAACACCATCCTCGTCGTCGAGCACGACCCCGACGTCATCCGCGCCGCAGACCACCTGCTCGACCTCGGCCCCGGCGCCGGCGAGCTCGGTGGCCAGCTCCTCGCCGCGGGCACCGTCCCTGAGGTCACCGCCAACCCAAAATCCATCACCGGCAAATATCTCTCCGGCCGCCTCACTATCCCCGTCCCTAAAGTCCGCCGCACGCCCGGCAAGGAGCGCCTCACCCTCACCGGCGCACGCATCCATAATCTGCGCGGCGTCGACGTCGAGATCCCCCTGGGCCTGCTCTGCTGCATCACCGGCGTCTCCGGCTCAGGCAAATCCACGCTCATCCACCAGGTGCTCTACCGCGCGCTCATGCAGGCCCTCAACCGCGAAGCCACCGCTGGCAGCGCCGAGCCCGAGCCCACGCACCTCTTCCGCGCCCTCTCCGGCACGCAGTACCTCAATGACGTTGTCCTCGTCGACCAGTCCCCCATCGGCCGCACCCCGCGCTCCAACCCCGTCACCTACATCAAGGCCTTCGACGACATCCGTGCCCTCTTCGCCGCCCAACCCGACTCCAGGCGCAAAGGCTTCACCGCCGGCAGCTTCTCCTTCAACGTCCCCGGCGGCCGCTGCGATGTCTGCGAAGGCGATGGCACCGTCACCGTTGAAATGCAGTTCCTCGCCGATGTCGAGCTGCCCTGCGAAGAATGCAACGGTACCCGTTACAAATCCTCCATTCTCGACATCCGGTACAAGGGCCGCAACATCCATGACGTCCTCAACATGACCGTCAAGGAAGCGCTCACCTACTTCGCCGGCATTCCGCGCATCGTGGACAAGCTCGCCGTGCTCGACGAGGTCGGTCTCTCTTACGTCCGCCTTGGACAGTCCGCCACCACTCTCTCGGGCGGGGAGGCCCAGCGAGTCAAACTTGCCTCGCACCTCGCACAGGCCCGCTCGATCATCGACCGCGCCGCAGCGTCCGCGCGCAGTATGTCTTCCGACTCCGACACCACCACCGCCAGCCCGTCGGAGTCGCGCCAGAAACTGCGGTCGCGCACCCTCTACATCCTCGACGAGCCCACCACCGGCCTGCACTTCGACGATGTGCAGAAGCTCCTCGCCGCCTTCCGCAAGCTCATCGAAGGCGGCGGCTCCCTCCTCGTCATCGAGCACAACCTCGACGTCATCAAGTCAGCCGACTGGATCATCGACATGGGTCCCGAAGGCGGCGCAGCCGGCGGCGAAGTCGTCGCCATCGGCACCCCCGAGGCCATCGCCGCCCATCCCGCCTCCCACACCGGCCGCTACCTCGCTCCGCTGCTCAAGCCCTGACCCTCAATGCGCCGCCGTCGATCCTCCTGCCTTCGCCGCACGCGTCCATAGCACCAGCGGAGCCGCAATCAGCGTCACCACCCCGATCACCCGGAAGCAGTCCATGTATGCCAGGAAATGCGCCTGCGCCAGCAGCTGCCCATAGATTCGCGCCGCCGCCTCACGGTGCGCATCCGCCACCGACGCCCCGCGCGTGTGCAAAAACGCCGTCATCCCATCGATCCTCGACTGCAGCCAGCCCGACGAACCCGTCAGCGCATTTCCCAGCCGTGCCTGGTGAAAGTTCGCGCGCCGGTCCGCCATCGTGCTGATAAACGCGATCCCAAAGCTCCCGCCCCAGTTGCGGAAGAAGTTCGTCAGTGACGACGCCTTGTTGTTCTGCGCCGGAGTCAGCTCCGAATACGCAATCACCGACAGCGGAACAAAGAAGAATGCATATCCCAGTCCCTGCAGCGCTCTCGCCCGCGCATAGTGCCCATAGTCCGCCGCCAGCGTTAGGTTGCTGTAGTGGATAAACGAGAATCCCGCCACAACCACTGCAATAAACAGCAGCGTCCGCGACGCCACCACCTTCCTCTGCACCAGCTGCGCGCCCACCGGCGCCAGCAGCGTGATCACAAAAGCGCCTGGCCCCAGCACCAGCCCCGCATCTATCGCCCGATACCCATACAGAGACTGCAATATCTGCGGAATCATCGTCGTCGATCCAAACAACCCAAAACCAAACAGCAGGTAGAAGAAGCACGCAATCGCAAAGTTCCTCGTCTTCAGCAGCCGGAACTCGATCACCGGATCGGCCTGCCGCAGCTCCCACAACACCGCCCCCACCAGCGTCACTATCGCCACAAAAAGCATCCAGCAGATAAAGCTCGACCCAAACCAGTCGTCGATCTGCCCACGGTCCAGCAGAATCTCCAGCGCTGCCGAGCCCACTCCGATCAGCGCAATTCCCACCCCATCCACCTTCAGCCTGCCGCGGCTGTCGCGCACCGTCTTGCGCTCCTCGGCAAACCGTAGCGGATCATGCACGAACCGTGACGTCAAAAAGATCGACAGCAGACCCACCGGAATGTTGATAAAGAACACCCAGCGCCAGTTGTAATTGTCTGTGATCCATCCCCCCAGCACCGGCCCAATCGCCGGCGCCGTCACAATCGCCACCGTGTAGAGCGCGAACGCCATCGCGCGCTTCTCCGCCGGAAATGTATCGACCAAGATCGCCTGCTCCACCGGAGCCAGCCCGCCGCCGCCCACTCCTTGCAGCACTCGTGCCAGCAGCATCACGCTCAAGCTCGGCGCAATCCCGCAGAAGAACGATGTCACCGTAAACAGCGCTACGCACGTGATGTAGTAATTCTTTCGCCCCATTACTCGCGAAAGCCACGCCGACATCGGCAGCACCACTGCATTCGCCACCAGGTACGTGGTCAGAATCCACGTCACCTCGTCGAACGACCGCCCCAACCCTCCGGCGATATACGGCAGGCTCACGTTGGCAATTGACGTGTCCAGCAGCTCCATGAACGTCGCCAGCGTCACCGTCAGCGCAATCACCCACGGATTCACCGCTTTTCGCAGCTTGGGCACAACCGCTGCCGGCTTCAAGGCAACCGGAGCAGCTTTCATCGGAACCGGCGCAACGGCTGTTGCCAACATCCACCTCATGAGCCTGCTGGAAATTGAGACCGTTCAGTCCCTTTTCATCAGATTCATCAGATTTGCGACCGATTCGTCTCTTTTTTGCTATGCTGTGATTGTCGAAAGGCCGTCCCATGTCCAAAGGGCAGATAACCCGCGAACGCATCGTTGCCGCCGCCGCCCCCGTCTTCAACCAGAAGGGCTATGCCGGAACCTCGCTCGCGGACCTGATGGAGGCCACCGGCCTCGAGAAAGGCGGCATCTACCGCCACTTCGACAGCAAGCAGGCCCTCGCCGAGGATGCCTTCGACTACGCCTGGGGCCTCGCCACCGCGCTCCGCTTCGACGGCCTTGACCAGATCCCCAACGCTGTCGATAAGATCGCCCACTTCATCGTCAGCTTCCGCGACCGTCGCACCGGCCTGCCCGGGGGTTGCCCGCTGCTCAACACTGCCGTCGACGCCGACGACAGCAATCCGCAGCTTAAGGCCCGCGCCCGGGCCGCCCTCGACTGCTGGCTCAACTCGCTCGAATCCATCTTCAAGCAGGGCCAGCGTGACCGCCAGGTCTCATCCCGCATCGATCCCGCCCAGCAGGCTCAGCTCATCATCGCCACACTCGAAGGAGCGCTCTTCCTCAGCCGCCTCACTCACGACCAGGCTCCGCTGCACGCCGCCGCAGCGCACCTGATCGATCATTTGGAAGCCAGTGTCCGAACTCCGCGACGGGCGAACCTCGCCGCGAAACCGCCGCGCACGCAGAAAAGCCGCCGCCCAACCGCGGCGACGGCCTCTCAGCAACTACGTTCTTCCACTGGCAAACCTCGGCGCTGACGCCCGCATACCACTCGCTAACGCCGCTCCGCCGTCCTTCTTACTTCACCAGCACCGGCTGCGTCCACGCGCCGTCGCCTGCCGCGTCCCACACTGCAAACCGCACCCACCTCTTCCCGGTTGCGTCGAACGGGATATTGAAGCTCTTCGTCCCGAACGCCGTCGTGTCCGTCAGCGGAATGATCTTGCGGTCCACCGTCTTTCCGTCGCTCCACACCAGCTCCGCAAAATCCAGCGGGAAGGTGTATTCGATATTTGCCGTGTACACGCTCTTCGCGCCCGAGCCCTCCACGCCCCAGTTGTGGAACAGGATCTCGCCCGTCGTCCCGAAGAAGTTCCCATCGTGGATGCCCTCTACGATCGGCGCCCAGCTCTCATTCCACAGCGGCACCTTGTCCATCTTCACGTAGTTGATCGCCAGGAACGGATATGTATCGTCGTCCGGCCGCTTCATGTACGTGTCGCCCTCGGCCAGCATGAACTTCGGCTTCGGCGCCCAGTTGCTCATCTCGTCATTCAGCCCGAAGCACCGCACCTCGCACAGCCGCTTCTGGCTCAGGTCCGCCGGCAGCGACTCCCACGACGCACCGATAAACCGGTCGCTCTGGAAGAAGTCCTTGTCCTTGTACGTGTCCGGAAACAGCGCCGAGCTCTTCGTCCGCGGATGCGCCGTCCACATAATGCTGTGCGTCTCGTTCACAAACTTCAGCATGTCCTCCGCCGAGCCGATGTGGTACACCGTTCCGTACTTCGGGTCCTCCGTCTTGTAAGGCGTCCCCGGCGCAAGCTGCCGCGGATGCGTGAAATAGATCGGCTTCGGCGTCATCATGTACCAGTGCCCGTCGAAGAAGGAGTTCACCTCCTCCTCCGGCATCACCAGAAAGTCCTTGTCCGAAAGCTTGCGCGCGCCCTCAAAGTACGCCTGCTGCTCCGGCAGCCGCTTCGGCCCCGGGTCTGCGGGGTCTGAATCGTCGTGGAAGTCGCCCAGGTACACCACATTGATCCCCAGCCCCTTGAACACCGGCACCCACGTCGGCATAAAGTCCGCTGTGCCCCGGTCGCGCACCGCCTCGTTCAGTTCCAGGTGGAAGTGCCCGGTCACCGTCTTAAAGCCCTGCACCGGCTTGTAGGTATCGTCATGCGTGTAGGCCAGGATCGCCTGCTGCGTCGGGTGGCTGCCCTCCGCGCTCAGGTAGTAGTAGACCGGCATATGCTGCTCGGTCCCCGGAGGCGCGTTGTACAGCGCATAGTTCAGCTCCTGGTGCCGCGCAGTGCTGGTGCGTCGTCGCCACACCTCATCCGTGATGCCCCACGGCCAGTAGCCCAGCCCGCGCTCCGGCTGCATCACGCCCAGCGAAAAGCTGCCGTTCGAATCCTTGCGGTAGTACACATATCCCAGGTTCACCTCGTTCTCGCGCGCAAAGAAAAACTTGTGCGGCGGCGGCAGCACTCCCAGCGAACCTGTGCCCGCCTCCAGAATCTCCAGCCGGTTCCGCGCCGCCACATTCACCGGCTGCTGGTTTACGTCGCCGCCAAACTGCTGGTCCTGCCACACCTGCGACGTGTCCTCCCACACCACCTTGCTCGAATCCGTGATCGGGAAACCCTTCAGCCCCGCCTTGTAGATAAACGCGACATCCTTGGCATCCGTGCTCGCCACCGCCTCCTGCCGCAGCAGGTTGGAGCTCTTGTACACCGTGAACTCCAGGCTCCCGTTGAACAACCCCAGCGTCAGCCCGTTAAAGCTCACCGTCTCGCGTTCCCCGTCCGTCTTCACCGCGCATGTGCTTGTCTTGTAGCTCACCGTTGCGCGATGGATCTCATCCTCCGTCCTCGGCGGCCCCACCAGGTGGCTGGGATCCAGACCCGGCACAGCCAGTGGCGCATCCCAGAAGACATTCCACTTGTAGATCTCCTCATTCTCCGGCGTGTCTTCGTGCAGACGCTCCAGAATGTCTTTTTCCGTCTTCGAGATCCTTCGCCTGCCGGTCGTCACCTGGAACTCCGGCTCCAGGTCCTTGCCCAGCTCCACCCACGCCCCGCCGCCTTTGCGCGCCGCCAGCTCCGTCACCACCGGCTGCCCGTCGCGCAGTCCAAAGCCTGCCCGCAGCTCTTCGCCGCGCTCGCCTGCCCACGTAAACGTCACGCCGCCGCCTGCTGCCGTGGCCTTCAACCCATCGGCCGCCTTGTAGCCGCTCATATCGCACTGCGCCAGCGCCTGACCGCACGCAGCCACCATTCCCACACCCATCGCCGCCGCAACTATCTTCTTCGCCATCATCGTCATATCCTGTTCTCGCCCGCCGCGCACCGCACGGCGACACCCTTCCCCTGAAAATCGCCAACCTGACCGGCTGTTAAAAGGCGTAACCACTCTACCTCAGCCGAAGCCCTCCCGGCAGCCCGTCTCCAAATCCGGTAGTGCCTCAGTTTGAATTTGTTCCGAAGGGGCGCATCTTCAGACTGCCGGAACAGGGTTGTTGTGAAGGAGAGCTTTAGTCCCTGAGGTCGCCTTTTTTACGGATTCGCCACCTCAATCCTCTTTCCTGGGACTGGCCGTCCCTGTGCAGGCAAATGCACGTTGTACGCGGGGGGTTCTCGCATTGGCACTTTCGGGGGAGAGCGCGGGGCCTGCCGCCCCCATATCATTGAACCAACTGGACGTATGTCCGCAAAGGGGACACCTATAGATCCCCGCGGTATAAGGTCTCTCTCCCAATGACCGTCTACTGCCATCTCGTCATCCTCCACACACGCCTCGTTGCGTCCGCCCCAGCGCGTCTCTGCGCGGACTTCGTTGAAGACCAGTCCGGCCAGGACATGATCGAATACGCCCTCATCGCCGCCTTCATCGGCCTCGGAACCGTTACCGGCATTCACGGACTCGCCGCTCAGATCGCAAACTACCTCGGTATCGTCGACGGCCGATTCGACAACTCCCTCGCCGGCCACATGTAGTCCGGATCCTCGCCGTCCCCATCCACTCCCGCGCCGCATCGTCTAACCTTGAGTGGATGCCTCGCCTCGCCTCATCTCTCGTCCTGCTCGCCCTCCTTACCCCGCTCCCGCTCCGCGCGCAGGACTTCTCTCATCCCGACACTCGGCCCGCTCCGCAGACTCCCCTCATCCAGCAGGCCAATAACGATCTCGCCGCTGGCGACTACCCCGCCGCCCTCAAGATCCTCACCAGCCTCAACACCCAGCTCCCCAACAATCCCCAAGTCCTCTATGACCTCGGCCTCACCCTTGAGGCCCTCGCCGAAACCGGCCCGGCCGCCTCCGCCGCGAACGCGTCCGACACATCCTCCTCCAATTCCGCCCCGGCACCCGCGTCTCCCTGCTCCAGCTCCTCATCCAGCTCCGCCTCCGTGCAAACCGGGCCATCTTCCGCTGATGCCACCGCCGCCGAGTCCTGCTACCGCGCCGCCATCGCAGCCGATCAGAATTTTCCGCCGCCCCACGTCGCCCTCGGCCTTCTCCTCGCCCGTACCGGCCGCCCCACAGAGGCCCGTGTCCAGTTGAACGCTGCGCTCGATCTCCCCAACGTGCCCGATCCCCTTAAAGCCCGCGTCTGGCGCGCCCTCGCCCGCCTTGACCTCAACGGTGACCCGGCCCACTCCCTGCCCTCCAACCCCACCGCCGCCTCCACCGATCTCCTCGCCGCCCTCAAACTCGCCCCTGAGCAGCCTGAGGACGTCCTCCTCTCCGCCCAGATCGCCGAAGCCACACCCGATCTTGCCGCCGCCGAACGCGCCTACCGCCGCTACCTTGCTCTCCCCGGCAACGCCAACGATCCCGATGCAACCTCGGCGCTCGCCCACATCCTTCTCGCGCAGCATCGCCCCGCCGACGCCGAGACGCTCCTCACTCCCGCGCTCGCCGCCCACCCCGAAGAGCCCTCTTTCTCCGCCCAGCTCGCCCAGGCGTGGCTCGACTCCGGCGATCCGGCCAAAGCCGCCCGCGCCGTCCCCCTCGTTGAATCCCTCCACGCCAAAAACCCCAACAACACCGCCATCACCCGCCTGCTGGCCCGTATCTATGTCGAGACCGGTCACCCGGACCAGGCCGATCCTCTCTACGCCTCCCTCATCTCGCTTGAGTCGATCCACCCGGACCCCACACTCCTCACCGCGCGCGCCGACGCACTCATGCGTCTGCACCGCCCCGCCGAGGCCGAAAAGCTTCTCCAGCAGGCCATTGCGAACCCACACTCCTTCCCCACGCCGGACGATCTCGTCGACGCCGCCACGCATCTCGCCTTCGCCGCCAGTGAGATCGACGACCCCAGAACTACCTTGCAAGCGCTCGCATTAAGTGCTACAGTGCAGCCACCTTCGCCGTCCTCGCTTTTCCTGGAGGCAACGGCGCGGGACGCGTTGCATCAGAGCAGTCAGGCCGTCGATTCTTACAGGAAATTTCTTGCCGCAGCTGCTGGCAAGTATCCCGAACAGGAATCGCAGGCGCGTCAAAGACTAAACGCACTGCAACACGCAAAGTAGAGCCCGGCCGCAATACCCGCGCACTTGAGATTCAGGCGAGGGGTTCAGCCGGATAAAGCACAAAGATCACCTCGAGGTGACTCATGAGCGCTCTTCGTCAGATCTTCCCTCCACCGTCCTCCCCAGGACGCTCCTCCCGACACCTTGTCTCGCCCATCCTCGCCGTCTCTCTCGGCTTCGCTACTGTACTTGCGCTCACTCCCTGCGCCCATGCCGCCGCCTTCGACGAATCTGTGCCCACGCCCGAGGCCCTCGCGCAGCTTGAACTCCGCGCCAGCCAGGCCAGCCCGCGCGAGCAGCCCTGGCTCTACACCGAGATCATCCACACCATGACTGAGAAGGCCGGCAAGGAGCTCTCCGCCGGCGACGACACCGCCGCCCGCAACACCCTCCAGCAGGTCAGCCATTACGCGCACCTCGTCCAGTCTTCGCTCGCCCGCAATACCAAGCAGCTCAAAAAGGCTGAGATGCTCATGCAGCACACCACCTGGCGCCTCGCCCAGTACATGCACCTCGCCTCGCCTGACGACAAGCCTGAGGTCCAGGCCACGCTCAAGCAGCTGGACCAGATCAACGACCAGCTCCTCACCCAGGTTTTCCAGCACTGATCCCTTTTCTCTCCCTCTTTGTCATTCCGAGCCTGCGACGCCAGTCGCATGCGTAGGAATCTGCTTCTCAAGCGATACCTTGTACCTTGCTCCTTTAACCGGCGTACTATCTTCTCCATGAAACCCGCCCCTCGCCGCAGAGCCGCGCTCCTTACCGCTGCCCTTGCGCTTGTTCTTCCGCTCCGTGCTCCCGCCGCACACGCTCAGATCCAGGCCTCGGCCCTCTCCGACGCCGAGGTCGAGCAGGTCCGCGACGCGCGCATCAGCCCCGCAGGCTGCATCACCCTCTACGTCAAGTTTCTCGACGACCGCACCGGCAAGATCCACGACCTCTTCGCCAAACCGCGCCGCCCCGGCCGCGAAACCGACACCCGCGAGCTGATGGAGCAGTTCACCTCCATCGCCGATGAGCTCTCCGACAATCTTGACGACTACGGCCCCCGCCACGCCGACCTGCGCAAGGCGCTCCCTAAAATCCTCTCCGGCGCCGACCATTGGACGAAGGAGCTCAACGCCCTGCCCGACGATGAATCCTACAGCGTCGCCCGCAAGATCGCCCTCGAATCCATCCGCGACCTCCATGACTCCGCCACCGAGCTCACCACCGAGCAGGACACCTGGTTCAAGGCCCACCCGCCCTCCAAAGAAAAGGAAGAGCGCAACGGCCCCATCGACATCCCCCGCTAATTGCCGGCTGCCCCACTCATGCGCGATCATCAGAGCGCGACATGGGTGGGGTAGGGTTTCCGTGCCACAACTCCACCGCCGTCATCCTAACTCTGAGCGAGCGGAGCGAGTCGAAGGGGAAGGACCCTGTATTCACCCTTGCTAGGAGCCCCGGGCAGCCGCTCTATTTCTTTGTCAAACACGCACGCACGCGCGCGAGAACAGTACGAAGCGCCTACCACGCGTGATAGAACCCGTCCCGCTCTGTCACCTCCACGCGTGCCCCGAACAGCTCGCTCAGCACCGGGGCCCGCAGCAGCTTCTCCTTCGGCCCGTCTGCCACGATCCTCCCGTCCCGCATCTGGATCACGCGATCAATCTCCGGCAGGATGTCCGCAATGTGATGTGTGATCAGCAGGATCCCCGTCCCCTGCTGCGCCAGACCGCGCAGCATCGTCCGCAGCTCCTGCTGTGCCGAAAGGTCCAGCGCATTCGACGGCTCATCCAGCAGCAGCATCTCGCTGCTCGTGCCCCCCATCTGTTTTGAATCCGCCGCACTCGCACGCGATCCCACCAGCGCGCGCCCGATCATGATCCGCCGCTGCTGCCCGGCCGACATCTCGCCCACCGGCTTCTCCGCAAATGCCGTGGCTCCCACCAGCTCCAGCGCCTCCTCCGCCCGCGTGCGCATCTCGTCGGTGACAGTCAGGTTCGGCCATAGAGTCGAACTCGAGAAGAACCCTGTGATCACCGCATCGCGCCCGCTCGTCTTCAGCGTCGGCTTGCCCGGCAGCTCCGCCGACACGATGCCCAGCCGCTTCTTCAGCTCCGTCAGGTCCCAGCGCTCGCGCCCGAAGATGCTCACGCGCGTCCCCTCGAGCGCAATCGGATACAGCTCGCAGGTCATCGTCTTGATCAGCGTCGATTTCCCGCAGCCATTCGGTCCCAGGATCGCGATATGCTCGCCGCCTTCGACGCGCAGGTTCACATCGTGCAGCACGATGTTCTCGCCGCGCGCCACGTTCACATGTTCCAGTTCCAGAAAGGATGCCATCGTCCTACAGAATAAATTCCGTTTGCGTTCCGCGTGCGGCGCTCTATAATCGCATCGCTGCGTAAGCTCATTCACGACTTCTTTCGAGTGGTTTCTCTCAGAGATGCCTACTGCAACCAACTCGATGAGGCAGCGTGCGTCTCTCCGCCGTCTCGCTTCCGTTCTCCTGCTGGCCATCAGCGTGGTCTGGTGTGCGTGCTGGTTTGTCCACGCCCGTGGCTATTGGGAGGACGATGCTTACATCCATCTCGAATATGCGCGGTCCGTTGCAGAAGGCCATGGCTTCGCCTTCAACGGCCTCGTCGTCTCCGGAGACACCTCCCCGCTCTGGGTCCTCCTGCTTGCCGCCATGCACGCCATTCTCCCGGACTGGCTCGCTGCCGGTAAGCTTCTCACCGTCATCTCCGCGCTCTTCGGACTCGCCGGCATCTACTTTCTGGCGCGACGCATCGCCCGCGCTCTGCTGCCGGCCGGCGCAGCTGCTATCTTTCCCGCGCTGCTGGTGCTGCTCGTCGCCGTCAATCCCTACACCTGTTACTGGCTCTTCTCCGGCATGGAGCCCATCGCAGCTGCCGGCCTGGCCTGCTGGGCTGTGGTGACCGCCACACGGGAGCGTCCCACGGCAATCTCTTTCCTCTTCGGCTGCCTCTTTGCAGGCATCGCGCCTCTGCTGCGCCCGGAGATGCTGCTCCTCACCGCGCTGGTCGCGATTCCATTGCTGAGCCAGCTGCAGCGCCTTCGCCCGAGCCCCTCGATCCGTCCCTTCATTCTCACGGCAGGGCTCCTCCTGCTCACCGCCCCACTCGCCGGCTGGACGCTCTATTCCATCCACGCCTTTGGGCACCTGCTTCCATCCACGGTCGTCGCCAAGCGTGCCGGTCCGGATGACAGCGTTCTGATTCGCATGGTGAAGGTCTATGCGGTGGGCCTGCCTGTGCTCTTTGCCGGCTTCGTCGTTCTGCCGGCCTATCTACTTCGCAACGGACCCTCCTCAGCCGCCATTCGAACCGCCTCGCCCTTCGCACGCATCCGGCAGCGCCTCCCCCTCTCTGCCTGGATCTTCCTCACATGGACCGCGCTCACCATCGCTTTCTACTTTGCCGACCACACCTACATCCAGACACGCTATGTTCTGCTCACCGCGCCTGGCCTGCTCGCAATCGTGCTGGCTGCGCTCCTGGCACTCTCGCCCCGCTTGGGGCGCACGGCCATCGCAGCCACGGTACTCTGGTCGACCGTCCTCAGCATTGCGGTCGTACGCCCCTTCCTCCGCAACAAGGTGATCAGCTGCCGCACCTACGCAGCCATGGCGCTTTACATCCGCAATCATGTCCCGCCGCGCGCTCCCGTCGCCGTCTACGCGATCGGTGAGATCGCCTTCCTCTCCGAACATCCCATCATCGATACCGGCGGCATTACCCGCCCCGGGGCCCTTCCCTATCTCAACGCGCCCACCGACGGGGCGCTCCACTGGGCCCGCGAGCAGGGCGCACAGTACACCATTGCCGGCACCAAAAGCTCGCCTGTGCGCGGCGCTATCCCCGTTTTCACGGTGGAAACGCCCTTTGTGGGCTGGGACCTCCATCCCGCACAGTACTCCAGGTTCAACCCTGTAAGCGTCTGGAAGCTCCCGTCGCAGCCCGCCACCCCGCAGTCGGCAGATACCGCCGCGCTCGACCAGCCATGAACTCCATATCGTAGAATTCGCGGATGCAGCGAGTCCCCTACGACGATCTTTACGCCGCCCTGTTGCGCGCTGTCGAACACCTAGGCCTGCGCGACGAGCGCGCCGCCCTTTGCGCGCGCCTCTTCGCCGAAACCACTCGCGACGGCGTATATACCCACGGCCTCAACCGCTTCCCTCGCTTTGCCGCAATGGTCGGCAACGGTTGTATTGATATCGATGCCTCCCCGGTGCCGGTCGCACCGGCGAGTTCCGGCCCTGCTGCCATGCTCGCCATCGAGCGCTGGGACGGGCGCCTCGGCCCCGGCAACCTCAACGCCTGGGCAGCCATGGAGCGCTCCCTGGCCCTCGCCCGCACATACGGCCTCGGTGCTGTCGCTCTCGCAAACACCAACCACTGGATGCGCGGCGGCAGCTACGGCTGGCAGGCCGCAAGCGCCGGATGCTTCGCGCTCTGCTGGACCAATACGCTCGCCAACCTCCCGCCGTGGGGAGCATCGACACCTGCTCTTGGGAACAATCCTCTTGTCCTCGCAGCGCCTCGCTCCGGCGGCGCGCACATCGTGCTGGACATGGCCATGTCGCAGTTCTCCTACGGCACCCTCAGCAGCTATGCCGCGCGCGGCTCGCAGCTTCCCGTGCCCGGCGGCTACGACCAGGACGGCCAGCTGACCCGCGATGCCGCCTCCATCGAAACCTCCAAGCGCGCTCTGCCTGTCGGCTACTGGAAGGGCTCCGGCCTCTCCTGCATGCTGGACCTCTTCGCCTCCATGCTTTCCGGAGGCAACGCCGTGCGCGACATCCCGCTTGACTCACTGCGCGAATCCGGCCTCAGCCAGTTCTTCCTCGCCATCGATCCCACATCCTTCTCTTCGCGCGATGAACTCGACCGCATCGCCAACGGCATCGTCGACGCCATCGCTGCTGCCACCCCGCTCGATCCCGCACACCCGGCACGCTATCCCGGAGAACAGACCTTGCGCCTGCGCGAGGAAAACCTGCGCCTCGGCGTCCCCGTCGACCCCGCTGTCTGGAACAGCCTGCTGTCGCTTCAATTCTGAACTCGATAGCGGCACGCGGCCATCCGCCCGCTTTAATGGCTTGGTGCCGCCGCGCCTGCCGGGCCCTGCGCCGCGTTCGCCACATGCGGGTAATAGCCGCTGCGCGTCCTCACCGTCAGCCTTCCGAAGCCCTTCGCCTTCGCCTCGACGTGCACCTGGCGATAGCCGCCAAGCTCCGGCGGCTTCGTGGAGTGGTAGGAGATCGTATATTGCGTCCGGATGTCGTTGGCGACCTCTTTCGCAATCCCGTCCACCTCCTTCAGCGACTTCGGAAAGTACGCCTGCCCGCCGGTCTCCTCCGACAGCGTCTCCAGCACCCGCCGCGCATGCCGCGACTCGCTTTTGCTCTCGTCCTCGCCGAACAGCAGGCCGATGGAATAGATCACCGGCCCGTCCAGGTCCTGAATTCTTCGGATCGCCTGGTCCAGCGTCGCGCTGGAGGCGTTGTCCTCGCCATCGGTCACGATCAGCAGCACCTGTTTGGGCTGCTTCGCGTTCTTCGTCAGATAGTCGGCCGAGGCCACCAGCGCATCGTAGATCGCCGTGCCGCCCGAGGATTTGATGTACGAAAGTCCCTGCTGCAACTTGTCAATATTGTTGGTGAAGTCCTGGTCGATAAAGGCCTGCCACGAGAAGTCGACGAGGAACGCCTCGTCCTGTGGGTTGGAAAGCTTCACCAGGTCCAGCGATGCCTGGTTCACTGCGGCACGCTTGTCATACATCGAGCCCGAGCTGTCGATCAGGATGCCCAGGGATACCGGCAGGTCCTCGTGACGGAAACTGGAGATTGTCTGAGGCACGCCGTCCTCGTAGACGTGAAAAGCGTCCTTGTCCAGCGTCTGCACGCTGCGTCCGCTGGCGTCAAAGACTGAGGCATTCAGCCTTACCTCGTAGGCATTCTCGCGCAGCGTGTATCTGCCGCCTGCGCCGCGGCCGATCTCGCCGACTCCCGTGGAAGGCGGGGTCGTACTGCCCGGCGGCTCGTCCGGGTCCGGCGAGGGTACGGGGTCGCGGTCGACGCTCAGCGAAGGTGGAGACGCAGCGGATGGAGCAGCTCCCGCCGGCTGCTGCATCGCGTACGCGGATGTCGCACATAAGAGTGCCGGAAAGAGGAATGCAGACAAGCGCCAGATTTTTTTCCAGGTCTTCACTCTATTCGACTGGTGCATAGTACCCCTGCCGGAAGTGTACGGTCAGCTGCGGAAGACCCGGCGGAGGCAGCAGCTTCACCTTGAGCTTGCGCCAGTTGCCGTCGTGCTTGGTGTTGGTCGGTGTGTAGCCCAGCATATATTCATTGCGCAACTCGGCGGAGATGCGCGTGGCAATGTCCTGCAGGTCGCTCAGGTCCCCGCTTACATTGAACAGCCTGCCGCCCGTCATGTCGCACATCTCATTCAGCAGCGTTGGCCCGTTGATCTCTTCCGGCGTCGGCGCATAGTTGTCGAAGATGCCGATGGCATAGATCTGCACATCGCTCTCGCGCACCACCCGGCGCAGTTCGCCTTCCGTATAGCGGCTGCGGTTGTCGCCTCCGTCGCTGATGATCAGCAGCGCCTTGCGGTCGTACTTCGCCTGGCGCAGATGGTCGATGCCGAGGTAAACCGCGTCGATCAGCGCCGTGCGGTTCTCCGGCTTCAGCATCACCATGCGCGCGTCCACATCGTCCGGGTCCGAGGTGTAGTCCACAATCACCGCAGGCCGGTCGTTGAAGCCCACCACAAAAAACTCGTCCTGTGGGTTCGAGGTACGCAGAAACTCCGTCAATGCCTTTCGTGCCCGCGCAAACTTCGACGACATGCTGCCGCTCAAATCGAAGATAATCCCGATCGACAGCGGCGCGTCCTCGCTCGAGAAATATCGGATCGCCTGGCCGGAGTTATTGTCGAAGAGTTGGAAATTCTCCTTCTCCAGTCCCGTCACCAGCCGGTTCATCGGGTCCGTCACCGTCACCGGAACCTGCACCAGATTCACATTCACCCTCAGCCGTGAGTTCGGATGCGAGGTTCCCTGCGCCGCAACATTGCCGCCGCCCTCAATAACGGGCTTCTGCTCTTCAGGGGTCTTCGGGGGAGGAGGCGGGGCAGGCGTCTCGATCTTGTCCAGCGGATTCTCCTGCGCATATGCCGCTCCAGGAGCGACGCAGGCCACACACAACGCCAGGCAGGCCGCCAGCGCCAGTCGCGCCCAGCCTAACCGTCTGCCATGTTCCGCTACTCCCACCGGATCCCGCATCCTGAACCTATG
>DASZPF010000011.1:0-30650 GCA_035550395.1 Acidobacteriaceae bacterium
GGAGATGCTCCCGCGCGCTCCAGAATACGGGTAGACTCAGGCTTCGGTGGGTTGGAGGGCGGAGAGAGCGGGGGCGGCGGCGGGGTCTTCGTCGGGGGTGGCGTCGCGGACGACCTGTTCGAGGGTGGTGAGGTATTCGAGGAAGCGCTTGCGGCCGGAGGCGGTGATGCGGCAGAGGGTGAGGGGGCGGTTGTTCTCGTGGCCCTTGAGGATCTGGACGAAGTTTTCCTTTTCCAGGAGCTGAAGATGGCGTGCGAGGTTGCCGTCGGTGAGGGCGCAGAGCTGCTTGAGGTCGTTGAAGGCGAGGCCGCGCGGGTGAGAGATGAGCGAGGTGAGGATGCTGAGGCGGGCGCGCTCGTGGATGACGCGGCTGAGGCCTTCGTAGGCGAAGCGGGCGGATGGCGGGGAGGACTTAGGCATCTGTGGGCTCCGTGAGGTCGGTGGGCTCCGCGGTGAAGTAGAGGATGGCGGCGACGAGCATCTGGCCGATGGCGAAGGGCAGGCCCATCGCCCAGGGGTTGAGCGCGGCGGCCCCGGAGGCGGAGAGGCAGATGAGGCCGGTGAGGAGGTACCAGATGCCGACGGCAAGGATGGGGCGGGGCAGGAACCGGCAGGAGGCGAAGACGCCGAGCGAGAAGATGATCTGCCAGAGAGAGGGAAGCATCCAGAGCGCCGTGGGTGCGGCGAGCGCGAGGACGAGCGCGGCGAGCAGGCCGGCGGCGGCGGCGGGAAGGAACTGCGCGACGGCCATGTAGATCATCTCGCTGGCGAGGCCGGAGTGGATGCGGCGGCTGCGGGTAAGGGTCTCGAAGGCGATGAGCGCGGCGGAGAGGACAGCGGTGGCGATCCAGAGGGTGATATACGCGTGCGGGTGATGCGCGGGGGCCGGGAGCCAGCGGGATTGTGCGGCGGCGGCGGCGAGTGCGAGGAGGCCGGTAGCGGCGAGGGTGACGGGGCCGTAGCCGCGGAACTCGGTGGTGAGGGCGAGCTGGCGGCGGATGCTGGTGATGTCGCCGAGGGCTTTGTGCAGGTCGCTCATGAGGTAGCTTTATGATGCAAAGTTAATGGGGTGGTGTCAAGAGAAGGGCAAGAGGCTTAACACCGATTTACACCGATTTACACCGATGACACCGATGACACCGATTTAGAAGGATTAGAAGAGAGAAGCCGATGGAAGGACGATTGGCAGGGACGAAAGAGGAGAGACGGCTTAACGGCGAGGCTTCGGCAGAGGTGCGGACCTTCGGTCCGGGCGATTACGGCACGGCTGAAGCCGTGCCCTTTCCAAAGACAAATACAGGGGTCCTTCGTTCGCGCGGTGCGCTCTCTCAGGATGACGGCGGGTAGTGGCAGGAAACCCACCCAAGCGGAGCTTGGGTGGGGCACCCGGTCCGCGGTGGAGCAGATTCCTACGCGGCTCTGCCGCTCGGAATGACAAACGAACACTAGAGTGCGGGTTTGGCGGGGTGCCAGAGGCGGCCGGGCATCATTTTTTCGTAGCCTTTGCCGTTGGGGAAGCTGACGAGCTCGAGCTGCATGCCCCAGGGGGTGAGGAAGTAGATCCAGTGCTGGCCGGCGTTGGGGCCGATGGTGCGGAGGGTGGGCTCGCCGAGGAGGCGGACGTTATTGGCACGTAGATAGTCGATGGCGGCGAGGAGGTCATCGACGTAGAAGGCGAGGTGGAAGCCGCCGACGTCGCTGTTGCGGGGCGGGATGTGGTTCTGCTCTGGCGCCTCGTACTCGAAGATCTCGAAGTTGGAGCCGTGATGGCAGCGGAAGAAGCGCAGGCGGCGCATGACGGTGCGGGGATGGACGTTGAGGTGGGTCTGCATCCAGTCGGTGTCAGAGGCGAAGGGGCCGAGCTCGAACATCATCTCGCAGCCGATGACGTTGACGAAGAAGTCGGTGGCCTCGTCGAGGTTGGGAACGGTGAAGCCGATGTGCTCGGTGCCGCGGAGGCCGGGAATGCCGCGAGTCGCAGCGGAGGGAGTCGGGTTTTCAGGTTCAAGCGGCATAAAGGGTGGCGAAAAATCGTCACAATTATATGATGATCTCGGTTATTGATACTTTGACGGAGATGAGGCGAGCTTGAACCGGATCACCAAGGTGAAGATTGCGGAGTGCAGCTTCAAGCTGCCGTATGTGCTGCGGCTGGGCTCGACGGAGATTCGGACCCGGGACTATGTCGCGCTGCGGATGGAGACGGAGGCAGGGATTGCCGGCGAGGCGATCGGGTATCCGCGGGGCGCGCCGCTGTTTGAGATTGCGACGAACATGGCGCGGCAGCTGATGGGCAAGGACGCCCGGATGCGGCGGCAGTGCATGGAGGAGATGGAGTACAGGAATGTGCCGGGGCGTGCGGCGCTGACACGCGGGCTGAGCCTGTTCGACATTGCGTTGTGGGACATTGCATGCAAGGAGGCGGAGCAGCCGCTGTACCGCTATCTCGGGGGATTGAAGTCTGAGGCAAAGGTGACGGCGGTGGCGGGCTACTATATGGACCGCCGATCCATCGAAGATATTGCGGACGAGGTCAGCCGGCTGCTGGATGAGGGCTATCCGCGGGTGAAGGTGATGCTGAAGGGCGATGACCCGGTGTTCGATGCGAAGTATGCAGCGGCGGTGTGCGAGCGCGGGCCAGGGCGGGTGGCGGCGGATGCGCACTGGAGCTGGACGACGCTGACGGAGGCGAAGCGGCTGTGCAGCGTGCTGGATGAGATGGAGCTGGATTTTCTGGAGGACCCGTTTGCGGCGAATGACATCCGGCTAACGCATGCGCTGCAGCTGGAGATGAATACGCCGATTGCCGCGGGAGAGGATGTGTTCGGACCAAATGTGTTTCTGGACCTGGCGTCGGGCATTGGAATTGTGCGGGTAGATGCGACGACGTGCGGCGGGGTGACGGGCGCGGTGCAGGCGATCGGGATTGCGGCAGCAGCGGGCAAGGCGGTGTTTCCCCATGTGTTTGCTCCGCTGCATGCGCACCTGGCGTGCGCGTTCGCGAATGTGGAGGGTGCGGAGTTTATTCCGGAGGAGTCAGGAGCGGACCCGCTGGGCTCGTTGCTCGTGGCCAGTCCACAGGTGCACAATGGAGTTATCAGACCTTCCGAGGAGCCAGGAGTCGGGATTCAGATCGACTGGACGAAGGTGGCAGCTGCGGCCAGGCGCGTCACGGAGGTTGTTGCTGAAGTTTAGAGGAGAGCCGAGGAATGCAGGCAGCAGGCGAGGAGCGGGTAGCCGACGAGGTGGAAACCGCTGAGAAGAATGCGACGGAGCCGAAGCCGCGTGTGCAGTCGGCGCTGCGGGCCGTATCCATGCTGCTTGCGATCTCCGAGGCGCCGAACGGGCTTCGGGTGAAGGACATTACGGAGAAGCTAAACCTCTCACGGCAGGTCGCGTATCACCTGATCCATACGATGCTTTCGACGGGCATCATCCGCAAGAATGAGAGCAACCGCTATGTGCTGGGCCTGGCGGCGGTGGCGATTGCGGAGGGTTTCCACCGGCAGCTTGCCCCGCCGGAGCATCTGGGGCGCAGGGTGCGGTCGATCGTGGCGGCGACGGGCGAGGCAGCGTACGCCAGCGGCTGGATGGGTGGGGACATTGTGGCTCTGTACACGGCGCGAGGGCAGTCCCCGGTGGGTGCGGCGCAGATTCCGCAGGGCTACAGCGGCTATGCGCATGCGCGGGCGGCGGGCAAGCTGCTGCTGGCGCTGAGCGACCCGGCTTCAGCGGAGGATTATCTGGACAAGCATCCGCGCGAGGCGAGGACGGCGAACACCATCACCGGGCGGCAGGAGCTGCTGGAGGAGTTTCAGCGGATCCGCGAGCGCGGCTACGCGACGGACAACGAGGAGTTCGACCTGGGGATCCGGTGCCTGGCGATGCCGATCCAGGGGCTGAGCGGACGGTATGTGCTGGGCATCTCGGTGCCGGCGAGCCGGTTCGACCAGAACCTGCAGCACTATTTAGAGGTGCTGGCGAACGCGACACGGATCAACTTCTGAAATGCTTAACACCGATTTGCACCGATAACACCGATTTAAAAGAGATAAGACAAAGGGCGAACCACGGATTCGCACGGATGCGCGCGGATTCTGGCAATCATCTCAGGAAGACGACTATTTCAGGTCGAAGTGGACGGCGGTGTTCTGGTGCGGCTGGATGACGATCTGCTGCTCCTGCGGCGCGGAGTTCTCATGCCAGATGGCGATGGTGTAGGTTCCGGCAGGGAGGTTGGGCAGAGTGAAACTGCCGTCGGAGCCGGTGACGGCGAAGTAGGGATTGTCGACGACGCCGATGTAAGCGTGCATCCAGCCGTGAATGTTGCACTTCACGGGGACCATGACCTCGGGCTTAAGGAAGCGGCGCTGGAGCGGGGCGTCACCGGGGCCCTGGGAGTGGTTCCACTCGCGGTTGATGTGGGCCATGGGGTGAATGTTGTGGGTGACGGGGTCGGAGTTGACGATGTCGATTTCCTGGCCGACCTGGAGGCCGAGGACGTGCGGGTGGAACCAGCAGCCGCGCTGATCGAGCGTGGCCGGAGTGGAGGGCGGCTCGAAGGTCTTGCCCTCGAGGCCGGACTTTATATAGACGAAGGCATTGGCGAGCTGGCCCTGGCGGCCGACGACGAGAGAGTCCTCATAGACGGGGCCCTTGTTAGCGGAGACGCAGGCGGGATCGGAGGACATGTCGACGCGGACGGGCGCGGGGCGGCGGCCGCTCCAGCGCACGGTTCCGGAGACGGAGCCGGCGGTGGCGGGGTCGACGTGGAAGTAGGCGGGCGCGGCGGGCGTTGCGGGGCCGGTGGAGGCGGTGGTACCGGAGTTGCGCGAGCATCCTGCGAGAAGAGCGAGCGAGGCGATAGCAAGGATGGAGGGTCGCTTCATGGAGCAGTCCTTTCCGGGGCAGGCGGTGGGCCGGCGTTGGGCGGCATGGTGCCGGTGAGGGATTTTAGGAACTCGACGAGGTCGGCGCGGTCCTGGCCGGAGAGATGGATCTTCAGCATCTCTTTGTCGAGATATGGATTCGAGTTGCCCTTGCCGGCGTAGAAGTCGACGGCCTGCTGAAGGGTGCGCTCGCTGCCGTCGTGCATATAGGGCGCGGTGAGTGCGACGTTGCGCAGGGTGGGCGTGCGGAAGGCTCCGGTGTCCGCGGGGTTGCCGGTGATCTGGGCGCGGCCGGTATCGGCGAAGGAGCCGTCGTCGCGGACGCCGACGCCGAGGTTGTGGAACTTGCCGTCGGTGAAGAGGGCGGAGCGGGGACCGATGGTGTGGCAGACGGCGCAGTTGCCGCGGTTGGGATCGAGGAAGACGGCGAGGCCGCGGACCTGCGCGGGCGTGAGGGCGGACTTGTCTCCACCGTACTGATAGCGGTCGAAGGGCGAGTCGCCGCTGAGGAGGGTGCGCTCAAAGCTGGCGAGTGCTTTTTCGACGCGCGTCATGTCAAGCATAGGAGAGCCGAAGGCTGCTTGTGCGAGCTTGCGGTAGTTCGGGTCGGCGTTGAGGCGGAAGACGAGCGCGTTGTGGTTCTGGTCCATCTCAACGGGGTTGACCATGGGGCTGGCCGACTGCTGCTCGAGAGATGCGGCACGGCCGTCCCAGAACTGGACAGGGAGATATGCGGCGTCGAGCACGGTGGGCGCATTGCGGACGCCGGGCGCTCCGCCGACGCCGATGGAGACGGGGCGGGGATCGGCGAAGGCGGTGGCGGGGCTGTGACAACTGGCGCAGGCGACGGTGTTGTCGAGCGAGAGACGCGTGTCATAGAAGAGCCGGCGGCCGAGGGCGATGGAGGCTGCGGTGGGAGGATTGTCCTTTGGGATGGGGACGGGCGGCAGGCCGAGCGGCGCGGCGATGGCGATGGGCTCGCCGATGGGCTGGTCGGAGTGCGAGCGGCAGCCGATGAGGGCGGTCCCCAGGATTGCCGCGACGAGTGCGAGACGAGGCGAGGGCAACGGCTTAACACTGATCTGCACCGATGGCACCGATTTTAAGGATTTTAAAAGCGACCACGGATTTGCACGGAGAACAGAGATAAACGAAGGGCGGCTAAAAGCAACGGCAGAGGCAAAGCAAATGCTTGTCGTCGATTTACACGATGCCCGGGTTTATCTCAAATCTGTGAATAGTCCGCGGGGTGGAGGACGAGGTTGTCGATGCTGTTGACGATCTGTTCGAAGCTGAAGCGCGGATCGGCGGAGAGCTTCTTCCAGTCGGGATCGTTGCGGAACTTGTCCCAGGTGTCTTCGAGGTGGGCCATGTCCTCAAAGGTGAGCATGTAGGTGAGCGAGGGCGTGCGCGGGCCGATGAGCGTGTCACCGTAGAAGACGGAGCGGGCGCCGGCCTTGGCGAAGATCTCGAACTCGCCGGAGTGGAACATCTCAATCTTGCGGGTGTGGTCGCGGTCGGTGGGCGACTCGTAGGTGCGGAGCTGGAAGATGCGCTTGCCCTTGGGCGGTGGAGTGAGCCGAGGATGGCCGGTGAAGGCAACCAGGAGCTGACTCTCCACGCGGGAGTAGGCAGGCGCGGACGCCGGTGCGGCCCAGAAGGAAGCAGATGCCTTCATGAAGTCGTCGTCCTTTGCCAGTTCACCGCGGATGTTGACGAGCTTTGTGAGGTCAGTGCTCGAGAGAAGCACATAGAGCGTGGGCGTGAGCGGACCGATATCGACGGAGAAGACTCCGACGTTGTTGATGCCGCGACGATTGAGCGCGGGGATGAGGTTGTGCTCGAAGTAGTCGGCGCAGAGCTTTTCTCCGGAACCGCGGATGGGCAGATAGCGCCGGAGCTGGTAGTACTCGCGCGGCTCGGCGGAGGGGGAGGACTGTGCGGGTGAATCTTTGGCAGCCGCGAGAGCTCCGGCTGCGATGGCTGTGGTGAGGAAGGTGCGCCGCTGCATGGGCAATCTCCTATGGAGGATGAAAGCAGGTTAGAGCATTGCGGAGGAGTATGGCTCGAGCAGAGCCAGTTCCGCCTGCGCGGGATGATCGACGAGCGCGGTGCGGTTGAGATCGAAGACCATGGTAGAGCGGCGCGCTGTGGAGTACTTCTCCCAGCGGGGCAGGCCGGAGTGGTTGGGATTGCCGGAGCGCGCGAAGCCGGCCCAAGCGCCGGCGACCTGGCGGGAGAGTCCGTCGGATTTCGGATAGTTGACGAGGCGCATGGCGAGCGGAAGCTCCGAGGTGTGGAAGGCGCGGAACTTGCCGCCCTGAACGGGAGTGTCCCAGGCGAAGTTGTACATGTAGACGTCGTCGCCGAGGCGGAGCTTGCCTTCGGCCTGCGCGATGGCGTTGCGGCGGGCGCCGCGATCGGCTGCGATGCGGAAGTAGATGTCGGAGGCAGAGTCGTGCGGGTAATCGGTGCGGTACTGGCCGATGAGTGCATCGGCTTTGTCGTCGGGGATGCCGGCCTTGATCTCTCTTGCGCGAAGCGTGGTCCAGTCGAGGGAGAAGAGCTCGGGGTCGGAGATGGAAAAGAGCGTGGCCTCGTCCTTGCAGTTGCCGACGAGCAGCGGGACGCCTTTGGATTCGGGCGGTGCGCCGCCGGCCCAGGTCTGGTGCGGGACGGAGCGGCCATCGACGACCGGCCCAGCGCGGCGCGCGGCGGTGAGGAGGCTGGCGGCGGGGATGGTCTGGAGCTGGGCGAGCTGCGAGCGATCCAGACCGAGTGCCGCAAGCATGCGGGTGGCGTCCTGCGCGGCTTCTTCCTTTGTGCGGACGGAGCGGGCGGAGCCGCTCTCAATGATGGCGCGATGGAAGAGGCCTTTGGCGCTGGGCATGGCGAGCAGGCAACTGATCTTCGCGCCGCCACCGGATTCTCCGAAGACAGTGACGTTGGCGGGATCGCCGCCGAAGGCTGCGATGTTGTCGCGCACCCAGGTGAGCGCTGCGATGAGGTCGAGCTGGCCGGCATTGCCAGAGTCCGCGTAGCGGGGATCGAGGTCGCCGAGGTAGGTATAGCCGAAGGCGTTGAGGCGATGGTTGATGCCGACGAGGACGATCTGCTCCTCGTCGACGAAGCGGTCGGAGATGAGAGTGAGCGCGGCGGAGCCCTGGGTGAAGCCTCCTCCGTGGATGTAGACCATGACGGGAAGCTTGCCGCGGAGCCCGGGCGTGAGGACGTTGAGGACGAGGCAGTTTTCCGATTGCGGCTCGACGGTTGAGGCTGCGTCGGAGCGGCCGCCGCTGAAGTAGGGGCCGAGGATCGGCGAAGTGAAGATGTTCTGGCCGCCGAGCGTCTTGTCCGGGAGCTGCATGGCGCGCGGGCCCGGTGTGACGGCGTCACGAATTCCTGTCCACGGCTTCGCCGGAGCCGGCGGGAGGAAGCGGGCTGGACCCTCCACGAGACCGCCATAGGGAACGCCGCGGAAGGAGATGACGCTGCCTTGCACGCCGCGGACCCTTCCCGTGCGGGTTTCCGCGACGGGACCCTGGGCGGCGGCTACGGTCTCGACACCGCGGCCGATTGCGCTGAGGGTGACTCCGGTAAGCGCAGCGAGAAAGGCACGGCGGTCAAGGGCAGGATGCATCCCGGTTTCTCTTTGCACAGACATGTGCAGGCAGCTTCACAGGCCGGGCCATCATAGCCGAGGCGCCGGAAAAGTGTCAAAAAACTATACAGTCGTCACACTGTGATGCAAATGATTGATATCTTCTTCAAAAATTGCTTGACAGCTGTTCCGAAACAAGCATAGGGTACTCGCGTTCGAATCCACATCATATAGATATGCATTCGTCCGATATTGATGTTCAGATTCAGGCCGTATCGTTCAGGGTCGGGACGCTGAACTGTGAAGGTTTTGGAGGTTAAGCATGAGCAAGATGATGATGAAGTGCCTATCGGTGCTGGGCCTGATGTTCGCGTTCTCGACTCTTTGCGCGCTGGGACAAAGCAGCGGCAGTATCAGCGGCACAGTTAAGGATTCCACGGGGGCCATCATCCCGAATGCCACGGTGAGCGCGAAGAACATCGCTACCGGCGTGCAGGTGACCCGAACCACCAACGACTCAGGATTCTATCTGATTCAGGTGCCTGCCGGTGATTACCGGGTAGAGGCGAGCGCGGCGGGATTCCAGTCCATCGTGCACGAGAAGATCACGGTAGACGCGCTGGCCAGTATTCCGCTGGACCTTTCGCTCAGCGTTGGCTCCGCGACGCAACAGGTAACAGTGTCCGCGGTGACGGACACGATCCAGACGGACAACACGACTCTGGGCACAACGCTGCGCAATGAAGTTTATGCCGCGCTGCCGCTGCAGATGAGCCAGGGCGTGCCTCGCGACCCGACTTCGTTCATCAGTCTGGCGCCGGGCGTTGCGGCAGTCGTGCTGCAATCCGCAGGCCCCTCCTACACGTCCTTCAACGGCGCTCAGCAGGAGGTGAACGGGCTGTACTTCGAAGGCCTGCCGGTCTCGTTCCCGAACCAGATGGGCGATACGCGTCCGCTGGCGCTGGCGGTTTCCGTAGATGCGGTGAACCAGTTCCAGGTGGAGATCAACGGAGAGAAGGCCGAGTACCAGGGGCAGGGCTTCCACAACTACGTGCTGAAGAGCGGCGGCAACCAGTTCCATGGCAACCTGTTCGAATTCTTCCGCAATACCTCGCTCGATGCGAAGAGCTACTTCGGCACGTACGTACCGGCCGATCACCAGAACGAATACGGCGGCAACGTCAGCGGCCCGTTCAAGAAGGACAAGCTGTTCTTCTTCGGCAACTATGACACGTACACCTACAACACGACCTCCAACCCGCAGGCGCTGAGCATTCCGTCGCTGCTGGAGCGGTCCGGCAACTTCAGCGAGGTTTCGCAAAAGATCTACGATCCGCTGACGCTGAGCTGCAGCGGCAGCACATGCACCAAGCAGCAGTTCGCCAATAACATCATTCCGGCATCGCGGCTGGCTCCGCTGCATGTGGGGCCGTCGTTCCAGTCTTATCTCCCGACACCTACCGCGTCTGGAATTTCGAACAACTACAGCTCGCCGCTGAAGCGCGCGATCAAGAACCGGAACACGACGGTCCGTGTGGACTACAACATCAACCCGGCGCACCTGCTGTACGGCGTCTTCGCCTACGGCAAGTGGAGCACGGACTACACCGGCAACCTGACACCGACGGGCACAGCCCTGCCGCTGCCCTATACCTCATCGCCGGGCATCGTGATCGAGCGGCCGCTGATCGCGCAGGTGCACGAGACCTGGACGATCTCCCCGAGCCTGCTGAACAACCTCGGCATCGGCTTTGTGCGGCTGTCGATTCCGATCTTCCCGATCACACAGGCCGGCAAGTATCCGCAGGCCGCGGGCCTGACGGGTCTTCCCGGCAACGGCCAGGCGGCCCTCGGCTTCCCGTCGATCAGCTTCTCGGGTTCCAACGTTCCGGCCGGCTGGGCCAGCACGGGACCGTTCAACGAGTGGGAGAACGACGTGATGGGCCAGGACAGCCTGACGTGGGTCCATGGCCGCCACGCATTCAAATTCGGCTTTACATATCAATCGACGCAGGACAACCGCGGCAATCCGGCGGACGGAACTTCGGCAAGCTTTGCGTTCACCCCGAACGAGACGGCCGGCTTCAAGGCAAACTCGACGGCGCTGGATACTTCCACCGGCAACGCATATGCGAGCTATCTGCTGGGCGCGGTCAGCACGGCGACCATCAACAACAATACGGTGGTCGAAACCGGATCACGCTTCCACAACTATTCATTATTCGCGCAGGACGACTGGAAGCTGCTTCCTCAGCTGACCCTGAATCTTGGTCTGCGCTGGGACGTATATTCGCCCTTCGGCGAGGAACACAACCGGTATTCGATTGTGGACCCGACACTGGCCAATCCGGCTGCCAACAATGTGCCCGGCGCGCTGGTATACGGCAAGCAGCTGGTAAAGACACACTACAAGAACTTCCAACCGCGCCTCGGCATCGCCTACCAGATCAACGACAAGACGGTTCTGCGCACAGGCTTTGTACTGGCCAATACGATGGGAACGCTCGGACTTGGCGGCAACGGTCCGAATGGGCCGGGCCAGAACGGTTACAACCCGCCGAGCTCAATCCGATCGTTTGTAACCGGCGCGCCGGCATTTTACTGGGACTCGGGCGTCCCGACGCCGGTGACCCCGGTACCGGTTCTGACGTCGGGGTTTGGAGTCGGCAACTCGACGGCAAATCCTGCCGGCGCTATCGGACCTCCGATCCTGTGGAGCGGAGATCTTGCCGGCCGCGCACAGGTCTATATGAACTTCAGCTTTGGACTGCAGCGGGAGCTTCCAGGAAGAATCACTCTCGGAGCCACGTATTCCGGAAGCCTGGGCCGGTTCCTCTCGCGGTATAACGCTGTGGGCCCATATACGAATTCGATGGATCCGAAGTACCTTGCGCTGGGCAGCCTGCTGAGTGCGCAGGCCACGTCCTCCAACATTGCGACGGCACAGTCGATGTTCCCGGAGATCCACCTGCCGTTCAGCAATTTCCAGGGCACGATGGCGGCGATGCTGGCTCCGTTCCCACAGTATGCTTCCGCGGGAACGAGCTGCTACTCCTGCAACGAGGCAAGTTCCACTTATCACTCAATGCAGATCACGGTACAGCGTCATCTCACGAACGGCCTGCAGGCACAACTTGCCTACACGCTGTCCAAAGAGATCGACGACATCAACGGTGCGGCGAGCCAGCTTGGTGCCGTTACGGGCGGTACGCGCAATCCGTACAACCACACCTGGGACCGCGGCATGGGCCTGATCGATCGTCGGCACAACCTGCACCTGACCTGGGTGTATGACCTGCCGGCGGGCAAAGGCCACCTGTTGAGTGGCGGAGCCATCGGCGACGCAATCCTGGGCAACTGGCAGTGGTCGGGCATCTACAACATGAACACCGGCGTACCGATGGGCGTGACCGGCACGAAATGCCTCACACCTGGTATTTCCTCCACCTGCATGGTGAGCCTGACTCCGGGATACACCGGAAAGGCCCAGAAGATGAGCTACAGCGAAGGCCACGGCCAATCTAATGTCTCTTATTTAGATGTAGGCGCGTTCGTCGATCCGGCGAATTACACGTTCGGCAACGTGCCTCGTTCGGCGCCGTACGGCCTGCGTGCACCAACCTTCTGGGAGGTTGACAGCACGCTGCGCCGTACGTTCCCGATCAAGGAGCGGCTGAAGTTCCAGCTTTCAGCGGACTTCTTCAACCTGCTGAACAACGTCATCTTCGCTCCTCCGGCGACGAACATCGACGCCTCCAACTACGGCACCGTTTCGTCAACCCAGAATCAATCGCGCCATATTCAGTTCAGCGGTCGATTCACGTTCTAGCGCTTGCAGCATAACTGAGGTGATTGGCTGATGAATACGAAGCATCCTTTCCTGATGTTGACCGCCGTGGCGACGCTGACGCTTTCAGGTCTCGCCATGATGTCCGCGCAGTCCGGCGGTCAACAGCCTCAGCCGGCACAACCGCCGGCGACGACCCAGCAGCCGGGGACACCCACGGGCTCACCGACCGCCCGCGGGGCCGCCGGCCCGGCCGGCACCACGGAGGGTGCGGGATCGACCATCTTTGGGAATTACTGCGAGAACTGTCACGGCAAGATCGAGACAGCGATCTCTCCGGCACTGATGAAGAAGATGACGCCGGAGCACATCTATGAGGTGCTGACCAAGGGGCCAATGGTCCCGATGGCCAAGGACCTGACCGACGACCAGAAGCGGGACATCGCGGAGTGGGTCGGCGGACGCAAGCTTGGCGCAGGCGATGTGGGTGATGCGAGCAAGATGCCCAATCAGTGCTCGACGTCGAGCGAGGTGAAGGACCTGACGACGCTTCCTTCCTGGAATGGATGGAGCCCCGACCTGGAGACAGCTCGCTACCAGCCTGCGAAGGCGGCGGGCGTGGATCCGGCGAAGATCTCCAACCTGCACCTGAAGTGGGCGTTCGGACTGCCCGGGGCCGACTCGGTGTACGGGCAGCCGACGATCGTGGATGGCAAGGTATATGTAACCTCGGACTCCGGGTTCGTGTACTCGCTGGACGCTGCGACGGGCTGTGTGCACTGGTCTTATGCGGCCGGCGTTGGCATTCGCAGCGCAATCACCATCGGACCGATCAAGCCGGGCTCCAAGCAGTATGCTGCGTTTTTCGGAGATGTCCGCGGCAATGTGTATGCGATCGATGCGGCGACGGGAACGCTGATCTGGAAGATGCAGATCGACGAGCACCAGCTTTCCCGCATCACGGCGGGAACGCGGCTCTATAACGGCAAGCTGTATGTTGCGGTCGCTTCGCTGGAGGAGCCGGAGTCTTCCAGTTACAACTATCTGTGCTGCACCTTCCGCGGCATGGTGGCGGCACTGGACTCCGCGACCGGCAAGCAGATATGGAAGACATATACGCTGCCCGATCCACCGAGCAAGCGCACAACTCCTACAGGCGTTTCTTACATGGGGCCTGCCGGCGTTGGTGTGTGGGGACCGGTGACCATCGATCCCAAGAAGAACGCCCTTTACTTCGGAACGGGCAATACCTTCTCGGCGCCGGACGTGGGCAGATCGGATGCCGTAATGGCCGTCGATCTGGACAGCGGCAAGATCCTGTGGGTGAAGCAGGACGAGCCGGATGACGTATGGCACACGGGCTGTCCGCAGGGACCTGGGCCGGAGGGCTTCCCTCCGAAGCCGGTGCGGCCGGGGGGAGGAAGGCGTGCAGGCTATACGCCACCCAAGCCTCCTGACACTTACTATTGCCCCGATCCCGAGGGGCCGGATTGGGACATCTCCTCCGGCGTGATGCTGGCAAACCTCCCGGGCGGCAAAAGGCTGCTGGTGGTCGGGCAGAAGTCCGGGCTTGTGTGGGGGCATGATCCCGACAAGCAGGGCGAACTGGTGTGGCGTTCGCGGGCTGACATTCCTCGCGGCCAGATCACCTTCGGCGGAGCGATGGACAAGGACTCGGCGTACTTTGCCTTCCGCAACGGCGGCGTTGCGGCCATGAGCCTGAAGGATGGCAAGGACCGATGGTACACACCGGTGGAGTCACCTGAGGCAATGGGTACGCATAAAGGCTTCAGCGCGGCGATCAGTGCCTCTCCGGGACTGGTGTATGCGGGCGGCCTGGATGGGATGTTCCGCATCTTCAGCACCAAGGACGGCAAGGAGATCTGGAAGTTCGACACGACACAGGACTTCAAGACCGTCAATGGCGTGAAGGCGCATGGCGGCTCCATCGGATCTGCCGGGCCTACGGTCGCCGGTGGTATGGTGTTTATCACTTCCGGCTACACCGGATTTCAGAACGGTGTGCCGGGTAACGTGCTGCTGGCTTTCACGGAATAGCGAAAGTCACGCAGCAACTTCAGGATCATTAGTGACGACAGGACTCGCGAGCTCTGCGCCGGAGATGGGCGCAGGGCCGCGAGTTTCCAACCTTCAAGCGACTCGCGGCTTATGCGCGCGACTTAGGATTGCGGAGCTGAATTCCCGTTGACGAATCTGCCTCTCCCCAGGATTGCAGTGATTGGCGCCGGCTTTATGGGGCCAGGCATCGCGCAGGTATTTGCCACGCGTGGCCACTCGGTACAGATCTACAACCGCAGCGTGGAGCGGCTGGCGACCGTGCATGACAGAGTGCGCGCGAACCTGACGCAGATGTCCGGCTACGGGTTGATCGATGCGGCTGAGATCGGTGCAATCGTCGAGCGCATCGGCACGACGACAAACCTGGCCGAGGCATGCGCCGGCGCAGAGTTCGTGATCGAGTCGATCGCCGAGTCTCTGGAGCTGAAGCAGGACGTGTTTGCGGAGTTGGACCGGCTCTGCCCGCCGGATGTGTGCCTGTGCACGAATACGTCAGTGATCAGCATCGGCGCGATCGGCGCGAAGACAAAGCACCCGGAGCGCGTGATGGGCATGCACTTCTATCAGCCGCCGTTTCTGGTGCCGCTGGTGGAGGTGGTTCGGAGCGAGGCCACGGACCAGCGGCTGATGGACCGCGTCTTCCAGCTGCTGCAGGATGCCGGCAAGATGCCGATCTACGTGCGCAAGGACGTGCCGGGCTTCGTCGCCAACCGGATGCAGCATGCGCTGTGGCGGGAGGCGTTCGCGCTGATCGACGAGGGCGTGTGCGATGCGGAGACGGTGGACCTGGCCATCGCCAACAGCTTCGGCATCCGGCTGCCGGTGCTGGGGCCGGTGGCGAATGCCGATTTGATCGGACTGGACCTGACGCTGGCCATCCACAACTATGTGCTGCCGCACCTGAATGCCTCGGGTAAGCCGTCGTCGACACTGCGCAAGCATGTGGAGGCTGGAGAACTGGGCTTCAAGACAGGATCGGGCTTCCTGGAGTGGAATGAGGAATCGATTGCCGAGAAGCGGCGCAGGCTGACGGTGCACCTGATGGAGATTCTGGGAAAGAAGAAGCAGAGCGATTTACCGAAGGCGTGACGGGCGACAGAGAAAAGAGGAGAGAGATGAAGCTGAAGGGGAAGGTGGCACTTGTGACCGGCGGAAGCCGGGGGATCGGGCGCGGGATCGCCGAGATACTGGCGGAGGAGGGCGCGGACGTAGCGGTGAATTACGTTGCATCGAAGGACCAGGCCGAAGAGGTGGCGGAGTTTGTGCGCTCGAAGGGACGGCGCGCGATCACGGTGAAGGGCGACGTCGCCAGCCGCGCGGACGTGGAGGCGATGGTCGAGCAGACGTGGAAGGAGCTGGGCATGCTGGACGTGCTGGTGAACAACGCCGGCATCGAGACAATCGTTCCCTTCCTGGAGCTGACGGACGACCAGTGGACGCGGCTGACGGACGTAAACCTGCGCGGCGAGTGGCTGTGCTCGCAGGTGTTCTGCCGCAAGCTGGTGGCGGCGGGCAAGCCCGGCGTGATCGTAAACATCGGCTCGGTGCAGGCGGGTAAGGTGTTGCCGGGGCGCACGCACTATGCGCCGACGAAGCTGGGCCTGGAGGCCCTGACACGCAATATGTCCGCGGAGATGACGCCGCTGGGCATCCGTGTGAACTGCGTGCATCCGGGGCTGATCGACACGGACATGACGGCGTGGGTGATGAAGCGGCCGGACCTGCTGCCGGGGATTCTGGCGCAGATCTCGCTCGGCAGACCGGGTGACCCGCGCGAGATCGGCACGGTGGTGGCGTTTTTTGCGTCGGATGAGGCGAGCTATCTGACGGGGCAGTCGATCCACGTGGACGGCGGCTGGGTGGGTAAATAAACGGTCAGCAGAACTGACAGGAGAACTCGAGTGTCCAGAACATTGATCGACCTGAGCATGCCGGTGCACAACGATATGGTGACGTTTCCGCGCGTGGTGCGGCCGGCGCTGGTGATGTACGAGACGTGGAAGGGCTTCGCCGAGAGGATTGGCGCGGCCAAGTACGGCGTCGATTCGCTGACGGCGCATTGCATGATCGTGATCGGCGACCACATCGGCACGCATATGGATTCACTGCGGCACATGCGCGAGGATGCCGGCGGCCCGGAGTCGATCCCCCTGGAGTACTGCTACGGCAACGGCGTGTGCCTGGACTTCCGGCATCTGCCGAAGGGCGCGGGCATCACCGTCAACGATATGAAGGAGGCGCTGACGAAGATCAACTACACGCTGAAGCCCCTGGACATCGTGCTGATCCATACCGGCGCGGGCGCCATCCAGGACAGCGACAAGTATCTGACGGACCACATCGGCATGACGGGCGAGGCGACGAACTGGATGCTGGACCAGGGCGTGAAGATGACGGGGATCGATGCGGTGACTTTCGACCCGCCGATCTGGGCGATGTTTGAGCGCAAGCAGTTCTGGGAGGCGCACCGCGTGATGCTGGAGCGCGAGTACTACCATCTGGAGAACCTGACCAACCTGGACAAGCTGCCGCCGTATGGCTTCACGCTGAGCCTGTTTCCCATCAAGTGGGTGAACACGACCGGCGCACCGGTGCGGGCGGTGGCGATCCTGGAGAAGTAGACAAAGCTAATAGACGGACGAGCGTCCATTGCTGGGCTGGTTTACTGCCAGTCGGTGCGTGCGGGCGTGAAGACGTCGACGGCGATGGTGTCCTCGAGGGCCTCGACCGCGTGAGGGACGTCGGAGCCCATGCGGGCAAGTTCGCCGGGGCCGAGTTCGACCGTGTTGCCTTCGGATTCGAGGCGCAGGCGGCCGGAGAGCACCGTGGTGAGCTGGTCGTGAACGTGGTGATGCATGGGAAGCACCGCTCCTTTGCGGAAATGAATCCGCAGCATGGTAAGCGAGGGCGTGTGGATGACCTGCCGCGTGATCAGCGGAGTCAGCTCCTCGCGCGGGACGTTATCCCAGTTGTAGCGGTCCATAGCTTCTTCCCTGCCCTCCTCGGCGTTTCTCTATTTCACGCTGGGGGAGGCATCGGCGTCGAGGTCGCCGAGGATGAACTGCAGGCCGCGCAGGTATAAGCCGGCGAGTTCCGGCGACTCAAAGAGCGTGGGGTTGTGGCCGAGGATGGTGAAGAAGACGCGGCCCTTGCCGTAGGTGTGGATCCAGCTGACGGCGTAGTCGGCGTCCGGCCGGGAGACGGAGGAGCCGGGGACATGGACGACGCCCTGGTTCATATCGGTCTTCGGCACGTCGATGCTGAGCAGGACATGCAGCTTGGTGCGCGAGTAGGGAGGGTTGGGGAAGCGGAAGTACTCGTCCTCGTACTCGATCTCCTTCCCGTTGAAGGAGGCCACCAGCGGACTCTTCGGGTCGTCGATCTTGATCCAGCACTTTTCCGTGTTGGCGCGGTGCACGCCGCGCGTCACGCCGATCATGTCGTGGAACTCGGGCCAGTCCATGGAGGCGTGGCTGGTGCCGTGGTTGCCGGCCAGTCCGCCGCCCTCGCGGACGAAGCGCAGCAGGCCAGCGCGCACCTCGGGGTCGACGAAGATCATGCCTACGGTGTTGTTGAGCACGATGGCGTCGTACTGCTTGATCTTGGGGTATTTGAGGTTGTCGAGGTTGTCGTCGAAGACGACCGTGTACGCACCTGTGCGCTTGCCCATCTGCTCGATGGCGTAGTTCTCAGCCGGAATCGAGCGGTGGCCGCCGTAGGCGACGTTGAGGTCCATGACGAGGAGCTTGCGAGGCTTGCGGGGCTTTGCCGGTGCGGTATCCGGCAGGGCGGCGTCGATCTTCGCCTTATCGGCGGGGTCCAGCTTGTCTTCACCGCGGATGGCTGTGGTGCGGGAGATGCCGTCCACGCGGTCGGTCATCACAGGGCGCAGTGCCTCTTCAAACGTGGTGAGCGAGGGGGCGAGATCGCCTGGAGGGCCGCTGACGGTCATCAGTGCCGGTTTGATCTGCGCATGGTACATGGCCATGAGCAGGGCCGGGATGCCGGCGACGCCTTCACCGGGCGCGACCTCGTGCCCGCCCTGCGCTGCGCTGACATCATGCAGATTAAGGATGAAGAGGCGAGTGCCCAGTGTGGTGGCTTCGTCGGCCGGCTTCAGGCCGTCCTGCACCCAGTTGGCGGTGTCTCCGCAGACGCCGAGCATCTCGCTGTGGGACTTGACGGCATCCAGCACCTGGGTTGGATTGCCGCAGATGGCGACCTTGATCTTGAACTCGCCGGCGAGCTTGTCGACGAGATCGAGGCTGGCGGGGGCCTTCTCTGTAACGAGCACGGCTGAACCGAGGTCGCTGGTGAACTGGAAGAGTTTGCGGGCGGAGGCTTCGTCGGAGGGAATCTCCGGGACGTGATATGCGATGGGCACGATGTTGATGCCGATGAGCTTGTCCTTCACGGCACGGAGTTCGTCGGCGTATAGCGTGTCATTGACGGCCTTGGGGATGTCCATGTCGAGCTTCTGAGTGCTGAAGATCTCGATATTGCCGAGGGCCAGCTCGTCGGTCTTCTGCAGGGCTTCTTCGAGGGATGCGCCGGGGAAATCCGTGCTGCGCATGCCGATTTTCCAGCCCAGCAGCGGATCGGCAGCGGTGCGCATGGCGGACCAGGACTCCCAGCGCTTGGAGTCGATGCCGCGAGTGGGCGGTGGGGCAAATTCGCGGTGGTCAGCGACGTCGAGGCCGCCTCCGGCACGCTGCTGTGCGGCTGCGGGCGGCTGGGCAAGCGCGAAGGCGGAGGTGAGGAGTGTCGCGGCGAGGGAGCTTGCGATGAGGGCTGCGCTGGTTCTGGGCATGGTGCGCTCCTTGGAACACGTGCTGAGTGCTGCGGTGTTACGGGTGCGACGGGGGGTGTTTAGCTGGAGGGTTCAGGGCCGTCCAGCGGCAGACCGGGATCGTTCGGATGTTGGGCCAGTGGATGCACGGTGATCGAGAGAAAAGGGAAGAGGGGAAGAGAGGACAGCGCCAGGTGGAGCTCGTCCACGGAGGCGGCGCTCCAGATGCCCCAGTTGGCGCGGCGGCCGGGGATGCGCCAGAGGCGGCGCAGAATGCGGGCCTCAGCAAGTTGCCGGGCACGTTCAGCTTCCCGGCGGAGTAGAGATTGCCCCTCTTCTCCGGGCGGAAGCGGAAGCACGTCCATGTGCACCAGAAAGTCCATCGGAATTGCAACTCCGTCCCGGGAGCTGCAGCCGTCCATGTGGGAGCGGCGGGAGCAGCGGGTTACAACAGGGCCTTGACCGCGGCGACGATCTTCTCCGCATTTGGGATCAGCTGCGCCGAGAGAACCGGGGCGGCCGGAATTCTAACGTCGGGCGAGGCTACGCGGCGGACCTTGATCGACTTCTCGCCCATGGTTTCGTGGAGGCGGGCAACAATCTCGGCACCAAAGCCACCGGTCAGGTTGGCCTCATGCGCAACAACGACGCGACCTCCAGCTTTGCCGACGGCACTGCGCAGCGCCTCCTCATCGAGGGGCGAGAGCCAGCGGAGATCCAGCACACCGGCCTTGATCCCCTCCTTGGCAAGCTGCTCGGCGGCTTCCAGCGCGACGCGCACCATGGTGCCCCAGGTGACGATGACCGCATCCTTGCCTTCCACGCGCAGGATGGCCTTGCCTATGGGCTGGATCTCGTCGGAGAGAACGACAGGGCCGGACATCTGGTAGAGCCCCCGCGATTCAAAGATGATGCAGGGATCGGGATGGGCGACGGCGGCACGCAGAATGTCGTAGGCATCCTGCGGCGTTCCGGGAAGGGCGACCCTGAGGCCCGGGATGTGGGTCAGCAATGCCTCCAGGCTCTGCGAGTGCTGTGCGCAGGAGCCTGGCGTCGCACCCTGCTGGGTCCGTACGACGATCGGCACCACGGACCGGCCGCTGGTGACATAACGGACGTTGGCGGCCTGGTTGATGAGCTGGTCAAGGGCAACGAGCAGGAAGTCCGCCCACATGATCTCAACGATGGGGCGCATACCCATCAGGGCCGATCCGACGGCAGAGCCCAGGATGGCGCTCTCCGAGATAGGCGTGTCGAAGACACGGTCCTTGCCCTGGGTCTTCTGGAGATTGCGCGAGGCGCCGAAGATGCCGCCGGCGAAGCCCACGTCTTCGCCGTAGACCAGAACCTCCGGCCGGCTCTGAAGCTCGCGCACAAGGGCCTCATTGACGGCCTGGATATAAGTCATGGTCTTGGGCGCAGGAGGCGGTTCAGCAGCCTTGGATTTTGGAGCAGCCGGGACCTCGGGAACGGGCGCCCAGACGTGCTCCGCGGCGGTTGCCGGATCGGGAGGGGCAGAGGCCATCACCTTGTCGGCGACGCTGCTTATGCCGGACTTCACCTCGGTCCAGAGCGCATTCACCTCCTCTGGAGTCATCAGCCCGTCGGCGGTAAGACGTCTGACTGCAAGCTCGATGGGGTCGACCTCCCCGGCTGCCTGCCGGTCGGCCATCGGCCGGTAATGTTCAATGTCTCGGTTGTAGTGGCCCCAGAGTCGAGGCACACGGCACTCGATCAGGACAGGACCACCGCCTTTGCGGGCGTGTTCGGCCGCCTGGCGGACCGTGTCCCGCACTGCGATGGGGTCCGTTCCGTCGATGGTGACACCGGTAATTCCGTAGCCGGAGGCGCGCTGCGCGATGCGGTTGACCTTGAATATCTCTGAGGTCGGGGTCATCTCAGCCCAGCCGTTGTTCTCGCAGATGATGATCAGCGGAAGCGTACGTGCGGCCGCATAGGCCAGGCCTTCATGCGTGGCGCCCTGGTTGAATGCTCCGTCTCCGAGGGAGACGGCGACGACCTGGTTGTTGCCCTGCAGCTTATTCGCCTGGGCCACACCACACCCAATGGGCAGTCCTGCGCCGACGATGGAGTTTTCGCCGATGAACCTGGTCCACGGGGCCATGATGTAGGCGGAGCCGCCCCTCCCGCGGTTGATACCAATGCTCTTCTGGCAGATCTCACCCAGAATCTGCTCCAGGGGAAGACCGGAGGAGAGCGCCCATCCGTGGCCGCGATAGGTGGCTACGATCTGGTCGTTGTCATTGAGTGCGGCGGCCGTGCCGACGGGCACCGCCTCCTGCCCGGCGCAAAAGTGGGCCGAGCCCAGGAGCTTGGGGGGCGTGGCAAGGCTGAAATCCAGAGCGAGCTGCTCCACCGTCCGGATCTCCATCATTCTCTTTAATGCGTCGCGCAGGTACGCGTGATCGAAGGTCGCCGCCTGCCCGGTCAGCACACTGTTAGCCGTGGACATGATCCATCCTTGTTCGACCCGAGATGTGGCGCTCCGATGAAAAAAGAGCAACCACGACTGAGCGCAAACAAACTACCCACGCTCCTGGTCGATTGTCAATAGGATATAAGAAATTCACATAGTTTACCTATCAGGGTGAACGTGCTTAATCTCAGACCGGGCTTTCAAGGGAAAAATTCCCCGGCGTGAAGAGGCAGAAACCGCGCAAATATCAGGGTTTGGTCTTCAAAAAGGCGAGGAGATTCTCGATATCGGCCGGTGTGAGCTTCGCCTCAAAGGAAGGCATGGGTGGGTTAGCGGTAGGAACGCCGTGGGTGACAGTCTGCTTGATCTTGTCCACGCCTACGCGAGTCACAATATCGACCAGCGAAGGGATCATCGGCGGCAGGCCCTGCCGGTTCGCCTGATGGCACATCAGACAGTTCTGCATATAGATCTGCTTGCCGGCAGCAGCGTCACCGGCTGCAGCGGGAGGAGTCGATTTTTTTTCGCTTTCAGCCGGTTTTTCTTCGGTCTTGGAGCCGGACTGACTCGAACCGGCCTCCTGCCGCCGGCCGGGCGCAGGCGTAGCCGCAGCGACAAGAGCTGCAGTCGATGCTGATGTCTGCGGAGGCCTGGGAGCGGCAGACGGCGGCGCCGGAGAGGTCTTGCTGGTCCAATTGGCGTCGGCGAAGGCAGGCGGCAGCCCTTCGTCGCTTGCGATCTGGGTAAGACTGACGACGCGGGCTCCGGGGGCTGCGTCCGAGGGCTTTGCATCCTGGCTGAGCTGCAGCGCGCGGATGTAGGCAACGACGGCCCAGCGGTCCACGGGCGCGAGCTCGGCATGGTAGTCAGGCATGGCGCCAAATCCGTGGGTCATTACGTTGAAGAAGTGCCCCGCAGGTGCCTGAAGCAGGCGAATCGAGTGGAAGTTGGCCGCCTGACGATAGCCGCGCTGCACGACCCGGCCCTGGCCGTTGCCCACCCGAGAGTGACAGGGAGAACAATATATATTGAAGCGCTCCTGGCCACGGCGGAGGACCTGCATCGTCACAGGGAACGGCAGTCCCTCTCCCTCCTTGCCATCGGTCATCCCCGTCAGGAAGTAGCTGGCTGCAGCCTCCTGTCCGCGGGCCACGGTTCCGTCCAGCTGGCGACGCGCCGAACGTCCATCCGGAAAAAATGCAGAGCCGCGCAGCGGCAGTATCTTTGGCTGGTTCTGCATGTCCTGCCGGCAACCGGCAAGACATGCGGTGAGAGCCGCAGTTAGCATGAAGCCGATGAAACGGGACACTTTGCCTCCGCAAGAGTTGAGACGACCGGCCGGAAATAAGACGTGGCCGAGGAGAGATTCAGGCAACGGCACTTTACGAGGCCTGGTTTGAAGATTTATAGTGTGGCGGTTCATTAGGATATACATGCGTCATGTTATGACAATCCAGCGGTGGCAAGCATAACATCTGCACATCAGCCGCGTCCACCGCTCCAGATCTGTTCGTCTCTCACTTCATACCATCTTTTCACCATCACCCGCACTCGCCGGAAGGACGTTCGAAATGCTGAAGCTGCGATTCGTTTTGCCGTCTCTTGCCGTTGGCATGCTGGCTTTTGCCGGCTGCCGGTCGTCCGCCCCCAAGCCAGCCGAGCACCACGCGGTCGAGACAGACGCGGGGCGGATCTACGTGACGAACGAGGTCTCCGGCGACCTTACTGTAATTGACGCCGGCAGCTACGACAATCTTGCGACGGTGCCACTAGGTAAGCGGCCTCGCGGCATCCATCCCAGCCCGGACCATAAGTATCTCTATGTGGCCTTGAGCGGGACGCCGATCGCGGGGCCGGGCGTGGACGAGAGCACTCTGCCTCCGCCGGACCGCTCTGCGGACGGTATCGGTATCTTCGACGTGCAGGCCAACAAACTGATCAAGACGATTCCGGCGGGGGTGGACCCGGAGAACTTCGACGTGAGCCCGGACGGCAAGTACATCTACGTCTCCAATGAGGACACTTCAGAGGTAAGCACCATCGATATTTCCGCCGGCAAGGTGGTGCAGTCGTTCCCGGTGGGCGCAGAACCCGAAGGAGTGAAGATTACGCCGGACGGCAAACAGGTTTATGTCACCTCCGAGGAGGCGGGAAAGCTGTACATCCTGGACCTGGCGGCAAAAAAGATCGTGGCTACGATCAACGTGGGCCACAGGCCAAGGAACATCGCCTTCACGCCGGACGGCAAGACCGCATATGTGAATGCGGAGAACGACGGCACGGTGGTAATTGTGGATACGGCGAAGCGGAAGATGAAGGGGACGATCCCGCTGGGTACACCGGGGCAGATCAAGCCGATGTTCGTGCTGCTCTCGCCGGATGCGAGCAAGCTGTATGTGAGCACAGGACGCGGGCAAAAGGTGTTTACAGTCGATACCGCGACGAACAAGATCCTGGGCTCAGTGGTGGTGGGCAAGCGTCCGTGGGGCATCGCGCTCTCGCATGATGGACGCACGCTCTACACGGCCAATGGGCCGTCGAACGATGTCTCCGTGGTGGACCTTGCGACTGACACGGTGACGCATCGGGTGAAGGCGGGCGGAGGCCCATGGGGCATCGTGGTGCTGGATGCGCCGACGGACCATTTCAGCCACATTGACTAAACGTGGCGGTAAAGCTTATTTGAACCGGAACACGCGCAGCTAGAACGATGCGCTGAGCCGCAGGTATCCGCTGCGTGCCGGTGCGATGGCGTTGCCGGAAAAGATGCCGTTGAAGTCGAGCACGTTGAGGCGGTTGTTCAGGTTCTCGCCGTCGGCCTGCAGGTTGAGCTTCAGGGTCTCCGACGAGTAGAGCGTGGCTCCGATCGATGAGCTGACGGTGAGCAGAGGCCGGATGCGCCCGCGATCGAAGTTGAGGCGCGAGACGACGGCAGGGCCGTACTGTGCGATGGCGGCCTGCTCGGTACCTTCGTATTCGAAAGGAAGGCCGGAGCCGTAGCCTGCACCTCCGGCGACCCACAGGCGCGGTGTGATGCGATATTGCAGACGCGTCTGGACGGTGTTGCGCTGGTCCTGCGAGGCGGGAACGTGGCCGGAGAGCTGATCCACCGCATTGCCGGCGTCGTCGCCTAGAAAGAGCCCGCCCGTCACCGGCAGCCAGACGTTGCCCACCATGTAGGAGTAGCTGACGAAGCCGGAGAAGTGCGCGAGATCGAAGGCGGCGAGCTTGCCTTCGAGTCCGTAGATCACGGCGCGGTCGAAGGCGATGGGATACGAGACGCCGGTGTTGAGAAGCTGATCGTCGTCGGCGAAGTTGCGTACATCGCGACGATAGACGTTGGCATCCAGCCGCAGCCTGTTGAAGGCGGATTTGGTGAGCCCGCCCTCATAGTAGTTGCCGCGCGAGGGCTGCACCGGGAGGCGCAGGAACTGCGGGCTGAGGGTCTGGATCTGCGCGGAACTGGAGAGCAGGATGTTTTCAAACGATGGCGTCTGAAAGACGCGGTCGAAGGAGCCATGGACCACCAGTCCATGCGCGGGAAAGTAGCGGCTGATGGAGAGGCGCGGGCTGAAGGCGCTCTGATTCAGCAGCAGCTGGTAATGGTCCCATCGCAGGCCGGCGCTGATGTTCCACTGTCCCAGGTGGATCTCGTCCTGCACGAAGGCGGACTGCTCCAGGTCCGCGCGACGCCCGGCGAAGCTGAAGCTCTGCGGCGTGTCGTCATCGAAGAAGTCCGGATCGGTGATGTTGTAGCGGAAGTCTTCGCGAAGAAAGGTGCTGTCGGACTCGACGCCGGCTTTGAACTCATGCACGCCGCGATGCAGCGAGAGGGCGACTTTGGCATAGCCCTCGCGAAAGCCATTGTTCTGGAATGCGGCGATGGGCGTGGGACTGGTGTTGGAGTTGAGGTCCCTGGTGTCATCGCGAACCATGCCCTCGGCCGTGAGCAGCGAATTGGCGGAAAAAACGTGTTGATAGCGGACTGTGCCTGCGGTCTCGAAGTTGCCGCCGTCCTGCCGCTGTCCGGCCTGTTGCTGCAGCAGTTCGTTCGGAATCAGGAAGCGCGATAGTCCGTGACGAACGGAGAGGCTGAGCCGGTCGGAGGCAGTCAGATCCCGCTGGAAGTAAGCAGAGAAGTCACCTGTGGTGCCGGTGTTGGTGAAGTTCTGCGGGACCACGGGGTTGAGGTAGTGGTCCGTCATGCTGCCGGACGCGCTCGCGCCCGCGACATTGCCTCCCCACACATGCTGCAGCCGGCCATAGGCGAGGGCTGAGCGATAGCTGCCGCCGGAGAGCGCGAATTCCCCGTGAGTTCCCGGGTCGGTCTGCTCCTGGGTGTTCAGCTCAATGACGCCGCCCATTTTGCGTCCATATTCCGCGGGATAACCGGCGGTGTAGATGGTGACGGCCTGCAGGTCGTCGGCTTCGATCTGTGGTGCGAAACCCGGCGAGCGGTTTTCGGTCAGGGGGAGGCCGTCGACGACGATCTGCGTCTGATACTCCGATCCGCGTGGATGCAGCACGGCGTTGCCCTCGTAGAGCCAGCCCGGTTGCGAGTCCACAAGGTCCTGCACGGAGCGGCCCGGAAGCGAGGTGAGTCGCTGCTGGATCTGCCCGGCTCCGATCTGCTGCACCGAGCGAGGACTCTCCGGGTCCAGCACCGTCTCCGTTCCGGAGACATTGACCTGAGTGAAGACCGACGCAGGCCGCAGTTGAATGGTCTGCAGGGCTGGCAGCGCGGAGCGCACCTCGACGATCTGCGAAGCGGGAGTGAAGCCCTGCTGCCGCACGGTGAGTCGATAGGCCCCATAGGGCAACTGCCGAATGGCGAGGCCGCCGAGGGAATCGGTGCGGAATTGCCTGCCGAAGTTGTTGCCTGTGCTCTCCAACTCGACCGCGGCCTCAAGCGCCGCGCCGGAGGCGTCGGTGACCTTCAGCCGCAGCTCTCCATGGTCCGCCTGTGAATACACGGGTGGCGTGAGCACGGCGAACAGTCCGCAGAGCCATATCCATCTGGCCAGAGTTTTCAGCACGCCGCCATTATGGGGTCTGGAGAGAACAATTCGCCAGCCGAATGGTAGGTGGGCGATTTGGTGTCCCCAACGGGATTCGAACCCGTGTTACCGCCGTGAAAGGGCGATGTCCTAACCACTGAACGATGGGGACCCGGGAACGCAACGGCAGCGGGCGGCCATTGGCGGACGAGTCAGCGCGCAACAGCGCTGCTCCGATTCTACTAGAGCAGGCGCGGGACCTTCCGTGAAAATCGTCCCTGGAGCGGGCCTGTGCAATCGGGGCTGGTCCAGGGGGGGCGGTTGATTTCGGCATTCGGCGGATTGGAACTCCGGTGCACAGACCGGCTCTCGAAATCCACACCACCCGTTTGCGTAGGATGTCGAGAGTCGAGGTATACCGACGCATGACCCATTCGGAGAACGGCCACAATTCCCGCGAACCTGGACATGATGAAGCTGGACGTGATGAACCGGAGCTGGCGAAGGCGGGCCATCCCGAGGCCGGCCGCATGGAAGTGGGCAGAATCGAAGCGATTGTCGGGCCCATGTTCTCCGGCAAAAGTGAAGAGTTGATCCGCCGCCTGAAGCGCGCGCGCATTGCACGCCAGCGCGTGGCCTGCTTCAAGCCGGACATCGACCTGCGCTATCACCGCACCGCCATTGCGTCGCACAGTGCGCAGACCCACGACGCCGTGACCGTTGCCAGCGTCGCCGAGTTGCGCCGCGCGCTGTACCGGCAGATCCCGGAGATCGAGGTTGTCGGTGTCGATGAGGCGCAGTTTCTCGATGACTCGATCGTGCAGCTGGCGGGCGAGTTGGTGCACCTGGGAAAGCGCGTCATCCTCGCCGGGCTGGACACGACTTTTACCGGCGACCCTTTCGGCCCCATCCCTGCGCTGATGGCGATTGCGGATGAGGTGACCAAGTTGAGCGCGGTATGTATGGTGTGCGGCGCTCCTGCGGTCCACACGCAGAGGCTGGGCAGCAGCCGCGAGCTGGTAGTGGTGGGCGCGGCGGGGGTCTATGAGGCACGCTGCCGGGGCTGCTTCCGGCCGTATCTGGATGCGCCGGAGGCCGCGCAGATGGAGCTGCCGGAGACTGGCGTACTTCTCTAAAGAACCGGCATCATTGCCCGGCCGGCTTCCAGAAGGTCTCGATCTCTTCGAGCGTGCGGCCCTTGGTCTCAGGCAGGAAGCGATAGACGCCGATGAAGCCAAGCACGCAGACCGAAGCGTACAGCCAGAAGGTTCCCGCTGTGCCTAGCGAGTTGTTGAGCAGCGGAAACGTGTAGGTAAGCACGAAGCAGGCCGCCCAAAGAGAGGAGCTGGAGACGGCCATCGCGGTTGCACGCACTCGGCTGGGGAAGATCTCGCTCAACACGACCCAGGTGATGGGCGCGAGCGTCATGGCATAGCAGGCCAGCGCGGCGACGACGAGCGCAAGCATGTGAACTCCGCGGCTGTGAAGATGGAAGAACCAGCCGAGCGCAATATAGACGATGGCAAGGCCGGCGCATCCGCCGAGCATCAGCGGGCGGCGGCCGCCGTGGTCCACGGTGGCGATGGCGAGGAAGGTGAAGATCAGCATCGTGATGCCGGTAACGACGATGTTGAACATAATGTCGCTGAGGCCGTAACCGGCGGCGGCGAAGATGTCGTGGGCATAGTTGAAGATGACATTGATGCCGCACCACTGCTGCAGGACGGCGAGGCCAACGCCGAGCACCAGGGCGGCGCGCAGGCCGGGCGCGAGCAGCTGAGAGAGTTCGGCTCGGAGCGAGCCGGTATGGTCTGCCGAGCGCAGGCTCGCTTCGATTTCAGCAAGAATGATGCCGGCGCTCTCTTCTCCGCCAAGCCGGACGAGGGTCCGTCGCGCCTCGGCCTCGCGGTTGCGCAGGGCGAGCCAGCGCGGGCTCTCCGGAACAAAGAGCATTCCGAGCAGAAACAGCGCCGCGGGCACTGCGGTAACACCGAACATCCAGCGCCAGCCAGTCGCTGCATCCCACTGGACCATCCGGGCCTCGGTGGCGAAGTGGCGGATGTGTCCGTCTGCGATGAGCCAGTTCATCACCTGGGCGGAGAGCACGCCGGTGACGATAGTCAGCTCGTTGAGAGAGACGAGGCGGCCGCGCATGCCGGCGGGCGCGATCTCCGCGATGTACATCGGGCTCAGGGCCGAGGCGAGGCCGATGGCCAGGCCGCCCGAGATGCGCCACAGGACGAAGGCGGTGAAGGAGCCGGCCGTTCCTGTGCCGATGCTGGTGATGGTGAAGACGAGCGCGGCGGCGATAAGGGCCGGCTTGCGGCCCATGCGCTCACTGAGAGCGCCGGAAAGCAGCGAGCCGAGGAAGCAGCCGACGAGGGCGCAGCTCATTGCCCAGCCTTGCGTGGAAGGAGAGGCGATGGCGAAGTGAGACTCATAGAACGGCTCGGCGCCACCAATGACGACCCAGTCGTAACCAAAGAGCAAGCCGCCGAGCGCGGCGATGGTGGCGATCCACCAGACGTAGAATCTGCGGGACTGCATCCACGCCACTCTAACAGGGGTCGAAGGCCAATGTGGACGGACCACTTGCAGTGTTGTACATCTCTGGAATCCGCGTGAAACCTGCGGGCGCGCAACTTCGTCCTTAGCTGCATGCCACAAGGATTTTTTACGATTGAGCAGTGGAAGAGGCCCGCCCCGCGCGCCGAGGCGCAGTGGATTCCCGTGGAGCAGCTGCGTGCAGGGCTCACGCTCTCCGACGCGATGCGACGGGTGGAGCAGATGGGCAAGGCCGGCTTCTTCCGGGTGCAGAAGGTGCAGCGGATGATCTGGGCGGAGAATGTGGACGGCAAGGTGAAGCTGCGCAAGTGGCAGGCGAGCCGGCCGGAGACGGCGGAGCGGAAGGCGCCGCGGGCCGCGAAGGTGCGAAGCGCAAGCTAGCGCCTGTCATCTGCCTCACATTGCTTCCAGCGCACAGTTCCTGACTTCTGCCAGGCGGGTTCACGCTTGCGTGACCTCGGCTGCGCTATGCTTGGTGGGCAGCTCTGCCTCCAAGGAGATGAACCGATGCGTCCGATTCGCTTTGCTTCCGTTGCCGCTTTCCTGTGTGCCGCCTCTACCGTTGCGGGTCTCGGCCTGCATGCTCTCCGCGCCGAGGCGCAGGGGACGATGAAGAAGGGCGTGCTGACGGTTCCGCTGAAGAAGTCCGACGGCTCGCCGGCGGGCACGGCGACGTTCAAGGAGTCCAAGGACGGCAAGCAGCTCTCGATCACGGTGAAGCTGAAGGATGTTCCGTTCGGCGAGCACGCAGTGCACATCCACCAGAACCCGGTGTGCGACGCGCCGGACTTTCATGGCGCGGGCGGACACTTCAACCCGGAGAGCAAGCAGCACGGGATGGAGAACCCGATGGGGCACCACGCGGGCGACCTGCCGAAGAACATCTCGATCGGCGAGGACCACATGGGCGAGATCACGTACAAGGTGGACTACCTGACGCTGGCTCCGGGCGCGGCGAACTCGGTGCTGGGGCACTCGATCATGGTCCACGAGAAGGCGGACGATATGAAGACGGACCCGACGGGGAACGCCGGGAACCGGATCGCCTGCGGAGTGATCACGGCGGAGTAGAGGGTGGTACCCCTCCCCCCATGTCGACCCCTTAAGTTGATGAAGGGGCGAGGGTTGTGAGGGGTATGTCGCGAGTTTGGTGCAATTCTGCAAGCTGCGATCCCCTGAAAATGCGAAGACCCAGCCGGATTCCGGCTGGGTCTTCTGTTTTTTCTCTGTTTCTATTATAGCGGGCGGAGCATAACTGCTATGCCATGTTTATCTTTTGCGTTTTGTGGGAGATGAGCCGTTGAGGGGCTTGACAGGGTTTGGGAGGCTGCGAACCCGGACCCCATCTGTGCGAATGCTGACGCCCATGCAGAATAGTGCACCCGGCACTGTGAAATCTGCCCTCAGCGGCTGAAGCCGCATTTAATCGCGCCCGGTTACGGCACGGCTGAAGCCGTGCCCTTAAGCAAGACCGGACGCGGGGTCGGCCCTGGCTCGGGATGGCTT
>DASZPF010000012.1:0-38921 GCA_035550395.1 Acidobacteriaceae bacterium
GGCTCGTCCAGCCTGAAGCTCCAGAACTGGTTGCCGAACGCCGTAAACAGCAGCGGTGCCGTCTCCCCCGCCACGCGGGCAAACGCCAGCATGCATCCGGTAATAATGCCCGGTGATGCCGTCTTCAGACTTACGGACAGCACCGTGCGCCACTTCGGCACGCCCAGCCCCAGCGCCGCCTCGCGGATCGCATGCGGCACTGTCGCCAGCATCTCCTCCGTCGTGCGGGTGATCGTCGGGACCATCATCACAGCCAGCGCCACGCCACCGGCAAACGCAGAGAAGTGCCCCTGCTTGATCACGATCAGCGAATAGCTCGCGATGCCCATCACGATCGACGGCACTCCATTCAGCACGTCGGCCGTAAACCGGACCGCGGAGGCCAGCGCCTTGCCCCGGCCAAACTCCGCCAGATAAACGCCCGCCGCAATTCCTACCGGGACCCCAAGCACGCTGGCGACCGCCAGCACGATCCCCGAACCCACGATGGCATTCGCCATTCCGCCGCCGGACTCGCCCACCGGTGCGGGGATCTTTGTGAAGAACGCAAGATTCAGCGAATGCGCTCCCATGTACAGCAGATATGCCAGAATCGCCACCAGCGGCGCGATCACCAGAATCGTGCTGAGAATCGCCAATCCGGAGACGGCATGATTCACTGCATAACGCCGCGCCCGGTTCACGCGGATCCACGTGCTGTTCATGTTCAGCGTCCGGTGCAGAGGGCCATCGTCGCGTCCGGGAGGCGGCGTGTACAGCGAGCTTGTACTCATCAGTGTGCCCTCGATGGCGTCCCACGCGTCACGGCCCACACCAGTCCGCGAGCAATGGCATTCACCACAATCGTCACCAGGAACAGCGCCAGTCCGATCTCGATCAACGAACTCAGGTACATGTCCCCGGTTGCCTCCGAGAACTCATTGGCGATCACGCTGGCCAGCGTATACCCCGGCGCAAACAGGCTCTTCGAGATGTCGGGGTGATTGCCGATCACCATGGTCACCGCCATGGTCTCGCCCAGCGCGCGTCCCAACCCAAGAATCACAGCGCCCACAATGCCGATGCGCGCATTGCGCAGCACACCCGTACGGATCATCTCCCAACGCGTCGCCCCCAGCGCCAGAACCGCCTCCCGCTGCGAGGTCGGCACGGCAAGCATGATGTCTCGCGTAATCGAGGAGATGATGGGCAGGATCATGATCGCCAGGATGATGCTTGCCGTCAGCATGCCCACGCCGAAGTTATAACCTTCAAACAGTCCCGTCCAGCCAAAGTATTTAGTCAGCCATGGCCCCAGCTGGTCGCGCATGATCGGCACCAGCACAAACACCGCCCACAACCCGTAAACCACGCTGGGAATCGCCGCCAGAAGCTCAGTCACAAACGAGATTGGCGCCCGCAGCTTCTTTGGGCATAGCTCCGTAAGGAAGATCGCTACTCCCATCGCCAGCGGCACGGCCATCGCCAGCGCCAGCAACGACGTGACCAGCGTCCCGTAGATGAACGGCAGCGCTCCGAAATCGCCGCTCACCGGGTCCCACCCGGAATGGACAAAAAACTTAAACCCGAACGCCGCCAGCGACAGCTTGGACCGCAGCACAAGGATCCAGACAATGAACACGACGATCGCGAAGATGCTCAGAGCGCAGGCCAGCATCAGCCCGATAAAAATGCGGTCGGCTACAGAACCGCTGCCCCGCGACATCAGGTGCGCCCGAATCGCCGATGGCGGGACGTCCCCATTCTGCTGGCCTTCGGGAACCGGGCTCGGCGGCTGGACTGAAATCGGCATCCCCGGCAGCGTCGGCCTTGGATCTCCTTCCGTTGTCATCTGTGGCAGCCCCACTCGTCTCGTCCTCAGCTAAGAAACTCGGCCTTCACTAAACATGCCGGCTCAAAACAGCAACAGCGGTGACCGCCCGTAAGCTACTCAGCCCAGGCGTTCCCCTTAAGAAGAACCGCGCGGCCTGCGCCAGGCAAGACCGCGCGGAACCCCAGTCTACTTCACCGTCGCGATTGTCTTACGCTCCATCGCAACAACCTGGGCCGGCAGCGGTGCATAGCCCATGCTCGTCGCCTCGCTCTCGCCATGATCCAGCATCCATTCCAGGAAGTCCTTCACCGCGGCGCCTTTCGCCGGGTCGGCAAACTTCTTGGGAAGCAACAGCCACGTAAAGCTCGAGATCGGGTAAGAATCCGCTCCCGGAGCATTGGTAATCGACACCCGGTAGTCCGCCGGCATCGTCTTTGCTGCCGCGGCGGCGGCCGCCGTTACGCCCTCAGGGCTGCCCAGCAGGAACTTGCCCGACGCATTCTTCACCGCACCGTAGGAGATGTGGTTGGAAAGCGCATAGATCAGCTCCACATAACCGAACGCGCCCGGGGCCTGCCGCACCATGCCGGCTACGCCCTCGTTACCTTTGGCGCCCACGCCCGCCTGCCATTTCACGGACGTGTTCTTGCCCACCGAACTCGCCCATGCCGGGCTGACCTTCGAGAGGTAATCCGTAAAGATGTACGTGGTTCCGCTGCCGTCCGAGCGGTACACGGGCAGAATCTGTCGATCCGGCAGGCTCACCCCGGGGTTGTCCTTGGCGATTCGCGCATCGTTCCAGCTCTTGATCTTGCCCAGGTAAATGTCTGCGATTACATCGCCGGAGAAATTCAGAGATTTATTGATTCCGGGAAGGTTATAGATCGGCACTACCGCGCCCAGCACCGTCGGCAGGTGGAAGATTTTCACCTTCGCCTCGGCCATCTGCTGGTCGCTCATCGGTCCGTCGCTGGCGCCGAAGTCCACCGTTCCCTCGGACACCTGCTTGATTCCGCCGCCCGAACCGATCGACTGGTAATTGATCTTCACATTCGGGTGCGCCTGCGCGTACTCGGTAAACCATCGGTTATAGATCGGGTACGGGAACGTCGCCCCTGCCGCGTTGATATTCTGCGCCACTGCGGCGCCCGTCATCATCGTCACTGACACTACTGCAGCAATCCACTTCATTCTCACTTCGTCTCTCCCTTTCGCCCCCGACAGACGTGCCTAGACCTGGAGTTTTCTCTACCTTGATCTGCCCCGGGGAGTGGTCAGCTTTAGTCTCCCGTCCCAGTGTTAAGGGGGTGTTACATCGAGGTAAAAGACGCAATAAACCCTTGCGGCTCAGCGGATAAACTCTCTGATTTCATTGCGTGGCATTTGTAGCCAGGCCCGCCTCGCAGCCGGCCTGCGACCCGTTACCTCGCCCGCGGCAGCCTCACCAGGAAGTTGCTCCCGACGTTCAGCTCGCTCTCAGCCCGGATCGTCCCGCCCTGGGACTCCACCATGTGCCGTGCAATCGCCAGCCCAAGGCCCGTTCCGCCCGACTCCCGGGAACGCGCCTTGTCCACCCGATAGAAGCGCTCGAAAATTCGCTGCAGATGTTCCGAAGCAATTCCCGGCCCAAAGTCCTTCACGCTGAACTCCACCCAGCCGCCGCCTTCGACCTCCGCGATCTCGCGCACACTCACCACTACCTTGCTTTGCGCTGCGTTCCGCCCGCGCCCATACTTGATTCCGTTCTCGATCAGATTCCCCAGCACCTGGAGCATCGAGTCCGTATCCACGACCACCTCGGCCCGTGTCGTATCGCCGATCTCCAGTTCCGCCGCCTCATCCTGCACCATGCCGCGCATGGCATTCACGGCATCGCTCACCAGAACGTCGGCTCGGGCCCGGGCAGGATGCAGCTCGGACTCCGCCGACTCCACCCGCGCCATCGTCAGCAGGTCCTCCGTCAGCCGGCTCATCCGTGTCGAATTCTTCAGGATCGTCCCCAGAAACTCCCGTGCCATCGGACTCAGAGACTCCTCATGGTCCAGCAGCGTCTCCACATACCCGCAGATCGAGGTCAGGGGCGTCCTCAGCTCGTGGCTCACATTCGCCACAAAGTCCCGTTGCACACGCTCCACCTGCTCGATCCGAGTAATATCGTGCAGCACCGCCACAGCGCCTCCTCCTGCCATGGGCGAGGCATTCACCTCGAAGATCCTCCCCGGCAGCAGAGTCGTGGCCCTCCGCTCGCTCACCACGCCGTCTTCCAGGGCCGTCTTCACGCATGCCAGCACGTCGGGATCGCGCACCGTCTGCACCAGCGCGTGTCCCACCCGCACCGGGCTGGCCACCAGCGACTCCGGAATCAGCCGCTGCATTCGCTGGTTCGTCCACAGAATCCGGCCAGCGCCATCCACTGCCACCACGGCATCCTGCATGGAGTCCAGCAGGGCCTCCAGCTGCAGCCGGTCGCTCTGGGCAGCCTCCAGTCGCCGCTTCAGGCGGGGAGAAGCGCTCTGGGCGGCCAGCGCCGTCTCAAAGAACTCTGTCGTATCCGGCAGCTTCGCCGCAGGTTCAGGCAGCAGCTCAATGGCACGCTCAACCTGATGCAGCTCCGCCCGCAGTTTCAACCGGAGCAGCGCCGTGAACACCACCGCCAGCACACCGCCGCCCACCCAGATCGCTGTGCTTTGTTGTGGAAATCGGGCCACTGCGCCGCACACGATTCCCACCACCGCCATGGCCGCGAATATCCAGAGCGACAACGGGCCGCCCGCTCCCGGATCAGTGTTGCCGGGGCGGCCTGTCGCATTCGATGTCACCCGTTCCTCTGCCGCCATTACTCCCCGGCCGGCATGGCCTTGGGAATCTCAAACCGGTAGCCTGCGCCACGCATGGTCTTAAGATAACGCGGCGTCTCGGCGTCGACCTCAATCTTCTCCCGGATACGGCGGACATACACATCCACGCTGCGGGGTGTCACGAACCGCGCGTCGCCCCATACCGCATCCAGAAGATGGTCGCGGCTGAAGACCCTCCCCGGATGCCGGGCAAGATAATCCAGCAGGCGGAACTCCGTCGCCGTCGTTGTTACCAGTTCGCCGCCCACCCGCAACTGCATGGCGTGCGCGTCGATCTCCACATTCTCGAACTTCACGACGCTCGGCGCCGTCGGCCTCTCAAAGCGCCGCAGCACCGCCTTCACCCGCGCCACCAGCTCCCGCGTCCCGAACGGCTTGGTGATGTAGTCGTCAGCGCCCAGCTCCAGGCCCATGACGCGGTCATTCTCCGCCGCCCTTGCCGTCAGAAAGATGATCGGAATGGTGCTCAGCGCCGGATTCTTGCGCAGCCTGCGGCACAGGTCCAGCCCGTCGCCGCCCGGCACCATAATGTCCAGCAGGAACACCGCCGGCGGCTGCCGCTCGGCATCGGCCACGATCTGCCCGACTGTCGCATAAGGCCGCACCGCAAAGCCCGCTGCCTCCAGGTGGTACTGCACCAGTCGCGAGATATCGGTGTCATCTTCCAGCACAAACACGGTCTGGTTCAACGCATTGTCCCCCGGTCTTCCGTCATTCCGTGCTCCTGCGCGCGCACTTCGCACGGCATCGGGTCGCACCTGGCTGCGCTCGGTCGAACGCACCACCTCTACCATCTCAGACTCTGCAATCGCCATCCTCGCGGGCTCCTGTCGCCTGTAGCCGAATTTCGGCTGAGGTACCTCAAAGTGCACTCACAGCTCAGCCGAGTTCAGCTTACCCCGCGCATTTCTCAGAATTGCTAATGTACGATGAATCGTCGACTTTAGTTGTCGCGGATGACTCACTTGCCTTCTTTACGGAGAAACCCCGCAAGACTTTGCAAAAACTCCGTCTCCTCCCACATCATGCGTATACTGGCAAAACCGGGCGCGTATGCCTGTCCCCGCGAAAGAGATGGAAAACAAGGCCCATTTGGTTCTCTGTGTCGATGATGAGGTGGTAGGTCTCCGTGTGCGCAAGATATTGCTTGAGCGCGCAGGATATCAGGTGCTCACCGCTCCGGACGGTCCTGCCGGCATTGAGATCTTCTCCGCTCAGCCTGTTGAGGCGGTCGTGCTCGATTACTCCATGCCGGGCATGCATGGCGGCGAGGTCGCGAAAAAAATGCGCGAAACCAAGCCGGACGTGCCGATTCTTCTTCTCTCTGCCTATGTGGGTCTTCCCGATGAGGTCAGCTCTCTGGTCGATGTTTATATGACCAAAGGCGAGGGCGCTCCGGCGCTCCTCAGCAAGCTGGGAAGCCTGCTCGCCTCTAACGCTGCACCCCAACGGCTGGCCGGGCCCTCTGAGCGGTAAAACGACCGGCAGAAAGACGATAGAGTTTGGAGCTTACGCGTTTCAAACGGACTCTCCGTCAGGCCATGATCGTCCCCATGGCTGCATGCTGCGTGCTTGCAGTCATTCTCGCCTGGGAAATCCACGACTCCAACGCAACCGTAGCTCTCATTGAGCAAAGCGACCGCCGGATCGCACTCGCCACCCGGATCGAACTGCTCACCGTAGACGAAGAAACGGGCCTGCGCGGCTATCAGACCACCTCCGACCTTCGCTTCCTCGCACCCTACAACCAGGCGCAGGGCAAAATGCAGGATGCGATCGGCGAGCTGCGCTCCATCGCGACCGGTGCGACTCCCAGGCTCGATGATTTCGTCACGCAGCATGAGGCCTGGCGCAAAGGCTTTGCCGAGCCGCTCGTCGCAATCATCCAGGCCGGCGGAAAAACCAACGACATCGAGATCAATCTCACCGGCAAGACCGAAATGGATCGGATGCGCTCCGATCTCAATGAAATTGTGCAGATATCGGAGCGCACCAGAGGCCAGCGCATCGAGGAATGGCACAGTCAGGTTCATGAACTCCTCATTGTCCTCGGTACAGTGACCCTCGCTGTCGGCATCCTCATCGCCCTTTATATGCGCAATCGCCTTAGTTCGGTCTCCGGCGCATTCCGCCGGGCGCTCGATCATGAAAAGCAGCGTGCCGAGGAACTCTACCTCTCCGAACAGAATCTCCGCACGACTCTCATCTCCATTGGGGACGGCGTCATCACCTGCGGCGTCGACGGCTGTGTCCTCATGATGAATCCCATCGCAGAGGAGCTCACCGGCTGGAAGATCGCCGAAGCATTCAAGCGCCCGCTGGCCGAGGTCTTCCACATCGTCAACGAGACCACCCGCGAGCTCGTGGAAAATCCCGTCGACAAGGTCCTGCGCCTCAACGGCGTGGTCGGCATGGCCAACCACACGGTCCTCATTCGCCGCAATAACTCCGAGATCGCCATCGACGACTCCGGCGCACCCATCCGTTCCGAGTCCGGAGAGATCACCGGCATCGTCATGGTCTTCCGCGATGTCTCTCTCGAGCGCCGCACCCGCGCCGCCCTGCTCGCGAACGAGAAGCTCGCCGTCGCCGGCCGCCTCGCCGCAACCATCGCGCATGAGATCCACAACCCCCTCGACTCCGTCGCCAACCTCCTCTATCTGCTCCAGCAGAATCCCGGCTCAGACGATGCGCGCCACTTCTTGGAGCTCGCTCAGTCCGAGCTCGACCGCGTCACCCACATCAGCCGGGCCATGCTCAGCCTCTACCGCGAGTCGCGGGCACCGGTTCCCATTCACCTCAAGGAGACCCTGGAAGAGATCCTTCTCCTCATGGACGGCCGCTTTCACGCGCTCAATATCTCCGTCTCGGCTGAACTCACGCCGGACGTCGTCGTCGAGGGCTTCCCCGCGGAGATCCGCCAGGTCTTCACCAACCTCATCGCAAACGCCGCCGAGGCCGCAGGAAAAGGCGGTTCTATCAACATCCGCCTCTCCCCGCAGAAGCCAGTCAGTGATGCCGCCGGCAAGCGCAGTGAAGACGGCGCTCTCGTCGAGATCAATGACAATGGCCCCGGTATCTCCCCTGAGGTCGGCGATCGTCTCTTTCAGCCCTTCTTCACCACCAAGGGGGAGCGCGGCACCGGCCTCGGCCTCTGGATCTCTCAGGGCATCGTCCGCAAACATGGCGGCATGATCGAGCTCATCAATCATCCCAACGGCCAGTCCGGCGCTACCGCCCGCGTCTTCCTCGCCACCAAGCCCGTCCTCGATCCCGGCGGCGACTAGCTCACGTCCACCCGGCTAGCGTCTCCCTCACCGCGTCCGCGGCCTGTTCACAATCGGCCCGGCTCACATCCAGGTGCGTCACCAGCCGTACTGCCCGCGGGCCAACCGCACTGGCCAGCACACCCCGCTCCTTCAGCGCTGTACAAAACGCCGCGGCGTCCCCGCCCCGCCGCAGTGTGAAGATGACGATATTCGTCTCCACCGTCCGCATATCGATCTCCGCGGCCTCATACCCCTCCGCCGCCTCAGCCAGCAACCGTGCATTCGCGTGGTCCTCGCGCAGCCGGGCCGGCATCTCTTCCAGCGCAATCAGCCCCGCCGCAGCCAGTACCCCCGCCTGCCGCATCCCGCCGCCCAGCGCCTTACGGAAGAGCCTCGCTCTCGCCATCGCCTCTCCAGTACCCACCAGCATCGAACCCACCGGCGCGCCCAATCCCTTTGACAGGCAGAACATCACCGTGTCGAATCCGTCCGTCAGCTCCCGCACGCCCACACCCAGCGCCGTCGCTGCGTTAAACACCCGCGCGCCATCCAGATGCACCTTCAGCCCCATCGCGTGCGCGCCCTCGCAGATCTCGCGCACCGTCTCCGGCCGCATCACCGTGCCTCCGGCCATATTGTGGGTATTTTCGATACAGATCAGCGCCGTCTCCGCATGGAACCGCACCCCGCGAAACACCGCCCCGCGCACTCTCTCCCACGTCAGGATCCCCCGCTCTCCCTCCACCGTCCGCAGCGTGCACCCGGAGAACGTAGCCGCCGTTCCCATCTCCCAGTCCAGCACATGCGCCCGCGACTCGCATACCACCTCGCGTCCGTGCTCCGTGTGCAGGCGGATCGCGATCTGGTTCCCCATTGAGCCCGTCGGCACAAACAGCGCTGCTTCGCGTCCGAACATCTCCGCCGCCCGCGCCTCCAGCCGATTCACCGTGGGGTCCTCGCCCCACACGTCGTCACCCACCTCAGCCGCCGCCATCGCCGCGCGCATCTTCGCCGTCGGCCTCGTCACCGTGTCACTGCGCAGATCGATCAAACCCGCCACCTCGCCTCAGGGCCGTCATCCCGAGCGGAGGCGCGAAGCGCCGCAGTCGAGAGACCCCACATTTTTGTCTTCCACCGCCTCACGCCACCGTCTCGACCAGCAACCGGCTGAAGACCTCGTTCGAAACCATCCGGCCTCGTCCCGTCAGCCGCAGCCGGCCGTCCTCTCGCTCCACCAGCCCGGCCTCCTCCATCTCCTCCACCGCTGCCATCGCTCCTGCCACCAGCGGATCTCCAAACTCCTTGCGCAGCCCCGCAAGATCTACCCCCTCATTCATCCGCAGCCCCAGGAACATCGTCTCCTCGAAAGCCTGCTCTCCTCCAACCCACTCCGGTCTCGCACTCGAATCGCTTCGCGCAGGCACCACCTTCAGCGCAGGTTCCTCATCCCTCGGACCACGCACCCTGCCTCTCGCCTCCTGCAGGTACTCTTCCAACTCACTTGCATTCGCCCAGCGCACTCCGCCTGCTCCACTCCGCAACATCGAGTGCGCATCCAGCCCGAACCCCAGATACGCCTCCCTTCGCCAGTACCGGATGTTGTGCCGCGACGCCCGTCCCTCCCTTGCAAAGTTCGAGATCTCGTACTGCCGCACGCCCGCGGCCTCCAGCCACCCGCACGCCTCGGCATACCATTCGGCAGACTCGTCCTCGCTCGGCATGCTCTCCGCGCCATACCTGTCCCCTGCCCTCATCACTTCACGTCCCAGCCGTGAGTCCTCATCCACCTCCAGCATGTACACGCTCACATGCGGCACGCCGCTCCCAATCGCCGCCTCCACCGACTCGCGCCAGCTCTCCCGCGTCTGCCGCGGCAACCCCGCAATCAGGTCCACGTTGATGTTCTCGACGCCCGCCGCCCGCAGTCTTGCGATCTCTTCCTCACACACGGCTCGCGTGTGCAGCCGTCCCACACCCGCCGCCTCGACATCCACAAAGCTCTGCACTCCCAGGCTCACGCGCGTCACGCCCGCCCGCTGCATCGCCGCCAGCGTCTCCTCGCTCAACTGCCCCGGCGCGCACTCCAGCGTCATCTCCGCACCCGTGCTCACCGCAAACTCGCTGCGCAGCGCCGCAAACATCCGCGCCGTCTGATCCCCGCTCAGCAGGCTCGGCGTCCCGCCCCCCAGGTACACCGAATCCACCGCCGCTGGCATCTCGACCTCGCCGCCGAACCCCGTCACCCGGCCACGTACACCGTGTATCTCCTCGCACACCCGGTCCATGTACGCATCCATCCGCTCCGCGCCAAACACCCCGGATGCGAAGTTGCAGTACGTACACTTCGCCCTGCAGAACGGCACCGAGATATAGACGCCCAGCGAATCGCTCACATCGCCACCTGCCTCAATTCTTTCACGCGATGCATCGCTTCGCCCCGCCCCCCGTCTAATCTCAATCGGAGGGCCCCACCCATGGCTCTGCTCGCCTCCAGCCGCATCCGGATCTTTCTTGCCTTCGCTCTCGCCGCCGCACTGGCCATCGCTCTACTTGGCCTGCGCCACAACTCCGCCGTCCTCGCCTCCGGCCCTGCGCCGAACCCAACTTCCTCGGCCGCATCCCCTACCCCCGTCCTCGTCGAGCTCTTCACCTCCGAAGGCTGCTCCAGTTGCCCGCCCGCCGACGCCCTCCTTGCCCGCCTCCAGCACGACCAGCCTGTCCCCTCCGCCCGCATCATCACCCTCGAAGAGCACGTCGACTACTGGGACTCGCTCGGCTGGCGCGACCGCTATTCCTCCCACGACATCACCGCCCGTCAGATCGCCTACACCCGCCGTCTTCACCTCGACGACAACTACACCCCGCAGATGATCGTCGACGGTGCCGACCAGTTCGTCGGCAGCAACTCCTCCCAGGCCCTCCACGCCATCACCGCAGCAGCCGCCCGTCCCAAGCTTGCTCTCTCAATCTCCTCCGTCACACTCACCGGCGGCCAGGTCACCGGCATCGCCTCCACAACCCCTGGTAACGCTCTACCCTCCGCCACCCTCTACGCCGCACTCGTCGAAACCATGTCCTCCACCAACGTTCTCAACGGAGAAAACGGCGGCCGCACCCTCCACCACGTTGACCCCGTCCTCTCCCTGCAGAAGATCGGCGACCTCCGCCACGCCTCCACCACACCCGTCTCCTTCTCTCTCACCCTCCCTCGCGGGACCGATCCCTCAGCCCTCGGCATCGTCGTCTTCGCGCAGCAGCCGGACCAGGGTCCCATCCTCGGCGCCACCTCCGCACCTCTTGCTCACAAACCTTAATCCCGCCGCGAATCCTCTCCGCCCCGCCGCCATCTAAAATCAATACGACCCTCCGTGATGGCCGACCAGCAGACAACCAGATCCGCAGCGCAATCCGCAGACCCGCGCAAGACTGCCGCAGCCAGGCCCGCGCAGCCCGCCCGTGCCCACGACGACGATGTCGTAGGCAAAGCGTATGACAGCCGCCTCATGCGCCGTCTGCTCACCTATCTGCACTCCTACAAGCTCCAGGTCGCCATCTCCGCCGTCGCCACCATCCTCAAGGCGGCCTCGGACTCCGCCGGCCCGCTGCTGGTCATGATCGCCATCGACACCTACATGACTCCTGCCTCGGGACTCGCCTCCCGGCCCTCGCAGATGTCGTGGCTCGCGCGTCGTCTCAATCCCGCTTCGCCCATGGCCGGCATCACGGACATCGCCCTCATCTATCTGGGCTGTCTTCTCTTCACCTTCTCCCTCGAACTCCTCCAGACCTACCTCATGCAGTGGACCGGCCAGAAGGTCATGTTCGACCTCCGTAGCCAGATCTTCCGCCACCTGCAGCGCATGGCCCCGGCCTTCTATGACCGCAACCCAGTCGGCCGCCTCGTCACCCGCCTCACCTCTGACGTCGACGCACTAAACGAGATGTTCACCGCGGGCGTCCTCGCCATCTTTGAGGATGTCTTCACCCTCTCCTTCATCGTCGCCATCATGCTCTGGAAGAGCTGGCCGCTCGCTCTGCTCACCCTCGCCGTCATCCCCGCGATTCTCTTTGTCACTCGCATCTTCCGCGCCAGCGTGCGCGAGAGCTACCGCCGCCAGCGCGCCGCCACCGCGAAGATCAACTCCTTCACCCAGGAGTATGTCTCCGGCATGTCCATCGTCCAGCTCTTCAACCGCGAGAGCCGCGCCTTCCGCGACTTCTCCCGCGTCAACGCCGAGAACAAAAAAGCCTGGACCGACGCCATCTTCGCCTACGCCTGGTACTACCCCGTCGTCGAGTTTCTCTCCTCCACCGCCATCGCCCTCGTCATCTGGGTCGGCGGCACAGCCGTCCTGCACAACGACGCCTTCCTCCGCACAGCCGCCGCCCTCGGCCTTCATCCCGCCAAATCACCCGGCTTCTTCGGCACCGTCACCATCGGCGTCCTCATCGGCTTCATCCAGTACGCGCAGCGCTTCTTCCGCCCTATCCAGGACCTCAGCGAAAAGTACAACATTCTCCAGGCCGCCATGGCCGCCTCCGAGCGCGTCTTCCGCCTGCTCGACACGGAACCCACCATCCTCTCTCCCGCACGTCCCATCCCCGGCGACGGCTCCGGCTCCATCGAATTCCGCAACGTCTGGTTCACCTACCAGCCCCTCACCGATGAGCAAACCTCTTATCTACATGCCGTCATCCTGAGCGAAGCGAAGGACCCCTGTATTTCAGAAACCCCGGGTGCCCCATTCATGGCGACGCGCAACGGCGACATGAGTGAAATCCTCACCGCCGGCCCTCTCGCCGGCGTCGAATGGGTCCTCCGCGGCGTCCCCTTCACCATCTCCCCCGGCGAGACCGCCGCAATCGTCGGCCACACCGGCGCCGGCAAGACCACCATTACTGCGCTCATGATGCGCTTCTACGACGTCCAGGCCGGCCAGGTTCTCGTCGACGGCGTCGACGTCCGCGACCAGGACCTCAATCAACTCCGCCGCCGCTTCGGCGTCGTCCTCCAGGACCCCTTCCTCTTCACCGGCACCATCGCCGACAACGTCCGCCTCGGCTCCTCCTGGATCACCGACGACCAGCTTGAGAGCGCCTGCGAAGAGGTCAACCTCGCAGACTTCATCCACAGCCTTCCACTGAAGTTCCGCGAGCCCGTCCGCGAGCGCGGCGCCACCCTCTCCACCGGCCAGAAGCAGCTCATCAGCTTCGCCCGCGCCCTCGCCCACGCTCCCGCCATCCTCATCCTCGACGAGGCCACCAGCTCCGTCGACACCGACACCGAGCACCGTGTCCGCCTTGCCCTCTCCCGCATGATCACCGGACGCACCTCCGTCCTCATCGCGCACCGCCTCTCCACCATTCAGTCCGCGGATACCATCCTCGTCATGCACAAGGGCACTCTGCGCGAGCGCGGCTCCCACCAGCAGCTCCTTGCCCAGCGCGGCCTCTACTGGAAGCTCTACCAGCTCCAGTACCGCGACCAGGAACTCGGCGGTGGAGATTCAGCCCTCGGCGAACCATCCTCCGCCCTCACTCAGCCTGCCTGATCCCCTACCACCGGCGAGTTCCGCTTCTGCCTCACCCTCCACTGCCTCGCCGGCTCGCCCACCGCCTCCATCAGCAGCACCGCCACCACAATCGCCGCCGCGCCTCGCCATCCCCGCAGAGCCCCCAGCGCAATCAGCAGCGTCGTAGAAAGCGCCGCTGGCTGTGTTGCGCGCAGCACCAGCGTCACCAGCACCGTCACCGCGGACGCGATCACCGCGGCAGCCACCCGCGCCGGTGCAACAACTCCGAGACCCACCGCTGGAGCCGTACCCGCTCCAGTCGCCCACACAGCGCCCATCCCCGCCGCCACGGCAATCAGGTGCCCCACCACCACGTTGTACGGCTGTGCACTTCTCCGCTCCGGCATCTCAATCATCTCGTACGCCGTCGGTCCCAGGCTCGCAAACAGCAGCGGAGCATGCACCGCCCATCCCGCCAGTCCGGCAATCCCCACCAGCGCTGCCTCGCACACCGGCGCAGCCACAAAATCCACCCTGCGAATCGTCCTCCACTCTTCCATCCCCGTTTGGATGCAAGTCACTCGCCGCTCCATCTTCGGCTCCAGATAGCACATTCCAAACCGGATATCGCGACGCTCGATTATCGCGCTGCGTGTCCAATTAATCTCTGCACCCTCTTTAGCCGGGACTATGATCCATATCCGCGAGCCCAGGAGCCTCGCACATCATGAACGCCAATGTCGTTGCATTTCTCGAGCACTACGGCTGGATCATCGCCCTTCTTCTCGTCATCGTCCTCTACAGGGCCATCCTCCGCGTCTTCTTCGGCGCGGTCATCATCGGCAAGGAAGAGATCGGCATCGTCAACAAGCGCTGGGTCCTCCTCGGCAAGCACCGCACGCTCCCCGGCGGCTCCATCATCGCCCTCAATGGCGAAGCGGGTCTGCAGGCCGAGACCCTCGCCCCCGGTGTCCACTTCGGACTCTGGATCTGGCAGTACACCATCTACCGCGCGCCCTTCACCACCATTGACAAGGGCCACGTTGGCATCGTCGAGGCTCGCGACGGACATCCTCTGTCCAACGGCCGCGTTCTCGCTCGCGCCGTAGACTGCAACTCTTTCCAGGATGCTCGCGGCTTCCTGATGAACGGCGGCCAGCGCGGCCCGCAGATCTCCATCATTCCTCCGGGCGCCTACCGCATCAACACCGCGCTCTTCCAGGTCACCACCGGCGACGTCCTCGAGGTTCCCGACAACATGGTCGGTATCGTCACCACCAAGGATGGCCGTCCTCTCCCCTCCGGGGAGATCGCCGGCAAAGAGGTCCCCGGCCACAACCTCTTCCAGGATGCCGAGTCCTTCATCACTGCCGGCGGCTTCAAGGGCATGCAGGAGCAGGTCATCCTCGCCGGCCGATACTTCATCAACCCGCGCTTCGCTACTGTAGAGACTCGTCCCATGACCGAGGTCCCCATCGCCAACGTTGGCGTCGTCATCGCCTATGTCGGCGAAGAGGGCAAGGACCTCACCGGCGATACCTTCAAACACGGCAACCTCGTCTCGCGCGGCCAGAAAGGCGTCTGGTTTGAGCCGCTCGACCCCGGCAAATATCCCATTAATCCATTCACCCACAAGGTCGAAGTAGTTCCCACCGCCAACATCGTCCTCAACTGGGCCACCGGCAAGTCGGAGGCGCATAAGCTCGACGAAAAACTCTCCACCATCACCGTGCGCTCGTCCGATGGCTTCACCTTCAACCTCGACGTCAGCCAGATCATCCACGTCCCGCGCAACGACGCTCCCAAGGTCATCGCGCGCTTCGGGACCATGGCCAACCTCGTCACCCAGGTGCTCGAACCCACCATCGGCAACTACTTCCGCAACGCCGCGCAGACCTCGGACGTCATCGAGTTCCTGCGCCATCGTTCGGAGCGTCAGGCCGAGGCTAAGGTCGCCATCTCCGCCGCGCTCACGGAGTACAACGTCAACGCCATCGACACGCTCATCGGCGACATCACGCCGCCCGATGCGCTGATGAAGACGCTCACCGATCGCAAGATCGCTGAGCAGGAGCAGGTCACCTACAAGACGCAGCAGCTCGCCGAGGAGACCCGCAAGGACCTCCAGCAGGCCCGCGCCATGGCCGACACCCAGGCCAAGGTCGTCGACTCCGAGCGCTCCGTCGCCATCGCGGACTTCACCGCGCAGGCCTCGGTCAAGCGCGCGGAAGGCGATGCCCGCTCGCGCATCATCGGCGCCGAGGCCGACGCAAAGTCGAAGACCATCAACGCCCAGGCCGACGCCAACGTCGTCACCATGGTCGGCAACGCCGAGGCCGAAAAGACCAAGGCCGTCGGTACCGCCGAAGCCGACGTCATCAAGCAGAAGATCGACTCCATGGAATCTGGTAACTATGCGTTAGTCCAGGTCATGCAGGCGCTCGCACAACATAACGTGCCGCTCGTCCCGCAGATCGTCGCCGGCGGCGGAGGCAGCGGCCAGAGCGGCAGCACGCTGGTCGACGTCCTGCTGGCCAACCTGCTCAAGGACTCCGTCAAATCCGCCAACGGCAACGGCGCCACCACCAACGGAACCTTCACCGACAAGAAGTAGCCACGGACTGCGTTCTGGGCTCCGCGTGGGCCCAGGACGCGCTCCCTAACAAAGTCTGGATCACTATGAATCTTCCCGAAGAAGCAGTCACACGAAGAGCGCGTTCCCTGGAGATCTTGGCACGAGAGGCCGTGCCCTTCATGCCACAACTGCCGGTAATCGAAACCTCTACAGAGATCGCGCCGCGTTCAAAAGAAGAGATTGCGTATCGAACCCACTCACTTTTGACCGTCGCGTTGAAAGGCGAGGGTCTTTCGCAGCCAATCGTGAAACGCATCCTTCAGGAGCGCAGCCTCAAAAATTACCTCACACAGAAAGAACTTGCCTTCATCGAAAACTCTGATCCGTCCCAGCATGAGCGTATCCAGTTCAGCTGGCGCTATGAGTGTGTTTGGGTTCTTCTTTGGGCTCTCGGGTACATCGAAGAACTCAACCGCCCTGAGCGCCATTGCGATGTTGGGCGCATCATCACGATCATGAAGGAGCCTACCAACGATGAGTTCATCGCCAGAGCCTGTCAGCGTCCCCTTTCCGAAATTCTCGACGCGGCCGACCTCATCTACCGATACCATTGGGCGGTAGTCAGCACCCGGCTTCGCGGCGAGCCTGCCCCGGCGAGACTTGACAAAGGCGTAGTCATGGAGCGTCACCACGCTTTGAACTGGCTCATCCGATACATGGACCAGGATTGGGACGATATCAGCACGGACACATAAGACAAGGTGGCATCCGGCAACTACGCCCTCGTCCAGGTCATGCGGGCGCGCGCACAACACAACGTGCCGCTCGTCCCGCAGATCGTGGCCGGCGGCGGAGTCACCGGCCAGAAGTGGCAGCACACCGGGCGTCCCACCCAAGCTCTGCTTGGGTGGCAGGAGTAGCAGCGGGCTTCAGCCCGCGGTCAAACGCTACCCCGATCCTGCGGCTCCACACAAGCGCGCGCATTGCACCATTTCCGCGACATACCCATCCTAAGCCACCTGTTTGCCGCACTTGACCCGGTCACATAGGAAGGGTGTAACAATGTCTCCCATGCCGGAGCCGTCCGCCCAACCTGATCCCGCAGCCGTCATCGCTAACCTCCGCGAGCTCGCCGCCCTCACCTCGGACGCCGCCGGCGCCCAGCGCATCGCCTTCACTCCCACCTGGCAGCGTGCCCGCGACTGGTTCGCCGCTAAGGTCGACGCGCTCCCCGCCGCCTGGAACGTCACCCGCCACCGCGACGCCGCCGGCAACGTCTGGGTCACCCTTCCCGGCGCCTCGCCCCGCTCTCTCGTCCTCGGCTCGCATCTCGACTCCGTCCCCAACGGCGGCTGGCTCGACGGCGCCCTCGGAGTCCTCACCGCACTCGAGGCCTTCACCGCCCTCACCCGCCAGTTCAACGGCCGCCCGCCCTTCACCCTCCGCATCGTCGACTGGGCCGACGAGGAGGGCGCGCGCTTCGGCCGCTCCCTCTTCGGCTCCTCCGCCTTCGCTGGCACCCACACCATCGCCGCCGACCGCGTCCGCACCGACCGCGACGGCGTCACCCTCGAAGCCGCCCTCGCCGCCAGTGGCATCGACATCGACCGTATCGGCGACGCCGCCGCCGAGCGCGACAACATCGCCGCCTATCTCGAGCTTCACATCGAGCAGGGTCCCGTTTTAGAGCGCCTCGGCCTCCCGCTCGCCGCCGTCCTCGGCACCAAGGGCGTCGAGCGCCACGCCATCACCTTCCACGGCCAGGAGGCCCACTCCGGCTCCACGCCCATGGCCGACCGCCACGACGCCCTCGCCGCCGCCGCCAGGCTCGCGCTCGAGATCAAAACCATCGCCTCGCGCCACGCCGACTCGGTCTGCACCATGGGCTCCGTCAAGACCTTCCCCGGCATCGTCACCGCGGTCGTCGGCCGCTGCGAATGCACACTCGACCAGCGCGACCTCGACGCCGAAGTCCTCGCCGCCATGTACGCCGACGCGCAGGCTGCCAGCCGCCGCTTCGCCAACGAGGAGCGCTGCACCGTCGACTGGTCCCGCATCTGGTCCATCGAGCCGATCCCGTTCCACCCCGACCTCATCGCGCTCTGCCGCGAAGCCATCGCGGAAACCACGTCGCAACCCGTCGACCAGATCCCGCAGCTTCCCTCCGGCCCGCTGCACGACGCAGCCGAGGTCGCACGCACCGGTATCCCCACTGTGATGATGTTCGTGCAGTCCCTGCGCGGCATCTCCCACAACAAGATCGAAGACACCCGCGACGAGCATCTCGCCCTCGCCGTTCAGGCATATCATCGTCTGGCCGCGAAGACGCTCGATTGGCTCGCCACCAGGTCCTAGAAGCTGAAGTTCGCCGCCAGAAAGACGCTCCGGTTCCCTGCCGTCGACGAGCCGAAGAATCCGCCGGCCAGCGACTGCGACCTGCCGAAGAACGGCGAGCTCAGCGTCCCGTTCGGCGGTCCCAGGTTTACATGGTTGAACAGGTTCTGCGTGTAAGCCTCCAGCGTCAGGTTGTAGCGCCGCGAGGTCGTCAGCCCCATGCTATGGAAGCCGCCTCCTCCTCCTCCAAGGCCGCCTGGCCCAAGCCCATGTCCGCGCCCGTGGAAGCCGCCGCCTCGCCCGCCGGCGCCCACTGCATCCGGCCCGAAGCCGAACACCTTGGCGACCCGCAGATTTACGCTCACGTTGCTTGGCCCGGTCCCAAGGTTGTACGGAACGATCTGTTCATTCGCTCCGTCTGGACTTGCCAGCGGATTGGCATCGAGGCATCCGTACGGAGTCGAAACGACATTCGCCGCGTCGCAGCTGGTTGCAAACGTAGGCCGCGCGTTGAACTGATTATTTCCCGTCAGGTCCAGCCCGGTCGTCAGGTTGTAAGGCCTGCCTGAGTTGTAAGCGAAGAACGGAGAGAAAGAGAACTGCCACGGCGCATCGATGCTTCCCATAATCAGGAAGCGATGGTGGATATCGAAGCTCGCGCGACCATAGTCCAGCCCCGGATTGCTCGCCACGGTCGGTGTATAGCTCAACCCGCTGGTGTCGCCTCTGGCGCTGTTGTACGTGTAAAAGCTCACAATGCTGAAGTGGTTGTAGCGAGCGTTGACCGAAGCGATGATCTGGTTCTGCCTGTAAACGCCACCGGACTGGTACTGCATATTGTTCTCAGTGGGAGGTGCCACGGGCTGCGCAGGATACGTTCCGTCCAGCGCATCCGCAAGCGGATATACCCCTGCTGAGCTCACGTTATTTGTCAGGTATTGGTGTACTCCGCGGCTGTAGAGATAGGTCACGTTGGAGGTGATGTTCTTCGCCAGCTGACGGTCAATGCCGATTGCGCTCTGCATATCCAGCGAGGCATGGAAGTTCGGATCGAGCGAATAGCCTGTTGGCGCCACAGCACTGGCCGATCCCGAAAAGCTGGTCACAGTGTGGTTCGGATCGTAGAAGTCCGGATTGGCCACAGTGATGCCGCGTTCGTTGGGTATCTCGCTCGAACCGGCCGGGACAAAGTTGTTATGGATGGTCCGGATCACATACGGCGTTCCTCCCGCCCCATGCGGAACCGTCAGGCGGTCGTAAAACCATCCGTAGCCGGCACGCAGCACCGTCTTTGCAGCGCCGCCGCCGCCATCCAGCGCATAGGCGAGCATCAATCGCGGTGCCCAGTCGCTCTTATCGTGGATGCGGTTCTGTGTCTCCCATCGCAGGCCGTAGCTCAAGGTCAATCGCGGATTCAGTCTCCAGTCGTCCTGATAGAACAGCGCCGCGTCAAAGAGCGTTGCCCGCGCTACAGGATTGTTGATGAGCGTCACTGTGTACTGTTTCGGCTTGCCTGCCTGGTAGTTTTCGATCGTGTCGAAGATGTAGGAGCCGTTCGCGCCCTGATCGTTATAGTTGGTGTCGCGATAAGCCCTCAGGCGAACGCCATAGTGAAGCGAATGCGGGCCGGCAGATTGCGTCAGATAGTTCTGCAGTTCAAAGTCATCCTGATGGTCCTCTGTCCTGCCCGCGGTATTTCCGCCGGCGGTAAACGCTCCCTGTGCGGTCACCGCCGGAGCGCTGGAGGTCGGCAGGTTCTGGCTGCGCACCCGGCGATACCGGAAACGGATATCCGCCACCAGGGTCGGGCTCAGCACCAGGCTGTCGCTCAGCTGGATACTGTTATCCAGCCTGTGCGAATTCATTGCCTGAGAAGGAAGAGTCAGCGCGCCAAGTCCGGAGTTCGTGTCCACCGCGCGCGTGAACGAATCACGCACAGACAACGTGTTGCTCTGGCCCAGCTGAACGTCCAGCCTTGGACTGACGTGGAAGCGCGAGCTCGGATTGGAGATTGCCTGGTTCAGCGTCTCCGTTGGATTCGCCGGATCGGCGGCATCGATGATGCTCTGGTCCTGATTGCGCCGTGCATATACGCTCAGAAAGTAGGAGCTGCCGCTGGTGAGCGGTCCTCCCACGCTGCCGTTGACGTTGAAGGAGTAGTACGGCGGCTCCACGATCGGCGTCTCTCCCGGTCTCAGATTGGAATTCAGAATCGGGTTCTGCGAGTTAAAGGCCGAATCGTTGCCGCGAGACTGGATCTGCCCATGTAATTTGTCGGTCCCGGGCTTGGTAAAGATTTCGATGCGTCCGTAACCGAGCCGGTCAAACTCCGCCGAAAATGGGTTCTGATTGATGCGAATCTCGCGGATCGAAGATTTGGGCGGCATCTCTCCGCCTGAAAATCCATCGATATATAACTCGCCCCCGTTGGGTCCGGCAGCCGGCCCGGCAAGGGCCTCCAGTTCGCTTTCAAGTTCGTCGGGATCGTCCGAAAGCGCATCCAGGTCTTTGCCCTTGATCACGATTGCGTTGGCATTCTCGTCAGGGCTCGTGTTGACCGTCGTCGACTCGGAGGTCACCTGCACCTGCTGCTGCACCGCTTCGATCGGCAGGGTCACCCGAAAAGATTTGCTCTCATTACCGCTAAGCGTCACAGCCTTGGGAGAAGATGCCGCAAAGCCTGGCGCACTTCCCAGCACAATATACGTGCCCGGAGCAAAAGGCCCCGCCTCATATGTGCCAGCTCCGTTGGACTTCACCGTAGCTACCGTGTGACCGTCAGAGGTGGTCACGCTAACCGTTGCATTCGGAATGACGGCGCCGGTGGGATCAGCAACCGTTCCGTGAATTGTTCCACTGCCGAAATTTTGCGCAGATATATCAGCCGTTAGCGCATAGGTAACGATCAAGGCAAGAAGGAAAAAAGTGCAACCGCACACCGGCCTTGCGGCCCTGCGCGTAATCCACATAAAACTCACTCAGATTTCTCCCGAAATGGGCTAGGTCGAACTGTTGATGTTGACGTTCTCGGCGACACTCAGCAACACCAGGCTCAGGCTTTGTTCCCGCACACAAGTCTTGCTCGCCTTCTCTATTTACAGACGTGCGATCATGCATACAAGTTGTAGCGCCGGCTGCGCTTTGTAGTGTTTCTTGAATTTCATTCTTTGCAATAATCGCCACAACGAGCGCTTATAGAAATCAGAGGTCACCATGCATGAAGGAATCGAAACTGCGTTCTCCAATCACTCCGTCGATGAAACCGTCGCGCGCCTGAAGCAGCTGATCGAAGCCAAGGGCGCGAAAATCTTCGCTGTCATCGACCACTCCGGCGAGGCCGCCGCCGCCGGGCTCTCCATGCCCAACACCAAGCTCGTCATCTTTGGCGCGCCCAAGGCCGGCACGCCTGTCATGCTGGCCGAGCCCACCACCGCGCTCGACCTGCCGCTCAAGATCCTCGTCGCCGAATCCGCCATGGGCGCTACGCAGCTCTCCTGGAATTCACCGGCCTGGCTGCAGAAGCGCCACAGCCTCGCCGACAAACTGGTCGCACCGCTGCAGGCCGCCGCCGCGCTCGCCCACGCCGCCGCGGAATAGCATCAGGCCTTCTTTTCCGCCTCGTCGCACAGCTTCTGGATCCGCTTTTCCCTCGACTCCTGCGACAGGTAGTGAAACACCGCCAGCAACTCGCCGCGCCGCTTCGTTTCGCTCATCTTCGCCCAGCCTGCGCGCGCCTTCGGCCGCTCGCGAAACGCCGCCGCAATCGCCGGCGGCAGTTCACGCTCACCTTCCATCGCGGACATCAGCCGCTCCGCCGTCTGCTCCGCGCGCCGCAGCCGCGCTTCGTCGCTCTTCACCCCGTTGATCCACTTCCCGATCTCACGCCGCATGTACTCCGAAAGTTCGTCATACCACGCGCGCAGACCCGGCTCGCCATCCAGCAGCGCCGCCAGTTCATCCGGCAGCTCCGCCTCGCGCGGATCGTGGTCCGCACGCAGCACAAACTCCGCCTCGTCCCCAGCAAAGACACCTACTCCCTGCTGCATCGCACGATTCACCAGCAGATAGAAGCCGCCCCGGCCCGCATCGGGAAACAGCGACGTCCGAAACTCGACGCTCTTCTTCGACCGGGTTTCGCCTACAGCCCGGATCTCGCCCTGCACCCGCAGCCGCACCATCTCGCCCAGAGCTTCCGGCCCGAACGGCACGCGGGCGATCGTCCAGCCCAGAGCACGGTCACCCTTCTCCAGCCGCGCACGAAAACTCTGCGCTCGGCCTGCGTTGGCAGATTTCTTTGTTGCCGCCTTCTTCGTCGCCAAACTCCGCCTCCACAACCCTCTCGACTGAGACGATAAACTACCCTCATCGCCGCCACGCCCAATCCGCTCTTCTTCCTCTCCGCCGGCGAGGCCTCCGGCGACCACTACGGCGCACAGATCATCGCTGGCCTCCGCGCCCGCATCCCCGGCGCCACCTTCGCCGGCCTCGGTGGCACGGAGATGGAGGCCGCCGGCCAGCAACGCATCGTCCACGCCGAAGACGTCGCCCACATGGGCATCACCGAGGTCCTTCGCCATGCCCCGCGCGTCTACGGCGCCTATCGCAGCCTCGTCGCGAGCCTCAGACGCGACCTCCCCGCGCTTGCCATCCTCATCGACTTCCCCGACGTCAACTTCCGCCTCGCCGCGCACTGCCGCCGCCTCGGCATCCCGGTCCTCTGGTTCGTCAGCCCGCAGCTGTGGGCCTGGAAGCGCAAGCGACTGCGCTGGGTGCAGCAGCGCGTGGACCGCATGCTGGTCATCTTCCCCTTCGAGGAGCCCTTCTACCGCGCGCGCGGCGTCCACGCTGAGTTCGTAGGCCACCCGCTGGCCACGCTGCCGCTGCCAACGGAAACGCGCGAGGAATATGCCGTGCGAGCAGGTGCTCTCCATCAGGAGCAATGGAACGTCGCCGACGGAGTTTTGCAGTCGACTCCATTGGCCGATTGGGCCTTCTATAAGAGCATGCAAGGAATTCGATACTCTCTTGACCCTGCCAAGCCGTGGGTTGCGCTACTACCGGGCAGTAGACGTGGAGAGATTTTTGCAAACCTTCCGTACATGATCAAGACCGCGCTCCTTCTTGGCAATGCATATGAGTATCTAGTTCCTGTAGCGGCAACCGTCAGTTCAGAAACGCTCACGGAGATGCAGGAGATCACTGGGGATGAGCTGATTGGCCCAAATCCACCACGCATTACCCTCGTCCCCGACGCCCGCGCCGCCCTCTTCCACGCCCGCGCCTCGGTCGTCGCCAGCGGCACGGCTACCGTCCAGGCGCTGACCATCGGCAACCCCTTCGTCGTTGTCTACCGCGTCTCCGCGCTCACCTACAGGATCGCCAAACGCCTCGTCCGCTACCCGCCGGAGATTCCGGCCCAGCCGGACGCCGACGGCAACCTGCCCATCGCCATGCCCAACCTCATCGCCGGCCGGCGCATCGTGCCCGAGCTGATCAACGAACGCTTCACGGCAGAGAACCTCGCCGCCGCGCTCCGCCCCCTGCTCGACGACACCACCGACCGAGCCCGCATGATCGCCGACCTAACCGAGGCCCGCAGCCGCCTGCTGCCGTATCCGACCCCAGACCCTATCGACCGCGTCTGCGCGGCAGCAATCGAGCTCCTCCAGAGCTCCTGAGCAGCAACCTTCGCCCTGAATCCTGTCCAGCCAGCCCGAAACCTCTTCTGAAACGTCTAAGACGATGTACCTGCTTTCCCCTGCGGTATCTTCTGGGAGCTTCGCCGGCCCACCGCACGGGAGCGCTGCTCGGCTACCATTACACTCAGCATGGAAACAGTCCGCATGTCTCGCCGCCGCATTCTCCAGGCTCTCCGTACCGGCAGCTCTAGCTTTTTCGTATTTGCGCTGCTCCTTGCCGTCGTGGCGGGTCCCGCCGCAGCCCAGCGCACCCGCCCGCAGATCGACATCACCGGCTACGTGATCAATGCGCAGCTCGACCCGGCCGCCTCCACGCTCACCGCAACGGCCGATGTCACCTTCACCGCGCTCGAGGACCTAACCTCCATCACGTTTGAACTCAATAATGGTCTTGGGATCACCAAGCTCACCGATGCCTCTGGCGCATCCCTCAACTCCGAGCGCCTGGCCGCCAACTCCACCGTGCACGTCTCCCTGTCGGCGCCCATCTCCAAGAACACCTCGGCCACCTTCCACTTTGAATACACCGGCAAATTAACCGGCGCGGATACCAGCCCCGTCGACGGCGTCAAACTCGCAGCCATCGCCGATCCCATCAGCATCCTGCTCTACCCCGGCCGCTGGTTCCCGATGACAGGCCTCTATACCGACCGATTCACCGCGCAGATGCACATCAAGGTGCCCGCGGGGTTCGTGGCCGTTGGCAGCGGCACGCCTCAGCAGACCTCCCTGCCCGGCGGCGTTACGCAGTATGACTTCAACTGGACGAAGTCCGGCTTTCCAGGAACCATCGTCGCCGGCCGCTTCCTGCCGCCGATCACCGGTGGCGCAAATAACATCCACGTCTACGTCACGCAGAAGAACAAGGAGGGCGCCCAGCAGTTCGCCGCCCTGGCCGGCCGCGAGTTCGAATTTCTCACCAACCTGATGGGCCAGCCCGAGTCCAGCCGCATCAACATCATCGAAACTCCGGACGACACCTCATACTCCTACTGGGGTCCGGAGATCGTAGCCATCCCCGGCAACCGCATCGTGGACCACACCGCAGCCAGCCAGCGCCTGCTCACTAACATGCTTGCCCATCAATGGTGGGGCTCTGAGGTCTCCCCTGAAACGCTCAACGACGCATGGATCACCAACGGCATGTGCCGCTATGCCGAGCTGATGTATCTGGAAGACTCCGCCGGCAAGGCCGCCTTCCAGAACGCCATCAGTGATGTCTCCGCCGGCGCGCTGGCCTATGACACCCAGCCCCTCTCCACCCTCGCTCGCGTAGACACCTTCTCTCCGCAGTTCCAGGAGATGACCTTCGAGAAAGGCGCCATGATCTTCCACATGCTCCGCTGGGAGATGGGCAACGACACCTTCAGCAAGTTCCTCCGCAATACGCTCTCGCAGTACACAGACAAAGGCATCCGCACCGACGATCTGCAGAAGGTCGCCGAAGCACAGAGCGGCCTGCAACTCACGGCCTTCTTCTCGCAGTGGGTGGACGGCACCGGCGCCCCGGCATTCAACAACAAATACACCGTCTACCGCCTGGGCAGTAACAAAGGCTTCCGCACCATCGGCTCCATCTCCGAGGACCTGGATCTCTTCCGCATGCCTGTCGAGTTACGTATCGAAACCGACGGCAAGACAGAGACGCGCCGCATCGATGTCGCCGGCTCCGACTCGCCTTACACCATCGAGACCTTCGGCCGCCCCCACAAGATCTCCATCGATCCCAATGACTGGCTCCTCAAGAGCACTCCGGACCTCGCCGTCCGCGTGGCCGTCCTGCGCGGCCAGCAGCTCTATGCCCAGGGCGACTATACCGGTGCGCTCGGGGAATACCAGAAGGCCCTCGACGCCAACAAGAACTCCTCGCTCGCCTCCTATCGCATCGGTGAGGTCTTCTTCCGCCAGCGCAACTACCAGTCCGCGGCCAACAGCTTCCGCGATGCTCTTCGCGGCGACGATGATCCCCGCTGGACCGAGGTCTGGAGCCACGTGCAGCTCGGCCACATCTTTGACGTCACCGGCCAGCGTGACCGTGCCGTCAACGAGTACCGCCTAGCCATCCAGACCAACGACAACACGCAGGGCGCCATCAATGAGGCCCGCCAGTGCATGCAGACGCCTTACAAGCGTCAGGCCGAAGACTAGCCCCTCCCTCGCCTGCTTCACAGCAAGCCAGCCTCCCATAGAATGGAGGCAGGCCTCATCTTTGCCGCGTTCACTTACATCCGCCGCATTCTTCCATCTACGGCGCCGGTCGCTGGTGCGCGGAAACGCGCTTGTGCTCGGCAGCCTCGCCATCTCCTTCCCCATGGCCGGCTTTCCCAATGATCGCCGCAACTATTTCCTCATCGCTCCAGCACTTTTGGCGCTCTTCGGCACCTTTGAGACGACCCGCTGCCTGCGCCCCCGCTGGGACCTCTACCACGCCGGCGTCATCCTTCTGCTCTGGATGGACATGATGGCCAACTGCCTTATATTCATCTTTCTACTCGCTCCCTTTATCTTCTAAATAACGCTGACTTTCTCGCCAGTGCGATATACTCAGCGCCTGATTCAACCATCGCCCTTCAGGAGTACACATGCTTAAGGGATTTCGGGACTTCATTCTTCGCGGCAATGTCGTTGATCTGGCTGTCGGCGTGGTCATCGGCGCGGCTTTCGGCACCGTTGTCACTGCCTTTACCAAAGGCATCATCATGCAGTTCGTCGCGGCCCTGGTAAAGACGCCGGACTTCGACAAGCTTGCCTTCAGCCTGAACGGAACGCCGATCAACTATGGCCCATTCATCACCGCTCTGATCAGCTTCCTTATCATCGCCGCGGTCGTATACTTCCTGGTCGTTGTGCCGGTCAACTATCTCATGGCCAGGTTCAAGAAGGCGCCCCCCGCTGAGCCTCCCGCAACCAAGCCCTGCCCGGAGTGCCTCTCCGAGATTCCCATAGCCGCCAAGCGCTGCAAGTTCTGCGCTCAGCCGGTCGGCTGAACGGCAACCAAATTCGCAAAGAGGGCCCCCTCGACCTTGACCAGCCTCCGCCGCCTCTTCCTCCCCGTTCCTCTGGCAGCATGGGCCCTCTTTGCCCAATCTCCCGCGGTGCCGGCCCGTCCCGCGCCGCCCTCGGCCGGTGCCGCCGCCCTGCCTGCCTCTCCGGCTCAGGTCTTCGGCTTTCGCAGCTTCGCCCGTCAGGCTGCGCTCGACCGCGAGTTCCTCGCAGTTCCCGACCCCGCTCTCGCCCGCCATCACCTTCAGGTGCTCACTGCCGTTCCGCATTGGGCAAGTTCGCCTGAGGACTACGCCACCGCCGTCTACGTCGCCGACCAGTTCAAGGCGGCCGGTCTCGAAACCAGGATCGTCCCTTATTCTGTCCTCATCCCCCGCCCTGTGGCCCTTCAGGTGGAGGCTTTTGATTCCTCCGGCACAAAGATCCTCTCCGGGCTTACGCCGGAATCCCCCCAGTCCCGCGATCCTCGTATCCTTCCGCCGTTTAGCTCCGGGTCCGCATCCGGCGACCTGACGGCCCCCGTCGTCTACGCCAACTATGGGCGGCGTGAAGATTTCGATCGACTGGCCCGTGTTGGTATTGGCGTTAAGGGCAAGATCGTCCTGATCCGCTATGGCCAGATCTTTCGCGGCACCAAGATCTTCCTCGCAGAGCAGGCTGGCGCCGCCGGGGTCCTTCTCTTTACGGATCCCGCCGATGCCTCCCTGCCGGATGTCCAGGCCTACCCGGATGGTCCCAACCCTCCGGAGACCGCCGTCCAGCGAGGCTCCGTACAGTTCCTCTCCATCTATCCCGGAGATCCCACCACGCCAGGCGTCGCCTCCGTCCCATCGCTGCCCGCCCCCGATCGCATCCCTGTCAACAAGCTCCAGTACGACCTGCCATCCATTCCCAGCCAACCTATCTCCGCTCTGGACGCCGTCCCTATCCTGCGCGCGCTCGCCGGCCCCCAGGTGCCGGACAGCTGGCAGGGCTCCGCCATCGGCTCGCCATATCACATCGGCTCGCCGGAACTCCCCGTTACCGTGCATATGCACGTCGCCTTCGATACACGCCTGCGCACCATCTGGGACGTAATCGGCCGCATCCCCGGCATTGCGGATCCCGGCGAGTTGGTCGTCGTGGGGAACCATCGCGATGCATGGGTCTACGGGGCCGTGGATCCGTCCAGCGCCACCGCATCGCTTCTGGAAACCGTGCAAGGTCTTGGCGTCCTTCGCGCCCACGGCTGGCGTCCCCGCCGCACCATCGTCATCGCCAGCTGGGACGCCGAAGAGCAGGGCCTCATCGGTTCTACCGAATGGGTTGAACAGCACATGGACGAGCTCCGCCATGCCGTCGCCTACTTCAACATCGACATGGCAGCCTCCGGCCCTAACTTCGTCTCTGCCGCCGTGCCCTCGCTCCACCGCTTCCTTCGGGAGATCGCCGCCGAAGTACCCGCCTCTTCCGGCAACGGTTCGGTCCTGGATCAGTGGCTCGCTCAGCAGACCGGCAGTGCCGGAGGATCTCCGTCAGCGTCCCCTGCCACCGCCAAAGTGGCCCAGCAGGGGCCCTCCGCTGCTGCGGCCAATGCTCCGGCCGATCAGACCGGCCTCGCTGCTCCCCGCCGCGCCTCCGTGCCGCGCTTCGGAGATCTCGGCTCCGGCTCCGACTATTCCCCATTTCTCGATCACGCGGGCGTCCCCTCCACCGACATCGGCTCCGATGGCCCCTTCGGCGTTTACCACTCCATCTTCGATAACTTCGACTGGTACGCGCGCTTCGTCGATCCCGACTTCTCCCTTGCAGTGCAGCAGGCCCGTATCCTCGGGCTTGAGGCCCTTCACATGGCGGACGCCGACGTCCTGCCCACCGACGAGCTCGCGTATGCGCGTTCCATCCGCTCCTATATCGAGCAGGCCCGCAAGCGCGCCGCATCCCGCGGTCTTTCCGCGGATTTCTCGCCCGCCCTCTCCGCGGCAGACTCCTTCCTTGCCGCTGCCAATACCGCGCACAATCTTCAGTTGGCGCCACCGCTGGAGCCTGGCCGGCTCAACGGCGCCCTCATCGCATCCGAGCACTCCCTTCTGATTCCCGAAGGCCTTCCACAACGTCCCTGGTATCGCCACGCCATCTACGCGCCAGGCCTGTTGACCGGCTACTCGCCTGAGGTCCTTCCCGGTATCAACGACGCCATAGACGCCGGCGACGCCTCCCGATTGCAGGCCCAGCTCGCAGCACTGACCGACGCCCTCCATCGCGCGGACGATGCGCTTGCCTCCGCATCTCGCTAGATTCCTTTCTCTACAACTTGGGTGTCAGTTTTTACCCGGCGGTGCTATTCACTGCGCCGTCGCTCCGTCCGATCATCGCTTTAGAAGGCGCGACCAAGCGCCTCATGCAAAGGACGAGCACCTCCCCATGACACACGATCTCTTCTTCGCCCTGGTCTTTCTCATCATGATCGCTGCACCGGCGCTCATCACCTCCACCTCCGACCGCGACGAACGGGACCCGCTATGATTCAGCCTCGTGCTCTTCAGCCCACACCCGATCTCTGCTGCCTGCCTTCGCCCTACCGCATCCTGCAGGGCGTCGCAGGCATGGCATTCAACTTTTCGCGGATCGAGCTCTCTCATCGTGTCGTGCCGCGCAAGGCCGCTGCTTCCCAGGACCGGACGCAGCCACCGCGCGGACTGCTCACTGCTCTGCGTGGATAAGCTCGCATAGCTCAACTGGGTTCGCCGTCATCGTACGGCAGTCAGCAAAACAAAAGGGCCGCATCGAAGATGCGACCCCGTTTTGCGTGTGCATGGATTCTCGCGCGGGCTTAGCCCCGCAGCGCCATCTGCTCCGTAACAATCTGCGTCAGGTCCTGCTTTTTCAGTCCGTGGACCTCTTCGTTGAACTTGTCCACTTTGCTCGACCAGTTCATGCTGCAGAACTTCGGCCCGCACATGGAGCAGAACGCCGCCTCCTTGTAGTAGTCGTCCGGCAGCGTTTCGTCGTGCATCGACCGCGCCGTCTCTGGGTCCAGCGACAGCGCAAACTGCTTGTCCCAGTCGAACGTGTACCGCGCATGGCTGATCGCGTCATCGCGGTCGCGCGCGCCCGGCCTGTGCCGCGCAATGTCCGCCGCGTGCGCCGCGATCTTGTACGCGATGATGCCGTCCTTCACGTCCTTCTCGTTCGGCAGCCCCAGGTGCTCCTTCGGAGTCACGTAGCAGAGCATCGCCGCACCGTGCCAGCCGATCATCGCCGCGCCGATCGCGCTGGTGATGTGGTCATAGCCCGGTGCAATGTCCGTAACCAGCGGCCCCAGCACGTAGAACGGAGCGCCATCGCACAGCTCGACCTCCTTGTCGACCTGCTCCTTGATCTTGTCCATCGGCACGTGCCCGGGCCCTTCGATCATCACCTGCACGTCATCCTTCCACGCCTGCCGCGTCAGTTCGCCCAGCGTCTTCAGCTCAGCAAACTGCGCCTCGTCACTCGCATCCGCTACCGAGCCCGGCCGCAGCCCGTCGCCCAGCGAGTAGCTCACGTCATACTTCGCCATCACCTTCGTAATCCGGTCGAAGTTCTCGTACAGGAAGTTCTGCTTGTGGTTGCTGGTCATCCACTGCGCCAGGATCGCTCCGCCACGGCTCACAATACCGGTAATGCGCTTGGCCACCATCGGGATGTACTGGATCAGCACGCCGGCATGGATCGTAAAGTAGTCCACGCCCTGCTGCGCCTGCTCCTCGATCACCTCGAGGTACAGATCGATGTTCAGGTCCTCGAGCTTCTTCACTCGCGCCAGCGCCTCATACAGAGGCACCGTCCCAATCGGCACCGGGGAGTGCCGCAGGATCTGCTCGCGAATCATCGGAATGTCGCCGCCGGTCGAAAGGTCCATCACCGTATCAGCGCCATAGTGCACCGCCGTGTGCAGCTTACGCAGCTCCTCATCCACGTTCGACACAACGGCCGAGTTGCCGATGTTCGCATTGATCTTGCACAGCGATCCCACACCGATCGCCATCGGCTCCAGCTCCGGGTGGTTGATGTTCGCAGGGATGATCATCCGCCCCGTCGCCACCTCGTCGCGCACGAACTCGCCCTTCAGCTTCTCGCGATGCGCAACATAGGCCATCTCCTCGGTCACCAGGCCCTTGCGCGCAAAGTGCATCTGGCTCATGTTCCAGTCGCCGGTGCGCGCTGCCTCGGCCTTGCGATTCACAATCCACTCGGCACGCGGCTTTGGCACGGAGTAGTCGTTCGTCACATGCACGTGGCCGTTGCCGTTCGCATGATGCCCGTTTCCATTGGTCGCGTGTCCATTGCCATTGTGATCGCTCATGCCCAATCCTTATCGCGTGAAATTGATCGTATGGCGCCCGGCGCCATCTCGAAAGTATACGCCGCATGAACGCGCGGATATCGCCCCGCCAAAAAGCGAGGCGCAGCTCTCGCCGCGCCCTCTTGTCTATCCTCAACCAGCAGCTATCAACTACTGGTTCACCCCACTCGCCAGGAACCCGCCATCGACGACCAGAATCTCCCCAGTCACAAATGCTGACGCATCGCTCGCCAGGTAGATCGCCGCGCCTACCAGTTCCTCCGTCTTGCCGAAACGGCCCATTGGAGTACGCATGCGCAGCTCCTTGCCGCGCTCGCTCTTGTCCAGCAGCTCCGCGTTCAGAGCGGTGCGGAAGACGCCGGGAGCAATCGCGTTTACCGTCACGCCCTGCGAGCTCCACTCCACCGCCAGCGACTTGGTCAGCGCGCCGACTGCCGCCTTGGATGCCGCATACGCCGTCACTTCCTTCAGGCTCACAAACGTGTTCAGCGACGCGATATTGATGATCCGCCCGTAACCGCGCTCCAGCATGTGCTTGCCGAAGATCTGGCAGGCGCGCAGCGTGCCATTTACGTTCGTATCCATGATGTCGTCCCACAGGTCCTCGGGGAAATCGAGGGTCGGCGCGCGCTTGATCTTGCCCGCGCAGTTGATCAGGATGTCCACCTTGCCCCATGCCTGGATCGTCTCGGCGCACAGCCGCTCCAGCGTTGTGCGATCACCCACGTCTGACGTCAGCCGGAGAGCCTTGCGTCCCTTGGCCTCAATCGCCGCTGCCGCCTCGTCCACCTGCTCCTGCCGGCGCGAGCTCGCCACCACATCGGCGCCCGCCTCCGCCAGGCCCACAGCCATTGCCAGACCGATGCCGGATGTACCGCCGACAACCACCGCGGTCTTTCCTGTCAGATCAAACAGCCCACTCGCCATTGCCTCTCCCTCTCATGCCGTCATCCCGAGCGAGGCGCTGTGCGCCGAGTCGAGGGACCCCGCATTTTTCGAGGTCCTTCGCCATCATCCTGAGCGCCGCGAAGGACCCCGGTAGTTATCTTCAGTCCTACCGCTGGATCCTCGCCGATCCGCCCGCGGCAAACTGCTTTACCTGGTCCAGCGTCGCCATCGTCGTATCGCCAGGGAAGGTCGTCAGCAGCGCGCCGTGTGCCCAGCCCAGGTTCACCGCCTGTTGCGGATCTTCTCCACTCAGCAGCCCGTAAATGAACCCTGCTGCGAAGCCGTCGCCGCCGCCTACGCGGTCCAGTACGCGGAGTTCAGCCGTCGGGGCCTGCACCGATGTGCCGTTCACCCAAGCCACCGCGCTCCAGCTATGCGCATTCGTGTTGTGGACCTCGCGCAACGTGGTCGCAACAACCTTCGTCTTCGGGAAGCGCTTCACCACCTGCTCCATCATGCCCAGGAACACGCTGGTGTCCAGCTTGGAGCTCGCCGCCTTCGCGCTCGCTGCAACCTCCGGCCCCGCAAAACCCAGCCCCTTCTGCAGGTCTTCCTCGTTGCCGATCAGCACGTCGACGTTCTCCACAATCGCGCCCAGCACCTCGTGCGCGCGCTTCATGCCGCCCTGCGGCTTCCACAGCTTCTCGCGGTAGTTCAGGTCCAGCGACGTCACCACCCCCGCCTCGCGCGCCGCCTTCATCGCCTCAATTACCAGCTCTGACGTGTTCTTCGACAGCGACGAAAAGATGCCGCCCGAGTGGAACCAGCGCACGCCGTTCGCAAAGATCGCTTTCCAATCGAAGTCGCCCGGCTTCAGTTGCGCCGCGGCCTCGTTGCAGCGGTTGTAGAAGACGATTGGCGCACGTGAGCCGAAGCCCTGGTCGCTGTAGACGGTCGCCATGTTCGGGCCGCTCACGCCGTCATGTTCAAACCGCTTGTAGAGCGGCTTCACGCCCATCGCGCGTACGCGTTCGTGGATCATGTCGCCGATCGGGTAGTCCACCATCGCGCTCGCAATGCCGGTCGAAAGCTGGAAACAGTCCGACAGATTCGCCGCCACGTTGAACTCGCCGCCGCTCACGTGAATCGCAAAGTTCGTTGCCTTGCGGAATGGGATGATGCCCGGGTCCAGCCGGTGCACCAGCGCACCCAGGCTCAGCAGGTCCAGCGAATCGTTCGTCGACTTCTTCTTCGGAATCTCAAACCCTAAGCTCACAACTTCCTCCTGAAAAATTCTTGCAGTTCTTCGGACCGCGCCTGCGCGCTCTCCCACATCCATCCAGCGTCATTCTGGAGCACAGCTCCAGAATTCCCGCATTGCCTTAGTCCTTTTCTTCACGCCTTTATCCGTGAAGATCTACTCATCCTGTGCATCCGCGCCAAGCAGTTGCCTTTACTGCCCCAGGAACACCGGCTTAATGTGCCGCTCCCACAGGTTTGTCGTCACATTCTGCGCAACGACGTCCTCGTTGGCCTCAAGCGCATTGATGTACTTCGGCCCCATCTTCGCCGCGATCTTGAAGCCCACATGCAACAGCTGCCGGAAGCTCGGGTTGTACGCCGGATTCTTCTGGTCATGCCGCAGTGCGGAGGTGTACTGCTGGCTCGTCCAGCCCTTCACCTCGTCCGCCGTCGGCAGCTTCTTCTCGTCGATGTCGATCACCGTGGCATAAGGCGCGGTCAGCTCATCCTTGTGCGCAAGCGCCTCGGCATAGACCTCCTTGGCGAGTTCCAGGCCGCTGCCGCCGGCCTCCGCCAGTCCGATCAGCTCCTCCAGCCATGTCGTGCCCGCCGTCTTGAGGTGCACACCTGCGTTGAACTTCTTCGCGCCGTCATGGATCGCCTTGTAGATCGAGAACTTGTCCGAGCCCGAGTGCACGCTCAGCTTCAGGTTCGCGGGCAGCCCATAGCGCTGGATCGCATACGCAATCGTCGCCAGGTCCTCCTCAAACTCCTTGGCAAACTGCTTCACGTCGCCGACGTAGTCCACGCCCTTGTTGAAGCGGCCGGTGAACTTCGGCGCGATCGTCTGGATCGGGATCTTCTCATCCGCCACCATCGCCAGGATGATCAGCAGCTCCACCGGCGTCTGCGGCAGGTCCGTCTCGTCCATGGAGATCTCCGGCACAAATCGCCCCGCACCCTTCTCCTCTACCAGGAACCGATAAATCTGGCCGGCATCCTTCACCGCAGCCAGAAACTTGTGCGCCACGCCCTCGACAAAGGCCTTGTCCGTCTTAAATGGCTCAGCGATATTCGGGATCGTCACCGTCCCCACCAGCTCCGGGTGGGCTGCGAGAAACGCGGTAACGTCTTCTTCCTTGGCCGGCTTACCGATCAAATCCGCCACGTCCAGAGTAAAGAAATCGCATGGGTCCAGGAACCGCTGTACGGTCTTCAGGTTGATGTGGTCCGCATCCAGGAAGTAGGGCTTCGTCCAGCCGAGCTCCTTTACCGCCACATCCGCCGCAACACGCGTTGTGGTCGGTTCCGACCCGATGATCATGTGCTCACGGTTGGACTTGTTCCACACCGGAACCACTTCCACGCCCGCCGCGCTCGCCTTCATGCAAGCCGCGAGCTGGGCCTTCGCCTGGTGCGCAAACCGGTCACCCACGCCGATCGTATACTTCGGCAGCACCAGATTCTCCAATACCGCTGTGCCCGTCTTCGTTCCCGTTGCTGTCCCTGTTGCCGTCGTCATAGCTACTTCACCTCTTCAACCTTCCGCTGCGCCGCACCGCTGCGCGCAGCCATCCCGTTTCAGTGCTTCAGGCTCGTTCCCGAGAATCGAACGCGCTCAAAATCCACTGGTCGAACCAGTGCGCAACCGTCACAGAATACTGCCAGATGCTCTGCCCCGGCAAATTCTTCTCCGGGTATCCCGCGCGCTCCGGAGCCGCATCTCTGCAAGAAATTTCAGCTTTATCGTTTTGGATCACCCGTCACTTCTCCCCCTTCTCCGCCATAGACATCCCATTACCTGGTCGATACCCTCCACCCATGGCGCGCATTCTCAAGCAGCTGCTCCGCTTCCTCTTCGCCATCGAAGCAGCGTCGACACTTTATATCCTCGGCCTTCTCGCCCTCCATCGCCTGCCCTCACAGGCTGCCGTAATCGCTGGGGCGTCTTCTATACCTGTCGCCATCGGCCTCGCTACCTTCATCATCTTCGCCGCGGCCTTTTGGACCACCCGCGGACCTCTATATCGCCGGAAGCCATTCGCGATCGCCGCCTGCCTCCTCAACATAGTCTTTGCAACCCTGTTCGCCCTTTCCTCTGACGCCGCCCCCTTCACACCCCATGGCACTATTGCATTCAACGCAGGCCTCTTCGCCGTCAGCTCCGTAGGCTTCATCTTTTTCCTCCGTCGCGAAAAGCCCGCCGCCCCCTCACTTCCTCCCGCCCGTCTCGCGACCATCCCCGGCGACCGCACTCTGCCGCGCACCAACCAGGTCGTCACCCTCCTCTTCGTCGTCGCCGCCTTCCTCCTCGCCTACGTCTGGAACCTTTGGGCCGGCTCGCATGGCCTCTCCAGACCTCAGTCACTGCTCATGCTCGGCGCCATCGCACTCGCGCTTACCGTCACAGCGGTCATCCATGAGTCCGGCCACGCCCTTGCGGGAGCCGCCTTCGGCATGAAGCTCCTCGCCCTTACCATCGGCCCCTTCCGATGGGTGCGCCGCTCCGGTCAATGGCGTTTTCAGTTCAACCGCCGCATCTTCGGCGGCCGCGTAACCTCCGCGCCCACCAACCTCGCTCAGCCACGCGCGCAGGATGCCTTCATGGTCTTCGCCGGACCGCTCGCCAACCTTCTTACGGCCCCGCTCTTCCTTCTTGCCGCCATCCATCTTCCCGGCACGCACCTGCAATTCCTCTGGTTCCCCACCAGCTTCCTTGCCTCCCTCTCGCTCGTCGTTCCCATCCTCAACCTCGTGCCCTTCCGAACTGCCACCGGCGAATACTCCGACGGAGCCCGCCTCCTGCAGATGTTCACCGCGAGCCCCATCGTCGAATACCAGCGCGCAATGCGTGCCCTGGACGCCACACTCGTCACACCCCTCCGCCCGCGCGACCTCGACCCCTCCGTCTTCCAGCGCGCCGCTGCCCTCCGCCCCGCAGAGTTGGCCGGCCTCCACGCTCACCTCTGCGCCGCTCGCATCCTCGAGGACCAGGGCCGCCCCAACGAGGCCCTCTCCGAGATCGACGCCGCCGAGGCAATGCTCGCCCATTACTCCATGCGTGTCCCGTCCCGGTTCCTCGCCGCTCTAGTCTGGTTCAGCGCCATCTATCGGCGCTCTGCTGCATCCGCCCGCCACTGGTGGGATCGTATCGACAACCGCAACCGCAGTCACGACTCCCTCGACTACTGGCTGGCCGCAGCTGCGCTCGCCTGGATTGAAGGCCAGTCTGAACTCCCCGCTCACAATCAGCCCCAGGCCACTCCCCAGCCTGCATCTCAGTCCCTCTTCGCGCAGTCCGGACACAACCTCCGCCCCCGCGCCAACGGCTCTGAGGCCGCCTGGCGTGAGGCCAGCACCCTCGCCCAGTCTCTCCATCCCTCTGGGGCCACGGACTTCACCTGCGATCGTCTCGCCCTCCTGCGCAATCTGCTCAACGAGGCCGAGCGCATCCCTGCTCCTGCGCAGCAACAGTCGGCACTGCCGACCGATGCCCCGCTCTCGCCCGCATAAAGTAAAATCGGCTGCCTCGGGCCGCCCAGCCGTACCCGAACTCCAAGCGGAGCCACGCGCATGGCCACAGGAACGCCGGTAACCGTCCCCGCACACACTACGCATCTCCAGCGCTGGCTCCGCATGAATCCCGAGCAGCGCCCCGCCATCTACGCCCAGATCTACCAGGGCGCAGACTTCTCCAGCCCCGCCTACTGGCTGGAGATTGTCTTCTCAGCCGGCATTGCCGCCCTCGGCCTCGTCCTCAACAGCCCCGCCGTCATTATTGGCGCCATGCTCATCTCTCCCCTCATGTCGCCCATCATGGCCACGGGACTGGCCCTCGCCGCCGGGGATCTTTACCTCGCCATCAAGGCCATCGCCAACCTCATCGCCAGCATCGGGCTCGCCGTCGCGCTTTCGGCCATCATCGTATGGCTGCTGCCCTTCCACTCCGTCACCGCGGAAGTCCTTGCCCGCATCAACCCCAACCTCCTCGATCTCGGCATTGCCCTTTTCTCTGGTCTCGCAGGATCGGTGGCTGTCTGCCGCGCCGGCACCGGCGGAGGCATCACTACCCTCCCGGGAGTGGCCATCGCTGTTGCCCTCATGCCCCCACTCTGCACCATGGGCTTCGGCGTCGGCAGCGGGTTCAACCGCCAGATCATCGGTGGCGCAGGCCTCCTCTTCCTCACCAACCTCGTCGCCATCGTCGCCAGCGCCTTCGCCGTCTTCCTCCTCGTCGGAATGAACTCACCGGAGCTCAACGCCGAGATGGTCTCCTCGCGTGAGTCCGAGGTCCTCGCGCGGAGGCTCGCACATAGCCCATTTGCACGCGCCGTGGCCAACGGTGGACAGCTCCGCTGGCGCATCCTCACCCTCGTCATTCTGCTTGCGTTCATCGCTGTGCCGCTGCGTACCGCCTTCATGCAGCTCGCCGGGGAGGCTGTCGTCCGCGCAGCCGTCCAGGACGTCGTCAAAAACCTCCTGCCCCCCGGCGCCCTCGTCTCCCAGCAGATCGAGATCGGCCGCGGCGACGTCGCCATCCGCCTCATCGCCACCCAACCCCTGGCTCCGGCCAAGATCGACCAGGCCGAAAAGGAGATCGAGCGCCGCTCCGGCCAGCACGCCTCCATCTCCGTCTCTACCGTCGCCAGCCAGAGTGAGCTGGCCGAGCTCACCGCACGCCTCAGCCAGCCGCCTCCGTCGCCGCCCAAACCCGTCGAGCAGACCATCCCGGAGATCGACCAGGCTCTCATTCCCCGCGTCACACCCGTCATCCAGTCCGTCTGGCCGGCCGACCCGCCCTTGCAGAGCTACAGCCTTCAGTTCGGCACCGAAGGTATCGTCCTCAACGTCGTCTACCAGGCCGCCCGCCCGCTCGACCCCGTCGCTCTCGATCTCATCACCCGCGAGTGCCGCCGTCAGCTCGCCGCCCCCGACCTCACCCTCAACGCCACTCGTGTCCCTCCGCCTCGCCGCGCCACCACCCGCCGCTAGGCCGCCTCCCCTTCAATCCAGCTCGCGCATCGCGACCAGACTGGCTTGGAGATCGGAAACCGTTGCCCACCTGGCTTCCCACCGCGTACCCTTAAGACACGTTCCATACATAACCAAACAGTCAGAGGATCTTCCATGTCCAACAATGACGCATTCAGCCGCGGTCTCCAGGAGAATACCTACACCGGCAACGGCTCCGACTGGGCGGATTGGTCGCGCGGAAACATGATCCGTCAGGAAGAGGAGCGTCGCCGACTCGAGCAGCAGGCGGCCGATGTCGCGCAGATGACGAAACCCTCTGCTTTGCCCGGCTACATGCCCGCTCCCGCGGCCCCAACCTCCTCAGCTGCCACCACTATGACTCCCGAGGAGGCCTCCGCGGTCTTCCGCTTTATCCTCCGGGTCCTC
>DASZPF010000013.1:0-32897 GCA_035550395.1 Acidobacteriaceae bacterium
ATTTCGACATGTCCACTATGCCGCCCGCCGACCAGATGCGCGCGCTGGGCGCGGCGGAAAAGTTTGTCCGGCAGAACATGACGACCGCGGACCTGATCTCAGTGATGCGCTACCAGGGCGGTTCCGTGGATGTATTGCAGGACTTTACCGACGACCGCAATCGCCTGCTCTCCATCCTGGAGACGATGATCGTCGGCGAAGGCCAGGGCGATACCGACTCGGTCAGCGATGACTCCAGCGCGGACACCGGCGCTGCCTTCGGCCAGGACGATGGCGAGTTCAACATCTTCACCACGGACCGCCAGCTCTCCGCGCTGCAGACGGCGGCCGAATCGCTGGCGCACCTGAACGAGAAGAAGGAGCTGATCTACTTCGCCAGCGGGCTGAACCTGAACGGGCTGGACAACCAGGCGCAGTTGAAGGCGACGGAAGATGCAGCCATCAAGGCCGGCGTTGTCCTCAACGCGAGCGACGCGCGCGGCCTCGTCGCAATGGCCCCGATGGGCGATGCCACCCACGGCTCTCCCGGCGGACAGGCGATGTATACCGGCGGCTCGATCAACGCAGGCATGTCGAACTTCCAGCGCTCGCAGGACACGCTCTATGCGCTGGCGACCGACACCGGCGGCAAGGCGTTTCTGGACAACAACGACCTGACACAAGGCATTGTCCAGGTGCAGCATGCCCTCTCGGACTACTACATCCTCGGCTACTACACCAGCAACCACACCCTCGACGGGAAGTTCCGCAAGATCAAGGTGACGGTGAATCCGCCGACGGTCGATGCCAAGCTCGACTTCCGGCAGGGCTACTATGCCGGCAAGACCTGGGGCAACTTCAACGGTGCGGACAAGGAGCGACAACTGGAGGACGCTCTGATGATGGGCGATCCCGTCACCGACCTCACCATCGGCCTGGAGTTGAATTACTTCCAGCTGAACCGCGCCGAGTACTGGTTGCCGGTAATGATGAAGATCCCCGGCAGCGAACTGGCGCTGGCGAAGAAGCGCGGCGCGCAGGTGGCTACCATCGATTTCGTCGGTGAGGTGAAGGACGATTACGGCGGGACGACCGTGAACAACATCCGCGACCATGCCAGCTTCAAACTAAACGATGCGACGGCGGAACAGTGGGCGAAGGTGCCGATCGAGTATTCCTCCGGCTACACGGAGCTGCCCGGCAAATTCACCATCAAGGTGCTGGCGCGCGACGACGTAACGGGCCATATCGGCACCTTCCAGACCTCGTTCATCATTCCCAACCTGAACAAGGTCACCAACCAGGTCGCCATCAGCTCCGTGGTGCTCTCCAGTGAGCGCAAGAACATGAACGATGCGGTCTACAACGCCACGAAAGGCAAGGAGCAGGCCAAGGACAATGCGGCGGACCCGCTGGTCCAGGACGGAGTCAAGCTGATCCCCAGCGTCACGCGCGTCTTCAATAAGAACGGCACGCTCTACGTCTACCTGCAGGCCTACCAGCAGCTGCCGACGGCCTCCGGACCATCGACCCCGACCTCCGGCGGCACGGCTGCAGCAGCCTCGGCCCCGGCGGCAGCGCCTCCCACAGCACAACCTCTTGTCGCCTTCGTCACGTTCTATCGCGGAGGCAAGAAGGTCTTTGAGACGCAACCGGAAGAGGTGATGCCCTCGGCGGACAACCGGCTGCACACTGCGGCAATCAACTTCAGCATCGGCCTCAACCAGCTCGCCGCCGGCAAGTACGACTGCCAGGTGACGGTGCTGGACCCCGGCGCGCAGAAGACTGCGTTCTGGCAGGCGCCGATCCTGATCACCGAGTAATCGTTGTTTTTCCCTGCGATAAGATGGGCGGCGTGAATCTGCGCCGCCATCTTCTTTTTCCCGCCATCGCACTGCTCTCTGCGGCCTCTCTCGCACAGACCGGCACTCCCGCCCCACAACCGATGCCCGACGGACGGACGCATACCTTCGTCGTGCGGGGCAATCAGTTTCTGCTCGACGGCAAACCCTTCCGCATTATCTCCGGCGAGATGCACTACCCGCGCATTCCTCGCGAATACTGGCGCGCGCGGCTGAAGATGGCACGTGCGATGGGCCTCAACGCCATCACCACGTATGTCTTCTGGAACGAGCATGAGCCCAGGCCCGGCGTGTACGACTTCTCCGGCAACAACGATGTTGCGGAGTTCATCCGCGAGGCGCAGCAGGAGGGGTTGTGGGTCATCCTGCGGCCAGGGCCGTACGTGTGCGCGGAGTGGGAGTTCGGCGGTTATCCGGCGTGGCTCGAGAAGGACCCGGCGACGGTGGTGCGCTCGAGCGATCCAAAGTTCATGCAGCCGGCGACGCGCTGGCTGAAGCGCCTGGGCCAGGAGCTGGCGCCGCTGCAGGTGGGGAACGGCGGTCCCATCCTGCTGGTGCAGGTGGAGAACGAGTACGGCAGCTTCGGCAGCGACCATGCCTACATGGAGGCGAATAAACGCGCTCTGATGGATGCGGGCTTCACCAAGGCGCAGCTCTACACGGCGGACGGGCCGAAGGATGTACCGAATGGATCGCTGCCGGAGCTTCCGGTCGGCATCAACTTCGACGGCAACAAGCCGGGCGAGGCGCAGAAGGCGTTTGCGACGCTGAAGACGGAGCGGCCGGACAATCCGCTGTTCAACTCGGAGTTCTGGGCGGGATGGTTCGATCACTGGGGCGGCCCGCATGCGCACACCAACACTGCCGCACAGGCGGCGAACCTGGCGTGGGAGCTGGCGCAGGGCGCGTCGGTGTCGATCTACATGTTTCATGGCGGGACGGACTTCGGCTGGATGAACGGCGCGAACTCGAATGATGTGACCAAGCCCTATGAGCCGGACGTGACGAGCTACGACTACGACGCAGCTCTGGACGAGAGCGGCAGGCCGACGGCGAAGTTCTATGCATTTCGCGAGGTAATTACGAAGGCGACGGGAGTGACGCCGCCTCCAGTGCCGGAGGTCGCGGCGCCGATTGCGGTGGCGAGGTTCAAGCTGAACGAATCTGTGTCGCTGTGGGATTCGCTGCCGAAGCCGATCGAGAGCGATCGTCCGCTGACGATGGAGGACCTCGGGCAGAGTTATGGGTGGATTTTGTATCGGGCGAAGTTCGCCGCGCGGACCGGGGAGCTCACCATCCACGACTATGCGCAGATGTATTTTGACGGCGAGCCGGCACCCGGCCCTGCCTTCGACCGGCGCCTGCGCGATGTCTCCTTCCGCGGCGAGATCTCGGATCCGGCTGCGACGGCCGCATCGCACCGGCTCGACGTACTTGTGGAGAACATGGGCCGCATCAACTATTCACACCAGCTGCTGCATGATCGCAAGGGGATCGTGGGGTACAAGGCACCGGCGAGTGGTGGGCCTGTGAAGTGGGAGATATATCCGCTGCCGATGACGGATGTGGCGTCGTTGAAGTTTGCGAAGGGGGCGTGCAGCGGGCCGTGTTTTTATCGCGGGCATTTTGCGGTGAGTGCGGTGGGCGATACGTTTCTGGATACGAGCGGGCTGGGCAAAGGGGAGTTATGGGTGAACGGGCATGCGATGGGACGGTTCTGGAACATTGGCCCGCAGAGGACGCTGTATGTTCCGGGGCCGTGGCTGAAGCAGGGCGAGAACGAGGTGATCGTGTTTGATGTGGACGGAAGCGGGGTGCCGGAGATGGAAGGACTGACGAAGGCAGAGCTGGGGGAGTGAAAGGCCCTTCTCACGCAGCGCGAGATGGGGCAGGGGTCCTTCGCTGCGCTCAGGATGACGGCAAAAGCAAAGACAACCCACCCAAGCGGAGCTTGGATGGGGCACCCGGCACCCGGCAGGAGGAATGACCTCAGCGGCTAAAGCCGCCCTTCGCTAGATGCATGTGTACGGCACGGCTGAAGCCGTGCCCTTAAGCAAGGCAACGGCAGCTGCAACTACAGGGGTCCTTCGCTGCGCTCGGGATGACGGCAAAAGCAAAGACAACCCACCCAAGCGGAGCTTGGATGGGGCACCCGGCACCCGGCAGATTCCTACGCGGCGATGCCGCTCGGAATGACAAACAGCCGCTACATATAGTCGACGCCGTACTGCACCGGGATCTGGGTGAAGGCGATGCGGGTGGGTGCGGACTCACGTGCGGGCAGCATGCCGGCGAAGTGCAGCGTGGTGTGGCCGTACTTGAGGTTGAGCTTGTCCATGGTGGCGGCGAGCTCGGCGCGGTTGCCGGGGTCGGCGAAGAGGGAGGCCTGCATCTCGCTTTCGGGGATGAGCGAGTGCATGGTGACGCCGACGAAGAAGGGGCGCTGGAACTCGGGGCCCTCCGGCCGCTTTGCCCACAGGCTGCGCAGAATGTTCAGCAGCGTCAGCGTGTCCTGGCAGGGGGAGAAGCGCGCCTCCATGCCCCAGCCCGAGTGCCGGATCCCGCTGAAGTGCTTCTTCGACCTCTTCGCCGCGGCTGCCTGTTCGCGTGTCAGCGCATAGCGGACGGTCACGCTCATGGATGCGGCGTAGAAGTGCTCCATGCGCAGCCGCATCGCCGCCTTGTGCAGCAGCTTGTGCGCGACGGCCCAGGAGCCTTCGGGCGTGCGGTGCTCCGGGGCCATCACGTGCGAGTGGCCGAGGGACTTCTGGATCTCTGACGCCGCCGGAGCGCCGTCGTCTCCCGTCGCCGCGCCGCGCAGCCAGTGGTAGAGGCGGTCGCCCCAGACGGAGTTCCAGAGGGCGTGCATGCCGTTGCGGTCCAGCGCCAGCAGCTGCTTCATCGTGGTGATGCCCTTCGCATTCAGCCGCACCTCGGTCCTTGCGCCGACGCCGGGCAGGTCGCGCAGCTCGAGGTGCGCGATGGCGCGCGGCAACTGCGAGGGCAGCAGGCCGATGAGCCCGTCGGGCTTCTGCATGTCGCTGGCGATCTTCGCCAGGTAGCGGTTGGGCGCCATGCCGATGGAGCAGCGGAGGGTCTCGCCCACGTCGTCCTTGATGGCCTGCTTGATGGCGAGTGAGATGGCGCGGGCGCGGGGCGGCTCCTGCTCGCGGCCCATCAGCTGGCAGACCATCTCGTCGATGGAGGGCGTGTGCGCGACGGGGCAGCATCGCTCCACGGCCTCGGAAATCTTGTGGGAAAACTCCGCGTAGACGGAGTGATTGCCCTCGATGAGGACGATCTCCGGGCAGATGCGTTTGGCTTCGCCGACCTGCGTGCCGGTCTTGATGCCGAGGGTCTTGGCCTCGTAGCTGGCGGCGATGCAGCACGTGGTGTCAGCTTTGGTGGGAACCACCGCCAGCGGCCGGTTGCGGTACTCCGGGTGCAGCTGCTGCTCCACAGACGCAAAGAAGCTGTTCAGGTCGATGTGCAGGAAGCCAAAGCGGTCGGGTTGCAGCACGTCCGGCACGAGAGATCCTCCTGCGTAGTGTAATTATATTCGCCTTTTATTTGCCTTTCCCGCTTCGTGTCATGAAAATTCTTGCAAGATATAGCTGCTCCGTTGCATAGTCCTCTCATCACGACTTTCCACACCGACTTAACCTTCCCTGGAGACGGCATGGTACTGCGAAGGAGTGGGGGCGATCTCCCACTTGTAAGCCTTGCAATCCTGCTCGCAATTGTCGTAGTTGGCGCAGAGTGGTTCGCCCACAGCATCGCACCCGCTATATTCTTCGTCGGCCTGATTGCCGCAACTGTAGGCATCAGCTTCAGCCGGAGCCAGCTTCGGGCGCGGCGTCTCGGCCGGCTGCGGGAGAAGTATCACGACGACACCCTCGTGCAGCGCATCCTCAGCGGCCAGTACTGGCAGGGCCAGACCGATGAGCAACTGCGCGACGCGCTCGGCCAGCCGCGCCGCGTCGAGGACCAGATGCTCTATACGCGCCACCGGCAGCTGTGGAGCTACCGCAGCCCGGAGATCGACATCACCCTGGACGATGGAGTCGTCGTTGCCTGGGCCAGCAAGGAATAACGCATGCAAGCACGACAGAAGACGGTCGTTTTGACGGGACTCGCGCTCGGCGCCGCACTGGGCATGGCCGGGACCTTCGTGGCTGGAGACCACCTGCGCGCGGTGCTCTGGGCCATTGACGGCACGGGGCTCATCGTGGCCACTACCATCCTTGCCCTGCACTACTTCCGCAGCGGCAAGGACGGCATCGCAGCCGGTTTCCTGGTCTATGCCATCGGCGAGAGCATCATGCTGGGCGGCACCGCAGGCGATCTGATCGTCAGCGTGCCCACCTTCGCCGGAGGAACCGCACTCTGGGCCGCGGCGCTGGCCATGACGTGCGCACCCAGGGAGTTCGCCCTCTGGACGCGCATTGCCGGACTCATCGGGGCGGCGCTCTTCGCCGCTACGTCCATTGAGATCTTCGCCGGGGCTCCGGTCACGCAGCTCACCAAACCACTGCCTTCGGTTGCCTATCCGTTCCTGGTGCTCACCTTCATTGGCTGGGCCGTGGCCGTGATCCGAACGCCGCGCGCCGTTTGACGGGACAAATTCCGCGCTACTAGGATGGCCTCCGCAGGCAAGGAGGTTCCTTTTGGCAAACAATTCACTCAGTGAAACCGATCCGCTGCGCTATCTCTACCCTGCCGCGTCCACATCGCGCCGCGACTTTCTCCGTGTCGCGGGCCTTGCCACAGCCGGAGCGACGATCGCGCCGGGAGGGTTTGCGGGCATGGTGTCGAAGCTGGTGCCGGAGAGCGATCACGCGGCGATGCAGGCAGCGTCGGCGGGCGTGACGAAGATTCTGGTGGCGGCGGATGCGCACCCGGCGATCCAGTCTGCGTCGAAGATCCTGGCCAAGCGGCTGAAGCTGGACGAGTCTGCGATTGCGACGTATGAGGGAGTGCCGAAGGCGGCGCGTGGGGCGATTGTGCTCGCGCTTGCCAAGGATGGCCGCCTTCCCGCGATCGATGCACCGAAGCGCGACGGCTACACCGTGACCTATACCGGCGGCATTGTTGTGTGGGGAGCGCGTCCGCGCAGCGTGCTCTTCGCTGCCGGCGAGCCTCATCACTGGGCCGTGGCTCGCACAGCCGCCTACCATCGCGCTCCCGAGTTCGCGCTGCGCAACGCCACGTGGCACCCGGACTATCCCGTGGCGGACCAGGCGGCGATCTTTGGCGCCAACTTCTTCATTGCCAACCTGCCCGGCTCGCCGGCGTTGCAGAATGTGCCCGACGTCTTCAACGCACTCAGCGCTGCGGACCAGAAGAGTCTTGCCGACGCCGGGCGGCGCCACAAGGAGGAGAACGCGGCACGAGTGAAGGAGTTCCGCGACGCCGATGTGGAGGTGTACGCGCTGTTGCCCTATGGCGTGAACTTTGAGACGTGGGCGCCGGCGCTGTATGCCGCCACCTGCAAGGTGTATCCCTCGGCCAAGGGCACGCCGATGCCCAACTCGCATGAGAGCGCCGCACTGTGCCCGTCGGACCCGCTGACGTGGAAGGTGCTGGATGAGTACGTGCGCGAGTGGGCCGAGCAGACCGGCGCCGATGGCATCTCCGCGACGTTCTGGGACAACTACTCCGCCTTCTGTCAGGACCCGCGGTGCAAGGCCGACGGCCTGGACAAGTTTCCGAATGAGCTGCAGGCCTTCATCTCGCACTATTACACCGTGCTGAAGCCCATGGGCATGAAGCTCCACATGCGCACCTGGTCCTCCGGCTGCCCGCACTGGCTTGGGCCCAACTACGTGCACGCGCCCGGCTACGGGCAGTTCGGTATGAGCCATCCGGAGCTGTGGTCGCAGGTGATCAAGAACACGCCGGCCGAGATCATCATGCAGACGAAGATCTACCACTCGGACTGCGAGCCCAACGCACGCTTCACCACGCTGCTGGGCCACTGCAAGCCGCACATCGAGATGGTGGAGTATCAGCAGGTGGGGCAGTTCATCGGGCGGCAGTACTTCCCGGCCTCGACCGTCAACTACACCGCCGAGACGATGAAGAAGGCGCTCGCCCTCACCGGCCCGGACGGCGGAGTGCAGATGCATGCGGGCGGGACGAATCAGCCGGCCAGCTTCGACATCTTCGCCGACATCCTTAATAGCAACTGCATCTACGCGTGGCGCGAGCTGACGTGGAACATCAACGTGGACCTCGCCACAATGTGGCATGAGTGGGCGACCGATGTCTACGGTGCGGCGGCCGCCCCCGCCATGGTGCGCTTTATGCGCGCCAGCGAGGACGCCTGCACCTGGTGCTGGTGCCCGCTGGGCCACGGCTCCTCCACCAATGCAGACTTTGCCGGCAACATCGCGCGGCGCGAGACGCTGCTGCGCTACACGAACCGCTACTATCTGCCCGAGTTCGCGGCGTATCTGGAGCCGACGCTGGAGAACATCGACCGCATGGTGAAGCAGAAGGCGGACTGCATGGGCAGGATCGACGAGATGGCCGCCGCCTTTGCCGAGGCCAAGCCGCACCTCACCGAGGCGCAGGCCTCGGAGATCGCCACCCGCTTCGACTGGTTCCGGCACTTTGCCGTCTGCAACACGACGCTGGACCTGAGCCTGTGGCGCTTCCGCTACCTGCGCGCGCTGGCCGCCAAGCTGACCACCGATCCGAAGCAGATGAAGGAGCTTGCCGAGGCGTACGACCTCATCGAGGCGGAGGCGCCGAAGCTCTTCCAGTACGATCCCTCGCAGAAGCTCAGCATGTATCGCGTGACGCTGGGCGAGCTGGGCAAACCGGGGCAACGAGGTTCGCGCGCCCCTGCCCTGGGTAACCCGCGCTCGCTGATGCACGAGCTGTATAACGAGTCGCTGCGCTTCGTGGAAGAGTCGGTCGGGCCGGACTACCTGCCGAAGGAGTGGGTGAAATCCAATCCGATGATTGACATTCCCTCGACCGAACAGCGTCCAGGTGGGCAGCGAGGCACAGGCGGCCGACGCGGCGGCGGGCGCGGCGCAGCAGCTCCGGCAGCGGCAAGCTGATCGCAGGACAACAAATACTTCCCGAAAGCACTACGATTAGTTCAGCGCATCCTGCGCGGACTGAATCGATGCCCGAGCCTAATCCCAAAGCCGTCGTCCTCCTCAGCGGCGGCCTCGACTCCGCCACCGTGCTCGCCATTGCGCGCGATCAGGGCTTCGATGCCTACGCGCTCTCGTTCGCTTACGGGCAGCGCCATGCCTGGGAGCTGGAATGCGCCCGACGCGTGGCCGCGGCACTTGGGGCGATCGAGCACCGCACCGCAGCGATTGACCTGCGCGCCTTCGGCGGCTCGGCGCTTACCTCGGACATCGCCGTGCCCAAGGACCGCACCGCAGAAGAGATGTCGGCGGAAGAGATTCCGATTACGTATGTGCCGGCGCGGAACACGATCTTTCTTTCGTTTGCGCTGGCGTGGGCGGAGGTGCTGGGCTCGAGCGACATCTTTATCGGCGTGAACGCGCTGGACTACAGCGGCTATCCGGACTGCCGCCCGGAGTTTATCGCCGCCTTCGAGCGGCTGGCGAACCTTGCGACCAAGGCCGGTGTGGAAGGAACGCAGAGGCTGAAGATCCACACGCCGCTGCTGACACTCACCAAGGCGCAGATCATCGAGCGCGGGCTGGCGCTGGGAGTCGACTATGGCCTGACGTCCTCCTGCTACGACCCGTCGCCCAAGGGAGAGCCCTGCGGGCGCTGCGACTCGTGCCTGCTGCGCCAGAAGGGATTCAGAGAGAACGGCATCCGGGACCCGCTCAGTTATCAGGCAGAAGCGAGTCAGCCAGTCAGCAAGTCAGCGGAGCGGCCGCGTTGAGTTACACGGTCAAAGAGATCTTCTACACGCTGCAAGGTGAGGGCGCGCAGGCGGGGCGCGCGGCGGTGTTCTGCCGCTTTGCGGGGTGCAACCTGTGGTCCGGGCGCGAGCAGGACCGCGCGACGGCGGTATGCCGGTTCTGCGATACGGATTTTGTGGGGACGGGGCCGGATGGCGGGCGATTTGAGTCGGCGGAGGAGCTGGCGGCGCGGATTGATGCAACCTGGCCGCCGAGCACGGACTCTTCGACGGCAAAGAAGTTTGTCGTCTGCACAGGCGGCGAGCCGCTGTTGCAGCTCGACCCGGCGCTCATCGACGCGCTGCACGAGCGCGGCTTTGAGATCGCCATCGAGACGAACGGCACCCTCGCGGCCCCGGCGGGTATCGACTGGATCTGCGTCAGCCCCAAGGCCGGCGCGCAGCTGGTGCAGACGACCGGTGACGAGCTGAAGCTGGTCTATCCGCAGAAAGAGGCGCAGCCGGAGGAGTTTGCGGGGCTCGCGTTTCGGCATTTTTTCCTGTCGCCGATGGACCGAGGGCACCTGGAAGATGATGCCGCACGCATGCGGCATACGGAGCTGGCGATCCGTTACTGCATGGAGCACCCGCAGTGGCGGCTGAGCGTGCAGAGCCATAAGCTGGCCGGCATCCGGTAGCATGGCGTCAGCGGGAGGACAGCGCCGACATGTGCCGGAACATCAAGACCCTCTTCAACTTCGATCCGCCGGTCACTGACGACGAGATCAAGGCGGCCTCGCTGCAGTTCGTGCGCAAGATCACCGGCTTCAATAAGCCGTCCCAGGCGAACGAGGCAGCGTTTGAGCAGGCAGTGGAAGAGGTCGCGGCCATCTCCGCGCGCCTGTTGTTCTCGCTGGAGACGCATGCGCCGCCAAAGAACCGCGAAGAAGAGGCCGCCAAGGCGCGGGCGCGCGCGGCGGAGCGCTTCGGGACTTAGGTTGGACGGTTATAAATGAGTGACGGAGCGGCGGCATAAGGGGCGATGCCCGGCCGGCCCACGTTTCCCTGCGGCCTGCATTGGCGATCCGGGCCACCGGATTCAGCCGATTCAGATATTTCCCGGCAAATCTTTATGAGTTCTTCATCTCCTATTTGCGAGATTTAAGTCTCTTTTCCTTTTTCGTGAAACGTTCTACGCGAGCGCCCAGCGCGCCGGCCGACAAGGTCCCATCCAGCAAACAGCGCGGGTGAGGGCCAAGCACTATCTTCTGGAGGAAGAACGCATATGTTCAGGCACACGTCGATCCGCATCACGGCAGCCCTTTTGTTCGTCCTTTCACTGGTTGCCGGCGCCCGCGCGCAGCAGACCACCGGCGGCATCACCGGCGTGGTTATGGACCCGCAGGGGGCCACCCTCTCCGGCGCCACCGTCTCCATCCTCAACGACCAGACCGGCCTCAAGCGCGTCCAGACCTCCGGCTCCAACGGCTACTACAGCTTCGTCGACCTCCCGATCGGCCGCTACAGCCTCACCGTCTCCCATGACGGCTTCCAGTCCCAGGCCACGCCCGGGATTTCCATTCAGTCGGACCGCACCGCGACGCTCAACGTAACTCTTGCGGTGGGCACGGTCTCCAACACCGTCACCGTCAACGCCACTCCGCTGATGAACGCGGTGGACACCACCAACGGCTACGTGCTCGACAAGAGCCAGATCCAGTCCGTACCGCTGCCCACGGGAAGCTTCACCGGGGTCGCCATCCTCTCCCCGGGCGTCAACGCAGAGCTGCCCGGCGGCACCGGCACACTGAGCGGCCTCGGCAACGCGCCCATCTGGGCCAACGGCCAGCGCGACACCTCCAACAGCTTCAGCCTCAACGGCGTCGACGCCTCCAACCTCTTCAACGGCAAGAGCACCAGCCAGGTCGCCTCCGCCCGCGTGATCAACTCTACCGGCGCCTCCACGAGCACCGGCGCCGCCGGCGTCATCCAGACCACGGCCTCGGTCTATCTCTCGATCGGCAACGCCATCCCGACGCCCGCTCCGGAGACTGTCGAAGAGGTCCGGGTCAACGCCTCCATGTACGATGCCTCGCAGGGTTCCACCTCCGGCGCGCACATCGACATGACCACCAGCACCGGGACCAACACCCTGCACGGCTCGCTCTACGCCCACCGCGGCACCAACTGGATCAACGCCGCCCCCTTCTTCTTCAAGCAGGACGCCGACGTCCCGGACTCGATGAAGAACCCGCAGCTTCACCGCTATATTCTCGGCGGCACAGCGGGCGGCCCCATCATTAAGAACAAGCTCTTCGGTTACGTCGCCTACCAACATCTGCATGTCTCGGACCAGGAGATCGGCGCCAGCTTCCTGGATGTTCCGGTCGGCCTCTCCGACACCAACCGCAACCCTGCCGGGCTGGCCGCCATCGTCAACAATTCCTTCGGCACCTCGCTCGCGCCATCGGACATCGACACGACGGTCCTCCAACTGCTCAACTCTCCGGCCATCGCCGGTGAACCCGGCAAGTGGCTTGTGCCCAATGACACCAGCTCGTCCTCACTGGGCGGAGCGCAGCAGTTCGACGCATTTATTCCCGGCACCGGCCGCTTCAAGGCGGACATGGGCGTGGCCAACCTCGACTACAACGCCACCGGCAAGGACACCCTGGCGTTGAAGTACTACTACCAGCACGACCCCACGCTGGCGCCCTACGCCTTCTCAAGCGTCCCGGGCTTCACCCAGCATCTGGACTCCGGCGCGCAGGTGGCCTCCATCGTCAACACGTATCTCGTCAAGCCCAACCTCTCCACCCAGCAGACCTTCGGCTTCCTGCGCGAAAAGACGTGGACAGACAACGAGCAGCCGTTCGGCCCCAGCGCCATCCCGGGCGGGACTTACGGCACGGGCGCCATCAATCAGTTCGGCTCCTCCTACTTTCCCGGAGTCTCGATCTACGGCGTACTCGGCAATGTTGGCGAGGACGCGGGCGTCTCCACGGGCATCCTGAATATCGGCCCCAACGCCGAGGGCCAGAGCCCCAACACCGGCGCCTTCCAGAACCGCTGGCAGCCCTCGGGCCAGGCCATCTGGACCCTTGGCCGCCACACCGTCGAATTCGGCGTCAGCTACAGCTATACCCAGCTGAACACGATCGACAAGCGCACCGGCAAAGGCACCGTCGCAGCCGATGACTTCAGCGCCTTCGCGCAGGGACTGGTCACGCCGGGCAGCTCCGCCACCGGCTTCTACGTCTCGAGCTTTCTCCGCGGAAACGCCAGCCGCTACTACCGCGCCAACCAGCTCGGCTCCTATGTGCAGGACAAGTTCCAGATCACTCCCACGCTCTCCCTCACCGCCGGGCTGCGTTATGACTGGGACGGCGGCCTGACGGAGAAATACGGCCGCATCTTCAACTTCGAGCCCAGCCTCTACAGCTACAACGCCTCCGCGGACACCATCGTCAACTCCGGTCTCATCATCGCCGGCAACAACTCCAACGGCACTTCAGGCGTCAGCCCGACGACCCTCACCGGCCGCCAGTGGGGCATCGCTCCCCGCATCGGCGCGGCGTGGCAACCCGGCATGTTCCATAACACGGTGGTCGTCCGCGCGGGCGGCGGCATGTACTATGACCGCGGCGAGCTCTTCAGCTACTTCTCCCCCGGCTACGCCATCGGCACCGTCACCGGCGGTCCCTTCGGCGTCAACCAGCAGCTTCCCTTCGTCAATGCGCAGACCTGCCCCAGCAGCTCGCTCTTCTTCTATGACGGCTACATCCCCACCTGCGGCGGGTCCGACGCCGAGGGCAATCTGGAGAACCCCTACGGCAGCGCGCCCATTGCGGGACCCAGCAATCCCAAGTCTTCCGACCTGAACGCCTATCTGCCGAACGCATACAGCATTGTGAACACCGGCACCGGAATGCCCGGCGTCATCAATGACGGGCAGCCCATCTCTCTGGGCGTCTACGACCGCGGCAACAAGCTGCCCTACACCTACAACTACACGCTGGACATCCAGTGGCAGCCACGCAACGACCTCGCCATAGAGGTTGGCTATACCGGCAACCTCGGCCGCCACCAGGTCGTCCCCGTCCCCTTCAATCAGCCCAACTTCGCAACCGCCTCCAAGCCGGCGCTCGCGGGCACGCCCTACCAGCAGATCTACAGCTACGGGTACCAGGTCTCCTACCCCAACTACGCGGGCCCCATCAACCTGCCCAACGGCAAGCCCTACCTGCTCAACTATGAGGGCGGCAACGTCGACCTCCGCGTGCCCTACATCGGCTACGCGGCCGAGTCCATTGACTACAAGGCCGCGGGCATCAACGCTTATAACGCGCTCACCGCGCACCTGGACAAGCGCATGAGCCACGGGATCCAGGTTGGCGTCTCCTATACCTACTCCCATGCGCTCGATGAGCAGTCCGGCCTTGGCCTCTTCTACAACGGCAACAATCCCCTGAACCTCCGCGACGGCTATGCCTCCGCCGACTTCGACCGCACCCACGTGCTGAACTTCAGCTACGTCTTCCGGATGCCCGACCTCGTCAAGGGCCACTCCCTGATGGGCGACATCGCGAACGGATGGTCGCTGGTGGGCCTGACCGTGCTGCAGAGCGGCCAGCCTTACTCCGTCATCGATTACTCGGGCGCCATCGGCAGCGTCTACTACTCCACCGCCGACGGCATCACCAACCCCATTGTGCCGCTGGCCCCCGGATGCACCCCCAAGAACGCGCTTACCGGCAAGTCCGGAGCCTTCGGCGACACGGCCCTGAAGGCCAACTGCTTCACCCTGCCCATCCTGCCCGCCGGCTCCCCCGACTACGGCATTCCCTCCAACGATCCCTTTGAGACCGGCTTCACGTCCGGCCAGCGCAACATCTTCCGCCAGGCATTCCAGAAGCGCGCCGACGCAAGCCTGATCAAGACGGCGGCACTGACGGAGCGCTACACGCTGAAGTACACCTTCGACGTCTACAACCTCACCAACTCGGCGAGCTTCGACGTGCCGGGCAACGAGGTCTCGCAGAACCAGTACTACGACAACGTGCCCGTGACCGGTACCCCGGTGCAGCCCGGCACATGCTCAGCCAGCGGCCAGGCCAGCGTGCCGGACAGCTTCTACAACTGCCCGTACGACCTGGGCGTGGTGACGCACACCATCGGCAGCCCACGGCAGATCCAGATGTCGCTGAGCCTGACGTTCTAACACGGGAATGCAAGAGACCCCGGCTGCGGCCGGGGTTTCTTGCTGCAGGGAAGACGGGGTCTTAGCCGAGGAGCGGGGCGGCGTCTTTGGCGAAGTAGGTGACGATGAAGTCCGCGCCGGCGCGGCGGATGGAGAGCAGCGACTCCATCATCGCGCGCTCCGGTTCCAGCCATCCGCGGGCAAAGGCGGCATGCAGCATGGAGTACTCGCCGGAGACCTGGTAGGCGCCCATGGGCAGCTCGAAACGCTCGCGGGCCGCGCGGATCACATCCAGATACGGCCCGGCGGGCTTCATCAGCAGCAGGTCCGCGCCCTCGGCGATGTCGAGATCGATCTCGCGCATGGCCTCACGAAGGTTCGCGCCGTCCATCTGATAGCTGCGGCGGTCGCCAAACTGCGGGGCGGAGTCGGCGGCCTCGCGGAATGGGCCGTAGAAGGCGCTGGCGAATTTGGCGGCGTAGCTCATGATAGGAGTGTCGTCGAGACTAGCGGCATCGAGTGCTTCGCGGATCGCCGCCACGCGGCCGTCCATCATGTCGCTGGGTGCGACGATGTCCGCGCCGGCCTGGGCGAGAGAGACGGCGGTCTTGGCGAGGAGCGCGAGGCTGGAGTCGTTTTCGACGACGTAGTGGTCGCCGTCCTGAGCAACGATGCCGCAGTGGCCGTGCGAGGTGTACTCGCAGAGGCAGACGTCGGCGATGGTGACGAGGGAGTCAAGGGCGCGGTTGGCCTTCAGGGCGCGCAGCCCCTGCTGGACGATTCCGTTGGTGTCATACGCGCCGCTGGCGTGCTCATCCTTCTCCGCGGGCAGGCCGAAGAGAAGCAGGCCGCCGATGCCGAGCGCGGCGCAGGATTCGGCCTCCTTAACGGCCTCGTCGATGGAGAGGTTGAAGACGCCGGGCATGGACGTCACCTCTTTGCGCACTCCCTCGCCCGGGCAGAGGAAGAGCGGGTAGATCAGCGCGCCGGGATGGAGGTGCGTCTCGCGCACGAGCGAGCGCAGCGCGGGCGTGCGGCGCAGGCGGCGCATCCGTGTTGCGGGGAAGTTCATGCCTCCAGCATACGACCTCTCACCGGCGGGCCGCAGAATTCGTACCCTCCGGCTACGATAAAGAGGTGACTCTGCTGCCTGAGATTCCACTGCCACTGGCCGAGACGGCTGCCGCCGCGCTGGAGTGGCCGCGGCTGCGCGAGCACATCGCCGGGCTGGCCGCCTCGCCGCTGGGTAGAGCATGGACGCTGGCGCTGGAGCCGTGCGCGGAGCCGGCGTGGATCGATGCCCAGCAGCAGCGCACAGGGGAGATCCGCGCGTTTCTCACGGGCGGCGGCAGCTTCGACTTCCACGGCCTGTTCGATCCGACGGCGCTGCTGGACGAGGCGCGGGTGGAGGGCGTGGCGCTTGAAGGCCAGCAGATCAACACGCTGCTGGCGCTGATCGAACGGCTGGCGGCGTGGAGTGGATTGATGCAATCCGATGCGGGACGCAACCGCAGCTGGCCTGCGATTGCCACGCTCTCATCGCCGATCGCCGACCACAACTTCGCGCCGCTGCTGCTGGCGCTGCGCGGCAAGATCGAGCCGGATGGAAGCCTGTCGGACGATGCCAGCCACGAGCTGCGGCGGATTCGCCGGGCGATGGAGCGGCAGCACCGCGCGATTGAGGAGAGCCTGCGCAAGAGCCTGCGTGCGTTGTCGTCGGAGGGCTCGACGGGCGCCGGTGGCAGTGCCTTACAAGACGAGCTGATCACGGTGCGCGGCGAGCGCTTCGTGATTCCGGTGAAGGCGGAGTTCCGCCGACGCGTGCCGGGCGTGGTCCACGGATCGTCGTCGTCGGGGCAGACGGTGTTCATCGAACCGCTGGAGACGATTGAGCAGAACAACGAGCTGGTGCGGCTGCTGGATGAAGAGCAGCGCGAGATCCACCGCATCCTGGTGGCGATGACGGGCGCTATCGGTGAGCGGGCCGACGCGATTATGGGCGGTACGGCGGTGCTGGCGGAGATTGAGTCGCACTTTGCGCGGGCGCGGTTCGCGAATGAGCTGGAGTGTGTGCGGCCGGTGTTCGGAGACAGGCTGGAGCTCTCCGCGGCACGGCATCCGCTGCTGGAGCTGCGGCTGCGCAGAACAGGTGGAGCGCCGGTGCCTACAACGCTGGCGCTGGAGCCTGAGGCACGGCAGCTGGTGATCAGCGGGCCGAACACAGGCGGCAAGACGGTGGCGCTGAAGACGGTGGGCCTGTTGGCGTTGATGGCGCAGGCCGGACTGCCGGTGCCGGCGGAGGCAGCGACGCTGCCGATGCTGACGGCCGTCTTCGCCGATATCGGCGATGCGCAATCGATTGAGAGCAACCTGTCGAGCTTCTCCGCGCATGTGCTGAACGTGGACCGCATCGCGCGGATCGCGACGGCGGATTCTCTGGTGCTGCTGGACGAGCTGGGATCGGCGACCGATCCGGAGGAGGGCGCGGCGCTGGCGGTGGCCGTGGCGGAGAGGTTTCTCGCGCTGCGTGCGTGGAGCTGCATTACGACGCACCTGACCTCGATGAAGGTGTATGCGGCGAAGCATGCGGGGGTGCTGAACGCCGCGGTGGGCTTCGATCAGGCGACGCTGTCACCGACGTATGAGCTGCGGCTGGGCGTGCCTGGCGCGTCGGCGGGATTGAATATCGCCGAGCGGCTGGGGCTGGATAAGGAGATTCTGGCCGAGGCGCGGGCGCAGCTGACGACGCAGGCCGCGGACATTGGCGGTCTGCTGGACCAGCTGCATGCGCAGTTGACGGAGGTGCAGCGGGAGCGGGGCGAGCTGAGCCTGCGCGAGGCGCGGCTGGCGCGCGACCGCGAGAAGCTGGAGGCCGAGGGCCGAGCAGAGCAGAAGGCGCGGACGAAGGAGCTGGAGGCAAAGCTGAACACACTGCTCGGAGAGTTCGAGGAAGAGCTGCGCGAGATCGTGAAGCAGATCGACGACAAGGCGCTGGCGCGAAAGATCCAGCGCGACTCGGCGCTGCGCACGGCGCGGGCACGGCGCGAATTTGCCGACCAGTTCCAGTCGACGGTGGTCGCGCACGTCAGCGGAGCAGACAAGAACGATCCGGCGCAGCCGAAGGCACGGACAGAGGCGGCGCGCGAGATCAAGGCGGGCGACCTGGTGAAGCTGAAGAGCCTGGGCCGCGAGGCGCGGGTGGCGCGCGTGATCGATGCCAGGAACTACGAGGTCGCGGTGGGCACCATGAAGATGCGCGTGCCGCTGAGCGACATCGTGGAGGTGACGCCGGTCGCCGTGGTCACCCCGGTGGAAGCCGCACGGCGGCGCGGCGGCGTGACGATCCAGACCGCGCAGAATCCGGATTATGTCCCGATGGAGATCAACGTGATCGGGCGCACGGCGGACGAGGCGCAGGACGAGGTGTCGCGGTATATCGACCAGGCATTTCTCGCGGGGCTGCCGCATGTGCGCATCGTGCATGGAACCGGGATGGGCGTACTGCGGAGGACGCTGCGCGAGTTTCTGCGCGGGCATCCGAACGTGGCGAACATCAGCGAGCCGCCGCACAACCAGGGTGGGCAGGGCGCGACGGAAGTAGACCTGAGGCAGTGAATTCAGGATGAGAATGGATTGAGCGTTGGCAGGTCGATGCCGCGGATATCCGAGATATTTCGCGTCACCAGTGTGAGCTGATGAACAAGAGCCGTTGCAGCGATAAGGGTATCAACCGCAGGCCGAGAGCGATCGGCGCACAGCTCACCCCACACCCTTGCAACATTGGAGTCAATCGCGAGGATCCGGTCACCATAGCCGTACTCAATACCATCTGCCCACAAGCTGATTGCATCTGCGCCGGCCGGATCGCGCTGCCGCCGCACGGCCGCACCTTTTCGGATCTCGCCAAGTGTAAGTACGCTGAGGTAGAGCTGCGAACTATCCATGCGAGTTATCAGCGCAAGCACCGCCGGATTCGGTCGCGCTTTGCGAAGTTCAGAGACGACATTAGTGTCCAGAAGATAACCGGTTCGAAGGCTCACAAATCAACCTCTCGGTCCGTGCTCTTATCCCGCTCGATTTCGAAGTCTTCGAATTTGGGACCGCCGAGCAAATACGCGCGAAAATCCAGCTTCTGCGCGGTGAGTGCGCGATATTCCGCAATCGAAAGGACGACAGCCCGTTCCGTTCCATGGCGTGTGATGATTTGAGGGCCATTGGTATTGGCATCTTCGATCAGTTCACTTAGCTTCGTTTTAGCTTCCTGCACCTGCCAGACGGCCATGTCACTCCCCTCGACGGATTATGACCATAATTCTAGTCGTTATGGTTTGAAGTAGCGATAGAATTCTCTATCTACGTGAATCTAAACATTTTCAATAGATTTTTCAGGAGACGCCGATGGGTGGACTGATTCCGCTGGGGGACGCGTCGCGGCGGCTGCGGCGCTGGCCGATCGTAACGGTGCTGATCATCGCCGCGAATGCGTGGGTCTTCTGGAAGGAGATCGTCTACGGACCGCAGTTTGTCTACGCCTTCTCGGTCATCCCGGCCAACATCGTGGCGGGCCATGCGTGGCTGACGATCCTGACGGCGATGTTCCTGCACGGCGGCTGGCTGCACATCATCGGCAACATGGTCTTTCTGTGGGCCTTCGGACCGGAGATCGAGGACGCGATGGGGCGCGTGCGCTTCGCGGCGTTCTACCTGATCGGCGGCATCGTGGCCTTTGCGGCACAGATCGCTGCGGTGCCGCACTCGCATGTGCCGAACCTGGGTGCGAGCGGCGCGATCGCCGCGGTGATGGGCGCGTTTATCGTGATCTATCCGCGCGATGAGATCAAGATCGCGCTCTGGTTCCTGTTCTTCGTGCGCGTCACGTATCTACCGGCTGTGCTGCTGATCGGCGTGTGGTTCGTGATGCAGCTGTTCAGCGCAGGCCAGGTGGTGCACCACGTGCAGACCGGCGGCGTGGCGTACCTGGCGCATGTGGGCGGATTTCTGTTTGGGGTGCTGACGGGGAGGCTGTGGCGGAGGGGGTAGGACAAAATATGCTTAACACTGATGGCGCCGACGGGCACCGATTCCGGCTAAGCTGATTTGATAGGTTACTGGCGATTGCTTTGAGTATGGCTAAACCGTCCAAATCGGATTCGAAGAGGTCGACATTTGAGTTCACGAACGACCATCAGCGGATCTATGCGCTCCAAGGGAGCTTATCGGGACTGACACTCGAGACCGATCTCCAGAAGGAGAGGGCAAGAGAACTAGCGGCTGAGAATGGCGTAGTGCGTGACGGACAGTTAGCGGTTCTGGAGCTGTTCGGCACGATCGACTTCGACGCAGAGTATGACTACCTGCACAGTCGCAAAAGGAACCGCGCTGGCCGCAAGGCTCAGGGTTGATCGCCGGTGAGGGTAGCGAGGTCGATTGGGTGGCCTTGTTTGCGGACGCTGCGAAAAAGGAAGAAGCCAGACGGCAGGAGCAGGAACGCTGCGATACCGAGGGCGAGTGACAGGAACCATTTCTCGCCGAAGGCGTCGATCTGGGCGTTGGCAGGATTGCGGCGGAGGGAGCGGACGCTGACGTGGTCACCGACGGCGAAGCTGGCGGGGTTTGAGCAGAGCGAGCTTATGACCGTGTGGGACGCGCTGTTGTTGTCTGCGAACTGAAACTGCGGGTGGAAGCAGGTTGATGCGGAGGTGTTGGTCGCCGGGTCGGCGGGATTCTGCTGTTCGATGTTGGCAGTGATTTGTCCGGGCGCAGTAATGCTGTGCGACAGGAACCATGCCTCGTAAGACAAAAGGCCCAGTGATACCGCTAGGAACGCTGTGCCGGTGAAGACGAATGTCCAGCCGAAGAAGAGCTTACGTTTCCAAATGGGCCAGACTCGAAGGCGGTTGAAGGGGATCACGAGATAGGTCCTGCTTGTGGATAGATCGAGTTTCTCACCTGTTCACTGGGTGGCAGGGTGCGAACCGCCCTCAGCGGCTGAAGCCGATGAGTCATCAAAGGCTGTTTGCGGCACGGCTAAAGCCGTGCCCTTAAGCAAGGCGAAGGCATCTACAGGGATCCTTCGCTCCGCTCAGGATGACGGCGGATGGAGGGTATGGGCGGAGATTAAGAAAGCAACCCACCCTAGCTCGCGGGCTCGCGAGGGTGGGGCACCCGAGTCTTCGCTGGTTTGCACCGAAGGCGCGATCCGCCGTGCGCGGAGGAGTCAGATGCGCATGGGCATGAGGATGTAGCGGTATTTGACGTCATCGGAGGCGTCTTCGGGGCGCATCTGGCCGGCGGACTGGGCGTCCTTGAATTCCAGGCGGACCTCGCCGGTGTTGCCGGTGGCCTTGAGGAAGTCGATCAGGTAGCTGGAGTTGAAGCCGACGACGAGGGGATCGTAGTTGTAGGGCGTCTCGATGGAGTCCTCGGACTCGCCGGAGTCGGTGGAGGAGCTGGAGAGCTTGAGCTCGTTCTGCTCGAGGCGGATCTTGATGGCTCCGGAGCGCTCATCGGCGAACTGCGCGACGCGCTGGATGGAGCCCATCAGGTCCTCGGAGCGGACGATGACAAACTTGTTGTTCTCACGCGGGAGGACGGCCTCGTAGTTGGGGAACTGGCCGGTGAGCTTGCGGCTGGTGAGGACGCGGCCGCCGACGCGGAAGAAGAGAGTCTGCTCGTCGTCGGCGAAGTCGAGGGTTTCGGCATCGGTGGAGTTGAGCAGGGAAAGCAGCTCCCCGAGGGCCTTGCGCGGGATGAGGGTCTTCTTCTCGCCGGAGATGCCGGCGAGGGACTCGTTGAGCTTCTCGATGTGCGCGAGGCGGTGGCCGTCGGTGGCGACCATGGCCATGGATTCGGCCTTGAGGACGAGCAGCGCGCCGTTGAGGGTGTAGCGCGACTCTTCGCTGGAGATGGCGAAGATGGTCTTCGCGATCATGTTCTTCAGCGATGCGACGGAGAGCTTCGTCGAGCCGGTGGTGGGGAACTCGGCGACCATGGGGAAGTTGGCGCGGGCCATGCCGACCATCTTGGTGTTGGAGCGGCCGGCGCGGATCTGGACCCAGTGGTTGTCCTGGAGCTTGATGGAGATATCGCCGTCGGGCAGCAGCTTGATGTAGTCGTACAGCTTGCGCGCGGGGATGGTGCAGGCGCCGGACTTCTTGACCTTGGCCGCGCAGCTGGTGCGGATGGACTGGTCAAGGTCGGTGGCGGTGATGGTGAGGGTGTCGCCATCTGCTTCGAAGAGGAAGTTCGACAGGATGGGGATGGTGGTCTTGCGCTCGACGACGGATTGGGCGGCCGTGAGTTCGCGTAACAGCTCAGTTCGGGAGACGGTGATTTCAAGGTTACCGGTGGGTGCGGCGGGGGTGGTCATCTCGCTCTCCTGGCTGCTGACTGCATCCTTGACGGCGGTGGGCATGGGGCGTCTCTCCGGGGTTTACGGCTTTGCGAACGGATGCTGGCCAAAGGGTACAACGAAACTGGTGCAAGGTGCATTAGAGCCAGCTTGAATCCACATGATTCTATTGAGTCGATGCCTGTGAAGGCGACTGCTTTCTTTGTGGATATCAAGACAGATAAAGGCTTAACACCGATTCCACCGATGCCACGGATTAGGAGGATGAGTTTGGGAGCAGGGGCAGGGTGAGGGATGCCGGTGCCAGTGCTTCTAAAGACTATTGAGATAGAGGAAAGAGAATTAATAGCAGTAGTAACTAGGGCGGTGGGAAATGTGGAAGAGTAGCTGAGGTTGATGGAGCGGCAGGAGTTGCGCGTGTCCCCGGTTTAGAAAAGCGGGCTGTGGAAGAGGGGAGAAGCGGGAAGAGCGGTGCGGATTGGCGGCGAGGGCGACCGGATTTCGTGGTTTCTCACAGCGGGCGGCGCGGGGGGCGCGAGAGAGGTGCAGCGGGTTTGCGGAAAGACGGACTAAACGGGTGCGGGATGAGTGGGTTGCGGCGGCGGGATTTTGAACAGAGTGTCTCGCCAGGACGAGGAAAACGAGCATTCTTGCCGTGCGGCGTAAGATAAAAGAGTCGCGAAATTTCTGGAATGGATTGGAGCCTGACGTTGGCAGAGACGATCTTTGATGCGGTGGTGGTGGGCGGTGGGCCTGCCGGGTATACGTGCGCGATCCGGTCCGCGCAGCTTGGGTTGAAGGTGGCGCTGGTGGATGCGAACGACCGGCTGGGCGGCACGTGCCTGCTGTGGGGCTGCATTCCGACGAAGGCGATGCTGTTTACCGCGGAGATCTGGGACCACCTGAAGCATGCCGAGCGCTTCGGCATCGAGGTGAAGGACCCGAAGATCGTGTGGAAGAACGTACTGGCGCGCAAGGACGACGTGATCAGCCGGCACACCAAGGGCCTCGACTTCCTGATGAAGAAGAACAAGATCACGGTGTTCAAGGGATTTGGCACGCTGACCGGGCCGGCGAAGGACGGGGTGCACACGGTCGACGTGAAGCTGGCGGACGGCAAACCGGAGACGGTGAAGGCGAAGAAGGTGGTGCTGGCGACGGGTTCGAATGCGCGCATGCTGCCGGGGCTGAAGGCCGACGAGACGATCCTGACGAACTACGAGATTTTGAAGATCGCGGAGATGCCGAAGTCGCTGGTGGTGATCGGCTCGGGCGCGGTGGGCGTGGAGTTTGCGTCGATCTTCAAGAGCTTTGGCGCCGAGGTAACGATCCTGGAGATGCTGCCGCGCGTGGTTCCGGTGGAGGACGAGGAGATATCGAAGGAGCTGCTGCGGCAGTTCAAGAAGCGCGGGATTGACGTGAACCTGTCGATCAAGGATACGAAGATCGAGAAGAACAAGCAGGGCGTGCTGGTGAGCTGGACGGACTCGAACGGCAAGGCGCAGCAGAAGCAGGCGGAGAAGGTGCTGGTGGCGGTGGGCCGCTCGCCGCGGACCGAGGGCATTGGGCTCGAGAAGACGAGCATCAAGCCGGACCGCGGCTTCGTGATGACAAACGAGTGGATGGAGACGACGGAGCCGGGCGTGTATGCGATCGGCGACATTGTGGGCGGCTTGCCGCAACTGGCGCACGTGGGCGGCATGGCCGGACTTGTGGTGGCGGCGAAGATGGCGGGCAAGTATGCCAAGCCGGTGAACCGCGCGCGCATTCCGGGCTGCACGTACACCGAGCCGCAGATTGCCAGCGTGGGACTGACGGAGGCGCAGGCGAAGGAGAAGGGCTACCAGGTGAAGGTGGGCAAGTTCCCGTTCGTCGGCAACTCCAAGGCGACGATTCTGGATGCGCATGACGGCTTTGTGAAGGTGGTGGCGGACGCGAAGTACGGCGAGGTGCTGGGCGTGCACATCATCGGGCCGTACGCGACGGAGATTATTGCCGAGGCGGTGACAGCGATCGAGCTGGAGGCGACGGTGGAGGAGATGATGTTCACGATCCACGCGCATCCGACAGTGGCCGAGGCGCTCCTGGATGGCTTCTCCAGCGTGGAAGGCCTGGCGGTGAACGTATAGGGAGGTCTGTATGCAGAATGAATTCACGGCAGTGATCGAGCGCGACGGCGAATGGTATGTCGGCTTTTGCCCGGAGATTCCAGAAGCGAACGGGCAGGGCCACACAATCGAGGAGTGCCGTGAGAATCTAGCCCAAGCCATCGCGCTGGTTCTGCAGGACCGCCGTGAAGATGCCTTGCGAGGCGTACCTGCCGATGCGATTCAGGGAGTGGTGCGCGTAGCGTGAAGCGGACGGACCTCCTGAGGCATCTGAGGCTATATGGCTGCTATCTGAAGCGCGAGGGCGGTTCGCACTCCTTGTGGGTCAATCCTGTCAACGGGAATATCCAGGCAGTGCCAAGGCATACCGAAATTGCCGAGATGCTCGCTAAAGGCATCTGTAAGCGTCTTGGACTTCCAGAGCCAGGCAAGCGATAGAGATTTGTTCATCCATCTGCTCCATCTCGGGCGCGTAGGGTACGCGGAGGGCCTGGAGATCCAGGCGCGGGTGATCGCTGCGCGCAAGCAGGGCGCTATTGGCGATACGCTGCTGCTGCTGGAGCATCCGGCGGTGATTACGCTGGGGCGGAACTCCTTGCGGGCGAATGTGCTGGCGAGCGACGAATGGCTGACGGCGCGCGGCGTGGAGCTGCACGAGGTGAATCGCGGCGGCGACGTGACGTATCACGGGCCGGGGCAGCTGGTGGGATATCCGATCTTCGACTTGCGCGGCGAGTGGCCGGGGAAGAAGGGGCCGTTTCTGGGGCCGGTGGACTTCGTGCGCATGATGGAAGAGGCGCTGATCCGCACCTGTGCGGACTTTGGCGTGATGGCCAAGCGGATCCCGAAGTGTACCGGCGTGTGGACTTTTGGCGGCGACGATTCCCACATCTCAGAATCGAGATGTGGGGCACCCAATTCCGCGATCCGCGAGCGGAAGCTGGCGGCGATCGGCGTGCATGTCTCGCAGGGTGTGACGTCACACGGCTTCGCGCTGAACGTGACGACCGATTTGCGCGAGTTCGACTGGATCGTCCCCTGCGGCATTACGGACCGCGGCGTGACCAGCCTGGAGCTGGAGGCCGGTGAGGGCACCGAGGTGACGATGGAGTCGGCGATTCACTCCGTTGGGCGCAGCTTCGGCCGGGTCTATGGGCGGCAGATGCTGTGGTGCGAGTCGCTGGAGCAGCTGCTGGAGCCGGTCACTGCTCCGAGATGACCCTTGCGCGCAAACCGTACAGAACGCCTCGATAATCGCGCGGGCTGGGCGGCGGGCGTACGCAAAGCTCTATAATCCTAGTGAATTGAGCGGGCGACGAGTGTGTGACGGGCGCACCCAGAGTGCGCCCGTTTGCGCCCCAAAGAGACTGGAAGGACTGCAATGGCGACTGAAGTTCTGATGCCCCAGATGGGCGAATCGATCACCGAGGGAACGCTGACCAAGTGGCTGAAAAAGGTTGGAGATACGGTGCAGCGCGACGAGCCCCTGTTCGAGATCTCGACCGACAAGGTCGATGCCGAGATCCCTTCGCCTGCGGCAGGCACCCTGCAGGAGATCAAGATCACCGAAGGCGCGACGGTACAGATCAACACCGTGGTGGCGCTGATTGGCGAAGGCGCCGGAGCGGCGGCCAGCGCGCCGGCACCGGCTGCGAAGGCTGAGGCAAAGTCTGCTGAGACAGCGGCCACACCTGCGGACGATTCCGTAACGCCGGCCGCGATCGACTCTCCTGCTACGGATGACGAGGGCAGCGCTCCCGCATCGGCTGGCGGCGCGGGCACCGATGTGCTGATGCCGCAGATGGGCGAGTCGATCACCGAGGGCACCATCACCAAGTGGCTGAAGCAGGTGGGCGACAAGGTGGAGCGGGACGAGCCGCTGTTTGAGATCTCGACGGACAAGGTGGACGCGGAGATTCCGTCGCCGGTGGCGGGCACGCTGAGCGCGATCAGGGCGGAGGCGGGCTCGACGGTTGCGATCAATACGGTGGTTGCGGTGATCGGAGGCGGCGCGGGCAAGGCGGCGCCTGCGAAGGCTCCTGCTGCGGCTGCTCCGGCGGCAAGTGCTCCTGCGGCCCCCGCTCCGGCGGCTGCGGCCTCCACGGGCGAGCATGTGCGCTCGTCGCCGCTGGTGCGCAAGATCGCGAAGGACAACAACGTGGACCTCGGCCAGCTTGCGGGAACGGGTTCGGGCGGGCGCATTACCAAGCAGGACATTATGGGGCACCTTGAGGGCGGAGCGCCAGCGAAGCCTGCGGCTGCATCTGCTCCGGCCGCGAAGGCCCCGGCTGCTGCTGCTCCGCTGCCGGGCGAGCTGGTGCCGATGTCAAAGATGCGCGCCATCATCGCGAAGCGCATGGTGGAGTCCAAGCAGACGAGCCCGCATGTGCACACCGTCTTCAAGGTCGACATGACGCGGATCGTGCGGCTGCGCGAGAAGGAGAAGTCGAAATACGAGCAGCGCAACGGCGTGAAGCTGACCTACATGCCGTTCATCACGCGCGCGGCCGTGGTGGCGCTGCGCAAGCACCCGATCGTGAACGGCGCGATCGAGGGCGACGCGATCCGCTACAACAAGAACATCAACATCGGAATTGCTGTCGCGCTGGACTGGGGCCTGATCGTGCCGGTGATCAAGCAGACCGAGGAGAAGAACTTCCTGGGCGTGGCGCGGGCGATTGTGGATGTGGCGGAGCGGGCGCGCGGCAAGAAGCTGGCGGCGGACGAGATCTCCGGCGGCACGTTTACGCTGACGAACTCGGGGATCTTCGGCGAGCAGTTCGGCACGCCGATCATCAACCAGCCGCAGTCGGCGATCCTGGGCATCGGCGGCCTCAGCAAGGAGCCGGTGGTGGTGACGGACAAGGACGGCACGGACTCGATTGCGATCCGGTCGATCCAGTACTTCACGCTGGGCTTCGACCACCGCATCGTGGACGGCGCCGACGCCGGCAAGTTCATGAGCGACTTCAAGGCGTATCTCGAGAACTGGAGCGAAGACATCGGGTAGGACTGCGGTCCTGCGCGGACGGCGGAAGGCACCTTCGGCGCGGAAGAAGAAAGAGCGGCGGCCCAATGGGGTCGCCGTTTTTTAGACCGACGTTGTCAACGGCAAAACGCCACATTCGACCAAGAAATTCGCGGTGGAGTCAAACTCTTCAGGGGAATTCGAAGCATCATTTGAATCACCTCTCGGTACAAATATCACCATGCCTTGCCTGGCTCGTGTAAGCAAGACTCGATAGGCATTCTTGCGATAAGTTCGCTTCTCGAGGTTTTTGATTGGGTTCCATTTCGTCGGAGAGCCAAGCTGCAAGCGGCGAATCTGCCAACCTTTCTTGTGATCCCAGACAAAGTCGCCGCCCCAGCACAATCCAATCCAATCCAGCTCCAGACCTTGGATTTCGAATTCAGTAGCAAACACTTCGCATTGGTAACTGGAGCGAATGTCCAACTCATCCGAGAGGTACCAGTGCTCCCAGGGATAATTGGCGTGGAATGCCGAGTTTGGCTCCAAGCCTTCCGATCGTAGCCTTGCAGCGTTGGATGACCCTACCAGGCCATAGCGAATTGCCCCAAGTCTCTGACGGCGGAGCGCATGGCGTGTCTCGTTGAGGTCTCGAGACAGAAAGATAGGAAAACGATCCGTAATTCGTAGTTCAGCGGCCTTTCGCGCCTCGCCATCCAGAACCAAATTGACCCAGGTTGCGAGACGCTCCGCGCGGAGACTTCGGTTGGAAGTACGGAGATGCAACGCTGGGTTCGTGACAACCCGACTAGAGCCTTCGGTGTCCGTAAACAGGCGGCGTCCCGCTGTGGATTCTCCTCCGTCGATGACCTCCGGCGATGCGTATACAGTCCAGTTCGTCTGACTGGCAGATAATGCGCGCCCCCATTCTTCGAGACCGGCCTCTCCATCGTTGATCTCCTGGCCACCTCCGACGAGCGCGATGACGACTGCCCAATCAGAGTGTCTTCCCATGATGGAGAGCAACATCTCCGGCTCAGAGTAGTCGCGCTTGAACTTCTTCAGATTTTGGGTCTTGTTCCATGCCCGCTGGGCTTCATCGAATATGATGGCGTGATTGGACGGAGGACGATTCGAGTCGTCCTCGGTATAGTTCCTTGCGAAGACGTGAACATTTTCTATTAGCGTTCTTGCTTCGGTACGAGCCTGCGGAGCCGAGGCGCCATTGCGACGGCTCTCCTGCGTAAAGAGATGCTGGAGAACGGTCACAAGCGGACCATTTCCGCTCATGAAGTGAACAGAACTTGCTTTGTTGTCCGCAGAATGTGCGAGTGTCAGTCCTACCAGGGTCTTTCCAGACCCAGGAACTCCGGTGAGGAAACAAATTGCGTGAAGCTTGTTTGTGTGTGCGTCGTCCACATAGCGTTGTAGCGCCTCGCATACGGCATCAATCTCATGTTCGGAAGCCTCCGAATGGGCAATCTCTTTGATCGCTAGCCCTGTCTTAAGCGCGAGTGCGGCTTCGATGATGTTGGGAACTGGATGGTACGGGGACTGATCCCAAGTCGCACCGGAGATTTGATTGCCGGATGACGTGGCAACCTTCAATAAGAGGAAGGGCAAGAATTCCCACGAGCACTTAAGCACTGGTTTTACCCAATACTGGTGTACCTGCTGAAACATCTCGTGCTGCACTAGTGAATCGAGCGAGGGATCGGGAGTATTCGGACTAAGGAGAATCGGGACTATGGTGCGGCGGTCTGAATCTTTATGAAAGTAGTGGAGGAGTAGCGCGTACTCTTCCGCCTGGCGCTTGGCCAGGAGTGCGGCTTTGCTCGTCTTCGCTTCAAGAATGATGATGGTATCGCCGACAAGAAGCACCGCGTCGATGCGCAGCTCTTTTCGAGGAATCGAAAACTCGAGCAGAAGCTCCCATGATCGTGCGTTTACGTCTGAAGCAACACAGTCACCTAGTGCAGCTCGTAAGGAGCGGATGTCGTGTTCCCATGTGAGCGTCTGATCTGAGTACTGCTGCGTGTAACCACGCTTCGCATAGCCGGTCGCGAGGTGGGCAAGCACCTCGCCCTCCGACTGTGCAAGAAACTCTTCAACGCTTGCGATATAGAAAGATGCCATGCCTGGTGTGCGCCAGGATACCAGGCAACGGGTTGGGACGTCCTACAGCAGGGATTGGGCGCGGAGGACGAGGTTGACGGCCTCTTCGGGGGTGGAGCCGACGGCGGAGAGGTGGCCCATCTTGCGGCCTTTGCGCGGGCGAAGTTTCTCGTAGAGGTGCAGGCGGACGCCGGGGACGGCGAGTGCGCGGTCGAAGTGCGGAGTGCGCGGCGTGGGCTTGCCTGAACCCACGTCTCCGAGAGACGTGGGGCACCCGGCTAAAGCCCCTCCCTTAAAAGGGCTGGATAACCGCGGGCTAAAGCCCGCTGCTACTCCGCCCACCTCATACTGCGCGTGAGATGGGGCACCCGAAGAATCTACATTCCCACTCATCTCGCTACGCTCGATGAATGGGGCACCCGGACTGTTGGGGCTGGAGTCGGCGGGCTGGAGCCAGACCTCGCCGAGGAGGTTGGCGATGGCGCAGGGCTGGACGACGTCGGGGGAGCCGAGCGGCAGGTTGCAGACGGCGCGCACGAGCTGCTCAAACTGGCTGGTGACGCAGGCGCGCTCGCTGGCGTGGTAGCTGTTGTGCGGGCGCGGCGCGAGCTCGTTGACGAGAAGGCGACCATCTTTGGTTACAAACATCTCGACGGCGAGGATGCCTTCGAGCGAGAGGGTGTCGGCGATGGAGGAGGCGAGTTCGCGGGCCTCCGTGGCGAGCTTCTCCGGCAGAGGTGCGGGCAGCACGCTCCAGGCGAGGATCTGGTTCTCGTGGTAGTTCCAGGCCGCCGGGTAGACCTTCACCTCGCCGCGGGGGGAGCGGGCGACGAGGACGGAGATCTCGCGGTCGAGGTCGATGGCTTGTTCGACAATGCCGGGGCCGGAGCCGAGGGCCTCCCAGGCGCCGTGGAGTTCGGTGTCGGAGACCTCCCCACTCATGTCGCTGCGCTCCATGAATGGGGCACCCGAAGAGTTGGGGTTGGATTTGAAGCCGACTTTGCCCTGGCCGCGGCCGTCATAGCCGCCGGTGGCGCTCTTGCAGAAGCAACGGCCGCCGAGGGCAGTGATGGCTTCGCGCAGCTCGTCGAGCGAGCGGACGGCGCGGTAGGGGCCGACGGGGAATCCGTTGCGGGCGAGCCAGTTCTTCTGCTCGACGCGGTCCTGAATGATGGCGAGCAGACCTTCGCTGGGACGTACGGGGGCGAAGCTGCCGGCGGCGTTCATGCTGGCGAGGGAGATCTGCTCGATCTCGAGGGTGATGACGTCGCAGCCGCGGGCGAGGCGTGCGGCCTCGCGGGCGTCGTCCCATGCGGCCTCGACGCACTGGTCGACGACGAAGCGCGCGGGGCAGCCGGGGTCGGGGTCGAGCACATGGATGCGGTAGCCCATGGTGCGGGCGGCCATGGCGGTGAGGCGGCCGAGCTGGCCTCCGCCGAAGATGCCGATGGTAGCGCCGGGGAGAAGGACAGGGGACTGGCTCACGCGGGCCGGGCCTTTTCTTCGAGGGGCTGGTCTTCCAAGGACTGCGCGAGGACCTCGTCGCGGCGGGAGTTGCGCCAGGCGATGAGCTTCTTCTGCAGCGCGGGGTCGGTGGTGGCGAGGATCTGGATGGCGAGCAGGCCGGCGTTGGCGGCTCCGGGCGCGCCGATGGCGAGGGTGCCGACGGGGATGCCTTTGGGCATCTGCACGATGGAGAGCAGCGAGTCGAAGCCCTGTAGCGCGGTGGCGGCAATGGGCACGCCCAGCACCGGCAGCACGGTTTTGGCGGCGACCATGCCGGGCAGGTGGGCTGCGCCGCCAGCTCCGGCGATGATGACGCGCAGGCCGCGGGCGATGGCGGAGTCGGCATAGGAGAACAGAAGATCAGGCGTGCGGTGCGCGGAGACGACCTTGGCCTCGTAGGGCACGCCGAACTCGCGCAGCATCTCGACGGCGCCGCGCATGGCGGAGTAGTCGGACTTGCTGCCCATGATGACGGCTACAAGAGGGTTTGCGGGCATGGGGAGATTATACGGAGGGAGCGGGTCAGCCAGTCAGCAGGTCAGCGAGTCAGCGAAAGCAAGACAAAGGCTTAACACGGAGGAACACGGAAAAAGCACGGATCAATATGGGGTTTCAGTTCGCAGCACCTCTTCCTTCGTCAATACCGAACGTGTCGGATCTCGCGGATCGACGTGCACCATCACCGTCTTATTCTTATATGAATTCACCCAATCGTGAGCTTCGTCTTTTTGGCCTCCGCCAAACTCACGAGTGTAATCTCCCACCTGCAATTCGGGATTCCGATAGAAATATGTCAGGGACGCGAGATAGGTAATGATCGGCGGCCCCTTCCCGCCGCTTTCGATCTGCTCCGCTACGCTAACGTTGTCGATGGTTGCTTGCATCGTAGGCCAATCCTTCCCACGTACGCCTTGCAGCCACTGCACAAAAGATCTCCAATAGCTCTTTCCGATACTCAAGGCGACAATTCCGACAAACACAGCCACCCATACCCACCCACTCAACCCAGTACTGACCGGCGCAATCGTCATATTTCGTGCTCTCCGCGAAGTCGTGCCAAGTATCGCATGTCTGGCTAGGCCGTCTACGACGCGTCACGGACCTGCAACTTGCCTTACGGGTGAGTTCCCGGCGACACGGAAGTTAGTTGGGAGTCAGGCTCCGGGTTTGGTGGGGTTGGCCCAGAGGCTGGCGTTGAGGCACTCGACGACGCCGTCGACGATGAGGTTGAGGCCTTGGGTGAAGCGTGGGGCGTCGGCGATCTGCTTCGTGCTGATGGCATCGGCGAGGTTGATGCTGGAGCTGACGATGGAGAGCGCGGCGTCCTTTTTCTGCGCGCCGGTGCCGGCGCCGTAGAGGAGCTCCACGCTCTGCACGAACGAGGGTACGAGGGCGATGCTGCGGAGGAAGAGCTTGAGGAAGTCCATGGGAGTCTCCTTGGGGTTATTTGGAATTGGTTTCGAGGGACGCTGCGTAGTTGCACTACGCCGGATAGGGTCGCTGCGTGCGTTGCACTTCGCTCGTGCCTGCGGCAGCGAGGAATCGCCTTCGGCGCGGCGGTTTTCCTGGGCCTGCGCTTGCCGTCCAGCGATGCTGTCCGGCAGCGCTTCGACCCAGGCTGGTATAGCTCGCGCCGTTGGCGCGAAGAGCAAGGGCAAATACAGGGGTCCTTCGCGCGATGCGCTCAGGATGACGGCAACGGCAACGGCAAGGACAAAGACACAGGCCGGCCCCGACCCCACTCATGCGCAATGAATGGGCACCCGGCACTCGGCGGAATCAGGTCGCTGCGTGCTGCGCACTTCGCTCGTGCCTGCGGCAGCGAGGAGGCGCCTTCGGCGCGGCGGTTTTCCTGGGCCTGCGCTTGCCGTCCAGCGATGCTGTCCGGCAGCGCTTCGACCCAGGCTGGTATAGCTCGCGCCGTTGGCGCGAAGAGCAAGGGCAAATACAGGGGTCCTTCGCGCGATG
>DASZPF010000014.1:0-194980 GCA_035550395.1 Acidobacteriaceae bacterium
GTCGTTACCGTCTCACTGCCTGCATTCACCAGCAGCGACGGACGCTCGCTCTCTTCGAGTCCTGCCAGCATTGCCAGCGTACTCGGCAGCACCGCGCCCGCCTCATAACCTGCCTCGCGCACCATCGCTTCATACTCCCGCAGCGATTCGCGCGGCATCGCCACCGCCAGCACCTGCGTTCCGCCCCTGCCCTGCGCCATCACCTGATAACTCACCGCGGCGTCGTCCGCATCGAACGGTAACAGCTTCTTCAGACGGAACCGCACCACCGGCAGCGCCTCGGCCTGCTTCGACGGCAGTTCGTCAAAGTCCACCAGCAGCACACGCACCGCCGCATCCGGAACCACCAGCGTCACCACGCGCCCACGCTGGCCCACCTCATCCAGGACCCGCTTCAGCGCCGCCACCTTCTCTCCGCGGCCGGCGCCGTTTGCACTCGCCGTGCCATTGCTGAACACCACGCGCTCCACCGCGCTCAGCGTCGCATTCGCATCCTCGGCCCGCGCAGCCACCACGCCCTCGGCGCGCATCTCGCACGCCAGCCGTGGCCGCATCCCCATCGTTCTCGGCAGAAATCCCATTCCGTCCTAGACTATCTTCCCGTCTCGATAAACGTGACCTTGTTGATCTCCTTCAATGTCGTCACGCCTGCGCGCACCCGCTCCAGCGCCGAATCCCGCAGGAACCCCATGCCTTTCTCCCGCGCCTTCTTGCGGATCTCGCTGCCCGGCTTCTTCGCCAGCAGCATCTCGCGGATCTCATCGTCCAACTCCAGCAGCTCGTGGATCGCCGACCGCCCGCGGTACCCCGTGCCCGCGCATTCAATGCATCCTGCGCCCTCACGGAAGCGGAACCCGCGCCACTCCTCCGGCTCCAGTCCGCTGGTGACCAGTTCCTCGTCCGAGTAATGCACCTCGTGCCCGCAGAACTCGCAGATCGTCCTTACCAGGCGCTGCGCCAGAATGCAGTTCAGCGCGCTCACAAAGTTGTACGGCTCCACGCCCATGTTCAGGAAGCGCCCCAGCACGTCCACCACGTTGTTCGCGTGCACCGTCGTGAACACCAGGTGGCCCGTTAGCGCGGAGTTGATCGCGATCTGCGCCGTCTCCGCGTCGCGGATCTCGCCGACGAGGATCTTGTCCGGGTCATGGCGCAGGATCGACCGCAGCCCGCGCGCAAATGTCAGCCCCTTCTTCTCATTCACCGGAATCTGCGTAATGCCTCGGATCTGATACTCGACCGGGTCCTCGATGGTGATGATCTTGTCTTCTTCGCTCTTGATCTCGTTCAGCGCCGCATACAGCGTCGTCGTCTTGCCGGAGCCCGTCGGCCCCGTCACCAGCACCATTCCGTACGGCTCCTTGATGTAGCGCCGGAAGCGCGTCAGGTCCTTCTCGGCAAAGCCCACCACATCCAGGCTCAGTTTCTTGAACTTCTCCGACATCGACTCTTTGTCGAGCACGCGCAGCACAGCATTCTCGCCGTGCACCGTCGGCATAATGCTCACGCGGAAGTCGATCAGCCTGCCCTTGTACCGCACCCGGAAGCGCCCGTCCTGCGGCACGCGCCGCTCTGCAATGTCCAGCTCGCTCATGACCTTCACGCGCGAAAGGATCGTCTGGTGGTGCTCGCGCGCAATGGGCGCCATCGCCTGCTGCAGCACGCCGTCAATGCGGTACTTCACCAGCAGCGAGTCGTCGTAGGTCTCGAGATGTATGTCGCTCGCCCGCCGCTCCAGCGCCGTAAAGATTGTCGTGTCCACCAGCCGGATAATCGGAGAGATGTCCTCATCGCCCGTCAGCTTCTGGATCGAGAGGTTCTCGTCCTGGTTCTCCTCGCTCGACAGCACATCGAACGCCAGCCCCTCGCTCGCCTCATCCAGCACGCGCTGGCTCTGCTCTGTCTTCTTCAGCAGATCGTTGATCTGGCTCAGCGTCGCCACGCGCGTCACCAGCCGCTGTCCCAGCAGTCCGGCGATCTCGTCCAGCACCATCAGCTTCGACGGGTCTGCCACCGCGATCGCCAGCCGGCCCTCCATCTGCTCCAGCGGCACAAAGTTGTAGCGGAACATCATGTCCACCGGCACGCTCTTGAACAGATCGTGCGAGATCTTGAAGTTCTTCAGGTCCACGAACTCCGCGTGATAGCGCCTCGCCAGCGCCTGCGCACGCTCCACCTCGTTCATCCCCATCTCCGCCGTACTCAGCGGCACTGCAACCGGCGTAGCCATATATCCCTAAGACTCCCCTGCAACCCAGTCCGTCACCGGAGGCAGAACCGCCATCGCAACACGGTCAACCAATATTGCGGCACGGTCGTTCCGTACAGTGTAAGCTCCGCCGGCGCCTCCTAACCTCTGCAAATCGAGGCCGGCCAGCGACCTTTGCACGTCTCCTCCTAAGCTGCATTTCTCGGCCGTAAATGGTGCCCTCTCGACAGTCTTTCAAAGGACATACCGCCTCTGGCAGCGTCACGGTTTTACCGCTTGAAATCTGTAACCTGGTCAGACCAACTGAAAAGCAGCCTGTCATACGGCAGTCTTATAAATCTATATAAATAGAACATAATAAGCAACTTATCTTGGGATAGCCTTCGGCCTTAGGCCTCCTCTTTCCCAGCGAATTGACACCCGTGCAACAACGTGTCTAAAGTCATCGCCGGTTCGAATTTGCAATTTGAAACATTCTCCCCCTCGAAACAGGTCGCGCGCGATCGAAGCTCGCCGACATAACAAAACCCCATTGAAATTCCCTTTCGGAAGGTCTTCCCCATGCGTCCCCAGTTCAGGAACAGCCATCTTCGATTTACCGTCTTTCTGCTGAGTCTCTTTGCACTCGCCACCACGGCAGTCCCAGCCGCGTTCGGCCAGCAATTCCAGGGAGCTATTACCGGCCTCGTCCGCGATCCCAGCGGCGCAGTCGTCAGCGGTGCGGATGTGCGTGCCGTCGATACCGGCACCAACGTTCCTTATGAAACCAAGACCAACAAGGATGGTCTCTACAACATCCTTCTGCTCCCCGTCGGCAACTATGACGTCAGCGTCACCGCCAGCGGGTTTGAGACCTCCGTGCAGCACTTCCAGCTCCACGCGAATGACCGTCTTGAGATCAACTTCAGCCTGACCCTCGGCTCAGCTACGCAAAGCGTCGTGGTGACTGCGACCGTACCGCTGCTTGAGACCACGTCCGGTGACTCGGGTCTCACTGTCTCCACCCAGCAGGTGCACGATCTTCCGCTGCTCGGCCGCAACCCCTTCGTACTGGCCACTCTGGCCCCGGGCATCAACATCCTCCCTGGACAAGCCCCCAATAACTCCCAGCGCCCCTTTGATAATGGCGGCTTCGACGGCTTCGAGGTCAATGGCGGCCGCAGCGAAACCGTCGAGTCCACCATTGACGGCCTGGCCGACACCGCCACCGATTCCGGCTCGGCCACCGGTGCCGCCAATATCGTCTTCGTACCCTCGCCCGACATGACCCAGGAGTTCCGCGTTCAGACCTCCGTCTATGACGCCCAGTACGGCCGGTCCGGCGGCGGCTTCATCGCCATGAACCTTCGCAGTGGCACCAACAAGCTCCACGGCACGGTCTACGACTACTACCGCTCGGCCGGCCTCAACGCCAACGACTACGCAGACAACCGCAACGGCGTCTCCCGTCCGCCCTTCCACTGGCAGCAGCCCGGCGCTGAAGTTGACGGCCCCGTCTACATTCCCCACATCTACGACGGCCGCAACCGCACCTTCTTTATGTTCGGCTGGGAGGAGATCCGCACCAGCCAACCTGCGCCCACCTACTCCTCGGTGCCTACCGACCTGGAGCGCAACGGCGACTTCTCGCAGAGTCTCAAGGGCGGCGCAGCGGCCATCCTGTACGACCCGCTCACCACCGTGCAAAACCCCAACGGCTCCTACTCGCGTCAAACGTTTCCCAACCCCAGCATGATCCCCCAGGGTCGTATCGATCCTGTGGCTCAGGCCATCACCGCCCTGCTGCCGCATGCCAACGTCCCTGGCGCCGGAGACACCAACAACCTGTACAGCGGCCCCAACAACGTTGGGGATGCTTACGATGCCTTCTCTTACCGCATCGACCACGCCGTCTCACAGAACCATCGTCTCTCCTTCGTCTATCTCTACAGCGATCGCCACCAGACCCAGGGCCTGAACGGATTCCCCGCCGCTATTGCCCCCACCTATCTGCACCACCGCACCAATTACGGCGCCCATGTTACCTGGGGCTGGACCATCTCACCCACTCTGGTCTCCAGTTTCGGCGTCGGCTGGAACGAACATCGCTTCGCCATCGTCAACCATGTGCCCAGCTTTGATCTCTCCACCATCAACTTCCCTTCGTATATGAGCTCGGCGTCTCCGGCGCCCTCGCTCTTCCCGCGCATTAGCATCTCCGGTTACACCTCCTTCGGCAACGCCAATGTCGGTACCGGATCGCTCAACACCAGCGACAACTTTGACCTCCGCGAAACCGTCATCAAGACGTTGCGTCGGCACAGCATCAGCTTCGGCGGAGAGATCCGGCCCATGCGCGACAGCAAACAGTCCCAGGCCGGAAATTCCACCTTCACCTTCGGCAAGGACTTCACCCAGGCCAATCCGCAGGCCAGCGACGCCGTCTCCGGCAATGGATTCGCCAGCTTCCTGCTCGGCTATGCCGATGGCGGCGCCGCATCGCAGAACCCTGTCCCGCGATACAAGAACGCCTACTATGCGCTCTTCGTGCAGGACTCATGGCGCACCACCGACAATCTGACTCTCACCTTCGGCCTCCGCTGGGACACCGAAAGCCCGCAGATCGAGACCCATGGCGAACAGAACACCGGCTTCGATCCCTCAGCCGCCTATACCTTCGCCGGGCAGAACCTCCACGGAGCAGTCCTCTTCAACTCCACCGGCTCGCAGAAGGCCTACGGCTGGGACAAAAACAACTTCGGCCCGCGCGTCGGCTTCAGCTATCACGCCGGCAAGTCTCTGGTTCTCCGTGGCGGGTACGGTGTCCTCTACTCACCCACGTGGGATGTCCCTACAACGGTCGGCTTCAGCGCCAGCACCGCCTATCTCGCCTCCACCAACAACCTGCTCACCCCTGCTCTGCCCACCGTGCTCTCTAACCCTTATCCCACCGGGTTCCTGCACCCCGCCGGAGCGGCCACCAACCTCAACGGTCAGGGCGGATGGAGCTTCTGGGCAAATCACCAGCGTCAGGTCCCCCGCACCCGGCAGTTCTCCCTCGGCATCGAGTATCAGTTGCCCGCCAACTCCATCCTCGAAGTTCACTATGTGGGTCAGTTGACGGATAACCTGCCGATGACCCGCAACCAGAACTACACCTCCCTTGCCAACCTCGCACTCGGCAACGCACTCAATACTTCTGTGCCCAACCCCTTCGCGGGCCAGCTTCCCGGCACGTCGCTGAACGGGGCAACTATCTCCCGTCAGCAATCGCTGTTGCCTTATCCGCAATACACCACCTTCAACGAGATCTTTACCAACGGCCACTCGGCCTACAACGGCCTGCAGGTACGGTATGAGAAGCGCATCACTCACGGCTTCCACTACCTGGTCTCTTACACCTACTCCAAGAACATGCTCACCGCCTACCTCAATGATCAGGACACCTACCCGCGCAGCGAGATCGACCACTACGATCTCCCGCACGTCCTCACCATCTCCGGCGGCTACAACCTGCCCTTCTTTGCCCACTCCAGCCATGTCCTCGCGCGCGAGTTCCTCAGCGGCTGGTCGGCCAACATCATCTACAACTACTCCTCCGGCGAGCTCTTCGGCGTGCCCTCAGGCGTACAGGCCACGGGCGTAAATCCCCATATCCCCAACCCAACCCGTGCGCACTTCTTCAACACCTGCACCATCACAGTCGCCGGAACACTGCAAAACTGCGTCGGCAACGAGCAGCCTGCCTGGGCCATCAACAAGCCCTTTGCTCTGAACAACACGGTTCCCTACTTTGGCGAACTGCGCACCTCTATTCCGCAGAACGTCAACTTCTCCCTCTTCAAAACCTTCCCCATATATGAGGACCTTGCTCTGCAGTTCCGCGCAGAGTCCTTCAATCTCACCAATACGCCGCAGTTCGGCGCGCCCGATACCGGCGTCAACAGTGCCACATTCGGCAGCCAGACAAACTTTGCGCAGACCAACAATCCGCGCAATGTTCAGCTTGCCGCGCGCCTCACCTTCTAGCCCTTCGCCCACCACGCAAAAGGCCCGGTCTCCAGCCGGGCCTTTGCTTTTCCATTAGCATCCTCCGCCGCAACTTTGTCTGCATCCCCGGTGTCCACTTAGGAGTCTGTAACTTCGGCTGAGTTCTCCACTCCGCCCCCCGGGCCCCAGCAGCTGCCACCCAGAGGTGCTCTGCCTGGACCAGTCGAGCCGTATCCCGCATGTTTCTTTCAGTCAGGCTGGTCGCACTGCTCACAGTGACGATCGCTCTCACCGCCGCAACCTTCGCTCAGGACACCGGTGTCGAGTCCAACCTCCCCGGCGCCGGCTTCGGCCCGCAGGCTGAATCCGCCACGCCCACCATCCACGTCTACTCCCGCGAGACCATCCTTGACGTCCTCGCTACCGATAACGAGGGCCGGCCTGTCCTCGGTCTCCAGCAGTCCGACTTCACCGTCCTCGAAGACGGCAAGCCGCAGCCCCTCCGCAGTTTCCGCGAGTACTCCGTCGCCGGCCAGTCCACCCCGCCGCCCCAGCTCCCGCCCAACACCTACACCAACGCGCAGGCCTTGCCCATCTCCGGCCCGGTGCAGATCTTCTACTTCCAGATGCCCGTCCCCGCGGGCCGCGACGCCGACCTCGCCTATGGCGCCATCCTGGTCCGCGCCAAGCAGTACATCGTGGACTACCTCCGCACCATGCCCGCCGGAACCCAGGTTGCCATCTTCGCCTTCCTCCCCGATCAGGGGCTACACCTCGTACAACCCTTCACCACCAATGGGAAGCAAGCCGCGGCCGCTATGGACTCCCTCGTCGTCCAGCGCATTGCAACACCCGGCGGTGCGGATCGAATCGCCGCCGCCGATCAGATCGCCGATTATGTCGCCGGCATCCATGGCCGCAAGAACCTCATCTGGATCGGCCCGCCGATGCCTATCCTGCGCGACGGCGGTTATTCCTGGGGCGCGTCCGACATGGAGCTGATCCACCGCCGTATGGATACATATGATCGTTTTACCAAGGAACAAATCGCCATCTACCCCCTTGATCCCGGCGGCCTACCTGCTTCTCCCAAGGGCCTGCCTGTGGCTCTGAACAAAGGAAGTCTCTTCGTAGAACAGATCGCGGAACAAACCGGTGGTCAGGCCATCTACAACACCAACGACTACAAGGGCGCCGTCGCCAAGATCGTCGACCAGTCCTCCCACTTCTACACGCTCTCCTACGTCCCCACGCGCCCGGATGCCGATGGCCACTTCCACCCCATCACCATCAAGGTAGACCGCCCCGGCGTCCACCTCACCTACCGCACCGGTTACAACGACGAGCAGCCCAAACCGCCCGACCCCGTCCTGAAGGAGCACATGGTCCAGGGCCCAATGCGCCTCGGCGCGCTGCCCTCCACCCAGCTCCTCTTCACCCTGAACCTTGAGCCCGCACCTGCCGGCACCAAAGACCCCGCCGAGGAAGGACCCGGCAAACACCCCCGGATCCCGCACAACGCCACCCTCTACAAGGCCAGCTTCCTCTTCGATCCTACCCAGCTCACTTACTCCGAATCCCTCGGCGGCAAGCACACCGCCACCCTCGAGCTCGACCTCGGCGCTTACGACTCCTACATGCAGCTCATCACCACCCGCAGCCAGTCCATCAAGATCTCTCTGCCCCCGGACAAATACGACGATCTCATGCGTCAGCCCTTCCGCTTCATCGTCCCCATCTCACTGCCGTCCGGCAAGTTCACCCTCCGCGCCGGCCTCTTCGACACCCTCGCCGGCGCTGCTGGCACCCTCGAAGTTCCCGTCGACCTCCACAAGCCCGCCAAATAGCCGAGTGCCCCACCCAAAGCCAGGCCTGGGTAGGCTCGAGCCCCGAAAACTCACCACTCCAGATGCAGCAGTCCGGTCGCCTGCCGCGACAGCTCGGTCGTCACCGTCACCGCTCCGCCCTCCACCGTCAGCCACTCCGGTGAATCCAGCAGTTGCAGTTGCCCCGCTTCCTTCAGCTGCTCCAGTTGTTCCGCTGTGGGCTGCTGCGGTTCGCCCATCGCCTTCCACGCCGTGTATGCGTTCGAGTGGGTCTCGTCGATACGGAAGTGCTCCAACCGCACTCGCTTCACCCCCGCCGGAATGCCGCTGATCTTCACCGTCACCTTCGCCGCCGGCGCCGGCAGGTCCATGTCGTGATAGTTCCACAGCATCACCGCCGCGTCATGCGCCGACTTGGTCGCAAAGGCATCGATGTCCGGCTCCGCGCGCACGCCCGACTGCACGATATCGTCCGCCGTCACCGCGCCCGAGCTCGACGCCGCCACCCGCTCGCCATTCAGGAACGCCGCCATGCGAAAGACATTCAGCACCGGCTTGTCGATCCCGTTGGTCGCCAGCGTGCGGAAGCCCTCGAAGTACTGCCGCCCCTCGAACTCGAAGGCCCAGGTGATCATACCCACCAGGTTCACCTTGTTCTCCGCCGCGAGGTCCTCAAGCGCCTTCATCGCCGCCGCCGTATACGTGGGGTACAGCGTCCCATTGCGGTAGCCATTCGCCGGGTTCTCCTTCGCGGAGCACGCCGCGCAGCCCTCGGGGTCGGCCTCCGAGAGCACGATCGGCAGGTTATGCCACTTCCCCGAAGCCGCCACGATCCTGAAGCCATTCTCCGCGGAATGCAGTTCATTGCTCAGCCCCATGCGCACATGGCCGTCCACCAGCCGGGGGCTGCCCTTGGGATGGAAGCTGATGAAGTCCAGCGGGATCGGCCCGCCGGTTGCAGCGCTCTTGCCGTTCGCGCAGTGCTCCAGAAAAGCGCGCAGAAAGTTCTGTGCCCGCTCGGAGCCGGGCCCCGTCGACCCCGGCCCGCCGACGATCGCACCCGGCAGCGCCCGCCGTACCCCCGCCACGGAATAGTCGTACAGCTTGAAGTACTCGGCCTGCGTCCCCTGCCAGTAGCTGATGTCCGGCTCGTTCCACACCTCGAAGTACCAGGTCGCCACCTCGGCCCGTCCATAGCGTTCCACAAAATGCGCCACCACATGCTGCACCAGTTCGCCCCACAGCTTGTAGTCCTTCGGCGGGCTCTGCACCGAACCCTTCACCGTATTCGGATACGGCTGCTCATACGGCATCGTGCCCGTAGCCAGGTCCTTCGGCATAAAGCCCAGCTCCACAAACGGCCGGATGCCGTCGCGGTGGTACACGTCAAAGATCTTGTCCAGCACCGTGTAGTCGTACACCGGCTTGCCGTCCGGCCCCAACGTAAAAACATTCGTCGACGACCACTTCAGCCTGCCCTCGCCATCGCCGCTCGTCAGCAGATGATGAGCCCGCACCGTCACCGGCACCCGCGACATCTTCCCCAGCTCGCCCAGCAGCTGCTGGCCGTTCTTGCCGAACGTGTAGTCGATCTCGTCGTAGCCGAACCAGCTCCCGATCGGCTTGTACGCGCCCAGCGGCTTCCCCAGATCCACTGCAACTGAAACCTCCGCCGGGCCGGCAATCCGGGACGTATCCGGCGCGCCAGGCGACTGCCCGCGAGCGGCGATAGCGGTGAGACACAGCAGGGCGGCAAGTGAGCGCGATACAGACAGTTGCATGATAGCGGGACCTCTTCAGGAGCTCAGGATCGACCGCACCATCTTACCGATTTCAGTTGTATTCAGCAGATCGCTTACTTCCCGGGTGCGGGGCTCGGCTGCGCCGGTGGAGGCGCCAGCGCACCGCAGTCGGGCCCTTTGTAGACGGAGGCCGTCTCCGTATTCCACTCCACCTTGATCTCCTGCCCGTTGGGACGGATGACGCCGGCAAACTGGATCTGCCCTTTCGTGTGCTCACCGTCGGTCCACACTACCTTCAGCGTTCCTTTTCCTTCCACCGAACCGGTGCAGACAAGCGACGCCAGGGTGTTTCCCTGTCCTTTTTTTACGTTAGTTACCTTGCAGATCCTGGTCACATCCTCCGGGACGATCGCACCATACTTCTCGATCATCTCTGGCGTCAGGCAGGCCTGGATGGTATGCGGCGGATAGGTGACCTGCGAAGGCTGCAGGCTGGTCGTGGTCAACGTGACGTCGTAGAGGCCCGGTTTGCGGTCCTGGGCCTGCACAAACGGAGATGCGGCGATGAGCGCCGAGAGTGCGAGGCTTACCTTGCAGACGGACATGGGCTTTCTCAGGTCGTTCTGGACGGCTCCGACAGGATCTGTTGTCCTATTGGGCGGGGTCGTGCCAAAGCAAATCTGCTGGGAGGCAAGGATCAGTCCGGCAAGGGGTGCTTTGAGGGAATAGTCTAGCGCACAGACCGGCATTTCGCCATAATCGCGTTGTGTAACCGGTCCTGCAGGTCCGGCGGGAACTCGTAGATCTCCCGTTCGCGATAGATAGCGATGGTCTGGCGGGTGGTGTCCAGCACAACTTCGCAGTGGTGGCACTCCGAGAGATGGACCTCCACCTCCTTCAACAGCGCGGGCTCCACGCGTCCGTCAAAGTAGTCGGTCAGCTGTTTCAGGAAGTCTGTGCAATTCACGGTTTAGCCTCTCCGTTCCTCTGCCGGAAGTAGCGGCTCAACCGCTCGCGCAACTGCAGCCGCGCACGCAGCAACCTCGATTTCACAGCCGGCACGCTCAAGCCCAGGGCCTCCGCTGTCTCCTCGGTCGAAAGGTTCTCGATGTCCCGCAGTGTAAAGACCGTCCGGAAGCCTGGAGGAAGCCCCTGGATCGTCTTGCGCAGGATATCGCCGAGTTCATTCTGCCCATAAATCTGCTCCGGGTTCGGCCGCCACTCCGCGAAGTCGCGTGGGATGGCGCCGTCCTCCGTCTGCACGTCCTGGTCCATGGAGACGGTCTTGCTTGTCTTGCGCCGCCGCAGCCGCATCAGGCTCTCATTGACGGCGATACGCACCAGCCAGGTGGAAAACTTCGAGTTGCCCTGGAACTGGTCTAACTTCTCATACGCCTTCAGGAAGGCGTCCTGAGCAATGTCCTCCGCGTCTTCGCGGTTCTGGGTGATGTGCTGTGCCACCCGGAAAATCTGTCTCTCATACTGACGTACTAACTGCTCGAAGGCGGCAGTATCCCCCTTTTTCGCACGTTCTACAAGAGCAACGTCGGGGTGGATCTCGTCCGTCTCTGGGGATTGGATGGCGGGCATAGGTAAAGGTTGCAGATGCTGTCCGGTGAAAACCGCCGTGGAGGCGCCGGGGCTGCGACTTAAGTGTAACTGTCCCTTATCCCGCAAGCAATGCGGCCCACTGTCCGCGACCTGACAAAATACCGTCCGCGCGGACACTTTTTCCGTCAGCCTGCGTCAGGTTAAATGTATGGGATTGCAAGTCTGGCTGCGCTCGCGCGATGACTCGACGATCTGCACGGTGTGTCTGGGATGGTTCAGGTGCGCAGACTCCTCCAGCCGGACACGCATACCGCTTTAGAGTCGTACTGTGGGCCGCCGCCGGTGGGAACGTGATGATCGGGCGGTCAGATTTTTCGTTCCCGGGATGAAGTAATTTGATGTTGCGACGTTCTCTGTTTTGCCTGCTGTCTTGGACCTGCCTCCTCTGCCTTCTGCTGTCGGGCAGCACCGTCCCCGCGTTCGGCTCCCCCTCGCCGTCGCCTGCGGTGAAAAAGAAATCCACGGCGAAGAAGAAGGCCGCCTCTTCTGAGCATTCCAAGTCGCATGCGAAGACTTCGAGAAAAGCCTCCAGCAAAAGCCACGCATCCAGCCGGAGCAGCTCCACGCGAAGTTCGAGCCGGAGCAATCATGCCCGGGCCGCTTCGCCGCGTTCCATCGCGCTCACCAGCGCCTTCCACGCCTCGGAGCAGCTTCGACCGATGGCTCAGCAGCTCGCAGCTACCCGCTCCGTCGCCGCCTACGCCGGGGTGACCAGCTATGCCAAGGGTCACCCGGGAGAGCCAGCCGCGGCAGCCTACCTTGCCCTCGCTCACGCCTACACTCTGGACCATCGGTATATAGACGCACTGAATAATTTTGCTCTCGCCAAGCGCGCAGGGACGGCGCTCGACGACTATGCAGACTACCTTGGGGCACAGGCTGCCATCCAGGCTGGGCGCGGCGCCGATGCTTACCCGCTGCTGGATCGCTTCGCAGAGCGCCATCCCGACAGCATCTTCATCCCTACCGCTCCACTATTGCTGGCCAACGCGCATCTGCAGCAGCAGGACGCGCATGGAGCGCTTGCGGTCCTCGAGCCGCTGGGAAGCACGCCGCAGGCCGGCGCCGTCGATTTCGAATTTGCTCTCGCCCGCAGCTATCAACTCAGCGGCCAGAACGCGCAGGCCATCGCGCTCTTCCACCGGATCTACACAACACAGCCTCTCTCGTCGGAAGCCGTCCAGGCCTTCACGCAGCTCCGGCAGATGGGGGCGCCCTTGTCCTCCGAGGAACGCAAGACCCATGCTGATGCGCTCTTCAACGCTCGGCGCTATACCGAAGCCGGCGCCGAATACACCGCCATCCAGAAGGACTTTCCCCAGCTCGGCTCCTCACAAAACGACGCCCTCGCCATCTACGCTGCCGTGTGTCAGTTCCGTATCCGGCATCTTTCTCGCCGAACCGTGGAACGCCTGCCCGACACCTCCGGCGACCCTGCTGCCGCAAAGCAGTACATGCTCGCCGAGCTCTCACGCGACGAACACAACAGCGATGCGCACGATGCCATCATCGCCCGCATGATCCAGCAGTTCCCCGGCAGCCGCTGGCTGGAGGAGGCGCTATACTCCGGCGGCAACATGTACCTGCTCAAACGCGACGCACAGCAGGCCATCTACCACTACTCCACTCTGGTCAAGCTCTTCCCCACCAGCACCTATGCGCCCTCCGCGCACTGGCGCTCCGCGTGGATGAACTATCGCACCCGCAATTACTCGGAGGCCGCGCGCCTGATGGACGAGCAGATCGTCCGCTATGCCGGCGGCGCGGAGATCCCCGGCGCGCTTTATTGGCGCGGCCGCATCTACGAAGATGAGGAGCACAACTTTTCCCAGGCCGCCGCCTACTACCGCAAGCTGCTGGAGATCTATCCCGGCTCCTACTACGCAATGCTCGGCCGCCAGCGACTTAAGGTCCTGGGACCGCAGCCCGCAGTCCAGGCCACGGCAGCCCTGGCCTCGATGGGCAAGCCCCCCGAACCGAAACTCGTCGCCGCACTGCCCGAGGACGACGCCCACCTCATCAAAGCGCGCCTGCTCGCCAACGCCGCATTGAACGAATACATCGGCCCGGAGATCAGCGCCGCGGACGATTCCGACCAGTGGGGCGCACTGGCGCAGGCCGAGATCTATGCCTCCTTCGGCGAATACACGCGCGCTCTGCAGTCCATGAAGCACAGCGGCATCTCGTTCCTTACTCTGCCCGTGTCGCAAGTGCCGCCCGTGTACTGGCGGCTGCTCTTCCCCCAGCCTTACTGGACCGAACTCGTCGCTGATTCCGGCAACAACGGCCTCGACCCATACCTGGTCGCCTCGCTCATCCGTCAGGAATCGGAGTTCAACGCCACCGTAGTCAGCCGCGCTAATGCCTATGGACTCATGCAGCTGCTACCTTCGGTCGGACGCGCACTGGCCCGCAAGGACGGCATGCGGCACTTCCAGACGCGCCAACTCCTTGACCCATCCGTCAATCTCCAGCTCGGCACAAAGAATCTCAAGGAGGTCCTTGACCGCTTCGGCGGTCAGGTGGAGTACGCCCTCGCGGCATACAACGCCGGCGACACTCCCGTGCGCCAGTGGCTCTCCTCAGCCGACTACAAGGACATCCCAGAGTTCGTCGAGTCCATCCCGTACTCCGAGACGCGCGACTACGTGCAGGCCATCCTGCGCAATCGCGAGATGTACCGCACGCTCTACCCGGAGCGTTAGCAGCCTTTCTCTTCGATCCCCCTTCGCTGCGCTACGATGGGAAGGTCTACCTCGCCCGGATGGTGAAATCGGCAGACACAGCGGACTTAAAATCCGCAGACCTTAACCGGTCGTGGGGGTTCAAGTCCCCCTCCGGGCACCACAAAGTAAGCCGGCCGGCTGCTTCGGGCAGTTGATTGTCGATTGCCTGCGGCAATAGAACGCAACCTACCGCAACTCGCGCGTATAAGGACGGTCATTTCTGCACAGCAATTTTCACTGAAAGCCGTGCATGCGAAAGCTTCAGTGCGCTCCGCCGGAGTTTATCTTCAATAAGGCCAGGTTGAGCTCCAGAACATTTACGCGCGGCTCCCCGAGCAGGCCAAATTGGCGGGGCTGAATATGCTGCGCAACCAAACTATTGACGGCATCTTCGGATAGATGACGCTCTAGCGCGACACGCGACACCTGGTAGTATGCGGCCGCTGGGCTGATGTCGGGATCGAGGCCCGACGCAGACGCTGTCACCAGATCGATCGGAACTGGCGCTCCCTTCGATTCGCTCTCAACGCTCGCGGAAACTCGATCCACCAGCTGCTTGTTCGTCGGGCCGAAGTTCGAGCCGGACGACGAAGATGCGTCGTACCCGGTGCCAGCGGCGGAGGGCCGGCTATGAAAGTAACCCGGCCCCGTAAACGGCTGGCCGATGAGGACCGAGCCGATGGCCTTTCCATCCTGGCTTATCAGCTGCCCATTCGCCCTATCCTTCATAATCAGCTGTGCGATGGCCGTAATGGCCAAAGGATAAGCGATGCCAAGAAGCACGGCAGTAATGAATGTATATAGACCGGCGATGCGGATGAGTTTCATAGGGTTCCTTCAGTCTCTGGCGACTAGGCAAGATGCAATGCGACGATGAACATATCTATAAGCTTGATTCCGATGAACGGAACGACAATGCCGCCGAGGCCGTAAACGATCAGATTGCGCTGCAGAAGCGCAGCAGCAGATAGAGGTCTGTATTTCACGCCGCGCAGCGCGAGCGGAATCAGGGCCACAATGATCAGCGCATTGAATATCACGGCCGATAGAACTGCAGACTCCGCATTATGCAAATGCATGATGTTGAGCGCGTTCAACACCGGAAAGACTCCGGCAAACATCGCCGGAATAATTGCAAAGTATTTCGCCACATCATTGGATATCGAAAACGTTGTCAACGCGCCGCGCGTCATTAACAACTGCTTCCCGATGCCCACAATCTCAATGAGCTTGGTCGGATTCGAATCGAGATCGACCATGTTGCCGGCTTCTTTCGCGGCCTGCGTCCCGGTATTCATGGCGACGCCTACATCCGCCTGAGCGAGTGCAGGAGCGTCATTCGTTCCATCTCCGGTCATTGCCACCAGCTTGCCTTCAGCCTGTTCGCGCTTGATAAGGTCCATCTTGTCTTTGGGCTTTGCTTCTGCCAGAAAATCGTCTACTCCTGCTTCGCGCGCTATAGCTGCAGCGGTCAAAGGATTGTCGCCCGTAATCATGACCGTACGAATGCCCATGGCACGAAGATGCTCGAATCGTTCCTTCATGCCGCCCTTCACTACGTCCTTCAGATGGATCACCCCGAGGGCTCGCCCATTCTCCGCCACAACGAGTGGAGTGCCGCCTCTTCGGGCAATTTCCTCAACCGTGAAGCGAACGGCATCCGGCATAGACGAGCCGTGCTCCGCAAGATAGCGGGCAATCGCATCGACTGCGCCTTTGCGTATGGAGCGCCCCTCCACTTCAATTCCACTCATGCGTGTATTTGCCGAAAACGGAACGAACTCCGCCTGCAATTGGCCCAGTTCGCGCCCGCGAAGGTTGTACTGCTCCTTGGCAAGAACAACAATGGAGCGGCCTTCCGGCGTCTCGTCGGAGAGCGAAGACAGCTGCGATGCATCGGCGAGCTGGTCCGCGGTAACGCCCGGCGCCGGCACAAACTCCGAGGCTTGCCGATTGCCAATCGTAATCGTGCCAGTCTTGTCCAGCAGCAGCGTGTTAACGTCGCCCGCCGCTTCTACGGCACGCCCCGAGGTGGCCAGCACGTTGTGCTGCACAAGTCGGTCCATGCCCGCGATACCGATTGCAGACAGCAGCCCCCCGATGGTGGTCGGGATAAGGCATACCAGCAGCGAGATGAGCACGAACACTGTTTGCGGGGCCGAAGAGTAAACAGCAAACGGCTGCAGGGTAACGACCGCAAGCAGGAAGATGATTGTGAGTCCCGCCAACAAAATATTCAGCGCAATTTCGTTCGGAGTCTTTTGGCGCTCTGCCCCTTCGACGAGTGCGATCATGCGATCCAGGAAGGTTTCGCCCGGATTCGATGTAATCCGGATGGTGAGGACATCAGAGAGGACGCGCGTGCCCCCCGTCACGGCGGAGCGGTCCCCGCCGGCTTCGCGGATCACGGGCGCCGATTCGCCTGTGATCGCGGATTCGTCTACCGAAGCCGCCCCGTCGATAACGTCGCCGTCGCCCGGAATCATCTGTCCCGCGGTCACTCGAACAATATCGCCGACGCGGAGATGGGAACTGGGGACCTCTTCCACCGCGCCGGACTTGCCGATCCGGTGCGCCGTGGTCTCTGATTTTGCCTGGCGGAGCGCGTCGGCCTGCGCTTTGCCACGACCTTCGGCCATCGCTTCCGCGAAGTTGGCAAATAGCACGGTGAACCACAGCCACAATGTAATCTGCAGGTTGAAGCGGAAACGGCCGTCGTGCGAGATCATGTCGGCAAACAGAAGCACGGTCGTTAGAACGCTGCCGAGTTCCACTACGAACATCACGGGATTCTTCATCATGATGCGTGGATTGAGCTTGACAAGCGCATCGACCGTCGCGCGGCGCATGATCTGCGGGTCAAACAAAGACCGGCGTTTTGCTGGATGAGACATACGGAACTCTCTTTCTGGGCTAGAAGAGGTGGCCGGATCGCATGAGCAGATGTTCCAGAATCGGGCCAAGCGACAGGACGGGAAAAAATGTGAGCGCGCCGACGATCAGGATGACCGCCGTCAACAGCACCGTGAAGAGCGGCGTCGTCACCGGGAAGGTCCCGGAGGATGCAGGCACAATCTTCTTGTTGGCAAGATTTCCTGCGATGGCCAACATGGGAATAATCATCATGAAGCGGCCGAAGAACATCGCCGTCGCAAGGGAATAGTTGTACCAGTGGGTGTTGGCGCTCAGGCCGGCGAAGGCGGACCCGTTATTGCCGGTCGCGGAGGCATAAGCGTAGAGAATTTCACCCAGGCCGTGCGGCCCGCGATTGGCGAGGCTGCTCAGGCCGAGGTTCGGCATCAATACCGAGATGGAAGCAAATCCAAGAATAAGCAGCGGGAAGATGAGCAGGTAAAGCATCGCCATTTGAACATCGAACGATTCGATCTTCTTGCCGAGATATTCCGGCGTCCTCCCGACCATCAGGCCGGCAATGAAGACGGCCATGACAACGAAAATCAGCATGCCGTACAGGCCTGCGCCCACTCCGCCGAATACCACTTCTCCCAGAAGGATGTTGGTCAATGGGACCAGGCCTCCGAGAGGCATAAAGCTGTCGTGCATGCTATTCACCGCACCGCAGCTCGCATCCGTAGTAACGGTGGCAAAGAGCGCGGAGTTTGCGATTCCGAACCGCACTTCCTTACCCTCCATGTTCCCGCCTGACTGCAGCTGCGATGCCTTCGCGTCCACGTGATGCAGCAGCGGGTTGGCATGCGATTCGGCCCAGTAGGCTGTAAGCGTCCCGGCAAACCACAACACGACCATCGCTCCCAGAACGGCCCAGCCATGTTTCGGCGCCTTTACCATCTGACCCAGCGTGATGCAAAGACCGGCTGGAAGGAGAAAGATCGACACCATCTGCAGAAAGTTGGAGAGAGGCGTCGGATTTTCGAATGGGTGGGAACTGTTCGCATTGAAGAAACCTCCCCCATTCGTGCCCAGCATCTTGATGGCCTCCTGCGAGGCGACAGGTCCCTGCGCGATGGTTTGCGTAGTAATGGCGGAAGGCCTTCCATTGCCGCCTGTCGCGGCTTGCGACTCGACGAGCTTTACGGTGTCATACGGCCTGAGATTCTGTACGACTCCCTGGGAGACCAGCGCGAGTGAAAAAACGATGGAGATCGGGAGCAGAATCCAAAGCGTGCCACGGGTCAGATCGACCCAGAAGTTGCCGATAGTCTTCATCTCCTTGCGAGCGATGCCCCGCACAAAGGCGATGGCAAGCGCAAGGCCCACTGCAGCCGACCAGAAATTGTGGGTCGCCAGTCCCAGCATCTGGGTCAGGTAGCTCATCGTGGATTCCGGCGTATACGCTTGCCAATTCGTATTTGTTGTAAAGGAAATCGCGGTGTTCAATGCCAGGGACGGCTCGACGCCGGGAAGGTGCTGCGGATTCCACGGCAAATGCGCCTGCAGCCTTTCGACCAGATACGTAAGTATCAGCGTCGCCGCACTGAAGACCAGCATGGCGACGGCATATTGCGTCCAGCGCATCTCTTCGTCGGGGTTGATGCCGGTAGCACGATAAAGCGCTAGCTCGCATGGTTTGAGGATGCTGTCGAGAAAGGTTTTGCGGCGCTCAAAAACCGCCGTCATGTAGCTGCCCATTGGCTTTGCCAGAAGCAGGACAACCGCGATAAAAAGAGCGATTTGGAGCCATCCGTTCAGGGTCATCACTAAAACTTCTCCGGACGCAAGAGGGCATAAACGAGATAGACCATCAGCAGGATGGACAGGATCAGCAGAACCGCATTGAGAATCATGAGCGTGTTCCCTTGAGGCGCTCGCAGCCGTAGACATAGACCACAGCCAGACCGAAAGCGCATGTAAGCGAGATGACAGCCACGAGATCGAGCATCAGTTCTCCCTTACCGGATTCTTTGCCTGGCGCACTTGTGCGCAGACCCGAAGCGGCAAACAACCATGCGTGGAGAAGCAAGCAGACGGCCTCGCCCAGGTTGGACCATTGATTCCGGGGTGGAAGAAGTGCTTGTCGCCGGAAAATTGCGGCTGCATCGGCAGCGTGAAAGCGCAGGCCGGGGACCCGATAGGAAGCTGGGATTTGCTCAAAAGTCGCGGCCGCCGAATCTGGCGCCACCGATCCAACAGCGATGCGATGTAAGACTTCATACTTGCCTCCCTGCCTATTCAAGGCGAAGAGTCCGTAGAAAGTCCGTAGAGAATTTATAAAGAAGCCATAAAAAGCGGCTTCTCTTATTCCGTCGGTCCCGTTGTCCCTTCAGAGATCAATCGGTACCCAATCCAGGGTTCGCTTTGGATGTATCGCGTCCCCGTGCCCCGGTCCAGCTTCTTGCGCAGTTGGCCTACCAGCACACGGATGTATTCCGGCTGCGACTCTCCTGCTGGCCCCCAGATTTGCCGTAGCAGCACCTTGTGAGTCATGACGCGGCCGGCGTTCTTGAGAAGCAGTGTCAGCAGTTCGAATTCTTTCGGCGTGAGATGAAGCTCCGTCCCGCATAACAACGCGCGATGACCCGCCAGGTCTATCTTGAAGTCACCTTCGCACAACTCATTCACAGCTGCATCCGTGCCAACATTGCGCCGCAATTGGGCGCGCACCCGCGCCAGCAGCTCATTCATGCTGAATGGCTTTGTAAGATAATCGTCAGCCCCCTCATCGAGCGCGGTCACCTTCATGGTGTCGCTGTTGCGCACGCTGAGAACAATAATGGGCGTTGCCGCCACACGACGCACAGCCTGCGTCAGCTCAAGGCCGTTCATCTCCGGCATGGAAAGGTCGGTAATGATCAGGTCAGGCGGAGCAGCCTCAAATTTCTGAAACGCCTGCAACCCGTTCATCGCCGTATCGACAGAGTAGCCGCTGCTTTGCAACGATGTGCGCAGGATCGTCGTAATCTGCCGTTCGTCATCCACTACCAGGATGCGCTTCAATGTTCCTCCCACGTCACGATATGAAGGTCCACGTGAGGAGCCTCCATCATGAACTTCTGTAGCGCATAGTAGTACAGATAGGAGCGCAGCCCTCGAGTTGCGGAGCGTCCTACGATGGCTTGCGTGATTCGGTGCTCCCGAATGTATGCCGCCGTCACTTTTGCCGTGTCGCCGGCCTGAAGAGTCACGACCTGGGCCCCCAGATGACGCGCAAATGAGACGCTGCTTTCGAGCATCTGCCTGCGCTCTTGTTCCTCATCGGTCTTATCCGCAACATGGAGCACATAAAACTCTGCATCAAGCGCTTCCGCAAGTCTGGCTCCACGCGCTATCAGGTCACGCGCCTGCGGCCCGGCACTGATGCAAACAGCAATCTTTTCTGCCACTGTCCAATGCGATCCGAGCCGTTTACGCTTGACATACTCATCCAGGGTGCGGTCCACCGCCCGCGCCACTCGCTGCAGCGCCATCTCCCGCAGCGCAATCAGGTTCCCGCGGCGAAAGAAGTTCGCCAGCGAACGCTCCACCCGATCGGCCGGATATATATCTCCGCGCCGCATCCGGGTCACAAGCGCTTCTGGCGTCACATCGCTGATGACAATTTCGTCCGCTTTGTCCAGTACCCAGTCTGGGACCTGCTCGCGCACAGGTACGCCGGTAAGCGCCTGCACTCTCGGTGTCAGGCTCTCAACGTGCTGGATGTTCACGGTCGAAAGAACATCGATCTTATTCTCTAAAAGGAAAAGGACGTCTTCGTACCGCTTGGCGAAGCGGCTACCTTCGATATTGGCGTGCGCAAGCTCGTCAACCAGTACCACCTGCGGACGGCGGGCAAGAATGGCATCGACATCCATCTCTCCGAACGTGGTGCCTTTGTACTCCAGCATTCGCCGCGGAATCTGTTCCAGCTTTCCAGCCAGTTCCGCCGTGCCGCTCCGGCCGTGGGTCTCAACTATGCCGATTACGACGTCTTCACCGCGGCTCCGCCGGCGGATGCCTTCACTCAGCATGCTGAACGTCTTCCCGACGCCGGGAGCGTATCCCAGAAATATCTTGAAGCGCCCGCGCTCCTTCTCTAAATCGCTGGAATGCAGCCAGTCCTCAGGTGACTTCCGTCCGAATTCGATCGCCTCTGGCACGCTGTAGAATCCCCGCATGAACTCACGACGCTTAGTGGCGATCCTGTACTGGCTATCGACGTTCGGAGCTCTGGCGGCAATTGTACTCATATACCGTCTTTGGCTGCATCTGAACCCGACCACGGTAGCGCTCACGTTAGTGCTGTATGTATTGGTTGTCGCAGCACAGTTAAGACTGCGGTATGCGTTCGTCGCTTCCATTGCGGCAACGGCTTGTTACAACTTTTTTTTCCTCCCGCCGGTCGGAACATTCACCATTGCTGATCCGCAGAATTGGCTGACCCTCTTTGCATTTCTTATTACCAGCGTGATTGGAAGCCGCCTCTCACAGGCTGCACGGGACGAGGCGGATCAGGCCCATGCAAGACAACGCGAACTGGAAGTCCTCTTTTCGCTAAGCCGGGAATTCCTGCGTACAGACAAAGTCGCCGATATTACCGATGCGCTGCCGTCACTGATCAATATCGCCGCCCACGCGCAGCGCACGACCCTCTATCTGCTCGATGGCGATCGCATCTATCAGGCCGGGGAGCGCCCCGCCCTTGATGCGGAGATACCTCATCTGCGTCAGCTCGCATTGAGCCTGTCGGGGCCTGAGGTTTTGCCCGACACAACGGCACACATCCCGATTCGCGCCGGCGTGCGTCCAAGAGGCCTTCTACAGCTGATCGGGCTTAGGCTTTCCATTGATACGCTGCGCGCCATCGGCGGACTTGCAGCCATCGCACTCGACCGGGCCCAGGCCCTGGAAGAAATTGCGCGCACAGAGGCAAATAAAGAAAGCGAGCGCCTTCGAAACCTGATTCTCGATTCCATCACGCACGAACTCAGGACTCCGCTGACCTCTATCAAAGGTGCCGCGGGCACTCTGCTGACAATGGACATCGTGAATGCGGAAGATCAGCGCGCGCTGCTGACCATCGTCGATGAAGAAGCAGATCGCATTAACCAGCTCGTAGGGCAGGCCGTCGAAATGGCCCAGCTGGAAGCGAAGGAAGTGCGTATGGATCTTCGTCCTATCGATCTCAAGGAGGTGGTGGCCGAAGCCCAGGAGAACTGTTCCTGGGTGTCCGCGACCCATCCTGTGACCGTCACGATCCCAACGCTGCCTAAAGTAAGTGCGGACCCCGCCATGGTCGCGAAAGTGCTCTGCAATCTCCTGGAGAACGCGGCTAAGTATTCCGAACCTCAGTCCCCGATCGTCATTTCAGCGGAACAGAAGGATGGATATGTCGTAACCAGCATCGCTGACCGTGGCGTTGGAATTGATGCAATGGAGCAGGGTCTTATCTTCGACAGGCTCTATCGTTCTCGAGCGCACAGTCAGCAGAAACCTGGCACGGGAATGGGATTGCCGATCAGCCGAGCAATTATCGAATCCCACCATGGGACACTTTCCGTCATCAGCCAGGTCGGCTATGGTTCAGTGTTCAGCTTCAGCCTGCCGATTGCGCAGGAACCATCAACATCAAGTTTCGCTTTGCCGGACCAGGAGCTAATAAGTTAATCACAAATCTTCTTATTCGCTTATAGATATGCAGATAGCCATTGTGAGTTATCGGGACAAACATAAGTCTTACCTGGGGTCCGGCGTCCATCAAAGAGCCTGCGCCTGCAAGGTAAGCACACCGGTGTAAGTTGCAGCCGGCAGCTGCGGAAGACTGGTCAGATTAATCTCGAGGTCCAGATTGTCCGATCTGTTCCCCGAAAGGCTCAGAATCGAAGTCTGACTAAACAATAGAAGACTCGCGCCTGCCCCACCCAGCGGATTGGTCTGGGTAAATGGCGTGTACGTCGTTGGCGTTCCAGTAGCGACCTTGCCTAATACCGCGGATGAAGGGATGTAGGAGACAGGAGTGCCGCCTGAGAGGGCAGTTGTCGCACTGGAGAAAGAACCATACAGGCGGACGGAAGACAGCAGAGAGATCCCGGTCCAGTTCGTCGTAACCGTCACCGAGCTCGATCCGGTAGCGATCCCGCCCGGAACCAGCGTGAAGCTCACGGCGCCCGGCGATGCCGTAACGGTAAGCGTATCCCCGAGAGTCAGCTCCGGGCGCGCGATGCGCGTGCTCAGGCCCGTTGCGGGCCCTTGCGCAGGCACAATCATTGGCGTCACGAGAAAGCATCCCAGGAACGATCTTCTCCAGAACCCTGACATCTGCCCTCCCTTCTAACTAGCTCGACGGAATGCGCTCCACAAGGATAGAAACTTCCTCGTTCGTTCCATCGCTGCTGCTCTTCACCTCTGCCGGGGCAGAAATCACTCGGTACTGCAACCCATCCAGAAAGCCGTCCGCGATGACTTGGAGAGAATGCTCGTGCGCCTTCCACTCCCGCAGGCAGAAGTATCCATCCGAATCTGAATAGGCGGTGCGCTGATCGATCAGGATGGCCGCTCCCATCATAGGCCTGCCGTGCAGGTCCAGAACGCGCCCACGAACCACCATGGTGCCGATGGCATGTGCCGCCACGCTGGAAGGCGCCGCGGCCGCATTGCGCGATCTCTCCGCCTTCATGCCTGCTGTGTAGCGCAACGCGCCGTCCGGATCGACGAATGTTCCTGCAGTCACGGCAAGCCCCCCAGGCAAACGCACATCGCCATTCAGCAGCAGCGCCTGCTCAAACGGGTTCGATGCGCGGGACGCAATGTAATAGGTCTCGTAGTCGGCGCTCACCGTAGCAAAGTTGGAAAGGAACGTTCCGCCGATCCCGACGGTGTTTTGCCCGTTCGAACGGCTTACCGTCTCCGAAAGGCTCCATCGCGATCTCAGAACTTCTTGTATTCCATTGATCCATGAGGTATTGCTTGCCGCATGGTCCGGATAAGCCGCCAGATAGTTCTCCTGGATACGCAGCCTGGAGTTCAGCTCCCTGGTCGCGGAGAACGAAACCGCATAATCGCCGTTTGCTCCGAAGGACGAGCGAAAACCGGAGGCTGTGATCGAACACCCTGCCACGTCTACGCTGCCGACCATCTCGTTCAGCGTGCTTCGCACGTTTTGGCCGGTCGCTCCGTATACGCCGTCCGCATACGGCGGAGTGGAAAAGTTCTGCCGCGTGAATCCGATGCTGGTCTGCCGCGCAGGCCGGAAGGTGACCGTCAGGTTTTCACGGACCGGCTCGGAGCTGATCGGCGTCTGCGCATCGGCTCTGCGAAACCGGCTTCCCGCTTGAATATATGCAGCCTTGATGTCGACCCGGGGACGAAACATGGAGAAGCTCGCTGCGCCATAGGGCTCCTTCGAGCCGATGCCTCCGGTCACGGCGATCTTTGTTTCTTCCGCGGGCTGCCATTGCAGGCTCTCCAGCGTCGTGGACGCCCCTCCAAACAACGACATCGACGATGCGGTCCATCCAGGCGCAACCTTTCTCTGCACCGAGAGAAAGACTCCAGGCCTCTCAAAAAAAGCTCCACTGACAAACGGGCTGGAGAGATTTTTCGATAGTCCGCCCAGAAATCCCGTGAGGGTAGTTGGCCCGGATTCAGCGCGGACGCCCAGCCCGATCGCAGTCACGTAATGCCCCGCGCTGAAGATGTCGGTTGGCAGGTCGACAGGGATGGTAGCGCTTCCCGCCGAGTAGGTGCTCTTCCCAATGCGTCTTTCGGCCGAGAGACCGCCCGCAAATCGTCCCGCAACTATTCCCATTCCGCCCGAAGCGGCATAGTCCGCCCCACGCACCTGTAGCTGCGCGCCGTCAGCCTGATAGAGGCTGGAGGAACCGCCGGACAGCTCAAATACCTGCGCATGCGATATCCCAGGACCGCAAGCTGCAAGCAGGATCGACGTGCAAATGCAGCTTCGCATGGCTACCTGCCTGTCGCTGAAAGCGCAGATCTCACTGGTCGCCTGCCGTCACTGGGCGCTTGATCGTGAAATGTTCAAACCTCAGGCTCAACTCAGTCGGCGGGGAATCTTTATTCCAGTCGATCTCGATCCTCCGCTTAGCACCCGGCAGAAAGGGAAAGCCTGCGGCGTCCTCAGACTCGCGGCCACCGCGTGCCTCAACCATCTGCACCCGGGCCAGCGAGGCTCCGGCATTGCTTACCGTGCAAACGAGCTTTCGCGAGCCCGGGGAATAGAGAACGGAATCGACCTGGACATCGTCCTGCTCGATCGGTTGGCGCTGGTACAGGTAGACCGTGTGCGGAAGCATGATGCGCACATCGAGCCCCGGGCCGTGGTGGGCCGCTGAGAACGTCGCGTAGACCGTAAACCACGCCGGCAGATGGTCCGAGGTAGCTTTGTAAAACACATACGATGTCTCGCCCGGGCGAAGCGTCACGCTCCTGGTCGAGAGCTCCACGTGGATCTGAGGATCAAGCGCGCGGAATATCCCCTTTCCGTCCGGCGTGATGCTGAAGCTCTTCGGCTCCAGGACCACCACCATCGGAGCAAGCGTATTGTTTGTCACGGCAAACTTTCCGTCGGCCTTTGCCTTATATTCCGTGATAATCGGCTGCACAGTCTGTGCCGCCAGCGGCAGGCCCATCCACAGCACGGCCAGAATAATTCGAAGCAACACTCTCACTCTCCCTGTCCCGTTTGAACGTGCTCTCCTAGAGCGCCTGTGCCTGCAACGTCAAAGTGCCAATGTAGGTTGCTGCCGGCAGCTGCGGCTGGGCAGAAAGGTCGATCTCCAGGTCAAGATTGTCGGTTCGGCTGGACGAGCGGTTGCTCGAGTTGAGGGCCTGCGTAAACAGAGTCAGTCCTGCGCCGGCAGAGCCCAGCGCGGCTGTCTGCGTAAACGCTGAGTATGTTGTGGGGGTGCCGGTCGTCATCTGGCCCAGCACCTCTGAGGTGGGAATGTAAGAAACCGGCGAACCACCCGAGAGTGCCTGGGTAGGGTCGGAGAAATACGCATCCAGAACCACGTTGGCCCGCCCTGCCGCGAGCACCCAGCTTGTCGTAATGGCCACCGGAGCGCTGCCTGCCGCCACTCCGCCGCCGACCAGCGTGAAGTTCACGGTCGTGGGCGTCGCCGCTACCGTAAGGGACTCTCCCAGCGTGGCATTCAACGTAACCGTCGCCGTATTGGAGTTCAGCTGCGCCAACGCTGCGGAGCCAGACATCATCAGGAGTGCAATTGCTACTGCGCAACTGCGCCCATATTTTTGTGCCGATCTGAACATAAATCTCTTCCTTTGGAAAGCCGCCATTTCTAAGCGCCGTAAGATATCTATCGGCACAACAGCATCTGCGTCACTTGCTTTATCGTGGGAATGCAAACCGGATTCCTCATTTGGGAATACTCCGCGGGCGCCGGGTGTTCGTGATCACTGCATCTCCAGGAACAACCCCCGGCGTCGCACATTGCCGCCTTGCGAGCTATCGTGGTTAATCGGAGCCAATATCCTCATGCGCACTCATTTCGCCTTCGGCAAGCACGGCCTCGACATCACCCTCCCCAACGGCCCGAACTATCAGCTCGTCGAGACACGCTCTGCATCGCCGCTTCCTGACGCCCGTGCCGCTCTCGCCCATGCCCTGGACCGCCCCATCGCCTCCGCCCCGCTCGTCGAGCTCGCCCGCGGCAAGCGCACCGCCGCCATCAACGTCTGCGACATCACGCGTCCCGCGCCCAACTCCACCACCCTGCCGCCGCTGCTGGAGCGTCTGCACGCCGCCGGCATCCCCGTCGAAGGCATTACCATCCTCATCGCCACCGGCCTGCATCGCAGTGCTACGGACGACGAGGTCCGCACCATCGTCGGTCCCGAAATCGCCTCGCGCTACCGCATCGTCAGCCATGACGCCCGCGACTTCGCCGCCCATCGCCATCTCGGAGAAACAGCGCGCGGCACCCCTGTCTACATCGACCGCCGTTTTCTGGACGCCGACCTCCACATCACCCTCGGCTTCATCGAGCAGCATCTTATGCTCGGCTTCTCCGGCGGCCGTAAACTCGTCGCCCCCGGTGTCGCAGCACAGGAAACCATCAAGGTCATCCATTCCCCCCGCTTCATGCGCGAACCGCTCGCCACAGAAGGCTCCATCGACTCCAACCCGCTCCACGCGGAGTTGCTCGAGATCGCGCGCATGGCCCGCCATGACTTCATCCTCGACGTGACCCTTACCCGCGACCGTGCCATCTCCGGCGTCTTCGCCGGCGACCCCGTCCGGGCCCACGCAGCCGGGGTGGACTTCATGCGCCGGACCTCCACCACGCCTGTACCTGCGCTGGTCGACGCCGCCATCACCAGCTCCGCCGGCTATCCGCTTGACCTCACCTTCTACCAGACTGCCAAGGGCATTACAGCCGCGCAGCACATCGTCAGGCCCGGCGGCCGCATCCTGCTGCTCGGCGAGTGCGCCGAAGGCATTGGCTCGCCCGAATACGTCCGCATGCTGCGTGAGCTCCGCGGTTATCGCGAGTTCCTCTCCGGCATCGAAGGGACACCCGTCATCCCGGACCAGTGGCAGCTGGAGCGGCTCGCCATCGCCGGCCTCGCCCGCGAGCTCTATTTCTTCACTCCCGGCGTCCGCGCCGCGGAGCTTGGATCACTCGCGCCGCGCGTCTTCGACAGGATCGACAATGCCCTCGCAGCCTTCCTCTCCGGCCTTCCCGCCGGAGCGCGCGTTGCGGTCATCCCGGAAGGCCCCTACACCTTCGCCCGCGTGGAGGAGGAAGCGCTCGCCTCCGTCTAGCGGATAAACCGCTCCACATACTCCTCGCCCAGTCCGATCGCCTTGTAGTGCAACCGCGCCGCAGCGATCTTCGTGAACACGTCCTCGTACCCCTGCGGCCTGCCCTGCTCGTCCACGTAGGTGTACCCGCCCGTGTTGTGAAACCACGTCATCATCTCGCTCACGCCCTCCGGCACCACCAGCGTGTGCACATCGCCCGGCGGCTCGTAGATGTATGAGCCCTCCTCGGCAACCCAGTCATGCTCCAGGTAGTGCCACCTGCCGCGCAGCACCAGCGCATGCACCGGCCCCGCATGCCTGTGCCGCGAGAGCACTCCATTCTGCCGCACCCGCAGGATGTTCACAAAGTATCCGCCACTCGCCGAAAGCAGGCACGGCTTGAACCACACCGTCTCCGTTTGCGGCACCCAAAGCTCATCGTCCTTCAGCCACTCGGCCAGCACTCCGCCATGCACCATGTCCTGCGCCATAAATGGCGTCTTCACCGCGGTCGCCATCACACCTCCTCCATATCCAGTGCATCCACACCCCACCTAACCTCTTCCACCTTCTCCACCAGCAGCCACCACGCCAGCCCGCCCACCAGGGCCACGGCGCCGGTAAATGCAAACGCCATCCGCGAGCTGCCCCTGTTCTGCAGAATCCATCCCGCGATCCACGGTGCCGCCACTCCCGACAGATTCGCTACGCCGTTCTGCACGCTCGACCACCTCCCTGCGATCGCAGGCCCGGCCAGCGTCTGCGTGATCGCCCAGTGGTTGGAGGCGTAAGTACCAAACCCCACGCACGCCACGCACATCACTCCAATGGAGAGCCGGATGTTGTGGTCCACCAGCGCCAGCACCATCAGGCTGGAGGCCAGCGTAAGCCCTCCGCCCGTCGCCGCTCGGCGCACCAGCGTCGGCGAAGCCCCAGCGGCAATCAGGTGGTCGGAGACCCAGCCCATCGCCACCGTCGTCGTCGCCGTCAGCAGGAAGACCGCGGAGGTCACCCGCGATGCCGCGCCAATGCCCATCTTCTGCTCGCCCATCAGATAATTCGGCAACCACAGCATCAGGAAGTAGTAGAAGTAGTTTCCGCAGAAGTGCCCTATAAAGGCTCCCCACGCAGACTTCACGCGCAGCAGCCGCACAATCGACAGCCGCGAGGCCGAGCTCTTCGCCGCAGTGCCTTCCTCCGGTCGCGGCATCAGCGCAATCCAAGGAATGATCCAGAGCAATCCACCCGCACCCAGCGCCACAAAGAGCACCCTCCAGTGGTAGTGCTCCAGGATCATCCCGCCCAGCAGCGCGCCCAGCGCCGGCCCCAGCTTGGTCCCCGCATCGATAAAAGCGTTTGCCCTGCCGCGCGCCGTCTGCGGCATCTCCGCAAATACGCGCGAATAACAGGGATAGGCCACCGACTCGCCTACGCCCAACAGCAACCGGGTCGCATACAACGCCGCAAATCCTGTTACCAATCCGGTCAGTGCGGTCGAGGCCGTCCACAGCACATACCCGCCCACCATCACCCAGCCCACCGGAAAGCGGTCCGTGACCCAGCCCACGGTCCCCAGCAACTGCAGCAGCGCATAAGTCCAGGAGAACGCCGAGAGCAGTTCTCCATACTGCACCGGCGACAGCGTGAACTCCCGCTGGATCGGCTGTGCAGCCAGCGCGAGATTGCTGCGGTCCACGTAATTGATCACCACGGAGAGGACCAGCAGCCCCACCACCGTCCACTCGCGGCCGGTCATGCGTCCCTTCGCTGTTTCGGTGACGGCCGCCATCGGGCTTGCCCTCCGCACATCTTCGGGCCGAGCCCGCATCAGCCGCTCAGCGGTAAGTCTTGTCGTCGATCCGGTTGAAGTCCGTTCCGTTCATCACGCCAATCGCCACGATCGCGAAGGTAAAGACCTCGTTGCCCTCCTCCACATGCCCTGCAATCACCCGGTCCGGCGTGGCAATCGTCATGTGCGCGTGGATGCGTCCCCGGATCACGAAGCCGTTCATGCCCACCAGGTCTGCGGGCTGCGTGGGATTCTTCACAAACGTGTCCTTGGACGGCATGTCCCGGTTCGCCACCGTGTGGATCTCGTATCCTCGCAGTGACCCCACGCCGGAGAGAATCACCCCGTTTTGGATATGCTCGTCCGCCACCGCCTTCTTCAGGCCCTCCAGCAGATTGGCCTTGTACTTCAGCCGGACCACCACGATGCGGTCGAACTTGCCCGTCAGCGTGTATTCATCCGGCACCGACGCGCTGTTCGCCTTGGCATCGTCGGCCGGATTGGGCGAAGGATTGATCTCCGTCCGCCGCGTCTCCTGTGCCTGCGACATACCCGCGAACACCAGCATCAGCGCCGTAACTGCCGTCATTACCCCGCGTCCAAACCGCATCGCAACACCGCCCTTCCGCAGCCGTTGCCGGCCCGCGCTACTTCTTCGTCACCACCTCAACCCCCGCCTGCTTCTCCAGCACGCGGATCGCGCCGACAATGTCCTCGTCGCCATAGCCCTCCGCAATCGCCGCGCGCAGCATCTGCCGCGAAAGCGCCGTCACCGGCGCCGGCACATTGTGCTCCGCCGCCGACTCCAGCATCAGCGCCATGTCCTTCTCCAGCCACTTCACGCTGAAGTTCGGCTCAAAGTTCCGCGCAAACGCTGCCGGAGCCTTCGCGCTCACCATGCCGCTGCGCGCCGCCGAGTTGTTCACAATGTCCAGCAGCAGCGCGGGATCCACGCCCGCCTTCGCCGCCAGCACAAAGCTTTCAATGAACGCCTGCAGCATGCTGCCCAGCAGCATGTTCTGCGAGAGCTTTGCCTGCAACCCCATCCCCGCCGGCCCGCAGTAGTAGAGCTGCTTGCCCATCGCCTCCAGATACGGCTTCACCCGCTCATACACCGCTGGCTCGCCGCCGATCATGAACGTCAGCGTCGCGCCCTCCGCGCCCGACTTCGAGCCCGAGCACGGCGCCTCCAGGAAGTCGATACCCTTCGCCTTCAGCTCCGCGCCGATCTTCTTGCTCTCCGTCGGCGAGATCGTGCTGCAGTCCACAATTGTCAGCGCGCCCTTCTTCCCCGAGGCCAGCCCATCCGCGCCCAGGATCACCTCGCGCGACATCTTCGTGTCGCCCACGCACAGAAAGACGCATTCACTCTTCGCCGCAACGTCCGCCGGACTTGCGCACACGGTAGCATGCTTGCCCTCCGCGGCCAGCTTCTCCGCCTTGCCCTTCGTGTGCGACCACAGCGCCACCTCATGCCCCCCGCGCATCAGGTTCAGCGCCATCGGCCCACCCATAATCCCCAGTCCCACAAATCCCAGCTTCGCCATTCGTCCTCGTCTCCTCCACGTTGTACGCGCGGCACACCGCACCCGCGCGGATCCTTTGTCTCTATCTCATCACTCTTTGCTCGCGAGAATGTTAGTGACGCACTCACGCGCCCGTCAAACCGGCAGTCGATCCGCACAAAATCGGTGTCATCGGTGCAAATCGGTGTTAAGTAGTTCTACAGCCGCAGCTCTTACTTCGGCTCCACCGCAATCACCCACAGGTCCGTCTTGCCCAGATTGTGGCCTACGTGCGTCGCACCCGGCCGGTAGACGATCTCACCCGTCTCGAGCGTCGAAGGCTGCTTCGTCCCGTCCGGCAGAATATGCTCCAGCTTCGCTCCGGAAAGCGCGATCACCACGCGGTCATGGTGCGTGTGCTGCGGCTCGAACTCCCCCGCCTTGATCCGGATGTCGTACGTCCGCCCATAACGGTCCTCATGCAACACCTTGTAGTTCGGCGCCAGCCCGGTCTTTCCCCACGTCTCGTGCTTCCCCTCGGTCAGGAACTCCACACGTGCAAAGTGCAGCGGCGCCTTGCCCACGTTGCGCACCGCGGACATCGTGCCTGAGAACGCCATGACCTCGCCCGCATGTACCTGATGCACAGCCCGGCGCGTCCCCATCCTGCCGTACAGCATCGCCCCGTCCGACATATACACAATCAGGGTCGCCCGTCCGCCCGCGATCGAGTCGCCTTCACCCGGCTGCAGCGTCTCGTCTGTCACTGCGACCTTGCCATTGCGGATCTTCTCCGCGCTCGTCGCATGCGCCGCCATCGGCATTGCTACGAACATCACCGCAACCGCGCACGCAAGCCGTCCGATCATCTCAACGCCCCTCTTCCAGTACCTTTACAAACTGCCGCAGCCAGTCCACGTGCGCCGTCCACGCCGGCCCCGTAACAAATTTCCCATCGGTAATCGCCTTCTCAAACGGCACGCCCACAAACTCGCCTCCGGCCAGCGTCACCTCCGGCGCGCATGCGGGATATGCGCTGATCCTCCTACCCTTCACCACGCCAGCCGCCGCCAGAATCTGCGCCGCATGGCAGATCGCCGCGATCGGCTTCCCCGACTCCGCGAAGTGCCGTACCGCCGCCAGCACCTCCTCGTTCAGCCGCAGATACTCCGGCGCCCTACCGCCCGGGATCAGCAGCGCGTCATAGTCCGCCGCCTTCACCTCCGCAAACGTCGCATTCAGCGTGAAGTTGTGCCCGCGCTTCTCCGTGTACGTCTGGTCGCCCTCAAAGTCGTGGATCGCCGTGCGCACCGTCTGCCCGGACTTCTTCCCCGGGCACACCGCGTCCACCGTGTGTCCGGCCACCTGCAGGCACTGGAACGGCACCATCGCCTCGTAGTCCTCCATAAAGTCGCCCGCCAGCATCAGAATCTTCTTTCCCATCACGCCCCCTGGTTGCAATCTCCTGTCTCGATCTCTCGACGCCATCTTCTGTCCGCATCCACACGTTCGTCAAACGCAACCACCTTTGCCGCTCTATCGCACCGGGTCAAACACGTGGATCGCCGGCAGAGCCTCATGCTCATCATCGAACAAATCCCTCTTCGCAATCCCCCCGCCGGCCATCGGCTCCCACCAGAAGATCCCGCGCAGCTTTCCGCCCGGGGCCTCTCCCGCCACCTTCTTCAGCGCCTCCAGAAACTCCCTCTGCCCCTCCGGCGTCTCGGGAAACGGCGGCGTCTTCCCCTTGAAGTCCTCGCCTGTCCGCCAGTCGTAAGCCGTCTCCACCACCATCGTCGGCTTGTGGAACGTCACCCACGTCTGTGTCAGGTTCTCGCGCAGCCCATCCAGGCTTCCCTGCCACCACGGATAGTACGACTGTCCCACCACGTCGTACCGCACGCCATACTGTTCCAGGTGGTCCAGAAAGCTCTTCGTCGCCGCCCAGTTTCCTCCTTTATCGATATGCACCATAATCAGCGGCCTGTGTCCCCAGCCGCTTCCCTTCTTCACTCCGCGGATCCCCGCCTTCAGCAGGTCCGCAAACTGCGGCCAGTTCCCCGGCAGCCTTCCGTCCGGCCACATCATCCCGGCCGTCACCTCGTTGCCCACCTGCACCATATCGGGCATCACATGCGCCTTGCGGAACGCCGCAATCGTGTCGCGTGTATACGCAAACGTCGCCTGCACCAGTTCGGCATGACTCATCTTCTGCCACGCCCGCGGAGTCCACTGGTGTCCCGGGTCCGCCCAGTCGTCCGAGTAATGAAAGTCCAGCAGCAGCTTGAAGCCGCGCGCCTTCGCGTCCTTCGCCAGCGCAATCGTGTAGGCCTGGTCGTTCGGCAGTGAGATCGGGTTAACCATCACCCGCAGCCGCACCCATGTATAGCCGTGGTCCTTCAAGATCTCGAGCCCCGGCTTCGCCACTCCTGCGTCCTTGAACTGGACGCCGCGCTGCTCCATCTGCCGCAGAAAGCTTACGTCCGCGCCCGCTATCACAGTCTGCGCGCCGGCCGTTACGGCGCACAAACACGCGCACAGCAGCAGAGCCCACATCACCCACCTGCCTGTTCTCATGCGCACCAACCTATCAGGACTTGGGCCGCTCCGGCTCCGCCAGATCGAAGCGTCTCCACTTATAGATCGCGATAGACACCGCCCAGCTCAGCGCGAACATCGTCACAATCGCATAACCGATCAACGCAAAGTTCGCATTCAGCGCATACACGCCATCCCAGAAAGCGCCGCGGTCTCGCATGCGCTCCGCCACCAGCCCCAGCGCCTCAATCGCTCCCACCGTAATCGCTGCGCCCGCGGACATCGCCGTGATCGTCAGGTTGTAGTAAAGCTTCCGCACCGGCTTCACGCCCGCCCATCCATACGCGCCCAGCATCAGCAGGTTGTCCGCCGTATCGATCAACGACATCCCTGCCGCGAACAGCGCTGGAAACACTAGGATCGCCGCCATCGGCAGCCCTTTGGAGGCCTCCGCCGCCGCAATTCCCAGCAGACCCACCTCCGTCGCCGTGTCAAACCCCAACCCGAACAGCAGGCCCAGCGGATACATGTGCCAGCTCTTCCCGATCATGCGGAACACCGGACGGAAGATCCGTGTCAGCAGCCCGCGGTCACCCAGCAGCAGGTCCATGTCCTCTTCCACGTACTCGCCACCGCGCCGCACCCGCACAAACGCCCGATACACAGAGCGCAGCACCATCAGGTTCACGATTCCAATCACGAACAGAAACCCGCTCGACACTGCCGTGCCAATCACCGCGCCGATCGCGCGCACCGTCTCCAGCCTGTGCTCCAGCCCAAGTGCCGCGCCTGCCATCGCCATCGACCCCGCCACCACCACCGTCGAATGGCCCAGCGAAAACATCAGCCCAACGCCGACCGGCCGCTTGCCCTGCTGCATCAGCTTGCGCGTCACATTATCGATCGCCGCAATGTGGTCCGCATCCACCGCGTGCCGCAGTCCCAGGCAATATGCCAGCAGTGCTGTGCCCAGCAGGGTCCCATGTTCGTGGAAGGCCACCGCCGCCCATCCCCACACCGCAAGGTTCGCCGCCGCCAGCGCAGTGAGCACCACAGTCGCCCGCCGCCGCGTGCCTCGACCCTCACCCATCGCTCTCAGGAACGCTCCCATCACACTCATCGTTGGATCGCGGGGCATCACGCCTCACATCGCCTCGCTTTTGGAGGCCCGCACTCCGTCTTCACCCTAGCACGCCCGCCCTATCTTCGGCCTTTGCGCCACTCCCTTCGCGGCTCCGCCCTGATGCCCCGGCCGATTCCGCCGATAACTCTTTCTGTGGATTCGCAACCTCAGCCCTTCCATGTGCCTCTGGGCATCCCCGCGCCTCCGGTACCCGGCAGCCGGGACATCGAGCGCATCTGCCGCCTCGCCCACTCCCACTTCGGCCTCGACCTCCTCCATTGCCGCGACGAACTCGTCGCCGCACGCCTGGGCCGCATGGTGACCGAGCTCGGTTTCTCATCCTTCCGCCAGTACTGCGACCATCTCGAGGCCGACCGCACTGGCGCTGCATTGGTGGGCCTCGCCGACCGAATCACCACCAACCACACCAGCTTCTTCCGCGAGCCGGAACACTTCCAGTTTCTTCGCACCGCAGTCCTTCCCGCGCTGCGCCGCCGTCCACGCATCGAGATCTGGAGTGCGGGCTGTTCCTCCGGCGAGGAGCCCTACTCCATCGCTATCTCACTTCTGGAGGAGCTTCCCGACGCCGCACAGCGCGTCCGCATCCGCGCCACGGATCTCTCAGTCCGCATGCTTGCTCGCGCAGCCGAGGCCTCCTACTCGCAGGACCGCATTCGTCCTGTTCCCGCGTCCCTTGCGACACGCTGGTTTCTCCTTCCCTCGGCCGGGTCGATGGGCCCTTGGCGCATCGCTCCGGAGGTCCGTGCGATGGTTGACTTCCGTCGCGTCAATCTTCTCGATCCGTCGCCATGTCCCTGCAGCTTTGCCGTTATCTTCTGCCGCAACGTCATGCTCTATCTGCATGACGCCGCGCACCGGACGCTCCTCGAGCGCCTGTGCTCGCAGTTGGAAGACGGCGGCTATCTCTTCATCGGCCATGCCGACAGCATGCGCGGCGTCGGCCACAACCTCGAGCTGGTCTTCCCCGCCGTCTATCGCAAACCCGGCCGCCTCCGCCCGAAGCGCAACTCCCAGGTAGCCCCCTCCTCAGTGGAAGGCCCCCCGTGCTGGCCCTAGACTCCAAAATCCGCGTCCTCATCGTTGACGACTCCGCCATCGTGCGGAAGTACCTCACCGAGGCCATCGCCGCCCAGTCCGACATGGAGGTCGTCGGCACAGCGCCCGACGCCTACATCGCCCGTGAAAAAGTCCGCGCGCTGCGTCCCGACGTCCTCACCCTCGACATCGAGATGCCCCGCATGGACGGCATTACCTTCCTGCGCCGGCTCATGCAGGAGCAGCCCGTCCCCACTATCATCGTCAGCTCGCTCGGCCAGGACTCCTGCGCTGCCACCTTTGAGGCCCTGCGCTGCGGCGCCGTCGACGTCGTCGCCAAGCCCGCCTCCCCCCAGGCCCTCCGCGATCTCGATCTCTTCCTCGCCGCCAAAATCCGCGGTGCTGCCGGGGCTCGCCCCCGCCCCGCGCGCGATCTGCATATCGCTGCCCCGTCCGCTTCGCGGCCTTCCACCAATACCGCCCCGCCTGAATCCACGCGTCTCTCCATACAACCCGTCGTCTCGTCCACCTCTTCCCTCGGTCCGGCCATCATCGCCATCGGAGCCTCTACCGGCGGAACCGCCGCCATCCAGGAGGTCCTCCTCCGCCTGCCGCCGGACATACCTCCCATCGTCATCACGCAGCACATACCCCCCGGCTTCTCCGGCGCCTTCGCCGAGCGCCTCAACCGCATCTGCGCCCTTGAAGTTCGCGAAGCCGTCCACGGTGACCGCCTCCGCCGCGGCCTCGTCCTTCTCGCCCCCGGTGATCACCACATGGTTGTCTGCTCCACTCCCGGCGGCTTCACCGTGGAGCTCGAGCACGGCCCCGAGGTCTGCTACCTGCGCCCCTCCGTCGACGTCATGTTCTTCTCCGTTGCGGAGGCCATCGGCTCTCGCGCCGTCGGCGTCCTCCTCACCGGCATGGGCGCGGACGGCGCCCGCGGCATGCTCGCCCTCCATCAGGCCGGCGCCGCCACCATCGCCCAGGATGAGGCCACCTGCGTCGTCTACGGCATGCCCCGCGAGGCCGCCCGCCTCAACGCGGTGGATACGATCGCTCCGCTCGCGGTCATCCCCACCCTCCTCACTCGCCTCACCCGCCCTCCGCACCCTGTGGAGTCCTCCGGTCGGGGCCGCTCGAGGTCGACGCCACACTCCCAGGAGATACACCCATGAACTCCACCCTCCTCGTCGTCGACGATTCCACCATGATGCGGAAGGTCATCCTGCGCCTCGTCGCTCAGGCCGGCCTCACTTTCGCCACTACGCTGGAGGCCGCTGACGGCCTCCAGGCCATCGAACTTCTCCGTGTCAACCGGCCAAGCCTGATCCTCTGCGACATCAACATGCCCAACCTCAACGGCATCGAGCTCCTTCGCGAGATCCAACAGCAGAACCTCGCCCCCGGTGTCCCCATCGTCATGGTTACTACTGAGAACGGCGAGAGCCAGGTCCGCCAGGCCATCGCCTGCGGCGCACGCGGCTACCTCAAAAAGCCCTTCACCGCAGACCAGATCCGCATCAGCGTACTCCCTCTGCTCACCACCCCCTGAGGCCGCGCATTACGCCGCCCATTGCAGCCCCTCGCAGCCTCTCACCGTGCTGAAGTCTCCGCCTTACCCGCCGATAACTCATGCAGCGTCACCACGCCGCATCCTCATGAGCGATCGCATCCCATTGCTGGAAGCCGCACTCGGCCTCGTCGAAGAGGCCGTCATCGTCCTCGATCCCCAGGGCGCCGTCGCTGTCTGGAACGCGGCCGCCACCGTCATCACCGGTCACCTCGCTTACTCCGTCCTCGGATGCCCCTGCCCCGTCAATCTCTACCGCCTCGACAATCCGGCCGCCCAGGACTGCTTCACCCAATCTCCTGCAGGCCCCGGCGGACCCGCTCGCCTCCCCGACATCCCCCAGCCCGCTCGTGTCTCCATCACACATCGCCTCGGCCACCCTGTCCCCGCGCTCCTGCGCTGCATCACCCTTCGCGACGACCTCGGCCACGCCATCGGCTCTGCACTCCTCTTCTGTTCCGTCGATGACCTCGACTGCCTCCCCCACGGCGAGACCCACGGGGCAGCCATCGAGCGCAGCCAGGCCGAGCTCGAGGAACGCCTTGACGCTGCTTTCCATCAGTTCACTGCCTCGCAGATCCCCTTCAGCCTCCTCTGGATCTCCGTCGATCAGGCCCAATCCCTGCGGCGCACCCACGGCCGCGACGCCTCCGAGTCCATGCTCGCCGCCATCGAGCACACTCTCGCCCGCCAGATGAAGCCCGCCGAGACCCTCGGCCGCTGGGGCGACAACGAGTTCCTCGTTCTCACCCACGAGCGCACCCCGGACTCGCTGCATGAGCACGCCACCCGCCTCCTCGGCCTCGCCCGCACCGCGGACTTCCGCTGGTGGGGAGACCGCGTCCCGCTCACCCTCTCCATCGGCTCCAGCTACGCGCTCCCCGCAGATACCCTCCAGTCTCTGCTTGCACGGGCGCAGCAGGCCATGCAGTCCAGCCAGTACGCCGGCGGAAACCACGTTACCCAGGGAAGGTCGCACTGATGTTTGCCATCATCGGGATCGTTATCGTCATCGGCGCCGTCATCGGCGGCTTCCTCATGGAGCACGGCCATCTCGCCGTCCTCATCCAGCCCGCCGAGCTCGTCACCATCGGCGGCGCCGCCCTCGGAACCGTTTTCATCGCCAATCCCATGACCATCATCAAGCGCATGGTGAGCGGCGTCCTCGGCATCCTCAAGTCCTCCCCCTTCTCGAAGTCCCGCTATCTCGAAACCCTCCGCATGATGTTTGAGCTCTGCAACAAGGTCCGTAAGAAAGGCCTCGTCGGCGTCGAAGATGATGTCGAAAAGCCCGCCGAGAGCGAGATATTCAAGAAGTACTCCTCCTTCCTCAAGGACCATCACGCCCGCGACTTCGTCTGCGACACCCTGCGCACCGCCATCACCGGCGGCGTCGAGCCCTTTGACATGGACCAGATGATGGAGCTCGACATGGAGGTCGCCCACCACGAGGCCACCCAGCCCATCGCCGCCCTCTCAACCGTCGCGGACTCGCTCCCGGGACTCGGTATCGTCGCTGCTGTCCTTGGCGTCGTCATTACCATGGGCTCACTCGGCGGCCCGCCGGAGGAGATCGGCCACAAAGTCGCCGCCGCCCTCGTCGGCACCTTCCTCGGCATCCTCCTCTGCTACGGCATCGTCGGTCCCATCGCCGCCAACATGGCCAAGCAGGCCGATGCCCACAACGCCTACCTGCACGTCCTGCGCGTCATCCTCCTCGCCTTCCTCAAGGGCCTTGCTCCCATCCTCGCCGTTGAGATGGGACGCCGCGCCATCCCCGAACACCTCCGCCCCTCCTTCGATGAGATGGAGAAAGGCTGCAAACCCTCCGGCGGAGATGCCTCCGCCCCCGCCGAGGCATAAGAACCCGGTGCATTCCACCTCTTCATTGACGTGCGAAGTTCTGAAAGCAACGTCTGACAGGACGTCGAACAGGTCTTGCTTAAGCACGGCTTTAGCCGTGCCGGAAAACGCCGATAAGAAACACAGGGGGCTTTAGCCCCTGAGGTCATTCCTCAACTCTCCGCCAATGCCCGACCCCAAAGATCCGGCCAAGCGCCCCATCATCGTCATCAGGAAGAAAGTCGCCCACGGCGGACACCACGGCGGCGCGTGGAAGGTCGCCTACGCGGACTTCGTCACCGCCATGATGTCGCTCTTCATCGTCCTCTGGCTCATGAACACCTCCGAGCAGGTGCAGAAGTCCATCGCCGGCTACTTCAACGATCCCCGCGGCAGCGGCAAGGAGACCGGCTCCGCCGCAGCCAGCAACGGCGAGAGCCTCACCATCGACCAGCAGAACGTCGAGAAGCTCCGCGACGAGATCAAGAAGGCCATCCTCAAGCAGGCCGACCTTACCAAACTCTCTAAAAATATCGACATCACCGTCACCGGAGAAGGCCTGCGCATCGACCTCATCGAAGGCTCCGGCAGCACCTTCTTTGAGAGTGGCAGTCCCAGACTCTCCGAGAGCGGCGTCAAGCTCCTCTCTCTGCTCGCAGGCCAGCTCAAGGTTCTGCCCAACCACCTGCTCATCGAAGGCCACACCGACGCCCAGCCCTACTCCGCCGACACCAGCTACACCAACTGGGAGCTCTCCGCCGACCGCGCCAACGCCGCCCGCCGCCTCCTCCAGCAGGGAGGAGTCCGTCCCGGCCAGATCTCCCAGGTCCGCGGCTACGCCGACCAGCAGCTTCGGGATCCCGCTAACCCCCTCGATCCCTCCAACCGCCGCATCTCCGTCGTCGTCCGTTGGCTCGACGCCGCCGCCCCGCAAGCTGGGAGGGCCGCGTCCAAGCCGACTCCGGCCATCTCAGCCTCTACTCACTGAGCCGAGCTGCGAAAGGACACAAGGGCACATCAGATCATCCCGATATGACTGGGACCGCTAAAAATTGATCCTTGCAGCTAATTGCACGTCACGCGAGTTATTGCTTTGGCCGCCCACCTGCCCGAAGGTTCCTGAATCGATCGCTGTCGAGCTGATGCTGTGCTCCACCTTGTTCGTCACGTTGAACATCGACACATCGAACAGCAGGTTCGCTCTCTCATAGATGTGAAAGTTCCGCTTCAGGCTCAGGTCCAGGTCGTATGCGCTCGGTCCACGCAGGCCATATGGGGCCGTGCGCGAAAGATTACCGATGCTATACGCTGGCGGATCGATGAAGGCCGCTTTATCGATATACGGGGCGGAGTTCTGCCCTGCCAGCGCGCCTGCACCCCAGCTCCCGTTGATACGCGGTGAGTGTGTATACCCCACTGCATAGTTCGGCTCGCAGGTTCCTCCATTCGGTGTCGTGCAGGTTCCCGTGATCGTCAACGGCGACCCCGAGGAATAGGTATAGATCCCCGAGACGGACCATCCGCCCGTGATCGCGCGCATCACCATCTCCCGCGATCCCAGTTGGTTGCTGCCGCCAAACGGCAGGTTATACACCGCAGTCACGCTCAACAGCTGTGGAGTATCGCCTGTTCCGCGCGAGCGCTCCACTCGGGAAGGCAGATAGCCATTTCGATAGGTGCCTTGATTGTCGATCTCCTTCGAGTACGTGTAATTCACCGTAAACTGAAGTCCATTGCTCATCCGCTTCCTCAGCGTCAGCTGCATCGCGTGGTACGACGAATTCGCCACGTTCCCATAGGCATCGGACACTCCCTTGTACTGTGGAAACGGCAGCAGCATCTGCGCAATCGTTGCGCCGGTGCCGCCGAACGTCGGATACGGCAGTGCAACACCGGGGTCAATCGCCGCCGCCGATGCCACGTTCGCCGGCGTTGCCGATGCATTCAGCAGCGTCCCGAGGTTGTAGTACTTCGGATCGAGTTCGTTGGACCAGTAGCCACGCGCATTGCCCGACGCGGGCGGCAGGAAGTGCCCCTGGCTGCCCACGTAATTTACGTTCAGCACAATGTTGCGGACCAGCTCACGCTCAAAGCCAACGTTCCAGTTCACGGCGTAGGGAGCGCGAGAGCCATAATATGGATCGCCGTACGTGATGCTTGATGCTGAACCGCTGACGGCCGTTGAGAACCCGGCGCCATATCCGGCATTGATGAATGGTGGCTGTTGATAGGCTGGGAAACCATTATCCAGCACAAACACCGCGAGTCCGCTCCCCGGGCTCGGAGGACTGGCGCTAGTCGAATAGCCGAGCTGCCCCGTGCCCGAGCGGCCGATGTTCTGCGCGCCTGTCGCATGCGAAAAGTTGATCGCATACCCTGCGCGGATCACGGTCTTGTCGTTCAGGGAATATGCAACTCCCAGCCTCGGTCCCAGGTCCTTATACCAGGTGTGGATGGACGACTTGCAATTGCATGCATCCGTGCCGTTCCCGGCAAACTCCAGCGCCCCGGGATGATTCACCGCCGGATTATTCAGCGTCGGATTCAGGAATGAGAGGTGGTTCTGCGCCTCAAAGAACGGTGGGAAGACATCCCACCGCAACCCGATATTGAACTTCAGCTTGGGCGAGAACGCATAGTCGTCCTCTCCGTAGAGCGAGAAGGGATGCATACGCCCATACGACGCAGGGACTGCATACTGGGAAAACGACGCCGAACCCACCTGCCCCAGCAGGAAGCTCGCAAAGTCGTTTCCGCTCGTCGAAACCAGCACCCCGCTGCTGTTATACGCTCCCGTCTGCGCCGCGCTGAACGTCAGCGCCAGAGGCGATGTGCCCGTCGTATATGCGGTGTAATTGTCCTGCAGCCACTGCCGGATTCCGCCTACAGTGATCGAGTGTTTTCCATGTAGATATTGCAGGTTCTCCACCAGATCGTAGGTGTTCGTCACCTCGCTGTACGTCTTCTGCCCGGAATTCCACGCGCTCAGTGCGTCCGTTCCGCTCCAGCCAAATGTGGGAAAAGCATTCGACACCTGGCCCGCGGGCAGTCCCTGGATGCCATATGCGCTCGCCGCGCCGTAGATCGGGTTGTAATCCACCGTGCTGACCTGGTCGTTGTAGCGAACGAATCCAAAACTCAACTGATTTACCAGGTGGCTGCTGATCGCGTAGCTATGCTCCAGGATCACGTCCTTTGTGTAGGGAATCGCGATCTGGCCAGTGCCCCAGGGTGGAGGCAGCACAGGCGTCGAGATCGAGTAGCCGTACGGAGAGCTCTTGCTCGCAGAGAATACGGCGGACACATGTTGTTTGCTGGTAAGCACAGCATCCAGCTTCTGCAGCTCCTTCCACGAGTATGAGTTCCCCACCGCCGAGGTCAGGTAGTTACCTGTCAGCTGCGACGTATTCGTCGGCTGCGGCAGCCCCTGGATCAACTTCGTTGCAATCCCGCTGAACCGCGCGGGATCGATCGTGTCCGGGATTCCGTTGAAATTGAATTGTGACCGTGTGCACTTGCCAGCGTTGCAAACCGTCGTCGCAGGATCGTAAATATGCTGCCCTGTGGCCGCCGCATAGTCCCGGAAGTCCCCGCCCCGCTCCGCCATCGTCGGCACGGTCGCCGCGGATGGGTTCGGCACCTTCGTATAGCGGAATCCATCATAGTTTGCGAACAGAAATACCCTGTCCTTCCAGAGCGGCCCCCCCAGCCATGCGCCAAACTCGTTCTGCCGCTCCACCGGCTTTACTGCGCGTCCCACCAGAGGATTGATCGCCGCCGGCGCGCTCCAGCCCCACGTATCCAGCGCTGTGTTGCGAAAGTAATCGTAGAGCGATCCATGCAGTTGGTTCGTACCGGACTTAATCACGTAATTCGTCATGCCCACACCCTGATACGCGATTGGGCTGCCACCGGTCACTACCTGGAACTGGTCCACCGCCTCTACTGAGATCGACGCCGACACATTGCGGGGGTCGCCCTGCAGCGATACTCGTGTCAAGGGCACGCCGTCCACATACAACTCATCGATCCTGCCCACGCTGCCGGTGCCGTTGAAGACCCCGGACGAGCCCGAATTGCCCTGCGAAACACCGGGCTCCAGATATTCGAACTGTGTCGCATTTCGCGCCCCGCCGTTCATTGCCAGCGGCAGTGCCGTGTACTCCTGGTTCTCCACCGTATTGCCTAGGGTCGCATTGGCCGTATCCAGCGCAGGCGGAGCGGTATTCACCACCACAGTCTCGGATACCGCACCGAGTTGCAGGACCATGTTCAATCCCACCACCTGCAGCGCATCGACCGTGACATTGTCCTGTGTCATCGTCTTGAAGCCGCGCGCCGCTACGCTTACGTTATAGGTCCCTGGGACGATCGGTGACAGCACGTAATAGCCGGACGAGCTCGTCGTCCGCGTGGTCTTTACGCCGGTGGCAACATTTGTGGCCGTCACAGCCGCCTCGCCCACAGTGGCGCCTGTTGCGTCCGTCACCACGCCGCTGATGCTGCCCGCGCCGGAGAGTTGCGCCCGGGCAATACCGCCCAGCAGTCCAGCCATTGTCACAGCAGCCAAAGCCCAAAACGGCGCGCGATGCCTGCGCATCCAGGAAAAAAATTGCAGGCGAATGTCACATAGCGACTGACTTGTTTTTACGCAAACCACAAGGACCTCCTCAGCAATGGGTCTTGCGCCTTTTCAAATGCAGTTGCCTCCACTCTGTCGGACCAGGATCATTCGGCCAGGGAGGCTGGTTCACTGGTTGGAACGCAGTCGCAATTGAAATATTTTGGCGGGCGGAATCCTTGCAAATTGTCCACTCCGCTGTCAACGGAAATCTGGTCTGACCACCTTTAGCTTCAGAATTCCGCCCCGCCTCGCGAGTTGCAGTCACGAGGAAAGCGTGCAACTTCGGGCCATCTCCTACGGAGGCTCGCCTCTGGATTCTCAGAACTTCGCCCGGAAAGCACCGGGGTCAATATCCGTTCGCCAGCAGATACTCCACGGTCAGTTGGTGCTGCTCCAACTCGCCGCGCTCGCGACCTTCGGCATACTTGGCCAGCACGTCGACCTCGATATTCACGCCGTCGCCCGCCTTCAGCGCATGCAGATTCGTCGCCTGGTACGTATGCGGCAGGATCGCGACCCGGATCTCGTTGCCGTCCACTCCCGCAACCGTCAGGCTGATGCCCTCGATCGCGATCGAGCCCTTCTCCACCACGTAGCGCATCAGCCCGCGCGGCAGCTGCACCTTCAGCAGCCAGTCGCCGCCCGCCGTCACAGGCTCCAGCGCCGTCAGCGTTCCCACGCCGTCCACGTGCCCCTGCACCACGTGCCCGCCCAGCGGCGAACCCGCCGGCGTCGGCAACTCCAGATTCACCTTCGCACCTGCTGAAAGCCGTGAGAGCGTTGTCCGCGCCAGCGTCTCCGCTGCAAGGTCGGCGGAAAAGCGCGGAGGCACTGCCGCAGGCTCGATCTCCAGCGCCGTCAGGCATACCCCGCTCACCGCAATGCTGTCACCCGTCTTCAGCGCCGCCACCAGTTCGCGCGGCCCCGCCACCGTCAGCCGCGCCGAAGCTCCCTTGCCCGGAACAAACGCGATCACCTCGCCCGTCGCTTCAATCAGCCCCGTAAACATGCCTTCAGCCTACCCCCTCCCACGCATCCAGCAACGCTCCGCTCACGCACTCGTCTTCGCCGAACCGCTCGCGCTTCAAGTCCTTCATCGCAGTCTCCAGCCGCTCCGGCGGCCCGAATCCGCGAGCAAACGGGACACCATCTGCACCGATCACCTTCGCCGATCGGAAGATCACCGCCCGGTCCACCAGCCCGGCCGAGAGAAACGCCGCATTCAGCTCCGAGCCGCACTCCAGCAACACGCTCAGAATCTTTCGCTCGCCCAGCACACCCAGCACCACGTTGAGGTCGAGCCGTCCATCTCGGCCCTCAACCCGCACCACCTCGACACGCTTAGCTTCAAGCGCGGTCATCTTGCTCTGCTCCGCCTCCGCACCGCAGAAGACCAGCACATCGCCGGCCGCGCTTGTCACCAGCTTGGACGCAAGCGGCATCCGCAGCCGCGAGTCCAGCACCACACGCAGCAACGTGCGCCTGCGCGGCTGCCCACTGCGGTCCGTCAGCAATGGGTCGTCGGCCAGAACCGTACCGATGCCGGTCAGTACCGCATCCGCGGCATGCCGCATCGGCTGCACCCGGGCCCGTGCCGCCTCGCCTGTGATCCACACCGGCTCGCGCTTCGTTCGCGTCTTGTCCGCCGGAGAGATCATTCCGTCGGCCGAGACCGCGGCCTTCAGCGTCGCCAGCGGGCGGCAGCTCCGCACCCAGCGCGCAAACGCCTCGTTCAGAGCGCGCGCCTCGCTCTCCAGCACGCCGAACGTCACCTCAATACCCGTGGCCTGCAGCTTCGCAAACCCTTCACCGCTGACCCGCGGGTTCGGGTCCACCGTCGCCGCCACCACGCGCTTCACACCGGCCAGCGGCAGAGCCTCCGCGCACGGCCCGGTGCGTCCATGGTGGCTGCACGGCTCCAGCGTGACGTAAGCCGTCGCTCCACGCGCTCGTTCGCCCGCCTGCTTCAGCGCGACGATCTCCGCATGATCGAACTGGTCGTAAAGATGCGCTCCCTCGCCGACAATCTCCCCATCGCGCACGAGTACACATCCGACATACGGGTTCGGGGACGCAAGTCCTTCCGTGGCTCGCGCCAGTTCCAGCGCCCGCCGCATCCATCGTTCGTCCTGTTCCAGATCGCTCACACTGCGAACAGCCTACCGCACCATCGACTCCACAAATGCTGCGCTGTCGAAAGGAAGCAGGTCTTCCATCTTCTCGCCGATGCCGACATACTTCACCGGCAGCTTCAGCTCGGTGGCAATGGCCAGCACAATGCCGCCCTTCGCCGTGCCGTCCAGCTTTGTCAGCACGATGCCCGTCACATGCGCGGCCTCGGTAAACAGCCGTGCCTGCTCCAGCCCGTTCTGGCCCGTAGTTGCGTCCATCACCAGGAAAGTCTGGTGCGGCGCGCCCGGCACCTGCTTCTCCGCCGTGCGCCGCATCTTGTCGAGCTCCTTCATCAGGTCGCTCTTGGTGTGCAGCCGGCCGGCGGTATCGACGATCAGGATGTCCGTTCCCCGCGCCTTCGCCGCCGAGCACGCATCGAACAGCGCCGCCGAAGGATCGCCGCCCGTCTTGGTCTTGATCACCGGCACCTCGCTGCGCGCCGCCCAGACCTCCAGCTGCTCGATGGCCGCCGCGCGGAAGGTGTCTGCAGCGCACAACAGGACGGTCTTGCCCTGCCCGCGCCAGTACGCAGCCAGTTTGCCGGTCGTGGTCGTCTTGCCGGTGCCGTTCACACCCACCATCATCACGACTTCGGGAGCGGTCGCCGGCTTCGCTTCGCGCGTGGCGACGCTGTCGAGCACCTGCTTCAGCTCCAGCTTCAGCAGCCGCTTCAACTCCTCGCCGCTGTCGATGCCGCCGCGCAGCGCTCGCTGACGCAGGTTCTCAATAATGGTCCGCGCCGTGGTGCCGCCGATGTCCGCCCGCAGCAGCACAACCTCAAGCTCATCGAGCGAGGTCTCGTCCACCTCGCGGGTGAGTGCAAGCACACTGCCAATCGAGTCCGAGAACGACTCGCGTGTGCGTGTGACCGCCTGACGCATGCGGTCAAAGAAGCCGCGCTTTTCCGTCTGCGGATCTGCCGCAGATGCCTCGTCTTCTATGTCCTGCTCGCCGGAATCGGTCCCGCGCCTTCCAAACAGAGAAAAAGCCATACAGCGACCAGTCTACCAACCGCGCCGTACAGCCAATCTCTTGACCGCCTAGGTCATTGGGTGCGGATAGTGGCGCACTGCGTGAAAATAGCTTCCTAAATGCGGAATCAGCAGAAACGCCAAACCAAAGCACACCAGGATTGCTGCCCCAAACAGTGCCACGATCAGCAGGAAATTCGGCCCGTTGGGCCACTTGCCACCGTCTTGTGGTCCTTCGATCTGGTACATGCTGGTTAAGATGCGGAGCGGCCGGATGCGGAAGCCTCGCGCATCTATTCGTCGCGGCCCGGACGCGACATCAGCTCGCGGATCGCGTCCTTCGGGCGCTTGCCGCGATGCAGAATCGCCTCCATCTGCTCGGTGATAGGCATCTCCACACCGTAGCGGGCGGCGAGTCCCAGCGCCGCAATAGTACTGCGCACCCCCTCGGCGACCTTGCCGTTCAGCCCGGCAAGTATCTCCGGCAGAGCCCGCCCCCGGCCAAGCTCCGTTCCTACCGTACGATTGCGCGAGAGCGAGCCGGTGCAGGTAAGTACCAGGTCGCCCAGGCCGGAGAGACCGGCCAGCGTCTGCGTTCTGCCGCCGCAGGCGACCGCAAGGCGCGTGATCTCCGCGATGCCGCGCGTAATCAGCGCGGCGGCAGCATTGTGGCCCAATTCCAGGCCGTTGACCACGCCGGCGGCAAGTGCGATCACGTTCTTCAGCGCGCCGCCCAGCTCCACCCCGGCAACATCGTCATTCGTGTAGAGCCGCAGCGTGGGCGAGCTGAACTCCTTTTGCACCCGTTGCGCCACGCCTGGCGCGGCGGACGCAGCCACAATTGCGGTCGGAATGCCCGCGGCCACTTCCGCGGCAAACGATGGCCCGCTCAGGACGCAGCAGGCGTTGTCCGCAATCGACGCGATCACCTGCGACATGCGCAGCAGGCTGGCCTCTTCCAGTCCCTTGGTCGCGCTGACGATGATCTGGTCGCGGTCAAGTGCAGGAGCTACCTGAGTGAATACGGCGCGCAGATGCTCCGAGGGTGTGACGAGCACAACGATCTCCGCCTCAAAGATCGCGGCCACGACATCCGCCGTTACGCGAATGTCGAAGGGGAGCATGTAGCCGGGGAGATACTGCAGATTTTCGCCGGTCTCGGTCAGTTGCTCGGCCAGCGGCTCTGAGTGTGACCAGAGCGTTATGGTGTGGCCGCCGCGACGTGCCAGCGAGAGCGCCAGCGCGGTTCCCCACGCGCCCGCGCCGAGAATTGCAATCCGGCTCACGCGCCGGCTCCCCGGGGCGCGGAGTCTGAATGCGGCTCTGCGGCCGTCTTCTTTGAGCTGAAGCGGCTCTCTGTGCCGCGCAGCAGGCGGCCGATATTCGCGTGGTGCTTCACGATGATCAGCGCAGGCACGAAGAGAAATCCAAACCACACAAGCGGGCTGCGCTGCGCGACAAAATAGATGCCGACAATCGGAAACGTCGCCGCCGCCACGACCGAGGCCAGCGACACATAGCGTGTGATCGCAAAGATCACGACAAAGACCAGCAACGTCAGCAGCGCGGCCTTCCAGTCCAGCGCGAGGAATACACCCAGCGCGCTGGCTACGCCCTTGCCGCCCTTGAAGCCCAGCCACACCGGAAAGACGTGCCCGCAGATGGCCGCCACCGCCGCCGCAACCTCGACATCATAGACCGCCGGGGCATTCGGACCCAGCATGTGCGCCGCCACGGCGCGGGCGATCATCACAGCCGCATACCCCTTGCCGAGGTCCAGCAGCAGTGTTGCAATGCCCAGGCCCTTCGCTCCTGAGCGCGCCACGTTGGTCGCGCCGATGTTGCCGCTGCCCGTCGCGCGGATGTCCTGCTTCAGAAACACGCGCACCAGCAGATAGCCGAAGGGTATCGACCCCAGCAGGTATGCAGTCGCAATCGAAGTGATCCAGGGATTCATGCAAGCGAACGGCGCTACTGACTTGTGCTCTCCCAAAATAGAGTTTACCGGAAGCCGGTGAGCATCACTGGCAGCGCTTTATCCACGCTCCAGCAGTCCCTTGCGCAGCTGCTCCAGGGCGTGCTGACTTGCCCACAGCCGAATTCGATCGCGGTCGCCGGAGATGTTCAGCTCCGTTACGCGCGCGCGCGTCTCATCCGCAAAGGAGATAGCTACATACACCAGCCCGACGGGCTTGTCGGCATCCGGCCCAGGCTCTCCTGGGCCCGGTCCCGCAATGCCGGTCACGGCCACGCCCACATCTGCACCGGTACGCTTGCGAATGCCATCGGCCATTGCTCCGGCGACCGCCTTCGATATCGGGCCTTCGTTCGCGATCATCTCTGCCGGCACATCGGCGAACTCCATCTTCAGGGCATCGGCGTACACCACCGCTCCGCCAAGAAAATAGCGCGAGGCGCCGGGGACTGCGGTGAGCCGCTGCGCGACGAGGCCGCCGGTGCAGCTCTCCGCAACCGCCAGCGACATGTGCCGCAGCCCGAGCATCAGCAGCACCATCTCCTCCAGCGTCTCGCCGTGCGAACTGAAGACGGCCTCGCCCATCTCCTGCTCCACGCGCTCGGCCAGCTCGTCTACGCGCGCCTGTGCCTCGGCCTGGGTCGGCTTGGCGCACACAAAGTGCAGCTGGATCTCGCCCGAACCGGCGAGGATCGTCGTCTGCACATCGCGGTAGACCTTGTAGATAGGCGCGGTGCGTTTATCCACCTGCGACTCGGGGATGAGGGCCATCCGCAGCATGCGCGTGGCAAGGTGCCGCTCCGGCAGCACAGACTTCAGACGCGGCAGGCATTCGCCCTGGTACATCGCCTTCAGCTCCTTCGGCGGTCCGGGTAGCAGGATCAGGATCTTGCGATGCCGGCCCACCACCGTGTCGATGTATTGGCCCGGCGCGCTGCCGGTGGCGTTCTCCAGCAACTCGGCGCCGTCCAGCACGTCGGCCTGCTTGGCGTTGTTGTCCGGCATGGCCATGCGCCGCGCGGCAAACCGCTTGTACATCGCTGCCAGCACGTCGTTGTTGCGGCGCAGGCGCAGCCCAAGCGCGCCGGCCACCGCCTCGCGCGTCAGGTCATCCTCGGTGGGCCCCAGCCCGCCGGAGAAGATCACAACGTCCGCGCGCGAGAGCGCAGTTCTGGTGGCCCCGGTCAGATGTTCCAGGTTGTCGCCGACAATGGTCTTGAACGCGACCTGCACGCCCAGCTCGTTGAGCCGCGCGGTGAGGTAGAGCGAGTTGGTGTCCTGCCGGAAGGGCGTCAGCATCTCCGAGCCGGCGGCAATAATCTCAGCAATCATCGTGCTCTTTCGATGCTATCGGAAGTTGCGGTCACGCATCTGCCCCGGCCCGGGCTGAGGAATCCTATTCCCATCCCTCCGGGTTCGTTCTATTCTTGTCGGATACTCTGAAGCCGAATATGACAACTCCCGGCCCCATTGTCGGCTCTTCGCCCATCCGCAAGGAGGGCCTCGCCAAAGTCACCGGCCGCGCGCAGTACGTGGACGACATCGCGCTGCCCGGCATGTGGCACGGCGCCACCGTGCGCTCGACGATCGCCCGCGGCCGCATTACGTCGATCGCCTTCGATCCGTCAATCCCGTGGGACGAATTCTGCATCGTCACCGCTGCGGACATCCCCGGCGAGAACACCATCATCCACCTGACGAAAGACCATCCTTGTCTCGCCGCAGAGCATATCAATCACCCGGCGGAGCCGGTCCTCCTGCTCGCCCACCCGGACAAGCACGCGCTGCACGCGGCCCTCGCAGCCGTCAGGATCACCTACGAGGAACAGCCCGGCGTCTTCACCATTGAGGACTCGGAGGCTGGCGCCGGCGGAGATGCTGCCAAAGTCATCTGGCAGGGGGACGATCCTAAACATCACTCCCCGAACACCTTCAAGACCTTCCTCATGCAGTCTGGGGACGATCCCGCCGAGCACGACGCCGCGCTCGCCGCCGCCTTTGCCTCGGCCGACTTCATCGTGGAAGGGGAGTACCGCACCGGCGCGCAGGAGCAGCTCTACATCGAGAACAACGGCGTCATCGCCGAGGCCTTCCGCGCCGCCGACGGCACGCTCGAGTCCGTCACCGTCTCCGGCTCCATGCAGTGTCCGTACTATCTGGTCCACGCGCTGACCCTTGTCTTCGGCCTGCCCGCCGAAAAGTGCCGCGTCATCCAGACCGAGACAGGCGGCGCCTTCGGCGGCAAGGAGGACTTCCCCTCGGTGATCGGCTCGCACGCCGCTTTACTCGCGATGAAGTGCGGCCACCCGGTCAAGATCACCTATGACCGCGCGGAGGACCTGATCGCCACCACCAAGCGGCATCCCTCGCGCACGCGGCACCGTACCGCCGTCTCCCGTGAAGGCAAGCTCCTGGCCGGTGAGATCGAGGTCGTCATCGACGGTGGCGCGTACTCCACGCTCTCCCCGGTCGTGCTCTCGCGCGCCACCATCCACGCCCCGGGCCCGTATCACTGGCCGCATGTCACCGTCCGTGCCAGGGCGATGGCTACCAACGTCGCACCGCACGGCGCCTTTCGCGGTTTCGGCGCGCCGCAGTCTCTCTTCGCCCTCGAGCGCCACATGGACAAGATCGCGAAGGCCGTCGGCCTTACGCCGGAGGAGTTGCGCCGCCGCAACCTGCTCGGCACCGGCATGAAGACCGCGACCGGCCAGCTGCTGTCCGATCCCGTCGACATGCAGGGCATGCTCACGCGCGCGCTCACGGAGTCGAACTACCACGCGCGTCGCGCCGAGTTCGACCGCATGAATCCTGCCTCGCCTATCAAGCGCGGCATCGGCTTTGCCACCTTCATGCACGGCTCCGGCTTCACCGGCTCCGGCGAGCGCCGGCTGAACTCACTGGTCAAGATCGAGCTCACGCGCGACGGCCGCCCGCGCATCCTGGTCTCATCCACCGAGTTCGGCCAGGGCACCAACACCATCCTCGCCCAGGTCTGCGCGCAGACGCTGCGCATTCCATATGAGGATGTCCTGGTCGCGCAGCCGGACACGAAGATCGTGCCCAACTCGGGCCCCACCGTCGCCAGCCGCACCGCGATGATCGTCGGTAAGCTCGTGGAGCGCGCATCGCAATCGCTGCTGACGCTGCTTGCGCCTTATCTCACCTTCCCCGATCCCACCGCCGACTTCGACTACTCCACCGCCTGCGAGGTTCCGCCCAACTACACCCCGGCAGACTTTACCCGTGCCGCGCTCTCCTACCTGAAGCAGCATGGAGCCCTGGTCGCCGAGGCGCGATACGAGTCGCCGGGCAACATCTTCTGGGACGATGACAAATACAAGGGCGAAGCCTACCCCACCTATGCGTGGGCGGTGTATGTGGCGGAGGTCGCCGTCGACACGCGTACCTACTCGGCCACTGTCACTGAGTTTCATGCATTGCAGGAGGTCGGCAAGGTCATCCACCCCGTCCTCGCCAAGGGTCAGATCGAAGGTGGCGTCGCGCAGGGCATCGGCTACGCGCTCTACGAGAAGTGCGTCTACGTAGACGGCCTGATGCGCAACAACCAGATGACCAACTACATCATGCCCACCTCGGCCGACATTCCGCCCATCTTTGTGCACTTCGATGAGGTGCCTTCGATCCATGGCCCCTCCGGCGCCAAAGGCATCGGCGAGCTGCCCATGGACGGCCCTGCGCCCGCCATCCTCAACGCCATCGAGCACGCAACTGGCATCTCCTTTACCGAGATTCCCCTCCTGCCCGAGGACATCTTCGAGCGCATGACCAATCCTGGGGTGGCCCATTCATCGCGAAGCGATGAATGGGGGACAACTCGCGGCTCTGACGGGTTGAACGCAACAGACCGCGACACGCCCAGCGAGGTGACAGCATGACGTTTTGCTTAAGGGCATGGCTTCAGCCATGCCGTAAATGCGCAGTGTCGAATGGGGCTTCAGCCCCTGAGGGCGAATGCTCATGACCTCCATCACCCTCACGATCAACGGAGAACGGAGAACCGTGAACGTCCCGCCCATGAAGCGGCTCCTCGACGTGCTGCGCGAGGACCTGCACCTCACCGGCGCGAAGGAGGGCTGCGGCGAGGGCGAGTGCGGCTCCTGCTCCGTGCTGATCAGCCGCGACGGCGGCCCTGCCGAACTGACCAACTCCTGCCTCGTCCCCGTCCTCCAGGCCGAGGGCGCACAGATCACGACCATTGAAGGCCTTGCCCCTGCCGACGCTGCAAAACTCCACCCCATCCAGCAGTGCTTCCTGGAGCACGGCGGCGCGCAGTGCGGCATCTGCACTCCAGGCATGGTCCTCGCCACGCACCACCTGCTCGCCAAATATCCGCACCCAACGCTGCCGCAGATTCAGGAGGGACTCGCCGGCAACCTCTGTCGCTGCACCGGCTACATGCGCATCTTCGAGGCCGTCGAGGCCGCTGCCGGCGCATCGAAGGCAGGCAAGCCAGGTCCTTGACCGGTGTCTCAATCTGTGTTCCCCCGCGATCGCTCCTCAACTAATAACGATCAACTGCCAACTATCAACCCCTTCCATGCGCTCGAACGTCACCGAATACGACCTCATCGCTCCGGCCACCCTCCCCGCCGCCCTCGCTGCGCTTGCTGAGAATCCCGGCCGCTATACACCCATCGCCGGCGGCACCGAGCTGATGGTCGCGCTCTCCGCCGGCCGCCTCGCGCAGAGGCAGCTTCTCTCCCTGCACAAGCTCCGTGAGCTCCGCTTTATCGATGTTCTCCCCGACTCCATCACCATCGGCGCCGGAACTACTTTTACCGACCTCCGCAAACATCCCGTCATCGCTTCGGACTTCGCCCTCTTAGCCCGGGCCGGATCATGGCTCGGCTCTATCGCCAACCAGAACCGCGCGACAATCGGCGGAAACATCGTCAACGCCTCTCCCGCAGCCGACTCACCACCCGCGCTGCTCGTCTACGAAGCGCAGGTCACGCTGGTCTCCAACCGCGGCGCGCGCACTATTCCCTACGACCAGTTCCACCTGAGCTACAAGAAAACCGTCCTCGAACCCGGCGAGCTGCTCTTCTCCATCAGCCTGCCGCGCCGCTTCGGAGCGTACCGCAGCTACATCCGCAAGGTTGGAACGCGCAACGCCCAGGCCATCTCCAAGATCGCGCTGGCGGGCCTCGCGCTGATCTCTGAGGGAAAGATCGCAGACATTCGTCTGGGCGCAGCCTCGCTGCGTGAGGTCCCCACGCGCTGTATCGCAACAGAGCAGGCGCTTCTCAACCAGACACTCTCGCCGGAGAGCCTGCCCGCTCTGATCGCCTCTGCCCGTGCAGCGCTCGCGAACGAAGTCCGTCCGATAGACGACATTCGCTCCACCGCGCGCTACCGAGCCGCCGTCGCCGCCAATCTGCTGGAAGAGTTCCTGCGCGGCCTTTAACTGCCGATAATGGAGCTTCTTACGTTTCTCTCAAGTCCTTTGCATCGCACGCCGATAAGCTTAATCAAACGCGCATTACGGGATGACCTTTGTGTCTATCTCTCTCTTAGATGGGGCTTTTCCCGGTCACACCAATGGCCCGGGAGCTACATCTTTTGCGTAATTGGTGCAAGCCCTTGCATGTCCTAACCTCATTTCATCGCGAAGCTCCTCGCCATCCCGGAGGCGCTTTCAGGGAAATAAATCGTGCAGAAGGAGCAAGAAACCATGAAGCACCTCTTCAAGCAGTTGATGCAGGACGAGTCCGGCCAGGACCTCATCGAGTACGCTCTGGTTGCGGCCCTGGTGGGCCTTGGCGCAGTTGCCGCGATGAATGGCCTCGCAGGCTCGATCGGCAACACCTTCAACGGTGTTGGCAACTCGCTGACCAACGCAGTCGCCTAATCGCGCACTGCCGTTCAGCGGTAAACACTCCGGTTCGGACCAGTTACGTCGGGTTTCTGGGCTCAACTCCAGGGGATATGGGGAAGGCGTTGGATCGATCGATTCGATCCAACGCCTTTCACACTTAACCGTTCATCGCTACAAATTATTCGTCCGTTTCACGCAGCTTGGCCAATACGGTGAAGTCTTCCAGGGTCGTGGTGTCCCCCTTCACCTCGCCGGTAGTCGCCAGCTCGCGCAAGAGCCGCCGCATGATCTTGCCGGAGCGTGTCTTGGGCAGCGTCTGAGTAAAGCGCAGGTCGTCCGGACGCGCCAGCGCGCCAATCTCCTTGGCCACCCACTGCCGCAGTTCCTGGCGCAGGGCCTCGCTCGGCTCCTGCCCACCCTCCAACGTCACGAATGCAGAGATCGCCTGCCCCTTCAGGTCGTCCGGCCGCCCCACCACGGCAGCCTCAGCCACCTTCGGGTGCGCTACCAGCGCCGACTCGATCTCCATCGTCCCCAGCCGGTGTCCGCTCACATTGATCACGTCGTCCACCCGCCCCATCAGCCAGTAGTAGCCATCTGCATCCCAGCGTGCGCCGTCACCGGTAAAGTAACTGCCGGGAATCTCCGAGAAATACGTCTGCTTGTAGCGCTCGGCATCGCCCCACACCGTGCGCGCCATGGAGGGCCACGGCTTGCGCACGACCAGAAGACCGCCCTGGCCCAGCGGCACCGCTTCGCCCTCTCGCGTTACTACCTCCGGCACAATTCCGAAGAAAGGCCGCGTCGCCGAACCCGGTTTGGTCGCAATAGCGCCCGGGGTCGGCGTAATCATGATGGCGCCGGTCTCCGTCTGCCACCACGTATCCACAATCGGGCAGCGCTCCTTGCCGATCTCGCGGTGATACCACATCCACGCCTCGGGATTGATCGGCTCTCCCACCGTGCCCAGCAGCCGCAGCGACGTTAGGGAATGCTTGTGCACCCACTCGTCGCCCCACTTGATGAACGCGCGGATCGCCGTCGGCGCCGTGTAGAACACCGTCACCTTGTGGTCGTCGACGATCTTCCAGAAGCGGTCGTTCTCCGGAAAGTTCGGCGCGCCTTCATACATCAGCACCGTCGCGCCGTTCTGCAGCGGCCCGTAGACCACGTAGCTGTGTCCCGTCACCCAGCCGCAGTCCGCCGTGCACCAGTACACATCGTCCTCCCGAAGGTCGAAGACATACTTCGTCGTCAGATAGCTCTGTACGCTGTAGCCGCCGGTCGTATGGACCAGGCCCTTCGGCTTGCCGGTCGTGCCGGAGGTATAGAGGATGTAGAGCTGGTCCTCGGCATCCATCGGCTCCGCCGCGCACTCTGCGGCCGCCTTCGCCATCTCCTCATGCCACCAAACGTCGCGCCCGGGCTTCATGGCGGCAGAAGACTTTCCCGGCTCGCGCTGGAAGACGACGACGCTCCTGACGCTGGGACACTGGTCGATCGCCTCATCGACGATGGCCTTCAGCCGCACCTCGCTGCCGCGGCGGTAACTGACGTCCTGCGTGATGATCGCCACGCATTCCGAGTCGTTCACGCGGTCCACAATCGCATGCGCCGCAAAACCGCCGAAGATCACGGAATGGATCGCGCCGATGCGTGCGCAGGCCAGCATCGCCACCGGCAGCTCCGGGCACATGCCCATGTAGATCGCCACGCGATCGCCCTTCTTTACGCCGAGGCCTTTCAGAACATTGGCGAACTTCTGGACCTGCACATGCAACTCACTGAAGCTCAGCGTTCGCACCTCGCCGGGCTCCCCCTCCCACAGCAGGGCAGTTTTCTCCTTACGTGGTCCGTTTACGTGACGGTCCACGCAGTTGTGGCACAGGTTCAGCTTGCCGCCCACAAACCACTTCGCTGAGCCCATCTCTCCTTCAAGCACTTTGTCCCACGGCCGGAACCACTCAAGCTCCTTCGCCGCATCGGCCCAGAAGCCCTCTATGTCCTCGACGCTGCGCCGGTACAGGGCCTCATACTCCTCCAGGCTCTTGATGTGCGCCTTCGCTGCGAACTCCGCGGGCGGCGGAAATACGCGGTTCTCCCTCAGCAGCGACTCCATATTCGTACCGGCCATTGTTGCCACGCACATCTCCCATCGTTATTGGATTTTTTAGCGGTCTGCCGGCGGGCTACCCGCCCGGTGACACATTCAGTGCACGAAAAATCAGCAGAAACCCGGCAGAAAAAAGGTACGCTACGCCACCGTCGATGAGCAAACCAGGGAAGATTCGACCTGTGCCGTGCTGCAGCGCATTATTGCGCCGCGAGCTGCGCGCGCATCGCTTTTACCTCAGTGGTCAGCAGCTCAATCGACTTCTGCAGTGCCGCTACCTGTGCCTCGTCCGGCCGCGGCTGGACAGCTTCGATATAAAACGTTCCGTTCGGCTCCAGCACGCACTTCTCTACTTCGGAGAAGCCGCCGAGGCCTTGCTTGTGGATCGCCGAGAGCAGCTCCATCTCGGTCAGCGTCTCCCGCTCCAGCGCCGTCTTGTCCACCTTGCCGCGCCGCACCAGCACCGTCTCCGATCCCTCCAGCGCCTTATTTACCTTGGGCAGCCGGAACAGAGCCCGCACCACAATCCAGTTGATGGCCAGCAGTGAAAACGCCCCAATTACGCCGCCGGTCACCGAGTTGTCGTCGCCGATGATCGCGTTCTGTACCGCATTCGACAAGGTAAGCAGAACCACCAGGTCGAACGGGTTCAGCTGCGCCAGCTCCCGCTTGCCGAACAGCCGCAGGCAGAGCACCAGGAAGAGGTAGACAATCACCGGCCGCAGGATCTTCTCTGCAATCGGCAACGGCAGATGAAACATGCTGCTTAGTAGGTCGTGCATAAGCCTCCACTCACTGGCTGTATCTCTTCTGGTGCCACTCCCACGCGCTGGCCATAATGGAGTCCAGATCGGCAAACCTGGGTTGCCAGCCCAGCTCGCGCTTGATCTTCTCGGAGCTCGCCACCAGCACGGCAGGATCGCCGGGTCGCCGGGGGCACTCCTCTACCGGGATCTCATGGCCCGTTACGCGGCGCGCGCTCTCGATTACCTCGCGCACGCTGAAACCCTGTCCGTTGCCGATGTTGTAGATCACGCGGTCCCGTTGCTCCAGCGCATTCAGCGCCAGAAAATGCGCATCTGCCAGGTCGCTCACGTGAATGTAGTCCCGGATACAAGTACCATCCCTGGTCGGATAATCCCGGCCGAAGATCTTGATCTTCTCCCTCCGGCCCAGCGCCACATCCAGAATCAGCGGGATCAGGTGTGACTCAGGTTCGTGCGCCTCGCCATAGCCTTCAATGGCGCCCGCCACGTTGAAGTAGCGCAGGCTCGCATACCGCAGCCCGTGGATGCGGTTGAACCAGACCAGCATCTGCTCCACCAGCAGCTTGCTCTCCCCGTAAGCATTGGTCGGCGCGAGCTGCGCATCTTCCTCGATCGGTGTCTTCACCGGCTCGCCATAACAGGCAGCCGTCGAGCTGAAGACCAGTCGCTTCGGCCCGGCGGCCGCCATCGCCTCCAGCAGCGTCAGTGTGCCTGCCGTATTGTTGCGGAAGTAGAGCTCGGGCTTCACCATGCTCTCGCCCGCCTCGATCAGAGCGGCAAAGTGCATCACTCCATCGAACGAGCCCTTGGCCAGCGTCCTTTCCAGCAGCGCCCGATCGGCCAGGTCGCCTTCTACAAATTCAGCCGCCGCAGCAATTGCGGCTCGCCTGCTGTGGCATAAGTTGTCATAAATCGTCACCGCATGGCCCGCAGCCAGCAGCCGCCGCGATACCGTCCCGCCGATGTAACCGGCGCCGCCCGTAACCAGAATCCTCATCCTTAAACCCGCTCCTCTCAATTACCTGGCTGCACCCTACAACCAAAGTATAGGTATCCAATTGCTAAAGGGTGATTCCCTCCGTACCGTAACTGCGGCACCCTGAAAAAGTCTGAGAGTAGCAGACCCGACTCCGGGAAGGTGTCGAGACCGGCAAGAGGAATGGATCGGTTTTCATCCAACTCCGGGCGCGATTGCATCTTAGCAATGGTATGCTCGGCTCAACTTGCGGAGCCTGTGCAGCCGATGACTTCAGTAATGGACGGCCGAAGGATAGGGCACATCGACAGTAGACTTTAAACAAAGTGTTTATTTTTCAAAATTTTAACTCCAGACGCACCCCCATCTTCGCGAGGAATTACCAACTCACGAAGCAAGGTTTCTAAGCTCGAACGGTTACTTCGGCGTCTTAGATTGCGTCATACTTAACTTTCCGGAACTTTTGAGCGAGCAGGACCGGAATGAGGACCGTTTCCGACCATGGCAGCGCCTCTTCGCAGTGCACATCCCGAGCTGGCAACCAGCATGCAATTCGCCCACTTTGGCGTGCTCGACACTGGCCCCCAGAGTAAGGCCTCGACCATCTCCTCGGTGGCGATCAATATTCTGGTAGCTTTTGTCGCCATCGTCATCGGCGCGGCCGCCAAACAGACGATCGCACCCAACACGCGGCTGACGCGGCTTATTGAGCCGCTTCCGCTCAAAAAGCCTGAGCCCCCGCCGCCGCCTAAGATTACGCCGCCGAAGCCGAAGCCCATCCCGGAGCTGGCTAAGGTCGAGCCCCGGATCGTCGAGCCGCGTCCTATCGAGCAGCCTAAGCAGCCTGAGATCAAGATGGAGCAGCCCAAGCCGGTGGTCCTGCCGGCCGCGCCCAGGAAGATCGTCGCCATGGCTGCTCCCAAGCCGGTCAATCTTGGTCACCCCGAAGCGGCCTCTGTGCCGAATAACGATGCACACCCCAGTGCAGTGCGTCTGGGCGCCCCGGACTCTCCCATTCCCAATCTGCATGGTCCTGCTGTCGCCAACGTAAACCTGGGCCGTGGCATGCCGGGGATGAACGCTGCGAACACCGGAAATGGTCCGGCTGCGGCCAAAGTCAGCCTCGGCAGCGGCAGCCCGGAGAGCACTTCGGTCCACGGCCGCGGAGCGGTTGAGGTGGCAGGAATCCCCCATGGAGTTCCAGGGGGCACAGGTACCGGCCCGGGAAGAGTTGCCGGCCCTGTCAATCTGGGCCAATCAGTTCCCCCTCCCTCGGCGAGGCCCACAGCCGAGGCTGCCTCTCCCCTTGCGCGCAGCGCACCCAAGGTCATCTACAAGCCCAAACCGGATTACACGCAGGAGGCCCGAGCCGAGCATATTGAGGGTGTCGTCACGATCCACATCCGCGTATTGCCCAGTGGGGCAGTCGAGATTGTGGGTGTCGCCCGGGGGCTCGGCCACGGGTTGGATGAATCCGCGGAGCGCGCCATCCGGGCCACCAAATTCGAACCTGCGACCGACGCTGCAGGTCGCCCCATCACCTGGGATGGCATTGTCAACGTTGCCTTCCAGCTCGCGGGTTAGCCCGCCAGGCCCTGTTTCTTTTGTGGCATTTATTCCCGTCGACCGTTGTATGAATATCGAGCTAACCAAAGCGGCCCTATAGGCCACACATGGAGCACCAGATCATGATCTCTCGCGTACGATCCATCGCAGGCGCCGCACTGGCGGCGCTTCTTCTCGCCACAGCGGGCTCCGCTCCGGCCGGGGCTGCCATTATCTTCGGCAAGAAGAAGGCCCAGCAGGATACAACTTCCGGTCGCAAGCTCACGCCGGCGCAAAGTGCCCTTATCGATAAGGCCATCGTGCGTGAAAAAGAGATCATCAAGGTCGTCAAAGAGCGCGCTCCGCTCGTGGAAACCTACATCCAGAACATGAGACCGGACCCGATTCTGTTCCAGGTGCCGGACTCCGACCAGCATTTCCTGGCGCGTGTGGACTTCGACAAGGTAATCAATGACGAGTCCTACAAGGAGAACAAGGGCAACTTCGCCGCAAAGAAGGGCCACTTCGCCTTCCTCGACTCGCTCAAAGCACTTGGCGGTATCTCCGGCAGCCTCCACCTCACCTTTCATGACTCCGGTTTCGTTCAGATGATCCTGATGGACTCGAACGATTTTGACCGGCAGCATTACACCTTCACTTTCGTTCGCAACGACTTTCTGGGCAACATCCCCACTGCCGTATTTGACGTCTCGCCCGTGAATGGCAAGCACGACTTTGGCCGCTTCTTTGGCCGCATCTGGGTCGAGACCCGCGACGGAAACGTGGTCCGCTTCAACGGTGACTTCGCCGGCTCCATCCAGTCGATCAAGGAGTTCTACCACTTCGACTCCTGGCGCACGAACATCCAGCCCGGCCTCTGGCTGCCCACCAGCTTCTATGTTGAGGAGACCGACCCCAAGAGCCCGACCAATACGCTTCGCTTCAAGGCCGTCAGCTACGTCTGGGGCTACTCGCTCAAGGTCCCTGACACGGATGCAGAAAACACTTCGCTCAGCGTCGTCAACGCCCAGGATGTCTCCAACGACGCCCCGGATGTCAGCCCGCTCGGCGCGCAGCGCGAGTGGGAGCAGCAGGCCGAAGATAACGTCATCGAACGCCTTTATCAGGCTGGTCTGCTCGATGCCCCCAGCGACTTCGATAAAACCCTTGAAGCGCTCGCCAACAACATACTCGTCTACAACAACATTCAGGTCAGCCGGCCGATTCGCGTGCGTACTCTGCTCACCGAGCCGCTTGAATCTCTCGCCGTCGGCAACACCATCATTCTCTCCAAGAGCCTGATCGATACCACCGGCATCATCACCCAGGACGGCGCGCAGCAGATGGGAGATCTCAACGCTCTGCTGGCCTTCCAGCTGGCGCACATCATCCTCGACCATCGTCTCGACACAAAGTACGCCTTCAATGACCGCCTGCTCTTTCCCTCTACGTCAGTCTTCGAGCGCATTCCCATGCACCATACGGACGCCGATAACGAGGCTGCCGCGAAGAAAGCCATGGAACTGCTCAGCGCCAAGGAGCTCGTCGGAGGAGAGCAGTACTTCGGACTCTATCTTCAGCAGTTGCAGCAGCGCATGAAGGGTCTGTCGGCCCTCAATACCCCGATGATCGGCGATGCGCTCATCAAGAGCGACAAGGACCCCACCTTCTGGATGGCGGCCATGCTCCCCAAAGGCATCAAACTCGACATGAAGGACCTCAAGCAGCAAGCCGCAATGCCGCTGGCCAGCTTCCTGCGCTTCGATCCCTGGACCGACAAGGTCATCCAGATGCATCCCGGCTTTGAGCCCATCATCAACGAACGCGACAAGATGCCGTTTGAGGTTGAGCCGGTCTACATGAAGCTCTCCTATTACTCGCCTCCGGCCCCGGCGGCTGCCGCAGCTCCTGCAACAGGTGCCGCGAATGCTCCTGCTGCCGACTCGGGAGCCCAGCCTGTCGCGGCGCCGCCAACAGCTGCCTCGGCAGATACGAACGCTGCGCCGACTGCGGCCGCACCGCCGGCAGTACAGCCACAGTAAAAACATGATTGGGTCCAGGACGGCGAGATACGACATATACCGTCCGGATCCTGGTTGCATCTGAAACTACTTCTTCTGCCACGCTGTGTAATTTCGGTGCTTTTCTTGAGGAGACGGAATGCTGAAGACGTTGATACGATTTGGCGCTTTTGCCGGTGTACTTTCACTGGCCACCTTCGCCCGCTCTCAGGCGATGCCAACCGCCACCGGAAGGGGCCAGCTGCAGGTCGGAGCCGGCTACACCATGGGCAAGCCGGATTATGGGGATGAGTACATCGGTGGCCTGGCTTTCTTCGGCGACTTCGATCTCACGCAGCATCTCGGCATAGAGGCTGATGTGCATCTCGCCAATCTGCACACTCCGTACGATCAGGCTGAAGATACCTATGAGGTCGGCCCGCGCTTCTTCTGGCGTAAGAACCGCTTCACGCCCTACGGAAAATTCATGATCGGCCGGGGCGAATTCGTGATCCAGGAAAAGGAAGACAATATCGGCAGAAGCAGCTCCGGCTCCTTCATGTACTCCTTTGGCGGCGGTCTGGATATCAATTTCAGCCACCACATTACAGTCCGGGCCTTCGATTTCGAGTACCAGAAGTGGCCTAACTTCGAGGCGCACGGCCTCACTCCCGCGATGGCTACGGTCGGCGTAGCCTACCGATTCCACTAAAGCTATGTCAGAAATTTAGCCCACTGGTCACTGCGCCAGGGAAGCAAAGTAAAACGAGAGCGACAGAATCGCTCTCGTTTTACTTTTGGACGCCATGAACTGGTTCGTCGAGGTCAGTGGGACTGCATCCACAGTCCGTCGCCACAACCAGCGAATCCTAGAAGTGATAGGCCAGGCCCACGGAAGGCATTGAGATCACTTCATACCGGTTTGTCTTGTAGCTCTCTTCGCCGAAGCTCGGGGTCTTGGTCAGGAAGCCGCGATACTCCACACGGATGTCCCAGCTTGGGCTCAATTCATAAGCCAGGCCCGCGCCGAACAGGCCGCCGACTCCCTTGCTGCTCTTGGTCTGCAGCAGGGTAGTTTTATTGTCCAGCACCGGCGTAAAAATCATTGAGCCGACGCCGATCTCCGCAAACGGGTTATAGCGGCTGAACGTCATGCTGTACACGTACGCGCCGGTGATCTCCTGTTGGCGCGAGTGCACACGGGGGTAGGGCTGGAAGCTCGTAGAGAACTTCTGCTGGTCCTGCGCGAAGCTGTAGTTCAACTCCAGCGCACTGCGCGGAGTCAGCATATATCGGTAACTCAGCAGTGCACCCACCGCCCCCGTCATGCTCTGCTTCACGTTGGCAGCGCCATGGATGGTGGGACCGAAGATTCCGGTGCCGCTGATGCTAATGTCCTGACGGCTCTCCTGCGCACACGCTGCAGCGGCCGAGAGCATCAGCACGCCCAACAACATCGTCTTCTTCATTCTTCGCTTCTACCTCTAGTTGGTTGCCGGCGACCCGGTCCTCGGAACGAAAGGGCGACAGGCGGCCGATGCCGCAGCAACGATATCTATATTCTGTCACCGCTCCCGACTATTGTACCCGCTACGCCCTGCCCCGTGGGGCAGCGGACGGCGGGAAAGAACTGGACTGCATGAGTTGCACTAAAGAGACGTAGCTCGCCCGCCGAAGAAAGCCACCCTGAACGGGAAAAGGCCGGAAGCTCACTGGCTCCCGGCCTTTTCTCCTGATTTGCCTGGTCTGGTTACTGTGGAGGAGGAGCAGGTGCGGCTTCACCGCCACCACCGCCGCCACGGCGTCCGCGCGGCATCGAAGCCACATAGGCGTCATACTTCGGCTTCTGGTCGTCAGTCAGCAGGGCCTTGATCTGGGTGTTCTCATCCTCCCGCATCGCCTGCATCTTCGGCATCAGGGTTGACCGGTCTTCCCCCGACTGCATCATGTCCATCATCTTCTTCTGGTCAGCCGTGTAAATTGCCGTAATCTTCGTCTTCTGGTCGTCGGTCAGCGTGACGGCCTTGTCCAGCGCAGCCACACGGTCCTCCGGCGTCATCCTCATGCGCCCGCCACCGCCCTGCGCCAGCATCGGCACCGTGCAGAGTGCGGCGCTGCATACTGCCACGGCGCCCATCGCCGTGACATACCTGCGAACTGATTTCATATTCATTGATCTTCTCCAATGTCGATGCCGGCCTTCAGTTCGCCGGCGGACAGGTCTACCTGCTACAGACGGAGACCTCTCGATATTTGTTTGAGTTCTGGAGAATTATTTTGTGGCCCGGCCGCGGCTGCGTCCGCCTGGACACCCTGTAGCCCCCTTCTCTGCCGCAACAGTGGACCACCCCGATCGATCCCTACTTCTCCTGCTGAAAACAATAGGGATCGCCCTGGCTCTCAGCGTACGCCTCTACGATCTTCAGAAACGCCCGCGCCGCATGGCTCAGGCTCGCCTGCCTCCGGTAGACCAGCCGCAGCCGCCGCTCCAGTTGCAGCTCGCGAATACGCACCCGCACCAGCGTCCCCGATTCCAGCTCCGGCGCCACCGCCAGCCCCGGCACCAGAGCCACCCCATTGCCCATCTCCACAAACCGCTTGATCGCCTCCAGCGACGGCAGCTCCACCCCGATCCGCAACGGTGTCCGGTTCCTCTCAAAGGCCTCAATCACCTTCTGCCGCTGCGGCGTGGAGATATGGTGCGCGATAAAGTTCTGCGTCCCCAGCTCCCGAATCGACACCTCCCCGTGCCTCGCCAGAGGACTCTTCGGATGCACCACGAAGTCCAGCTCGTCCCGGTACACCGCAATCGACCGGATCTGCGGATCGTCCGGCCGGAAGCTCAGCACGCCGATCTCAACCGAATGCATCAGCACGTCATCCGGAATGTTGCTCGCCAGCGCCCGCCGCACCGTCACCTTGATCTTCGGGTTCTGCCTGCGGAACTCATCCAGCATCGGCAGCAGGTACAGGCACGTGTACTCGTTCGCCGCCAGGTTCAGCCGCCCGCGATGCAGCGCCCGCAGCTCGACCAGCGCATCCATCGACTCGCTGCGCAGATTGATCAGCTTGGTCGCGTAGTCCTTCAGCACCTCGCCCGCATCGGTCAGAGTGCCGTCGCGCGTCGACCGCTCAAAGAGCGTCTCGCCCAGCTCCGCCTCCAGCTTGGCGATCGCCTGGCTTACCGCCGGCTGCGTGCGGTGCAGCCGCGTGGCCGCGCGCGAGAAGCTCCGCTCCTCCGCCACCGCCAGAAACATCTCCAGTTGAAACAGGTCCATCCTTGGCCGTCCGTCTTGCTTAAGGGCACGGCTTTAGCCGTGCCGTAAACGCTGCTAAGGGAGCAGGGCTTTAGCCCCCGAGGTCAAATACCTTCAAACTGACCCCCACAAAACCTACGAACCATTCTCACCACCAATACAAGCGCCGTAGGCGCGACGACATACCAGCCTGGGCCAATCCCGACCCAAAGAAGCCCCTGAGGACTGTAAGCCCGACCCGCCGACGCCAATGAATACCACCATTCATAATACTGATACGCGTGCAGACTACCATAAGCCTGCATTATCCTAATACCAGCAGAGGCCGAACCCATGCCCGAAACCGACGTACCCGTGACCAACGGCGTCGCACATCGCGATTCCGAGCGCATCTACTTCTTCGACACCACCCTGCGCGACGGCGAGCAGTCCCCCGGCTGCACCATGCACGCCGGCGAAAAGCTGCGCATGGCCCACCAGCTCGCTGCACTTGGCGTGGACATTCTCGAGGCCGGCTTCGCCATCGCCTCCGAGGGCGATCTGGAATCCATCCGCACCATCGCCCGCGAGATCGGCAAAGACAACGGCGGACCCATCATCGCCTCCCTCGCCCGCTGCAAGCGCGAGGACATCGAGGCCGCCGCGCGCTCTATTGAGCCCGCCCCCCGCGCCCGCATCCATACCTTCCTCTCCACCTCGGACCTCCACCTCGCCGCCAAGCTCCGCATCACCCGCGAGCAGGCCCTCGACCAGATCGCCGAGATGGTCGCCCTCGCGCGCACCTACTGCGACAACATCGAGTTCTCCCCCGAGGACGCCACCCGCACCGACCGCGATTTCCTGGTCAAAGTCTGCGAGGTTGCCATCCAGGCCGGGGCCACCACACTCAACCTGCCGGACACAGTCGGCTACTGTCTGCCCACCGACTATGCGCAGATGTTCCTCGACGTCCGCGCCCGCGTCCCCGGCATTGAGAACATCGTCCTCTCCGCCCACTGCCATGACGACCTCGGCCTCGCCGTCGCCAACACCCTCGCCTCCGTGCAGGCGGGCGTGCGCCAGGTCGAGTGCGCCATCAACGGCATCGGAGAGCGCGCCGGCAACGCCTCGCTCGAGGAGCTGGCCGCCATCTTCTCCGTGCGCTACTCACCGGAGCACCTGCCCTACAAGCACAACATCGTCATGAACCAGCTCTACCCCACCAGCCAGATGCTCGCCGAATGCATCAGCTTCGGGGCCGCGCCCAACAAGGCCATCGTCGGTGCCAACGCCTTCGCCCACGCCGCCGGCATCCATCAGCACGGCGTCATGGTCAACCCGCTCACCTACGAGATCATGACGCCCGCCTCGGTCGGCGTCCCGCACAACTCACTCGTCCTCGGCAAGCACTCCGGCCGCCGCGCTTTAGAACATCGCTTGCACGAGCTCGGCCAGAACCTCTCCAGGCCCGAACTCGACGCGGTCTACCACCGCTTCACCGACCTCGCCGACCGCAAGAAGACCATCTATGACCAGGACCTCATCGCCCTCGTACAGGCCGAGCGGTCCGAAACGACAGCGACTGCCTAAGAAGCAAGTACTTAACACCGATTCACACCGATGACACCGATCGGAAGCAATCCGGAGATGAAATTGGTAGTGATGACATATCGCAATCTTCAATCCGTCTTTATCGGTGTGATCGGTGCAAATCGGTGTTAAGCCTTTGAGTTTTGGAGTGAATGAATGAAATTGAAGATCGCCATCCTCGCCGGTGACGGCATCGGCCCCGAGGTCACCCACGAAGCCGTCAACATCCTCAAAGCCGTCGCCGAGTTCGGCGGACACGACTTCACCTTTACGCCTCTGCTCGTCGGCGGCATCGCCATCGACAAGACCGGCTCGCCCTTGCCCACCGAGACCCTCGACGCCGCCCTCGAATCCGACGCCGTCCTCATGGGCGCGGTCGGCGACAACAAGTTCAACGCGCTGCCTCCGGACAAGCGCCCTGAGGCCGGCCTGCTGCAAATTCGCGCCGCGCTTGGCGGCTACGCCAACCTGCGCCCGTCGGTTGCCTACGCCGCCCTCAGCGGCAACTCTCCGCTGCGCCCTGAGGTCACCGACGGCGCCGACATCCTCTTCGTCCGCGAGCTGCTCGGCGGCCTCTACTTCGGCCAGCCCCGCGCCTGGGACAAGGAAGCGCAGCGCGCCCACAACACCATGGTCTACACCCGCGCCGAGGTCGTCCGCGTCGCACGTGTTGCATTTGAACTGGCCCAGAAGCGCCGCAAGAAGCTCACCTCCGTCGACAAGGCCAACGTGCTTGAGGTCTCGCAGCTCTGGCGCGCCACCGTCACCGAGGTCGCCAAGGACTACCCCGACGTCACGCTCGAGCACCAGCTCGTCGACTCCATGGCCATGCACCTGATGAACATCCCGCGCAACTTCGACGTCGTGCTCACCGAAAACCTCTTCGGCGACATCCTCTCCGACGAGGCCGCCGTCATCACCGGCTCGCTCGGCATGCTGCCCTCGGCCACCATCGGCGGCAAGGTCAACCTTTATGAGCCCGTGCACGGCTCCGCGCCCGACATCGCCGGCCAGGGCAAGGCCAACCCGCTCGGCGCCATCCTCACCGCCGCCATGGTGCTGCGCCACTCCGCGGGCCTTGAGCAGGACGCCGCCGCCATCGAAGCCGCCGTCTCCAGGGTCCTCGCCGAAGGCCACCGCACCGCCGACATCGCACGCGGCGGTTCCTCCAAACAACACATGGTCTCCACTACGGAGATGGGCAAGCTCGTTCACCAGGCCCTCACCGAATCCATCGACCAGCGCCAGGCCATGCACGCCGTTTAGCTTCAGCCGTCGTCATCCTGAGCGCGCAGCGCGAAGGACCCCTGTATTTGCTTTTCAAAACTGAATACCGATTTCACGCCGATGACACCGATCAAAAACAATCCGACAGGAATGCCAAAGCCGTTCAAGCTCGGCAAAAGCAAATCCATCTTTAAATCGGTGAGATCAGTGCAAATCGGTGTTAAGCTTTTCGCAATTTTCGCGTTGGCAACGCTGCCCGCCTTCGCTGCGCGCAAGCCGAAAGAACCCAGAGTCCGTGAGAACGTCGAGTGGCTCTGGCAGTACACGCCCGATCAGACGCATCCCGACGGCCGCGAAAACGCGCTCGCCGAAGACCTGCGCTTCTTCCCCATGCTGCAGCAATACCTCACCGCGCCGCAGCACTTCTGGGGACAGCCCATCGCCGGCCGCTGGCGCTCGCTCGCGAACACCGCGCTCGACCACCTCACCGTGCCGGACAAGGTCATCACCGACCAGAACCGCTACATCTCCATCACCGGTTGCACCGTGCACTTCTGCCCGGCGCGCGGCCTGCTCTGGGTGGACCTCAACGGCTCGCATCACCTGGTCGTCTTCGCCGCCATCGACTGGACTAAGCAGGGCGCACCCACAACCGATCCCGACGCCGAATACAACCTCTGGGTCTTCTCCAACGATCCTCTTGCCTCGGACAAAGCGCAGCCCGCATCCGGCGCGCCCTCCGCCGCATCTTCTACTGCAACTGCGGACCTCCATCTGCCGCCGGCGCTCACCCATGCCATCGGCCGCTGGACCGCGGAGCCGCTGGCCGGCTCGCACATCGTTCAGCGCATCACCCACGCCTTCATCGTCGATCCCGACGGCACCGAGCACGAAGTGCCGCCTTCGGCTCTCGGTGTGAAGCCCATCATGCACACGGTGCCTACCGGCAATGGCCCCGCGCCCGACACCAACACAAAGCCCGGCGCCGACGACTCCACACCGATTCTTCGACCACGCAACTGAGAACTGACAACTGAGAACTGCATCGCCAACTAAGCACCGGGAAATCAAAAAATGACCGCAACGCCGAAAACCCTCTTCGAAAAAGTCTGGTCCTCGCACCTCGTCGCCGAGCCGCAGGGTGAGCCCTCGATCCTCTACATCGACCTCCAGCTCGTCCACGAGGTCACCTCGCCCCAGGCCTTCGACGGCCTGCGCATGGCCGGCCGCAAGATTCGCCGCCCCGACCGCCACATCGCCACCGTCGACCACAACGTGCCTACCACCAGCGCGCAGGACCGCCTCGTCATCGCCGACCAGGTCTCCAACGCGCAGGTCAGCGCGCTGCGCAAGAACTGCGCTGAGTTCGGCGTCCAGTTCTTCGACGTCCAGGACCGCGACCAGGGCATCGTCCACATGATCGGGCCGGAGCTGGCCGCGACCAAGCCCGGCATGACCATCGTCTGCGGCGACTCGCACACCTCCACGCACGGTGCCTTCGGGGCTTTGGCGTTTGGAATTGGCACCTCTGAGGTCGAGCACGTGATGGCCACGCAGACCCTGCCGCAATCCAAGCCCAGGACCTTCCGCATCGCCGTCGAAGGCGAGCTCCCCTTCGGCGTCACCGCCAAGGACATCATCCTCGACATCATCGGCCGCATCGGCACCGACGGCGCCACCGGCTACGTCATCGAGTACGCCGGCTCCGCCATCCGCGCCCTCTCCATGGAAGGCCGCATGACCATCTGCAACATGTCCATTGAGGCAGGCGCACGCGCCGGCATGATCGCCCCCGACGAGACCACCTTCGCCTACCTCAAGGGTCGCCGCTTCGCCCCGCAAGGCGCAGAGTGGGAGGAGGCCGTCGCCCACTGGCGCACCCTGCCCTCCGACCCCGGCGCGAAGTTCGACCGCGAGCTCATCATCGACGCCGCCACCCTGGCGCCCGCCGTCACCTGGGGCACCTCGCCCGGCATGACCACCACCATCTCCGGCTCCGTACCCACGCTCGCTGACGCCGCCACCGAAGCCGACCGCAAATCCTTCGAGCGCGCCTACGAGTACATGGGGCTGAAACCAGGCACAAAAATTACCGAGATCAACATCGACACCGTCTTCCTCGGCTCCTGCACCAACGGCCGCATCGAGGACCTGCGCGCCGCCGCCGCCATCGTCAAAGGCCACCACGTCGCCACCAAGATCCGTGCCATGGTTGTCCCCGGCTCACAGGCCGTCAAGCGCCAGGCCGAAGAGGAAGGCCTCGACCAGGTCTTCAAGTCCGCCGGCTTCGAGTGGCGCGAGCCCGGCTGCTCCATGTGCCTCGGCATGAACCCGGACATCCTCCAACCCGGCGAGCGCTGCGCCTCCACCTCCAACCGCAACTTCGAAGGACGCCAGGGCCGCGGAGGACGCACCCACCTCGTCAGCCCGCAGATGGCCGCCGCCGCCGCCATCACCGGCCACTTCACCGACATCCGTACCTGGAAAGGCTGAGCCGCTGCGCGCTGAAGGCGCGCGTTATCCATAGCCTGGGGCGCAGCCCCAGGGAGAGCGCAAACAATAAACGGCGGGCTGAAGGCCCGCGCTGAAGCTCAAAGTGAGATCACAATCATGGAACCGATTAATAAGTTGACCTCCACCGCCGTCCCGCTGCCGCTGCCCAATATCGACACGGACCAGATCATCCCCAAGCAGTTCCTCAAGCGCATCGAGCGCACCGGCTACGGCGACTTCCTCTTCTACGACTGGCGCCGCATCCAGGAGGGTCCCAACGCAGGCAAGCCCGACCCCTCGTTCGTCCTCAACAACCCGGCCTACGCCGGCTCCGAGATCCTCATCGCCGAGAAGAACTTCGGCTGCGGCTCCTCCCGCGAACACGCCGCCTGGGCCATCTTTCAGTACGGCTTCCGCGCCGTCATCGCGCCCACCTTCGCCGACATCTTCTTCTCCAACGCGGGCAAGAACGGCATCATCCTCGTCCGCCTCTCGGAGGAGGACGTCGCCACGCTGCTCGCGCGCGTCACCGCCAACCCGCAGCACAAGATCACCATCGACCTCGAGGCGCAGACCGTCACCGACACCGAAGGCTTCAGCGCGCACTTCGACATCGATCCTTTCCGCAAGTACTGCCTGCTGAACGGCCTCGACGACATCGGCCTCACCCTGCGCCACTCCGCCGAACTCGACAAGTTCGAGTCCGCCCACAATAAGGAATTCTGGTCGTCGCCCAAACTCGAAACCACAAATGCTTAACACCGATTTACATCGATCGAATGGATAAACGCAGATAAGACAAAGCAATTTTTTAGATCTTTATCCGTGAAAATCGGCGCCATCTGTGTTCATCGGTGTTAAGCCTTTAGCTTTTTTTTTGAAAGAGGAGTAGATGCCACTCGATCCCGCAAAGAAGAACTCCATCGTCCTCACCGAAGGCCCGGACCGCGCCGCCGCGCGCAGTTACTTTCGTTCCGTCGGCTTCTCCAAAGACGACCTACACAAGCCCATCATTGGAATTGCGAATACCTGGACCGAGATCGGCCCCTGCAACTTCCACCTGCGCCAGGTCGCCGAGGCCGTCAAGCAGGGCATCCGCGAGGCCGGCGGCACGCCCATGGAGTTCAACACCATCACCATCCATGACGGCATCACCATGGGCACCCAGGGCATGAAGGCCTCGCTCATCTCGCGTGAAGTCATCGCCGACTCCATCGAACTGGTCACCCGCGGCAACTCCTTCGACGGCCTCGTCTGCATCGCCGGCTGCGACAAGAACATGCCTGCCTCCATCATGGCCCTCTGCCGCCTCGACATCCCCGGCATCATGCTCTACGGCGGCTCCATCGCGCCCGGCTTTCTGCCCCAGCCCGACGGCAGTTCGAAAGAGATCACCATCCTCCAGGTCTTTGAAGGCATGGGCGCGCACGCCGCCGGCAAGATCAACGACGCGCAGCTCGAAGAGCTCGAAGCCCACGCCTGCCCCGGCCCCGGTGCCTGCGGCGGCCAGTTCACCGCCAACACCATGGCCATGGCCGGCGAGTTCCTCGGCATCTCCCCCATGATGATCTCCGGCGTCCCCGCCATGTCCGCCGAAAAACACGAGGCCTCGCGCGAGGCCGGCCGCATGGTCATGGAGCTCGCGCGCAAAGGCCTCAAGCCCTCGCAGATCATCAATCGCGCATCTCTCGAAAACGCCGTCGCCGCCGTCGCCGCATCCGGCGGTTCCACCAACGCCGTGCTGCACCTCATCGCCATCGCGCATGAGCGCGGCATCGACATCACAATGGAGGACTTCGACAAGATCTCCGAGCGTACGCCCTTCATCTGCGACCTCTCGCCCGGCGGCAAATACGCCGCCAAGGACTACCAGGACGCCGGCGGCTCGCGCCTCCTGGCCTCGCGCCTCAAGGAACGCGGCCAGCTCAACGACGGCCCCACCGTCTCCGGCCGCACGCTCTACGAAGAGGCCGCACTCGCCGTCGAGACGCCCGGCCAGCCCGTCATCTATCCGTGGTCGAAGCCCCTCAAGCAGACCGGCGGCCTCGTCATCCTGCGCGGCAACCTCGCGCCCGAGGGCTGCGTCGTCAAGGTCGCCGGCCACGAGCGCCTCAACCACACCGGCCCCGCCCGCGTCTTCGATAACGAGGAAGACTGCCACAAGGCCGTCGAAGACGGCAGGATCAACCCCGGCGACGTCCTCGTCATCCGCTACGAAGGCCCGCGCGGCGGCCCCGGCATGCGGGAGATGCTCGCCGTCACCGCCGCCGTCAAAGGCATCCCCGCACTCTCGGACACCGTCGCTCTATTGACCGACGGCCGCTTCTCCGGAGCCACCCGCGGCCTCATGGCCGGCCACGTCGCGCCGGAGGCCTTCCTCGGCGGCCCCATCGCCGCCGTGCGCGAAGGCGACACCATCACCTTCGACATCCCCAACCGCAAGCTCTCGCTCAACGTCCCCGACGCCGAGATCGCCGCGCGCCTCAAGGACTTCAAGGCCCCGGCCCCGCGCTTCACCCGCGGCGTCTTCGCCAAGTACGCCAACACCGTCTCGTCGGCCTCCATCGGCGCCGTGACGTCGTAAAGGCCTAACACCGATGCACGCCGATTTCACCGATTTACAAAATCCGTCTTGATCGGTGTCATCGGTGCAAATCGGTGTTAAGCAGTTCGCTCGAACCAGCAGGAGGTAAATGATGGCCACCAACGCGCACCCCACCCTCACCGGCTCGGAGATCCTCTGGGCCACGCTCGCCGGCGAAGGCGTCACCACCGTCTTCGGCTATCCCGGCGGAGCCATCCTGCCTGTCTACGACGCGCTGCGCAAGTTCCCCACCGTCCATCACGTCCTCGTGCGGCATGAGCAGGGTGCCGCGCACATGGCCGACGGATACGCCCGCGCCTCCGGCCGCGTCGGCGTCTGCATGGCCACCTCCGGCCCCGGAGCCACCAACCTCGTCACCGGCATCGCCACCGCCATGCTGGACTCGATCCCCATCGTCGCCATCACCGGCCAGGTCTCCAGCAAAGTCCTCGGCACCGACGCCTTCCAGGAGATCGACATCACGGGCATCACCCTGCCCATCACCAAGCACAACTTCCTCGTCACCCGCGCCGAGGACATCGCGCCCACCCTCCGCGAGGCCTTCCAGATCGCGCAGTCCGGCCGCCCCGGCCCTGTGCTCGTCGACATCACCAAGGACGCGCAGCAGGCCTCGGCCATCTTCGACTTCGACGCCGCCGCCCCCGCGCCCGCTGCCGCGCACCCCATGACAGCAGCCCTCAGCCCCGACTCCGCCGCCATCCGCGACGCCGTCGCCCTCATCACCGCCGCGAAGAAGCCGCTCATCCTCGCCGGCCACGGCATCGCCTACTCCGGCGCGCACACGCAGGTCATCGAGTTCGCCGAGCGCCGCGGCATCCCCGTCGCCAGCACCTTGCTTGGCCTCGGCAGCTTCCCCACCGACCACCCTCTCTCGCTCGGCATGATGGGCATGCACGGCGAGGCCTGGGTCAACAACGCCATCCAGGGCGCGGACCTGCTGCTCGCCTTCGGCATGCGCTTTGACGATCGCGTCACCGGCAACCTCGCCCACTACGCGCCCAACGCGAAGAAGATCCACATCGAGATCGACCCCTCGGAGATCAACAAGAACGTCCGCGCCGACGTCGCCCTCATCGGCGACCTCAAGGCCGTCCTCGAAACACTCCTGCCTCTCATCCCGCCGATCGAAGTCGCAAAGAAACGGGTGGCCCATTCATCGCGCTCGCGCGATGAGTGGGGAACGAAGTGGCTTCGCGAAATTCAGCAGATGAAGGGCGACGAGTCCGTCCGCGACATCATCAACCTCCCCGATGACGGCCACCTCTACGCCGCGCACGTCATCCATGACATCTGGCGCGAGGCCCGCGACGCCGGCCGCCTCGCGCAGACCATCATCTGCACCGACGTCGGCCAGCACCAGATGTGGGAGGCCCAGTACTTCCGCCACGACTTCGAGCGCACCCTCGTCACCTCCGGCGGACTCGGCACCATGGGCTTCGCGCTTCCCGCCGCCATCGGCGCCAAGGCCGCCTGCCCGGAGAAAGACGTCTGGGTCATCGCCGGCGACGGCGGCTTCCAGATGACCGCCGCCGAGCTCTCCACCCTGCAGCAGGAGAAGCTCGCCGTCAACGTCGCCGTCATCAACAACGGCTACCTCGGCATGGTGCGCCAGTGGCAGGCCGCGTTCTATGAGAAGAACTACGCCGCCTCGCCCATCCTTAGCCCGGACTTCGTCGCCCTCGCCGCCGCCCACGGCATCCCCGGCCAGCACATCCGCCAGCGTGCCGAGGTCATCCCCGCCGTCACCGCCGCCCGCACCTCCGGCCGAACCTACCTCCTCGACTTCCACGTCGAAAAAGAGGACGGCGTCTACCCCATGATCGCGCCCGGCTCCGCCCTGCACGAGATGGTCCGCCGCCCCAACCCCCTCCTCGAAACCGCGGAGGACGAATAAGTGGGGCTTGTTGATCAATCACGGTCGCATAGACAAGCGCCGAACGCGCGCCCTTTACCAGCCTGCTGCGCAACCCTAACTGACCACGTAGCCACCAGTCACGGCGCGCCAACGGCGCGCGCTACCATAGCCTGGGGCGAAGCCCCAGGTATGCGCAGGTGCGATATCCGCGGGCTGAAGGCCCGCGCTAAACGCACCGACCATTGGGGATCTCTGCGCCTAATCCCACACGTATCTCTCGTCGAACGCCACGCCGTACTTCGCAAACATCACTCGCATCTCCGCCTGGAAATCACGCCGCTTATGATGCGTGGCCTGCGAATCGATGTATCGGATCAACGCCTCCTGATCGCTCAACCCAACCGAGAACGCCGCATATCCTCTTTGCCAACTGAACTTGGCGAACTCCGGGCCTTTGGTCTTAATCCACTTCGACGACGAAACCTTCAATCGCTCAACCAATTTCGAGATCGATTCGCCTCGAGCCAGATAAAACGCAATGTGAACATGGTCGGCAACGCCGCCGACGCGCACGCAGATATTTTCCGGACCCAAGACTGTCGCCAGATACGCATGCATCTCGCTTCGAATCACATCGCTCAGCAACGGCCGGCGGTCCTTTGTGCTGAACACAAGATGCACCAAAACGTACGAGAGAGATTGCGGCATCGCAGCGAGTATAGCGCGTGCCTTCAGCCCGCATATCAATCCCATCCCCGCTCCTGGGGCTGCGCCCCAGGCTACACGAGCTCGGGCCGTTGGCCCGGAACAGAAAAGTCCCCCAGCGAATCCATCTCAACCCTGCGCATAACGCATGTGGCAGACTTCTCTACACAATCCCGCAGATGCAGCGGCGGGCACAGCATATACGCAAACGGCTCTTTACAGAACTGTGCACATCTAGGCGGGTACAGCATGCGCACCAACGGTGCGCGTTACCTTAGCCTAGGGCGCAGCCCTAGGTATCCGTCGACCGACATGCGTCGCGGGCTGAAGGCCCGCGCTAGACAATTCAACGGGGACCCAAATGCATAAATCGTCTGCACTTGCACTCCTCATCTTCTTCGCCGGCTGCAAATCCGCGCCGCCCGCCGCGCCTGCTACCGAACCTCCCGCGCCTGCGCCCGCCGCCACCTATCCCGCGCGCCCCACCACCGCGCCCGCACCGTTCAAAATCTTCCACCACGGCAACTCCAGCTTCACCCTCACCGTGAACGACAAAGCCACCGACGACCAGCTCTCATCCCTCGTCTGGCAGCTCCGCGACGCCGCGCGCACCCACTCCTTCGACACCCACTCCGCCGCGCCCTGGGACAAGGGCGTCATCCTCCACACCGCCGACGATCCCCACCCCGCGCTCCTCTGGGACCCCGACGCGCCCTACACCCCGGCCACGCACTAGCATCCTGCTGACTCGCTTCACTCACGAGGTTTCGATGATCGCTACGAATCTCCGCCGCAAACCTGGCCTCGCTACTTTGAAATGGCCGAGCCTGGGTGCTTTGAAGGGGCGCGGCTTCAGCCGCGCCGTTACGCCGCAAAAAATACGGCGGGCTTTAGCCCCTGAGGGAAGTCCCTTCAAGCTCAGCCTCATCTTCGCTCTCACCCTCATCTCCCTCTCCGCTTCCGCGCAGCAGCAGACCTTGCGCATCCGCCTCCTCGACGGCAAATCCGGCAAAGCGCTCACGCCCACATCCATTCGCGTCGCCACCACGCCCGCCGAGACGCCGCGCTACCTCATTCCCGCCGCCGACCCCTCCTCCGTGCTCGTCTACCTCAAGGCCGCGCAGAGCTTCACCGTCTCGCAGCAGTTCGTCCGCTGCGACGTCGCCCAGAAGCCGGCCCCCAACACCCCAGCCCCCGCGCCCGCTACCTACTCCGTCGCCGACATCCTCGCGCACGGGCTCGTCTCCGCCAACAACTGCGCCGGCCCTAAATCCAAACTCACTCCCGCTGCACCCAAACCCGGCGAACTCACCCTCTACGTCCGCAAGGCCACGCCCTGCGAACTCTCCAAGGAACATATCAACGGCATCAATTTCTGCAACTGAGAACTGACACCTAAGAACTGAGAACTCAGCCATGCTCCACACCTTCGTCGCCCTCGTTCAGGACAAGCCCGGCGTGCTCACCCGCGTCGCCTCGCTCTTCCGCCGCCTTAACATCAACATCGTCTCCCTCACAGTCGGCGAATCCGAGCGCGCCGACACCTCGCGCATGACCATCGTCTGCGAGGCCCCGGAGACCGCCGCCCACCGCATCCGCGCCTCGCTCTACAAGCTCGAAATCACCGTCGAGATCGACGAGGTCTCCCGCTCCGAGGCCGTCATCCGCGAGCTCTGCCTCATCAAGGTCTCCGCCAGCCCCAAGGAGCCCAACGGCCTCCACTCGCGCTCGCAGATCTTTGAGCTCGCCCAGGTCTTCCGCGCCAAGGTCGTCGACCTCGCGCCCGAGTCCGTCATGCTGGAAATGACCGGCAGCTCATCGAAGATTGAAGGCCTCATTCAGGTCCTGCGCGAATCGGGCTACACCATCCTTGAGGTCTCGCGCACCGGCCGCATGGCCATGCGCCGCGGCAAGCACACCTCCCGCGTCCTCAAGGCCCTGGGCACCGCCGACGACACCACCGGCCCCGCGCCCTCCACCACCTTCGCTCCACCACCGGACCTCGACGCCACCGAAACCATCCCCGGCGAATTCGCCGAGGACGAAACCTAGTTTGCAGCACGTTTCTGAACAATCTGTGGCCGCGCAAGCGGCCGGTGTAAATCGGTGTTAAGCCTCTAACTCAGCTACCATTAAGCAAAAGGAAAAATCGCACAGCCATGGCAAAGACCTACCACGATCAAGACGCAGACCTTTCCCTTATCCAGGCGAAGAAAGTCGCCATCATCGGCTACGGCTCGCAGGGCCACGCCCACGCCCTCAACCTCAAGGACTCCGGCGTTGACGTCCGCGTCGGCCTTCGTCCCGACTCGCCCAACGCCGACCGCGCGCGCAAGGCCGGCCTCGTCGTCGACACCGTCGCCAACGTCTCCAAGTGGGCCGACGTCATCATGAACCTCACGCCGGATCAGACCGCCGCCAAGGTGCACGACGCCGAGATCGCGCCCAATCTGACCCCCGGCAAGACCCTCATGTTCGCCCACGGCTTCAACATCCGCTTCCGCACCATCACGCCGCCCGCCGGCGTCGATGTCTCGCTCGTCGCGCCCAAGGCCCCCGGCCACCGCGTCCGCGAGGTCTTCACCGAAGGCGGCGGCGTCCCCGCGCTGGTCGCCGTCGAGCAGGACGCCTCTGGCAACGCACTCAAGCTCGCCCTCAGCTACGCCAAGGGCATCGGCTGCACCCGCGCCGGCGTTCTCGAAACCACCTTCACCGAGGAGACCGAGACCGATCTCTTCGGCGAACAGGCCGTCCTCTGCGGAGGCACCGCGGCCCTCGTCAAGTGCGGCTTTGAGGTCCTCACCGAAGCCGGTTACCAGCCGGAGCTCGCCTACTTCGAGGTCCTCCACGAGCTCAAACTCATCGTCGATCTCATGTACCGCGGCGGCCTCGCCTACATGCGCCACTCCATCTCAGACACCGCCGAGTGGGGCGACTACGAAGCCGGCCCGCGCATCGTCACCGCCGACACCAAGAAGGCAATGCGCAAGCTGCTCGACGAGATCCAGGACGGCTCCTTCGCCAAGAAGTTCATCAACGAAAACGAGACCGGCCGCAAGGAGTTCGCACGCATCCGCAAGGCCGAGTCCGAGCACCCCATTGAGAAGGTCGGCGCCGGCCTCCGCGCCGCCATGCCGTTCCTCGACCCCGTCAAGGTCGTCGACGGCCAGGTGCAGAAAGCCTAGCCCCACCAGGCTGGACGCTCACGCACTTCCTCCGGGCCCACCCCCTCGCCGGTCGTACTCGCAGGGGGTGGGTCGCCGTTTTGGAGGGCCATTCGACTCCCGGCCCGCCCTCACCTACACTGAAGCCTGCCCGCAACCCAAGAGCTGAGGCTACCCGCGATGGAAACCGCAATCAGCCCGGAACTCATTAAGGAGGTCGGCCACCTCACCGGCGCCGACCGCACTCCTGTCGATCAGATTGTCGCCGCCCTGCGCACCGTGGGCGCCCTCGATGGCCTCACCGACCAGGAATACCTCTGGCTCGCCGAGCACGGCACGGAACGCAAGGTCGGCCCCGGCGTCCTCATCTTCCGCGAAGGCGACCCGCCCTACGGAATGAACATCCTGCTCCAGGGCGAGATCCACGTCCGCCGCACTCAGGGCGGCAACATTTCTCTCTTCACCGCGCGCCTTGGCCAGCTCTCCGGCCTGCTCCCTTACTCCCGCATGAAGGGTTACGGCGGCAGCGGCTACTCCGTCGGCGACGCGTGGTCGCTCGATATCGCGACAAAAGACTTCCCCGCCATGCTCGCCGCCATCCCTTCCATGGCGCAGCGCTGCGTCAGCACCCTGCTCAACCGCGTCCGCGAGGTCACGCGCATGGAGATGCAGGCGGAGAAGCTCACCGCGCTGGGCAAGCTCGCCGCCAATCTCGCCCATGAGCTGAACAACCCTGCGTCCGCCGCGCAGCGCTCCGCTGCCAGCCTCTTCGGCGAGATCCGTTCCTACGGCGACCAGAAGCAGCAGCTCGGCGCGGCGCTCCAACAGGCCGGCCTCTTCGAGGAGTATGAGGACTGGGTCCGCCGCACCCGGGAGAAGATGGCCAGCTATACCAGCCGCGCCATCCTGCCCGACAATCCCCTCGACATGGCGGACCGAGAGGAACTCTTCCGCACCTGGCTGGAGCAGCACGGCGTCACCGACGCCTGGGCCATCGCCGGCATCATGGCCGAGTCGCCCATGACGATCTCCCACCTGGAAGAGCTCTCCACGATGCTCCCGCCAGTCGTGCTCGCCATCTCCTCCGCCGCATTCTCCAGCTCCCTCCGCGTGGAGCGCATGGCAGAGACGGTAATCAACTCCACCGTCCGCATCTTCGACCTGATCAGCGCCATCAAGGACTACTCTTACATGGACCAGGCGCCTGTGCAGGACGTCGACGTCGCCCAGTCGCTCGAGAATACCCTCGTGATGTTCGCCTCGCGCCTGGAGCAGGTCGAAGTAATCCGCGACTACGCGCCCGACCTGCCCCTCATCTCCGCCTACGGCAGCGAGCTCAACCAGGTCTGGACCGAACTGATCCAGAACGCCCTCGAAGCCATGGCGCCTCCGGTGCAACTCGACCAGCTCGGCAACCCCGACGGTCCCGCTGCCCTGCCCACCGGCACGCTTACCCTGCGCACCAGCCATCTCGGTGAGATGGTGGTCGTCGAGGTCATCAACTCCGGCCCCGGCATTCGACCCGAGATCCTGAACCGCATCTTCGAGCCCTTCTTCACAACCAAGCCGGTCGGCAAAGGCCTGGGACTCGGGCTTGACTCCGTCAACCGCATCGTGGCCAAGCACAACGGCACCGTCGGCGCTGAATCCTCCCCTGGCCGTACCTGCTTCCAGGTCCGCCTGCCCCTCGACCGCGTCCGCGCGTACTAGCCAGCCAATGCCGCCGTCATCCTGAGCCGTAGGCGAAGGACCCCTGTATTTGTCTTGGGGGCCCCATCCATCGCATCGCGAAGGGTGGGTTCACCAAGGCCGTCATTCTGGGATCGCGCCCCGTGCGCTTCCAGAATCTCAGTATTTGGTTCTGCAAACAGGCGCGATAAGATTGGCCCGCCCCCAAATCCCTATCAGGACTCGCCTTCAATGACAGAGCAGCGTGTCGCCACAAACAAGCTGAAATTAGCGTTTCTTCTCTGGAGTGCTGCTCTTATGTTCATGGTGAGCTTATGGCTTCATGCACAGGATGGAAGTGCAGCCAAGGGTCAGGTCTCGCCTGCTTCCCCGGCCGGCCTGGCCTTTGACGTAGCCTCCATCAAACCTGCGAACGACGAGCCCGGTGGGGATCGCCATTTCTCTCTCGACATCTCTCCCGATGGCGAGGTTCGAGTCACCAACTGGACGCTCAAAGACCTAATCTGCGCCGCTTACAACCTGAGCTCGTGGCAGATTCAGGGCGGACCAGCATGGATTGAGAAGGACCTCTTCGACATAACCGCTAAGCCATCTGACCCGACCACTGGCGCGCCCGCCTATAACATCCATCACGACAATGGGACGCTCGATGACCCCAAATTGCGGACTATGCTGCAGGCACTCCTGGAAGACAGGTTTGCGCTTAAGACTCACGTTGCCACGAAGGAAGGTCCCGTCTACATCCTGGAAAGAGGCGATGGAGAATTGGCCCTCATCCCCAGCAAGCATCCCTCCCGCGACGGAGGACTGGGAGGCATCGGCCTGGGAACGAACAACGGCAGGGTGCTGCTCAATACCTCTATGGCTTCGTTGGCAGGAGAGCTTTCCGGCTACGTGTTCCATCAGCCGGTGATCGACAAGACAGGATTGACGGGCACATACGACTTTGTCACCAAGAATATTCCGGGTAACGAGGAAGCATTCCCTCCAGGAGGCACTCCGGACATGACCCTTCTGATCCGATACGTGAAGGAGATGGGTCTCAAACTTACAAAGTCGACCGGCCCGGTGCCCACCCTCGTCATCGACCAGGCCTCTCAGCCTTCCCCCAACTAATCCCAACCCAAAAACGAAACGGGCGAGCCATCGGCTCGCCTCATTCGCTTGGATCCATTCAATCGGTGAAAATCGATGTTAAGCTTTTGTTTTTCAACAAACTTACGACGTGATCTCCACACCGCGCCAGAAGGCCACATGGAACTTTACGTTCCGTGCCGCCGGCTTGGGGTCCGGGTAGTACCACGCCGCATCCGGGTTCTCCTGCCCGTCTACGACCACCGTGTAGTAGCGCGCCTGCCCCTTCCAGGTGCAGCTTGAGGTGGTGGAGCTCGGCCGGAAGTACTCCCGCTTTACGCTCTCGTCCGGGAAATAGACATTTCCCTCCACAGTTTCAACCTTCTCGCTCTCAGCGAGGGTAACGCCGTTCCAGATTGCTTTAGCCATAGGTATAACCTGCACCTTTTCAGCGGTTTGCAGCCACAAGGGACGTTCCCAGGGCCAACCCGCTACAATCGTTCCATCTGCTAGTGTAGCAGAATCGGTGCAGAAATGGGAGTAGGCGGACAGGTGCCCCCTGCACCCGCCCGGAACCGGCGTCAGCAGTCTCGATTCTCCCGACAGCCCTTACCAGCCTTACCCCTTCGGGCCGTCCGCCTGCCGGCGTGCCTCAAGGTTCTTCAGTGCAGCTTCGTAACGGGCCTTCGCGCTCGGATATTTCTCGATCAGCTTGGCGGTGTTTCTCATAAACGGCCCGTTCTGTGCCTCCGTGTCCTTATGGAAGTGGTGATACTTCGCATAAAGGAAGAGCCCTTCCCCGTTGGAGTCCAGAAAAAGATCGGCATCGAGCGCCCCGCGCAGGACGAGCGAAGCGGCCATCTCCCAGTAGCTCATCGCCTGCCGCCAGTACGCGTTCTCTTCCGTCCCGGGGGCCCGTGAGACAGTGCGCAGCTCCTCTACATTCTTCGGATTGAAATCGGAAGCCAGGAATTTGCGCGCCCTGCGCAACGTCTCCTCCTGACGAAGTCCATAGAGTCGCAATATCAATTCTGCATCGGCAGCTGTAGCCATCTTTTCTTCTCTCCAGGCTGGATCGGGGCTGGGCCGGCGCCATCCATCTTCCGAACGGATGTGCCGGTAGTTGTGTTCTGGGTGTACGGACAGGACAGGCTGTTTAGACTCCCGCCTCGACAAGCGGGCGGGTCTTCTCGGGGTCCGGAACGGTCAGCTTCGCCGCCTCCGGTGGAGGCCCGATCTTCTTCTGGTAGCTGCACTCCGGCGGAAGGTTTGCCTCCGGCTGTTCGGCAGCCCCCTTCTTACGCCGCTTGGGCAGGGCTTCGCGGTTGTTGGGGCACACTAGGTAGGTCCCTGTAGCGTTCTTCAGCTCCACCAGATACGCGCTGTCGCACTTCGGGCAGGTCTGGTTTACCAGCTTCAGATTGCTGGCAAAGTCGCACTTCGGGTAGTTGGTACAGCCATAAAAGGTGTCCCCGCGCCGCGTCTTGCGCACCGCAATATCGCCGCCGCACTTCGGACACGGAACATCCAGCAGGTCCTGCTTCACATACTTGCACTTGGGATAGCCCGAGCACGCAATGAACTCGCCATACTGGCCGTCGCGCTTCAGCAGCGGCTTGCCGCACTTCGGGCATGCCTCGTCCAGCTGCACCGGCGGCTTCTGCTGCACCTTCTGCGTCAGCTTGCGGATCGTCCGGCACGGCGGATCGGCGGAGTAGTCCGGGCAGCTCATAAAAGGCCCGAAGGGACCATTCTTCAGCACCATCTCCTTGCCGCAGTTGTCGCAGAACTCCTTCTCCGGCACGTCGTCCGCCCCGGGAGCGCTCAGGTCCGGCTTGGCCGACACGTTCTCCTTCGTGAAGTCGCAGCTCACCTGCTCCACCGTCACCTTGCGTCCCTTGCCGGCCGCACCCTCCAGCGCCTCCGCAACGGCGGCGGTCATCTCCTTGACGTCCTTCACCTCGCGGGTAAAGACGGTGCTCTCGTCCTCCACCGCGCGCACGGTCATGGGGAAGTGCAGCGCCTTGGTGATCTTCTTCGTCACGGCCTTCGCGTCCTTCTTCCATGGCGCGGCGCCCACCGTGATCGGCTTGGTCCTGGTGAAGTTCGAGCAGGAGTAGAAGCTGCCGAATTTGCCCCACTTCAGCACCAGCGGCGCGCCGCACTTTTCGCACACCTCGTCGGTCGCGTGCTCCATCCGCTTGATGTCTTCCATGTTCGCGCCGGCCACGACAAGCTCTTCCTCAAAGTGGTCGTAGAAGCCGTTCAGCAGATCGGTCCAGCGCTCCTGGCCATCTTCCACCGCATCCAGTTCCGTCTCCAGCTTCGCGGTGTACGCGGTGTCGAAGATGTAGGGGAAGTTCTTCACCAGCAGCCCCGTCACGACCGTCCCGATCTCCGTCGGCACAAACCGCCCCGCGATCTTCTTCACGTAGTCGCGGTCCTGGATCGTATTAATAATGGAGGCATACGTGGACGGCCGCCCGATGCCCCGCTCCTCCAGCACCCGCACCAGGCTCGCCTCGTTGAAGCGCGGCGGCGGCTGGGTAAACTTCTGCTGTGGATCGAGCCCGATGAGCCCAAGGCTCTGCCCGTCGCGCAGCTCCGGCAGACGGCGGTCCTCATCCTCATCCTCGGCATCGCCCTCGGCCCGTGACACGGCTGCCGCTTCGGCCTTCGCCTGCGCACGCGCCTTCTTCTCCTCTTCCTCGAACTTCAGGTGGCCGTCGAACTTCAGCACGCTGCCCGACGCGCGAAAGTCATACGCCAGCTTGGCCTGCGCAACAATGTCCACGGTCGTCTGGTCGAAGAGCGCCGGCGTCATCTGGCTGGACACGAAGCGCTGCCAGATCAGCTTGTACAGCCGGAACTGTTCGTCGGTAAGGTATTTGCGGATCGAGTCCGGTGTGTACTCCACGCTCGTCGGCCGGATCGCCTCATGCGCGTCCTGCGCCTCTACCTGCTTCTTGCCGGCGTACGCATTCGGCGCGTCGGGCAGATACTGCTTGCCCAGCTTGCCGATGTAGCCGCGCACCTCCGTGATCGCCTCCGGCGCCACGCGCGTGGAGTCGGTACGCATATAGGTGATAAGGCCGACGGTGCCCTCGCTGCCCAGCTCGATCCCCTCGTACAGCCGCTGCGCTACTCCCATGGTGCGGCGCACGTTAAAGCCAAGCCGCTGCGCTGCATCCTGCTGCAGCTTGCTGGTGGTGTACGGTGCGCGTGGATTGCTCCGGCGCTCCTTCTTCTCCACCGAGGTCACGCTCCACTTCGCGCCGTTCAGCTCGGCCACGACATCGTCTACCTGCGCCTTGCCCGGTAGAGCATTCGCGATCCACTGCTCTTTGCCTTCCCCGTCCGTCCCGTTGGCCACGCGGGACGGCACACCATTCACGCCGACAATACGCGCCGTGAAGCTCTGCTTCGCGCCCGCATCCAGTTCTGCGTCGATGTTCCAGTACTCCACCGGCTTGAAGGCGTTGATCTCCGCCTCGCGCTCCACAATCAGCCGCAGCGCCACGGTCTGCACGCGCCCGGCGCTCAGCCCGCGCCGCACCTTGTCCCACAGCAGCGGCGAGATCTGATAGCCCACCAGGCGGTCCAGCACGCGCCGCGTCTGCTGCGCGTCCACCAGGTTCTCGTCGACATCGCGCGCATGCTCGAAAGCCGCCTTCACCGCCTTCTGCGTAATCTCATTGAACGTCACCCGCCGCAGCCGGCTGGGGTCCTTCATCACCGGCTCCAGCTGCATCTTCAGGTGCGCGGCAATCGCCTCGCCTTCGCGGTCCGGGTCGGGCGCCAGATACACAAAGTCCGCCCTCGCCGCAGCCTTCTTCAGCGCTGCAACCACCTTCTCCTTGCCCGGAGACACGATCAGCGTCGGCTCAAACGTCCGCTTCTTCAGCTCTACGCCAATGTCGTTCTTCGGCAGGTCCATGATGTGGCCGATCGAGGCCTCCACCTGAAAGTCCTTGCCGAGATATTTATTGATCGTCTTCGCCTTGGCGGGCGACTCCACGATCACCAGTGACTTTGCCATTCGTTCCCTTCGCCCTGCAAAACTACGCACACGGCTGTTCCGCCGCTTTCTGTCCTTCGTTCATGCAACCTATCACGGATTCAACCAGTGCATCACTCCGGCATGAACCAAACCGCCAACCCACCCACGGTCTCGCTTTGGCAGCCGCCAGTCGAGAATCTACACCCATAGACTGCAATTCTTCAATTCCGTTTCATCGAACGGCGTCAGCCGGTGCATTCTAAAACCGCCCCAAAGGCACTGATTCCTGAACTCGTTCGCATCCTTAATATAGTTAGAGAAAAATTGTTTTCCCGCACGACTTAACTGCACCCAACTCTATACCTTGAGTGGATTGGGCCCGCCTAAAAGCAGCGCACATAATTCTTTCCCGGCATCTGCTTTACCCGTCCGCGCAGCTCCAGCTCAAACAGCGCAGCGAAGATCTCCGCCGACCCCAGCTCGGTCTCCAGTCCTTCGATCAGCTCGTCAAGCTGCATCGCCTCGTCCCGCTTCAGCCGCCCCAGCACAATCCGCTCCTGCTGTGGCAACGGATGGTCCTCCGTCTCGGCAAATAGAGATGCGGTCCCGCCCTGTTTCGATTCAGGCTTCTCTGCAACTCCCATCATTTCTTCCAGTTGCATGCGTATCTCGGACGGCAGCTCCTCCCACACGTCCTCCCACGTCGCCGTCAGCTTGGCCCCCTGCTTGATGAGTGTGTTCGGTCCCCATGCGTTCTTGTTGGTCACGTTGCCGGGCACAGCGTACACGTCGCGGTTCTGCTCCATGGCGCAGCGCGCCGTTATGCGCGTGCCGGAATATTCGCCCGCCTCCACCACCAGCACCCCCACGCTCATGCCGCTCAGAATGCGGTTGCGGATGGGGAAGTTCTGTGGCGCCGGAAACGTCCGCATCGGATACTCGCTCAGGATCGTGCCGCCTTGTTCCACAATCCGCTCAGCCAGCCGTTTGTTCTCCTTCGGATACACCACATCGATGCCTGTGCCCCACACTGCTACCGTCTTGCCGGAGGCATCGAGCGCTCCCTTGTGTGCCGCTGTATCCACGCCCCGCGCCATGCCGCTGAAAATGACCATGCCGCGCGCCGCCAGGTCCCTCGAGAGCATCTCCGCCATGCCCGAACCGTAAGGAGTCGGGTGACGCGTGCCTACCACCGCAATCCCCGGCCGTGCGAGCAGCGCTGCGTCCCCGCGCACCCACAGCACCGCGGGTGGATCGAAGATCTCCTTCAGCCGCTCTGGATAGGCGGCGTCTTCCTGCGTCAGCAAAGAAGCGCCGGCGGCGAGGATACGCCCCATCTCTTCCTCGGCAGCCTTCAGCGCGCGTCCATCCGCGACGAACTGGGCCGCGCGCGGCGGCATGCCGGTGCTCTCCAACTCAGTAAGCGATGCCTCAAAGACGCGCGTCGCATCGCCCAGTCCTGCCACGGCCCGCGCCACACGCCTCGCGCCCATCTCGGGCGTCAGTGCCAGCGCCAGCCATCCCAGCTTCGCCCGTTCGTTCTTCATGCAGCGTGTCCTGCTCTGCTTCGCTGTATTCTCTGCCGTTCAGTTGCGCAACGTCGGCGGCGATGCGCCAGGTCTCACTGTGGCTTCAGTCCTGCCGCTGCCAGCATGCCAAAGAACTGCCTCTGCGTACGCATGTCGATCGCCTTCGCCACCAGCTTGCCATCGCGATCATAAACGAACGTAGTCGGCAATCCGTCCACGTGAAACTGCTTTGCCACCTTGCCCCCGTCATCCAGCAGCACCTCGGGATGGTAGGCCCCAAACTGGTCCAGCCACCGCGCTACCGTAAAAGGATTCTCACTGGTCAGCGAGAGTACGACCAGCCCCTGCGACTGGTAGTGCGTATAAATAAGATCGAGGTCGCTCATCTCCTTGCGGCAGGGCGGGCACCACGTCGCCCAGAAGTTCACCAGAACAATCTTGCCCTTCAGCTCCGAAAACGTGACCTTCTTGCCCTTCAGGTCCTTCAGCGTAAAGTCCGCCTTCGCCGCGTCCGCATCGTTGGCCGCCAGCATCTGCTCTGCCTGTTTCAGCTGCGGATCGTTCAGCGTAGTGGTCACGCCCTCATACCGCACCAGCTTGGCCAGCGCCATATAGGGCTCCGCGGGATCTCCATGCTTGTCCTGCGCCTGCGGCGCCTCCAGCAGAGCTTCCGCCAGCGTGTCCGCCACGGCCTGCAGCGTCTGCTGCCCCGGATCGCCCTCGGTGGAGAGGTGCGTCAGCGCGTCGGCGAGCTTCAGCTTGTCCAGGCCCGGCGGCACGTCGCGGATCTGCATCGCCAGCTGCGCAGTCACTGCGGGCCGTTTGTCGTCCGGCTGCGCGCGCAGCGTTTCGATGCCCTTCTCAATCTGCTTCGCATTCGCCTGCCCTTGTGCCGCATGCGGAGACATCGTCAGCAGCAGCAAGGGAACCCCTGCGCTCCACCATACATTCATCGTTGCCTTCCTCTCTCTCTTCACGATGCACTGCGGGGCCTCTTCCTGCAAGATTGATTTATCTCTGTTCCGGCTGCAGACCCGCCGCACCCAGCATGGCAAAAAACTGCCGCTGCGTGCACGTATCCAGCGACTCCCCAATCAGTTTTCCGTCGCGATTGAAGACGAAGGTGCGCGGCACGCCGTCGGTATGAAACTCCTTGGCCACCTTGCCGCCGTCGTCCGTCAGCACCTGCGGCTGATAGTTCATGCGCGAAATCGCGCGCAGCGTAGCAGCCGGATTGTCGTCCGTAATGGACAGGATCACCAGTCCCTGCTTCGCATAATGCTCGTGGATCAGCTCCAGGTCCTGCAGCTCATGAACGCAGCTGGGGCACGCCATGGAGAAGAAATCGATCAGTACGATCTTGCCCTTCAGCTCGGAGAGCGTCACCTTCTTGCCGTCCAGGTTCTTCAGCGTAAAGTCGGCCTTCGCCACGTCGGCTTCATTCGCAAGAACCGTCTTCGCGGCCTGGTCCATCATCGGGTCGTTCAGAGAAGTCTTGACTCCTGCATACCGCGCCATCCGGGCCAGCTCCAGATATGGATGCGCCACCTCGCCGTCCTTCCCCGCGGGCTGCGGACTCTCCTTCAGCGCAGCAGCCAGCGTGTCCGCCGCGGCCTGCATCGCGTCCTTGCCGTTCTCCCCCTGGGTTGAGATCGCCGCGAGCTGGTCGGCGTCCTCAATCTTTTTCTCGCCCGCCGGCAGCGAGGCAATGTCCTTGCTCAGCTGGATAATCTTTGCCGGCTTGTCCGCGCTCGCTCCGCCGCCTCCCGGCATGCCGCTCGGAGCGCTCAGCGACTTCAGGTCCTTTTTTACGGAAGACTCTTTGGCCTGGCCCCACAACACAGCAGGAGCGAGCAAGGCAGCCATGGTTACGCACACAGATACGCGATTCATCGTGACCAATCCCGGATGGATTTTTTTTGCGCCACAATTGTAGCCGCAGCGCGTGCCAGTCGACACGGATCATTTTCGCCGGCCGTCTCCACGCAGGTTACCGTTGAGCGCCGTTCGCCTCGTCGCACCGCTTGCAGTCCATCTTTGCCCCCAGCCACGCGGCACGGCCTTCCTCCGTCGTCACCCACTCCCGCAGCGTCCATGGCGGATCATGCCGGACGTGTCTGCCGTGGCCGCACTCGAGCTTCGCCACCCAGTGGCCCTCTTCATCGCGCTCAAAGCCGATCACCGCACGCTGCATCTTCGTCCGTCCGCCTGCATCTCCTAAACTAAGTTCTTGGCCCCGCACTCCTCAACCCGTCTTCGCGTCGCAGCCATTCGCTTCCTCAACCCGGCGCCGCTCATGTGGGACTTCGACCACCCCCCGCGCGCCGCCGCGCTCGCTGCCCGCTATGACGTCCACTCCACCCTGCCCGCGCTCTGCGCCGATGAGCTGCTCTCCGGCCGCGCCGACCTCGGCCTCATCCCCATCGCCTCGCTCACGCCGGAGCTCGCCATCGTCCCCGGCTGCACCATCGCCTCGCTGGACCGTGTGCGCTCCATCCAGCTCATCGTCAAGCTGAACGGTCAACACACTCACGGTCCTCGGGTGCCCCATTTACGCTCGGGCGTCAGCACGAGCATAGGTGGGAATGAAGAGCTCGGGGCCGCCACCATCGACTCCGCCCTCCGCCGCGTGCGCACCATCGCTGCCGATACCGCATCGCGCAGCTCTCTGCTTTACGCCCAGCTGCTGTTCCGCAAATTCCTCGCCACGGACCCTGAGTTTCTTCCCGCGCCGGCCGATCCCATCGCCATGCTCTCCCACGCAGACGCCGCGCTGCTGATCGGCGACCCTGCTCTGCTTGCCCTCGAAGACCGCGTGCGCATCGAAGCCGCAGCCGGCCCCTGTCTCTGGCTTGACCTCGCGCACCAGTGGCGTCTGCGCACTGGCCTGCCCTGGGTGGCCGCTGTGTGGGCCCTGCGTGCCGAATCCCTCGCAGCCGCCTCAGTCACACCCTCCGAACTCATCGCCGACCTCACCCAGTCGCGCGACCACGGCCTCGCCCACACCGATGACCTGGTCGAGGAGTGGTCGCCGCGCATCGCCATTCCCTCCGCCACCATTCGCCACTACCTGACGCGGAACATCCACTACACGCTGGATGAAGGCTGCATCAACACCATCCGCCACCTGCGCGCGCTGGCTGCGGAGGCCGCGCTCCTCCCGCCTCTGCCGGAGCTCCGCTTCCTCTCCCCGGTCGACTGAAAGCGCAGGGCTGCGCGACTTCCCCGCCGCAGGCAGCGTCTTACATTCAGGATGACCGCGTCCGGCACAGCCGCAAGCGTCTTTTCCCCGGCGCGCCCTGCCCCATTGGCCGCGGCCCTGCAGACTGCATCCCGGGCCGCACGCCATCCCAGCGCGCTGCTGCATCTGCTGCTCACCTTCGGCACGGCAGGCATCCTCTTTATCTCGATCGTGGACTCTTCCTTCGTCCCGCTGCCCGTCCCCGGCATCACGGACATCATGCTCATCGTCTTCGCCGCGCGTCACGTTAACCTGGTTCTGCTCGTCGCAGCTGCCACCGTGGGCAGCTTCCTCGGCGGACTCTTCAGTTATCAGGTAGGCCAGTCCGGCGGCATGGCCTTTCTGGAAAAGCATGTCTCGCCGCGCATCTTTGAGCGCGTCTGCGGCTGGATGGAGCACCACGCCATCCTCGCCGTGGCCCTGCCCGCCATCCTGCCGCCGCCTATGCCGCTCTCGCCGTTTGTGCTCGCGGCCGGCGCGTTGAAGATGTCCCGCCGCAAGTTCCTCATCGCCTTCACGCTCAGCCGCGGAGTCCGTCACGCCGCCGCTGCGGCGCTGGGCGTCTGGTTCGGCCCCCAGGTGCTCCATCTCTGGAACGCCTTCTCCCGCAAGTGGGCGACGCCCATCCTCATCGCCATCTGGACCGTCATCACCGTCAGCGTCGCCGTCGCGTTCTACAAGCTCTGGAAGACGTCCCGCGAGATGCGCGGCCCCGGCACCCAGCACCCGGCAACTAGCAACTAGCAACTAGCAACTAGCAACTAGCAACTATTCCTACATCTCCCACTGCAACAGCGTCGCACCCACAGTAAATCCTGCGCCCACGCTGGCCAGCAGCACCAGGTCGCCTTTCTTCAGGCGGCCTTCGTCCAGCGCCGTCTGCATCGCCAGCGGAATCGTCGCCGCGGTCGTATTGCCGTAGCGGTCGATGTTGATCACCACACGGTCTTCGGGCATGCCCAGCCGCTCCGCCGTCGAGAGGATAATGCGCTTGTTCGCCTGGTGCGGAATAAAGCACGCAAGATCGGAACCCGAGACGCCGTTGCGCGACAGCACCGTCCCGGTCGCCTCCGACATCTTGCGCACTGCAAACTTGTACACCGCCTGGCCGTCCTGGTGCACCACGTGCATATTCTGGGCCAGCGTCTCTGCGCTCGACGGATGCCGGCTGCCGCCGCCCGGCATGTACAGGCTGCACGCGCCCGAGCCGTCAATCTCATGGTAGAAGTCCACCAGTCCGACCTCGCCCTCCGCACACGGCTCCAGCAGCACAGCGCCTGCACCGTCGCCAAACAGGATGCACGTCGACCGGTCCTTGTAGTCCACGATCGAGCTCATCACGTCCGCGCCGATCACCAGCACCTTCTTCTGCGCGCCGCTCTCCACCAGCTTCGCGCCCACCTGCAGCGCATACACAAATCCCGAGCACGCCGCCGACAGGTCGAATCCCCACGCGTGGTTCGCGCCGATCTTCTCCTGCACCAGGCAGGCCGTCGCCGGATACAGCATGTCCGGCGTCACCGTGGCGATGATGATTGTGTCAATCTCTGACCCAGGAATGCCGCGCCGCTCCAGGCACTTCCGCGCCGCCTCCGCGGCCAGGTCGCTGGTGGCCACGCCCTTCTCCACAATGTGCCGCTCGCGGATGCCTGTCCGCTCCACGATCCACTGGTCGGTGGTGTCCACCATCTTTTCGAGGTCCGCATTTGTCAGCAGCCGCGGCGGCACATACGTCCCAATCGAACTGATCTTCGCCCGCACACTTACGCGCGGCCCTAACGTCAGACTCAACCTCTCACCTCGATCAACTCTGAAACTTTTACGGCTTCGCCACTCATTCTCACCCACTGTCTCCCGCCATACAAGTGCCTGCGCTCACCACACATCCCACTCCGCAGGCCCCGGCCGCATTCCATGAGAAAAGCGGCCTCCTCGGCCGCCCCATAGCGCAATACGCTGACAACTGAGAACTTGACAACTGTGAACCAACAAAATAGCGCCGGGCTACCCTACTGCGCCCGTAGTGGCCCGTTACCGTTGCTTCCTTCCGGACCTGGCGGGATTGGCGGGATTACGTCGCGTAGGACCCGGCACTGATTGAGTCTACCATTGAGCAAATGGAGAGCTCCACCCGATGAACGAAGTTGTGCCGCCACACAACGCTGCTGAAGTTGAGGCACTCTACCGACAATCCGTCAGCCAGCAACAGCAGGTCTGTGACACACTCGCAAGCCGCCACGGATTCGCCATCAAGCTCATAGCCGCGCTCCTCATCGCTGCCGTTCTTATAAGTGTCACCCACCTGCTGCCCGCGTTCCGCCTCCTGATCGCATCCGCCACGGCGCTTCTTATCGTGTTCGCCTACTTCCTCCATCTACAGTCGCAGCTTGCGCACAACTACCGGATTCTTGAGTTCCGCAAGCGCAACCTCGCTCGCGCCAGCGGCCTCGAAGTCCAGTCTGGCCACACCGGCCTCGAGCCTGACCAGGACCGTCGCATACTCGATCATCTTTACGAGCACGATCTCAATATCCTGGGGTCCGACTCCCTCTTCGGCCTTCTCGCCACCGTTCGCACCTCCCTTGGCGAACGAGGCCTCGCGGACTACCTCCTGCGCCCCGCCACCCCCGCCGAAACCATCGCGCGCCAGCAGGCTGTCCAGGAACTCCTCCCGCACACCCATCTTCGCGAGCAGATCGCCATGCTCGGCAGCACCCGCTTCCAGCGCATATCCGCCTCACTCATCGACGCATGGCTCGACGCCGAAGCGCCGCAGATTCATTCCGCCTTCCGCATCGCGCTCTTCGCCACCGTCGCCGCCAACCTTCTGCTTCTGCTCGCCGGCATCGGGCGTCTCCTGCCATGGGGCACGGTGCGCGAAAACATCGCTCTCACGCTTGCCGTGCAGGGAGCCATTGCACTCTCGCTGCGCCAGCGCCTCTCCTCCATCATCAACATCAGCGCAGCGCTGCAGCACAACACTCGCTTAGTCACCCACGGCATCGCGCTCATGCAGGCCGCGAGCTTCCGCTCTCCCAAGCTCATCGACCTGCAGCGTCTCACGCAAGGCCCGCCCGCCGCGATATCTGCGCTCAAACGCCTCGATAACAGCCTCCTCATCCTCGAACAGCGCGCACATCCCATCGGCTTCGTGCTCAGTCTTCTGCTCGCCGGAGGCACACAGGCAGCTATCTTCATCGCATCCTGGAAGCGCCGGCACATCGCCTCGATGCGCCTCTGGCTCGATGCCTGGTCCGAGTTCGAAGCCCTCAACGCCCTCGCCAGCTTCGCCTTCGAGCATCCCGAATACACCTGGCCCGAACTGCTTCCGCCCGATCACCCTCCCACCTTCCATGCCACCGCGCTCAGCCATCCTCTCCTGCCGGATGCCATCCCCAACGACATCGCCCTCGACGACACCACGCGCTTCTACCTCATCAGCGGCTCCAACATGTCCGGCAAATCCACTCTGCTGCGCGCCATCGGAGTCAACGCAGTCCTCGCCTACGCCGGAGCGCCCGTCTGCGCAGCCTCGCTCCGTCTCACCCCACTCACACTCGGGGCCTCCATCGCCCTCACCGACTCGCTCGCCGAAGGCCGCTCCAAGTTCCTCGCCGAGGTCAAGCGCCTCGGCGCCATCCTGCACCCCCCCCACGCCGCACCCGTCCTCTTCCTGGTCGACGAGATCTTCTCCGGCACCAACTCCGAGGACCGCCGCACCGCCGCCCATGCCATCCTCCGGCAACTCCTCGCGGCCCACGCCATCGGCGCGCTCTCCACCCACGACCTCGCCCTCGCCTCGCTCGTCACCCAGGACAACGCCGGCCGCAACGTCCACATGGCCAGCCCGGACGCCGCCGATCCCCTCGCCTTCGACTACAAGCTCAAACCCGGCATCAACACCGCCAGCAGCGCCCAGGCCATCCTGCATATGATGGGCATCGAAACCTGACCTGCCGCAGGAGGTCTGACCTCTCTTGCCACCGGGCCGCACCCGCGTCTACCATTCTCCCGACCGCCATGCGACCCTCCACCCTTCCGCTCGCCGCCGCTCTCCTCGCGCTTTCGATGCCAGCCCTCTCCTTCGCCGCCGACGTCCACGTCCGCGTCGACCCCTCCGCGCCCCACGCCAACCCCGGCCAGGAGAACCTCACCACCTTCCCCACCATCGTCAACGCGCTCGACCACCATCCCTTCGCCACGCCCAACCCCGACGGCACGCCCGGCCGCGTCTTCATTGAGATCGTTCCCGGCGTCTATCACGAGCGCGTCATCGTCACCCAGAACCACGACAACATCACCCTCATCGGCCTCGGTAAATCGCCCGCCGACGTCGTCATCACCAACTCGCTCAACGCGCGCACCGCCGGCGGCACCTTCTTCACCCAGACCGTCGAGATCAACGGGACTGGTTTTGAGGCCGACAACATCACCTTTGAGAACGCCGCCGGCAACACCGGCCAGGCCGTCGCCGTCGCCGACCGCGGCGACCGCAGCATCTTCAAGCACTGCCGCTTCCTCGGCCACCAGGACACCCTCTTCGCCGACTACGGCCGCCAGTACTACGTCGACTCCTACGTCGAGGGCGGAGTCGACTACATCTTCGGCAACGCGGCCGCCGTCTTCGACTCCGACGAGCTCCACTCCAACGGCCCCGGCTTCATCACCGCGCAGTCGCGCACCTCGCCCGATCAGCCCACCGGCTACGTCATCCTCAACTCGCGCGTCACTGCCTCGCGGGAGGATGCAAGTGCTCCATCCCCGACCACCTCATCAGCGGGTCCCGCCACACCCGAGCGCCCCGCACGCCCACTCCAGATCGGCCTCGGCCGCCCCTGGCGCACCTACTCGCGCGTCATCTACATCGACACCTCGCTACCCGCGGAGATGATGCCAGCCGGCTGGAACAACTGGGGCAGCGTCAGGAATGAGTCCACCGCCTACTACGCGGAGTCCGGCTCCACCGGCCCCGGCGCCTCGCCCTCCACCCGCGTGCCCTGGTCGCACCAGCTCACCGCCGCCCAGGTCAAACAGTATCTGCCACAGAACTTCCTCGCCGGTTCCGACCACTGGAATCCCATCGCCGAAGCCGCCAAGCTTCCATAACGTCCCGCGTGAGCCCGGTTTTTTATCTTCCCACCATCGCCTTCATCGAGTACCCTGCCAGCTATGCGTCGGCCTCTCGTTGTGCTTGCCGTCCTCTCGCTGCCGTGCGCCGCGCATGCTGCAACTCCCTTGCAAGTCTCCGGATACATCACTGCCATTCATCCCTCCTCTGGCTTCGATCTCCAGGGCGTGCACATCGCGCTTACAGCTAACACCCAACTCTGCATCCATACGCCTGCCACTCCCAGCGGTTACACAGAGACCTGCAAGCCCGCTGGCACTGTCACACCGCCTTCTTTCTACATCGGTCAGACCATGGACGCATTCGGCCGCATAAACCAGTCAGCTCACACCCTCACCGCAGACAAACTCGTTCCTGTTCCTGCGTCCATCGCCAGCGTCAAAGGTGTCGCCATCATCGACCTCGTCCCCGCCACGCAGCCCACCGATCCAAAAGAGCGCACCATCCGCGCCGATGGCTATCTGCTCCACATCACCGCAAAGACTAAACTCAACCTTGCGCCTCCCCTCAAGTCACTTGCTGACGTTTCGACCAACCAGTGGATCGAGTACTCCGGCGTCCAGCAACTCGACGGCACTGTCCTGCTCGACTACGCCGGCATCGGCCCCAACACTGTCGAACACACCGAAGAAAAGCTACGCAAAAAGACCGAATACGATCCTTCCGCAGTCCCCAACGACGCGCATCAGAGCAGCATCAGTAAAACCTTTCTCGGCGTCGACTATAAGCGCATCCCGCCTTACCACGACGCTGCAATGCAAGCGCGAGTCGAGCGCATTGGCAACTCGCTCATCCCCGCCTATCAACAGGCTCTCCCCACCGGCGATCCAGCGAAAATCAGCTTCCGCTTCCAGGTCATTGACGAGAAAAAATGGCATGACGCCGTCACCCTGCCCAGCGGCGTCATCGTCATCCCGCATCAGGTCATCGAACGTCTGCAGAACGACGATCAGCTTGCTACCGTCCTCGCCGACAATATCGCGGAAAATCTTGAGAAGGACACTATTCACATGGTCGCCGTTAGTCACAAGGTCCTGGCGGCCGATATAGCTGGCAATGTCGCAGGCGCCTTCGTGCCTGGCTTGGGTATCGCGACAGACCTGGCTGGCGGCGGAGCAGCAGCACACGTACATAAACTTCAGCTCCAGCAGAGCGGCCGCGTCAGCCTCTGCCTCATGCACGACGCCGGATACGACATCAATCAGGCGCCGCTTGCGTGGTGGCTGCTCGCATCGAAGAAGCCCAAACCTCTCGATACCGTAGCTATCCCTCCCCGCGCCCTCACTCTGTACATCGCCCTCGGCACAACTTGGCACGCACCTGCTTCGCCTGCGCCCATAGCGTCCGCCAGACATCCCTGATCTCGAGTTACGGCCGCTCCGGTGCCGCCACCCCTCCACTTCTCTTCCCCGCCTCGCCCCCGCCGTCACTCGTGCCGTCACTCGCCGCAACCGGGCTCACCTGCACCGGCGTCTCCGACACCGCGATCCCCTTCCGCGCCGCTGCCATGCTCAGCACGCGGTGCGCGTACGTCGCCACCAGCGACACGCCCTCCGCATACTGCGGGTTCGGGTTCTTCGCGCCCCCGTTATACGCGCCCTCAGCCTTCTCCACATCGCCGTTGAAGTGCTCCAGCAGCTGGCTCAGCAGCAGCCCCGCATACGTCGTCAGCACATGCGAGTCCACGTGGTCCAGGTCCAGTTGGTCCGGCGGACGCAGCCGCTCCGGCAGCTCGCTGTAGTCCCGATTCCGCTTGTCCTTCAGATACAGCGCATGCGCATAGCGCAGCGTCTCCCGCGTAATCTGCCACGGCCCAATCGAATAGTTGCTCACCAGCACGCGGCCGCGCCGCCGCTGCAGCACAATGTCCCCCTTCTGCGCGCGCCGCTTCCACACCGAGTGCTGCAGGTCGCCCCGCACATCCAGGTAGTTGTTCTCCATCGCGCCGATGCCCAGCAGCATGCTCAGCGGAATCTGGTAGAACTTCGCCACCTCGATCATGTCCGCCGCAAACTCCTGCGACTGCGCCTCGGAGAGCTCCGGCGGCACCGGCTCAATCCGCTCCCGCACCCTGCGGTCCGTCTTCACCTTGAACAGGATGAACCGCGCCACCGCCGTCGTCAGGTAACTCTCCGGCAGTGAGAGCAGCTTCTCCTGCACCGGCTTGTTGTATGCCTCATAGAACAGTGCCGTCTGCTTCTTCCACTCGTTCACCTGCGCCTCCGCCGCCACCTCCAGTTGGAAGCGCTCGATATACCGGTTCACCTGCAGCTCGCCCAGATACGCGCCCCCCGCCAGCAGATCGCTCGGCAGAATCACATACAGCCGATACACCGGCTCCCCGTTCTCCTCCCTGGAAGTCATCAGGACATTGCCTGCATTCACCTGCTGCAGCCCGCGCAGATACTCAAACCGCAGATACGCCGTCAGCTCATCGTCATACTCGCCCACCTCGCCCAGCAGCGTGCCCATCTGCACGTCCACCTGTGTCACGCCGCCCACCACCCGCACCACCGGCAGGTCCTTCGGCGGAGGGACCGCCGGTCGCGCCGGCGAATGCCGCCAAACCCACACGCCCAGCCCGATCGCCGGAGCCAGCACCACCGCCGCAATGCAAATCGCCAGCACCCGACGCGCCTTCAGCCGGCCAGGCCTCGCTCCGCCTCCCTGCGCTGCGCCGCCGTTGCCGCCCTCGTTCGCTCCACGCTCATGCACACGCCGTAGACTAATCGCAGATCCCACCGCAGTCACCTGTCAGCACCCGCGGGTGCAATTCAGAGAACCCGGGCATCTACATTTCCACCTTCCCCGCAAGCGAAATTCCCTTCCGCAACGTCTCTCAGATAGCATCGTTCCGCAAACATGTCCGGTAAATCCGGCCCGCGAACCATCCTTGCTTCACCGGAGATTCTCGTGATGGCCATTCGCCCCACGCACCTTCTGCTCGTCCTCGCACTCGCCGCTCCACTCGCCTTCGCGCAATCTCCCGCCCAGCCCGCCACCTCGCCCGCCTGCGCCACGCCTGCACTCGCCACCTTCGACGTCGCCACCATCAAGCCCAGCGACCAGCCCAGCGGCAGCTCGCATTTCGGCGGTACAACAGACACTCTCTCTGCCGGTGGCACCGTTCGGCGAATGCTCCAGTACGCATACAACGTGCAGGACTTCCAGATCTCCGGCGGTCCCGCCTGGCTCGGTTCCGAAACATGGGAGGTCTTGGCAAAGGTGGAGCAGCCGCCTCCCCGATGGTCCGCACTCTCCGGCCGCGAGCGCGGCGCCGTCGAGTCGGAGCGCATGCGGGCAGTCCTCACAGCGCGCTTCCATCTTCAGTGCCACTTTGAAACGAAGGAGCTCCCTCTCTACAATCTTGTCCTCGCGAAAGGTGGCCCAAAGCCGGCCCTCGCCCCCACTCCCCCCGACTCCAAAAGCAAGGGAAACTTCAGCAATAACGGACGGAACCGCGCCTATCGCATGGAGGCCACCGGCGTTCCCATCGACAGCCTCGCCTCCAACCTCGTATGGTTCCTCGGCCGCCAGGTCATCGACAAGACCGGCCTCTCCGGTCTCTACACCTTCACCCTCAACTACATCTCAGACCCCGATGCCGGCTCATCCGCCACCGCCGACGAACCCTCAGGCCCCACCATCTTCACCGCCCTCGAAGAGCAGCTCGGCCTCAAGCTCGAATCCGCCAAAGGTCCCGTCCCCATCCTCGTCATCGACTCCATCTCCCGCCCCTCGGAGAACTGATGCGCTACCAACTTCAACCCGCCGTCATTCTGATCAAAGCTCACCGCGCGAAGCGAAGGACCCCTGTACTTTGTCTTCTCACTCTCGCCGCCTCCATTGTCTCCGCACAAACAACCCCGCCGCCTCCACCTCCGCCCCCCGGCCAGGGCAATATCCCCATGTCGGGCGTTCAGGATCTTTCCGCATGGGTCGCACCTCCTAACGTCGCATACTCCATCATCTCGGTGCGCCCACACAATCCCGGCACCGTCGTAACTCCGCGCCTCTCACCGGACTCCATCCGCCTCGCGGATCTCACCCTGCGCAGCCTGATCTCCGAGGCATGGAACATCGACGACGACAAGCTTCTCACCGGCGGTCCTGGCTGGGCGGCCTCTGACCGCTTCGACGTCGAAGCCAAGATCGATGCCGACGACCTGCCGCCCCAGCGGCTTCTCCTGCCTCAGCTCTTCGCCATGTTGCAGCCCGTTCTCACCAGCCGCTTTCAGCTCAGGATGCACCATGAGGCACATCCCTTCCCGGTCTACAACCTGGTGCTCGCCAAAGCCGGCATCAAGATGAAGCCCGCAGCCGCATCCAGCCTGCCCGTCATGCCCGGTACCACCGGCTGCCTCTACGGAATCAAGAGTGCGGGCTTCCGTTCCGCACACAACTGCTCCATCGATGACATCGCCCAGATGTTCTCCCACTCCGCCGGCCGCCGCATCCTCAACAAAACCGGCCTCACCGGACGCTACGACTTCGAGTTCTGTTACAGCAACGAGCGCACGCCCGAAGGCGACCCCAACTTTGATTGTCCAACCCTCTTCACCGCCTTCCAGGAGCAGCTCGGTCTCAAGCTCGAACCTGCCACCGCTCCGCTCGACGTCCTCGTCATCGACTCCGCCCAGAAGCCCTCCGCGAACTAGGCACGCATTCCAGCCCCGCGCTCCCATGCAACGACAACCCTCCAGGCTTTATGCTGGAGCGCGTGCCTGCAGGGCACCGGGGAACAGCACGGATGAAGGTCACGCGACGAGAAATTACAAAAACGCTGGCGGCTGCGGGCATAGGCTCCGCGCTCGGCAGCGGCGTCTCATTGGCGCAGGGCAGCACTACCGCTCGCAGACAGCCCAACATTCTCTTCATCATTACCGACCAGCACAGCGGGCAGATGCTGATGGGAGGCCCGGGCAAGGCAGTCCCCGTGCGGACCCCCAACATGGAACGGCTCGCGGCCAAAGGCGTCCGGTTCCAAAACACCTACTGCGCCAGCCCGCTCTGCGCTCCCGGCCGCGCCGCCCTCATGACAGGCCGCTTCGCCTCCGATGTCGACTCTTACGGCAACGCGCTTCCCATTCAGGACGACGCGCCCACCTGGGGCAACTATCTCCGCGATGCTGGATACACCTGCTGGTCCACCGGCAAATTCGACCTGGCCACCCGCAGCGACAACGGCTTTGAGGGAGGAAGCCGCCCCGGTAGTAACGAACACGCCGTCCGTCCCGATATCACCGAGCTCTTCCGCCGCCCCATGTGTTACCGGCTGGACGAGCGCGAGCAGATCGATGGCACCGCCGATGAGAAGGCCCACGCGCCAGACAAGGCAAAGCTGCAGGAAGGCCTCGCCTTCGTCCGGGCTCACGCCGGCGATAGCAAACCCTGGGCCGCCTACGTCGGTCTTACCACGCCGCATCCTCCATTTCGCGCGCCGCAGCGGTATCTCGATCTCTATCCGCCCGCCGACATGCCTCTGCCCAATGTCCCCGCCGGATACCTTGAGACCCTGCACCCCGTCTTCCAGACCCTGCGCGACTTCAGCCGGCTCTCGACACCCTTCTCCGAGCAGCGTATCCGCAGGGCACGTTCCGCATACTATGCCAGCATCACGCAGCTGGATGACGACCTCGGCGAGGTTCTCGACGCGCTGGAGCGCGCGGGCACGTTCGACAACACCGTCGTCATCTACACCTCGGACCACGGCGAGATGCTCGGCGAGCACGGCCTGTGGCTCAAGCGCGCGCTCTTCGAAGGAGCCGCTCGCGTCCCGCTCATCATGGCCGGCGCCGGCCTGCCTGCCGGCAAGGTCATCGACGCGCCCGTCTCGGCGCTCGACCTGACAGCCACCCTGCTGGATCTCGGCGGAGTGCCGAAGCAGCCCGCCCTGCGTGGTCGCTCTCTGCTGCCTCTCATCGCCGGAGACACCACCGCCGCGCCGCCCGTCGTCTACAGCGAGTGCCACACTGAGGGAAACTGCACCGGCTCCTTCATGGTCCGCAAAGGAGACTGGAAGTATCTCTACTTCTCCTTCTACGGCAGCAATCTGCTCTTCAACCTGCGTAACGATCCCGGCGAGAGGACCAGCCTCGCTGGACGCCCCGAGACCGCTGCCATCGAGAAGGAGCTGCACGACGCCCTCACCTCGCTCGTCGACCCCGACGCCGTCACCCTGCGCGCCTTTGCGAAGCAGGAGGCCTTCCTCGCAAACATGATCCGTACCAACAGTGCCCATGACTTCTACTCGACTATCTCGGGACGATTGGGCCGCGGCCAGGCCGCGCTGCTCACTCAGCAGCACTACCCCGCCTGGAAACCCGCATAATCTGCCTTATCGGGCCGACATCCTGACCAAAGCCGCACCGCGCCGACTCGAAGGATCCCTATATTTGCCTTTCGCCGTCATCCTTGAGCGAGGAGCATCGCACCGAGTCGAAGGCCCCCGACCGCCTCAGCCGATCGCACCGTTCTCACCCTCGAAGCTCACAGCATCGCCCCGCTCTTCCCCCACCTCGTCATTCTGGACCGCGCATTGCGCGTCCAGAATCCCGTATTTGCCTTTCGCCTGGTGCCCCACTCGCGCGCATCCTCTTCGCGTGAGTGAGACTGCGCGCCAACGGCGCGCGCTACTCTAGCCTGGGGCGTAGCCCCAGGTATCGTCCTCCCACAACCCGCGGGCTGTAGGCCCGCGCTATCCATCGCCCACGCGCTCTTCCCTTGCTGTCTTGTTGTTTTTTCCTGTCAAGCCCTTATTTCCCGCCTTTCGCGCCTAACTCATTCAAAACATTCACGAAATAATTCTCAGAAACTTGGCATTTTAGTTTTGCTCCACTCGTTATCATGGAAATAAGGCACTGTTTGGAGTGCGTGAAGCGAAGCCGCACGCCACAAGTTGCCCTTAACTGATGATTTTTCTGTACTTTGACCCTTAAAATCTCTGGAATCAATATTTTACCTGCGGCCGAAAGCACTTAAACACCTGAATCCATTGGAGATCCGCTGGATTCGCTAAAATTAAAAATCTTCATGCCAGCCCTCTTTCAACCCGCAAAGGCCGCAACCCGAAAGCCCCTCCTGCTCAGCTGGTCCGGCGGCAAGGACTCCGCCTGGGCCCTCCACCTCCTCCGCCAGTCACTCGACTACGAGGTCGTCGCTCTCCTCACCACCGTGAACGAAAAGTTCCGCCGCGTCGCCATGCACGGCTTCCGCGAGGAGCTCCTCGACCTCCAGGCCGAGGCCGCCGGCCTCCCACTCTGGAAGGTCGATCTCCCCTTCCCCTGCTCCAACGCCGACTACGAGGCCCGCATGGCCACCGTCTGCGCCCGCGCCGTCTCCGAGGGCCTCCACGGCATCGCCTTCGGCGACCTCTTCCTTGAGGACATCCGCGCCTACCGCATCGCCCGCCTCGCAGGCACCGGCCTGGAGCCGGTCTTCCCCGTCTGGTGCCCGTCGCTCGGCGTCTCCACTGCGGAACTCGCCCAGCAGATGCTCACCTCCGGCCTCCGCGCGCATCTCACTTGTATTGATCCGCGCCACCTCAGCCCCTCGTTCGCCGGCCGCACCTTCGACGCCAACCTCCTCGCCGACCTTCCGCCCTCCGTCGATCCCTGCGGCGAGCGCGGCGAGTTCCACACCTTCACCTTCGCAGGCCCCATGTTCCGCCGAACCATCCCCGTACTTCCCGGCGAGCGTGTCGAGCGCGACAATTTCATCTATGCCGATCTGCTTCCCTTCCCCGGCCCGCAGAGCCTCTCGCCGGATGACGTTCCGCTTCCCTCTACCCCTGAAGATCGCAACGCTGGCCCTGCTCGCGCTGGCCTCCATCCCCGCGGCGCATGCGCAGATGCTCTCGCGTCCCGGCTGGCAGGGCTCCGGGTTTAGCAACGAGGCCTGGTGGAAGCGCGCAATCTTCTATGAAGTCCGCGATAACGCGACAGACTTCAAGGCCCTCGCCGCTCGACTGGACGCAATCCAGTCCACCGGCCTCGACGCGCTGATCGTCACTCCTCCGCCTCTGCCGCAGCAGTCCAGCGCGAGCGCGGAACAGGCCATCGCCTCGCAGGCCGAGCTCGATTCCTTCGACGCCTTCGTCCGCCAGGCCACCGGCCGCGGCATCCGCGTCCTCGTCGCACTGCCCGCCACTCGCGCGGACGACGCGCTTACCGGCCAGGCGCGCTTCTGGCTCACCCGCGGCGTCGCCGGCCTCCGGCTGGAGATCCCCGCCTCGACCGCCCCCGCCGACCGCGACGCCATCGCAGCCTCCATCCGCACGCTGGCCGCCGGCTTCACCGGCCAGCGCGTGATCCTCACCGACTCCGCGCCCGCCACCGATGCGCCGCCTGCCGCGAAGCGTCCCGCACGATCCGCGCAAGCCAGAGCAGCGTCACAGTTGACCGTCGAGCCGCTGGCGGCCGAGTCGACGACCGCAGCCGCAATCCGCCCGCAACTGGAGCGCGCCTTCGCAGCGCCGGAGACCCTGCTCGACGCCCGTACGCCGGCCGGTTCAGAACAGCTCGCACAGGTCTTCGCCACGCTGGCGCTGGCGACCAACTCCGCAGCCATCGCCGATCCGGCGCAACCTCTCGTCCTGCCCGCCAGCGTGCCTCTACCGGAACCTGAGGACGATTCCGTCAAACCAGCTGCAGCCCCCAGGCCGGCACAACCGCCTCCCGGTGTGTATCTGCCGTACACACCATACACTCCGCCTCCACCTCCGAAGAAGAAGGCCGCAGCGCCCCCGGCTGCGCCTGCAGATCCGCTGACGGCCTGGTACGGAAGGCTGGCTGCCTTTCACCACTCCAACGTGGCGCTGCGCACAGGCACCAGGATCGCGTTGGACCTTGACGAGCAGAATGTGCTGGCCTGGGTGCTGCGTCCACCTTCGCCCACGCTGCAGAACCCTCCCCTGGTTGCGCTGTGCAATCTTTCGGGCGCGCCAGTGACGCTCTCGCTAACGGAACCGATCAAGAAGCTTGGCCTGCGCGGCTTCTTTCTGCGCACACTTCTGCGCTCCGATGATGCCATGGGTGCTCAGGACTTGGGTGCTGTGAAGCTCGCGCCTTACGGTGTCTTCATCGGCGAACTGAGAAGGTAAATAAAGAATCGAATCCTTATGCCGTGCTGGGAGGGAGTGTCGGTGTTCCGGATCGCTCGCCATGAACTTCCGGCTTTCCGCCGATAGGATCCCAAAAGCTTCGGTGATACGAGAATCTTTTCGACCACGTACCACTGAGCCATACCCCATGCAGTCCCAGCTGATATCCGATCGCCTTTGACACAGTGCGAAAGAGTGCATACGGAATCAATCCCGGCGCAGTTCTGCGAAGGTACTGCAGCTCCGACCGGACAAATCTGCCTCCTTCACCGGATGCTTTCCCGAATCTGTCACGCAGCCATGCTTCACGCCGATGGCAGACACCAATGTCAAAATAGCGGCGAAACTCCTGCCCGACTCTGAAGCTGTGCGAGTGGTAGACCATTGCATCCGCAACATAAGCAGTCTTGTATCCGGCGAGCAGGAGTCTGCCAGCAACAATTGCGTCCTCCGAGAGGATCGCATCTGTCGGGAAGCCGCCGACTTCAAACAGGCGGTTGACGCGATAGGCGGCGAAGCTGTTGGAAAGGAAGGCCGCCTTAATTCCGAGTTCATGCCGGCTCTCAAAGTCGCGAACATCACTTCGCGGGGGATAGTTGAAGAGACGGGCGTGCGCTTCGATAGGTCCTGCGCCAGGGCGAGGCAGCTGTCGGCCGTAGGCCGCTGCGACGGCAGGGTCGTGAAAGGCGGAGACGAGCTGATCAATCGCGTTGGGAGTGGCCAGAATGGCGTCCTGCGTAAGATAAACGACGATCTGTGCCCACGGGACGAGGCGAGCGGCCAACTGGCGGGTACCGCCGTGGTTAAAATCTTTACGCTCGATACGGTGTACCTGGAACCCATCTGCCGCAGCAAGCTCGCGGGTGGCGTCGTCAGAGCTGGAATCAACGATCAGGACCTGATGAGGGGCGATGGCCTGCTTGCGGAGACCCTCGGAAAATGAGGCCCAGTCTCCCTGCGCGTTGCAGGTGGGAATGATTACGGCAATGCACGAGCGTTCGACGATTGGCTTGGACGCTTGCTCCGCAGGATGGGAAAACTCAACAACCGTCGACATGCTACAGCTCCGTTTCACAAGAGGGCATCAGGCGGACAAGGGCTGATGAACGCCAAACCAATGAGTCCTCTGGCCTTCTGCGAGTTGAGTTTACACGACAACCTATCGAATTCAGGCATGCTTTTGTCACGATGGAATCATCCCAGCCGTGCCTCTCTTGCATCAGTGTTCCAACCCGGACAAAAGCAGTAAATCTCACCTTTGGAGGATCGCCAGGGGTGCCCGAATTCGTCTTTGGAGTGCCTTGCAGGGCGAAGCTTGTCTCGATATAAACAAATGATTTCAAATGACATAGGATGGGACTACTGGCCCCCGAATCCAGCACCTGCTCCCAGCTTGAAGATTGGCAGGTATAGAGCGATCAGAATGGTCGCGACGACCGCTCCCATGACGATCAAGATGGCCGGCTCAATCAGACTCATGGCCGCGGTGAGACTGGTTTGCACATCCTCCTCAAAGAACTCTGCGACCGAGTTGAGCATCTGGGGCAGCGCGCCTGTGGCCTCGCCCACTTCGATCATTTCAGTCGCAAGCTCAGGAAAGATCCGCGTCTTCTCCAGACTGGCGGAGAGCCCCTTCCCCTCACGCACGGTTTCGACGCTGGCAAAGACGGCGTTGCTGACCTGCCGGCTGTCAATGGAGCGGGCAGCAGTTTCAAGACTGGGAACCAGAGGAAGCCCACCTTTGAGCAGTGTAGAAAGAGTGCGGGAGAAGAGCCCAACCTGATACTTGAGCCAGACGGGGCCAAAGATCGGAAGCCTTACACGGATCTTGTCCAGCAGGTTGGCCCCGGCATCGCTTCTGGTCCAGCGAAAGGCGAGAAAGACCGCCAGCGCGACCGCTGCTCCGACATAGATGCCATAGCTCTGCGCCTGCTTCCCCAACTGCAACAGGAAGGTCGTCAAGGCAGGAAGCGTGGTCCCGAGCTGCTCGTAGAGTTCTGCGAAACGGGGCACAACAAACGTGATGAGAAAGATGAAGAGCGCGACCACCATGACGACGAGCACAGCGGGATAGATCAGGCTCGATGTGAGCTTCTTGCGAAAGGTGAGGCTGACGCGCTGAAAGTCGACATAACGCTGGAGGACCTCTTCCAGATTGCCGGACCGCTCACCGGCGAGGAGCGTAGTGGTGTAGATGACGGGAAAGCCGCCCTGAGCCTCAAACGACGACGAGATGGATTCGCCGTTGCGCAGGCGCTGAGACACGTCTTCCAACTGAGCGCGGAAATGGGGCACCTTTTGCCGGCGGGCGAGCAGTTCCACGGAGTTGAGGATAGGCAGACCAGCGCGGATGAGCGTAAGAAACTGCTGATTGAAGACGAGAAATGTATCGAGTTTGACTTTTTTGTTCTTCTGGGCCGCCAGGAGTCCACGCGCCTTGACTGAGAAGACATGGTAGCCGGCCTGAGTGAACCGCGCGCGCAGTTCCTCGGCACTGGCAGCAGCATGAGTCTGCTCCTGCACATGTCCACGCTCATCGGCTAAACGGATTACAAACTCAGTCATAGTGAAGATCGAACGCGCTGCGGGGCCCAACGGCTACGCACCGGCAAAGCTGAAAGGCTCAATCCATATTAGACGGCAGAGCAAGCGATTCATCCTATGGGTTTAGGGCGGCTTGCGGCGAAGATTCAGGATCCCTCCCCGGCGCGCTCGGCTGGAGCGCCACGCAGACGGAAGAGAATCCACTCCAGTGGGCTGAGCAAGGGATACAGCCAGAAGAGGGCGTCGGGGAGGGGGATGAGTTGCCACATTCGAACACGGAAGAGGACCCGCAGCAGCAGTTCGCGGCGGTATCGCCAATCCGGCCGAAGCCCCCATTCGAACGCCAGCGTTGTGGAGATCGGAACCGACTCGCGCGCACCGAGAAACTCCCGCTGCTCGAGTACTACATCCGCATAGCGGAGGATGTGCGCCACAGCTTCGTCGGCTTCCGGCAGGAGACGCGTGCTCCAGTGGTCCATGGCAAGGTGGCGGCGGACCATGGCCAGGGTGGCGCTGAGTTCAGCGAAAATACCGAAGTCGGCGGCGGCGGCGGCCAGCCGGTCCAACTCCGCCTCGCTCATCGCGCGCACCTGGACGCCTACGTCAACGAGGGATTTGAGATAGAGCCAGCCATCCAGAAGGCCATGCATGCACAAGTAGAGCAGACCTTCAGTGCGGGGCAGCGTTCGGACCTGAAACCCGCCAAATGAGACTGTTTCCGCACCAGCGACGGAGCCGAGCGATGAGCCGGACATATGAGGATTGCGGAAGCAGCGCCAGTGCACATCCACTTCAAAGCCGGAAGCGTCGCTCGTGTAGGTCAGGTCTTTCCAGTGCGCAACATAAAAAGCTCGACGGCGGGTGGAGAACTCGCCTACATCGAACGAAGCTCTGTAGCCAAGTTCGCGCAGCACTTGATCGGCGGCAAGAATCCGGGACTCATCGATCAGGAGATCGATATCTCCCACGGACCTGAGCGCAAGATCGCCGTAGACGGTTCGAGCAAGCGGGAGCCCCTTGAGCACACAGATCTCGACATCTCTTTTGCCGAGGGCCCGCACAATTTTGTGCAACTCAGTGAGACAGCGCAGTGCGCGATAGCTGTTCTCCTGTGCAGCTTTCTGCATACCTGCGAAAACTTCTGCAAAAACACCTTCGTGCTCGATTCGTGCATCCAACGAGGCAATTCCCACGTTGTGGGTGACCATAGGCAATACGCGATGATGATCCGCAAGTTTTTGAAAAAGCTGCCAGTCGATCGTCCCAGACAGTAAACGGACGATCTCTTTGCGATCTTCCTCCCGCTGCGGCCAGCGCAGACAGAGTTGCAGCAAATGGGTCGTATAAATTCGCAGTGAATTATTGTCTTTGCGCATTGGTGGCTCGTCTATACGATATGCAGAGCCTATGTCTTGTATCGTACAGAGGCTTGTTCGCAGCACGCGAGCGAACTTAATGGAGCTTGGCTGATTTAGATGAAAGAACCTGCGATTCAGCCTGACACGGTGGTCTGCTGGAGCCGCGATGCGGTCGCGACCGATGTGAATGGTGAAGTAGTGCTGATGAATTTAGAACGGGACCGCTGCTATGGTCTTGGAGAGACAGGCAGCGAGATCTGGCGGCGTATTGGTGCACCTGTAAAGGTCGCCAATGTGATCGAGGACCTCCAAAATGAATACGAGGCGCCGCCGGGAGCTCTGGAAGCTGACGTATTGGAGACTCTGCGACAGTTTTTGGAAGAAGGTCTGATCCGAATCGCAGAGTAGATCGAGGCCGGCGCTTAACGGGCCGAAGCGACTGCCGTTTTTTCCCGCTCCGCAACATACCAGTCCACGGTCTTCTTGAGGCCGTCGTGGAAGTGCGCCTTGGGACGATACCCAAGTTCAGCTGTCGCACGTGAGATATCTGCCAGCGAGTGCTTGATATCGCCTGCGCGCTCCGGGCCGTAATTAGGTTCGCCCTTGAAGCCCAGGTGCTGAGCGATTGTTGCGTAGACCTCATTGAGCGTGTGGCTGTGTCCGGTGCCGATGTTGAAGACGCGTCCGGTCGCAACGGAGCTGGGCGCATGACAGGCCAGCAGATTTGCGCTGACTGCGTTGTCCACGTAGTTGAAGTCCCTGCTGGTAAGGCCATCGCCGAAGATGGTGGGCGTAATGCCGGCCATCATCTTGTATGTAAACTGCGCGATCACGCCGGAGTAAGGGGAGTCTGCTGCCTGGCGCGGTCCGAAGATGTTGAAGTAACGGAGGCATATGCCCTCCAGGCCATAGGCGCGGTAGAAGGCCTGGATGTAGTACTCGCAGGTAAGCTTCTGCACGGCGTAGGGCGAGAGTGGACGCGGCACCATGTCTTCCTGCTTGGGTTGCGTCGGCTGGTCGCCATAGGCAGAAGAAGACGCAGCGTAGACGATACGTTTTACCTTTGCGTCCCGTGCTGCGATCAGCAGATTGAGCGTACCGTTGATGTTCGATTCGTGCGACGTGAGAGGATCCTTGACGGAGCGCGGCACGGAGGCAAGCGCTCCCTGATGAAGCACGTAGTCGGCGCCCTCACAGGCAGCCTTTACCCCTGCAACATCCTGCAGGTCCATCTTCTCGAATGAGATTGCATGGCTGATATCGGCGATGTTGTCCAAACTGCCGGTGGAGAGGTTATCGATCCCTCGAACCTCATGCCCCTGTTCGACAAGCGTATGGGCGAGAGTCGATCCAATGAAGCCTGCGATTCCTGTAATCAGATACCGAGCCATCTGTGTTCTGTTTCCGCCTTCCCGCGTGGTCCGATGCGACAAGAATACTCGAACAGTCGATGGCGCGAGTGTTAGGGATTTTGATTCCCTGAAACACCAGTCTCCACCGACGCATCGTTTGAGTCGATGCCACTTTGGATGCAGCAATCCAGAGGTTCAGTGCCCGGCCGTTGCGACGCCAGTGCTATTTTCGGGCTGGCTCCGCTGCAAAACAGCCAGTGTGGTGCCGTAGATGCTGTGTCCGCCGTCGGTATAGTACTGCTGCTGTATCTCGGAAAACCCTTCGTGCTGCAGTTGCTCCAGTCGCTGCGTGTCCGACGATGAGCGAGGCCGGAAGAGCAGGACGAACTTCGAGGGGAGAGCCGCATCGGCTTCCGGCAAAGGATTGACGCACTGGGTCGCGCAGTAGAAGTTGACTGGTTCGCCGACGCCGTAGAACCACGTGGCATAGGCCGGCATGCCTTCGGCGTGATCGAGCATTACGGCGTGGCTTACCACATCGTATGGAATGCGGCTGGGCCGGGACCGCAGATTCTGCATCGTCGGTACTGCCGCAATCAGGAGCAGTACGACCGCGCCGAAGGCGGTCGCTGCAGCACGATATGTCATGGCCTTTTGTGCCAGGCGGTCCAAACCATAGCTGCAAAGAAGGATCATGCATGGGATGGACGGCAGGAAGTGACGCAGGCCGAAGAGCGGCAGATTGATGGGCGGCCGGGACAGAATAAAGACAATCACCGGAGGAAGAATCCCGAGGCAGAGGAGAATAACGGGCGCCGGAGAGTTGGCAATATGACGCGGCGTGAGCAAAATCGCCGCCAGGCCAAGCAGCGCGATCACCAGAAGGACTAATGTTGTGGAACCATGAAACGAAGGAATGCCGAGCGAAGAGGCCAGGACCTGCTTGAGGGCGTAGAGATCCGGGTGTCCCTGCCAGTCCAGATTCTCGCCGACGCCCTGCTTCTGGTGATAGACCCCGGCAATCGCTGCGAGCCAGGGAAGAAATGTCAGCGCGGCAAATAGCGCGCAAAGAAAGACCCCTACTTTCTGTCCACGCGAGGTGCGAGCCAGCAGCACAGCCAGCACCGCGGATGCGACATAGATTGCTCCGACATAATGGGTATAAACCAGCAGAATCATGAGAAGGGCGGCCGCGACCCAGTCGCCAATCGTGACGATGCGCTCCGGCGTTGCCGTGATCCTGATCATCCAGAGCACGAACGCCATGGTAAGCAGGGTGTACCAGGCGTAAGAGCGTGCCTCCTGGCTGTAGAAGATATGAGACTGATTGAGAGCAAGCAGAGCCGCGGCCAGCAGAGCAGTGACACGTTGCCCCGGGAGACCACGCCCTATCAGCCAGACCAGCGGGATCGACAGAATGCCGCAGAGCAGCGACAGGACGCGGATGCCGTAGGCACTTGCTCCCCAGATTTTGGCAGTGGCCTGCAGCAGAAAATAATAGAGCGGAGGGTGGACCAGATCCGCACGGATCGCTGCCAACTCCTGCAGAGGCGGCATCAGCACTACGTGCAGCGAAAAGATTTCGTCACCTTCCAAGGCCTCGTGCGAAAGAAGGGTAATCCGCAGGAACGCCCCGCAGAGGACAACAATCAGAAGGAGCAGCAGCGCGTCCGGACGGCTCCTACGAAAAGAGGAGGATTCTTCGGGCAATGGACTCTCCAAGGCGATTTCCTGATCAGTATATGGGCGAGTGCGTGGACGCCTCTCGACAAAGCCTGAGGATAGGGCTGTTATTGAGTCTGAAGAAAGGAGGGGACAATAACCCTTTCGGGGAGTCGCAGAAGATACTGGGAGGAAGAGAAGATTCCTCAGGGAAGACATACGGCATAGAAGTGCCGATGCGATAATCGGGTACATGTCGAACAAAGATCAAGTAGTAATGCCAAAAATTGCACAGGCGCGCCTAGAGCGTCTGCGGGCCCATACCGCAAGCGTCGGAGTGATTGGACTGGGATATGTTGGGCTGCCGCTTTCCCTGCTACTCTCCGATGCCGGCTTCAAGGTCACAGGTTTCGACATCGATGAGAAGAAGGTTTCGGACCTCTCGGCGGGACGCTCCTATATCTTCCGCATTCCCGCAGAGGAGATCCAGACGGCGAGCAAGCAGGGCTTTACCGCGACGACAGACTTCTCGCGCCTGTCGGACCAGGACGCTGTGATTCTGTGCGTTCCCACTCCGTTAACCGAACATCGTGAGCCCGACCTCAGCTTCGTGGCCAACACCGCCAGAGCGGCAGCACCACATCTACGCGAAGGACAGCTGGTTGTCCTCGAGAGCACAACCTACCCGGGAACCACCGAAGAACTGATGATCCCGATCCTTGAAGAGGGGAATCGTCTTGGCCTGAAGACGCAGAGCAAGGGAACTGCCGCCGAAAGCGGAGTCTTCTACGTTGCGTTCTCCCCGGAACGCGAAGATCCAGGCAACACAACGGTCGCGCGACGAGATATTCCCAAGGTAGTGGGCGGCCACGAACCCATCGCAACCGAGCTGGCGGCGACGCTATATGAAGGCATCTTCACGCGAGCAGTCCGTGTCACGTCAACGCGCGTGGCAGAGATGACGAAACTGCTCGAGAACATCTATCGCTGCGTGAACATCGCGCTGGTGAATGAATTGAAGCTGCTGAGCCTGAGGATGGGTGTTGACATCTGGGAGGTCATCGACGCGGCCTCGACCAAGCCCTTTGGCTTCCATCCCTTTTATCCGGGACCCGGGCTTGGCGGCCACTGCATTCCCATCGATCCGTTTTATCTGAGCTGGAAGGCCAAAGAGTATGACTTCAACACGCGGTTTATCGAACTGGCGGGTGAAGTGAATGAGGCCATGCCGATGCATGTGGTCCAATCCGTGGCAAAGGGACTAAACCTGCACAAAAAAGCCATGAACGGCTCCAAGATATTAATGCTGGGCATGGCTTACAAAAAAGACATCGACGATTTGCGTGAATCGCCCAGCCTCACGGTAATCGAGTTACTGCGCGAGCAAGGCGCGGAGGTCCTGTACAACGACCCCTATTTCCCCACGGTTGGCCGCGGACGGCATTACAACCTGAATATGACGTGCACGCCGCTAACAAATCTCGCTATGTATGATTGCGTACTGATCATGACGGACCACTCCGACTACAATTACCCGGAGATCGTATCCCAATCGCAGCTTGTGGTGGATTCGCGCAATGCGACGAAAGGGATTCACTCGGAAAAGATCGTTCGCTGCTGATTTCAGGCGACGATGACATTTTTTGCCGCAACTACCTGCCTTCCTACATAGAGCAATTTCAATCGACTTTCATAAGTTGAGCCAGTAACTTCCGTTCAACCAGCAGAGCAACGCCGTTAACTTATCAGCCAGAGGTAAGGCGCTGGAGTCTACAGGCATTCCAGCTCTCTTACGATTCGTGTGTCCCTTGCCACGAGGGATTAATACTATCTAACGTTTCATCAACCCCCTTTTTGGTAAGCGCAATCTCTTTATCTCTCGATCTGCACACTCAGATCTGCGCTTCCATTGCCTGATTTTCCTGCCTCGAAACAACCACAGTACTGAAGTCACGACCGTGTACCTACTGTGTACCGGCCGCCCGCGGACTCGTGTCGATGAACGGTCAAGGAGAGCGCGCAGATGTGACGCGCTCTCCCCTGAAGGTGTCATTCGCCGCTCATAAAGTGGCACAGCGATATGCCTTTGGGGAACTGTAACTCTTCGGGTTCGCCGGTAAGTTCTAACTCGAGGGTTTGAACGGAAATCCATTCGCCGTTGCACTGGGAGAGTGAGCGGCGGATAAAAACAAGCTTTTACGGGCTAGGGGTGTGCTTTGAAGATATTGGCAAAACTTGCGATTGGACTCGGATTCACGGCGTTCTTTTTCCTGGCCGGTTGTGGCGGCGTCGGAATTGCCCAGGCGGGCGTTCCTAACAGTCAGCTCAATTCGGCCCCTCTCACGATCACGACGACCTCTCTACCGAACGCTTCAGTAGGCGTCACATACAACGCTCCACTGACCGCTGCGGGCGGCAATGACCCGTACACGTGGAAGTTTTCATCCGGCAAGATGCCGGCAGGTTTAGCTTTGAACGGCAACGGGTCCATCTACGGCACTCCCACAGTTGCCGGCACCTATTCCATCGGACTGACCGTGCGGGACAAAAGCCATCCAGCACAGGAGAAGTTCATTGCCCTGACGATGATCGTCTCCGGCAACCAGCTGGGCATTGTGACAGGCGCTCTGCCCGCCGCAAGTTATGGAACTCCCTACAGCCAGACGCTTCAGGCTAAGGGCGGCGCAGGCACATATAGCTGGGCAATCGCAGCAGGCGCGCTTCCATCCGGACTTTCGCTTTCAGGCAACGGAACAATCTCGGGTACTCCAACGGCTGCCGGAACGTTTTCCTTCAGCGTACGCGTGACGGACCAGAGCGTTCCCCAGCAGACCAGCACTGCCAACCTCAGCATTGTGGTCAGCGGCACTCCGCTCAGCATCGCAACCACGACTCTGACATCGGGCACCGTCGGCACTTCCTACACGCAGGCTCTGAGCGCAAACGGTGGGACTCCCGGCTACACATGGTCGCTTACCTCCGGCACGCTGCCTTCGGGACTGACGCTTGGCTCAACCGGCATCATCTCGGGCACCCCGGCTGCCAGCGGCACTTTCGCATTCGGCGTTGCTGTCTCAGACAAGAGCAATCCGGCACAGACGGCCTTGGCCAACCTGAGCATCGCCATCTCGGCAACGCCTCTTAAGATCGGCACAACGGCACTTGCCGGCGCGACGATCGGAAGCTCGTATAGCCAATCGCTCAGCGTCAGTGGCGGAACCCCAGGTTACGTATGGTCCGTGATCTCCGGCGCACTGCCTACAGGACTCAGCTTCAGTCCTGCAGGTGTCGTCTCCGGCACGCCCACAGCGACAGGCAACTACAGCTTTACCGCGAAGGTGGTTGACAGCGGCAATCCAGTCCAGAGCCAGTCCGTGGCACTTTCGATCTCAGTTGCGGCCACCCCGCTGGCGATAGCCTCAACATCGTTCCCGCAAGGGACCTATGGACGGCCTTATGCGCAGTCGCTGCAGGCCAGCGGTGGCACGCAGGGTTATACTTGGTCGATCGTCTCAGGCAGCCTGCCCGCAGGGCTTACCCTGAATTCGTCGACCGGCGCCATCTCGGGTATTCCAACGGGAACCAGCTCGACCTTTACGGCATCCGTGAAGGACAGTAGCAACCCAACAGAGCTGGCATCGAAGTCCATGTCGATCAGTGTGTCTGCTGCCCCGCTCACGATTACAGCCGCAGCGCTGCCTTCGATCGGCGCGGGCAGTGCATATTCACAAACGCTGCTGGCAACGGGCGGAACGACTCCTTATAAGTGGGTCATCAGCTCAGGCCAGCTTCCGGCTGGACTCACGCTCTCTACTACAGGCGTAATCTCCGGCACCACCTCGATCGGAGGGACTGCAACCTTCACCGCAACTGTGACGGACAGCAGCAATCCGATCCAGAGCGCCTCAGTGGCCATGAACCTGACGGTGGTATCGAGCGCGCTTTCCATTACGTCAACGGCCCTGGCGGGCGCGAAGGCGGGAAGCCCCTACTCCCAGGCTCTCCAGGTGAGCGGAGGCACGGCACCGTATGTCTGGACCGTCCTCTCCGGTCAACTGCCTCCTGGACTTTCGCTATCAACCTCCGGCGTTATCTCCGGCACACCACTGACGAGTGATTCGGGCAACTACAGCTTCACCTTTGCTGTAACCGATGCCGGCAGCCCGGCACAGACGGCCTCGGCCGCCGCGACGATCTCTCTATCAGCGACACCGCTTGCGATTGTTCCACCTGCGCTGGCTACCGGAACCACCAACACGGCGTACGCCCAGACTCTGCAGGCAACGGGCGGCACACCAGCCTATACATGGTCGATTACCTCAGGTTCCCTGCCCGCCGGCATGACCTTTGCGGCTACTACGGGCACCATCTCGGGAACGCCGACAACTGCAGGCACCTCGGTGTTTACAGCGACCGTGAAGGACAGCGGCTCACCAGCACAGGTGCAGTCCGTCATCGCATCCATTACTGTCAACGCGTCCCAGCTTTCCTCCACGGGAGGCAACACATGGTATATCCGTCCGGACGGCGGTACTCGCTATTCTAAGAACGTGACGAACGGTCAGTGCGACGGGCTCGCCGATGCTCCGTATCCGGGTTCCGGCGTCAACCAGCACTGCGCGTTCAAGGACTACCGCTATCTGTGGGACGACCAGAGCTATGGCAACGACGCCTGGGTCATCTCCGGGGGCGATACGGTCATCATTCGTGGCGGTCCATGGCGTGTCGGCTATGACTCCAATACGGGACCTGGTGCAGGCTATACCTGGTGCGTGGGAGGCAACGGACCATACTCCTGCAGCAACCCGACCATTCCGTCGGGAACGCCGACACAGCACACACGGATCCTGGGCGAAAACTGGGCCAATTGCAGCGCGAACAACGCTGTGGACAAGAGCAAGCTAACCCAGATCTTCGGCGGCTACGGAGTATGGTATGCGCTGAACCTCTCCGGATCGCAATACGTGGATGTGCAGTGCCTGGAGATAACCAGCCATGCGCAATGCATCTCTCACGGATATCCTGCTGTTCCGCGAGGCTGCAACAGCGGCAACCCATCGATTGCAAGTCTGGACGACTACGATTCTGAGGGCGTCGTAACGAGCACCGGCACACAGAATGTGCTGCTCCAGGATGTCTATATCCATGGCCATACAGACCGCGGCGTCAAGGGGCCGATCGGTGGAACCTTTACCTGTCTCCGATGCGATATCTATGCCAATGGCATGGCCGGCTGGGACTTTGACGATGGCTCCGGGTCGAACAACGGATTTGGCACAGCCAGCCTTCCGGGCGCGACCTGGAACTTCCTCTACTCGACGATCGAGTGGAACGGCTGCAACCAGATCTGGCCGAACGGCGGCGTAGACACCTGCTACAGCCAGAGCACTGGCGGCTATGGTGACGGCGTGGGCACGCCTCCGGGGATGTGCCTGAACGCCAACATCGATCACTCGTCGTTCAACTACAACACGCAGGACGGCCTGGACCTTGGCCATCTGGACACCGGAAATTGCAAGGTCGTCATTACAAACTCCATCGCCATCGGCAACAGTGGTGGAACGTTCAAGACGGGAGCGAACGCAACGACGTATATCTTCGAGAACAATCTGGCGCTTGCGAACTGCCTCAGACTATCTCAACCGATCTCGGGCGCCAGTTCCTACTACAACGCCAACCTGGCCGACTACTGCCGCGCTGGTGACAATATGTCCTTCAATTTCCGGCAGGGCGGGACGGCACTGCTGGCCAACAATACGGTGGTAGGTTACCAGCCGACACAGTTCGACATTGCCTGCTGGGACACCAATGGCTGCTCTAACAGCACGCTGACGTTCAAGAACAATATCACCATGGGCTATGACAATCCGTCGCTGTACAACATGGGCGGTCAGCAGGGCGGCACAGGAAGCTTCTACTTCCAGCAGCCGATCGGCATCATAACCCGATCCAACAACCTGTGGTACGGCATACGTTCGACCAGCTTTGCGTGCCCTCCACCGTATGCCTCGGAGTTCTGCGCCAACCCGTCGTTCGTCAACGAGCCGACAGGACAAGGCACAAACTTCAAGGAGACAGAGTTGGATAACTTCAACTTTGCCCTTGCCCCGGGCAGCCCAGCGATCGGAGCCGGCATCCAGATCCCCGGAATCACGCTGGACTATACTGGAGTGCAACGAGCGAATCCGCCGTCGATTGGGGCATACGAACAATGAGATTGCCATGCAGGGAGACAGGGCTGTTGATTTTGCTCTTCTCCCTGCATGCTTTCGTTATAGCCCCGCGTCTCTTCTCTGAAACCTGGTACGTACGTCACGATGGCGGGACCCGCTATTCAGTGCGTGTCCGCAACGGACAGTGCGACGGCAAAGCCGATGCCCCCTACCCGGGCAAGGGCGTCAACCAGCACTGCGCCTTTAGAGACTTCCGCTACCTGTGGGACGACCAAAGTTATGGCAACGACGCATGGGTGATTGCCGGTGGCGACACGGTCATCCTGAAAGATGGACCGTGGCGCGTCGGCTTTGACGCCGCAACCGGAAAAGGCGCTGGATACACGTGGTGCACCGGGGGGCAAGGCCCGTTTGCCTGCTTCAATCCTGCAATCCCGGCCGGCACACCGGAACACCATACGCGAATCCTGGGGGAACATTACGCAGATTGCGCGAATGGAAATGTTACCAACCGCACTAAACTTACACAGATCTTCGGCGGGTTTGGCGTTTGGGACGCCCTGAATCTGGGTACTACAAAGTATGTTGACGTCGAGTGCCTGGAAATCACCAGCCACTCTCAGTGCGTGACGCACGGAGATCCGATGGTGCCGAAGGGCTGCAGCCACGACACTCCAATGGATGATTACGACTCCGATGGGATCTGGACGAACAATCAAACGCATGACGTTTATATGCAGGACCTGTGGATCCATGGGCATACCGACCGCGGCATCAAAGGCGCCATCGGCGGCATCGTCACATGCGTCCGTTGCGATATAGCCTACAACGGGATGGCAGGCTGGGACTTCGATGATGGCAGTGGGACTCCGAGCCAGAACGGAACATGGAATTTCAACTATTCAACCGTCGAATGGAACGGATGCAACCAGCTTTACCCAGGGGCCGGCGCAAACTCGTGCTACGGACAGAGCAACGGCGGATATGGTGACGGAGTCGGCACGCCCAAAGGCATGTGTCTGAACGCCAACATCGACCATTCCACCTTTCGCTACAACACGCAGGATGGCCTGGATTTGGGACATCTGGACACGGGAAGCTGCAACCTGAATATTACCCATTCCGCCGCCTATGGAAACAGCGGGGGGCAGTTCAAATGGGGAGCCAATGCGACACATGCCGTGTTTACCGACAACAAAGTCGTTGCGAACTGCCTGCGGCTATCGAAACCGATCCATGGTGCAGCCCCCCAATATAACGCGCACCTGGGTGACTTTTGTCGCGCAGGAGACGCCGTTGCATTCAACTTCCGCCAAGGCGGTACGGTTCTGTTTTCCAATAACACGATCGTGACTTACTCGCCGACCACCTTCGACATCGGCTGCTGGGACCAGGGAGGCTGTTCCAACAGCACATTGATCTTCAAGAACAATGTTGTCCTGGGATATGACAATCCCGCGACCTATAACCTGGGCGGGAAACCAGGCGGTCCGGCCGGATTTTACTTTCAACAGCCGATCGGGCACATCGATCGCCAGGATAACCTCTTCTACGATGTCCGAGGGGTCGGCTGCCCATTCGGCCATTTACACGAGCGATGCAGCGATCCGAAGTTTATGAATGAGCCTAGATTTTCCCAAGAGCAGGATTTGGATAACTTCAATTTTGCGCTGACGCCATCCAGTCCCGCCAAAGGGCTGGGGGCACAGGTTCCCTGATCCTTGTTATTGCGCCGGTGCAGTTGCCCAACGATACTGGACTTATGCCTGCATCAAGCCTTCGTCAGTTATTGAAATTTGTTCGTGTCTTCGGCGTAGCGGGAGGGGTGCGTCTTTGGCTCTCGATTCGGGGCCAGCTTGGACGTCGGCTCGAGATGCTCACCCTGGCAGTGCCTGGCTACAGAAATCCGATCTGTCTCAGACCGCGTGATTTGCCTATCTTCTGGCAACTGATGGTGATGAAGGAGTATGCCATTGATGACTTGCCTCAGGCTGCGCACATAAATGAGATCTACAAGCAGGCACTGGCGGAAGGCCACCCTCCATTAATCGTCGACTGTGGCAGTCATGTGGGTCTATCGGCAATCTGGTTCGCCACATGCTTTCCTGAAGCGCTGATCTATTGCATTGAACCCAATTCCGCCAATTTAGCACTGCTCGAGAAGAATACTGCGCCCTACAGCAAGGTGACTGTGCTCAATGGCGGAGTGTGGGGCAAGAGTTGCAGTCTGACGATCGCGAATCCAGACGCTGGGAGCGCCTCCTTTCAATTGCAGGAGGGCAGTGGCAAAGTTGGCGAGTCGTCCTCGCTGCGCAGCTACACGATCGATGAGGTCTGCTCCTGGAAGCCCGGGCCTCTTCTCGCGGTCAAAATTGACATCGAGGGAGCCGAAGCGGAGGTGTTTGCCGAACCCGCGCCCTGGATGCAACAGGCCAGTATCATTGCTATCGAATTGCACGACTGGCTTCTGCCTGGCAAACAGACCAGCAGAAATCTCTTTCGGAGACTGGGAGAGAACACCTTTGACGTGATCATACGCGGAGAGAATCTGCTGCTCTTCCAGACGACCCGCTGACGACCGTCCTTCAAGACTGCTTCTTGCGGATGCCCGAGTACTCCAACAGCAGGGACCCTGCCGTGCGCACGTTCTGCATCTCCCAGGGGCACAATCTCAGCCCCTTGAGAGCGCTGGCCAAAGCATCGGCAAGTCGCTTGCGAATAGCAAAGGCCTCCGCACGCTGCCGATATATCTGCCCGAGCGCCACACGGCGAGCCGCCCATCCACAGCCTGGCGATCCATAATGCTTTTCAATAAAGATCCGCTGCGCGGTAAGCATTCGCTCCGGGTCGCCGGACATCGAGTCCATGGACGTTCGGTAATGTGCGATCAGCGCCGGAGCAAGCGTCACGGGGTAGCGCAGTGCGATGCGTACCCACAAATCGCGATCTTCGGTCGCCCGAAGCGATTCATCAAACCCGCCGACCTCGTCGACACATTTTCTGCGAAAGGTAATTGTCGGGCAAGGAAGATCAATCTTCCGCATATAAATATAAGGGGCAATCATCCCCTCCGCATGCCTGCTCCGCCGTTCAAAGGTATCGATCACCTTCCCTGACGGATCGATACGGGCAATGAAGCCATAGCTAAGGCCCGCCTCCGGCATCCTCGCGAAAGACTTCAACGATTCTTCCAGCCGATTCGGCAGCCAGATGTCGTCGGCGTCGAGAAGCGCCAGGAACTCTGCCGATGAGTTGCGGATCGCTGTATTCCGCGCTGCCGGCAGTCCTCGATTTTCTTGATGGATATATTTCAGCTTTGGCCCAAGCCGCTCAATATACGACGCCGCGATCCCGGCTGTATCGTCCGTACTGCCATCATCCACCAGCAGGATTCTCCAATCCTGAAAGGTCTGGGCCCCAACGCTCTCGATCGCATCGGCCAGGTATTTTTGAGCATTGTATGCAGGAACGATGATGTCGACTTCTGGCATGCTGCGGCTTTCCCGGACGATTGCCACATGTTCGCATACAGCTTTCGGGCAACGCAATTACAGGGTCGTGTCATCACCCGGCCGTAGCAGGTTGTGAGAGGATGAGCAGTGGACTCAACGCGTCTCGAAATCAGAGAGTGACGCCCCGCATCCAACTGGATCGAAAAGTTCCTCAACTGGGGATGCGATCAGATCGCGACGGAAGGTTTCCAGCATGTTTTTTCGTGCCAAACGGGCTATAGGACGGGCCTGGTTCAACTTCAACTCGCGACCGGTGCTCAAAACGCCACCGCTGCTATGTAACGCGCCGGATGTCACCATCGTATCCATGCTATGCCACGGCGAGGTGGTGATGTATCTGCTGGCAGTGAAGTCCTTCTGCCACCAGCTTGGCCGCAACCCGAAGGTCGTTCTGCTGAATGACGGATCACTGAACGATGAAGATATGGGAACGCTGCGCCGCCATATCCCCGAGATCACCATAGTGTCCATCGCGGATGTGATGCCCGACCATTGCCCGAAAGGAAGTTGCTGGGAGAGGCTACTGCTCATCAGCGATCTGGTGAAGGATACCTACGTGGTGCAGCTGGACTCGGACACGCTTACCGTCAGGCCGATCCCGGAAGTCGATGCCTGTATCCGCGCGAACCATAGCTTCTCTCTCTCGGGCGACCGCTCCCATCCGGAGATCGAACCTATGCCTGATGCCTGCGTCCGATACAAAGGCAATACGGGCACGATGGTTCAGGCCGTATGCGAGCGCTCCTTTGATCAGCTGCCCGAGAGCAATTCCCTGTTCTATGTCCGCGGCAATGCCGGATTCACCGGATTTGCCAAAGGCTCGATCGGCCGTGAAAAGATCGCCTGGTTTTCCGATCTTATGCGACGCATCTCTCACGAGAAGTGGGATGAATGGGGCAGCGAGCAGGTCACATCCAACCTGCTGATCGCAAATACCCCTGACGCCAGCCTGCTGCAGTTTCCCAAGTACCTGTCCTACTGGGCCCATCCGGATGTGCCCTATGAGCAGGCAGCCTTCATTCACTTTATCGGGCCGCATCGATTCTCTAATGGCTTTTACATCAGCACAGCGCGCAAAGTGATCGCGAGCCTTCCCTAGACGTCTGGTCCGAATCAGCCCTCAGCGAGCAAGCGCGAGTAGGCCGCGGTAATACGGTGCATCATCGCATTCGTCGTAAACTCCTCTTCGACGATTGCCCGGCCTGCAACTCCCATGGCCGCAGCCTTCCCAGGATCAGACAGTAGTGCCGCAATTGCGGCAGCCAATGCGCCGGGGCTTTCAGGCGGAACGATCAGCCCGTTCCTCCCGTGCCGAACAGCTTCGGCGTTTCCGCCCACATCGGTCGCAACTACGGGAAGAGAGGCCGCCATCGCCTCAATGATTGCATTAGAAAACCCCTCGCTGCGCGACGGGAGGACAAAGATATCCGCAGTGGACAAGTACGCGCGCAAGTCTGTTATGCCGCCAGTGAATCGGACCCTGTCCTCCACACCAAGCTCTCGCGCAAGTTGTTGCAGCTGGTCAAAATAGTCCTGTTCCAGCACCTCTCCCGCTATCGAGAAGACAATATCGGGAAATTTATCCAGGATTTCGCGAGCAGCACGGATCAGTATGTCGTGGCCTTTCACGCGACGAATGTTTCCTACGGTTGCAATCACAATCTCCCGGCCCGCGACCGCCCCAGGCTCCCGCATTTGCCATCCCTCGAGTTCCAGGCCGTTGTAAATTGTCCGCACACGGTCCGGCTCAATGCCATCGACGTCGATGGCATGCCCCCGCACCTGCCCGGAAACGGCGAAGACCGCATCCGGCACACGATTCATCATGCGATATGCCATTTCATGCTTGCGACCTCTCAATATGCCCATGTCGCGCCGGCTCCAGATAAGCTTTGCATCCGACAGCGCCTTGGCTACCGGCCCAACCCATAGATCGGAGCTCTCAAAAAATGTCTGCACAATCCGGACCTGTTGCGACCGCAGAAATCTGCCCAGGCTTAACGCCCCTCGCATTGCTGTGAGGTCATACGTTCTGGAAAGCGGAAGTAGATAGATCGGGCACGGCGGATTCCGCAGGGCAGGACTTTCAGGATGCGCCCCGAGGGTGAGAAGCGAAGCGCGATACCCATATTCCGGCAGGCTCGCTGCGATCTTCAGCGCTATTCGTTCACCACCGCCCAGGCTCTTTGGCAATTGGTCCACCACCAGCAATACGTGCGGCATCCCGGGCTCGGTCACCCGGTCCGTGATCTTATCTGGCTGTGAGATTGTTTGAATCATGGATGCGCCGAAGGAATTGGACTCAAGCAATGCCGCTGTCTCATCTGCGACATCATCGATACACAAGGTACGGATTCGCAACTGCTCCCTGCTCCATGGATACGGCGCCTTCCTGGGGAACAGCTTCCGTCAGAGTCAGTTGCATGGCTCGGATCGCAGCGGCTGTAAGGACCCATAGCAGGGTTGTAATCTCGATATAAGTCCAACGATCGCCGAATATGTTCGCAACGAGACAGGCGCAGGTAGCCAGTAATAGACCAAGTCCTAATCCCCGATAGAGCGGGTCCACTCCTTTTCGAAAAAGCCGATACGCCGTCATGAGCAGGTGTCCCAGAAGGAAGATCACAAAGATCAATCCTATGACTCCGGTTTCAACCAGCACTTTGACGTACCAGTTATGCGTGTCCTTCAGATTGTCTACATGCTCGCCATACTGAAACGTGGCAAATCCATTTCCCACGATTGGACTATGCAGGAATGAACGCTCTGCATTCTCCCAAAGGTCGACACGCTCCTGGGCCGATGCCTCCAGCTGGCCATTAGCGGTTTGCGTCATATTAACGCGCTCCCGCACTGCAACAGGAACGACTGTCTGCCATGTGAGCAGAAACACCCCCAGCAGCACCAATAGCTTTCGATCGTTTACAAGGGCCAGCACAAAGATGCTGAAGAGGGCCGCGACGTAGGAGCCTCTGGAGAAGGTGTACATCATCGCAAAAAGCGTGAGCGCGGTGATACCGTAGCTTATCAACTTATACTTTCTTCGCTTCAGGAAGCGGGCCATCCCCCAAAAGAACATTCCGAACTGCGCCAGGAATGCCGCCGTCTGGTTCGACCCGAAGCCCAGCGGTCCACCGCCGCGTTTGTCTTCGTCGAAGTTGGTCCAGGTTCTCGACAAACTCTCCATCAGGCAGCTGCGGTCAATAAAGACGACCGAGATTGCCGTCAGGATAATGACTATCTTGATTGCCTTGCGATCTTCAATCACCATGCCTGCAGCGAAAAAGACAAGCGGAATGACCATATAGTCTTTCCACGTCACAAAATTGTCGTCGCCCAACCACAATGGCGCCGGCGCATTTCCCATCGCCGTTCCAAGCCACATGGAAATGTAGAGATATATGCCGAATGCAAACCAGATGGCGAACAATTTTGACTTTGGCGTGCGCTTTCCATGAAGCAGCGCGCCCAGAATGACAGACAACAACAGAATGGTGAGGATCTGTGCCCCGAGAGGGTAATCGAGAAAATGATCCCGCATGGTGCGATAGGGCAGAAACGGAATCATGTAGTAAAGCCCCAGCAAAGGCCTGCCCGTGAGCGAGACGATGCACATGACCCAGAAACCCAGGTAGGCGACGATCGGAATAAAATGTCCTAAACCCGTGCCCAATGCGAGTCCCCCTGAAATTCCAGCTTGCTAGCCAACCTAGTTCCAGACCTCGGTATTGCCTACGACAAAGTTATAGAAAGCCAGTACCGCCGCCCAGTTGAGCATTACGAACGTCTTCGCAATGGCTACGGGCCGGAAGGTCCTAATCGCCGGCGCACTCATCCCGAGAAGCGCCAGACCATAGAAGATCACCTGTGCCCAGAAAAGTCCGCGATAGAGCCGCCCAGGAACCAAAGCCGAAAGTATCAGCGTCGCCAATAGGAGAAACGGCACCACCAGCCGCAGCAGTTTGTGACTGATGAAGCGCAGGAACAACGGGTTTGCGGGTGTCAAGAGCCATGGAGACATCTGGATCAGCTGGTAGTTTCCGGTGAGCGTACGCACCTTGCGGGAGAACTCCTTTCCCGGGTCCCGGAAGATGCGGTCATGAGCACGCGCCCGCGGCTCGAAGATCACCCGCTTGCCCATGCGCGCCACCTGCATCGGAATAAACACATCGTCCAGGATTGCACCGCTAGGAATCTCCGTAAAACACTCCCGGCGGATCGCGTAAATTGCGCCCGTCACACCGACCACCGAACCTGAAGCCGACTCCAGCTTGCGCACCATCTTCTCAATCTTCCAATAGATGCCAAGCCCCTCCGAACCGGTGTCTCCATCTCCGTCGCCCAGCAACAGCTCTCCGCTCACCGCTCCAATCTGCGGATCGGCAAATGCGGATACCAGTTCCCGCACCGCGTTGGGCTCCACAACCTGACGAGCATCGAGAAATATAAGGATCTCGCCGGTAGCGTGCTGCACTACGGCATTTAATGCTGCCGCTTTGCCTCCGTTCTTTTCGAGAATCACGGGATGGACAAAAGGGGCGTTCTCCTCGAGGATCTCCGCCGTTCGATCGGTTGAGCCGTCCGATGCAATTACCACTTGCATCTGCTCTGCCGGATAATCGATCTCCCTCAGGTTTCTGAGCTTGGCCGGCAGATTCGCTTCCTCATTGCGGGCAGCAATCACGACAGACACCGGAGGAGTAATCGAACCACGGAGCACGGGAAGGGTCGAAAGGCGCACGCGCAACCAAAGACAGATCGCGTAGCCAAAATATGCATAGGCCACGACTATCGCACACAGCCAGAAGAGAACCTTCATGGTCAGCTCCATGCGCGAATATTGACCTCAATGTCCACAAGAGCACCTGAAATTATGCTGCAAGGCCGTCGAGCGTCGGTTCGGGCCCGCAACTAAACCTGCGCTGCGCACACATAGACATTCACGCCGCCCTAACATGCAACATCGGCTGCGGTTATGAACACGCCGCCTGCCCCATCATACGGCATCAAACAATAGAAACCATGCACCGTGGGACAAAAGTGGTAGCCCAGTTGGCACTTCAAAGATGGCATCATGGATTGCGGGCCCGTGGCATGCTTCAGGCCCTGCGATAGCCGCCTGAAAGCGCCTGGAGCCGTGCTTTAGAGCGCCGGCAAAGACGTGCCGTACCATGTGGAGAGGAGATCTTCGTTGCAACTGCGAATCTGGCATATCGCCCGCAGCGTCATGTCCAACTGGTTCGCAACCGTTGCCACGCTGATTGTCGGTTTTTTCCTCGCTCCGTTCATCGTGCACCGGCTGGGCAACCTGGCTTACGGCGTATGGGTGCTGGCCATCTCGTCAGTGAACTACATGGGCCTTCTGGACCTCGGAATGGCCAGTTCCGTCATCCGTTTTGTCTCCAAGGGATACACCACCAAGGACCATACGCTTGCATCGGAAGCACTCTCAGCAGTGCTCTGGGTGCGCATGCAGATCAGCGGTGTCATCGTTCTATTCACCGCGCTTCTCGCTGTGGTGTTTCCCCACATGTTCAAAGTGCCCGCGGAGCTTGTCCACGATGCGCGCGTGGCCCTGCTTCTTATCGGCATCAGCACTACTATCTCCATGTCGTTCGGCGTGTTTAGTTCCACACTTTCCGCGTTGCACCGGTATGACCTGCGCAGCATCGTTACCCTTACGGAGCTGACGATTCGTGCAGGCGGCGTCGTGCTGGTCCTGCGATCCGGGCATGGAATTGTTGCCATTGCCTGCTGCGAACTGCTTACCGCCATCGTCGGCAAATCCCTGCTTGCATATCTGGCGCGTAAGGCTTATCCGGAGCTCCGCATTGGCCTCAATCGGCCCGCCAAAGATGTCCTGCGACGCATCTGGTCCTACAGCATGTACGCGTTTCTCATTACGATCGGCGTGCAGATTGTCTACCAGACCGATAACCTGGTTGTAGGCGCCTTCGTGTCCGCTACTGCGGTCACGTTCTATTCCATCGGAAACTCTCTGTGCCGATATACGGAGCAGATGGTCACTGCCATGACCACTACTTTCACTCCCGCGGCCAGCAGCTATGAAGCCGCGGGGGATGTTTACAGTTTGCGCTCCTTGTACTTCAATGGTACGCGCGCGACCATGGCAATCACCCTGCCGGTCACAGTCACCCTGATTATTCGAGGCGGCAGCTTTATCGCCGTCTGGATGGGGCCTCAGTACTCGCACATCTCTGGCACCGTCCTCGCTATCCTGGCTATCGCGCTCACTTTTTCATTGCAGAACTCGACCGCGGTTGCCATTGCCTTCGGGGTAGAAAAGCATAAGATGCTGGCCAAATGGACGCTGGCGGAGGCTTTTGCCAACCTGACACTCAGCGTCATTCTGGCGCATCGTATCGGTCTCTATGGCGTGGCTATCGGTACGCTGGTTCCCAGTCTCGCCATTCAGCTGCTGCTCTGGCCGCGTTATGTCTCACGCGTTGTGGACGTAACACTGCCCCAGGTGCTCTGGAATACCTGGGGACCGATGTTCGTTTGCATCGCCCCGTTTGCCGCTGCATCCTACGCTGTCGACATTTACTTCCCCGCCGGTACCAAATTGGAATTTTTCCTCCAGACGTTCGCTTTGCTTCCCATCTTTGCAGCGATGATCGCCCTTGTGTTCCGCGATAACGTCAGGCGGCAGATCCTGCCCAGAGTACGCTCCTATCTTTATGCGCGATCGGTGTAGGGCTCTCTCTCCTCGCGATGATCCGAAGTTTTTAGAACTGTACGAGACCGTTTATGAGCCTTGAGCAAACATCAGACCGCAGATTGACGATCGCGCACTTTATGCCCTGGGCAGGCATTGGCGGCGTGGAAATTGCGGTCCTGCGCATGGTCGCGGCGACACAGAATGATTTCCACCACATCGCCTTCTGCCTGCCGGATGCCAATGTCCTGAAAGCCGCCTTCGCGGAGATGGGAGTTCCGACGGTGGAGTATGAACCACCTACTCCAAGCTTGAGGCATATCGCCAGATTCTTAGGCGAATCGCGCGCGCTCGCCGGGAAGATCCGCGCCTCCAATGCGAATATTGTTCATTTCTCCGAGATTAAAGCTGCAGAAGATTGCAGCCTTGCTGCCCGCTGGGCACGCACCCGCATCCTATGCCACGTGCGAAACACCTACCCTGATGTCACCTGGCGCAAACAAGCGGCCCTCTCTCTCGTAGATCGCTTTATCTTTGTCTCACAGGAGGCGAAGCGGCAGTTCGGCATGAAGCTTCCCGAAAATGAGAAGTGCGTCATCTACGACGCCATTGAAATTCCCGACATCGATGTAGCCGCTATCCGGACTGCAATGAGGCGTGAGCTCGGTATCGAATTAGACCGACCGGTTGTCGGAATGGTCGCCCGTGTCAACCCGCAGAAGGATTACTTTACGCTCGCTGCCGCGGCCGCGGAGGTCCTGCAACAGCGGCCGGATACTGTCTTTCTAGTTGTCGGAGACAATGCTTTGGTCGAGTTGAACCGCCAGCATTATCAGAAACTGGACAAGACACTCCGCGAGCTTGGGATCGAGCGAAGCTTTATCTTTACCGGCCACAGAAAAGATGTTCCAAACCTGATCGCTGCCATGGACATCTCTATTCTTTCCACTCACCGTGAAGGGTTCGGCCTTTGTATTGCAGAATCCATGGCCCTGGAGAAGCCGGTAGTAGCCACAGGAGTGGGCGGCCTGCTGGAGGTCGTCGAGCATGGCAAAACGGGACTGCTACACGACCATCAGAACAGTCATCAACTGGCGGAAGCGATACTTTTACTGATACAAGATACCCAACAGTCTCAGCAGTTGGCACGCGCCGGCCTCGAGCATGTCCGCCGAAGTTTCTCCCGGGAACAGTTCGTTACCGAAATTGCGCAGACCTATCGCGAAATCGCTGGCTGATTCGCAGTCGGGCCTTCTGCATGGAGCCTTGAAATGAATTCCGATACAGCCTTGAAGATTGAGGGTGGTCGCAGAACGCTTGGCCTGCAGCGTTCTGAGCCTCCGCTCGTCACTGTCATTACTGTCGTGTTTCGTGCATGCGCAGAGTTGGAGAAGATTCTGCACAACATCTTCGAGCACGATTCCACTGACTTCGAATTGATTGTGATCGATGGTGGCTCCCAGGACGGCACAGTCGACATGTTGTGCGAGTGGAACGACCGGATCGAATATTGGGTCAGCGAGCCCGACAAAGGCATCTTCGATGCAATGAATAAAGCGCAGAGTTTTGCGCGCGGCCATTTCCTTCTGCATATCAATGCGGGCGACAAGCTGTTGCTCCTGCCCAGGGAAGAACTAAAGCAGGCTTTCCGCGACAGGATCGATGTCGTCACCTTCCCCGTTACAGTCGACGGCACGCGCGTATTCCGTCCTTCCTGCGGACCGATGCTGCGGCTGAAGAACACCTTGCATCACCAGGGAACCTTCTACCGTCGGGAGACTTTCCTGCCCTATGACCTTAGCTATCCCATGCTCGCCGACTTTGACCTCAATCAGCGGCTTGCTCTGCGCGGCGCCAAGATGCGGGCTTATGACAAGGTAGTCGCCTGGCACGCTTCCGGCGGAGCCGGCGACAGCATCGATGGCTATGCGGAACACACTCGTATCATGCTGACAAACTATGGGCGCCTTCACTTGTACGCCTCCATTGCCCTCAGCGAGTGGAAGGGCATCAAAAGCAGAAGGAAGGCCGCGTTCCTGCGATGGCTTGCGAAATATCGTGGCAAATCGAGCGGCAAAGCCCAAAGCTGAATTCGGAAGGCTCTGACATCATGATGATCGATCGCCAGAATCCGCCTTCTTCGCCCGTACAGCCCATGGTCAGTGTGGCTATCACCGCCTATAACTCGGCACAGTGGCTATCGCGGGCTCTGGATAGCGTTCTGGCGCAGCAGACCTCCTTTCCCGTCGAGATCGTGATTGGCGACGATTGTTCTCAGGATTCGACTCTCGAGGTCGCGCTGAACTATCGATCGCGCCACCCCAGCCGCATCCGCATCATTGCACGCATGGCCAATGCCGGCATCCAGCGGAACTATTACGAAACGTTCGAGGCCTGCACAGGAAAATATATCGCGTGGCTGGACGCCGATGACTACTGGACTGACCCCGCAAAGCTCGCGTTGCAGGTGGAGGTCATGGAGGCGGATCCTACCATCCAGCTCAGCGGGCATTACATTCGCGTGGTCAGCAGTGACGGCATTGTAAAACAGGAGCGCTCTCCTTCATTCCCCCCTGGCAGCTACGGAATGGACGAAATTCTCCGCAGTTGCACTGTGCCGAGCGTCTCTGCCGTCTTCCGCAACGGGCTGCAGCGCGAGCTACCCGCAGCTTATTTTGATCTCGCACCTGTTACCGAATGGCCGATCTGGGTGCTTGCGGCTCTGCATGGCAGAATCGAAATGCTGGATCGCGTAATGGCCGACTATATGCACACGCCAGGCAGTTCAGCGTGGAGCAAAGGCAATCTCTTCGCACACATCAAGGAGGCCGAGTTCTTCGATAAGATCGAAGATGTAGTGCCTCCAGTCTGGCGCCGGCGGGTCCGTGCGGAAAAGGGAAAGCGATACGAAGCCCAGGCGTACTGGCTCCGGCAGCAAGGCGATTACCTTGGTTCCCGCCATGCAGCCCTGAAGGCATTTCTGTCTCCCTCACCGGCCGATAATCTTGCCAGCAAGACCAAATCCTTATTAGCGGCGACTTTTCATGAGGCGAAGTGGCGCTGCAGCGGCAAGACCAGAAACACTTCAGCCTAACGGGCCGTCCTCACAACCATCTTGCTGCACGGCTTCCGCCCTGGCGGAGGAGTCGGTCGCATCCATCATCTGGTTCACGTATCCGATGGATCCCTTCATCGACACTATGTTGCCCGGATTTCCTATAACCACCGCCATACTGGGGACATCGAAGTTCACATAGGCGCCGGGAGCGATCAATGCATCGTGTCCAATCGTAATTTTCCCCACGATGATGGCGTGTGCTCCGACCCAAACACGGTCCTCCAGCGTTGGAGCTCCTTTGCGGGCCCCGCGGCTTGCCGCGCCAATGGTTACGCCATGGGCGATGTTGATATTGGACCCAAGTTTCGCGTAAGGACTGATAACAACACCGCCAAAATGTCCCAGGTAAAGACCGGGCCCAATCGCGGTCAGCGGGGAGATGTCAAAGCCATAACGGTAGCGATAGCGATTCAGCCGGATGCGGTTGTACAGGTAGGCAAAAACGCCAAAGGAGCGCTTCCACCTGCTGTAGTAGGCCACCTTGCGCAGGTAATACGTAAATCGGAATCCCGGCTCACGAAGAAATGCAGAAGCAAAGGCGCCTCTGCCGGATTGTCCCCGGTACCGGTAGAGATCGGCGCTCAGTGTGCGATTCAGGTCGGATGCCAACGGCGGTCCTCGCGCATTTAGATCCACCGGCGCTCCAATACGCGGTGGCCTACACCAGAATAAGCGTCCGGGCCCGGCGGCGGCGATGTTGAATGCAACCGGGAACCACGCGGCTATCCTGTCTTGTTGCCGCCGTCATCCAAAGCCGCGGATGCTACCATACGCTTGGACCTTGAACCGATGGCGAAGGTAGAGGCAAAGCCAACCATCTTCCAGACGGGGTCGATCGTTTGTGCGCTGCATCCATGCCGGCGGAAATCACACCACAGCAGCGGGACATGCTCTTTCTCCTCTACCATGAGCTGCGCGATGGCGACAGCCGCTATACGTACGCCGCCAGCTCCAATCTTTTTCGCCGCCACTTGGAACTTTATACGGCCGCGCGAGCAGATCCGGCTCTGATCTGGCCTGAAGTCACATTCGATGACGGCCACATCTCCAACCACACAATCGCCGCTCCGCTATTGGCCTTCTATGGCATAAAAGCGCACTTCTTCATCACCAGCGGCTGGACAGGAATCAAGCCGGGATATATGGGCTGGGCGGAATTGCGTGACCTTGGGCAGGCGGGCCATGTTATCGGCGCACATGGATGGTCCCATGCACTGCTGACCCACTGCAATGACCGGGAACTGGAAATGGAGCTGGTCCAATCTCGGCGCACGCTGGAAGACAAGCTCGGCGTGCCGGTTACAACGATGTCGCTTCCAGGCGGCCGCGCCAACGCGCGCGTCTTCGCCGCCTGCGCCAGGGCAGGTTACAGCCGCGTCTTTACCTCCATTCCGCACGCAGAAGCATCTCTTAGCCCGCATCCCGGCCGGCTCAACATTCTCGGCGAAATGCAGCCGGAGTGGCTGGAAAAACTCCTTGACCCCGGGACCGGCATCCTCGCCTCACTGGAGCGCAAGCAGCGCATCAAGGATGCCGCCAAGTCGCTGCTTGGTGACAGGCTTTATGAGAAGCTATGGGCGGTCGTGAACCGTCATGAGCCGGAAGACATCACCGCATGAGGGTCCTGCACATCATCTCCAGCAGCGGCATGTATGGGGCCGAGGCCGTCATCCTCAACCTGTCGCGCATACTCAATGAGCGTGGCCACCACTGTCTCCTCGGCACCTTCTCCAACTCCGCCAATCCAAACCTGCAACTTTATGAACGTGCCACCGCTGAGGGCATCGAGGCGCATGTGCTTCCCTGCTCAGGCCAGATTGATCGTTCCACTGTAGCCGCCATCCGAAAGCTCGCCGCCGACACTCACGCCGATGTCGTCCATGCACATGGCTTCAAGGCGGACGTCTACGTCTACTTCGCATTGCGCCGTTCTCTGGTCCCGATCGTCTCCACCTGCCACACCTGGTATGACACGGACCGCATCGTTACCCTCTACGGCAAGATCGACCGGCTCGTCCTGCGCAGCTTTACGCGCATCGTTGCCGTCTCCGAGGAGGTACGGCAACGCCTGCTGGATGCCGGTGTGCGCACGGAGAAGATCCGCATTGTGCGCAACGGGATTGACCTCCGCCCCTTTCAGGGTGTCCGCGCGTCCTTACGCGAACCCGGCTCGAGCACGCCCATCGTCGGCCTCATCGGCCGGCTCGCCTGGGAGAAGGGGGTGGACGTCTACCTCCAGGCGGCCGCACTCGTGCTCAAAGAGTTCCCTTCTGCGAAATTCGTCGTCGCCGGCGAAGGCCCCGACCGGGACAAACTGGAGCAGCAGCTCGATCAGTTGAAGATCCGCGGTCCGGTCACCATGCTCGGGCGCCGAGACGACATGCCCGCCGTCTACGCCTCCCTCAACATCATGGTCTCCGCCTCCCGCCAGGAGGGCTTGCCCATGGCAATCCTGGAGGGCATGGCCAGCGGCGCAGCCCTGGTCGCCACCACGGTGGGCGAGGTCCCCACCGTCGTACAGGATGGCCGTACCGGCATCCTCGTCCCCCCCGAGGACCCGGCAGCGCTCGCCACTGCAATCCTTTTTCTGCTGCGCGAGCCTGCCAAGCGCGCAGCCATGGGAGTCGCGGCAAAGCAGCTCATCCGCAACGAATACTCCGCCGATCGGATGACCTCCGACTACCTCAGCATCTACGACGAGGCCATCGCCGCGAAAGCGCGGAGGCTGTCGTGAGCAGCCGCCGTAGTCCGCGGATCTTCATGATGGACCTGTGGGCGACGGTTCCCTACTACACCGCTTACCTCTCGAAGGCGCTGCTGGCTGAAGGCGCTCTGGTCACCATCGGCTCTATCTCCTATTATCTCGACCCCGGCTGCTTCTCCGGCCGAGGTCTGCGTGTCAGCCCAGGCCTGTTCGACATCGTCGGCCGCTTCCGCCTGCCCAAGTGGCCGCGCCGCCTGCTGAAGCTGCCCGAGGCCATGCTCAACCTCGCCGCCCTCACCGTGCGCTTCACCTTCTCGCCGCGGGACGTCATCCACGTGCAATACCTCCCGATGCTCAAGTGGCGAGTGCCGCTTGATCTTTGGTTCCTGGAATACTGCCGCGCGCGCGGCTCGAAGCTCGTCCTGACTGTGCACGACCTGCTGCCGCACGACACGGGCGAGCGCTATAAAACCACCTTCCTCAAGCTCTACGCCACAGTCGACGCGATCATCTGTCATTCCGACTCCATCCGCGGCCGCCTGGAACAGGAGTTCAGCGTGCCCTCGGCGAAGATCTCCGTCATCCCGCATGGCCCCTTCTTCTATGACCTCCCCTCCGCCGGTACGGACGACCCTCTGCTCAGCTTCGATCTTCCCCTCGGCGCGCCCATGGTGCTATGGCAGGGCATTCTCTTCCCCTACAAAGGCGTCGATGTGCTGTTGAACGCCTGGAAGTACGTGGAGGCGACCCACGCCGACGCCATGCTCATCGTCGCCGGAACCGGTGCGCCCGACCTGCTGGAGCAGATCCGCGCGCAGGTCCGCGAGCTGGGCCTGCAACGCGTCGGCCTGCACTTCCGCTTCATCTCCACGGAGGAACTGGTCGCCCTGCATCGCGCCGCCGCCATCGTTGTCTACCCCTACAACGCCATCACCACCAGCGGCGCACTCGCCACCGGCCTTGCGCTCGGCAAGACCATCGTCGCAACGGACCTGCCTGTCTTCCGCGAACTGCTCACCGACCGCGAGAACGCGCTGCTGGTGCCGCCGCGTGATCCTCAAGCTCTGGGCAATGCATTGATCGAACTGCTTGGCAACCCGGAACTGCGCAACGAACTCGCCTCACAGGTGCGCGCCATGGATTTCGGTGATGCCTCATGGCTCTCGATTGCGGAGAAGACCCTCGCCGTTTACGCGAAGGTCACCGCCGCCTGATCTTCACCTCTTGCGCGCCCGCCAGATCGCACCGTCCAGCGGATCGGCCGGCTCTTCGCGGATGCGAAGCTGCGGGCGGACTGCGGCAAGGCCCACGTCAAACGCCTCGCGCACCAGCGGAATCTCTCCCAGCACGCTGCCCGCAAACGCGACCTCTTCCACATCGTCCGCGCCGCGACCCAGTTTCCGCAGAACCAGCAACACAAGCTCCGCCAGTTGCTGCCCTGCCCTGCGCAGCACATCGGTCGCGATCGCGTCGCCCTCCCTGGCCAGACGCGCGATCTCAGGCGCCAGCGCTGCAAAATCCGCAGGCTTAACTCCTTCCGCAGGTACACGTAGATTGCCCAGCGCAACCAGTTCGCCCAGCGACCCTACGCCCCACATGCGCTCGACTACCCCCAGAAGTCGTGTCGACGCCGCCTCGCCCTGTTCATCGTGCACGCGCAGCGCACTGCGCACAGCCTCCATGCCGATCCAGTAGCCCGAACCCTCGTCGCCCAGTACCGGCCCCCAGCCACCGGCCCCGCACATCGAGCCATCTCCTGCTCGCCCGATGGCATTCGATCCCGTTCCGGCGATCACCAGCACTCCCGGACCGCCGTGGAACGCGCCCTCGAGCGCGATCTCCTCGTCCCCGCAGAGGACCACCTCGCCGCCCACGAATCCTTCCAGCGCGGCGTTCGCCCATTGCTGCACGGATTCGCTCCTGCTGCCTGCAAGCCCGAAGCAGGTGCGCTGCACCCGCCCCGGCGACACCCCTGCGGCGGATGCGACCTGCGTAATCATCGCGCGGAGGCGGGCCGTCGCCTCTGCCTCGCTCACACGCATCAGCTTCACCGTGCCAGTCTCTGCTCGCGCCAGCACGCGCGTCTCATCGGCCAGCGCGCATCGTGTCTTCGTGCCGCCCGCATCGATCGCCAGGTAGAGGGACATACGCAGACATCATATCCTCGGTCCGCGATTGCGCGGAGTAGCGGCCTCTGGTTCCTCCGTCGCGTCGGCCGGACGATATACCGCACGCGCTCGCTATACTCAGGCAATGCAGGTGCGGTTGCATCCGTTCGATCTCGGCGTGGTGGCACTGTACCTGGTGGCGATCACACTCTTCGGCCTCCGCTTCGCCCGGCGCGGCGCTGCGCGCGACAAATCTCTACGTGGCTACTTTCTCGCCGACAAGACTGTGCCCTGGTGGGCCATCGCCCTCTCCATCGTCTCCGCCGAGACCTCCACGCTCACCATCATCGGCACGCCTGGCCTCGCGTTCGCCGGCGACTTCGGTTTTCTCCAGATCGTGATCGGCTACATGCTGGGCCGCATCGTCGTAGCGTCCATCTTCCTGCCGCGCTACTTCCACGGTGAGATGCTGACCGCGTACCAGCTCATCGAGCGCCGCTTCGGGCATACGCTCTACAAGGTCACCGCGGGCCTCTTCCTGCTCACGCGCGCCGCCGCCGAGGGCGTACGTGTCTTCGCAGTCTCCATCGTCGTCGCTATCGCCATCGGTACCGGCGATGTACTCTCCATCGCCATCATCTCTGCGCTTACTCTGCTCTACACCTTCGAGGGAGGCATGGCTGCGGTCATCTGGACCGACGTAGTGCAGATGACTATCTACATTGGCGGCACGCTGGTGGCTCTCTGGTCTATCGGTGCGCACGTCCCCGGCGGATGGGCTGTCATCCACGCGGCGGGCGCAGCCGCGGGCAAATTCCACATGCTCAGCTTCGCGCTCAACCTGACCACGACCTACACCTTCTGGGCGGGCGTGCTGGGCGGCACCTTCCTTACCATGGCCTCGCACGGCACCGATCAGCTGATGGTTCAGCGCATGCTCGCAGCGAAGAACCTCACTGAGAGCCGCACCGCGCTGCTCTCGAGCGGCGTGGTGATCTTCGTGCAGTTCGCGCTCTTCCTCGTCATCGGCGTCGGCCTGTGGGTCTTCTATGGACAGCATCCCGCGGCGCTGGCCGCCGTGGGCGCGGGCGATGGCAACCGCATCTTCCCGGCCTTCATCGTGGGCGAGATGCCCACCGGCGTCGCCGGCCTGCTGGTGGCGGCGATCCTGGCCGCCGCGATGTCCAACCTGAGCGCGGCGCTCAACTCACTTTCTTCGGCGACGGTCGTCGACTTCTACATGGGCCTGCGGCCGGGTGCAAGCGACGAAGAACGGCTGCGCGTCTCGCGCGTGAGCACCGTACTGTGGGCCCTGGTGCTGTTCGCCGTTGCGGTGTATTCAGTGCGCGCGGGAGGCAAAGGCAACGTGGTGGAGATCGGGCTCTCCATCGCTTCAGTCGCCTACGGATGCCTGCTCGGTGTCTTTCTGCTGGGCACACTCACCCGCTACGCTACCCAGGGAGGAGCCATCGTCGGCATGATCACCGGCTTCATCGTAAACCTCGCGCTGTGGCGCGCGCCCGGCAAGGTGCTGGCCGCAGGCATTATTGTGCCGCGTGTTGCATGGACCTGGTATGTCCTCATCGGCGCACTCGTGACCTTCGTCGTGGGGCTGTTGGCGAGCGCAGTGCTGCGCGGCCGCAGGCCTGCTGCGAAGAGCGCAGCTGTTGCGGCGATGCTGCTGGCCTCGCTGCTCTCACTCGCTCCGCATGTGTCCGCACAAGCAGCCGACGCGGTGCAGCCTGGCCTCGCGCCTAGCGCGATAGTTGCGAAAGGCTACGACTTCTCTGCCGTCTCTGCGGCGATCAATACGGCCATCGCGCAGAAGAAACTGCCGGGCGCAGTCGTGGTGATCGGGCACCGCGGCAGGGTCGTCTTTGAGCAAGCGTACGGTGTGCGCAAGCTGGCCGCCGAACCGGGGCTTGACGGCAAACCCTCGCCAGCCGAGCCGATGACGGTGGACACGATCTTCGACATGGCGTCGCTGACCAAGTGCCTGGTGACGGCGACGGCGGTGATGCAGCTCTACGAGCAGGGGAAGATTGGCCTCGACGACCCGGTGGTGAAGTACCTGCCGGAGTTTGGCGTGAATGGGAAGGAAAAGGTCACGATCCGCGAACTGCTGACCCACTACTCCGGGCTCCCGCCGGATGTGGATCTCAAAGATGCTTGGGGGCTGACGGCGCCGGACAAGGCCGAGGGCCTGCGCCGCGCGATGAGCGTGAAGCTGGACAGCATGCCAGGCACCAAGTTCGTCTACTCGGACGTGAACTTCATCACCCTCGGTGCGCTGGTGGAGAAGCTGAGCGGCGAGACGCTGGACGTGTATGCGCAGCAGCATATCTTTCGGCCACTGGGCATGACGCACACCAGCTACCTGCCATTCGCGGCAGCCTGTATCGGAACGCAGCATCTTGGTGCCGCTACACTCTATTACTCCGGTGTCGAAAATCGCATCTGCCCATCCGATGGATGGAGCGGCCGCGAGTGGATCTTATCTACCGCACCCACGCAGCACGACAATGAAGGCACGGTGGAGACGAATCCGGACTTCGACCGGCTGCTGCGCGGGACGGTGCATGATCCCACAACGCGGCGCTTGGGCGGAGTCGCCGGGCATGCAGGCGTCTTCTCCGATGCGCATGACGTGAGCCTGTTTGCGCGGGCTCTGCTGGACAAGCTGCTGCACAACACGGGGCCGTTTCCTTTGAAACAGGCGACGCTGAAGCTGATGGTCGTGCCGGAGCAGCCGGAGACGGCCGAGGGCGGCGCGACGGTCTTTACGCCGGACGGCAGGCCCGTGACGGACGGCGTGGCGCAGCGCGGCTTCGGCTGGGATATCAACTCGGCCTTCTCGCGCCCGCGCGGTTCGGTCTTCCACACGGTGTGGCCGACTAGCGCGGCTCCGGTCCTCACCACCGCGCCGAGCTTCGGGCATACGGGCTTTACGGGGACGAGCCTGTGGATCGATCCGGCGAGCGATTCGTACGTGGTCCTGCTGGCGAACTCGGTGCATCCGCGCGGGAATCCGGCGATCTCTCCGCTGCGCGGCGAGGTAGCGACCGCGGCGGCGAAGGCGCTCCTCACCCCCACTCATCGCGATGATGCCGCGATGAATGGGGCACCCAGAGTGCTTACAGGCATCGACGTGCTGGAGCAGACGAGGTTCAAGGCGCTGGCGGAACTTGCGGCGAAGCATGGCGGCAGGCTGCGCATCGGGCTGTTGACGAACCAGACTGGCCTCGATGGCGAGGGGAAACGGACGATCGACGTGCTGCGCGGCGATGCGGCGCGGGCAGCGGGTGTTGAACTCGTCCGGTTGTTCTCACCGGAGCATGGGCTCTTCGGCGCGAAGGATTCTGAGCATATCGGGCAGGAGACGGATGCGGATTCGGGGCTGAAGGTCGTGAGTCTCTATGGGCCGAAGGATGCGGACAAGCGGTCGAAGGCGCAGGACCTGGCGGATCTGGATGCGGTGGTGGTCGACCTGCAGGACGCGGGCGTGCGCTTCTACACCTACGAGTCCGTCGTGGACTATTTCGTCGAGGCGGCGGCGTGTGAGGCGGCGCGGGGGCATGCGCTGGAGATCGTGGTGCTGGACCGGCCGGCCCTGGTGGGCGGCGAGGCCGTGCAGGGGCCGGTGTCGGATACGGCGGCGTCGTACATCAACGCGATGCCGGAGCCGGTGCGGAACGGGATGACGCTGGGCGAGCTGGCGCGCTATATGGCGGCGGAGCGGCCAGGCGCGTGCGGCGCGGGTGCGCATGTCAGCGTGGTGGCGATGCAGGGCTGGCGGCGCAGCGAGTTCTTCGACGAGACGGGCCTGAAGTGGGTGAACCCTTCGCCGAACCTGAGAAGCATGCAGGCGGCGCTGCTCTATCCGGGGCTGGGGATGCTGGACTACTCGAACGTCTCGGTGGGGCGAGGGCTCGATCCGGCAGGTCCGGTGGCGCCGTTCGAGGTGTTCGGGGCGGGGGCGGAGGCGGCGGCGAAGACCCGGGCGGCTGAGCCGGCGTGGTTCGACGGCAAGTCAGTTGCGGCGTACCTGACTGCGCGGAAGATTCCGGGTATCACGTTTGCGGCGACGCGGTTCACGGTGGCGGAGGACGGGAACCATTATCCGTACGCGGGGCAGACGATCGAGGGCGTGCGGATGACGGTGACGGACCGGAAGAGCTTAAATTCGCCGGAGCTGGGGATCGAGATCCTGAGCGCGCTGCACCATCTGTATCCGGCGGAGTTCAAGCTGAGCCTCGCGGCCAAGCTGGTGGCGAACTCGGAGACGATGGCGGCGCTGGAGCGCGGGGACGATCCCAGGGAGATTGCGGCGGGCTGGGAGAAGGCGCTGGAGGAGTTCAAGGCGCGGCGGGCGAAGTACCTGCTCTATCCGTGACCCGCGGGGGGGGAGAATTTTTTTTTGGGATATCTTTGGACGTAAAATTCCTGTTTTCATCGATTTGCATTGGGCACGGCCTCTGCAAAATATTCGAAACAGGCAGGTTGCGTCCAAAATACCGGGAATCAATGGCTTGCAAATGGAAAAGCCCGGCCTCTGCCGGGCTTGATCTCTTTAATCCATGGTAGCAGATGGGGCATAACTGGTATGCCAAGTATTTTGCGGGCGTAAGTAGCTGATGCGCATTGGCTTGAGAGGTTTTTCGGGTAGTGAAGGGGCTTGACAGGGTTTCCTAGCAGGGTAGGCGCCTTCGCGTACAGCTTTGTTTACCAAGACTAAAGTCTCCTCTCAGAGGCAATGCCGCGCGTCCTTTGCCGAAGCCTACTAGCGGCTTCGCTCAAAGATGATGAACGCCACACTGCGCGTGACTGGGGCCTTCATGCGGGGCTCTAAAAATGTCCTGCGTGAGCCTGGATGTGCCTTGATAGGAGGCCCCCTAAAATGCTTCGGGTAAACCTATACACCGGTTTTATTTCTGAGCCGCTCGCTCGATCTCCGACAGCTGTGCCGCAGCCTCTTGAAAGGAAATGCGTTTATAGCGGCCCAACAGCGCGGCGCACTTGCAACCGAACCCAAGCCGTCTGGCTTGTATAAGCTTCTCCCGATCCTGCGCATCCAAGCTCTTCCTCATATTCCTCGAAAGCCCTCTCCAAACCCCGTTCAAATCCAGTTCCGAGCGTTCTTCGTGGCGGATGACGATTGATGGACATTCTTGAGCGACTTGCTGTAGGAATACGTGGAGAGTGGGACGCCACCATTTCCACTCGATCGTGATGCGTCCCTCATCGGCCACGAGTACCGCTTTCTCTGGATCAAGCGATTTCAGAAGTAGTCGGATGTCTTGCTCGATACCTGAAGCAGGTTCAATTTTCAGCCATTCGACAAATTTGGGCTTTGGTCCGTCCAAAAATATTTCAAGAATCTTGGTCGACATGGAAGCGATTTCCGCGCCGTCGAGCACAAGTACGTCGGGGTCGTGAACGCCGCCGGGATTTCCCCGCCAACCAAAGAGGCGGATGTAGAGTTGGTCAGCACAACCGATCACGACCCACATTCGGCGTGAGGAAATTGCACGCCAAAATACATGCCCGTTCAACCCAAGAAAGATGGGCAGACTGACCCACGCCGCCGCACGCAGCGATATGGTGAAGCTTATGGTGAGTGCGATTAGGAGGGCGAGTGCGCTTGCGGCACAGGCAAAACCCGGTGTGTGACAATTCCAGCAGGCGCAAGCACGAGCCGAAGCGATGCTGCGTTTTACTTCCGGCGAGTCTGACCGAACAAGATTCATAGTGTTTTGGTGGCGCGGTCAGGTTATCGCATAGGCCGGGCATTGAAGGAATTTTTCCCTCAGCGGTTGAAGCCAACCTCCTGGTTTGGTCTGTTACGGCACGGCTGAAGCCGTGCCCTTAAGCAAGGCAAATGCGCCTTCGACTATGCACATAAATACAAGGATTCTTCGCTGCGCTCAGGATGACGCGCGGGGTAAAACCGGGAGAGGTTGGGCCGTGCAGGCGAGACGGCAGGTCCTTCGACTACGCCGCTAACGCGGCTCCGCTCAGGATGACGGGTTTGTGGAGCATCAGGTGGAGTAGTCGGCGTTGATGCGGACGTATTCGGCGGTGAGGTCGCAGGTGAGGAACCGGGAGGTGCCGGGGCCGGGGCCGAGGTCGATGGTGATGGTGTACTCGGGCAGGGTCATGACGGCGTGGGCGGCGGCCTCATCGAAGGCGGGGGCGCGGAGTCCGTACTCGAAGACGGGCTGATCACCGATCCAGATGCGGGTCTGCTCGGGAGAGAAGCTGGCGCCAGAGTAGCCGGCGGCGGCCATGAGGCGTCCCCAGTTGGGATCGCCGGAGGACCAGGCGGTCTTGCAGAGGGGGCTGTGGGCGATGGCGCGGGCGACGCGGCGGGCATCGTCGTTGGAGGCGGCCCCGCGGACGTCGAGGGTGACGACGTGCGTCACTCCTTCGCCGTCGGCGACGATCTGGCGAGCGAGCGAGTGGCAGACCTGGGCGAGCGCATCGTCAAAGGCCGGAGTGAGCTCGCGGGTGAGGACGATGCCGCTGGCGCCGGAGGCGAGGAGCAGGAGGGTGTCGTTGGTGGAGGTGTCGCCGTCGATGGAGATGGAGTTGAAGCTGGGCTCGGCGGCGGCGGCGAGGGCGGAGCGGAGCTGGGCGGGCTCGGCGGCGACGTCGGTGAAGAGGTAGACGAGCATGGTGGCGTGCGGAGGGCCGAGTTTGGGCCCGATCATGCCGGCGCCCTTGGCGCAGCCCCAAATCGTGATTTCGCTGCGGACCTCTTTTTGCGCAGAGGATGCGGGACCGTTGACCGGGATGACGGCGGAGGCCATCTTGAGGCGGGTGTCGGTGGTCATGATGCCGCGGGCGAAGGATTCGGCGTGGGCGGGGGTGTCGCCGGCGGCGGCCTTGAGGGCAGGCATGGCGGCGACGACCTTCTCGGCGGGAAAGGGCACGCCGATGATGCCGGTGGAGGAGGGCAGGACCTCGTCGAAGATACAGCCGAAGGTTTCAGCGGCAGCGACGCAGGTGGAGAGGCAGCCCTGGATGCCGGGCTCGCCGGTGGCGCAGTTGGCGTTGCCGGAGTTGACGAGGACGGTGCGGACGCGGCCTCCCGTGGCGGCGACGTGGCGGCGGCCGACGATGATGGGCGCGGCGACGACGAGGTTAGAGGTGAACATGACGGCGGCGGTGGCGCCGGGAGGCGCGGTGGCGACGGTGAGGTCAGGATTGCCGCTGGCTTTAATGCCAGCGCGGGTGGCGCCCCAGGTGAAGCCGCGGGGGATGCTGTGTGTTGCGTGCGATACTTCGTCTCGATCCTCTGCCATGTGTCTACTGTAATTAAGGTTCGGGGTCCGAAGGGGACAGCCCAAGGTTTGGAAGGAGGCCCGACGGCAGCAGGACAAGAAAGGCCTGGGCGCCGACGGCCCTGAGTTGCATTACCACAGTTACATTGACGCAACGGTAACCGGGTTCCTAAACTTTTTACATCGTCCAATCCAAGCAGAGTTACCAGCCGATTTTCTTATCTGTTCCAAGTGCTTTCTCTCTCCCAGAAAGGCCATCCATGGACGGCGAATTGAAATATCTCCGAGTGAAGTCCGGAGAACAATGGCGGTCGATCTGCAGGGCCTGCTTCCGCACGACCGCTACTTCCAACTATGAGGAGGGCCTGGAGACGGGCGAGTTGGAACACAGTTGTCCGGGCGAGCTGAAGCCGCGAAATCGTGAACGAGACGCGGTCTGACAGCGCTTCGCGAGGCAGTTATCGCCGTCCGCTCCGACGGCTGAATTAATTTGCCAAATTTGCTTGCGGTTCGCTTTTTATTCGCTACAATGTCGGCATGGCGATTACGCGGCGGCAAAAAGAGGTCATCGACTTTCTCTCCAGTTTCACGCAGAAGAACGGTTATTCCCCATCGTACGAGGAGATTGCGCAGGGGCTGGGGCTTACGTCGCTGGCGACAGTGCACAAGCATGTGACAAACCTGCAGAACAAAGGACTGCTGCAGCGGGCGCATAACCGGAGCCGTTCGATCGATGTGCTGCCGCCACGGTCGAGCAAGAAGGGGTTTGACCGGCTGCCTCTGATGGGGCGGATTGCCGCAGGCCAGCCGATCGAGGCGATCGAGATGGCGGAGACGATCTCGCTGGGCGACATCATCGGCAACCGCGAGGTGTTTGCGCTGGAGGTGCGCGGCGACTCCATGCGCGACGAGCACATTGTGAGCGGAGACTTTGTGCTGGTGGAGCGAACGAAGACGGCGCGCGAAGGCGAGATTATTGTGGCGCTGGTAGATGGCGCCGATGCGACGCTGAAACGGTTCTACCGCGAGGGCAGCATGATCCGGCTACAGCCCTCGAACAAGGAGATGCAGCCGATCTATGCTCCGGCGGCAAGCGTCAGCATCCAGGGAAAGGTGCTGGGCGTACTGCGCAAGTATGCGTAGGTGCAGGGTCGAGGAAAGGCTCAACACCGATTTGCACCGATGACACCGATCAGGACGGATAACAGGCAACTGCTAAAAGCGACTGCGGATTCGCGCGGAGAGACGCGGATAGAAGTAAAACGAAGATCTCGAGCTATAAGCTGTGAGCTATAAGCTGACAGATTTAACGGCTCCTGCTGACAAAATCATCGTGGACGATGCTAACTAGAGGATGTAGGTGAGCTCGCAGTTTTCCCCGCGCCTGAGAATGCGCTGATACGAGGAGTCAATGATGCTGTAGCACTCGCAGGCGCGCGCGGCGAGGCCGCGGCGATTGATGATGTGGATGCGGCCGCGCGAGTAGCCGATGAGGCCAAGGCGCTGCAGCTCTCCGGCGGCAACGGTAATGGTGGAGCGCTGGACGCCGAGCATCTGGGAGAGGAACTCCTGCGTGTGATGCAGCACCTCAGTCTCCATGCGATCCGCGGAGGTAAGCAGCCAGCGCGCCAGGCGCGCCTCCACCTCGTGCAGGCGGTTGCAAAGCACGGACTGCGTGACCTGCGCGAACTGCAGATAGATGAAGGCATGGACAAGCTTCTGCAGAGTGCCGCCCTTGAGGAACTCGGCACGCAACACCGATGAACGGATGCGCAGCGCTTCGCCGGAGCCCTGCACGATGACGGAGTGCGACATCTGCGGCTGATTGAAGAGCGCTGGAAGGCCTGCGAAGCCTTCGCGGCCGATGATGCCGACCTCCACCTGCTCGCCGCTGCGAGAGACAGCGTCGGTGGAGACAATGCCGGTGTTAATGAAGTAGACGTACTCGATCGGCTGGTTTGGCTCGGAGAGCCGCCGTTCAAGTTGCAGTTCCACCGGAACCAGATGCCTTGCCAGCGCCGCATACTCCTCGGCAGGGAGCTGGGACAGGATGGCATTGCGCGGCCTCACCTGATTCATCGCGCTCGAGCTTGTCTCCGCGTCCACAAAATCTTTTTTCCTTTGTTCTGCGCCGCGATCTGCTCAGTTGCTCCACCCGAAGAGCATACTCGCCGACACATAAGAAGTGCTTTTGGTGCTTCTACCTTACGGAGGTACCTGCGGTTAAGTCTGTTGCCTACAACACATTGAGCGTAAATCGTTGTGACCTTAGTCACTAATCGGGGCATCAGCAGCGGTTTTTGAGGGCAAGCAAAACGGGGATACGAAGCATAAATGGGAGGTTTCGGGGCGCCCTGAGCGCCGCAGTTTAGAATGACATTTGGCCTCCCAGCCGTTCGGCGCGGTCTGTTCTGCGCGCTGCGCCTGGCAAAACTTCAAGCCGGAAAGCGGACCCCAAACAGCCCCATGCATCGCTGGTCGACGCTCTTTATTCCTACTCTGCGTGAGGCCCCTGCCGACGCAGAGGTCGCGAGCCATAAGCTGCTTCTGCGCGCCGGATACGTTCGGCAGCTGGGAGCGGGCATTTACAGCCAACTGTTCCTGGGCACCCGGGCAGTGAACAAGATCGTGGCGATCATCCGCGAAGAGATGAATACGATCGGGCAGGAGTTCCACCTGCCGGCGCTGAACCCGCGCGAGGTGTGGGAGGAGAGCGGGCGGTGGGCGGGCATGGGCGAGAACATGTTCCGGCTGAAGGACCGCAAGGGCGCGGAGCTGTGCCTGGCGATGACGCATGAGGAGATCATGACGGCGATCGCGCGCAACGAGCTGAGGAGCTATAAGCAGCTGCCACAGATCTGGTACCAGATCCAGACGAAGTTCCGCGACGAGCCAAGGCCGAAGAGCGGGCTGCTGCGGGTGCGGCAGTTCCTGATGAAGGACGCGTACTCGTTCGACATCGATGAGGCGGGGCTGGACGAGAGCTATCGCAAGCACGACGAGGTGTACCGGCGGATTTTTACGCGCTGCGGGCTGGAGTTTGTGGCGGTCGAGGCGGATTCGGGCTCGATGGGCGGGTCGCAGTCGCAGGAGTTCATGGTGTACACGGAGGCGGGCGAGGACCTGATCGCGAGCTCGGCCTCAGGGTATGCGGCGAACATCGAAAAGGCGACGAGCAAGCTGGCGGCGGTGCAGGACCTGGCGGCGACGGGTGACGGCACTCCGGAGCTGGTACACACGCCGGGGCAGAAGACGATCGAGGAGGTCGGCGCCTTTCTCGGGGTGCAACCTGTGCATCAGATGAAGACGATGGCTTACATCGTGGAGCATCCTGAGTCCGACGCCAAGCTGGTGGAGACTGTGGGGCGGACGCGCGCGGTAGTGGCGTTTCTGCGCGGCGACCACCAGCTCAATGAGACGAAGCTGGGAGCGGTGGCGGGCGGCGCGGTGCGGCCGATGCAGGCCGAGGAGATTGTGGCGACGTTCGGCGCTCCGGCGGGATACCTGGGGCCGACGGGGTTGGCGGCCGCTCCGCACCAACGGAAGCCGGGCGTGCTGGTGATTCTGGATGCTGCGCTGGAGGGCCGGACGAACCTGATCGCAGGCGCGAACAAAGAGGAGTACCACCTGCGCAATGTGACGCCGATGCGCGACTTCAAGCCGACCCTGGTGGCCGATGTGCGCAGCGTAAACGAAGGCGAGCCCGACCCTGTTGCGGGCGAACCGCTGAAGATCGGCAAGGCAGTGGAGATCGGGCACATCTTCAAGCTGGGATACAAGTATTCGAAGTCGATGGGCGCGAGCGTGCTGAACCGTGACGGCAAGGAGACGACGCCGATCATGGGCAGCTATGGCATTGGCGTGGAGCGCATCCTGACGGCGGCGATCGAGCAGTCGGCGGGAAGGTTTGCTTCGAAAGGCCAGCCGGATGTTTATGCCCTGCCGCCGTCGATTGCACCGTTCGCAGTGGTCGTGACGGTGACGAACATCAAGGAGGCGGAGCTGGCACAGGCGGGCGAGAAGATCGCCGCCGAGCTGAGCGCGGCAGGCTTCGACGTGCTGCTGGACGACCGCGACGAACGGGCGGGCGTGAAGTTCAAGGACGCGGAACTGATCGGCGTGCCGTTCCGTATTGCCATTGGGAAGAAGCTGGCCGAGGGTAAGGTGGAGTTGCTGAACCGGCTGACGGGCGAACAAACGGACATTCCGCTGACTGCGGCAGTCCAATCCATACGGACCGCGATGGACGCGGCTTAGAGGCCCGGAACCGGCAAGATGGCGATTAAGGTCAAACTCGGCAAAAAGAACGGCTCCCGCGTGGCGGCGACGCTGCGGCATCCGGTCGTGCGCATTCTGCTGCTGTGCATGCTGTTGTGCGTGGCGGTTGGGGCGGGAGTATTCGGTTACCTGTACCTGAAATACCAGAAGATCGTGGATGCGCGGCTGGCCGCAGGGCCGATGTTCGCCAACGTGACGCAGATCTATGCTGCTCCGCGCGAGGTACGGGTGGGGCAGCACCTGACGGTGGAGTTCATTGCGCAGAGCCTGGGCAGCGCAGGATACAACGTGAACCCGCGGATGGGGACCTATACGGTAGACGGCAACAGCATCGCGATCAAGCCCGGTCCGCAGAGCTATTACTCGAGCGATGGGGCGACGATTACGACGGGGCCTTCCAGCGGGAGCAGCGACGCCGGATATGTCGTGAAGAAGATTACGGCAGGCAACGGCGCAGAACTGGAGGCGTACAAGCTGGAGCCGCAGCTGATTACCTCGCTCTCCGAAGGAAACGAACGGGCCAAGCGGCGGCTGGTGACGTACAAGGAGATTCCGCAGCGCATGGTACAGGCGGTGACCTCGATCGAGGACCGGCGTTTCTTCGAGCACCATGGCGTGAACTACGTGCGCACCGTCGAGTGCGCGGTGCACGACCTGCTGGCGGGACGAAGAGACTGCGGCGGCTCAACCCTGACCCAGCAGCTGGCGAAAAACTTTTTTCTGACGCCGGACAAGACGATCTCACGCAAGGTTTCCGAGCTGATGATCACCTACCAACTGGAGGCGCGCTTCAGCAAGCCGGAGATCTTTGCAATGTATGCCAACGAGGTGAACCTCGTGCATCGCGGCAGCTACGAGATCGACGGCATCGCGGAGGCGTCACAGATCCTGTTCGGCAAGGACCTGCAGCAGCTGGACCTGGCGCAGACGGCGACGATCGCGGCTCTGTTCCGCAACCCCAGCTACTACAGCCCTTACTTCCACCACAGCCGCACGCTGGAGCGGCGCAACCTGGTGCTGCAGGCCATGGTGGAGACCGGCGCAATTACGCAGGAGCAGGCGGACAAGGCGAAGGCGGAGCCGCTGGAGCTGGCGAAGTCCAGCGTGGATGCGGGCGAGGCGCCCTACTTTGTGGACATGGTGCATGACCAGCTGGCGCAGCGCATCGGCGACGAGGAGCTGAACCACGATTCGCTGCGCATCTACACTTCGCTGGACCCCGACCTGCAGCGGGCAGCATCGGACGCGGTAGAAGCGGGGATGAAGAATGTCGACGAGCTGATCCGCAAGCTGCACCGGAAGAAGGACACGCACATTACGTATCCGCAGGTGGCGCTGGTGGCGCTGAATCCCCATACGGGGCAGGTGCTGGCGCTGGTGGGCGGAAGGAACTACGGCATCTCGCAGCTGAACCATGCGATGGCAGAGCGGCCGACCGGCTCGATCTTCAAGCCGATCGTGTATGCGGAGGCGTACAACACATCGCTGGACGGCACGAACCTGTACGGCGATGGCGTATTTACCGCGCTGACCAAGCTGAACGACGATCCGCAGGACTTTGTGCAGGACGGCAAGGACTATGAGCCCGGAAACTTCGAGAAGGGCGAGTATCCGGGCATGGTGCCGGCGGTAGAGGCGATTGCGCACTCGCTGAATATCGCGACGATCAACCTGGCGCAGCAAGTGGGCTATGACAAGGTGGCCAGCCTGGCGCGGGATGCCGGAATTGCCTCGGCGCGGGGGACGCCATCGGTGGCGATCGGGACCTATTCGGCAACGCCGATCGATATGGCCGGGGTGTATACGATGTTCGCCAACAACGGCGTGCACCTGAAGCCGTGGATGCTGGCAAGCGTGCGCAACTCCAACGGCGACATTGTGGCGGACTTTACGCCCGAAGCAAAGCAGGTGCTGGACCCGAAGGTGGCGTATCTGACGCAGTCGCTGCTGGAGAACGTGATGACGTTCGGCACAGGCTCTTCGGCGCGCGCGCACGGATTTACCGCGCCGGCGGCGGGCAAGACGGGCACGAGCCACGACGTGTGGTTTGCGGGGTATACCTCAAACTTGCTGTGCATCGTCTGGATCGGCAATGACGACTACACCGACATCTCCAAGGGGCTGACGCATTCGGTGCAGGGTGCAGACACGGCGGCGCCGATCTGGGCGGAGTTTATGAACCGCGCGATCAAGCTGCCGCAGTACTCCGATGTGAAGCCGTTTTCTGCGCCGGATGGGGTCGAGGTGATTCCGGTGGACCGCAACACGTGGCTGCCGGCGGATGCGAGCTGTCCGGAGGACTTTTCGATCGCGTTCCTGGACGGAACGGTGCCGAATGCGACGTGCAGCCATATGGGAGATAATCCGCTGTCGTTCTTCCAGCGGCTGTTTGGAGGCGGTCCCAACGGAACTCCGGCGGCGAATCCACAGCAGCCGCCTCCCGCGCAGGGAGCTCCGCCCCCCGGCCAGCCAGTGAACCAGACTCCACGTCAGGCGCCTGTGCAAACGCCGAGCCAGCCTTCCGGCCAGCCGGCGCCGCCACAGAAGAGGACCTTCTTCCAGAAGCTGTTTGGCGTGGGCAAGAAGCAGCCCGAGCAGGACAAGCAGCCGCAGTAATTTCGGGGCACGTCGCCCAAGTCGGGCATGCAGCGGCGCTGTCGCGTCAGGCGGACCTGCGCCTGAGTGAAAGGCCGAGCGCGATGGCGGTGACGGCAGAGCAGAGATAGGCGAACCAGTCGCCATGCGCGGCGTAGAAGGTGACGTCGTGCTCGAAGTCGAAGCCTGCGCGGAGTGCCGTGCGCTGGTGGCGCTCGACAGAGCGGGTGACGCGGCCGTAGGGATCGATGGCGGCAGTAACGCCGGTGTTCGTGGCGCGCAGGACCCAGCGGTGGTTCTCGATGGCGCGCATGCGGACCATGTTCAGGTGCTCCCAGGCGGCGCTGGTGTCGCCGTACCAGCCATCGTCGGAGATATTGACCAGCACCTCGGCACCCAAGCCGACGAAGCGGCGAACCTCGTCGGGGAAGATGGACTCATAGCAGATAAAGGTGCCGTAGCGATGGCCGCCGGTGAGGAAGACCGTGCGCTGCGTTCCAGGCTCGAAGAGGCCGACGTTCTGGAGCAGGCTGCCGGCGAAGAAGAAGAGCTGCTTATAAGGGGTGTATTCGCCGAAGGGGACAAGATGCATCTTGTCATAGCGGCCGGCGATGAAGCCATCCGGCTGGATGAACTCGGCCGAGTTATAGAGATAGTAGCCGCTGGGCGCAGAGTGCGCGGGGTCCACACCAATATCTCCAGCAATCACCGGCGCCCTGGCAGTGCGCGCGAGACCTGAGATAGCAGAACGGAAGGCGGGATCACGCTCAAAGAAGTCATTGGGGGCCTCGGGCCAGACGATCAGATTGGTAATTGCAGGCTGCGACGGGGAGTTATCGGGCATTGCCTGAACGACATGAATGCATTGCGTGGAGGATAGCTCAGGTATGCCTGCGCAATAACTCATGGGCGGAAAGAGACTCAGCTGCGAAAACTGCTCGAGCTTCTGCTGCTCGCTCAACGGAGGCCCTGCCGTAGATGCGGCCTGGCCGACCTCAAGGTTCTGCTGCACCAGCGTGGCGATGGCCTGCGTACCTTCATGCACAGGGCGCGAGAAACGGCGCAGCGCAACGACATAGACGATGACAATCACGGCGCAGACCGCGGCCAGAACAACGCGCGTGTAGCGGCGTTCGCGCAGGGTAAATCGCGCAAGCCATAGAGCATTGACGGCGGCGACAACAAAGGAGAGGCCATAGACCCCGGTAACCGGGGCGATGCGAGTAAGTACCAGGTTATCCACCTGGGCGGTACCGAGGAGATCCCAGGGAAAGCCGGTAATACGCGAGCGCGCAAGCTCCACGGCGACCCATGCGAATGGACTTAGAAAGAGCGCACCCGTGCGGCCCAGAGGGCTGCAGCGAAGGGCCGCGACGATCGAACCGAAGAGCGCGTGGTAAAGGCCGAGATAGAGACAGAAAAGAACCAGGATGCCGGCAGAGACAGGCTCAGAGATTCCGCCGTAGTAATGCATGGTGCGAAAGATCCAATAGCAATTGCCGAGGTACCAGAGAAATCCGGCACAGTAGCCGAGCAATGCGCCATCGCGAATACGCAGCGGCTTCTCCGAATTACCGACGCCGAGCAGAGCTGCAATCAGCGGCGCGAGCGCTATCCAGCAAAAGGCGGTGCGCCACGCCGGAACGGGGCCGGCGATGGGAAAAGGCAGTACCTGAAGCACTCCGGAGAGCGCCGCGAGTCCCCAGAGATGAGCCGGAATCCGCTGCTGCATTGAAAGGCAGTCTAACATCGCACGGCAAAAGATCCGCAAAGACCGGCAGCAGACTATGTGAAGCGCTGAATAAGCTATTCCATAGCCGGTTGCGGTACATCTTACGAGTTAGTATTCTTTCTAAGTTGCATTAGGAATAAGTTGGTTTTGCGGTTGTTGCCGTTTCTAAGACCTAGTGCGAAGGCCGGCAGCCATCCAAAGATATGGGACCCAGAGTAAAAGGAGACACGATGGAAGTGAGCCGGATTATTGCGGAGATCGATGCGCAGATTGCGAAGTTGCAGCAGGCACGGGCCCTGCTGGCAGATACGGAAAAGGTAATGAAGGGGCCGGGACGCCCGAAGGGGAGCAAGAATGTCATCAAGGCGCGCCGCCGCCATACGCTGAGCGCCGAAGGGCGACGGCGTATCTCCGAAAGCCAGAAGCGGCGCTGGGCCGAGCAGCGGAAGGCTGCATCGAAATCAGGCTCCGCAAAGTCGGCCGCGGCAAAGTAGGCCGTTCGCAGAGCTTCCGGCGGGAAAGGACGCGAGGCAGATTGCAACGATAAAGTGGGCCAGATAAGCCCACTTTTATCTTGTTACTACCACCTCGCGCAGATTGTCCTTACCCAGGAAGAAACGGAAGCTCTTATATGCAGAGAAGAGCTTCTCTATCTGTCGGTTGGTATAGGTGTTCAGAATAGGATAGTCGCCGGCATGCTGAACTTTTACCTGACTCTCCTCCGTCAGGTGATAGCGGCAGAAATCCGTACGAGCAGGCTGGCCAAGGGAAGGCCCGCTGGCGGAGTGAAACATAGCCAGCAGACTTCCACCGGGCGCCATGACCTGATGGAGGCGGTCGAGCACGGGGGCGAGCAGAGGCTCGGGGAGATAGTCCGCCGTATCCCAAAAGAGCACGATGTCGAATCCGCGGCCCGAAAAGTTGAGGTGGGTGGCGAGAAAGCGCTCGGCATCGAATCCCGCAGGTGTTCCATCGTCATTGCGCAGTACCCACTCAGGCTTTGCGCCGTCCTCCACCAGATTGGCTAGATAGATGCTGTGGCCGAGTGCGGTAATGAGATTGATGTTGCCTGAGGAGGTCGGACCGATATCGAGAACGCGCAGCGACTCCTGCTTGCGCATGCGGTCGAGGATCTGCCCCCAGCCGCTGGAGTGGCGCGGTATGCGTTCATTGGAGGCGTGTCCGCCGCCGGTCTTATCCTTGCCGCCGAAGAAACTGGGCAATTGGTTTCTCTCCTGGGATCATCTGGGGCCGGATCAGGCGGAGGCGGCACCGCCGGCGGGAAAGAGCTCGGCGCTCTTCTCCGCGCCGGCTGCCGACTTAGTGGAGGACTCTGTGAGCTCGACACGGCCCTTGAGCGTGGCGTTCTCCTCGATGGAGAGGCGCTCTGCAAGGATGTCGCCGCGCAGAGCGGCGGAGTCTCGCAGCTCCACCCGGCCGGCGGCACGGACTTTGCCATCCACCCGCCCGTAGATCACGACATCGTGCGCCTGCAGATCGGCCTGGACCTTCGCGTTGGGACCGATGGTAAGGCGACCCTCGGAGAGGGTAATGGTGCCCTCGATCGTGCCGTCCATCCAGAGGTCTTCCTGGCCTGACACTTCGCCGCGAATCGTTACAGACTTACCAATGACGGTGGAACCTTCCGATGGTTTCATGCCCTGTGCGCTCCGCGGTCTGCGATGATGGTGCTTGTGCGAACTATACCCAGACGGTGGCGTTGAGGCAAACGGCGAATTGGACACGCGCAGGGATAAAGCCATTGCAGGACGCCGCGCAACCCACGAACAGCCGATGCGTCCAATTGAACTGACGATGGGTGGATACAACGAGCGGATGGATCGGGCGATGCGGCGTGCTGCTGCCGGACGGGGTCGAGAAAGAAGGGCGCCGGCGATGCGACTTGGGCTGGCGATGCTATGGGCCGCCGCAGCCGGCATGGGCGCCGCGGCGCAGGAGTTGCCGGCAGACTCGCCGCTGAATGTTCCGGCAAAGAGCTGGGCCGTGGCCTGCACAAAGAATGAAGAGGCGGTGATCCTGCATCCCGGGTCGTACCTCCGTTACCGGCAGCACCAGGTGGACGAAAAGGGCGAGCAGATGCGCGATGAGATCGAGACGCCCAAGGGCACTGTAGCGCGAACCATCGGGCGCGACGGCCGGCTGCTGACGCCGGAGCAAGATGCGGCGGAACGCTCCCGCCTGAAGGCCATGCTGGGCGCACCGGATGATTTTGAGCGGCATGTGCGACGCGAAGACCAGAACCGCCAAAAAGGGCTGGCCCTGCTGAGGCTGATGCCGGATGCAATGACATGGAGCTATGTGCCGGGGCAGCCGCAACGACCGGACCATCGGGCGGGCGATCCGCCGCTGGTGGTCCTGGACTTCAAGCCGGACCCGAAGTGGTCGGCACCCAGCCTAGAGGCCGAAGTGTTGACCGGGCTCGAGGGACGCGCGTGGATCGATCCCAGAGCGCAATACGTCGTCCACCTGGAGGGGCGGGTGACCCATGCCATCAATATCGGGTGGGGGCTGGTAGCCCACATCTATCCAGGCGGAACCGTGGTCCTCCACCAGACCAATGCCGGGGGACAGCGGTGGATCGTAAGCAGCGTCGACCTGCGGCTGACGGTGCGCGCACTGCTGGTAAAGACGGTGAAGCAGCAAACTACATTCGAAACTGCGGACTACCGCGAAGTGCCCGCCATGAGCTATCAGGACGCAGTGAGAATGCTGCTGGAGACCCCTTTGCCGACGCGATGATTAGGCAGGAACGGATTGTTCCTTTCCCGAACGCACATTCAGGGAAGGGTTGATTGACTTGCAGGAAAGGCTGGGCTAAGGTTCACTTTCTGTCCTCGTTTTCAGTCATAGCGATGCTGCTGACGATATGCACGGATGAGCAGGCCAGGCAGGAGATTCAAACCACAATCCCTGTTGAAGGAGGCAAAGGGCGGATATGGCGCGCATGGTCCGCTGTTCCCTGATTCAGACGCAGAACGCCCTTGCCCCGTCCGCGGATGCGGGTGGCCCCTCCGCTGCCGCGATCAAGCAGCCGATGCTGGAGAAGCATGCCGCGCTGATTCGGCAGGCGGCAGCCGATGGCGCGCAGATTGTGTGTCTGCAGGAGATGTCGAACGGGCCTTACTTCTGTGCCGAGCAGACGCAGCGCTGGCAGGCATTCGCCGAACCGATTCCAGACGGGCCGACGACACAGCGAATGATGGCCCTGGCAAAGGAGCTGGGCGTAGCACTGGTGGTGCCGATTGCGGAGTCAGCCGAAGAAGGGGCCCTCTACAACAGCGCGGCGGTGATCGGGCGGGATGGCGGCTTTGTGGGGACGTACCGCAAGATGCATATTCCGCATGGGCCGCCGGCTTTCTGGGAGAAATATTACTTTCGTCCCGGCGACCTGGGCTTCCCGGTGTTCGACCTGGGATTCTGCAAGATAGGTGTCTACCTTTGTTATGATCGCCACTTCCCCGAGGGCGCGCGGGTGATGGGGCTGGCGGGCGCGGAGATCCTGTTCAACCCGTCGGCGGTGATCGCCGGACCGGGCGAGACGATCTGGCGGATCGAGCAGCCGGCGCTGGCGATTGCGAATGGATACTTTGTGGGCGCGGTGAACCGGGTGGGGACAGAGGCGCCGTGGAGGATCGGGCAGTTCTTCGGGCAGAGTTACTTCTGCGATCCGCGCGGGAGGATTGTTGCGGAGGGTTCGCGAGAGAATGAGGAGGTTGTGACGGCGGACCTGGACCTGGACCTGATCGCCGAGGTGCGGAAGGGATGGCAGTTCAACCGCGACCGGCGTCCGGACGCTTACGGTGCGTTGGTGAAGGCATAGCAGCAGGAAGGAAAGAAGTGAACGGTACGTCGGTTGGACATCCTGAGATTGCGGCGCGGTTCCCGGACCTACATCCGCCGCTCGACGCGCGCGCAGCGGTGGTGGAGGCGAACCGCTGCCTGAACTGCTTCGATGCGCCATGCATGGGGGCGTGTCCGACGCATATCGACGTGCCGGGATTCATCAAGAAGATTGCCAGCGGGAATGTGACAGGCTCGGCACGGACGATTCTGGAGGCGAATGTGCTGGGCGCGAGCTGCTCGCGCGTGTGCCCGGTGGAGGTGCTGTGCGAGGGCACATGCGTAATGCATGGACGCGAGGAGAGGGCGATTGAGATTGGCCGGCTGCAGCGCTTTGCGATGGAGACGTACTACGCGGCGGGCGGAAAGATCCCGCTGCGGGGGCGAGACGAGCGCAAAGAGCGCGTGGCCTGCATTGGCGCGGGGCCGGCAAGCCTGGCCTGCGCTGCGGAGCTGCGGCAGCAGGGTTTCCAGGTGACGGTGATGGACCGGAGACCGCTGACGGGCGGCTTGAATACCTACGGCGTGGCTGAGTACAAGCTGCGCGCCGAGGACAGCCTGCGCGAGGCGGAGCAGATCCGCGAGCTGGGTGTGCGGTTTGAGACACGCGAGATCGATGGTGGCGTGTTGAGCCAGCTGGAGCGCGAATATGACGCGGTCTTCCTGGGTGTGGGGCTGGGCGCGATGCAGCGGCTGGAGGTAGAGGGGGCTGCATTTGCCGCCTCCGCAGTTCTGGACGCGCTGGAGTTTATTGCCGGATATAAGACGGGTGAGCGGGTGAGTGTGGCGTCGCGGGTGGTGGTGATTGGCGCGGGGAATACAGCGATCGATGCTGCTGTGGCGGCGAAGCGGCTGGGCGCGGACGAGGTGACGATTCTGTACCGGCGGCAACGAGAGCATATCTCGGCGTTCGACTTCGAGTATGAGCATGCATTAAAGGAGGGTGTGCGGTTCGAGTGGGAGACGCTGCCAACGAGACTGGAGACGCGGGAGACAGGCATTGCACTGGCCTGCGCCGAGGTGGCGATGAGTGTGGACGGCAGGTTAAGGCCGGTGGAAGGGTCGGAGTTCACGATCGAATGCGACGTCATCATTCCGGCGATCGGGCAGTCGCCGCTGGTGGAGCTGCTGCAGCAGGCGCGTGGCGTGAAGCTGGAGAAGGGACGCGTAGTGGTGGATCGCAGGACGGGGCAGACGACAAATCCGAAGTTCTTTGCCGGCGGCGACTGCGTGAACGGCGGTCGCGAGGTGGTGGACGCAGTGGCGGACGGGAAGCGCGCGGCGCTGGGGATCGCGGCGTGGCTGGAGGCGAAGCATGGCTGACCTGACGACGAACTTCGCCGGAATTCGCTGTCCGAATCCTTTCTGGCTGGCGAGTGCGCCGCCGACCAACTGCGGTGAGCAGATCATGCGGGCGTTCGACGCGGGGTGGGGCGGAGCGGTGTGGAAGACGATCGGCGAGCCGATTACGAATGTGAGTTCGCGCTACTCGTCGGTAGATTGGGCCGGACAGAGGATGATGGGGCTGAACAACATCGAGCTGATCAGCGACCGGCCGATCGAGGTGAACCTGCGCGAGATCGCGGAGGTGAAGAAGCGGTATCCGAAGCAGGCGGTGATTGCGTCGCTGATGGTGGAGTCGAAGCGCGAGACGTGGCATGACATCGTGAAGCGCGCTGAGGACGCAGGCGCGGATGGTCTGGAGCTGAACTTCGGCTGTCCGCATGGAATGAGCGAGCGCGGCATGGGGTCGGCGGTGGGACAGGTGCCGGAGTACGCGCAGATGATCACCGAGTGGGTGAAGGAGGCGGCGCGGACGCCGGTGCTGGTGAAGCTGACGCCGAACATCACGGATATCCGCACGGTGGCGCGGGCGGCGAAGCGCGCGGGGGCTGACGGGCTGAGCGCGATCAACACGATCAACTCGATTACGGGGATCGACCTGGACACGTTTGCGCCGCGGCCGATTGTGGACGGCAAGAGCTCGCATGGCGGGTATTGCGGGCCGGCGGTGAAACCGATTGCGCTGAACATGATTCAGCAGGTGAATGCGGACCATGTGGATGGCGCGCCGATCCCGATGTCGGGAATTGGGGGCGTGGGGAACTGGCGCGATGCCGTGGAGTTCTTCCTGCTGGGATGCGGCACGGTGCAGGTGTGCACGGCGGCGATGCACTACGGCTATCGCATTGTGGAGGACATGATCGATGGGCTGAGCAATTGGATGGATGCGAAGGGATTCGCCACGATTGAGGACTTCCGCGGGCTGAGCCTGCCGCGCGTGACGGAGTGGAAGCACCTGAATCTGAACTACAGGATTGTGGCCTCGATCAATGAGGCGCTGTGCATCGGCTGCCAGCTTTGCCATATTGCGTGCTGGGACGGCGCCCACCAATGCATTCACCTGGATCGGGTGAGCGGCCCGGTAGACGGGCATGTGGAGGTGCACGCCAAACCGCAGTTGACTGGGCGCGAATCGATTGCTGTCACTCCAATCGCGAAGCTGGATGGCGCGAAGGCACACGTGGGGCCGTATGCGACGTCGCTGGAGCGAATTCCACGCGTTGATGAGACGGAGTGCGTGGGCTGCAATCTGTGCTCGCTGGTGTGCCCGGTGGACGGATGTATCACGATGGTGGAGCGACCTACAGGCAAGGCGGCGGAGACGTGGGCCGAGCGGGCCGGAGAAGAGTACAAGGCACCGGACGTGGCGGGATAGATGATGAACTTCGATCACGAGACCCGTGCGATGCTTCGGAGCGTGCTCGTCGAAGCCTGGGGTGGATTCGCGGCGAATCGTTTCCCTACCCCAAGACGCGCCGATGCAAAGACGTTGATTGATCGACTTGATCAAGACTCGAAGCTCTTGTTAAGCCCGGACGATGAGACGCTGTTCAAAGAGGCTCTGACATTTGCGCTCAAGGAACTGGGACCTGAAGAGTTCCAAACCATTACGGGCTATGATTTTGGCTTCGGTGAATCCGTGCTCGCAAAACTTCGATAGGAATTTTCTATGGGAACCCTTATCAAGAATGGAACCATTGTAAGTTCAAAGAGCCGACAGCTCGCCGATGTGCTGATCGAGGGCGAGACGATTGCGCGCGTGGCCGCGGGGATCGACGCGGCAGGGCACACGGTGGTGGACGCAACCAGGATGCTGGTGATGCCGGGTGGGATCGACGTGCACACGCATCTGGATATGCCGTTCGGCGGGACGGTGTCGGCGGACGACTATGAGTGGGGCACGAGGGCGGCGGCGATCGGCGGGACGACGACGGTGATCGACTTTGCGCTGCAATCGATGGGCAGGCCGATGGGTGAGGCCTTCGACACGTGGCGTGCCAAGAGCGAGGGCAAGGCATGCATCGACTACGGCCTGCACATGGCGGTGACGGACCTGGGGCCGAACGACGCGTGGCTGGACGACGTGGACGAGATGGTGCGGCGCGGGATTACGAGCTTCAAGATCTTTATGGCGTATCCCAATGTGCTGATGGTGAACGACGCCACGATCTTCAAGCTGATGCAGCGGACGCGCGAGCTGGGCGCGCTGGTAATGGTGCACGCGGAGAACGGCACGGTCATCGATGTGATTGTGCAGCAGGCGCTGGCCGCGGGGCACACCGGACCGCTATATCACGCGCTGACGCGGCCGCCGGTTGCGGAGGCCGAGGCGGTGCACCGCGTGTTTGCGCTGAGCGAGTTGGCGGGCAAGGCGAACACGTACATCGTGCACGTGAGCTGCGAGGAGGCGATGCGGGAGGTAGAGGCGGCGCGCAGGCACGGGCTGCCGGCGATGGGCGAGACCTGTACGCAGTACCTGGTGTTGTCGATTGAGGACGACATGGGCAAGCCGGGTTTTGAGGATGCGAAGTATGTGTTTACGCCGCCGCTGCGCGAGAAGAAGAACCAGGCTCCGCTGTGGGAGGCGGTGAAGGACGACCGGCTGCAGGTGGTCTCGACCGACCACTGCCCGTTCCGGTTTGCGGACCAGAAGACGCTGGGGCGCGAGGCGTTCACGAAGATTCCGAACGGCGGCCCGGGAATTGAGAACCGGATGCAGCTGACGTACGATCGCGGCGTGAATGCGGGGCGCATCTCGCTGGAGAGGTTTGTGGAGGTGACGGCGGAGGCGCCGGCGCGGATCTTCGGGATGTATCCCAGAAAGGGGGTATTGGCGGCTGGTTCCGACGCGGATATTCTCATCTGGGACCCGGAGGCGAAGTATACGATTACGGCAGCGACCCAAAGCATGCACACCGACTACTCTATCTTTGAGGGCTTTGAGGTGAAGGGCAATGCGCGGCAGGTGTTCTCGCGCGGCGAGCTGGTGGTAGAGGGCGGCAAATTCCTGGGGCGCGTGGGCCGTGGACAGTATCTGCATCGCGGGCTGGGTGAGGTCCTCGCTGGATGACTTTGTATCCTGAAGGCCGTGCAAGCCTGACCGACGCATCGAACCTGCGGGCTGACCCAGAGCTCTACAATCCCGACCTTGCGCCGACGACGGACGAGCAGCGCCACTGGACGACGTACAACTACATTGCGCTGTGGTTCTCCATGTCCATGGAGGTGACGACGTACATGCTGGCGTCGAGCCTGATCGCCGGCGGCATGAACTGGAAAGAAGCCATCGGAACGATCCTGCTGGGCAACCTGATCGTGCTGGTCCCGATGGTGCTGAATGCGCATGCGGGCGCGAAGTACGGCATTCCCTTCCCTGTGTTTGTGCGCGCGCCGTTCGGGGTGAAGGGCGCGAACATTCCGGCGATCCTGCGGGCGCTGGTCGCCTGCGGATGGTTCGGCATCCAGTCGTGGATCGGCGGCACGGCGATTGCGCAGATGGTGAATGTGATGGCACCGAGCACAACGCAGATGCCGGCGGTGACATGGATCTGCTTCCTCGGCTTCTGGGCGCTGAACATGTATGTCGTATGGCGCGGAGTGGAGTCGATCCGCTTCCTGCAGAGCTACTCGGCGCCATTCATGATCCTGATGTCGCTGCTGCTGCTGGGCTTTGTGCTGCATCGCGCGGGCGGCGTGGGCCCACTGCTGGCGGCGCCGGACCAGTTCCATTCGAGCGGGGAGTTCGTGCGGTTCTTCTTCCCTGCCCTGACGGGGATGGTGGGTTACTGGGCGACGCTTTCGCTGAACATTCCGGACTTCACGCGCTACGCAAAGTCGCAGGGCGCGCAGATCGTAGGCCAGGCCTTTGGGCTGCCGGTGGCGATGACGCTGTTCTCCATGCTGGGGATTGTATGCACGTCGGCGTCGACGGTGATCTTCGGCAAGGCGATCTGGTCGCCGGTGGAGTTGCTGGGACAATTCAACCAGCCGTTTCTCGCATTCCTGGGCCTGATTGCACTGCTGGTGGCGACCTTAAACGTGAACATCGGCGCGAATGTCGTGGGCCCGTCGAACGATTTTGCCAACCTGTTTCCACGCTTCATCAGCTTCCGCACCGGCGGATTGATTACCGGCGCGATCGGGCTGCTGATTATGCCGTGGCGGCTGATGTCCAGCTCGCATAACTACATTGGCTGGCTGGTGGACTACTCCGCCGTTCTGGGGCCGGTGGCGGGCATCATGATCGCCGACTACATCTTCCTGCGCAAGACGCGGCTGGACGTCGAGGATTTATATCATCGCGAAGGCCAGTACGAGTACCAGAACGGCGTCAATCCGCGAGCTGTGATCGCACTGCTGGCCGGTGTGGCTGCGGCACTGGTAGGGCGCTTTCTGCCTCAATTCGAGGTGCTGTTCAAGCTCGCATGGTTTGTGGGCTTCGGCGTAGCCGCGATGGTCTACCTGGCCCTGATGCCGCACTCGCCGGGCTCCGGCGGAATGACGCCGCTGGCGCAGCGTATTCCTGTACCAAAGATCGACAAACGGCTGGAGCCGGCGCCGGGCGCCAGTGCAAGCGCCAGCGCAAACTAACGCGCCGGCCTTATCGCAGGAATGCGCCCAGTTCCGCGGCGGCGTTGCGCAGGTGCGGAAGGAAGCGGCTCTGCATCTCGTACACAGGCATACGGGGTGAGCTGCCACTGAGGTTCAGCGTCGCGGTCACCCGCCCGGTGGAGGAGTAGATGGGCACTGCGAGCGAACGGAGACCGACCTCGTACTCCTGATCCACCAGCGCGTAGCCCTGACGCCGGACGTTGCGCAGCACCAGCCGCAGCTTCTCCACGCTGGAGACGGTGCGCGCCGTGTAAGCGACGAGCCTCACCCTGGCGAGATACTGCTCCAGCTGCTCTGCCGGGAGGTAGGCCAGCAGCACGCGGCCCATGCTGGTGCAATATGCCGGGAGGCGGCTGCCGATGTGCAGATCGTCCGACATGACGCGCGAGACCGAGGAGCGCGCGATATAGACGATGTCCTCGCTGTCCAGCGTGGCAACCGAGAAGCTTTCGCGCAGAGCGGAGGACATGCGCTCCAGGATGGGCTGGGCGGCTTTGGAGAGCGGGTTGGAGGACGAATAGGTGTTGGAGAGCGCCAGCATGCGAGGCCGGAGCGCATAGCGCGATCCATCCTCCACCCCGGCGAAGCCCAGCTTGCTGAGGGTATAAAGGCAGCGGCGCACGGCGGCGCGCGAAAGACTGGTCTTGGCCGCGAGCTGCGAGATCGTCATGTGCGGCGTCTGCGGCGTAAAGGCCTGGATGACCAGCAGCCCGCGCGCCAGTGAGGTCATAAAATTCGGATCACCGGCAAAGGCTTCCAGATCGGTCGATGAGATAGCGCCGTTTCCGGGTGATGCCGACTCAGGCGCCGGTGCAGACGCCGGGACCGCGGGGGGGGAAGAAAAAGGGCGGGAAGCGAGGGGACTGGTCGCGGGAGGAGCGGTCCTCAGGACAGGGCGGCGAATAGGGGCGGAGATCACTGGTTCACTCCTCTGTCACGCTATCGGGGAGGTGAACGATAGCCGGACTATCTCTTACGATAACCGCACACTTGGGGATGGTGCAAATCCGGTCCGAAAATCGGCCAGCGCGGGACCGCGCAACGGACCATAGCGTTCTTACCGCTGTGAGAAAATTGACGCCTATGGCCGAGACCTCAAGCATCGCCCCCCTCGATCGGCGTCCGGCATGGAAGGCGCTGGGCGCACATGCGAAACAGATCCAGACGCTCCATCTTCGTGAGCTGTTTACGGCGGATGCAGCGCGCGGCACGCGCCTGACGGCCGAGGCCGATGGGATCTTTCTCGATTACTCGAAGAACCGCGTGACGGACGAGACCCTTGACCTGCTGATGCAGCTTGCGCATGAGTCCGGGTTGCGCGACCGCATCGAGGCGATGTTCCGCGGCGACAAGATCAACATTACGGAGAACCGTGCAGTGCTGCATGTGGCGCTGCGCGCGCCGAAGGGTGAGCAGATCTTTGTCGACGGGGTGGATGTGGTGCCCGAGGTGCACGCCGTGCTGGACAAGATGGCCGGCTTTGCCGAGCGCATCCGCTCCGGGGCATGGAAGGGACACACGGGCAAGCGCATTCGCAACGTCATCAACATTGGCATTGGCGGCTCGGACCTCGGACCGGTGATGGCGTACGAGGCGTTGAAGCACTACTCCCAGCGCGATATGAACTTCCGCTTCGTCTCGAACGTGGACGGCACGGACTTTGCGGAGGCAGTGCGCGATCTCGCAGCCGACGAGACGATGTTCCTGATTGCTTCAAAGACCTTCACCACACTGGAGACGATGACCAATGCGCACACGGCGCGGGACTGGTTCCTTGCCTCAGGTGCTGCGGAGGCCGCTGTCGCCAAGCACTTCGTGGCCATCTCGACGAATGCAAAAGAGGTAGCGAAGTTTGGCATCGACACAGAGAACATGTTCGGCTTCTGGGACTGGGTGGGCGGACGGTATTCCATGGATTCCGCCATCGGGCTTTCGACCATGGTCGCTATCGGCCCGGAGAACTTCCGCGCCATGCTGGCGGGCTTCCACGCGATGGACGTGCACTTCCGCACGACGCCGTTTGAGAAGAACCTGCCCGCATTGATGGGGCTTCTGACGCTCTGGTACACGGACTTTTTCGACGCGCAGACGGTGGCCGTACTGCCCTACGAGCAATATCTGAAGCGCTTTCCCGCGTACCTGCAGCAACTCACCATGGAATCCAACGGCAAGCATGTGACGCTGGCGGGAACGCATGTGGACGCGGATACCGGCCCGATCTTCTGGGGCGAGCCCGGCACCAACGGCCAGCACTCGTTTTATCAGCTCATCCACCAGGGCACGCGGCTGATCCCCTGCGACTTCATCGGCTTTGCCAAGACGCTGAACCCGCTGGGGCGGCACCATGACATGCTGATGGCAAATGTCTTTGCGCAGGCGGAGGCCCTGGCCTTCGGTAAGACAGCCGAGCAGGTAAAGGCCGAGGGCACTCCGGACTGGCTGGTGCCGCATCGCGTGTTTGAGGGCAACCGGCCGTCGAATGTTCTTCTGGCGGATACGCTGACGCCGTTTGTGCTGGGTCAGCTGGTCGCGCTGTATGAGCATGCGGTGTTTACGCAGGGTGTGATCTGGAGCATTGACTCCTTTGACCAGTGGGGCGTGGAGCTGGGCAAGGTGCTGGCGACGAAGATCCTGGGTGAGCTGGAAGCGCCAAGCGAGCCGGAGATGAAGCATGATTCGTCGACGACGAATTTGATCCGGCGGTATCGCTCCAGCAAATAACCGTCAGCGCGATTGGATCTTGTGCAGCACGGACAGAACGTCGGCGGGTTCGGGGCGGACGCGGAAGTCGGCGTGCGCCTCGGAGAAGATGATGCGGCCGTCGGGTGAGAGGACGAAGGTGGCGGGCAGCGGCAGGCGCCAGCTTGCCTCCGTTCCGGTGGTGTAGGTTGCGCCGGAGTTTACGAAGGGGATGTTGACGAGGATGCTCTCGTAGTAGCGGCGCTGCTCTTGGCTGACGGTGTAGGCGATGCCGAACTGGGCGGCGACCTCGGCGCCCGCGTCGCAGAGCACCGGGAACGGCAGGCTGTGCTGCTGGATGGTGAAGTCGTTGTGGCGGCGGTTCTGCGGGGAGATGGCGACGAGGAGCGCTCCGGCGGCGCGCACCTGCGTATGCAGATCCCGCCAGGCCTCGAGCTCCGTCATGCAGTAGGGGCACCAGCGGCCGCGGAAGAACTTGAGAACGAGCGGGCCCAGGGCGAGCAGATCGGTGGAGCGCACAGGCTTGCCGGTGAGGGCATCGGGCAGAGTAAACTCAGGGGCCTCCGCGCCGACGGCGAGCACGCGGTCCTCGATATTGCTGGCCATCAGCTCGGCAGTGGCTCGCTCGGAGATGGCGAGGCGCTCCGGCTGCACAAGGGCACGAGTCTGCTGGGTGATGCGATCGAGTTCGTTCTGAAGCGACGAAAGAGAGGCCGTACGCGCGAAGGTCACATCTTCATTATTGCAGCCATCTCGTCCATTTTGCCCGTAACGCCGCCGCTCTCCGGGGACGCGTCATGACAGTCCATGGCGCTGGAAGTCTCATGGGCCATCGCAGTCTTCTTTATCGGGGACTTCGCCACTGCCCTGGCGAGAGAAGCGTCTCCGCGCGACGGCGCAAGCAGAGCCGCCGAGCCGCCTTTGATTACCGCGAGCATCTTCGCCAGGCCTGCGTCACGCGCCTTCTTGTTGGCATCGCTTGCGTCGGGGGCCTCACCGGCACGCATAAAGCCGTGGCCGGCGCCGTCATAGATGATGGTCTCGTATTCCTTGCCTGCCGCCTTCATCGCGGCTGTTGTGGCCGGCACAGTTGCGCTGATACGCATGTCATTGCCTGCGTAGAAGCCATACACCGGCGCGGTGATGTTCTTGAGCGCGTCGTCCGGGGGCGGCGGACCGTAGAAGACGAAGGCGGCCGTCAGGTCATGACGATGCGTAGCGAAGGCGAAGGATTTGCCGCCTCCCCAGCAGAAGCCCGCGACGTAGAGCTTGCCATTGGCGGAGGGCAGCTTCTTGCCGTAGTCAGCCGCTGCGTCCAAATCCGCCATCACCTGTTCGGGGTTCAGCCCGGAGACTGCTCGCGTCACGGCGTCCTGCCCGGGAAAGGCCTCCGTGCCACCGCCGTTTGGCCCTGCGCCGCTTAGCAGGTCCGGCAGCACGACGATATAGCCCTGCGCCGCCAGTTCATCGGCCATCTCTTTGGCCCAATCACTCAGGCCGAAGATTTCATGGACCATTACGATCACCGATGCTTTATGGCTCACCTCCGGATATACGACAAAGGTATTCACGGTGCGGCCGTCGTGCTTGAGCGGAACGTACTCGCGATGGCGGGGAGACTTCTCAAGCTGCGCCTTTGCCCAGTCCTGCGCAGGCAGTGCAGTAGTTGCGGCGGCAAACAGCACGGCGGAGAGGGCGGCGAGGGGCTTCCATGGACGGCGCATGGCTGGAAGTCTAGCCCGACGGTGGCGCGAGCAGCAAGACGGGAGGCGCCTGGAATTTGGAAGATGCGTCAGTTCGCGCGGGTAATAGTGACCGCCATCGGTTCGGCTGCGGTTGCCGGTGCAGCAGCCGGCTCCTGCACCGTGACGTGCACAACGTCGCCCTGCTGCACTCTGAAGCCGGCGGCCGGTGTCTGCGCGGTAACAATGCTGCCGGGATGAATTACCGAGGGCGGGGCCGGTGCAGGAGCGGCCTGCTCGGGGCCGGCGCCAGGCTGCGGCGCCGGGACTGCAGACGAAGTGGCCTGTATCTGGAGGCCGGTCGAGGCAGCGCGTCCTGCGGCCTCGGCATAGGTCAGCCCGACCAACTGCGGCATCACCCAAGCCTGCGCGGCTGGAGCGGCGGCATCGCTTACCAGCAGACTGACGCGAGGGCCGGTGGCACCGGCAGAGTTCGGCTCCGGCGTCTGTGCAATCACAACGTCGGGATCGCCGCCTACAGCCAACCGCCCCACTACGCCCGGCTCCAGCGCCAGCCGACGGATGGATACCGTGGCAGCCCGCTCAGACTCACCGGTCAGATCCGGCACGTCGACCCGTTGCGCTCCCAGCGACTCCGTCACCCGGATCGGCCATTCACGGCGCACACGCGAATCGGGGGAAGGGTCCTGCGCCAGAACACGCCCCGCGGGCACTTCACTTGAATAGAACCGGTTCTCGATCGTAAGGCTGAGGCCCACGTGCCCCGCCTCACGTGCGGCATCCGCCACGGACATCCCTGTGAGCCTGGGCACTACCGCTTCGCGGCCATGGATCGCGATGCGCATGGTGATGAACATTGAGATCAGTGCGACGGCGGCCATCGCGAGAGCCCCCAAAGCGAAGGTGAAGAAACGCTTCACGCAGCCATTCTACGCGGCGGCCTCCGCTCCGCGACTCAGTCTCCCGGCTGCGGATGAAGAATGAGGAAGAGTGCGATTGCCGCGGCGATGATGCCCATCATCACGAAGAAAAGAGTGCGGCTGGTCCTGGCCGTTGTGCTATCCGAATCCACCTGACGCGACTCTTTCCCTTCTCTCTCCCAACGGCCCGGAACCAGGTGGGGCTGAGTGCCGGAAGGCCGGGCGGACTCGGGCTCGCGCTCTGGCTGAAGGTCCCGGGGCTCTGTGGCTGGCGCTGCCATGGGCCGTTGGATGCCGAATATGGAGCCGTGGTTCGTCCTGCATCTCGGCAAAGGGACCGGGCGGTTGGTTGAGAATTCGGCGTCTGTGACCGCGTTCACACGTCTGCAAAGATATCCACAGAATTCAGGGGATTTGCACTTGCGTGCACAGATTAACCAGGCCTAGTGTTCTCACCAATCGATGACCACGCAGTAGATCGTCGGTTGGATTCGAAAGGGCCCGGACGGCAAGAACAGCAGGCGCAAGCCGAGAGTTCAATCAGCTGCCCGAGCCCGCGGCGGAGCCGGAGTGAAAGCCGGAGGACGAAAGTCCAAAGGCAGACGCAAAGGCAAGCTGGACGGACGGATCGAGAGTGCAGGGCGCAAGCCAGGCACAGGAGAGCCGGAACCGGAAGGCAAGTCCGGAAGGACCGGGCGAGAGGCAGGGGCGAAAGCTCCGGTCGCAAGAACGGTCACGGAAGGCACCGGAAAGATGGGAGCAAAGGCGCAAGCCGGAGAGTCCATCCAGAACGGAATACCCGAGAGCTGGATGCAGGCGCGAGCCGGCAGTCAGCAGAGAGGGGACGCCGAGGCAGGATCGGAAGGCCGGTTCCAGAACGGCGGGAGGCGCAAGCCAAACGCAGGTGGGAAGCGGCGACAGGGCGGATTCCGAAGGGCGTAAGCCCATTGAGGATCGAGAGCCCGATGATCCGCAGGCCGGAGGGAGTTGGCAGCCGCGAGAGGTGAAGGCCGCAAGGCTGGAACAGTCAGCGGAGGCACAAGCCTCAGGCCGATGCCGGAGGAACCGGGGAAAGGGGCGCGAGCTCCGGAAACCGGCCGAGGGCCAGACGGGGCTGCAGGCGCAAGCAGGCGGTTACGACAGGTCAAAGGCATGCCACAGGGCCGCTTCAACACGAAGGCGCAAGGGCGAGAGCCGGAACGCCGGAGAGAAGCAGGCCAGAAGGCTGGCCGAAGGCAAGGGCAGGAGACAAAAGGCGCAAGCCTGGAGTCGAGTGCCGGAGCCGGAAGGCAGCAGGAGGGTTGGGCGGAAGCGAGAGGCGCAAGCCAGCAGCGGAGGCACAGCCTGAGAGCGAAGTCCGCGGGGCGGTCGTGAGGCCGAACTGAGGACGAAACCGAAGGGCCAAGGAGAGGCGGAAGCCGCAAGGTGGAAGCCAAAGGGCGCGAGCCCCAAACCAAGGCGCGACGGCAGCCAGAGAATCGACGCGATGACGGAAAGTTGCAGGTTCAGGCCTGATGAGCTGGAGGGAGACGTGAGTCGAATCCCAGGTCGAGGCAGGGTCGAGGGCAAAGCGAAAGCCGAGCCAACGACAGCGCCGGAGGGCAGGGGTAGGCAGCGAGAGTCGGAGGCAGGTTCCCAAGGACTGGGCGCAAGCTCTATCTGAGGCAGGGCCAAGGGCGAGGCGAGAGCCGGACCGGAGGCAGCGCCGTAGGACCGGCAGACGATGAGAGCCGGAAGATCGTATCCAGGAGGGCCAGCCGCAAGGCGGGTTCGAGGCAGCGCTGGAGGCGAGGCGAAAGCCGGACCAAAGGCAGCGCCGCAGGACACGAAAGAAGGCTAGACTGCGTGGCTACGTCAAGGATGAAGCGCCAGAGGCCGCGAGGCTTCTGGCGTTTTCGTTTAACCGGCGGCGAAGCAGCCGATCAGCGAATCAACGGTTTGGTGCGGTATGCTTTGTTGGCCATGAAATCAGCGCGTTTCCCTTCTCTCTCCGCTTCTCTTCTTTTGGCCTCCGCTTCCCTGCTGCTGGTGCTGCCGATGACGGCGCAGACGGCCGCAAAGCCAGACGCCCTGCCCGCAGCAACCACGACAGCGCCACCAAAGGGCTTTGCGAAGCAGATCGTGCTGTGGCCCGATGGCGCGCCGCTGGCGCATGGCACCAGCGAAGGAGATGTGCCCAAGCTTTTCACCTATCCGGCCGCAGGCGGCACAACCCCTCATGCAGCCGTAATCGTGATGCCGGGCGGCGGCTACACGCACCTGGTGATGGAGCAGGAGGGCGCGTACGAGGCGCGCTGGCTAGCAGCGCACGGCGTGGCGGCGTTCGTGCTGGAGTACCGGCTTGCGCCGGCGTATGTGTATCCGGCCCAGATGCTGGATGCGTCGCGCGCAATCCGCTACGTGCGGGCGCATGCGACTGAGCTCGGAATCGATCCCCACAAGCTCGGCATCTGGGGCTTCTCAGCGGGCGGACATCTGGTGGGTTATATGGCAACCATGCATCACGCAGCGAACCCGGCAGCGAAGGACCCGATCGAACAGCAATCGGACCGGCCGGATTTCGCGATCATCTCCTACGGCGGGCTTTCGCTGGACATCAACTCACTGGAGGGCAAGACACCGCTGGCATCGATTCTGGGGGAGCATCCGACGCAGACCGTGATTGATGCGGTCGATCCAGTGAAACATGTTACGGCGGACACAAGCCCGTGCTTCATCTATTCGACGACGGCAGACCAGACGGTCAGCTCGCTGAATGCCGCCGAGTTCTACATCGCACTGAAACGCGCCGGCGTCCCGGCTGAGCTGCATATCTTTGAGATAGGACAGCATGGGACGCACATGGGCCAAGATGCGAGGCCGGGCCAGCACGAGCTGACGGTGACGCCGGAGCTGCTGGTGAACTGGATGCAGCTGCACGGCTGGATGGACGCCGACCAGAAGCCCTGATCCTCAACAGGTGGGCGACGGCGGAGGAATGGGCTAATCTGGGATGCGGACATGCCCGACGCCCAGACCGCCATTCTGCTGATCGACTGTCCGGACCGCAAAGGTCTGGTGGCAGCTATCGTCAACTTCCTCGTACAGCGTTACGACGTTAACATTCTGAACGCCGACCAGCACCAGGACGCCGAGCTGGGCCTGTTCTTCATGCGGGTCGAGTTCGCAACCGAGTCGACGAACTTCACCGAGCCAATGTTTCGTGCAGACTTTGAGCCGGTGGCGCGTGAGTTCCGCATGAACTGGCGTATCGAATTTGCCAGCCGGGTGCAGAACGTGGCCCTGTTCGTCTCACAGTACCTGCACTGCCTCGCGGACCTGCTGCATCGGCATCAGACAGGCGAATTTCAGTGCAACCTGGCGCTGATTGTGAGCAATCACACCGACGCGCAGGCGCTGGCGGAGTTCCACGGCATTCCCTTCCACCATATGCCGGTGACGCGGGAGAACAAGGGGGCGGTGGAGACAGCGCAGCTGGAGCTGCTGGCGGCCCATAGCGCCGACCTGGTGGTGCTGGCGCGGTACATGCAGATCCTCTCGCCGGGGTTTGTAGAGGCGTACCCGCGGCGGATCATCAATGTGCACCACTCGTTTCTGCCTGCATTTACCGGCGCACGACCGTACCATGCGGCCTTTGCCCGCGGGGTGAAGCTGATTGGCGCGACCAGCCACTACGTGACCGAGGTGCTGGACGAGGGGCCAATCATCGAGCAGGACGTGGCACGGATCTCACAGAACGACCAGCTGCCCTCGCTGATCCAGAAGGGGCGAGATCTGGAGCGGATGGTGCTGTCGCGGGCAGTGCAATGGCACCTGGACCACCGCATCCTCTCCTACGCGAACAAGACCGTGATCTTCGCCTAGCGGAAGGCGCACAAAGGAGACGCCGGAGCCCTGGCTGACGGGCGTGATCCTTTGTGGGCTGAAAGAGACTATGCCTGGGCGACGATTTTGGAAGCTGCGTCGATCTGCGCCGGGTAGACGGGACGCCGCTTGATGCCGTACATGCGCTGGTCCGCGAGGCGGAGCAGCTTGGTGGCATCCTTGGCATCGCGCGGGTACATGGCGAAACCGAAGCTGGCACCCACCACCATAGGCCGGTCATTGACCAGCATAGGCCGCTCGATGGCCTGGCGCAGGGCGTCGGTGAAGCGCTCCACCGTCTCCTCGTTGGGCATATCGGTGGCTGCAATGATGAACTCGTCCCCGCCGAGGCGAGCCACGGTGTCTGTAGCGCGGATGTTCTTGCGCAGCGCCATGGCGACCTCACGGAGCACCTGATCGCCCACGGGATGACCGAGGGTGTCATTGATCTTCTTGAAGTCGTTGAGATCCAGCACTACAAGCGCCAGGCTGCTTCGGCGGCTGTCCGTGTATTGAATTGCGTTGGTAAGCCGGGCTGCGAAGAGGCGGCGGTTGGGCAGACCGGTCAGCTCATCGTGCAGCGCCAGCCATTCGTTGTTGGAGACCTGCTCCTCAAGCATGACCAGAATCATGCCGATGGAGATCAGCGACTTCTGCATGTTCCATACATGCGAGGCGATCTCTGCGTAGCCGCTCTGCTCCACGATCCACGGATGCAGGAAGAAGCAGAGGGCCCAGATGGAGAAGCCCAGCACGACTGCGAGACGTCCTGCGCTGCGGCCCTCCAGGCGGCGGTAGAAGTTGACCGCGGCGATGGCGTACATGCACGCCAGGCTCCAGTACACGGCCGGCCGGAACTGCCCCTGCAGTACCAGGAAACCGATCGCTCCCCAGCCGACCAGATAAAAAAGGGCATAGCGCCAGTTTTTGCGCAGCACCAGCGAGCTGACCACGCCGACGACCATACCAACGATGATGGGCGGCAGATAAATTTTGGCAATGCGGAGATTCAGACCATAGATGGTGGTCAGCGCCATCAACGCGAGGCCGTTGAGCGTCAAGTAGAGCAGGCGCGAACCGTCCGCTACGCGCTGATCTCCTGCTGCCCAGTTGAAGACCAGGCCCGCGATCAGGTAGCAGTCGAGCACGATCAGGTGCAGCGCCGGGCTGGGAATCCCCTGCGGCGCGTAAAAGGTGTGCGCCAGCGACTCGACGAGCGTGAACGATAACCCCAAGAGCCAAGCGTCGGCGCGAGCATCCGAATGACGGCGGCGCACCAGTGCCAGGATCAGGATCAGGATGGCCAGGGCAGATAGGTCTGGAAGGAATGCAAGATTCAATGGAGCCTCCGGGTCCCCCAACCGCTCTGCAGTCTCCTGGGGACCGGGCGAAGCCTTTTAGGCTTGTCTCATATAGGTCGGCAAGTCTACAAAGAATTATGCCCTAACCTACTTCGAAGGGGAAACAAAAAAACCACAATTTTGCATTATTGCCGTGCGCGGCCGACGAGGCGATCATACGACTCTAACTTTATGAACATACGTGAGATGGAGAGTGAAGGGTCCGGTCGCCGACGTTGGACCATAGCGATTTCATATGACTTTTCCCCGACGCAAACGTTTCTTATGGCGACTTCGCAGCCGTGATTTGGAGCTTGGCCAGCGAACGCTCGTGATGGGCATTCTCAATGTGACGCCGGACTCTTTCTCCGACGGTGGACGTTTTTTTTCCGCGCCTGAGGCGGTGGATCGTGCGCTTGAGATGCTGGACGAGGGTGCCGACATCATCGATATCGGCGGTGAATCGACCCGGCCGGGTTCCGTAGCCATCACCGCAAGCGAGGAGCAGGAGCGTGTGCTGCCGGTGATCCGGCTGGTGATGGCTGCGCGGCCGGAAGCAGTACTTTCGATCGACACCTACCATGCGGAGACGGCACGAGCGGCGGTGGAGGCCGGCGCGGAGATCGTCAACGACGTAAGCGGCCACCTGTGGGACCCGGGAATGGGAAAAGCGTGCGCGGAACTGGGCTGCGGGGACGTCCTGATGCACACCCGAGGGCGTCCCAGCGAGTGGAGGACCCAGCCTGCGCTCCAACGGGCAGAGGTAGTGCCGCTGGTGCTGCGGGAACTCAGTGAGCGGGCCGAAGCCGCACTGGGCGCGGGAATCGCCCGTGAGTCCATTGTGCTGGACCCCGGATTCGGCTTCGGGAAGATCATGGGCGAGAACCTGCCGCTGCTTGCGGGTTTCGGCGAGTTCGGGTCACTGGGATATCCGCTGCTGGCGGGGCTTTCCCGGAAGAGCTTCCTGACGAGCGGGCGGCGAGGAGGGGCGGGCCCGGGTGGCGAGGAGAAGAAGCCTGAAGTCGAGTTTGCGACCTCCGCGGCGAACATGGCGGCACTGCTGGCAGGCGCTCATATTCTGCGGGTGCATACGGTGACCGCTGCGCGGCAGGTGGCGGAGTTGGCGGACCGGGTGCTGGATTCCACGGTGGATGATTCTTCACAGACCTGACCCGAAATCCACCGATAGCACCAGCTGCGGGGAGTGCTATTCTGCCTAGGCGAAGGAAAATCGAATGCTTCTTGCTCTCGTCATTCTCCAGGCTGTCGCTGTGCTCCTCCTGCTGGTGCTTTCCCTGCGTAAACCTAAGGCAGGAGAGGCCGACCCGGGCCTATCGCATCTTCCCGAGCAACTTTCGCGGCTGGTATCAGATGAGGCGCGACGCACACGCGAGGATAACGCCGGTTCGGCGGCACAGTTGCGCAAAGAGGTGATTGAGAGCATCGCGACGCTCGGAGCGGGCCTCAAAGACGACCTGAAGAGCTTCCGCGAGGACAATACCACCGCCGCAGCGACCCTGCGCAGCGACGTTGAGCAAAGGATGCACACGATCTCCCAGAGCTTTTCGGAATTCCGCAGCGAGACCGTTGAGAAACATCGTGCGCTGGAGGAGTCCGTGAATGCCAAATTGATCTCCCTGATGGAGCGCAACACGGTGCATCAGGACAAGCTGCGGACCTCGGTTGAAGAGCGCCTGAACAAACTGAACACAGATAATGCCGCGAAGCTGGAGGAGATGCGCGCCACAGTCGATGAGAAGTTGCACGCAACGCTGCAGACACGGCTGACGGAATCCTTCGGGCAGGTGACGGACCAGCTCAACAAAGTGCACGCCGGGCTGGGCGAGATGTCCAAACTTTCGGAGGGTGTGGACGGTCTTTCCCGCATCTTTACGAACGTCAAGTCGCGTGGCGGATTCGCCGAGGTCCACTTGGGAATGCTGCTGCGGCAGATGCTGGCGCCGGGACAATTTATCGAGAATGCCTCCGTGCGCCCAGGGTCGCTGGAACGGGTGGAGTTCGCGGTCCGCTTACCCACCAGTTCCGGGGAACGCCTGATGCCGATCGATGCCAAGTTTCCGCGGGAAGACTGGGAGAGGCTGGAAGCGGCATATGAGTCCAATGACGTGGATGCCATTGCACGGGAGGGCAGGGCGTTCGAAAACTCCATCCGTACGCAGGCGGAAAAGATATGCGACAAATACATCAACCCGCCGGCGACCACTCCCTATGCCGTCATGTTTCTGCCGACGGAGGGCCTTTATGCCGAGGTAATCCGGCGGGACGCACTGCAGGCGGAGATTCAGTCCAGGTGCCACGTGACGATTGCGGGGCCGACGACGCTCTCTGCGATTTTGACCAGCTTCCAGATGGGGTTCCATATGCTTGCGCTGCAGGAGAAGGGCGACGAGGTGTGGAAGATCCTGGAGGGGACGAAGACGGAGTTCAAGACGTTCGAGGTTCTGATGGGTAAGATGGAGAGCCAGGTGGGCACGGTGCAGAACACGATCCAGAAGCTCGGCGTACGGACGCGAGCGATCAATCGCACGTTACGAGAGGTCTCCGACCCGGCTCCCAGCCTGCCTGGATTCGAGGATGAGTTCAACCCCACCGGATTTTCTTTGGCGGCCGCGGAAGACGAGGCCTGACGGCGCGTCCGCTTTGCTTTACACTCTCCTAGGCGCTCGGTATCGTTAAGTCTTGCGCCTACGGTCGGGATGCGCCATCCAATGGCTTGCGTATGTCCGGCGCAGCGCTTAATTTTCCGGCAGTAATTTGAAGGCACTACAGGAGAAACCGCATGGCAGCAGTTGATGAAAAGGTAAAGCAGATCATCGTCGAGCAGCTTCAGGTCGATGAAGCCGAAGTCACCCCCGGCGCAAGTTTCCAGGAGGACCTCGGCGCCGACTCGCTCGACGTCGTTGAGCTGGTCATGCAGTTTGAAGAGGCCTTCGACATTCAGATCCCCGATGAGGACGCCGAGAAGATCAAGACCGTGAAGGACGCGGTCGACTACATCGAGAAGAGCCAGAAGGGCAAGTAGCAAATGGGGGAAAGCCAATCGATGGGCAACGCGCAACGTCGCGTCGTCGTCACCGGCCTCGGTCTTATCTGCGGGGTGGGCCGGACAGTAGCCGAGGTCTGGGAGGGGTTGCTCGCCGGCAGAAGCGGTATGGCGGAGATCCAGGCCTTTGATCTCACCGGCCATCCGGTGCGTTTTGCCGCCGAGGTGAAGGACTTTGACCCGCTCACTTTCATCGACAAGAAAGAGGCCCGTAAAATGGGCCGCTTTATCCACTTCGCCATCGCCGCCTCGCAGGAGGCAATGGACCACTCCGGCCTGAAGATCGATGAGTCCAACCACGACCGCGTGGGCGTGCACATCGGCTCGGGCATCGGCGGATTCGACGTAATCGAGCGGGAGCACTCAGCCATGCTGGCGGGCGGGCCACGCAAGATCTCGCCATTCTTTATCCCCGGCTCCATCGTGAATCTCGCCGCGGGACACGTCTCCATCCGCTTCGGCGCACGCGGGCCCAATGAGGCCACGGCAACGGCGTGCACCTCCTCGGCGCACTCCATCGGCGATGCGTTCCGCATCATTCAGCGCGGCGATGCCGACGCCATGATCGCCGGCGGCACCGAGGCGGCCATCACGCCCATGGGCGTGGGGGGGTTTGCTGCCATGAAGGCCCTCTCCACGCGCAATGAGGACCCCACGCATGCCTGTCGTCCCTTCGACAAGGACCGCGACGGCTTCGTCGTTGGCGAGGGCGCCGGCATGCTGATCCTGGAAGAGCTGGAGTTCGCGCGGGCACGCGGCGCAAAGATCCTCGCTGAGGTCATCGGATACGGCATGTCCGCCGATGCATACCACATGACCGGTATGGCTCCGGAGGGCGAGGGCTGCTTCCGCGCGATGAATGCAGCCATCAAGTCCGCAGGCATCTCGCCGGACGCGGTCGACTACGTCAATGCGCATGCGACCTCCACCCCTCTGGGCGATGCGCTTGAATCGAAGGCCATCGAAAATGTCTTCGGGGAACGTGCGCTGAACCACACACTGCTGGTCAGCTCCACCAAATCGATGACCGGGCACCTGCTGGGCGGAGCGGGCGGACTGGAAGCGGGCATCACCGTGATGGCGATGCTGAACCAGACGGCCCCGCCCACAACAAATCTCTGCGATGCCGACCCCGCCTGCCGGCTGAACTACGTACCCAACACGCCTAAGGCTGCGAAGATCGACTGCGCGCTGTCGAACTCGTTCGGCTTCGGCGGCACAAACGGCTCGCTGGTCTTTCGCCGCTGGACGGAGTAGCGTCCATTTCGCCTCAGAATTGCTGCTGCGCCGTCTCCGCCGGAGGAACGAACCGGAGGATACGAAACTGAGGATGACCAGCAAGATGGGCTGAAAGTCAGGGCCTTGCGCCAAATGAAAAGCCTCCCCGCAAGGGGAGGCTTTTCAGATCTGCATGAAGAAGCTACTACTGCATGGTGACGCCGCCGGTCTCGGCCTTCTTCTCCTTGGCAGCTTCGTTTGCCTTACGGGCGCCCATCGCCTTCTGGCTCCACTCATCCGCCATTGCCAGGTCCTTCTTGCGCGCAGCCTCTGCGTCCTTGCCGCACTCCTGCTCCGACTGCAGACGATAATCCAACTGGAGATATTGCATGGCGTCGTCGTAATTCGGATTGATGGCGATGGCCTGGTTCAGGTAGTCCATGCCCTCCTTCACCAGATCCGTATTCTGGTCCACAAATGCCTGGCATGCCGCCTTGCTCTTGTCCGGGTCGCCGGTCAGGCCGTTCAGCGTGGGCTTGCCTTCTTTGGCGAGGATGGCGAGGCCATTCTTGTAGGCCAACTGCCAATCGACAACGCCGACGATGTACATTGCCTCGGCCTTGTCTGCGTCAGTGGCCTTGGGCGCCTGGATGACCTTCAGCTCATACTGCTTGGCCTGATCAAATTTCTGGATATTGCGGTAGATCGACGCAATCTGCTTCAGTGCGGTTACATCCGTAGGGTCGGTCGAGAGGACCTGCTGGAAGCCGTCGATGGCCTTCTGTGCCAGTGCCAGGTTCTCGGGAGTCGTCAGGTTGGGCACAACCTGCGACGCATATGTGGTCGCCAGATAGAGCTTCGCTGTCTGGTTTTTCGGGTCCAGATTCACCGCGTTCTGGAAGTAATTGGTCGCCTGCTCATATTGAGCATTTTTGAAAGCCGCAACACCTTTGGTCAGCTGGTCGCGTGACTTTAGAAAGTTGCAGCCGGTGGCCGTACCAAGCACGGCCAGAAGTGCGGCCAGGACCTTAAGACGTGCATCAAATTTCATGGCGCGGTGGGTCTCCTTGCGTTCGACGACTCCTTGGCACGTCAACACGCATCATTGGGGTTTTGGTCTTTTGTCCCCTCGATTGTAATGGTAGAAACGCCCGTGTGGCCAGCACCGACGCCCGAATCTTCCTCGTACGCTCTGCTCAGTTTTATGAACTTTACACCAGACAGCCCCACCGCGTCGCCTCTGTTGTCACGCGGGGGGATTTCTGCGCATTATTTCGTATTAGTCGTTCCATAGACGCGCTTGAACATCTCTAAGTTTCGCGCGTCGCTAATCGCCCAGCGGCAGGACAAACTGTCCAGCCCTACAACAACAAACTCTACACAATTCTGCCATCACGGATGTGCACGCTGCGGCCGGCATACGATGCGGCATCCGGATCGTGCGTAATCATCAAAATCGTCTGTCCGACCCGCCGATTCAGGTCCCGCAGCAGCCCCAGCACCGCGGCTGAATTCTGGCTGTCGAGGTTGCCCGTGGGCTCATCGGCCAGCAGGATTGCGGGATGATTCACCACTGCCCGCGCGATTGCCACGCGCTGCTGCTGTCCACCGGAGAGGGCCCGGGGCTTATGTTTCATGCGGTCCGCGATGCCCAGCAGCTTCAGTACATCCTGGAACTCCGGGCTGAAGGTGGTAGATCGTCCGCCGATGTATTCCACGATGCGGATATTGTCCTCCGCGGTCAATGTCGGCAGAAGGTTGTACTTCTGGAACACAAAGCCCACCGTTCCTTTGCGCAGCTCTGTCCGTTCCCGGTTATTCATGTGCGCGAGGTCCTTGCCGGCGATCACAACCGTTCCTTCGCTCGGCGGGGTCAGGCCGCCAAGGATGTGGAACAGAGTCGATTTGCCTGAGCCCGAGGCCCCAACGATCGCCACAAACTCTCCCGGCATCACGTCCAGGTCCACACCACGCAGAGCATGTACGTCCACGTCGCCCACGCGGTAGGTCTTGGTCAGGCCACGCACACGGATGATGGGTTCAACCTCTGTCTGCGCCGGTTTCTCGGCCTCGCTCACGGCGGAACGCATGACGTCACTCATAGCTCAATGCCTCGGTAACATCCTGGTGGACGGCCTTGTAGCCAGGCACGACCGCTCCCAGCAGCGCGCCCACGATGGCAATCAGTCCGGCATAGATCCACCAGATGTACACCGTCTCCTGCACCAGGCTGGCGGGCACCGTGTGCCGCATGATCCACTTGGTGCCGAAGGTCATCAAAATGCCCACGACCGTCCCCAGGATCGCGAGAAGCAGCGTTTCCCTCAGCAGGATCTGGAGCACCAATCCCGGACCACCGCCGACTGCCTTGATGATTCCGATCTCGCGCGTGCGCTCCAGTACGGCGGTGTACATCGCCATGAATACAACGATGAACCCGACGATCACAGCCACGCCAATCACCACATCAATGAATACCTTGAGCATTCCGATGTTGCTGATGGAATACATCGAGGCCAGCTCCTCCATGGAGTACACAGGAAAGTTTCCGAGCTGCTTCTTGACGCTGGCCACGACCTGAGGCGTCAGCTTCGGATCGTCCAGCTTGCCGTAGATCACAGTCACGTGTCCCTCGCCGCCCGGCATGATCGCCTGCAGAGCGGAGAGCTTCACGGTGATGCGCGCCAGCTTGCCTCCCTCGTAGATTCCCGACACTCGCCAGGTGTGGTTCACGAGCTTCAGCGGATCGCCGACGTGCAGATGCTTCTGGTCCGCATAGTACTCGTCCACCGCAATGTCATTGTCGGTCTGGGGATCTCCGCCATGGAGATAGGTGAATCCTCCGTTCATCTGATTGAACGTCGGGAAGTCGATCCCGGTAATCGAGTCGGGAAACGTCAGGCTCTGCACGGCCGTGCCCGTCGCCACCGTCACATGCGGCTGGCTCGCCAGCCACGCGACATACTTGTCACTGATCGGCGCGGAGTTCAGGCTGGACATCACCGACGAGTTCGGCGGGCGGATCACGATGTCCGCGCCAACGCCGCGCGCCCGTGCGGCAGTTGAATCCAGCGTGCCATGGCTGACGCCCACCAGCGTCAGGATCATGGTCACTTCTACAGCAATGGCCAGCACGCTCAGCAGTGTCCGCACCGGCCGGTGGGATAGGTTCGCGAGAATCAGCTTATTCAGCACCGTGTTCGAGTCTACCGTACGTGACGGCTTCGTTCCCGGTTGGGATGCGCGCCGCGGCGGCGTGTTTGCCTCGCAGCTTCCAGCTAAACCACTGACCTACAATGGGCCATGCGCTACGCCGCTCTTATCGCCGGTCTGCTTCTCTGCCTGGCTGTGCTGGTCGACGCGTTCCAGACCATCATTCTGCCGCGCCGTCCCGTGGGGCGGCTGCGCATTACCCGGCTCTTCTACCTTGTCACCTGGGCGCCCTGGGCGTTTGTTGTGCGACGCATCTCCAACAGCAAGCTGCGTGAGCAGCTGTACTCCATCTATGGCCCGGGATCTCTGCTGCTGCTGCTTGTCGTCTGGGCGGCCTGCCTGTTGTTCGGATTTGCACTGCTCTTCTTTTCGCTGGGCTCGCCCTTCCACGACATGATCGCAATGTCCACGGACCTGGGGCACCTGCGCACGGACCTCTACGTGAGCGGAACAACGCTGTTTACTCTTGGCCTGGGGGACGTGGCCCCTCGGACGCTCGCCGCACGCACGCTGATTATCACGGAGTCGGCCACCGGCCTTGGACTCGTCGCTCTTGTGATCGGTTACGTGCCAGTGCTCTACAACTCCTTCTCGCACCGTGAACTCTCGGTCGCTTTGCTGGACGGGCGCGCGGGCTCGCCCCCGACCTCCGCCGAACTGCTGCGCCGGCACGCTTTTGAAGGCGGCCAACAAGCCCTGATCGAGTTGCTGGTCGAATGGGAACGCTGGTCAGCGGAGATTCTGGAGACGCACATCTCGTATCCCATTCTTTGCTACTACCGCTCGCAGCACGACAACCAGAGCTGGCTCTCCGCGCTTACGGCAATGCTGGACACCTGCGCGCTGCTGATCTCGGTCGTCCCTGGGCCGGCGACGCGCCAGGCGCAACTCACCTTTGCCATCTCGCGGCATGCACTGGTGGATCTGGGGCATGTCTTCCAACTGGAGAAGCGCGAAAGCGAGCATCGCAGCGACGATCGCCTGCAGAAGAAGGATTTCCAGCAGCTCTGCGACTCCATTGCTGAGGCCGGCCTGCGGCTGTGCGGAGATCCGGAGGCACCGGCCCGCCTGCATGCCCTCCGCGCGCTGTATGAACCACACGCGCTCGCCCTGGCGCAGTACCTGGGGATGTCCCTGCCGACGTGGGTGCCGGAACCGCGGGCCAAAGACCAGTGGAAGCTCGTGGAACTGGTCCGATCCAAGGCAGCCGCCTCATTGACCAAGGACACTGTTCTCAGTCCGGAGGCCATTGCCGTGCGCCTTCACTCTGAAGAACATTGAGCAGCTGCAGTCTCTACCGCGAGCTTCTCCGGCTGAATCGGTTTCCCTCACGGCGTCCCAGCCAGTAGGAAGGCTCGTCCTGCAGATACTCGTCCGCGGGCACAGTATGGCGCCATGGCATCCGCCGGGAAGGACGGGCGACGATGCGCAGATGTCCTGCCGCGGATGGCGGCAATGCCTTGGATCCTGTTCCACGCAGCCGGACCTGCACATTGCCATTAGGACTCAGATATGCCTCAAGTGTTTGGGCGCAGTCCGCACAAAGCCAGAAAAACTCGGTTGCAGAATGCGGCTGTTCGTAGGCATACAGGTCGCCGCCGTCCAGAAGCCGGAATTCTTTTCCGCATTCAGGGTTCACGCAGCCGCTGACCATAGGTCACCTCCAGCCGGACAAACGTTCACCGGAGATAGAACTCTACGCCGAACGATGCGCCTGTGTATGTGTTTTTTGTCACATCGAGGTGAAAATTCGCCCTGTGGAAAGAAAATTGCCCGCCCTGACGACCCCCGGGCGGGCAATGACCTCTTTTGGCCGATTCCTGGCCGGCCGTCGTACTTACTGGGGCAGTCCCGGCGCGCCGGCCGCTCCCGGATTCAGCTTCTGCGCAGCGATCTCGCCGGCCGGACTCTTGGATTCCTTGTCCTTCAGCGTGGCATAGATCTTCTTCGCCTCGTCGGGCTTGCCTTCGTTGGTGTAGAGGTTGGCAAGCGCCAGCTGCGCCATACCGTATGAGACGGTCGAGGCAGGCTTGTCACTCAACTGCTTGTAGAGCTCCGCTGCCTGGTCCAGGCGGGAGGTGTTCTCATATAGCTGCGCCAGTGCAAATTTGGCCAATGCCGCTAGATTTGAGTTCCAGCTGTCCGCTACCTTCTTCAGCGTTTCCTCAGCCTGCTGGTTCTCCCCCGCTTCCTCGTAGGTAAGTCCAGCAAAGTAGAGCGCGTTCTTGCCGTCGGGCGTCATGCCGTATTTGTTTGCGACGTCCAGAAACTTCTCGTTCGCGGCCTTGGCGCGCGCAGCGGCGGAAGGAAACGTCTTTACGCCCGGAGGGGTCGGCTGGTCCGGCTGTGCCAGCGGCGTCTGATACACCTGCATCGCGTCGCCGAAGGCGGCCGATGCCGCAGTCGAACGGCTGTGGTACACCACTGCGGCCACGATGAGCAGCACCACAACGGCTGCTGCCGCCACCCCCATCTTGATCACCGACTGCCGGTGCTCGGTCGCCCACTCGATGCCGTGAGTCGTGGTGGAGACAAACTTGTCCTGCTTCAATGCCTGCCTGGTCTGCTGGTCCACTGTCTTCTTCTCGTCCTTGTCGTCGTGATCTTGTGCCGGCGATGGGTCGCGAGTACTCCTGAGCACTTTGCGCCGTACTCAGCGCCTTCGCACGGTCTGCTGCGGGCACGTTTTTCTTCGTGCGCCGATAAGCCACGCCCGCCCCGCTCCTGGGCTCTGCAGGCGCAACTTTTCAAGTCTATCAGTCCCCTCGCGCGAAGTGCTATTCTGCGCGCATGCCGCGATCGATGACCCGGCTGAGCGTTCGTGTCGCCCTCTGCCTCATCGCCCTTAGCGCCGCCTCCTGTGCGGCCCCTGGCCAGGCGCCTTCCACCGGCGCATCGGCGGCAGCGCCAACCCCAGGGCCGCCTGCCGTTTCGCTGGCCGATCAGATTGAGGCCATCGTCTCTTCGCCCTCCGTCATCCGCGATCATTGGGGCATCGCCGTTACCGCCCTGGACGGGACACCGATTTACTCGCTCAATGACGGCCAGCTCTTCCAGCCGGCGAGCAATGCCAAGCTCTTTACCACCGCCGCCGCTCTGGCACTGCTGGGCCCCGACCAGCGTTTTACTACTCGCGTGGAGTATGGGCGCGCCGGTAGCAAATCAAAGATCGTCCGCGGAGATGTAACCATCGCCGGCTCCGGCGACGGCAACTTCAGTGACCGCGAGCTGCCCTATCGCAGCCCCGCCGACACTAAGGCCGCACCCACCCTTACGCCCCTGCGCTACCTGGCGGACTTCGCCGACCGGATCGCGGCCGCAGGCGTCACCCGCATCACCGGCGACATCGTCGGGGACGACAGCGTTTTTCCCTGGGAGCCCTACCCCGAAGAATGGTCCATCGATGACGCGGTCTGGGGCTATGGCGCGCCGGTCAGCGGCCTCAGTGTCAACGACAACCAGGTCCTCGTCACCGTCTTCCCCGGAAAGACGGGAACTGATCCGCCCACTGTCAGGTGGCCAGACGGCATCCCGATGTACTACCAGATCGATACCACCGGCCTGGTCACGGGGCCACGGCGTTCCGCCAGCCACATTGAATTCCAGCGCGATCCGGGCTCGAAGGTGCTGCGCATCTTCGGGAGCATCGCCGAGCGGTCGGAGCCCGACAGCGAACAGGTCGCCATCGCTGACCCTGCCGAGTTCGCCGCCATCGCCCTGAAGGAGCTGCTGGAGGCCCGCGGGATCAAGGTGGGCGGCGTCGCGCGGGCGAAGCACCGCATCAACCTGCAGTCTCCGGGCTTCCTCGCGGAGTCGCATGAGCCGCTGGCAAAGCTTCCGGCGGCGATCAGCCCGGGCGCGAGCAAGCTGCTCACCGGCGCCGTCTCCTGCATGGATGCCTGCCCGGTGATCCTGCAGCATACCTCGCCGCCGCTGCTGGAGGATGTCGTCCTGACCAACAAGGTCAGCCAGAACCTCCACGCCGAGCTGCTGCTGCACCACCTCGGTAAGGCATATGGCGCGTCTGACTCCGCCCTCGACGGCTCGACCGCCGAGGGCGCCCGCGTTGTGCGCCAGTGGCTTATCAACCTTGGCATCGACCCGGAGGATTTCGTCTTCTACGACGGCTCGGGCCTCTCCTCGCACGACCTCGTCACGCCGCGCGCCATCGTGAAGCTGCTCTCGTGGGCAGCCCACGACCCCAAGACCGGCGAGCCTCAGCCGTGGTTCGACGACTGGAAGGCTTCACTGCCGGAGGGCGGTGAGGACGGCTCGCTGGCCTCGCGTTTCTCCCGCGGACCGGTGAAAGACCACGTCTTCGCCAAGACCGGGACGCTGGGCGAGGCGCGGGCACTCTCCGGCTACCTGGAGTGCTCCAGCGGCCGCACGGTCATCTTCTCGATCCTCGTCGGCAATCACCTGCCCTCCACCTCCGCCGATAGAAGCGCCATGGACAAGATCGTCGCCGCTATCCAGGCCGCGGAATAGGCAGGCGCCCCGTTGTTGCCGGGAGCCGTAGCGCGGGAGAGCGAGGGGCCCGCACTTAGTCTCCGGCCTCTCTAGTCCCCGATCATTTTTTCAGGCATACTTACCGGCAAAGAGAAAACCTCCCCCCACCCTGATACTCCGGAGATTCCTATGGCCACGGAAGCCCTGCCTTTATCTCCCGTCTCCCGCACACGCCCTGCAAATCCGCGCTCCGACCGCTTGTTCTTCGGCATTATGGTCCTGACCCTCTGGGCCACCGTGCTCTACGGATTCTCAAAGACCTACTATGCGGCCGGCATGATCGAAGCGCCGCTGCCCAACCGGCTCATCCATGTGCACGCCATCCTGATGACACTGTGGATGCTGCTTTTGTTCGTACAGGTAGGGCTGGTCCTGGCGCGCAAGGTGGCCTGGCACCGGTCGCTGGGCGTCTTCGGCTTCCTCGTGGCGCTCTCCATGGTCATCATCGGCCCGATGGCGGCAACTGATGCCCTTCGCCGCGGAGAGGCCCCCCTGGGTCTGGATGCCCTCACCTTTTACATCATTCCGCTCACGGCAATCGGCCTCTTTGCTGTCTTCGCCTTCGCAGCATGGCGTGCGCGCCGCCAGCCTGCTGCGCACAAGCGCCTGATCCTTATCGCCAATATCTCCCTGATGGATGCCGCTGTAGGCCGCTGGCCGGTTCCGTTCCTTCAGGCCCACCCGCCCGCACAGGACCTGATCCCCTTCGGGTTCCTGCTCGCAATCGTGATCTATGACGTGATCTCGCAGCGCAAGGTGCTCAGGTCCACGATCTGGGCGTCCCTGTTGCTGATCGCCGTTCATCTGACGCGTGTGCCTATCGGCAAGTCCGCGGCGTGGCATGCATTTGCGACCTTCATGCTGGGCCATTGACTGAGAAGTGCCGCTGAAGCCTGAGTCTTCTTTCGTGCGGCGCTCATCAGTCTCGACTGCCTTCAGGCATACTTAAGGCAGCAAGAATTCTTTTCATCTGAGGAAACAGGCCCGTGCAATATCTGAACCTGGCGCTGCTCGATGCTCTCGATGCCAGCGAATTCCAGCACCGAAATCCCTATCCCTGGACTCATATTGAAAACTCGCTGACACCGGATGGCTATGAGGTCCTGCGCTCGACCATGCCGGGCACCGAATCGTTTGACCGCCATATCGGCGTGAAGCGCGCGCATGGCCAGATGTCGCACGACCGCTACATGCTGCACTACCGCGCCGGCCTGGAGTTGCCGAAGCCCTGGCGCGAGTTCATCGATGAACTGAACGGTCCCGCATATCACAAGTTCCTGCGCCGCATGCTGGGTCCGCGCAACTACATCTGCACCTTCTCCTGGCACTATGCATGGAACGGCTGCTCGGTGTCGCCGCACTGCGATGCTGCCCGCAAGCGCGCTACCCACATCTTCCACTTCAATGATCCCAATGACTGGAAGCCTGAGTGGGGAGGTGCAACGCTCATCCTTGCCTCGGACAAATCCTTGCCGACACACTCCGCGCCTACCTTCGAGGAGCTGACGGTGGCCGGCGCAGGCGGCCCGGCAGGCAACGGGAGCCTGCTGTTCCAGCGCACCAACCACTCCTGGCACGGCATGAAGGCGCTGGCCTGTCCCGAGGACAAGCTCCGCAAGATCTTCTCCATCACCATCAACGTGCCTACGGCCCAGGTGCTCTGGAGGCGCGTCCGCGGCAAGGACCCGGACGGCTTCCCGCTCACTGCATAGGGTTGAGGCGGCCCCAAGAGGGCGAAGACAAGAGAGTGATCAGGATGTCCCGAAGATCGGAATGCGACAATAGCTCCATGCGCCACATCGATCGCGCAACGCTCTTTTTTGGCATGACAATGGCCGCTGCTGTGGCTATCGTCGCCGGGTGCAAGTCCATCCCGCCGCCTACACCGCTCTCCCAGCTGAACCAGCAGCAGACACGCGGCTACTATGTCTACCAGCAGCACTGTGTGCAGTGCCACGCTGACCGCACCAACGATCTCATTCACGGACCTGCGCTGCGCGGCATCTTCAAGAAGCAGTATCTCGACAATGGGCAGCCCACCAATGACGACCGCGTGATGGGCATCATTCTCTATGGCTACGGCACCATGCCGGCCATGGGCAACAGCATGATGCCCGCCGAACGCGACGACCTGCTTACCTACCTTCACAGCCTGTAAATGCCAGAAACGACTCCTCCACCTGCGAAAGGCCAGATGCTGCCGGGCATCGCTGCCATCTGCATGTTCATGATCTTTATGACCATGATCAACGTTTATGGCGCGCTGCACGCGGCCTATGGCACCGGAGCTGCCAAGTACGGCATCCTTACACTGTGCACGCTGCTCGCCGCCGGCATCTTCGGTCTGCTGCGCCTGCGCAAATGGGGATGGGCGATGGTGACTGCGGGCTGCCTGCTTTTTGCCGCAGGAGATTTCTACTACCTCTCGCGTACCCATGTTGGGTTCTTCTTTGTGCGCGGCCTGTTTGTGCTGCTCTTCTTCCTGTATCTCATCCGCACCGAAGTCCGTGACCGGCTGGTGTGAGGCCGTCCTGAGGACGAACGCTACAATAGACTTATGACGCCGCCGATTGCCGCTGACGACCTCATCCAGATCGATCTCGGCCCGCGTCCGCGCACACCCAAACCCGAGTGGCTGAAGGCCCGAGCGCCGGGCGGGGAGACGTTCCATTCGCTGAAGAAACTGGCCCGCGAGCTGCATCTGCACACCGTCTGCGAGAGCGCGCAGTGCCCCAACATCGGCGAGTGCTGGAACCAGAAGGCCGCCACCTTCATGATGCTGGGCAATCTTTGCACGCGGCGCTGCGGCTTCTGCGCTGTGCCGAAGGGCAGGCCTGAGCCCATCGATGTGGACGAGCCGCGCAGGGTGGCGTATGCCGTCGCCCAACTAGGGCTCTCCCACGCTGTCATCACCTCGGTGAACAGAGACGACGACAACCTGGGTGCCGCGCGCGCTTTCGTCGAAGTGATCCGCGAGATTCGCCTGCAGTCGCCTGTCACGCGCGTCGAGGTGCTTACGCCGGACTTCCAGGGCGTCGACGAGGCGCTGCAGATGGTCGTCACCGCGCGGCCGGAGATCCTTAACCACAACATCGAAACGGTGCCGCGGCTGTATCCGGTGGCCAAGTCCGGCGGACGGTATCCACGGTCGCTCGAATTTCTGCGGCGCGCCAAGGAGCTTGCTGCCGAAGCGGGACACACGCAGGTGACAAAGACGGGCATCATCGTCGGCCTCGGCGAGGAGATGCACGAGCTGCTCGAGGTCTTCCGCGATCTCGCGGACCGCAATGTCGACATCCTGACCATCGGGCAGTATCTGAGGCCCTCGCGTGACCACCTCGTCCTCTCGCGCTTTTATACGCCGGAGGAGTTCGCCTTCCTGAAGCACGAGGCTCTCGCGATGGGATTCAAGCATGTTGAGAGCGGCCCGCTGGTCCGCTCCAGTTACCACGCGCAGGAGCAGGCCGAGTCTACCGGCCTGGCGTAAATTCGACGGTGCCGTCTGCAGCGAAGCTTACTGCGACCTTCCTCCGAGCTTCAGTTACACTGCTCGCAACGTGGAGGTAGAGCCCATGCAGCGCCGCAGATTGCGCCTGAGCCCAGTCAGCCTATTCGCCGTTGTCTTCTGCCTTCTGCTTCCCGGGGCCAATCCCCGGCGCGCCGTTGCGCAGTCGGACCCTTCCGCCGCGACGGCGGACAAGCCAGCTTCCGGAGCTGCTCCTTCTCAAGACAACGACGAGAATCCGCTGCACCTCGCCTCACGCACGGAACTCGACGTGGCCAAGGTCGTCCTGGCCCAGCAGCATGCATGGAACATCGGCGATATCGAGGGCTATGTAAAGCAATACAAAGACTCGCCGGACACCGTCTTCATCGGCCGCCAGGTGAGCCGTGGTTACCAGCAGATCCTGGACGACTACCGGCACAGCTACACCACGCGCTCCTCCATGGGAACACTGACGTTCTCCGAACTCGATGTTCACGACCTCGACAAGAGCTTCGCCATCTGTACCGGAAAGTACCACCTGGAGCGTTCAAAGCATGATGGAGGCTCCGCCGACGGCATCTTTTCCCTTGTGCTGGAAAAGACCCCAGACGGCTGGAAGATCGTACTGGACCACACGACCTAGAGTTTGTTGTAAGGCCCGTTGCGATACACTCGTGCATACGAGGGCGTTCATGATTTTTCATGTCACAATGACGCGCGATGAGGACGGCTGGTTCGTCGTAGAATGTCCTGCGTTGCCTGGATGCATCTCTCAGGGACGTGACGAGGAGCAAGCCATGGCGAACATCAAAGAGGCAATCACCGCATGGCTTTGGGCCGAAGATCAGAAGGCGATTCAAGCAGTGCCGGATGATACCCCACAGGTGGTCGTCGCAGTTTAGACACCTTTTCCACAAGTATCCGCTGATTTCTCACAGCTTATTCTCAAGCTAACCTTATGCATATGGGTACGCTTGCCAACATTTCGGGAAAAGAAGCTGTGAAGGCCTTTTCGAAAGTCGGATGGCAGGAAATTGGACAAGTTGGCAGCCACCTTGTGATGAAAAAGCTCGGGATGAAAGTGAACCTTTCGATTCCTCAGCACAAAGAACTAGGCCCCGGACTTCTCCGGGGCCTGATCCGTCTTGCCGGGCTCACTGTTGAAGAGTTCCTCGAACTGCTCTGAGCGTCAAACCGTCATGATTTCTTTTTCCTTCGCTTTGAACAGCTCTTCCACCCGCTTGATCTCCGCATCGGTCAACTGCTGAATCTCCTCGTTGGCGCGTTTCTCGTCGTCAGCGGAGATGGTCTTGTCCTTCGCCGCCTTCTTGACCTGCTCATTTCCGTCGCGCCGGATGTTACGGATCGCTGTCTTGTGGTCCTCAAGCACACCCGCCAGGTGCTTCACGGTCTCCCTGCGCCGTTCCTCGTTCATCGGCGGAATCGGCACGCGCACCACCTTGCCGTCATGCATCGGATTGAAACCCAGATTGCTGGTGCGGATCGCCTTCTCGATGGGCGCCACCATGCTCATCTCCCAGGGGGTGACCAGGATGAGCTGCGACTCCGGCGTCGAGATCTGCGCCACCTGGTTCAGCGGCGTGTCCGTGCCGTAGTAGTCCACCTTTACCTGATCCAGCATGTGCACGCTTGCACGGCCCGTCCGCGTAGAAAGCAGGTTGGCGCGGAAGTCCTCCACCGTCTTCTCCATCCGCGTCTTCAACTGCGTATGCACCCCCTTCAACGCCTCAATGTTTGCCATCGCTGATGCCATCGCTGTCCAGCCTCCTCCAGGAAAATCATCCCAACGCGCCGCGCGCAGGGCGGGCACGTTAACCTCGCTCATTCTACCTTGTTACCAAAGATCAATTGACAGTACCGAGGCCTCGCCGAGTAGGCTCAACCTGTGGAACTGGAACTGACACCCGAGCAGCGTGCGCAGGTGGAACTCATCGCCCTCTACGCCGGCAAATCCCCTGCCGAGGTCCTGCTGCAGGCGGCTGAGTCTCTCATCGACCGCCAGGCCGGTGTTGCTCCTACCCCGCAGGAGTTTGGCGCTCCGCCGATCTTCACCCGCGAGCAGGTAGAGCAGCGCTTCGCGCAGATGCTTCGCAACCACCGCCGCCGCTAAATACCGCTCTGACTGAGTCTGTGCCGACATCAAACCGCTGCCTTGTGCGGCGGGATTCCAGAGATCGGCAGACGCTGGCCGTACAGCGAAACGGACCAGGCCGCCGGTGCGGCTAGACTTGTGTGCATGAGCCAGAGTCAGGATGGCGTCGTGCTGCGGCCATATCAGGCAAGCGACCGCGAGGCGTTTCGCCGCCTCAACGAAGCGTGGATCGAGCGCTATTTTGGCCTCGAAGCCAGAGACCGCGAAACTCTAGGCGACCCCGAAGGAAAGATTCTTGCCGAAGGCGGCCACATTTTTATGGCGCTGCAAGGAGAGACGCCGGTTGCGACCTGCGCGCTGCTGCCCCACGAGCCGGGGGTATTTGAGGTAGCGAAGATGACCGTGGCGGAAAGCTGCCGTGGACGCGGCCTGGGGCGAAGGATTCTGGCGTTCACGATCGAACAGGGCCGGACCCTGGGTGCAAAGGCGCTCTACCTGGAGACCAACGACACTTTGCACGATGCGATCCACCTGTACGAAGCTCTGGGCTTCCGGCATCTGCCTCCGGAGCGGGTGACAGCCTCGCCTTATGCGCGGGCCAACGTGTTTATGGAGCTGGTGTTCGAGGAAATCGCGTCGTAACGACCGCAAAACACATCCAATCCTGACGATGAGCGTTGCTGAGCCCGAAGTTGCGGCTACCACCTTTCTGAAGCCGGCGGAGCGGAGCGGCCGAAAATTTCTGAACCCGGTGCCGACCGCACTGGGCGGACTCAGAATCGCGCTGAAGGTTCTGCCGCAAATGCTGTTCAACACGGCGGAGCGCGAACCGAAGCAACCTCTGGGGCCGTTTCACACGGACTCGACGGTCTACTCGGCTCCCCCCTCGACGGGCCTGCGGGTGACGTGGTTTGGACACTCGTCCATGCTGCTGGAGATCGACGGCGTGCGAGTGCTGGTTGACCCCGTCTGGGACAAACGCGCCTCTCCAATGAACTGGATCGGGCCGAAGCGTTTTTTTGCGCCCACGATTGAGCTGGAGCGGCTGCCGCAGATCGATGTGGTGCTGGTCTCGCACGACCACTACGACCACCTGGGACAACAGACTGTGCGACGGCTGGCCAAGCTTCAGCCCAGTGCGCGCTGGATTACGCCGCTGCGCGTGGGCCCGATTCTGGAGCGGTTTGGGGTGAGTGCTTCCCGGGTCTCGGAACTCGACTGGACCGGAACGGTAGAGATTACGGGTACAGATGGTGCTGCGCTCGCCATCACTGCCCTGCCCTCGCGCCACTTCTCCGGACGCAGCATGTTCCGTCGGATGGAGACGCTATGGGCGTCATTCGCTCTGCGCAGCGCCCGGCACAACGTGTACTACGGCGCGGACTCCGGTGCATGGCCGGGCCTTGCTGAAATTGGGGCGACTTATGGGCCATTCGACCTGACGATGCTGGAGATTGGCGCTTACAACGAGATGTGGAAGCAGATCCATATGGGTCCCGAGGGCGCCGCACAGGCCTACCGCGCGATGAAAGGGCCTCGGGGAGCCGGCCTGCTTATGCCGATCCACTGGGGGTTGTTCGATCTGGCCCTGCACGGATGGCGCGAGCCGATTGAGAGGATGACGGCGATTGCAGAGGCCGAGGGATGGCAGTTATGGTCCCCGCATCCGGGCATGCCGACCGAAGTAGTTCATGGTCAGGCGCTGCGGTCGACATGGTGGAAGCGCGAGGCCTGACGCCTGAAAGTCAGCCGGCGCTTTGACTGCTGCCCTTGCCGCCCAGCTCGGGATCATCGTCAGGATCGGTATCCTCCGTGTCAGCCGGATCGATGGTACCCAGCGAGTCATTGGTGATCTCGTCGGCCGGCTCCTCATCCACTCCCTGTCCCGTCTTCGACTGCTTCGGCATATTTTTCTACCTCCGGCAGGTTGGATGCAGATTGCGAGCGACCGCGCGGCCGAGCGATCCTCCCTAAGACACGACGGACTTCACTGTGGTCCGGCCACCATTCAAGTATCATTTTGCTGAATCGAAATTTTTCACTGAAAGAAGAGGTTTTTGCGATGCGGATTGGGATGTTGACGGGCGGCGGCGATTGCCCCGGGCTGAATGCGGTGATTCGTGCAGCGGTGCGCAAGGGCATCTGGCACTACGGCGACGAGTTCATCGGCTTCCGGGAGGGCTGGAAGGGCGTGCTCGAGAACCGCACGATGCCGCTGGACATGGAGACGACGAGCGGCATTCTGCAGAAGGGCGGCACCATCCTGCGGTCCTCGCGCACGAACATCAAGAAGATCGACGGCGGCTTTGAGAAGTGCCTGAAGTCCCTCCAGGACCAGAAGCTGGATGCGCTGATTGCGCTGGGCGGCGACGATACGCAATCGATCTCGGTGGAGTTGATCAAGCGTGGCGTGCCCTGCGTGGGCGTGCCGAAGACCATCGACAACGACCTGAGCGGTACGGACGCATGCTTTGGCTTTGACACTGCCGTTTCCATCGCGACCGAGGCCGTCGATCGGCTGCATTCCACCACGGAATCGCACAGCCGCGTGCAGGTGGTCGAGGTGATGGGACGCGATGCGGGCTGGATCGCCGTGACGGCGGGCATCGCCGGCGGCGCCGACGTGGTGCTGGCCCCGGAGAAGCCTATCGACATCGACGATGTGGTGCGGCTGGTGAAGGCACGTTACGAGTCCAGCAAGCGGTTCGCGATTGTGGTGGTGGCGGAGGGAGCCAAACTGCCGCACGTGGAAGGCCAGGTGACCATCGGCGAGAAGAAGGACTCCTTCGGGCACGTTCGGCTGAGCGGCATCGGGCAGGCGCTGGCCGAGGAGATCGAGAAGCGCACCGGTTTTGAGACGCGCGCGGTCAACCTCGGACATACCCAGCGTGGCGGTACCCCGACAGCGTTCGACCGCATGCTGGCAACGCGCTACGGCATCGCGGCCATCGACCTGGTGCACCAGGGCAAGTTCGGTGAGCTGGTCGTGCTGAAGGGCAACGTAATCACGCACATCCCGATTGCAGATGCGATCGCGAAAACGCGCACGGTGGGCGAGGACCTGTTCGGAGTGATCTCCGGGCTGCAGCCGCCGAAGAAGTAGTTGATAGCTGTTGGTCGAGAGTTGATAGCTGCGCAGACGGCGGCAGCTCCCATCCGGGGGTTTGCCGCCTTTTGTTTATCAGTGAGTTAGTAGCTGCGCGGAGGATTCCACCGGTGGGGGATGCACTGGGTCTTGCCGCCCGGCAGGAGAGGCGGTACAACAGTGAAGCACAGGTGATTCGCCGGGGATCTGCGGTGATGGGCCGATAACTTCAGGCTTTGCAAGGAGCGTGTCTTCCATGGCTGGTGCAGTCGAACAGATGTTGCGCGAGGTGATGGACATCCGGCAAGCGGCCGAATACCTGGGGATCAGCGCTGACACGCTGTATCGGTATGCGTCAGAGGGCACCGTGCCAGCATTCCGGCTGGGCAATCGCTGGAAATTCAAGCGCAGCCTGCTGGATGCGTGGATGGTGAAGATGAGCAGCCCGAAGGCGGCGAGCAACGTGACTGTGATGCCGCGGGAAAAGAAGCCGGCGGGAAGAGCACGATAGATCCCTACGCTCGTTCAAGGGTGAACAGAGTAATCTCCGGCGGGCAGTTGAGCCGGAACGGAAGGCCTACGGTTCCGATGCCGCGATTTACGTAGAGCTGCATGCTGCTTACCTGGTACAGGCCCTCGATATATTTCTTTGCGCCCACCGGCGTGTGCAGCGCTCCAACGAGCGGAAATCGAATCTGGCCGCCGTGCGAATGCCCTGAAAACATGACATCGACCAGCGGGCCGCGCGGATGCGTGGCGACGGTGTCAGCATAGTCAGGGCCGTGGGACATCAGCAGCACCGGGCCGTCAGGATCTGCAGGAATTGTTACGTCGAGGTCCGGAATATGGGTGACGGGATCATGCACTCCGGCGACCCAAATCCTCTGGCCGAAGCGCTCGATGGGCACATGCTCATTAACCAGCAGCGGAATCTCGACATCGGCCAGGATCGGACGGATCGTCGGCGCGCCCAGGAAGGAGTCATGATTGCCCATGACAGCATAGCGCTGCGGGCATCGGATGCCTGAGAGCGTCTGCGCGCAGCGGTGCATCGCGCCCAGTACGTAATCTCGCGGCATGGGAGCGAAGCTGATGTAGTCGCCCGTCAGCAGGACGAGGTCCGGCGCCAATGCATTCACGCGGTCTACGATGCGGCGGACGAACCATGGCTCAGTGTATTCGTCGTAGTGGATGTCTGAGATCTGGACGACACGGAAGCCGGCAAACGCGGGCGGCAGATGACGAATGGCGATGGTGCGGGATGGAATGCTGATCTCGTGGCGGGCGATTTCGCCTGAATAAAGCGCCATGCCAGCGGCCGCAATGCCCGCGCCGCGGAGGAAGTTACGGCGGGTGAGGCGGCTCTTCTTCGCCTGGTGCTCGGCCACTGGGGAGTTGGCGAGTTTCACAGTCATAGAACATGATACCGGGTCGGGGCAGTCATGGTCCTGAGTACAGATTTTAAAAGAGATAGGGCAGAAGATAGCCGTAAACGCAGACGCGCCGCCTCCTCCGATAGAATCGAACAGATGAATTTAAACGCAAGGAGACGCCGTGCAGCTGAGGCAGCGCGGAATGCGGGCGTAGGCGCCCTGCTGGTAACGCATCTACCGGATGTCCAGTGGTTGAGCGGGTTTACAGGCTCGAACGCGGCTCTGGTGCTGTCCGCAGCAAAAGGCGGCCCTGTCCGGCCCGTCCTCTTTACGGATGGCCGCTATACGGCGCAGGCCAGGGCTGAAGCAACGGGGGCGCGGGTGGTTATCGCACCCAAAGCTGCTGCACTGGCCGCGTGCGAATGGCTGGCCGAGCATAAGATCCGGAGTTGCGGCTTCGATGACGGCAACACAACAGTTGCGGCCCTGAAGCAGATGCGGACGGCGGTGCCGGCGACGCTGCGGAAGGGCCTGTTTCAGCCCGTGGGCGCCCTGGTGTCGACCTTACGCTGGGTGAAGGACACCGGGGAGATCGCGAAGATGCGGCGGGCGGCCGCGCTGGGCTGCCGGCTGTTCGAGGAGCTCCTTGGGACCATGGAGCCCGGA
>DASZPF010000015.1:0-71350 GCA_035550395.1 Acidobacteriaceae bacterium
AAGGCTGGCGATATTCCGGCGCGCCGGGCCCGTAGTCTGGCCCGGCGGCTTCGTTGGGGGAGGGCTGACTTGCTTCGGGTGCGGCCTGTTCGATGGGCGCAGGGTTCTGCTCCTGAGCAGGTGGCGGAGGTGGTGCGTTGTCGGCCTGCTGGGACTGCTGCTGATCGCTGGAGTCCTGAGCGGCCGTGCCTGAGGCTGCCGGTTGTGCGTTTCCTGCGTCGGGAGAGAGGGCCAGCTCGTCGACAACCTTCTGCACGCCCTGGGCCCGCGCCGCGAGGTTCTCCGCTTCGGTGCGCTGCGCTTCAGTTTGGACCGCACCGCTAAGGGTGACGACTCCGAAGACGGTAGAGGTAGTGATCGACTGATTGGCAAGGTCCGGCGCGCTCGCCAGAGCCTTCAGCACGTTGGCCTGGACCAGAGCGTCCGAGGTGGTACTTTTTGGAGCTTTTGCAGTTGCAGTGTCCTGGGCTGGCGCGAACGCGCTCGAGGCCAGCAACACGGCTAACGCCACGGCCCCCACGAGCCGGGAGATGGTCCGATACTTCCGATCGAAGATCATTGCTTCCTCCAACACTTCCAGACGGCGAGACTCCCACACGTCTGTACCTCTTCAGACTCGAAATCGGGCGGAAAGTTCCGGCTTTTGTTGGATAGGCAGAAGGAAGCAGAGGGAACAAGGCGAGCAGGCAGTTTTGTTCGGCTCAACAAGATGGTTTGTGACGGGCTGCAAAAATTGACCCCTGTTCAACTCAGCCGTATACTCGAAATGCGGGGTGGAGCAGCCCGGTAGCTCGTTGGGCTCATAACCCAAAGGTCGCAGGTTCAAATCCTGCCCCCGCAACCATTTAGCAGACAGGCAGAAACAAATAACCCACCGTAAGAAGACCATCCGCGTCTCCGGTGGGTTTGCCGTTTTCCGGGAAGGTTTTTAGGCAGTTATTCCGGTCTAAATTTCTCTGTCACGCCTGAGAGATACGCCCAGAAAGGTCAGGCCGGCAACCAGAGTTGCCGGCCGATGTCCGTTATTACCGTGAAACAGAAGGAAGACATTCTTCTTTGCCCGCGGTCAGGCTTAATACTCCAGGCGAAGACCGAACTGGAATTGGCGCGCGGTTCCGGTGCCGATTGCAGTGGTTGTGAAAGGACCTGAAATCTGACCGAGACTTGCGTTGCCAAAGGTCGTGTTCGGCTTGCCAAGCTCAGCCGCGTTGAAGATGTTGAATGAGTCCGCGCGAATGCTGAATGCGGTCCGCTCGGTCAGGTTGAACTTCTTCTGCAGAGCCATATCGGCCTGCCAGATTCCCGGGGCGCGCAGGATGCCCCTGGGAGAATTACCCCAGGCTCCTGCCGCGGGAGCGGCGAATGCTGCCGGATTGAACCACTGGAAGCTGCCGTTTGAAGCGTTGTTGCGCAGGTACAGCGGCACGCCAGGCACAATGTCCGGACGCTCGCTCGTGCTTCCATCGGGCAGTGCTTTTTTGGGCTTGTAGGAGAGGGTGAGGGGGAGACCGGAGCGAGCGGTGCCAATTCCACTCAGCTGCCATCCTCCGAGAAACGCGTCGACTACCCGTGAGGCATTTCCAAGGAGGCTGTGTCCTTTGCCTACGGGCAGCATCCACACCACGCTGGTGCTGAAGACGTGCCTCAGGTCGGCGCTGGTAGGCCCGTATTCACCGTTCATATCGCTGCTGAGGTATGCAGCCCAATCATCCGCCGTCATACAGGTGAAACAATCCATGTCCTGCGGCTTGCTGCCTTCCGCTCCACCATCTGAGCCGTTGCCGAGGCCGTGCGAATACTGGTAGTTGCCACTGACGAGCAATCCGCGAGACATATTGCGACGCAGGGTGAACTGCAGGGCGTTGTAATTGTTGAAGCCGTGCCCGGTGTCGTAAAGCAGACTGGCATTAGGATTTGCCCCAACGCTTTGGTACTGCCGCTTGCCGGTCGCCGGATTGATGAGATTGATTGGGTATTCCTTCTGGAACAGATTCGACCCCGTGCTGCCGACATAGGCGACCTGCAGGATCGTGTCGCGCGCTATCTGGTTCTGGATCGAGACGGTCCACTGATTGATGTCGATGTCCTTGCGATGCAGGTCCCGGACAGCGCCGAAGTCAGGGAAGGCGCCGCTGCTGCCGCTGCCGCCGCCACCATTGCAGGAGACCTTGGAGGGATCATCAATGGGGTAGGACAAGGAGCAATTCGGCGCCTGGAATACATAGCTGGCTCCGGCGCGAGGCTGTGAGGCATAGAGCGCGCCGAATTGTCCGTCTCCGTAGAATTTTCCGTAGCCTGCGCGAATGGCTGTCTTGCCATGCAGGAACGAAGGCGCCCATGCGATGCTGATGCGGGGCTCAAAGTCGTGCCAGTTCGGATAATAGAAAGGAGTTCCGGCAGGGCAGGGCGCATTCCAGGTTCCGCAATCGAAGGGCGCAAAAATCTGGTTGATACTCGAGTTCTTTTCCCGGTCCACACCGTAGTACTCGTAACGCAAACCGGCATTCAATGTCACGCTGGGACTGAACTTGACTTCGTCGAGGAAATACACATAAATGGGCGTTTTTCGCGCTGCGGTTTCGAGGTTTGGCGCGTTGTAGTCATACTCCTGCACGGAATTGTTTTCAAAGTCCTGCTCCGTCTGCCAGCTATAGGTAGGCGGGACGGGGGGATGAAGCTTGTTCTCCTGCAGGTGCCGCATTTCACCGCCGAATTTGAAGGTCTGGCGGCCATGCTCGACAGTTGCGTCGTCGGTGATGCTGTAATCGTTATCGATTCTCCAGGAGCAGTCGCACAGACTGTAGCTGAATGCATTGCCAACGCTGAAGCCAAAGGGAAGAATGTTTCCCTGGCCGCCGTCGTTATAGTTGTCGCGGTTGTAGCCGAATTTGGAGTCATTAATGAATGTCGGTGAGAAGCGATGCTGGACGTCCAGAATTGCGTTGGGTGTGTAGATCTCGACGGCCTCAGTCTGCGCCAGATTGGGTGACAGATTCTGGTAGGCGTCCGTGTTGAAGCGGAAAGAGACGGCCGTCTGCTGGCTCATCTCGTAGTCCAGGCGAATCAAGCCGGCGTTCTCGGTTACCGGAGCAGATTCCACTGCCTTGAACAATTCATATGTGGGATCGAGTTGCACGTCTCCGGCGACGGGAGTGGGGAAGGCTGCGAGCAGCTTTCCGAGCGCGGGATTCGACTGAGCAATTTGATTGCGGTAACTGGTCGTAGGAATGTTGCCGGAGACGAGTCTCTGGAATGCCTCGCGCTGCGATTCGTAGTTCGCGAAGAAGAACATCTTGTCCTTCACGAGAGGCCCGCCAAGACTGACGCCGAAGTTGTTCATCTTGAACGCCTGCTTCGTGGGCGTCTGATACTCCCGTGCGTCAAAGGCGTCGTTGCGCAGATACTCGTAAAACGAGCCGTGGAAGTTATTGGTGCCGCCCCTGGAGACCATGTTGACCTGGCCGCCGGCCTCTCCACCAGTGTCCGCGCTGTAAACTGCGCTGCTTGCCTTGAACTCCGCAATCGACTCCATCGGCACCTGAAGGTGCAGGGGATCCTTGATATATGCATGGTTCATGCCCGAAGTGTCGACACCATCGAGGCGGTAGTTGTTGTCTTCCGAGGAGAGGTTCGTAAAGCGAAGATTGTCCTGCGTGCCGGTCCCGGTTTGCGTTGCTCCGGGGATCATCACTGCCAGCTCCACCCAATATCTTCCATTTACGGGCAACTGCGCGATCTGGCTATGTTCAATGAGTCCTCCAATCTCCGCGGTGTTCAAGGTGAGGTCCGGCGCGGCGTCAACGACGGTCACATCCGAAGTCACCGATGCCAGCTTAAGAACGGCATTCAGGGTGCGCGTCTCGCCCACGTTCAGGGCGAAGGTCTCAATGTCCTGGGTCGCAAAGCCGTTTGCCGAGATGCTCGTCGAGTAATCGCCCACCGGTAAGCCCGTAATGGTATAGACGCCGGCGGAGTTAGTGAGAGCCGAATAATCAATGCCCGTGGCAACAGCGTGCAACTTAACCCTGGCAGCAGGAATGACGCTCTTGCTCGGATCCATAACGACGCCAGTCAAACTGGCCCGGTCGGTCTGAGCCATGATCGGAACAGCAGCGAGCATCACTAAAAGGGAGAAGATAAGACGGCGCATACTAGCCTCCTGATGTTGTCGATTCGCGGTACTTCCGGGGACACGTCGACCGGTTACAGGCACAGAGGGGCCGTGCCCGCGGATCGAGTGCGATTCCCGTTTAAAACGATTGAGGACTTATCTGATTCCTGACGCGCTTTGTGGCCTCGGCTTCCAGAACGACTGCAGGCCTGCCGAGTGCAATTCACCTGTCGCTGATTTTGTCTGCAAGGTCGCCGACTGCGATGACGAGCTTCGTGTTCTTTGCAATAGCTGCCTGATTGTTGTTCGGCGATGCCCGGGATGCCCACGTTGGCGCCGACATACCGGCGGCCGCTTACCGTAGCTACCCCGAACTTCCACACCTGCGATTCGAAACACTGCCGGGTGCCTTCTTGGGACTTGGAATAACTGCATTACAGCAAGTCACCCTGAAAGGAACCTAAAAATAGAAGGTGCAAGGGGGATGTTTTCATCGAATCCTAAAGAACGGGGGCAGGAATGCGTTGCGCATGAATGCGTGACCTGTGGAGCGCCACCAGAGCGAACGCTGCACTCAACGTCCGCCACCGCGCAATGCAGTCGCTGCAGCGGTTGCGCTACCTCTGCGATTCCGAATACGGCGGACCGAATCTGACCGCAGGCGCGGGCTATTCCTGAATTTGAATGCGGGACGTGATTGAGAGCTCTCAATCACGATTGCGCAGGGTCCCGGTGTGATAGGTTCGGATCGTCGAGAACCCTGCGTATGTCACGGTTGGCCAAGGAAATGATTGAGGATGCACAGGACAGGAGCGCTCTTCGCCGTCTCGTGATTGCCGCGGCGCTGGCAATCATCGTATCTGGTGCAGCGATGGATGCGGCGTGGCTTACGCATGCGATCTGGCTCAAGCATCTGTTCCCGAAGATCTTTCACATGAAGTTCGGCACAGCCCTGTGCTTTGTCCTATCCGGGGTTGGATTGCTCGGCGTGGCGAGGGGGGACAGGCGCGTTGCGAGGACGGCGGCGGGACTTGTCCTGTTTTTTGCCGGGACCTCGCTGATTGAGTACCTGACCGGAATCAATTTAGGGCTAGATCAGTTGTTCGTCAGGGATTTTGACCAGCCCAACATCCCTTATCCGGGCCGGATGGCGCCGAACACAGCTTCTGCTTTTGCGCTTGCGGGAATCGCCATCGTCTGGAGCATCCATCATGGCCGCATGAAGGCCTGGCGAAACTCTGCACTCGAACTCCTGGGGTTCCTGGTGTTTTCGCTGGGCGCGGAGGGGCTGCTGGGGCACCTGCAGGAAGTCGGCATGGCGTACACCTGGGGCAGCTACACCCAAATGGCGTGGACGACCTCAGTGGGGTTTATAGCGCTGGGGCTGGGGCTGATCGGCCTCGCCGGACAGGCCCAGGAGCGTCAGGAACCGCGCAAGAAGCGGATGCCCTTGTGGGTCCCTGCAATGCTGTGTTTTCTGGTCCTGATGGTGGATATCGGCACGCCGCGTGGCGTTGCCGCAGGCATCGTCTATGTCCCATTGATCTTCTGCAGTCTCTGGTATGCGCGGCCACAGACGGCCTTTGTCTTTGCCGTCGTCGCAACGCTGCTTACCGTCCTGGTGTTCTTCGCCAAAGCCCCCAGCGAAGTTGCGATGTGGATGGTCGTAGTCAATCGCATCGTCACCATTCTCGCGTTATGGCTCACCGCCGTACTCGTGTTCCTGAGGAGGAGTACGGAACAGGCGCTGAAAGAAAGTGAAGCGCGCGATGCCGCCGCGCGCAAAGATGCCCAGGAAAAAACCGCGTTGCTGGCCTCGATAGTGGAATCATCCGATGACGCCATCCTCAGTGAAGACCGGAGCGGCATCGTTACCAGTTGGAACCGCGGAGCGGAGCTGGTCTTCGGCTACAGCGCGGCGGAGATGATCGGCAAGAATATCTCGTGCGTTATTCCGGAAGACCGGCTCCAGGAGGAGGAAGAGATCCGTGCGGCGATCTCCTGCGGAGAGCGGGTGGTGCATCTTGAGACTTTGCGGCTGCGCAAAGACGGGTCGCTGATGGATGTATCTGTCACAATCTCTCCAATTCTGGGTGGCGATGGAGAGTTGATCGGAGCCTCCAAGATTGCGCGCGACATATCCGACCGGAAACAGGCCGATGAGAGGTTCCGGGCCGTCGTGGAATCGGCGCCGAACTCCATGGTCATGGTGGACCGCGGCGGGAGCATCGTGCTGGCCAATCTCAAAACTGAGGAGCTCTTTGGATATATGCGCCAGGAGATCCTGGGGCAGCCCATCGGATGCCTGATTCCGGAGCGGTTTCGGGGGGCGCATAGCGGCTTTATGGCCTCTTTTTTTATGGAGCCGCAGAGCCGCCCGATGGGAGCCGGCCGGGAATTGTTCGCTTTGCGCAAAGACGGCATCGAGGTCCCGATCGAGATCGGTTTGAGCGCGGTAAAAACGCGCAAGGGAATATTTACGCTGGCCTCGATTGTCGATATCTCGAAGCGGAAGCGGGCCGAGAATGAGTTGGCGCGCAGGACCGACGAATTGATGCGCTCCAACCGGGACCTCGAGCAGTTTGCCTACGTCGCCTACCACGACCTTCAGGAGCCTCTGCGGGCCGTATCCGGCAGTGTGCAGTTGCTGCAGCGACGTTATCGCGGGCAGTTGGACGAACGTGCCGACCAGTTTATCGGTCACGCTGTCGACGGCGCCCTGAGGATGCAGGTCCTGATCGAAGACCTGCTCAGCTACTCAAGGGTCAGCAGGGCGGCAAGCCTGTTGCAACCGGTCGATTGCGACGCCGCACTGGACCTGGCACTCAAGAGCCTGTCCACTGCAATCGATGAGGCCGATGCTGAAGTGACCCGAGATCCGCTGCCGACAGTGATGGGAATTCCGACCCATCTTGCGCTGCTGTTTCAAAATCTCGTAGGCAATGCGATCAAGTTTCGCGGCGAAGAACAGCCTGGAAGGATCCATGTGGGCGCCGAGCGGCATGGCCGGGAGTGGCTGATTTCAGTCTCCGACAATGGCATAGGGATCGATCCGCAGTATTTCGACCGCATCTTCACGATCTTCCAGCGACTACATACCCGAAGAGAATATCCGGGGACGGGAATTGGTCTTGCGCTTTGCAAGCGGATCGTCGAACGCCATGGAGGACGCATTCAGGTGGAGTCGGAGCCGGGAAAGGGCGCAAAGTTCAGCTTCAACCTGCGCGCGGTGTAGCCGGCCAGGGCCGCTCCGATGAAGCAGCCGCGGAACGGGGCCGTCACCTGAGATGTGATTGAGGGAGGTGGAGGCGCCCCCAGACGGCGCCCCCACCCTTTAGCACACCGCACTCACTGCGAGAGGCCTATACATCTACGCCGGACGCCTGCGGTGCACAAATCAGAGACCATGCGACGGGCCTGATCTGACTGAAGAGTAGGCGTGAGCGGTAAGAGAATCGGTGATATTCATCACATCGGTGATTGGGGCGGGAGCGGGGGCCTGGGCCTGTTTTTTGACAGCCTGATCGACCGGCCAGTACTATGCTCACGCCAGATGGTATGACCACTTTGCTATTTTGCGGAGACTTTGCGCGGCGGTGGTTCGTATCGGGTGTGGACGGTCTCCAGCTTTCCAGTTGCATCACTCAAAGGAACTTCGATGAATCTGCGCCGTAGCGTTACACCCATTCTCATGTGGGCCGCCTGGGTCAGTCTTGCCGCGAAACTGCCTGCTCAGGCCACTGACGCCGCACACTCTGCGGAGCGGGGGGCGCGGCGCGGCTTTGCCGCAACGGTCCGATCACCGGAGGTCAGCGCCGACAAGCATGTGACCTTCCGGCTGCGCGCGCCGGATGCGACCTCGGTGACGGTGAGCGGCAGCGAGTTCCTGAAGGGCGAGGTGCCGCTGACGAAGGGCGAGGACGGCGTGTGGAGCGTGACGGTCGGGCCAGTGGCGCCCGAAATCTACGACTACAACTTCACCATCGACGGCGTAAAGACGATCGATCCGGGCAACTATGACGTGAAGACCGGGTCGACGGCGGGAACGATCCAGAGCCTGCTGGATGTGCCGGGCGATACGCCGCGCTTCTTTGATGAGCGGAATGTGCCGCACGGCGAGATCCGCATGGACTGGTACGACTCGAAGTCCCTGGGCGCGATCCGCAGGGTGACGATCTATACGCCGCCGGGCTATGACCCAAGCGGCAAGACGCGGTATCCGGTGCTTTATCTCTTCCACGGTGCGAATGCGGATGAGACTGCGTGGCTGAAGCTGGGGCACGTCAACGCGATCCTGGACAACCTGCTCGCCGAGGGTAAGACGAAGCCCTTTATTGCGGTGATGCCGTTTGGCTACCCCTCGCCGCCCAGCGCTCCGCCGGCGCCGGGAGCAGCTCCGGCACGTGGTTTCGGATCGGTGACGGAGGGCTTCACGAAAGACCTATTGGGGGATCTGATCCCGTACGTCGAGTCGCACTATCCGGTGATCAAGGACCGCGATCATCGCGCGATTGCCGGATTGTCGATGGGAGGGATCGAGTCACTGACGATCGGGCTGAACCATCTGGATGAGTTCAGCTATGTGGCAGGTTTCAGCGCGGCGATCTCGCCGGCGACGTTTGCCCGGGACTTCCCTGAGGTGACAGCGGACCCGAAGGCGATGAACTCGAAGCTGCATCTGCTGTGGATCGGGTGCGGCACGGAGGATGGGCTGTTTGCGGCGAGCAAGAGCTTCGACGGGTATCTGAACGACGCCGGAGTCAAGCACCAGTTTTACTCGATGCCGGGGGTGCACTCATGGATAGTGTGGCGACACTTCCTGACGGAGTATGCGCCGCAGCTGTTTCAGATGAAGTAAGTGAATTGAGAGGCAGGTGCGTTCGCTAGAGAAGCAGGTTCCTCCGCCTTCGACGCAAGCGTCGCAGGTTGCGGAATGACAAGAGTTGTGGTGTGCGGTTCAAAATGACGAGTTGAGAGTTTTGGGAGAAGCGTGATGAAAGTTATTGGTTCGATGTGGATGAAGGCGGTATGTATTGGCGCAATGCTGATGCCGGTGGCGATGCAGGCGCAGGCGACGAACGATCCATTTCCGGCGGATACGCAGCACCCGGCGCTGTTTCTGGTCGGCGACTCGATTGTGCGGACGGGAGTGGGCGACGGCAGCCGAGGGCCGTGGGGCTGGGGTTACGAGATTATTCCGATGTTCGATGCATCGAAGATGCACGTGTACAACGTGGCGCTGGGCGGGCGGTCGAGTCGCGGGTATCGCGAAGAGGGCGCGTGGCAGAAGGTGATGGACCGTTTGCAGAAGGGCGACTGGGTGATTCTGCAGTTTGGGCATAACGATGCGAAGAACTCAGAGAACTACCCGGACCGGCTGACGATCCCGGGCAATGACGATGCGACACAGACGATCGAGTCGCCGGTGACGCATCAGCCGGAGACTATCCACAGCTACGGCTGGTACATGCGGCAGTACGTGGCGGACGCGAAGTCCAAGGGGGCGAATATCATCATTTGTTCGCCGCCGCCGCGCAATCTTTGGAAGGACGGCAAGATCGTCCGGGGGCTGGATGGTTATGCCGGCTGGGCGAAGGAGGCGGCGCAGCAGAGTGGAGCGTACTTCATCGACCTGAATACGATCTCTGCGGACAAGTATGACGCGCTGGGTCAGGATGCGACCAAGCCACTGTTCAATGACTTTCAGCACTCGCGCAAGGCCGGAGCGAAGCTGAACGCGGAGAGCGTAGCAACGGGGATCCGTGAGTTGAAGATTCCGCTGGCGAAGGACCTGGTGCCGCAGACAGAGGCGAAGTGATCTGCGCCTGATGGCGCAAAAGGAGAGCAAGATGAGGAAGACGCATGGAGTGGTTGGCGCAGCGGGCCTGGCGATGGCTGCGGTGGCGGTGGCGATGTTTGCGCAGGCGCCAGAGGCCACGGAGCCGGATGCGGCGGCAAAGGTGATTCTGCCGCGGCCTGACCCGAAGGAGACGTTTCCGCCGGAGATCAAGACGGACATGAAGCCGATGCCGGGCGTGGACCAGTTGCCGGACCGGCCGCAGATTCCAGACGTGATGACGATGAATGACGGGAAGAAGGTGAAGACCGTCAAGCAGTGGGACGAGCGGCGCAAAGAGATGATGAAGACGCTCGACTGGTACGCCGTGGGCGAGGCACCTCCTCCGCCGGGCAACGTGAAGGGCACGGTAGTGCACGAGGAGACGCTGCTGGACGGCAAGGTGCAGTACCGTCTGGTGCACCTGACCTTCGGGCCGGAGAGCAAGCTGAGCCTCGATATCGGCGTCTTTACGCCGGTGGGGAACAACCATGTGCCTACGCTGATCTCACCCTCGGGCTCACCTCCGGGCGCGACCGCACTGCCGCGCCTGCCTCAGGGAGCAAACCAGGGGCATAACGAAGATGTGCTGCTGGTGACGGGTCCGGCCGCACCTGGCGCGGGACCGCAGCGTGGACTGGGCGCGGGGCGTCCGGCGGGAGCCGCTGCGCCGAACGGAGCCGGGAATGCTCCCGTCGCGGGCATGGGCGGCGAGATGGGCGCACGGAGAGCAGGAGGGCCAGGCGGAGGAGCCGCGCCCAGGCGCGGCGGGATGTTCGGGCCGCGGACGGCACAGCAGATCGCGGAGACGAACCAGGCCATCCAGCATGGCTGGGCTTACGTGACCTTCAACAATAACGACTGCGGCGAGGACACGACGCTGCGTCTGCCGGACGGAAGCTGGGCGTACCGGACGACCCGGTTCTTTCCGGCATATCCGCATTACGACTGGGGGCTGCTGCGGGCGTGGGCGTGGGGCGTGTCGCGCATCGTGGATTACCTGGAGACAGACCCCTCGGTGGACCACGCGAAGTTTGTGGTGACGGGCGTCTCGCGCACCGGCAAGTCAGCGCTGATCGCGGGCGCGTATGACGACCGAATTGCGATGGTGGCTCCGGTGGCGAGCTCCGGCGGCGGAACGCCGTCGTACCGGTACTCGGGTTCGATGCCGGACCGCGGCGGCAAGGAGGGGCTGACGGAGATGGTGCGGAAGTATCCGAACTGGTTCTCCGACCACCTGCACCAGTTCTGGGGACAGCCGGACAAGCTTCCGTTCGATGAGAACTGGTTTATCGCGCTGTGCGCTCCGCGGCCGTTCATTGCGCTGGAGGGCGACCACGACCAGAACGTGAACCAGAACGGCGTGTGGCACTCGATGATCACGGCCAAGCCGGCGTACGACTTTCTGCATGCCGGCGACAAGATCGGCATCAGCTTTGCCGACCGGCCGCATGGGATGGTGCAGGGTGACTGGGACGCGCTGCTGGCGTTCGGCGACAAGTTCCTGATGGGCAAGCCGACAACGCTGACGTTCGATAAGTACCCGGCTGGGATGGGACCGAACGATCCGAAGAATGCGGGGATGGCGAAGCAGCAGTGACATCGTTCGGATAGGAACAGGAGAGCCCGGCGAGTTGCCGGGTTTTCTGTTTAAGTTTGAGGAAGTGCAGAAACGGCGCGAGTGGCAGGGCGTCTATTCTTCAGAACCGAATCCTGCCATGTTGGAGTGCCGATGAGAGTCGTGCTATGGATATGCATTGTTCTTGCGGGGCCAGGGCATCTTGCCGCAGCGCAGGAGACTCCGCCACCGGCGCTGGCCGGTGATGCGAAGCCTACGTTTGAAGTGGCGACGATCAAGCCGAGCCAGGGAGATGAGCACCGGGCATTCTTCGTAAATGGCATCCGGCTGCAGACGACGGCGACATCGCTTACAGACCTGATGAGTTTCGGCTACTCGGTGCACGCGCTGCAGGTTACAGGCGGGCCGGAGTGGGCCCGATCCGACAAGTGGGATGTGGTGATTGAGCCGAATGCGACGGGCAGACCGAGCACGGCCCAGATGCGGGTGATCGTGCAACAGCTGCTGGCAGACCGGTTCCAACTGAAGGTGCATCATGCCAGTAAAGATCTGGAAGTATATGCGGTCGTGCCGTCGAAGCGCGGGGCGCGCCTGACTCCGACAACGGCGAAGGAGGCGGCGTCGAACACGGCGCAGGGCGCTGCCGGGCCAGGAATGATGATGGCGAAGAATGCGACACTTCCCGAGTTTGCGAACCTGATGAATCGGTATCTACAGCTGGAGTGGCCGGTGGTGGATGACACGCATATTGCGGGCAAGTATGACTTCGAGCTGCGATGGATCCCTGAGACGGGGACTGCGGCGCAGCCGCCGGTGAAAGACGATCCGCCTGTTGCGCCGGACCTGTTTGCCGCGATGGATGAGCAACTGGGGCTGGAATTAATTGCGCGGAAGGAGCCGACGGACGTGCTCGTGATCGATGGGGTGAGACGGCCGTCGGAGAATTAGAGGGGTGGAAATGTCCGCGTTCTCGCTGCGCGCTATGCGCTTCGCTCGTGCCTTCGGCAGAGAGGAGAGCCGCTGACGCGCGGCTCTTGCGGCACGGCTGAAGCCGTGCCCTTAAGCAAGACAAAGAGATAGATCGTTTGCCCGATGAGGCTCATGGGTGGTGGGTGTCAGAGGCGGCGGCGGCTTTGATTCGGTCCATGAAGGACGGATAGATGAAGTCTGCCTTGTGGGTCTGCCAGTCGGCATCGGGGATGGCCTGGAGCTGGTCGCGGGGGATGAGAGGAACATTGGCGTCGACGGCGAAGAGGCCGCCCTCGCCGGTCTGGTTGGAGATGGTGGCGCCGGGCGGGTCGGCGATGGGGGCGGTGGCGAGTTGAGCAGTGTTCTTCCCACTCATCGCGCGGCTGTCGCCGCCCGATGAATGGGGCACCCGAGCTGTAGTGGATGGATTGCGGGCGAACCAGGCGGAGATGTGGATCTGCGGGAGCTGCTGGACGGAGGCGTCGGTCCAGTTGGGGAAGTGGAGCTGGCGGTTGAGCCAGATGGCCCCGTCGCGGGTGATGAAGTTGGGGCGGTGACCGGCGTTGGGGCTCCACCAGGTCTCGAAGAGATTGGTGCGGGTGCCGGAGATGGCGGCGGTGCGGTCGCGCAGTTCGGCGAAGAAGGGCTCGAAGGTGTTGGGGCCGACGATGAGCGGGTCGACCATGCCGTTCATGATGAGAGTAGGCCCGCGGTGCTGCTGGAGGGCGTAGACGATGGCGGCGCGGTCACCGAGGAAGGAGAGGGCCTTGTAAGGGCCGGACTGGCACATGACCTTGGGGCTCTGGGCCCAGTAGCTGTGGTCGTCGCCGAGGTTGCCGCCGCCGGAGAGGATGACGGCGTGGACGCGGGGATCGATGGCTCCGGCGAGGGCGGAGTGGAAGGAGCCCATGGAGAAGCCGAGGATGGCGACGCGCGCGGGGTCGACGTCGGGGCGCTGGAGGAGATAGCTGACGGAGAGAAGGATGTCGGCGACCATGGTGCCGCCGAGGCGCTGCGGGAGCTGGTCGCCGGGGACGAAGGTGTCGTGCGCGCGGGAGGCGGATCGGCGGTCGATGTCGCGCTCGTCTTCGCCGATGGGGTCATAGGTGACGACGACGGCCCCGGCGCGGGCGTAGAGGATGCCGGTGTAGTAGGCGTACCAGGAGGTCTTGTCTCCGCCATGACCGTTGACGACAACGATGGCGGGGACGCGGGCGGCGGGGAGTTTTTCAGGACGGTAGACGATGGCCGGAATGCGCATGCCATAGAGCGAGGCGTAGCTGACGCGCTCGGCGATGACGCCTGGAGTGGGCGAGAAGGTGCCGTACAGGTGCGGTGCAGGGGCGGGAAGGGGATCGGGGATGAAGAGGGCCTTTTTGATCTCGGCGCGCCACTGGGCGTATTGCTGCGCTGTGGCCGGCTTTTGCGGCGCGGTCGCGGGGGCGGTGGAGGGCTTCCAGGGGATGACCTGGGCGGGTGCAAGAGCGGCCGAGAGCGGTGCGGCAAGCAGAAGGGCGAGAGCGAGAGGAGCTTTCATGCGAGGTGCCTCATTGCGAATTGACAGGCAGGAGTCCGGCAGTGGAAGATGGCTGGCGATCTGAAAAGTGGACTGACCAGTTACCTGACTTTTTGCATACCTGGTCCGTCTCTTGAGACACAAGCAGAAGCTGAACGACCCGGGCCGCACCTTTATAGCGGGTGAGGATGGTTGTGCGCCAGTGCTGCAGCAAAGAAGTGCAGAGAACGATAAGCGAGGTGGGGATGGAACGCAGGAGTTTTTTAAAGACAGCGGTACAGGGAGTTGTGGCTGTTCCGGTGACGGCGTCATTGGGCGGATTAGCGGTGGCGCAGGAGACGAAGGCCGCGGCAAAAGCACCAGTTGCGCATAAGGCGACTGCTCCGGCGAAGCCGAAGGTGAGCCTGAACGTGAAGGACCAGGGCGCGACCGGTGATGGCAAGACGAAGGATACGCTGGCGCTGCAGCAGACGATCGAGCGGGTCTCGATGTTCGGCGGCGGCGAGGTGTTTGTGCCGGCGGGCGATTATCTGACGGGTGCGCTGACGTTGCTGAGCGGCGTGACGCTGCGGCTGGATGAGGGTGCGTCGCTGCTGGGATCGCCGGATGTGAAGACGGATTATCCGTTTGCGCAGGTGCGCTGGGAAGGGCACTTTATGAAGGGCTACAGCGCGCTGATCTCGGCGACGGATGCGACGGACATCGGGATTATGGGGCCGGGAAAGATTATCGCGACACCGGCGATCAAAGGACGGCTGGAGCGGCCGAGCGGCTATCGGCTGCCGGCGCTGCTGGAGTTTACGAACTGCAAGAACGTAAATGTGGAGAACGTGTACACGGAGCAGACAGGGATGTGGTCAACGCATCCGCTGTACTGCGAGAACATAACGTTCCGGAACTCGACGTTCAAGAGCGGGGCGGATGGGATCGATGTGGACTCCTGCAAGCATGTGGTGATCGACGGATGCACCTTCGATACGACGGACGACTGCATCTCGCTGAAGAGCGGCCGCGGTGTGGAGGGCAATACGATCGCGCGGCCGACGGAGGACGTAACGATTACGAACTGCACATTCTTCGACCGCGTGTGGGCCTGCATCGGGATCGGCAGCGAGACGTCTGGCGGGATCCGCGGGGTGAAGGTGAGTCACTGCAAGTGCAATGGCGCGGGGACGTTCGCGATCTACATCAAGAGCCGGCCGGGACGCGGTGCGTTTATCGAGGACATCTCGATGAACGACCTGGAGGTTTCAGGGGCGAAGCTGGGATTCCTGCGGTTCAATATTCTGAACAGCGGGATCGAGGACAAGCCGAACCTGGTTCCGGGAGATGCCGGGATTCCGACGATCCGTAACTTCCGGTTCAGCAATATCAAGGTGACGGACGTACCGGTGCTGGTGGATGGGGCGAGTATCCATCCGAAGAAGCCGCTGGAGGGCTTCACGCTGACGAATGTGACGGGGACATGCGGAGACATACCGACAACCGACCGGCCGAGGGGATTTCCGACCCATATTCCGGCGATGATTGCGCTGGCGAACATCCACAACGCGGTGCTGAGCGGGATCAACGTGAAGGTGGAGGATTTCAAGGGGCCGATGCTCGCAACCTATAACGTTACAGGCACAGGGTTGAAGGGGGCCGTGGAGCTTCCGGAGGCTGACCGGCCCAAGGTTCCCGACCCGATTCCAGCGCCAGAGTCGCCCTATAAGTTGCGCTGATTTCTTTGATCAATACATGAACAGAGCCGTGTAAGACGCTGGTAAATAGCGTCCTATGCGGCTCTAATGTTTTGGGGCAAATTGACCGTGCGGGAAGGGCTTTTCATTCCGGGAAAGGCAGGTTGCGGGGATTACAACTGAGGCCAGGAGCAGGGCAACGAACCTATCAGGAGAGCCTATGAAGACCATCCTGAAACTCGCAAGCGCAGTTGTACTTCTTTCTCCCTCGTTTGTTCTCGCAGATACGATTCAGCTGGGCAGTTATGCCAGCGGGTCTGCTGCGATGGGCAATGTGAACACCGCCATGAATTATGCGGGGTTCAGTGCAACATCCACTGCTCCTTCCACCGGAACGGCATCCAGCTATACGCTGAACCCGGGGACGGCGTGGGGCGGCCCGGCGGCGAACTCGACCTGGGTTGGCTATGCTCCGACGGCAGGACCAGCGGGGACCTCCAGTCCTGCGCTCGGCTACTACACGTTTACGACGAACTTTACGGCAGTGGCAGGGCTGTATAGCGGCACGATGAGTATTCTGGCCGACGATACGGCCGAGGTGCTGCTGAACGGGTCCGTGCTGATTCCGTTCGGCTCGCTGGGGAGCGACGCCCACTGCGCCGATGGAGCTCCCTCCTGCATGGTGGCAGATATGGTGAGCCTGAATGGGCTGACATTGAAGAACGCCAATCAGCTGACGTTCGTGGTCCAGCAGGCGGGGTTCGGACCGTCAGGCAGCATCAACGATCCCTCCGGGATGGACTTTGACGCGACGCTGGCGACGAACTCGCCGGTACCGGAGCCCAGTAGCCTGGCGCTGATGGCGATCGGCCTGGCGGGACTGGCCGGTGGAGTGTTCGGGCCGAAGCTGATGGAGGCGCGGGCAGCACAACAGTAGAAAACCTGGACCATCGACAAGCGCGGCCCCGGTTGCAACAGACGGAAGCCGGGGCCGTGGTGCGTTGGGTCTGCTATAGTTCCGCCGGGGTGGTGGGAGATCCGAGGAGGAGCAATGGCAGAGGCAGGTGGTGTATTGCGGTGGGCGCTGGCCGTGGCCATAACAGCGGGGGCGCTGGCGCCGCCGATGCCGGGGCAGAGCGAAGCACAGGCTGTAGATCCGAACCGGCCGAAGCCGGGGACGCTGCCGATACGCGATCCGCATACGGCGGGGTTTCCGCCGGCAAAGGACCTGGCGGATGGAGAGCTGCCTCCTGCAAATGTGAATGGGAACTTTGTGCTGGGGCCGACTCACACTCGGGCACCGGAGATGGACGTGCATCCAGGGGTACCGCAGGGCAGAGTGTTCGAGTTCACGATGACCTCGGCAGACAGCAAGTACTATCCCGGAATCGCACGGGAGCCGGGGACGTGGGGAACTGCCGATCCAAAGAATCCGGCACGAATGCTGGTGCCGACAAGCCATCCCGCGCCATGGACGCGGAAGGTAGCCGTGTATGTGCCGAAGCAGTATGTGGCGGGAACGGCCGCGCCGTTCCTCGTAGGAGCGGATGGGATTGACCATGCGCTGTTTACGGTTCTGGACAACCTGATTGCGGCAAAGAAGGTGCCGGCGCTGGTGGCGATCTCGATCCAGAACGGCGGCGGAGATGCCCAGGGTTCGGAGCGCGGGCTGGAGTACGACACGATGTCCGGCAAATATGCGGAGTGGGTGGAGAACGAGGTGGTGCCGCTGGCAGAGAAGGCGGCCGGCATACGGCTGACGCGGGACCCGGATGGGCGGGCGACCATGGGAGGGAGTTCGGGTGGATCGTGCGCACTGATTATGGCGTGGTATCACCCGGAGTGGTACCACCGGGTGCTGACGTTCTCCGGGACGTATGTGAACCAGCAGTGGCCGACCGACCCAAAGGTCCCGCATGGAGCGTGGGAGTTCCACGCGCGCCTGATTCCGAAGAGCGCAAAGAAGCCGCTCCGGATCTGGATGGAGGTGGGCGACCGGGACAACCTGAATATGAATGCTCTGCACGATGGCATGCATGACTGGGTGGTGGCAAACGAGAACATGGCACGGGTGCTGGCGGCGAAGGGGTATCCCTACCAGTTTGTGTTTGCAAGGAACGCGGGACACACAGATCGCTCGGTGCGGGCACAGATTCTGCCGGAAGCGCTGGAGTATGTGTGGCAGGGATACAAAGGCTCCGGAGCGAAATAGACACGCGGTCGAAGCGCTGTTTTGTGCGGCTCAGGACAGGCAGGCCTCCTTTCCCGGGCAGGCGTGCATCCGAGGGGAAGTGCCATGAACCGGCGTCGAGCGCAGGTGCCGGTGGCAAGGCGTTTCGATGGCGGTTTAGCCGCGTAAGGCAACCCCTTAACCCGATCCACAGCAACAGGAGAATCCAAATGAACTTTCTTTCCGAGAATGTCGACGACCTGCGCGAGCTCTATATCGATGAGTTGAAGAAGATGCTCTCCATGGAACAGCAGATTACCGATGCACTGCCCAAGATGATCGAGAAGGCGAGCGATCCGCAGCTGAAGCAGGCCTTCCAGTCGCATCTGCAGGAGACGCAACAGCATGTGACCCGCGTGGAGGAGATTCTGCGTGAGTGCACTGGAGAAACGGACACCGAGAAGTGCAAGGTACTGGCGGCTCTGGTGTCTGAGGCGGAAGACACGATTGGCGATACGCCGGAAGGTGCGGTGCGGGATGCCGCGCTGATCGCCGGAGCACAGGCAGTGGAGCACCACGAGATGGCCTGCTACGGCACGGCGCGGAATTTTGCGCGGATCCTTGGAGAATCCGCCCAGGAGGACCTATTGCAGCGGACCCTGGACGAGGAGAAACACGCGGACCACCTGCTGACGCAGATCTCCAACCGGGTGAATCCGGTCGCACAGCGCAAAGCCGCATAGAACGATTGAAATGAGTGAGCCTTCATTTAGCCGGTCCCATCCTATGGGGCCGGCTTTTTGAATGCGCAAGCTAAAGCGCTGCGATTGAGAGGTTTTATCGGTGACCAGGATCACCCCCGGTCTTTCGTGATGCCGATCACATACATACTCATTCCTTACCCGATATTCTTCGCCCACTTTGAGACGCTGCGATCGTTAGGTCCAATCGCTCTCGAGAGTTGTGGGGAGGAAACCCAATGCCGCGAATTGTGATCGATCCAGTCACCCGCATCGAGGGACATCTGCGCATCGAGGCGCAGGTAGATGGTGGACGGGTCTCCGACGCATGGAGCTCGGGCACCATGTTTCGCGGCATCGAGCTGATCCTTCGCGGACGCGACCCGCGCGAGGCCTGGATCTGGGCGCAGCGCATCTGCGGCGTCTGCACCACGGTGCATGCGATTGCGTCGGTCCGCGCTGTGGAGGACGCGCTGGGTGTGGAGATTCCGGACAATGCGCGTCTGGTGCGCAGCATCATTGCCGGCATCCAGAACGTTCAGGACCACATCATCCACTTCTACCATCTGCATGCTCTGGACTGGGTGGATGTGACGCTGGCTCTGAAGGCCGATCCGGCAAAGACGTCGGAGATCGCCCAGTCGATCTCCGACTGGCCAAAATCGAGCTCGGTGTATTTCAAGGGCATTCAGGACCGCGTGAAGACCCTGGTTGCAAGCGGCCAGCTCAGCTTGTTTGCGAGCGGATATTGGGGCCACCCCGCGTATCGCCTGCCGCCGGAGGTAAACCTGCTGGCTGTTGCGCACTACCTGGAGGCGCTGGAGGTGCAGCGCGAGATCATCCGGATCCAGGCGGCTCTCGGCGGCAAAAATCCGCATCCGCAGACGTTTCTGGTCGGCGGCATGGCGACGTCCATGGACGCCAACGAGCCGGGCGCGGTCATCAACCCGGAGCGTATCGATTTCATGCGGCAAATGGTAAAGCTGGCGGAGACATTCGTGCGCCAGGTTTATGTCCCGGACGTGGTGGCGATCGCGGGCTTCTATCCCGATTGGTTTACCCGAGGCGAGGGACTGGGGAACTTCATGGTTTACGGCGACTATTCAGCCGGCAAAGTCCACGACACAGCGAAATATATGTTCCCCCAGGGGATACTGCTTGGCCGCGATCTTGGTACGGTGCACCCGCTCGATCCGCAGCATATTACCGAGTACGTCACCCACTCCTGGTATGAGTACGACGAGGGAGACGGTGTCGGCTTGCATCCTTCCAGGGGGGAGACCAAGCCGAAGTACAGCGGGCCAAAGCCGCCGTATGACTATCTGCAGGTCGAGGATAAGTACTCCTGGCTGAAGGCGCCGAGGTATCAGGACACTCCGATGGAGGTGGGGCCACTCGCGCGGACGCTGGTGGCCTATGCCAGCGGACAGCAGCAGGTAAAGCAGCTGGTGGATGGAACGCTGGCGAAGCTCAAGGCGCCGCCGACCGCCCTTTTCTCCACGCTAGGCCGCATCGCAGCGCGAGCGCTGGAGGCGGACATCGTGGTGGGGCGACTCTCCGGCTGGATCGATGAGCTGGACAATAATATGTCCCGCGGCGACGTGCGCATTCACGATGGATCGATGTGGGACCCGGATTCATGGCCGAAGTCTTGCCAGGGCTTTGGGTACCACGAAGCGCCGCGCGGCTCTCTCGGCCACTGGATCGAGATCGAGAACAAGAAGATTGCCAACTATCAGGCCGTCGTACCGTCCACATGGAACGCAGGCCCGCGCGATGCGAAGGGGCAGAGAGGGGCCTACGAGGCGTCCCTCAAAGACACGCCGGTCGCAGATCCCGAGAGGCCGCTCGAGATTCTTCGCACTATTCACTCCTTCGATCCCTGCCTTGCGTGCGCTGTGCACGTCGTGGAGGGCGGCAGGCAGCGCGTTGTCCATGTTCCCGCTGAAGCCGCCTGCCTGGTGGGGTGATGCAGATCGCCGTGCTCGGTCTCGGAAACCTGATGCGAACGGACGACGCCGTGGGCATGATGGCGCTGGACGACCTCCGCCGCGATTGCAGCCTGCCGGACGACGTGCTCTGGATCGAGGGCGGCACGCTTGGCCTCGATCTGCTCGACGCGTTGCGCGGGGTCACGCATCTGCTGGCGCTCGATGCGGTAGACACAGGCACCGCTCCGGGGAGTATCGTCTGCTTCGCAAACAGCGAGCTGTCGCAATTGCCCGTTTCGAAGAGCGCCCACCTGCTGGGCTTCTCAGACCTGCTCAACGTCCTGCAACTGCTCGGCGACAGACCGGAGCAGGTCGTGCTGCTGGGCGTGCAGCCCGCTGCGACCGGATGGGGAACAACGCTGACCCCGCAGGTTGAAACTGCAAAGCGCAATCTGATCCAGGTGGCGCGCAGCCGGATCATTCGATGGCAGAGCGATCTGACCGGGGCGATGGACTGCGAAGCAGCCGCGGCGTGCAACGTGTGAGGTGGGGCAATGTGCTTAGCGATTCCCGGCAAGGTTATGACCATAGCAGAGGAGGCCGGCTGCCGCATGGCGCGCGTGCAGTTTGAAGGGGTCACGCAGCCTGTTTCGCTCGACCTGCTGCCGGAAGCTTCCGAGGGCGACTATGTGCTGGTCCATGTCGGCTTCGCCATCAGCCGCATTGACGAAGGCGAAGCCGCGGAGACGCTGCGGGCACTGAAGGTGATGGGCATGCTGGAGGGGGAACTTCCGCCGCAGGACCAGGACGGCGAGAATGCGGTGCGGCCATGAGGTACATCGACGAATACCGCGACGGGGACCTGGCGCGGAAGCTGCTGCGCCAGATCGAGCGCAAGGTGACCCGGCCCTGGGTGCTGATGGAGATCTGTGGCGGCCAGACCCACACCATCATGCGCTATGGGCTGGACGAACTGCTGCCGAAGGGCGTGGAACTGGTGCATGGGCCGGGATGCCCGGTATGCGTTACGCCAGCGTCGTTGCTGGACCGCGGCATCGAGCTGGCGATGCGCAAGGACGTGATCCTGGTCTCCTACGGAGACATGCTGCGGGTCCCGGGCACGAAGATGGATCTCTTCTCCGCACGCGCACGCGGAGCCGACGTGAGGATGGTGTACTCGCCGCTGGACGCGCTACGCATCGCCCGTGCCAATCCGGGGCGTAAGGTGGTCTTTCTGGCGGTCGGATTTGAAACGACTGCGCCGGCCAATGCAATGTCGGTCTATCAGGCCAGCCGCGAAGGACTCAACAATTTCTTTCTGCTGGCCTCGCATGTGCTTGTGCCGCCCGCCATCCGCGCGCTGGCGTCTTCGCCGGACAACCGCGTGCAGGGATTCATCGCGCCCGGGCATGTGTGCACCGTCGTGGGCTGCGCGGACTATGAGGCGCTCGTGACGGAGTTCCGACTGCCGATCGTTGTCGGTGGATTCGAACCGCTTGACCTGCTGCAGGCGATCCTGACGCTGGTGACGATGCTTGAAGAAGGCCGCGCAGAGTTTGCCAACGATTACACGCGCTCCGTCAGCTTCGACGGCAACCGTGAGGCGCAGCAGATCCTAGGCGAGGTCTTCGAAGTAGCGGACCAGAGCTGGCGCGGCCTGGGCGAGATCGGCCAGAGCGGCCTCCGAATTCGTGAGCGCTATGCCGCATGGGACGCGGACCGCGTCTTCGATCTTGCGCCTGCTGCCGCCGAGGCACCGTCGGCCTGCATCAGCGCCGAGATTCTGAAGGGCCTGAAGAAGCCGACTGACTGCAGCGCATTCGCTACGCGATGCGTGCCGGAGAATCCGCTCGGCGCTCCCATGGTCTCCTCCGAGGGCGCATGCTCGGCCTACTACCAATACCGACGGCACAATCTGGTGACCCTCCAATGAACCTTCCTGTCTGTCCAGCGCCTATCGCCGAAACCGAGACCATCCTGCTGGGACACGGCAGCGGAGGCAGACTTGCCGCCGACCTGCTGCAACACGTCATCATGCCTGCGTTTGCGAACCCCATTCTCGCGCGCGCAGACGATCAGGCCCTGCTCGCAATCGGCAAAGAGCAGCTCGCATTCACCACGGACTCGTTTGTGGTGAAGCCTATCTTTTTCCGCGGCGGCAACATCGGCTCGCTCGCCGTGCATGGCACCGTAAACGACCTCGCCGTCGGCGGCGCGGAGCCGCTCTTCCTGAGCGCAGCCTTCATTCTTGAGGAGGGCTTTCCTATCGAACAGCTGCGCACGATTACCGCGACGATGCAGGACGCCGCGCGCAGCTGCGGAGTTCAGATCGTAACCGGCGACACCAAGGTCGTGGAGCGGGGCAGTTGCGACGGCATCTTCATCAACACAGCAGGGATCGGCGTAGTACGCACCGGATTGACGCTCTCGGCGAACCAGGCCCGGCCGGGCGACGCAGTCCTTCTCAGCGGCCCCATCGGCGACCATGGTATTGCTATTCTTGCCGAGCGCGAAGGGCTCTCCTTCGAGTCAGAGATTGCCAGCGACACCGCGCCACTGCATGTGCTGACGGCCGCGATGCTGGAGAGCGGAGGGCTGCTGCGCTGCATGCGCGACCCGACACGCGGCGGTGTGGCCAGCGTACTCACCGAGATTGCGCGAACCTCCAACGTCGGCATCGACCTGCGCGAAGATGCAATTCCTGTGCGCCCGGAGGTGCGAGGCGCCTGCGAGCTGCTGGGTCTCGACCCTCTTTACATCGCCAATGAAGGCAAGCTGCTGGCCATTGTAGCGGCGGAGGACGCTGCCGCCGTTCTGTCTGCAATGCGCAGCCATCGGCTGGGAGAACAGGCGTGTCTTATCGGCACGGTCACAGCAGAGAATGCAGGTCTGCTGACCATGCGCACCGTGCTCGGAGCGCGACGCATCGTCGACCTTCCCGCAAATGATCCCCTTCCAAGGATCTGCTGACATGCACGAGATCGGCATCGCCAACGAAATTCTCGCCGCGGGCATGCAGGAGGTGGCCAGGCATCCCGGCTCGTGGCTGGTCCGCATCGGTGTGCGCGTCGGCGAACTCTCCGGCGTGGACCGAGCGGCCCTCGATTTTGCGTTTGCCGCGCTGACGAAAGGGACATCGCTTGAGGCCGTGCGCGTCGAGATTGAGACCGTAGCGCGGCGCGCCCGATGCCGCGGCTGCGGCCTGGAATTCGAATCGCAGCCCTGGGGAGCGCACTGCCCAGGATGCGGATCTCTCGACAATGTATTGATCGCCGGCGACGAGCTGGACCTGAGATATATCGAGGTGGAGGAGCCATGACAGTGATTTCGATGGAGAAGAAGGTGCTGAACGAGAACCAGCGCATCGCCGCAGAGCTGCGGGAGCGTTTTAAGAAGGAAGGCACGCTTTGCCTGAACCTCATCAGCTCGCCCGGCTCCGGCAAGACGACGCTGCTCGAGAGAACGCTCTCCGGGTTCACGCCTCAGGAGCGCGTCTTCGTATTGACAGGCGATCTGCAGACGGAGAACGACGCACAGCGGCTGGCGCGTTATGGATTTCCTGTGCAGCAGATCACGACCGGCGGAGTCTGCCACCTGGATGGCCGCATGATTGAGCGCGCGCTCGAGCGCTGGGCCGGAATGACGATGGATGTGCTGTTCATTGAAAACGTAGGCAATCTGGTCTGCCCGTCCAGCTACGACCTTGGTGAGGAGGCGAAGATCGTTCTGCTCAGCGTGACGGAAGGCGAGGACAAACCGCTGAAGTACCCCTCGATCTTCAGCAAAGCGGAGTTGCTGGTGATCACCAAGGTAGACCTTCTGCCGCATGTGCCCTTCGATCTTGAGCAGGCGCGGGAGAACGCACGGCTCGTGCATCCCGGGATTGAAATCATTGAGGTCTCCTGCGCGACAGGGGCGGGCATGGAGGACTGGCGGCGGTGGATCGCACAGAGGCGCGCGCAGGAGGGAAGTCCCATGCCCGCGGCCGTGACGGTGTAGCAAATGGTCCGCCGGATTGTTTCCGTCCGCGGGATCGTTCAAGGGGTGGGCTTTCGCCCGCATGTCTATCGGCTTGCGCTGCGCCACGGCCTCACCGGCTGCGTTCGCAATACAGCCGCGGGCGTAACTGTCGATGTGCAAGGCATCGAGGCCACGTTGGACCGCTTCCTGCGTGAACTGCAGGATGAGGCACCGCCGCTGGCGCGCATCCTTTCGCTTTCAGTTGAAGAGTGCCCTTCCGAACCGGCCAACAGCTTTGTGATCGAGGCCAGCGATAGCTGTGAAAGCGCGACCGCGCTGGTCTCCCCCGACATCGCGACCTGCACGGACTGCCTGAAAGAGCTGCTCGATCCCCAGGACCGGCGCTATCTCTATCCCTTCATCAACTGCACCAACTGCGGTCCGCGCGTGACAATCCTGCGAAGGGTCCCTTATGACCGCGCGAACACCTCGATGGCGGCGTTTCCCATGTGCGGGGACTGCCAGCGCGAATACGACGATCCCGCGTCCCGCCGCTTCCATGCCCAGCCGAACGCCTGCCGGCGATGCGGACCAGGCCTCCGGCTGACAGACCGGAACGGCGCCGCCGTCGCGGACGACCCGATCGCCGCAACTGTCGAGTCGCTGCGTGCCGGCGAGATCGTCGCAATCAAAGGCATTGGCGGCTTCCACCTTGCCGTCGACGCCGGCAATGCGACAGCGGTCGCGGAGTTGCGCCATCGCAAGCGCCGTGCCGAGAAGCCATTCGCTGTTATGGTGTCTTCGCTCGCATCGGCTGAGATGCTCTGTGAACTGACCGCTGAGGATTCCATGCTGCTGCAGTCGCCGCAGCGGCCCATCGTCCTGCTACCGCGACGCACCGACGCAAGCCTGCCCTGCGAGATCGCTCCAGGGAGCCCGAACATCGGCCTCTTTCTTCCGTACACGCCTCTTCACCATCTGCTCTTCGTTCGCGGGGGCTTCACTGCGCTGGTCATGACCAGTGCCAACCTCAGCGAAGAGCCGATATGTATCGACAATGATGAAGCGCTTCGCCGCCTCGGCGAGATCGCAGATCGTTTTCTGTTGCACGACCGTGACATTCTGCAGCGTTGCGACGATTCGGTGGTCCGGGGCGGATCGGCTTCGCTACAGGTCTTGCGGCGCTCGCGCGGCTACTATCCCATGCCCGTCGAACTTGCCGGCGAACAGCCTCCTGTACTGGCAGTGGGAGGAGAGCTCAAGAATGCGGTTTGTGCTCTCAAAGGCCCGGATGCATTCCTCGGAGAGCACATCGGAGACCTCGAGAACCTTGAGGCATATCAGGCCTTTCAGCAGTCCATCCACCGATTGAAGGACATGCTGCAATGGCAGCCGGAGGCGATTGCCCATGACCTGCATCCTGCGTACTTCTCCACGCAATGGGCGCTGGAGCAGAACCAGGTGCGGACCATCGGAGTACAGCACCATCACGCACATATCGCCAGCTGCATGGCGGAGCACGGACTGGAAGGTCCGGTTATTGGAATTGCGCTCGATGGGACCGGCTACGGGACTGACGGCACGGTATGGGGAGGGGAAGTGCTGGTCGCGGACCTTGCCGGATTTCGCCGTGCCGCGCACCTTGCCTGCGTTCCGATGCCGGGTTCCGCACAGGCCATCCGTGAGCCGTGGCGCATGGCTGTCGCCTATCTTGAGGAGGGATGCTGCGATTGGAGCCCTTCGCTTCTGCCGGGCATTGCAGAGCTTAGGATCGAGTTCGTCAGGCAACTTGCCCGCCGGCAGATTCGCTCTCCGCTCACCTCGAGTTGCGGCAGATTATTCGATGCGGTGGGAGCTCTTGTTTGCGGCCGCCACATGGCAAGCTTCGAGGCGCAGGCGGCAATCGAGCTCGAAGCCTGCTGCGATATGGAGGCAGGCGATGAGTATCCCTTACCGATCCAGCACAGCAATGACTGCCTGACGATCGAAACCGCTCCGCTCTTCCGGCAGATTGTCGACGACCTCGCGCATGGCGTCTCACGCTTCGTTATCAGCGGAAGATTTCATCGCGGACTCGCGGCCGCTTTTGCGTCCGTTGTACGCAGCATCACACGTGAGACCGGGATCCGCGATGTGTGTCTCGGCGGCGGCTGCTTTGTGAACGCGTATCTTCAGGACCAACTCACGATGCGGTTGCGCGATGGCGGTCTTCGGGTCTTCATCCCTGTACAAGTGCCCTGTGGAGACGGCGGCCTGAGTCTTGGGCAGGCGGTTATTGCGTCTCGACGCATCGGCAAGGCGGCCCACTCCGCGGAGCAATGCCTGGTTTGCCATGACTGAGCGGCCCTATGGCCGATTCGCCGCTCGATCAGCGTGTCTCATGCATGTGTAACGTCGTCGACGGGCACGCCTTCTTCCTCCAGCTCAGCAGCCGGCACAAACTTATATCCGCTGAAGATGCTGTCCATCAGGCCATTCTCCTCCTCGATGGAGACAAGAATGGCGGTGTAGATGTGGTGAATAAAGAAGGCCCAGAAGACAAACATGAAGAGGAAATGAAACTCGCGCAGCCATTGGATATCGATCAGCCGCGGCAGCCAGCCCACCAGGAACGTCAGCACTGGACTGTGAACCGTCAGGGAGTAAAGCGCAAAGCCACTGAGGACCTCAAAGCCGCATATCGCATAGATAACCAGGTAGGATGCCCCGGCGAGAGGATTGTGTCCAATGAAACGAATGGGCGACCACGCCATGAATCCGTAGTACTTCGCCACCGCGACGAGCTTCTGCACGCGATCTTTAGTCGTGGGGACGAACTGGTCCCACTTCGACCATCGGTTCCCCAGAAAAAACCACACCAGCCGCACCGCTATCGCCAGCAGCAAGACAAACCCGGAGAGAATGTGCACGAACCGCATTGTTCCCATAACGTAGGCCGTGCGGCCATGGGCCGCGACATACGGTGCATGCATGTAGTAGCCGGTGATGGAGAGCGAGACGATCGCGAACACCATCGCCCAGTGGGCGAAGCGTACCGGCCATTCCCACACATATACCCGGACCTGCCCGGGGGCAGGTTGCTTCCAGGCCTCGCTCGATGTGCGCTGTGTGTGCTTCATCGCCGCCTCCCCGATCTGAAGCCCTAATCTTCCGCCGCGTCAGAAGTAGAACGCTCTTCGGACGCAGCCTGCTTATGCGCTCGCAGCTTGTCGCGCACCACATTGCCCGCAACCTGCGCTATCATCGCTGCGCCAACTGCGCCCGTCACCGTCCAGCCGATCTCTTCTGCCTTTACATCGACGCCGAACCCAGGCACGGAAGGCAGGCGATCATAAAACGGAGAGCGCGTGTCCCAGAAGCGGTGCGAGGCGCACGCAATGCAGCCATGCCCCGCCTTCACCGGCCAGCTGGTGCCGCTGTTCCAGCGCACTGTGGGACAGTTGTAGGTCGCCTCCGGCCCCTTGCAGCCCATCTTGTAGAGACACCAGCCTTTTCGGTGGCCCTCATCTCCCCACTCCTGCACGTAGCGGCCTGCATCATAGTGGGCGCGCCGCTCGCACTGGTCGTGGATCAGGTTTCCGTATGCGAAGAGCGGCCGGTTGTATGCGTCCAGCTCCGGCATCTCATGGAAGGTGAGGTAATGCACCAGCACGGCCGCGGTGTTCGCCGGGTTGTGCGGACATCCACCCAGATTCACCACCTTCACCCCAGGCACGACCTCCTGCAGGCCGACCGCTCCGGTCGGGTTCGGGTTCGCCCGCACCAGGCCGCCGTCCCACGCGCAGGCCCCAATGGCGATACAGGCCGCCGCGTTGCTGCAGGCCTCGCGCGCGATGTCCAGCGCGGTGCGGCCGCCGATTGTGCAGTAGATGCCGTCGTCGGCGGTGGGAATTGCCCCCTCGACCACCACAATGTACTCGCCCTTCTCCTGCTGGATCACACGCTGCAGTGCCGCCTCTGCCTGGTGGCCGGCCCCGGCCATGATCAGCTCGTGATACTCCCATGAGAGCAGTTCCAGAACGAAATCCGCCACCGGCGGATCGCCCGATCGCAGCATCGACTCCGAGTTGCCGGCGCAATCCTGGAACTCCAGCCAGACGAGCACAGGCTTTTTCGCGTGCTCCAGTGCCTGCGCCACCGCTTGCGTATAGCGCGAGGGCAGCGCCAGGGTCGCTGTCATCGCTGCGCAGAACTCCATAAACCTGCGCCGGGAGATGCCGCGCGCCTCAAGGGCCGTGGCCAGTCCAACTCCATCCGTTCTCATAAGGCTCTCCAGACCGCCTAACCTGACGACGCTCGATATTATTTGCTCTGCCTACACAGACTGGATGTGATTCGGATCACAGCCGATCATCCATGCAGGGCCTAGAGTTAGGTCTCCGGATTACAAGGAGGACCGATGGACACGCAGCCGTGCGTCGCCTCACCCGCTCCTTCTCCAGAAGCGGGACAGCCGGCCGCACATGCGACTATTTTTCAGGATGCAAGACTGCGGAGCGTCCAGTGGCGCGATTTGCTGCCATTAACTTCCGTTGAGGTTGCAGGAGATCTCCTGCTGCCATTGCCATGGCTGGCTGCCTCTCTTGTGCTGGCTGCGTACGGCCATCAGCTGATTGCTCTCGGGTTCTCCTTCTTCTTTTTCCTGACGGGCCTTCGCCTGGTGCATAACGCCTTTCACGCCGCACTTGGATTGCCCCGCTGGGCCACGGACGCCGTCCTCTGGATTATGAGCATCCTGATGCTGGGGTCGATGCATGCCGTACGATTCAACCATCTGCGGCATCACCAGCTTCTTCTTGGGGAAGAAGATATTGAGGGGCGGAGCGCTGAAATGCCCGTCTGGAAGGTGCTGCTCTTTGGCCCGGTATTCCCTGTGCTTCTCCACGCCTCCGCATTGCAGGGCCATCGCAGGTTAAGGAACATCGTCTACGGCGAGCTATTGTTGAACGCGGTCTGGCTCTTCCTCTGCCTTCGTGTCTGGAACATTCCGGCACTGCGGTACCACGTGTTCGCCATGCTGGCCGCGCAGTGTCTTACCGCGTTCTTTGCCGTGTGGACCGTGCATCATCACTGCGACCGAACGCACTACATTGCGCGCACGCTTCGCAACAGGATCAAGAACCGTATCTCATTCAACATGTTTCTCCACATCGAGCACCATCTCTTTCCCGCCGTGCCCACCTGCCATTTATCCGAACTCTCGCGCCGCATTGATGCGGCCGCGCCCGAACTGAAAAGCAAACTCGTCTTTTAGGAGGGGACCAGATTTTCCATGTCTATTTCGCTGCCTCATCCGGTGATCCTGGCCGCCAGGGTTCTCTTCGTCAGCTATTTCTTCCTCATGGGAGGCAGCCACCTCTTGAACTTCCGGGAGCACTCGCTTTTACTGCGGCGAAAGGGCGTCCCTCTTCCCAAGGCCGCGACGCTCCTTACCGTCGTCATGATGGTGGGCGGAAGCGTGCTTTTTCTGTTCGACCGAAAAAGCTGGGCGGGATGCATCCTTCTCTTCGGAATCATCTTTCCGGCGCCGTTCTTTCTGCATAAGTTCTGGCGCGAGAGCGAGCCTTACATGCGTCTCAGCGAATTTGCCCACATGCTAAAGGACCTCTCACTGGCGGGAGCGGCGATCCTGTTACTGCGTTAGCAACCATCGGGAGCGATCGCTGGGGTGGATATTGAGCCGGACAGAGGTTGGATCTGTATCGGCGAGCGTGTGATCGGGGCTACAGACATTCACAGGCGAGGTTTATAGCCTTCTTGTCAGGAGTCCACTATGAGCCAGACAGCGTTTGTCGAATCCGAATCTGCTCTTCAACCTTCCACGACGACAATGAAAGCCCTCGTCTTCCAAAAGCCGGGAGTCATCACGCTGGAAGACAGGCCCATTCCCCGCGCAGGTGTCGGCCAGGCGGTCGTCCGCGTCACGTTGACTACGATCTGCGGCACCGATGTGCACATCCTGAAGGGCGAGTATCCGGTCCGGCCCGGGCTCATCATCGGTCATGAACTGGTCGGTGTTATTCATGAACCGGGAGAGGGGCTTGAAGGGTACAAGGCAGGTGACCGTGTGCTCGTGGGCGCTATTACGCCTTGCGGCCAATGCAACGCATGTCTCGGGGGCGACCTGTCACAGTGCGGCGGCATGCTGCTAGGCGGATGGAAGTTCGGCAACACCATGGATGGGACCCAGGCCGAATACGTACTGGTTCCGCATGCGCAGGCGAACATGGCGCGAATCCCGGAGGGCCTCCGTGACGAGGAGGTCATCCTCCTGTCGGATATTGCCTCCACTGGCTTTTCCGCCGCAGAGAGTGCGGACCTTCAACTTGGCGATAGTGTGGCCGTACTTGCTCAAGGCCCCATCGGCCTCTGCGCGACGCTGGGAGCAAAGCTGAAGGGTGCGGCATTCATCGTCGCCAGTGAATCCAATCCGGTGCGGCAGGAGATGGCAAAAAAGATGGGCGCTGACGTTGTCCTGGATCCGACGAAGTGCGACATCTCTTCGGAGGTGCGATGGCTTACGGAGGGGCGTGGTGTTGACGTAGCCATCGAAGCGCTGGGCACTCAGGCGACTTTTGAAACTGCGCTGAAGACCCTGCGCCCGGGAGGGACACTTTCAAGCCTTGGCGTCTATTCCGGCAAACTGAGCATCCCATCCGACGCCTTTGCTGCCGGTATCGGCGACTATCGCATCATCACCACTCTATGCCCGGGCGGAAAAGAGCGAATGCGCCGGCTGATGGAACTTGTGCTGCATCATCGCATCGACCTGACACCGCTCCTGACTCATTCCTTCAGTCTTTCGGAGATTGTTCAGGCCTATGATCTTTTCAGCCATCAGCGCGACGGTGTGCTTAAAATCGCCATTCGACCCTGAGAGCGAGCGCTCGCAGGAATAGATAAATCGCGTTCAAATGGAACGATGTAGGCGAAGCCTGAAGCTAAATGGCGGAGAGGGAGGGATTCGAACCCCCGGTACCCTTGCGAGTACGTCTGATTTCGAGTCAGGTGCATTCAACCGGGCTCTGCCACCTCTCCGCACCAGTTTCATTTTATAACAGCGAATATGGGGCGCGGCAGAGACGAAGTTGCAGAAGGGATTCCGATCGGCGCGGCGGACCGGTTGTTCGTGCTGACAGGCGCAGGGATCAGCGCAGAGAGCGGGTTGCCGACGTTCCGGGCGTCGGACGGACTGTGGGCGGGGCACAGAGTTGAGGACGTATGCACGCCGGAGGCGTGGGCGCGGAACCCGGCGCTGGTGTGGGAGTTCTATTCGGCGCGGCGGGCAGCGGCAAGGGCGGCGGAGCCGAATCCCGGGCACAGGGCGCTGGCGGAACTAGAGGGCCAGATCGGCGAAAGGCTGTTCGTATGCACGCAGAATGTGGACGATCTGCATGAGCGGGCGGGATCGACGCGGCTGCTGCATATGCATGGGGAGCTGGCGAAATCGCGGTGCGAGCGGGAGTGTGGGCGGGAACCGGTGGCAGACCCTACCGTATACCGAAGCCTGGACGAGGTTGGCCGGTGCGAGTGCGGCGGACGGCTGCGCCCGCATATTGTGTTCTTTGGGGAGATGCCTCTGGAGATGGACCATCTCCAGAGGCAGTTAGACCGCTCCACGATGATGGTTGTGATCGGGACGTCCGGCTCGGTATATCCGGCTGCGAACTTCGTGCGGTGGGCCCGGCGGGCAGGGGCAAAGACGGTCTATGTGGGGCCGGAGGCGCCGCTCAATGCCGAGGCATTCGACCGGATTGTGGAAGGAGCGGCGGGCGAGGTGCTTCCGGGGCTGTTTCGGCCGATCTAATTCAGTGGGAGCGGTCAGGCGGCATGGCCGAATGCGGCTGGCAAAGGGCACCGGAAAGGCGCATACTTCGTCTAACAAGGTGCGGAGCCGCGTCTGTTTTTGAGGGAGGCGGCCCGCAGGGGAGTATCACCATGCGTAGCCTTCCTTCTCTGGTTGCGATTGCAGCTCTGGTCCTGTCCGGACCGATGTTTGGGCAGAGCTCACCGGCCTCAACCTCCGACCCGGCGCAGCCCGCTGCGGCCGCACAGCCGCCGGCAGCAGGCGCTGACGCGAAGAAAGATGACAGTAAGGATACGAAGGCGGCGGAAAAGACGGACTCGATCCCGTCTCCGGGCGAGGCGCTGGATCCGCACATCAAGAAGGGAAGCGAGAACGACGTCAGCGCAGTAGGAACGAGGGACATTGGAGGGCGGGGGCTGGGCAACTGGTACTCGATCAACTCCGAGATCAATATGGGCAAGCAGTATTCCATGGAGATCGAGAAGTCCGCCCACATGGTCAACGATCCGGTGATCGAAGAGTACGTGAACAGGGTGGGGCAGAACATCGTAAAGAACTCCGATTGCAAGGTCCCATTCACAATCAAGGTGATCGATTCGGATGAGATCAATGCGATGGCTCTGCCTGGCGGGTTCTTCTATGTGAACTCGGGGCTGATTCTGGCGGCGGACGAAGAGGCTGAGCTGGCGGGCGTGATGGCGCATGAGATCGCGCATGTGTGCGCGCACCATGCGGCGCGGCAGATGACCCGGATGAACTACGCGCAGATCGGGTCGATTCCGCTGATCATCTTTACGCAGGGCTCGTGGACCGGTTACGGAATCTACGAGGCGGCGCAGCTGGCGGTACCGATCAGCTTCCTGGAGTTCTCGCGCGAGTTTGAGGCAGAGGCGGACTGGCTGGGGCTGCAGTACATGTACAGGTCGGGGTACGATCCGCAGGCGTTTATCCAGTTCTTTGAGAAGCTGGATGCGCTGGAGAAGCATAAGCCGGGTGCGCTGGCAAAGGTGTTTGCCGACCATCCGCAGACACCGGACCGCATTGCGCGGTCGGAGGAGGAGATCGCCACGATCATGCCTCCGAAGCCGGATTACATTGTGACTACCAGCGAGTTTGACGACATCAAAGCGCGGCTGGCGCGTCTTGAAAACAAGCGGAAGCTGAATGACAAGAGCGGCGGCAACCGTCCGACACTGCGGCGGGTTGGCGGATCGAACAATGATCCGAACAGCCCGGATTCCGGCTCCAGCACCGACGACGACCGTCCGACGCTGGGCCGGCGCAATTAACGGCCTGCATATCCTTCGGGAAGTCAGCAGCAGTGTGCGCCATAAAGCAGAGCGCAGTGTGCACGATAGAATCGAAGTATGCCGACGCAGAACACCGGTTATACCGACACCCATGCAGCAGCAGGGCTGGACGCGACGTTTCCTTCGATCGACACCTGGGAAAACCAGTTTCGCGGATACGAGATCCTGATTGACGATCCCGAGTTTACCTCCGTATGTCCCAAGACGGGGTTACCTGATTTTGGCCGCATCACAATTCGTTACATGCCGCGCGAGCTGTGCATGGAGCTAAAGAGCCTGAAGGAATACCTGTTCACCTATAGGAACCTGGGAATCTTTCAGGAGAATATAGTCAACCAGATTCTGAACGATGTGGTGCAGGCGTGCGATCCCGTATGGGCAAAGGTGGTGGGTGATTTCCGTCCGCGAGGCGGGATCTCCACCATAGTGGAGGCTGTGCACCCGCGTCCCAGTGAAAGCGTTTCCGCCAAAACATAAAAGTTGTAGTGTTTTTAGGCGGCCATTTACATTGATGCTGCGCCTGAGTGGGCTATACTTTGCACATCGCCCCATGGGCCTGTCCCTGTGTGCTTGAGGCAGTCAGATCGCTTCGCACGACCACAGGCTTGCACGACTTCCTGCCAATCGATCAGCTGATGAGCGCTCGTCAGCGTGCACAGCTCTACATCTCTTGACGAGGTTTTGTTTCCATGCACATCGCATCTATAGGCACAGCATATCCTCCCCATCGTTATCCCCAAGCAGTGATCACGCAGGCCCTGAAAGAACGCATGCAGGACAAACTGGAGATCCCTGCGATCCTGGAGCGCCTCCATAGAAACTGTGGGGTGGACTATCGCCACATCATGTATCCGCTGGACACGCTGGGGACATTCAAAGGCTTTGGCGCGATGAACGATCTATGGATCAAAGGGGCGATGGAGCTGGGTCAGCAGGCGATCGAAAAGGCGTTGGACCGCGTGGGGCTGAAGCCATCGCAGATCTCGGCGATCTTCTTTACCTCGGTCACCGGAGTTGCCTGTCCCAGCATTGACGCTCGCCTTGCGAACCTGATGGATTTTCCCCAGAATGTGAAGCGGACCCCGATCTTCGGGCTGGGATGCGTTGCAGGGGCGGCGGGAATCTCTCGCGCGACAGATTATGTGAAGGCGTTTCCTGACCAGTATGCGCTGCTGCTTTCCGTGGAGCTGTGTTCTCTGACGTGGCAGGAGCACGACTATTCCATGGCACACATGGTGGCCAGCGGACTGTTTGGAGACGGGGCGGCCGCGGTCGTGCTGGCCGGGGAAGAGACTCCGTTGGCGAAGAGACCCCGGAGCGTGAAGCAGCCGTGTCCCCGAGTGGTTTCGACGCGGTCGACGTTCTATCCGGACACTGAGCACCTGATGGGTTGGAAGATCGACCAGAGCGGATTCAATATCGTGCTCTCTGCCGACGTGCCGGAGCTGGTAAGGACGCAGTTGCGGAGTACGGTGGAGTGCTTTCTGGAAGAGAACAAGATGGAGATAAACCAGATCTGCAGTTACATCTTCCATAGCGGAGGCCCGAAGGTGCTTCAGGCGATGGAGACCAGCCTCGGACTGCCGCCAAATGCGCTGGCTGCCTCATGGAACAGTCTGCGGCAGCGAGGGAACCTATCGTCGGCTTCCGTGCTGACGGTGATGCAGGATTATCTCGAGAACCATCCAGGCAGCCCGGGCTGCTACAGCATGATGGGCGCGATGGGGCCGGCCTTCTGCTCTGAGCTATTGCTGTTGGAATGGTAGAGGGCGACGAGAAGACAGCAGAAAGGGGGCCGCGATGGCCCCCTTTCCATTTGCGCCGATTCTGGGATAGCCAGGATCAGGCGGCGTGGCTGAATTTGCGCCGTGCGATGCCGAGCACACCGAGAAGGCCGGTGCCGAGCAGGGCGAGTGACGCGGGCTCAGGGGTGACGCCTACGGGGAAACCGGAGGCCGAGAAGGTCGTCGGGGTAGCAGACCCAGAGGCCATTTCGTCAGAGGTTTCCTGCGTGGTGAAGGTGAAGGAGCCTGGCGTATTGCTGTAGCTGACCAGTCCCGAACCGGTGAAGAAGCCATTGCCGGTGACATTGAGGCACTCTGCAACCAGGCAGGAGGCCTGGCCGCTGGTGAAGTAGGTTGCGGTGTAATCCGTCATGAAGAACGAGAAGGTCTCACCGCCCTCCGAAGTGGTGAAGACTTCGACGGGGCTGATGCCGGACGGTACAGTGTTGAATCCCTGGTTGTAAGGCAGGGCGCCGGAAAATCCGGGAAACATCGTGACGGTATTACCATCCGTAAGACTGACGAATGATCCTGTCGACGTGCCCCCGACGCTTGCGCTGCCAAAAGTAATTGAGGAAGAGGTGAAGCCATCGTTACCGGAGATGGCTAGGCTACCGGTAATAGGCGTAGCGTGAGCAGCTGCGAAGCTGCCCAACGTTAAGGCAGAGATCATGGCCAGTTGTTTTAGCATTTTTTGGGCTCTCCAGATAGTGAAAGGAATCGACGTACGAGAAAATTCCTCCCTTAGGTAGAGCGCGATTGGAGGACGTTGGTTGCGCCGCGCGGGAGCGATTGGCCTTGACGGTTTGAAAGCCATTTTGACGACACAACAAAGTCGCCGGAAGCCTGCTATTCTCGGCTGAGATGTCAGGCAAGGACAGTACGCCGAGAGCCATGCGGCCGATCGCCGGAGCAACAACCGCCCTTGTACTGCTGACGGCGCTGAACTTCGTAAACTATATCGACCGGTACATTCTGCCGGGCGTCCAGGAACAGGTAAAGGGCGAGTTTGGCCTGACGGACGCGCAAATCGGTTCACTGACGCTGTGGTTCATGGTGGCGTATATGGCCGCCTCGCCCGTCACCGGGTGGCTGGGCGACCGGTTTCCGCGCAAGCCGATGATCGTGGCAGCGGCGCTGTTCTGGAGCGGGATCAATTTTTTTACGGCAAGCGTGCATTCGTACGGCTCGCTGAACCTGCGGCATGCCGCTCTGGGGATCGGCGAGGCGAGCTTTGGGATCTTTGCGCCTGCGGTGTTGGCGGACTACTACTCGCCTGAGCAGCGGAACCGGGTGCTGACGATCTTTAATGTGGCCATTCCAGTGGGTGCGGCGCTGGGTTATCTGGTGGGAGGCACGGTGGCGGACCACTGGAACTGGCGTATGGCGTTTATTGTGTCAGCGGTGCCGGGGGTCCTGCTGGCGCTGCTGATCGCATTTCTGATGAAGGAGCCGTCGAGGGGAGCAAGCCAGTCTGCATGCCAGGGGAAGCAGCTGGGGGAGGCGCCAACCGGAAAGAGCGATCAAAATCTGCTAACGACGGCTCGCCAACTGCTCCGAAATCCAGCTTATGTCTGCTCGGTGCTGGGGTATGCGGCGGTGACGTTCTCGCTGGGCGGCATTTCCTGGTGGATGCCTTCGTTCCTGCATCGCGCGGCCGGGTACAGCCTGAGCCAGGCGGCCTATGCGATGGGTGCAATTACGGTAGTTGCAGGATTGGGAGGAACTGCCGTAGGCGGCATCGTGGCGCAGCGGTGGTCTCACCGGACGGGGAAGGCGCTTTATCTGGTTCCTGCAATCAGTGCGGCCATCGCGGTACCGCCTGCGCTGCTGTGCTTTTTCGGCAGTGAATGGTTTGGGACGCAGGCCTTTACGCTGCCCGGGCTGGGGATTGCGGTATTCCTGATCTTTCTCGGCACGGGGCCGGTGAATGCTGCGACAGTGAATGCGGTGCAGCCAGAGATACGCGCGGCGGCGCTGGCGGGGCAGTTGCTGACGATCCACCTGCTGGGAGATGCAATCTCTCCCAAAATTATCGGGGCGATCAGCGACCGGTCCAATCTTAATCTGGGTCTGGGCGCGACGCTGGTGACGATGCTGGTGGCCGCGGCGATCTTCTCCGTTGGAGCTCGCTATGCTCCAAAGCTGGAGGAGACGGTAGCAACAGCATGATCCATCCCTGGATGGCCGGATTCGCGTGGGCGATCGCCGCGGCGTGGGTGTACAAGCTGCTGGAGGCGGCTACCGGCTTTCCGAAGGTACCGAACCTGCTGGAGGCAAAATATGCCGGCAGTCCTCAGGCGACCCCCTGCGTAGTTGCGATTGTTCCAGCGCGCAATGAAGAGGCCAGCGTGGGCGAGTGCGTGCATTCTCTACTGCGGCAGGACTACGAAGCGCTGCGCGTGATCGCTGTGAATGACCGCTCCACGGATGGGACCGGAGCGGTACTGGATTCATTGCAGGCTGAGAACAGAGAGAAGCTGCAGGTCATCCATGTGCGTGAACTTCCAGGAGGCTGGCTGGGAAAGACGCACGCAATGGCCACTGCCGCGCGAGAAGCGACTGCCGCGGAGCAGATGCCTGCTTATCTTCTGTTCACCGATGCGGACGTGGTGTTCACGCCAGATGCTGTGAGGCGCGCGCTGAATTGCGCGCTTCAGACCCGGGCCGACCATTTTGTGCTGATGCCGACGACGATTGCCAAAAGCATGGGCGAGGGAATGGTGCTTTCCTACATGCAGACGATGAGCCTGTGGGCGATGCGTCCGTGGCGTGTCCCGGATCCGCGAGCGATGCGCGATGCAATTGGGGTGGGAGCCTTCAACCTCGTGCGCACGGATGCGTACAAGAAGATCGGAGGGTTTGAGGCGACCCCTATGGAGGTGCTGGAGGACCTATACCTGGGGAGGCGCATCAAGTGGTCCGGCCTACGGCAGATGGTAGCGGTAGGACCGGGAATGGCCAGCGTCCACTGGGCTGCGGGGGCGCTGGGAATCCTGCATGGGACGACGAAGAATATTTTCGCCACGTTCCGATTCCGCCCGTGGCTGCTGCTGGCGGCTGCCGCATGGGTGGCGGCATTTTCGATTGCGCCCGTGGTCTGGCTGGCGATCCCAGGGGACAGAGCCGCGGGCGGAATCGCGCTGGCGGCGGTGGCCGGAACGTACGCCCTGTCGTCGCGAGTGAGCCGCCTTTCTCCGCTCTACGCGCTGTTCTTTCCGGTGGCGTCGGCGATGGTGGTGTACGCGATGCTGCGGTCGATGTTTGTAACATTGAGGCGCGGCGGCGTTACATGGCGGGGGACTTTTTACCGGTTGGCCGATCTTCGGCTATATATGGTCAAAAGACCGGAACAATGGAAGGGGCGTTGACGCCCGCAGTGCATTTCCTGGGATAAGATAATTGGGCAGCACCCCGCTCCGAAACCTGCGCATGCTCTATCTGAGCGCGATTCCTCTGCAACTAAATCGTAGGGTAGTTTCGTCAATTGGCCATAAGCCACAGGTCGCGCGAGGTGGCACTCCTCCTCGAGGCTTGCACCAGGAGAAATGCATTTGCAATCCGATCCAGAACTGCGTCCGAATATCGGTTCCGATCATCAACTCCCGCGTTCCACTGATCCAGAGAAGCCTCCGCAACGCAAGTTGCGCGCGTTGGTCTGGATTGTCCTGCTGCTGGTTTTCGCTGCCGGTTTTTATCTGGTGCTTCGGCACTCACAAGCCCCCAAACAGGGTCCGCGGGGCGGCAGGCGAGGCGGTGGGGCAGCCGGCGGCGCGGTAAGCCTGACGGCAGAGACAGCACGCAAGGGTGACATCGGCGTGTATGTGAATGCGATCGGTACAGTGACACCCGTCTACACGTCATCCATTACCAGCCAGGTGAACGGCATCGTGACCGCGGTGCATTACACCGAAGGCCAGATGGTGCGGAAGGGCGATGCTCTGGTCGATATCGATCCCCGGCCATATCAGGCAACGCTGATGCAGTCGGAGGGCACGCTGGAGCACGACCAGGGATTGCTGGCGCAGGCAGAGATGGACCTGGCGCGCTATCAGGCAGCATGGGCGCGGAATGCGATCCCAAAGCAACAGGTGGATGACCAGGAAAAGCTGGTCGAGCAGGAGAAGGGCACCGTCAAGAACGATCAGGGCACGGTGCAATACGACCAGATCCAGCTGGGATTCTGCCATATCGTGTCACCTATCAGCGGCAGGGTTGGCCTGCGGCTGGTCGATCCGGGAAACGTTGTCCAGGCAAACAGCGGCACTGTGCTGGCGGTGATAACGCAGATACAGCCGATCACGGTCGTCTTTACGGTGGCTGAAGACCGGCTGGGCGAGATTCTGCCGCAGATGCGGAAGCGGGCGCGGCTGGAGGTGGATGCACTGGACCGGACCGGGGTGACTCAGATTGCGAAGGGATCGCTGCTCACTCTGGACAATCAGATCGACACCACGACCGGTACGGTGAAGGCTCGGGCCCAGTTCGACAATCGCGACGGGTCGCTCTTTCCCAACCAGTTCGTGAATGCGCGACTACTGGTAAACACGCTGACGGGAGTTACATTGATCCCGACTGCGGCGATCCAGCACAACGGACAGGAAGCCTACGTTTATGTGATCTCGGACGGCCATGCGCATATGACGAAGATCACCGCGGGCGTGACTGAAGGAGATACGGCGCAGGTGACCGGAATCAACCCGGGAGATGTGCTGGCCACGAGCGGTTTCGAAAAGCTGCAGGATAATGCGCCGGTGCGGGTAAGCGCGCCAGGGGGCAATCCAACGGCCGGCGGCAGACGCGGCAAGGGCCGAGGTCAAAATGGGGGCAGCGCTCCTAGCGGGAGCGGCACCCCTTGAGTCCGTCGCGTCCTTTTATTCTGCGGCCGGTTGCGACGTCGTTGCTGATGGCGGCCATCATGCTGGTCGGCATTGTTGCCTACACGCAGCTGCCCGTGTCGGCGCTGCCTCAGGTCGACTATCCGACAATCCAGATCCTGACGTTTTATCCGGGAGCAAGCCCGGAGGTGGTTGCAACGACGGTGACGGCCCCGCTGGAGCGGCAGTGCGGCCAGTTGCAGGGCCTGAGCCAGATGACCTCCACCAGCGCAGCCGGCAATTCGGTCCTTGTGCTGCAGTTCGACCTGTCACTGAATATCGACATCGCCGAGGAAGAGGTCCAGTCGGCGATCAATTCGGCGCAGAGCTTTTTGCCGGCCAACCTGCCGGCCCCACCGATTTACAGCAAAACGAACCCGGCCGATGCGCCGATCCTGACGCTGGCCATTACCTCGAACACGGTGCCGCTTTCCCAGGTTGAGGATCTGGTGGACACGCGAGTGGCGCCGAAGATCTCGCAACTGAGCGGCGTGGGACTGGTGAGCATCAGCGGCGGCGAGAAGCCGGCGGTACGCATCCAGGTAAACCCGACAGCACTATCGTCGTACGGAATCGACCTGGAAAACGTGCGCACCGCCGTGAGCGACGCCAGCGTGAATGCGGCGAAGGGTAATTTCGACGGACCCCACCAGGACTTCCAGATCGATGCCAACGATCAGTTGGTGACCAGCCAGGACTACCGCAAAGTTGTCGTGGCCTTTCGCGATGGCGCTCCGGTGATGTTGACCGATGTGGCGAACATCGTGGACGGGGTGGAGAACAATACGCTGGCGGCGTGGGTGGGATATTCCGCGGACCAGTCCAAGAAGATTCGCCAGATTCCGGCGATCATCCTGAACGTGCGGCGACAGCCGGGCGGAAATACGATAACGGTCGTAAAGAGCATCAAGCGCCTGTTACCGGAGTTGCTGACCAATCTGCCCCGCGGCATTGACGTAACGACGCTGACGGACATGACGACGCCAATTCAGGCGTCCGTGGACGACGTCGAATTCGAACTGGTCCTGACCGTCGCGCTGGTCGTGATGGTGATGTTCCTTTTCCTGCGCAGCCTCTACGCCACGATTATTCCGAGTGTTGCGGTGCCGCTGTCCCTGGTGGGCACGTTTGCTGCGATGTACATGCTGGGCTACAGCTTGGACAACCTCTCTCTGATGGCGTTGACGATCTCGACGGGTTTTGTCGTGGACGACGCGATCGTGATGGTGGAGAACATCTCGCGCTATCTGGAAGAGGGCGACCCACCCATGGAGGCGGCCCTGAAGGGCGCCGAGCAGATCGGCTTCACCATCGTTTCTCTGACGGTGTCGCTGATAGCGGTGCTGATCCCCCTCTTATTCATGGGTGACGTCGTCGGGCGGCTGTTCCGTGAGTTTGCCGTGACTCTGGCGGTGACCATCGTGATCTCGGCGGTCGTGTCACTGACGCTGACCCCGATGATGGCCTCGCGGATTCTACGGCATAACCCCGAGGCCCAGCAGGGCAAGCTGTACCGGGCTTCCGAGCGGGCCTTTGAGGGAATGATCGCGTTCTATGGGAGAACGCTGCGGTTCGTGCTGCGCTACCAGGCGATAACGCTGTTGGTGGCTCTGGCGACCCTGCTACTGACTATCTATATGTACACCGTGATCCCGAAGGGCTTCTTTCCAGTGCAGGATACGGGAGTCATCCAGGGCATATCGCAGGCGCCGCAGACGATCGGCTCCGCGGGGATGGCGGAGCGGCAACAGGAGCTGGCAGATGTGATTCTGCAGGACCCCGCGGTAGAAAGCGTGTCCTCATTTATCGGGGCGGATGGCACGAATACGACTACAAACAGCGGCAGGCTATCGATCAATCTGAAGCCGCTGGACCAGCGCGGAATCAGCGCGGCAGATGTGATCCGGCGGCTAAAGCCGAAGCTGGATAAGGTAGGCGGAATCCAGCTTTACATGCTGCCGGTACAGAACATTACGGTAGACGACCGGGTGAGCCGCACCCTGTATCAGTACACGCTGGAAGACCCGGACCAGGATGAGCTGACCTATTGGACCAACCGGTTTGTGGCGAGACTGCGAGAGATGCCTGAACTGGAAGATGTGGCCACCGACCAGCAGGATGGCGGCCTTGCGGTGTCTCTGGTGATCGACCGGGTGACTGCGTCACGGCTGGGCATTGCGCCGACAACAATCGACAACACCTTGTACGATGCGTTCGGTCAGCGACAGATCAATACGATGTACACGCAGCTGAACCAGTATCACGTGATTCTGGAGGCGCAGCCGCACTTCCACCTGACACCGGACATGCTGAACCATATCTATGTCCAGGCCAATGCCGCAGCCGGGACCACGGGGGCCGGGGCCTCAACCTCGTCCGGAAGAGGGTCGACATCGGCGGGCTCTAATGCGTTCACGGCGGGGGCGCTGTACACGCCATCGGCAAATACGCTGGCGCCCCCGACCAAAGTGCTGAATGCAGGGACGACGGGAGTAAACGCCGCAGGCGCAACCTCCAGTTCACCCAGCCGTCCGATCCCGTTGAGCGCTTTCTGCCACTTCGAGACGACGACAGAGCCTCTCTCTGTTACGCATCAGGGACAATTTCCGTCGATTACGGTTTCGTTCAACCTTGCGCACAATGCGTCCCTGGGCACGGCGATCGACAAGATCACCGAACTGCAGAAGTCCATGGACATGCCGGCAAGTCTGCAAGCGGACTTTCAAGGCACAGCGGCTTCCTTCCGCAACTCACTCTCGAATGAGCCGCTGCTGATCCTGGCGGCATTGGTGACCGTGTATATCGTGCTGGGCGTGTTGTATGAGAGCTTCATCCATCCAATCACGATCCTTTCGACGCTGCCTTCCGCTGGAGTGGGAGCATTCCTGGCGCTTCTGCTGTTCCACCAGGACCTAAGCATCGTAGCGATCATCGGCATTGTGCTTCTGATCGGTATTGTGAAGAAGAACGGCATCATGATGGTGGATTTTGCGTTGGAGGCTGAGCGCGAGCACGGCAAGAATTCCACCGACGCCATCTACGAGGCGTGCCTGCTGCGCTTCCGGCCAATCATGATGACCACTATGGCGGCGCTGCTGGGCGGAATCCCTCTCGCTTTTGGCAGCGGTGTGGGGTCCGAGTTGCGGCGGCCGCTGGGCATTGCCATGGTCGGAGGCCTGCTACTCAGCCAGGTGCTGACGCTTTATACGACGCCTGTGATCTATATCTTCTTCGACAACCTTGCCCACCGGTTCTCCAAGAAGAAGTCCGCCCGAGACTCTGGACACGGGCCGTATGCAGCGGAGACCAGCCAGCCATGAACATCTCCGCGCCATTCATTCATCGCCCGGTAGCGACAACGCTGCTAACCGTGGCGATTGTGATTGCAGGTGCGATTGCGTTTCAGGTTCTGCCTGTTTCTCCGCTGCCGCAGGTAGACTTTCCCACGATCAGCATCAGCGCCGGGCTGCCGGGCGCGAGCGCGGAGATCATGGCGTCTTCGGTCGCTACACCGCTGGAGCGGCAGCTGGGACATATTGCGGGAGTGACCGAGATGACGTCGTCGAGCGGGCTGGGATCGACGAACATCACGATTCAGTTTGACTTGAGTCGCAATATCGACGGCGCGGCGCGCGACGTGCAGGCGGCGATCAACGCGGCACGCACCTATCTACCTGCCAACCTGCCATCGAACCCCTCCTATCGCAAAGTGAACCCCGCGGACGCACCGATCATGCTGATCGGCCTTACCTCCGATGTCTTTGGTCCGGACAAGCTCTACGACGAAGCCTCGACTGTGATGGAACAGAAGATCTCACAGATTGACGGCGTCGGGCAGGTGAACGCAGGCGGAGGCGCGCTGCCGTCTGTCCGCGTCGAGGTGAATCCGACAAAGCTGGCCGGCTACGGCCTGACCATGGCGAATCTGCAGTCCCAGCTTCGGCTGCAGAACACGAATCTGGCGCGCGGCCAGATCAGCGACGGAGCCACAACGGCGGACATTGTGGTGAACGGCCAGCTCTCCCACGCCGAGGATTACAAGCCCATCATCGTCGGCTATAAGAATGGTTCGGCAGTCCGTCTCTCGGACGTTGCCGACGTTATTGATTCCGTGCAAAACCTGCGTGCCGGCGGATATCTGAATGGCCAGCGGTCGGTGACGCTCGTGATCTTCCGGCAGCCGGGCGCAAACATCATCGACACGGTCGACCGGATCTATGCCCAGCTGCCTTCTTTGAAGGCGTCCATCCCCAAAGGCATCAAGGTAACGGTGGTGATGGACCGCACCACGACGATCCGCGCATCAGTGCATACAGTCGAGAGGACGCTGCTGGCTTCGATCGCCCTGGTGATAGGCGTGGTCTTCATCTTTCTGCGCAGCCCCCGGGCGACGCTGATCCCGGCTGTGGCTGTTCCGACCTCTCTGATCGGCACGTTTGCAGTCATGTACCTTTGCGACTTCAGCCTGGACAATCTTTCGCTGATGGCGCTCACCATTGCAACGGGGTTCGTCGTAGACGATGCGATCGTGGTGATGGAAAATATTTCGCGCCACATCGAAAACGGCATGGAGCCTTTTGCCGCAGCAATGCGAGGAGCACGCGAGATCGGCTCTACGGTTGTCACGATCAGCATTTCACTGATCGCCGTATTTATCCCGCTGCTGATGATGGGCGGCATCGTGGGAAGGCTCTTCCGCGAGTTTGCCATTACGCTTTCCACCGCGATCGTCGTTTCGATGTTGGTTTCACTGACGACAACTCCGACGATGTGCGCCTATCTGCTGCGGAGCCAGCACGGAAAGCCCCACGGCAAGACCTATATGGCGTCGGAGCGGTTCTTCCAGGGAATGCTGAATCTCTACCGGCGCAGCCTGCGATGGATGCTGGATAATCCAAGCCTGGTACTGACCGCACTTGGACTCACGATTGCGCTGAACGTTGTGATCGCATTCAAGATACCGAAGGGATTTTTCCCGCAGCAGGACACCGGCCAATTGCGCGGGATGATGCGAGGGCCACAGGACGCTTCGTTTCCGGCGATGAATACCACACTGCTGCAAGTGGAAAAGATCATCAAGTCCGACCCCGCGGTGGCGAACGTGATCGGCTTTACCGGCGGCGGCGGTGCGACGAATACGGGCAACGCCTTTATTATCCTCAAGCCGCTTAATGAGCGCGGAATTAATGCAGACCAGGTAATTGACCGACTGCGCCCGAAGCTTAACCGGGTGACAGGAGCCTCTATGTTTCTGCAGGCGGCCCAGGACCTGCGCATTGGCGGGCGAGGCAGTAATGCCGAGTATCAGTACACGATTCAGGCAGACAATGTGGCCGATCTACAGCTGTGGGGCCCGAGGCTATTGGCTGCGATGTCGCACCTGCGAGGGTTTGAGGATGTCAACTCCGATCAGCAGGACGGCGGACTGGACCAGTTAGTTACGTATGACCGCATGACGGCGGCGCGGCTGGGGCAGACGGCGAGTTCTCTCGACTCTGCGCTGTATGCGGAGTTCGGACAGTCCGAGGTGTCGTTGATCTACACGCCTCTGAACCAGTATTACGTGATCCTCGAGGTGGCCCCGCAATACTGGGCGACTCCGGACGGCTTGAACCATGTGTATATTCATCCCTCGCCCTCTAACCCGACCTCGACGGGCAATACGCCACTTTTCGCATTGTCGGGCGTGCACGCAAACACAACTCCGCTGGCGTTGAATCATACCGGGCTCTTCCCCTCGGTGACGGTATCGTTCAATCTTGCAGGGGGCATGTCGCTGAGCGATGCCACCCAGGAGATTGACCAGATGCAGGACCAACTGGGCATACCTCCGACGGTGCGCGGCTTCTTTGCAGGGACGCTGCAGGCTTACCAGGATTCGCTGGGATCGGAGCCGATGCTGGTGGTGACTGCGCTGCTGGCGGTCTATATCGTGCTCGGCATTCTGTATGAGAGCCTGGTGCATCCGCTGACGATTATCTCGACCCTGCCTTCAGCCAGCGTAGGCGCAATGCTGGCTCTGATGGTGTTCAAGGCCGACCTGAATGTCATCTCGATTATCGGAATTGTGCTGCTGATCGGAATTGTGAAGAAGAACGCGATCATGATGATCGACTTCGCCCTGCAGGCCGAGCGCGAGGGCGGCTTGAGCACCCGCGATTCCATCTTTGAAGCATGCATGCTGCGCTTCCGGCCGATCATGATGACGACGATGGCCGCGCTGTTCGGCGCGCTGCCCTTGGCGTTTGGCACCGGCACGGGCTCCGAGCTTCGCCGTCCGCTGGGCATCACCATTGTGGGCGGGCTGGTTATGAGCCAGCTCCTGACTCTTTACACAACCCCGGTCGTATATCTTGCACTGGATCGGCTCCGGCTGCGGATCCAGGGCAAGCAGCGCGATACCTTCCACCCCACGGGCGGGCCACTGCCGACCGCTTCGAACTAGACTAACGATGGACGCACCTATGACGACCTGCCGCATGCCGATCGCACTTGCAACCGCCCTCGTTCTGCTGCCGATGAGCGGCTGCCGAGTTGGCCCGAAGTATCAGCGCCCGCCGGCGCTGGCGCAGGCCCCGCCGACCACGTACAAAGAGTCGCCGCAGAATTTCGCGGCCGACGGCAGCGGATGGAAGGTGGCGCAGCCACAGGACGCCATGCTGCGAGGCAAGTGGTGGGAGATTTACAACGACCCTGAACTGAATGCACTCGAAGAAAAAGTATCCATCGATAACCAGAACATCAAGCAGGCGTTCGCGAGCTTTATGGAGGCACGCACGCTGATCGCCCAGGCACGGTCGCAGCTATACCCCACGATCGGCGTCGGACCTGGATATACACGCAGCGAGAACTCTGCGAACACGGGAAGCTCGACGGGGTCCGGCACTGTCTCGACGAACCGGCAGACCAACCTGATCTCGCTGCCGTTCGATGTTTCCTGGGAGCCGGACCTCTGGGGGAGAATACGGAACCAGATCCGGGCGGAGCAGTACAACGCACAGATAAGCGCGGCGGACCTGGAGAACGTACGACTCTCCGAGCAAGCCAATCTGGCCGCGTATTACTTTCAAATCCGGGGGCAGGATGCGCTGCAGGCGATCCTGAATGAAACGGTCGCGAATGACCAAAAGTCCCTGGATTACACGCGGGCCCAGTACGACACAGGTATTGGCGCGGAGATCTCGGTCGTAGAGGCGACCAACACGTTGCAGAACGCCCAGGCTGCGGCGACCAATCTGGGTGTGGCGCGGGCGCAGTACGAGCATGCGATCGCGGTGCTGATCGGCACGAACCCGTCGTCGTTTTCTGTGCCGGTGAAGCCGCTGAATGCTACACCGCCGACGATCCCGATCGGGATCCCATCGCAGCTGCTGGAACGGAGGCCGGACATCGCGGCATCGGAACGGTCCATGGCAGCCGCCAATGCGCAGATTGGAGTCGCTACAGCGGCGTTCTATCCGACGGTAACCATTAGCGCATCGGCCGGGCTGGAGAGTTCAGTGTGGAAGCGTCTCTTTGACTGGTCGAGCCGGTTCTGGTCGGTGGGTCCGTCCATTTCGGAGACGATCTACGAGGGTGGACTTCGACGCGCAACGGTCCAGCAATATACCGAAGCCTACAACGGCACCGTTGCCGGCTACCGGCAGACAGTACTGACTGCGTTCCAACAGGTGGAGGACTATCTGGCGTCGGTCAGGATTCTGACACAGCAGGTCGAACAACAAAAGGCTGCGGAAGTCTCGGCCCGGCGCTTCGTCGAGTTAGAGACGACGCGTTACCAGACAGGCATCGATCCATATATCAACCTGGTAACGGCACAAAATACGCTCCTGAGCGACCAACAGGCACTGGCGGCGATTCATACGCAGGAGATGACCGCTTCTGTCCAGCTTATTGTGGCCCTTGGCGGAGGCTGGGACAGCACGCAGCTGCCGACTCCCGCGCAGGTGTCCGAGCGGCTGACGCCCGCAGAGACGACGATCCAAAGATGAGGACTCTCTAAGACTGAACTCTCTGAGATGGATTCACGCGTTCGCGCCGGCCCAGCAGAGGCTGGGAGCCGGACGCTGCAGCTGGGCTGATCGCTAAGAGGCTTCTTACAAGGCGAGCGGCGGCTTTGGCCACTGGACTGCACCTGCGATGGCGGAGGATCGCCAATGCAGGTAACTACGCCAATCAGCGACGCGCTACAGCGCTATCTCGACCTGGCCAACGACCAGATGAAGCTGACGGCCGAGAACATGGCCAACGTCGACACTCCTGGATATAAGACACAGGGCTTTGATTTCGCATCGGAGTTCTCGCGCGCGATCTCCGCGCATGGGGAGTCGCGGCCATCGGTGCAGGTGGGGCAGGTCGAGGGATTGACGGCGCGACCGGACGGCAACAATGTCTCCCTGGACCGCGAAGGCATGCAGCTCGCCAAAGCACAACTGGAGTTCCGTACGGGGATTTCGCTGTTGCGCAGCGAATATTCGCGGGTGATGAGCGCTATCCATGAGGATTCCAAGTAATTTCCGCAGATGAGGTGCCGGCTATGAATTTGTTTGGAGTGATGGATATCAGCGCGTCCGCATTACAAAAGAGTGCGGCGTATCAGAGCATCGCATTTTGCAGGGTGTGGGAATGCAATGGGGTTGCCCGGTGCTGACTGCTGAAAACTTTGATGCCCGGACGATGGCACTTGCTCTTCCTCGAATATTGATCGAACAAATAAATGTCCTGCCGATTCAGGTTGTGGGAGGGCGGGTGCTCTACGTTGGCTTTCCTGAGCGGCCGGTAGCAGCCGCAAGTTTCGCGCTGGAGCGAATGAGTGGCCTTCATGTCGAGAGCGATCATTGATTCTGCGGACTGGAGACGTTTGCGCGAAGAGATTTTGAGCAGGGAAGCCGTTCCCTCGACCCTCGAGCAACTCTCCGACCGTGAGACGCTATGCCGCCGCATCTCTTCCGATATCGCCGGCATACAGCCCCGCGCCTCCCGACTGGTTTGCATTCGCGGTTTCTACTGGCTTCGCCTGTGGCTGGAAAACAGAGATGCCGAATCCCGGGTTCAGGGCGACATCCCTACCAGCAGCGAGGATGTATTCGACAGGCTCTACACGATTGGACCCCAGAGCCGAACGATAAATCCCTCTTAACCTCAGTTCGACGCCAACTGGCACGCTACGTGCCTTGATTCAAGGCATGGACAGTGGTCTCTATGCCGCATACACAGGCCTGCTGGCGCGGACACAGGCGCTCGATACCGCAGCCAATAATCTAGCCAATAGCGGGACACCTGGCTTTCGGGCGCAGCGGGACTATTTCAGCAGCGTATTGACCGGCATTGACACTCTGACGGAACCGTCCCAGGTAGGGAATGCAATCAACGATTATGGCGTTCTAGGCGGCAATCGGCTCGATGAAAGCCAGGGCACAATCACTGCGACCGGAAACCCCCTCGACCTTGCACTGAACGGCCCAGGCTTTTTTGCGGTGCAGACACCGCAGGGAATTCAATACACGCGCGACGGCGGATTTATGCGGTCTGATTCGGGGACCCTCCAGACGCAGCAGGGCGAACCGGTGCTCGATCCAAACGGACAGCCCATTACGATTCCGACGGGAAGCATCAATGTTGCTCCCGATGGCAGCATCTCCGTAACTACGCCGGACGGCAGCGCGATCGCAGGCAAGGTGGGCGTCTTTACATTTCCTGCAAACGCGACAATGTCGGCGCTCGGTGTCAATCGCTTTGTGCCCCCGGCGGGCGTACAGGCCACGCCCGGAGATTCGCCGATCCAACAGGGAGCGATCGAGGGAGCGAATCTGGACACTGTGCACGGGACGATGCAGTTGATTCTGATTCAGCGCCAGGCAGAGATGATGCAGAAGGCATTAAGCGTATTCAACAACGACTTTGATAAGACCGCTGCGGAGGACCTTGGCCGCGTTTAGCCACGCACAAGGTGCAACTGGAGGAATACACATGATTCGGGCTCTTTATACAGCAGCAAGCGGCATGAGCGCGCAACAGGCCAATCTGGACACCGTAGCAAATAATCTCGCGAATTCCGCGACGTCCGGGTTTCGCAGCCGCCGCATGCAGTTTGAGGACATGATCTATCAGAACATGGTGATGCCCGGCTCGGCGGCCAGCAGTTCAACCACTTCCGCAGGCTTGCAGATTGGCCTGGGCACAAAGAGTACCGCCAGCGAGGTCATCATGACTCAGGGAGATTTCAACCAGACCGGGAGCCCTCTCGATCTCGCGATCCAGGGCGCAGGATTCTTTCAGGTGCAGTTACCCAACGGCACCATCGGCTATACCCGCGACGGAAACTTCAGCCTCAACAATGCCGGCGTGGTTGTGGATTCGCATGGCAACCAACTGCTGCCTTCGGTCACCATCCCCTCCAATGCGACGAATGTAACCATTTCGCAGTATGGGGTTGTCTCTGCCACTCTCCCAGGACAGACGATTGCGAGCCAACTGGGGACAATCCAACTCGCCACGTTTCCCAATCCGGGCGGCCTCAACTCGCTGGGCGGCAACCTTCTCCAGCCGACCTCGGCCTCCGGCAACGCCATAACGGACACGCCCGGTGGCAGCAGCGGCATGGGCACCCTGCAGCAGGGCTATCTCGAGAATTCCAATGTCGATGTAGTGACGGAGTTCGTGAATGGTGCTGGCCCAGCGCGCCTATGAAAGCAACTCCAAAGTCGTACATGTCGCCGATGACATGTATTCGCAGGTCAACAACATGATCCGCTGACGCATTTTGGACGATTCCATGAGACTTAGAGCTGCCATCCTGTTCCTGCTGTCGATCTTCGGAACCTACTCGGCCTTCGCACAGCCGGCTTCGCGGTTGGATAGCGACTGCAGGGAAGTTGGGTATCGCGTTCTGGCACAGCATTGGGATGCAGTATTGAACAAGGCGTGGGAGACTCGCCAGAGCTGTGCGCATCCCTCCTGGCCGGCGTATCTGGTGTCGATCAACCACCCCAGCCCGGCGCTGCCGGCATCAGGCCCCCTCATCCGGCCTGGGCTCTCAGTCACGGAACAGCGGCCGCTGCTGGTTCGCGCGGGAGAGAGTGTGCGCCTCTGGTCGCAAGATGCAAATGTGCACATCGAACTCACCGGCATCGCCGAGCAGTCTGCCCGGCTTGGTGAACGGATCCAGGTCCGTATTACGAACCGCGAGGAGTCTGGACTGACAACGCAGGAGATTCCCGGAGTCGTTCGCGGCGCCGGAGATGTGGAGATGCATCGATGATCGCAAAGAGAAGACTCTGGGGCAGACGCCTGCTTTTGATTGCAATGGCCTCGGCGTTTCTTTCATTACCGCTTGCCATGGCCCAGAAACAGGTCACGCAAAAACGAGATGCAATGTCCCTCAATGCAAGCGGGGATACAGCGGCAGAATCTCTGGATGCCTATCTGGAGCGCGTGCGGCGCGACAACCGCGCAGTCCAGCCCACACCCGGATCCATCTGGACTGAAGCTGGCCGGCTGACGCGCATGTCCAGCGATGTGCGTGCCAGCCGACCGCATGACCTGATCCAGGTCGTCGTATCGGAAAATCTGGCGGCATCGACGGATGGCACGGTCAAGAACTCACGGGCGTCGAACACCAACTCGGGCATCTCCGGATTGATCGGCACCCTGCACGCCGGCAATGCGCTGCAGAATTTGGTCAACCAGAACTCGACAGCCGGGTTGAGCGCCCAGGGCGCCAGCGCCACCAATTCAAGCCTCAGCACGACACTCGGAGGCCAGGTGGTCGATGTGCTTCCGAACGGCATGCTGGTGATCGAAGCTGCGCGTCAGGTTGAGTTCTCGCAGCAGACTGAAACGATCATCCTGCGTGGTCTGGTCCGGCCGGAAGATATCTCGCAACAGAACCAGGTTCTCTCCACCGCAATCTCCAGCATGGAACTGCAGGTTCGCGGGAAGGGAATCGTGACGGATTACACGCACCGGCCCAACGCACTGGTGCGCCTGCTGCAGCGCGTGCTGGTGTTCTGAAGAGCCCGGAAGTCTGGTTTGGATATCGGCACATGATTGAAGCAAGGAAGGGAATTGAGATGCGCATCATCGCTGTTCTGCTGGTCCTTATGCCGTCCCTTGTGCTGCGTGCGGAGGACGTGCGTCAACGCGAGGCGCGCATCAAAGATATTGCCTCCGTAGAGGGTGTGCGCGACAACCAGCTCGTAGGCTACGGAATCGTGGTCGGCCTGCACGGCACAGGGGACAGCCAGCAGACCGGATTTTCAACTCAGACCCTTGCGTCGATGCTGCTGCGCATGGGGGTAAGCGTGCCCGCAACCGCCATCCGAGTTCAAAATCTGGCGGCCGTGTTCGTCTCAGCGACCCTGCCTCCGTTCGCCCGGCCGGGCTCGCAGATCGATATCACAGTATCCTCTGCCGGAGATGCAACCAGTCTGGAAGGTGGCGTACTGCTGATGACGCCGCTGTATGGAGCTGATGGCAGGATCTATGCCCAGGCCCAGGGACCACTGGTGGTGGGCGGCTATTCGATAAGCGTCAATGGCAATACCCGCCAGCTGAACCAACCCACAACCGCACGTGTTCCTCTGGGTGCGCTTGTAGAACGCGGAGTGGCTGTGCCCTTGGAAGGTATGGATCATGTCACGTTGTTGCTCGATCAGGATGACTTTAAGAGCGCGGAGGCCATGGCGGCCAGCATCGATAAAGAGCTTGGAAGCAATGCGGCTCATGTCGTAGACAGTGGCACCGTGGAGGTTCGTGTCGCCGCCGGGGAAGAGGTGCCGGCTCTATTGGCACGCATCGAGGCGATCGAAGTGCCGTTCTATCCCCATGCCAAGGTGGTCGTCAACGAACGAACCGGAACAGTGGTGATCGGCGGCTCCGTCGTTCTGCAGCCGGTTTCCATTCTGCATGGGGGGCTGGCCGTAAACATTGTCAGTAACTTTGAGGTGTCTCAGCCGGCGCCATTTTCTACAGGAACGACCCAGGTCGTCCAGCAGACGAGGGTTGCGGCGCAGGACAAGCCGGTAAACCGGATCGAACTCAAACAGGGCGCTACTGTGGACGACCTCGTGCGCAGTTTGCAGACCATCGGAGCCTCCTCCCGCGACGTGATTTCCATTCTGCAGGCGATGAAGTCGGCAGGAGCGTTAGAGGCAGATCTGGAGGTCCAATGAACTTCTCCATCGGTGCTTCCTCTGTCGATCCCGCTTCGCAGTCTGCGCCTGTTGCACAGGCAAGTACAGACGCACGGCATCGCAAACTGAAGGATGCAGCACAACAGTTTGAAGGCATGTTGCTGGAAGAGTTGTTAAAGCCGATGCGCGAACATTCCTATGGCGAAGGAAATGTTGATGGAGACGGTGCCGAGGATGCAGGTGGAGGCGACACCTTATCGAGTTATGCCTCGGAGAGCCTCGCGACTGCGATTGCACGCGGCGGTGGTCTGGGGATCGCCAAGAAGATTATCGGCCAGATAGACCGCACGGCAACGCCGGCATCCGGCCATTCAGAGAGCTCCCAGATCATTGATTCAGGAGCAGCAAAATAATTGCGAGAAAATTCTAATCTGATCTAAAGTCTCAACCCGCCCAGCCGATGAATTGAAAAGCAAGCGGGAGGTAAAGGCTTTGAGCTCTGCCCACGGAATTGGAAATGCCCAGAATCCATTTGCTCCAGAGGCCGCCGCAACCTCCGGCACGGCGCAAACGGAACGGACGGCCTCGATCTCCATCGATGTTTCGTCGCCGTCTTCTGCCAGTGGTTCGCTGCCATTGGATCAGGCGAAGTGGAGCACGGTGGGCAGCGCACTGGCCCAGGCTCTCAGCCAGAGTGATGTACGCGCGGACAAGGTCGCTGCTCTGCAGCAGGCCATCGCAGGCGGCACTTACAGTATTTCCTCGTCCGATGTTGCGGACAAGATCATCAACTCGCTGCTGATGTAGCAGCGGAACGGAGCGGGCCCGGTTTGAATTTCGAGCATGAGACTCCCGACTGGAGCGAACTGCTCGCGGAAACACGGGCAGCTCTGGCGCATCTGAACGCCGATGAGCTCGAACGGCTCGCTGCCCGCGCGGAGGAGATACTGCAGGCCTGTCCGGATGGCACGTTCCCGGTCTCTACGTCCACGAAGCGTAAAGAGATCGCGCGACAGGTCAGTCTGCTTGGCAGCCTGCTGGAGGCGACGGGGCAAAACATGCGTGTGGTCCGTAAAGCGCGCGGTGCCGCGGAAGGGAACTCCCCATGGGCACTTTAAGCGGACTCCTTTATCTGGCGCAGAACTCGCTCGATGCCAACCAGGCCGCACTCGATATCACTGCAAACAACGTGGCAAACGCCAATACGCCGGGTTACACGGCGAAGGTTGCAACCTGGCAGGAACGCGACACCGTATCGATCAACGGTCACATGGTCTCCTCCGAGGGCGCATCGGTCACAGCTACCTCGCAACGGGACCCCGTACTGAATCAGCGCGTGCAACAGCAGACGCAGGCCGTGGCGAGCAGCACCGCCGAGAGCACTGCGCTCGATGATCTCCAATCAATCTTCGGCCTAAGCACAACATCGGACAATTCAGCCTCAACGACGCTGGGAACGGACTTGAATTCGTTCTTCGGCTCCTTCAACGCACTCGAAGCGAGCCCATCCGACATTTCGGTCCGCCAGGGAGTCCTCAGCGCAGCACAGACGCTGGCCACAGACTTCAACAGCTCAGCATCCGCCATCGCACAGCAGACATCGACGCTGAACCAGCAGGCGTCTGGACTTATCCCGCAGGTCAATTCGCTGCTTTCCACCATCGCGCAACTCAACCTGCAGATAGAGAGCACCAGTCCTGACGCAGATGCGGGAACGCTTGAGGACCAGCGGCAGCAGGCTCTCAATCAACTCTCGCAGTTTATCGGCTTCGATCAAATCCGGACGGAGAACAATGGCCTCACGCTATCGACAGCCAACGGCCAGCCTCTTGTCAGCCAGGGACAGACCTATCCTCTCAGTACGTCGCTGGTCGGAGGAGATGTTCACGTCATCGCCTCATCCGGCCAGGACATTACCACGACGATCCAGGGAGGCGAACTGGGAGGCATCCTCACTGCGCGCGACCAGGACCTGCCTCAGGCGGCCGCTGCGCTCGATTCGTTGGCATATGCAATCGGTTCAGCCGTCAATACCCAGAACCAGGCCGGCCTGGATGCAAACGGCAATCCGGGAGCGGCGCTGTTCAATCTGACGGCCAGCGCACCGGGAGCCGCAGCAGGGATATCGCTCGCCACAACGGATCCCAACGCTATCGCAGCTGCAGGAGCGGGACAAGGCTCCAGCGGTGGCGCTAACGCCGGCGCACTCGCTGCACTTTCGAACTCTGCTTTGTTGAGCGGTCAGACAGCGAACGGCTATTACGCATCTTTCCTGACACAACTGGGGAGTAACGTGGCTGAAGTCCAGCAGGAAAACACAACGCAGCAGGCGTCCCTCACACAACTCACCACCCAACAGAGCGCCACCTCCAGCGTGTCTCTGGACCGAGAGGCTGCCAACCTGATGCTCTATCAGCGTTCCTACAGCGCGGCGGCGCGCGTATTCACCATCGTCGACCAAATGATGAGCGTCGCTCTGAATCTTGGAATTGAGGCGGCTGTCAGCTAAACGCGCCACCGAGGGAAGTCAGATATGCAATTCGATCCGCACTACATTGATGGACTTGTTGTGTCGCTCAACAGCGCGACTCAGAACGAGCAGAAGCTGACCGGCCAGCTTTCCTCCGGTCTGCGTGTGTCGTCGCTCTCTGACGATCCCGTCGCCGCCGGCCAGGCCTCCATGTTGAATGCCTCCATCAGCCAGGATGACCGATTTGTGCAGACTGCCGCGACTGTCCAAAGCCTGATGCAGGTGACGGACTCTGCCCTGGGCGGCGTGGTCACGCAACTGACGTCCGCTATATCGGCGGCCACCGCAGGAGTCAACGGGACGGAAAGCTCTGCCGATCTCAAGTCGCTGGCCCAGCAGTTGGCAGGGATCCGGGACCAGGTCCTCTCCCTGGCAAACAGCAGCTATCAGGGCATCTACATTTTTGCCGGCAGCCAGGGAAGCACACAACCGTTCACCCTCGATACCAGCACTTCACCGGCAAGCGCCATCTACCATGGCGACTCACAAACCGGCAGTATCACTACTACCACCGGACAGCATATCTCCACCGGGCTGGACGGCTCTGCCGTATTTTCCGCGGCGGGAGCGGATGTTCTTGGCGCGCTCAATAATTTGATCTCGGACTTTGCCACAGGAACTGCGGGCGCCAGCTCCAATACCGACCTCGCGGCGCTGCAAGCGGCCTTTGGCAATGTGACCCAGCAGAGAACTGTCCTCGACAGCTCACTGTCGAGAATCAATACCGCCAGCAGCTATGCTCAAACGGATGCGACCAACCGGACTGTTACGGCCAGCAATCTGGTGGCTGCAGATCCGGCAAAGATTGCGACCCAACTCTCCGCCACTGAAACCCAGGCCCAGGCATTGATGAGCGCAATTGCAGCCGTTGAGAAGGAAAGTTTATTCAGCTACATGTAGACAGGAAACATGCGCAACCATTAATCACTGGTTTCACTTATCCATGTAACTATATGAAAATATGGCGGAGAGACAGGGATTCGAACCCTGGATACCTTGCGGTATACACGCTTTCCAAGCGTGCGCCTTCAGCCACTCGGCCATCTCTCCGCACGTGGCGGGCTTTATGCAATCTATCACATTCGAAAGGCTCCAGCCCGAGACCGGCCCGCGCGGCGAGTGCACCCGGGATTGAATAAACTGATAGCCTCATTCCATGCCGCTTACGCTGATCATTAATGGCCAGCCGCGTGAGTTTCCGCAGCTCAGTGCTCAGGCCACAGTCGCCGAATTGGTGTCCAGCATGGAACTCAAAGGAGACCGCATCGCAGTCGAGCTGAACCATGAGATCGCTCAGCGCACACGCTGGTCTGAGCTTGCAATCAAAGATGGCGATCGGCTTGAGATCGTCCATTTCGTGGGTGGGGGCTTCGGTCCCCGCGATTGACGGGGAACCGACGCCAGGCCGCTGCTTGATCTGGTATCGATACAACAGTAGTGAACGACCAGCCTCAACTATACAGAATATCTGTTATCGGACGTTACATGAAGGAGCCCGCCGCCGTTCGGCCTCAAGCCCGCCTCTCAAATCCACCCATCGCGGAAGTCGAATATCTGCATAACTTTGCGCGGTGTGTGACATAACTTTGCGCTGTGTACGACCGGCTACAGAAAGACAGTGAAATCGTGTATCTCCGACGACACGAGGCCTACGGCTCCAATTAATAACTCGTTGTATGTGAGAGATGCATTATGGCATTCAAAGTGCCAGCCAGAGTTCATCTGGTATTGCACGTGGAACGAAGAAATACATGTCGAGCTCTTCCCGTCCCGCTCGCTGCCTCGCCTGTGGATCTTCAACAGCTCCCCATAGCACCAGCCTTTGCTCGACCAAATCCGAGTGCATGGCTGCAAACGCGCCCTTGCATCTGCGTTCCACCGGCTATCGGGAGAGTGCTATGAGATTGAAGGATGATGAAAGTGGGCAGGTATTGATCCTGACGGCCTTGTGCCTGGTCGCTTTAATGGGCTTCCTTGCTCTGGCCGTCGATGTCGGCATTCTATTCAATACCAAGAGGCAGATGCAGACCGCTGCCGATGCTGCCGCTACTGCCGCTGCCCTGGAGTATCTTCACAACGGATACAACCAGAGCGCAGCGATCACTGCTGGAACCAACGCCGCTGCAGCCAACAATGTGAGTGATGGAAATACCCTGGTGACGACGGTGAGGGTAAACGCAAATCCAAATTCGCCCACGACACACAAAGGCTGCTCGGGAAGCACCTGCTTTTTTGAAGCCATCGTCAGTAAACAGAACCCCACTATCTTCTATCGGACCTTCTTCGCTTTGTGGAAAAACGGTGGTGGAAGCGCCCTCACAGTGTCCGCTCGGGCGGTAGCCGGAACACCCGGCGTGAGCACAAACTGCATTTCCCTTACAGCCCCCACGGGTACTGCTTTCCAGGCCAATGGGGCGTACCAGATCAACGCCTCGGGTTGCAGCTTATATGTCAACTCCAATAGTTCCTCGGCGATGACTGGGAAAGGGGCGAGCGGCCGCGTCAACGTGAGCTCGGTGTCGGCCGTGGGACAGACCTCTGGGTACAGTGCGAATTTCCCTTCCGGCACCGCTTTGGTCGGCGGCGTAATTCCCCAAAGCATTCCCTTCAGCAACATCGTCCCTCCAACGCCCAGCGGGTGCGTGGCCCCCAGCGGCGGAAAGCTTACAGGAACGGCCAGTCCGGGCTGCTACAGCGGCAACGTCACGATCGGGTCCGTCACGCTGGCTGCCGGGACCTATATTTTTACCGGAAACGTGACCATCAATGGCGCCGTAACCGGCCACAATGTCGCACTCGACATCAACAGCGGCAGTCTCACAGTGAAGCCGGGCAATTCCGCAATCGACCTTACAGCGCCCACTTCCGGGACTTTCAACGGGGTTTCGATTTATCAGCCGTTGTCCAACACGAACACCATCAGCATGCAGGCAGGCAGCGCAACCGGGGCCTTCGACGGATTTATCGTTGCGCCCGGCGCTACGTTATCGATGCAAGACCATGGTGGAAGCGTGACCATCGGAGGCTTAGTCGTGAGCAGCATCGACAATGGACCCGCTGTCCTGAACATCGCCGGCTACGACGCGACCACCTCGCCGCTTAAATTCGTCTCTTTGGTGGAGTAAAGGAGAAGAGATGTCTGGCAAAAAAGATGAAGAAGCACAAGCCCTCGTTGAGACGGCAGTTGCCATGCTGCTATTTGCGCTGATAATTCTGGGCGCAGCGGAGTTCGGGCAACTGGCCTTCGCTGCGATGGAGGTAAGCGATGCTGCAAATGCGGCGGCTCAATACGGCTCACAGAGCTCATACACGGCAGCCGATTCTGCCGGAATGCTGGCCGCTGCCAGGAACGAGTACATCTCGCCGTCGGCCCTGACTGTATCGTCTGCGTACGCTTGCAGCTGCGCCGGCTCAGGCACCTCCACCTCCTGCACGAATAACAGCCTCACCAATCCGGCCTGCCCAGGCTCATACATGGAGATAACCGTCACGATCCAGACCCAGGCAAGCTACACTCCGCCCATTCATATACCCGGACTGTCCGGCCCGTTCACCCTCAATGGAGCAGCAAAGCGCAAGGTGCTCCAATGAAGCGATGGAGAGATGACGAAGGCGCGAGCCTTGTGGAATTCGCGTTGTGCTGTGCCGTTCTCTTTCTGTCTCTGTTCGGCGCATTCGGATTGTGTGGAGCGCTTTATACCTACAACTATGTTTCCGATGCCGCTCGTGAAGCCACGCGGTATGCCATCGTCCGCGGCTCCTCCTGCAGCGGTTTCACAACAACTGCCAGCGACGGATGCAATGTAAACCAGTCGCAGATACAGGCCTACGTGCGGGGCCTTGGCTATCCCGTCGTCAACCCCAACAACCTGACGGCCGCAGTTACATGGTCGGGGAGCAATTCTCCCGCGAACGCACCGGGCAACGTCGTGTCGGTCACTGTTACATATGCTTATCCTTTGTATATTCCCTTCTGGCCGCAATCGGGAAGCGTCCTGCATATGAGCAGCAAGTCCCAGTTGGCAATCTCACAGTAACCGGAGCGCTTTACTCCGCGCCGGGAATTCCGGCCCACATCAGATTCAGTGGTCCCCTGCCGTGCCCTAACCCCGGCGCCTTACGCAAGGCTCCCGCCACATATTCTTTCGCCTTCTGTGCGGCATCGAGAGGCGCATCTCCCAGTACCAGCCGGCTCAAAAAGGCGCTTGCGAGCGCGCAGCCGGTTCCATGAGTGGATGATGTTTCGATTCGCTTCCCGGCAAGCCAGCAGGAGCTTCCATCCGGCATCAGAACCAGGTCATCCGGCTCTTCAAGGTGGCCTCCTTTTGCCAGGATGCCGAGCCTCCCTTCCGAACCGGCAATCGAAACCTCTTCCTGCAGGGAGCGAGCCGCAACCTCGAGTTCTGTTTTGTTTGCGATGGAGAACCCGCTCAGGACAGCCAGCTCGGGAACGTTCGGAGTGATCCAGGTAGCCAGTGGCATCAGCTCCTTGCGTAGGGCGGCTAATGCGGCCTCATCCACCAGGCCATGCCCTGAGCTTGAGCGAAAAACAGGATCCAGCACGATCGGGATAGATAAAGGTAATTCTTTCATTATTCGAATAAAATTACTGATGACAAGGATGTTACTTTTGTCCCCGATCATGCCGATCTTTACCCCTCTGGGAGGCAGGTCATGGACAAGGCATTCGAGAGTCGATTTCACTATGGCCGGTTCAACGGCATGCGCCGACTCGACCCCTAAGGTGGACTGGACTGTAAGGGCCGTGATGCAGGCCGTTCCGAACAGTTCGTGGGCTGCAAATACCGCCAGGTCGGCGGTAATGCCGGCGCCCGAGGACGGATCGAACCCGGCAATGGTCAGAACGGTCTCCATAGATCCAAGCGCCAGCATACCCGAGATAGACTTGGATCATGGATACGACGGCCGCAGCTTCGATGACCTTCGCACCAAAACCGCCCGTCACCAGCCTGTCCGATCCTGCAGACAGGTTGATCGTCGCGTTGGATTTTCCATCCGCCGCAGAAGCGATATGCCTGGTCGATCAACTTCAGGGCGTCTGCCGCTGGTTCAAGGTTGGTATGGAGCTGTATTACGCGGCCGGCAACTCCATTGTGCAGGAGCTCCACGACCGCGGATTTTCCGTCTTTCTTGATCTGAAGCTGCACGACATCCCAAATACAGTTGCCGGAGCCGTGAGAAGCGTTGCGACCAATGGCGCTTCCCTTCTCACGATCCATGCCGCCGGGGGCGAACGTATGATGCGCGCCGCTGCGGAGGCCGCGAGCGCTCCCGGTGCTCCGCGCCTGCTCGCCGTCTCCGTTCTCACCAGCATGGACGACGGTGAGCTGCATGCCACGGGCGTCTGCGCGCCGGAAGACGGCAGTTCCACGGCGCAACTGCAGGTATTGCGCCTGGCGCGACTTGCAAAGACTGCCGGAGTTACCGGCCTCGTCTGCTCTGCAGAGGAAGTGGCTGCCGTCCGTGAGGCGATGGGTCCTGAGGCGCTTCTGGTGGTTCCCGGCATCCGTCCGGCGGGCGCGCAGATAGCCGACCAGCGGCGTGTCGCCACCCCGGCCGACGCCATCGCGAGCGGGGCTTCCATGCTGGTCGTTGGCCGGCCGATTGCGCGGGCGGAAGAGCCGGTCAAGGCCGCCTCAGCCATCCTGCAGGAGATTGCCGGCGCCAGCTGAGCCTCTGGCTCCACGCACGTTATCCTCGCATACCCATTGGTTGTATTGGACTTGCGCCCGGACAACGGTACCGTGGTGACGTGACCGTGCTGACCATCGAACCACAGATATCTCCTGAGGACCTCGGGGTTGTGAACGTTCCGCAGCCACAGCCTCCTCTGGAACATCATCGGCCCGCTAAGCAACCTGGCCGCGCGGATGGTTACGCGCAGATGATGGTGCTGTCACTGCTCCTTGTAGCGCCCGCACTCATCTGCCTGCACTCGGCCTGCGCCAACGATCCCGATATCTGGTGGCACCTTCGTACAGGACAGTGGATATTCCAACATCATTCAATTCCTCGCATTGATCCGTTTTCAGGCCCTGATGCCGGCAAACCATGGCCGGCTTACAGCTGGCTATTCGAGGTCCTGACCTTCGGCTTGCTCCAGAAATTTGGGCTTACGGCCATCGTTGGGTATTCCACCGTAATGATGCTTGCGATCACGACGGCTCTCTACCACCTGGTTCGCCGCATGCAGGCTGATTTTTCTGCGGTTGCGCTGATTGTCTTCTCCGCCTGCTTCTCTCTTGGACATCTCCTGACGCCACGCCCGTGGCTCTTCACGATCCTGCTCTTCATCTTTGAAGTCGACATTCTGATGCATGTACGGCGGACAGGCCGCGTCCGCGAGTTGCTCTGGCTGCCTTTGATCTTTGCACTCTGGGTCAACATCCATATTCAGTTCATCGATGGTCTGGTGGTCTTGGGCATCGCCCTTGTCGAATCAGTCGCTACAAGCCGCGGCGTTGGAGAGAAAACGCGTCTTGGAATGCTGCCTGCCGCGGCCGTTCTGGTTGCCAGTCTGCTGGCAACACTGGCGAACCCGTTTGGATGGCATATCTATCAGGTGGCCTACGATCTGGCATCGCAGCCGGGCGTGCTTAACAAGATCAACGAACTGAAGGCAATCCCTTTCCGCAGTCTCACGGACTGGAGCGTACTTGCGCTGACTCTGGGCGCGACAATCGCAATCGCTCGTGAGGGCCGCGGCCGCATCTTTGAATGGATGTTGCTGGCCTTCGGAATCTACGTCTCGTTCCGGTCGCAAAGAGATGTATGGGTAGTCGCCGTGGCCGCCGCAACCGTTCTCGCCGTGACAATCGCACCGCGACCCAATTTGAAGATCGTGCCGATGCCACGCTTTTCCACGATGATGGCCGCTGTGGCAGCAACGGTGTTGCTCTTCGCAGGATTTCGCGTAATGCACATTAACGAGCCTGCATTGGCGAAGCAGGTGGGTGAGACCTATCCGGTAAAAGCAGTAGAGGCGATCCAGGCCAATCATTACCCTGGACCGCTCTATAACGACTTCAACTGGGGCGGCTATCTCATCTGGTCGCAGCGCATGCCAGTCAGCATTGATGGCCGCGCGGCGTTCTACGGAGATAAGGCGATCGATCGGTCCGTCGCCACCTGGAACGGCGAGCCGGATTGGAACACCGATTCGCTGCTGAAGCAGGCTGGCATTGTGATCGGGCCACCCAAAGCTGCGCTTACCCAGCTGCTTCGTCTGGATCCGAAATATAAGCTGGTCTACGAAGATAAAGTCGCGACGGTATTTATAGCGCGCAGATAGTCAGCTGCTTGTTCTCGGACAACTATCCAAAGACACTTTGGCGGCGATCTCCGGCTACTTGCAGCAGCCTCCTTCGCCGCCTGGTCCGGACCTAAAGCTTCTCGTAAAAATCGCATGCGGAACAGGAGATATACACCCCGCCGGGCACCCCGCGCTCGCGGTCCTTCACGCGCTTTACGATACGGGTGGGCTTGGAGCAGCGCGGGCAGTCAGTGCTCTTCTGTGTGTCCATTACCTTCTTGCGGTCGCCTGTTTTGGCAATCTTTGCCATGGTTCAACATCTCCTGTTTCTGATCTGGCGGTCTGCCCTTGAACATCCGTCGTATAGCGCGACCGTTTAGCGGCGCGGCCTAGCCGTTTGTTGCCTTCTCGCAGAGCTGATCTGTGGGAGAAAAGCGGGACAGAACCTTCATTTATTTTACACGACAGGCGATCTTCCAGAATGCCCTCTGCATGGCTGCTCAGCCATATCATCGGTGCTGATGGCTTCCACTCCCTGGCAGGAGAGGGCGTACGTTATCGAACGTGGAGCGCGTCGTGACGCGCGGATTCTGATGAGGTTTCGTTAAAGCGGATGACGCCAATATGACGCGAGTCGCGGTTCTCCTCTTCCAATCCCTCTTCAGCAACCCGGAAGATCGCGTCGACCTCATTCATATTGCGGCCCCAGGTGTTGATCCGCACGTAGGCCCGATGCGCATACCAGCCAAGCCCGGCCCCGGCCACGAGCAACAATCCAACTGGTATTACGATCATGTGAAGGCGCCTTTCAGGAGCTCAACTTGGCCCGCCCGCAAACAGTTGACCTCAATCTACAGCGGCCCCGATGAATTGGGGCCCTTTGTCAGCAGAATTCGTTGCCCATCTGGCCCAAAATGAAACAGCTAAGGCTGTCCCCCACAGGCGCCAAGCTCCACTCCAGAATGAAAGCGCCCTTAGAGGAATGTCGGTGTTCCCGCTCACATCTGCTGATTTCCCGACACACTGTAGAATTGACCGTGAATCTAAAAAGCAAGAAAGTTGAGGACTTAGAGAACCCATGAAGCTGACACCCGGAAAGCTCGCAGGCCTGAAGGCGGTCTCCGATGAGCGCGGCGTGATTGCAGCCGCTGCCATGGACCAGCGCGGCTCACTGCAGAAATCGCTGGCCAAAGAACGCGGAGCCGCAGCGACCGAGCAGGACCTGGAAGAGTTCAAGACCCAGGTAACAGACATTCTCTGCCAGCATGCCTCCGCAATCCTTCTCGATCCCGAGTACGGCCTGCCTGCGTCCAGGCACCGGCATGGCAAAGGCCTGCTGCTCGCCTACGAAAAAACCGGTTACGATGCGCAGACGCCGGGACGGCTGCCCGACCTGCTGGATGTGTGGTCTGTACGGCGGCTGAAAGAGGCAGGAGCGGACTGCATCAAGATTCTGCTCTACTACACGCCCTTCGAGAAATCGCATATCAATGACCTGAAGCATGCCTGGATTGAGCGCATCGGGGATGAGTGCCTGGCGCACGATATTCCCTTCTTCCTCGAATTCGTGGGCTACGATGCAGACGGCGGCGACGAAAAGTCCGTGGAATACGCGAAGAAGAAGCCCGACATCGTCTCCGGAGCCATGGCCGAGTTTGGCAAGGCCCGCTACAACGTGGACGTGCTGAAGGTCGAAGTTCCAATCGTTATGGAGTTCGTCGAAGGCACCAAGGCCTTCAAAGGGCAGAAGGCCTATACCCGCGCGGAGGCCCTGCAGCACTTCCGCGACGCCGAAGGTATGACACACAAGCCATTCATCTACCTCTCTGCCGGCGTCTCCAACCCGGTCTTTATCGAGACCCTGGAGCTGGCAGGCGAGTCCGGTACAAAGTTCAACGGTGTACTGTGTGGCCGTGCGACCTGGAAGGATGGCATCGCGGTCTTCGCCAAGCAGGGTAAAGAGGCCTTCCGCCAGTGGCTGGAAACAACCGGCGTGGAGAACATCAACAACGTAAACGAAGGCCTGAAAGCCGCCAGCCCGTGGTATCTCAAGTACGGCGTCAAGAGCATGGCCGAACTGGGTTGATCCCGTCATTCGTCAAGGACGCCGCAGCTTTTGCTGCGGCATTCCTTTTTTGCAGCCCTATTTACCGCGCCAATGTCTTAATAGTCTAAGATATGGCCCATGATTCATCGAATCATCCCCTGCGCTGCACTGGTTCTTGTTTCAATCGCTTTTGCTCAGTCTTTCGCCGAATCGATCCCTGCCGGGACGCCGCTGGTGGTCACAACACAACGCGCCTATCCCATGCGAGATGGGGTAACTGTTCGCGCGGAATTGCTCTATCCGGTCTATTCCGGCAATCAGGTCAGTCTTCCCCGGGGTACCACCGTCATCGGCCGGGTGATTGCGCTTCAATCTGACCACGCCCATCGAGTTCGCGCAGCGTTAGGTGGCGACTTTACCCCGTTTCATGCTCCTGAGCTGCTATTTACAGAACTCATCCTTCCGGATGGCTCGAAAATTCCATTGGCATCGAAGACAGTCACCGACGGTTATGTCATCTATCGAGCGACGGCTCCAATGCCGGTAAAAGGGGGCTTTCTGCGCCGCGAATTGAATGCGGGCGTCACCGCGATACAAAGAGATATCCAGACATTCACTGCGCCAGGCAAGAGCGACCGTCTGCTGCAATTTGTCTATAACAGGCTTCCCTACCATCCGCAGCGAATCGCGGCAGGGACATCGTGGACGATTGAGACAACGGATCGCATGACTGTTTCCGGGCAGCCGCCGGTCGGCCTTCAGACTGCGCAACCAATTACCGGTCACGGTGCATGGGTCCTGCAGGCAAACCTGGTAGAACCGCTCAGTTCCGAGAGGTCCCATAGCGGCGACAAGATTCAGGCGGTGGTCGCCGAGCCGATTTATTCGCAGGAAGGCCACCGATTACTTGTACCGCAGGACACGACGCTGACCGGCACAGTGACGCGGGCAAAGCCTGCGCGGAGCTTCGGACGCAGCGGCGTGCTGAGTTTCAACTTCACGCAACTGATGTTGCCCGATCAAGAGGCGACCACTATCGAGACGCGACTGACCGGCGCCGACTCCGCGGCGGAGATAGCCCTGAGTTCAGAAGGCCAGGTAAAGTCAAAGCCGCGCGACAAAGTAACGATTCCGCTGGCGCTGGCCTTGATGGCAAGCAGGCCTCTGGATCTGGACTCCGGGCGCGCAAGCGGCACCGTTGGCAAGAACGCAGCTGGAGGAGCCGCAAGTCTCAGCCTCATCGGAACAATCGTCGCTATCGTCGGCGGTTCTCCCTACGTGGCCGCCGGCATCGGCTACTGGGGCGCAGCGCGCGCCTTTTACGAGCGCTGGCTTGCGCACGGGCAGAAGATTGTCTTCCCTAGAGATACGCGCATCGTCGTCGAGACGACGCCTCGGCGCTCCCAACCGCTGAAACCGTCTAACTGAGTGCTGACCGGATCAGTGAGCGAGCCCGACCATTTGAGCCGCATCAGCAGGCAACGGCTTGTCGGCCACCGAAAGCAGAAGGCTGACCTGCCAGATCTCAGTGTCACTGAGCATCTTGTTATAGGCCGGCATTCCTGTAAGGCGGATTCCGTTCTTTACCTTCCAGTAGGTTTCGCCAACAGGATCGTCGCTGACGCCGACAACGCCGTTCTTGCGCTTCAGCCAAAGGCGCGGTGCGCTCGGAAACATTGACCGGCCTGCAGAGGATTCCGAGTCCGCTGTTCCATGGCAAAACTCGCACTTGTCCTCATAGATCTGCGCGCCCGCGTTGAGATTGTCAGCGGTTGCGGAGATTGGAGGCGTTGATGGCATCTCACGATGGATGCGCGCTGCAAGGGGAACCTTGACAATTCTGTTCTCAAACGGAAAGGGCTTGTCCCCAACAGCGACTGGAAGATGTCCGAAAGAGAGATAGAGGAACAACACGAGAGGGCAAACCAGAAGACCAACAATAAAGCTGACGAAAGATCTCATTGATTTTGTGTTCTATCCGTGTGGGCTGGTGGAATGGTTTGGGACTGCTCCAATGCAATGCCGGCTTGAAGGTTATGGTCTTAGGCACCTGCAACAATCGCCAGGCAAAGGACTTGGAATCAAAATACCGGTTAGCTGTGTATTCTGGCGAAGTCTTGCCTGGCCGGGTCGCCGCGGCCGCTCTGTGTCTATTCTACCCGGCTGAGTTCAGGAGAAAAGGATCAACTCTATCTGTATCCATTGTGATAGACGTGCCGGGGGCCCGACAGGTCGCAGAAGCTGGCGCCGTTCCCAGGCGAGAACGACCAGCTGGCGGCAACCTTGTGACATGAATCACCGACGAGTTGGTCGCGTTCCCTGCTAGACTTTGGTCATGCGTGCTTCAGTTTCCTGGAAGATCGTTGTTGCGGTGGTAATCGTGGTAGGCGCGGTGGCTTGGCTGTCATGGACGGCTGTGGCGGAGAACAAGGAATACTACGTCACGATCGGAGAGTTGAACTCCATGGGCAATAAGGCCTACAGCCGACATCTGCGCGTGGCAGGAAACGTAGAGCCAGGAAGCATTCAGCGGGACGGGACCAACGCGCACTTCGTGCTGTTGGAACAAGGCCGAAAACTGACGGTGAACTATCGCGGCATGGAGCCGCCGCCGGACACTTTCAAGGACGACGCGCAGGCGCTGGCAGTAGGCACCTACGGGCGCGACGGCGTATTCCATGCAACGGAACTGCAGGCCAAGTGCGCCTCCAAATACGCGCCGGCCAAGCCGGGTGAAAAGCCTTCTCAGCCCGTCATGACGCCTGCAAGCGCGCCAACCGCGGGCAACAACAATACAGCGATGCTGCAACAGCCGGCGAATTAGGCATCAGGCCCCTCCCCTTCTCTTACGACATGAATGAGGCAGCCACCGCGACGGTACCGAGCACAATGACCGCGGCGCGGCTGACTGACGTTTCGAAGCTGTATGGAAGCTTCGCCGCGCTGCGCCGGGTGACAGTCGAGTTCCCCGTCGGCTCGTCCACGATGATTGTTGGCGATAACGGCGCGGGCAAGTCCACACTGTTGCGTGTTGTGGCGGGGATGATCACGCCCTCCATGGGCAGGATTGAAGCATTTGGCGATCTTCCGCACCGGCAGCGCAAGCGAATTGCCTACATGAGCCACGACACGATGTTGTACGACGAGCTCTCGGGCATGGAGAACCTGAAGTATTTTGCCGCGCTGCAAAGGCATGGAGGAATCGCATGCAGCTGCACCGCCTCGCCGGAGATGGCTCTGCGCGCCGTTGGACTGGACCCGAAGATGACGCGCCCGGTAGGCCAATACTCGCAGGGCATGCGGCAGAGAGCATCCCTTGCGCGCGTGTTGCAGACGGACCCGGAGTTGTTGCTGTTGGACGAGCCGTTCTCAAACCTCGACATTGAATCCGCGAACAACATGGTGGAGTTGCTCGAGGACTTCCTTACATGGCCTGTAAACGGCCAGAGGAATGGACATGGAACGCATGCGAGAACGATCATCCTGACAACACATCAGCCGAAGCTGGCAGAGTCTCTGGCGGAACGAACGCTGACGATGAAGGCCGGAGCAGTAGTATCTCTGACGGAGCGGACATCCCAAACGGCCGATCGAGGTGTGCGGTAGATGGCCCAGGCAGCAAAGGCAGGCAAGACAAACGCAGCCCGGCTGTTGGATTCGTTCGGTATCTCGTATGAGGTGCGGACCTATGAGGTAGATCCGGAAGACCTGACGGCGACTACAGTAGCAAAGAAGATTGGCATGCCCGCCGAGCAGGTATTCAAGACACTGGTGACGAAATCTGCGACCAGCAAAGAGCATTTTTTCGCGGTCATTCCCGGCGATGCCGAGCTGGACCTGAAAAAGCTCGCACAGGCGGCCGGCGTCAAGAAGGTGGAGCTGGCCTCGTTAAAGGATGTTGAGCCCCTGACGGGCTACATCCGCGGCGGCGTAACGGTGATGGCCGCTAAAACTCCCTTCCCTGCCTACGCGGACGAGACGATCGAACTGTTCGACAGCATCTCTATCTCTGCGGGACTACGCGGCGTGCAGCTGGTTCTTGCGCCTGCGGATTACCTGCGGGCCACGGAGGCTGAGATCGCAGACCTGACCAAGGACCCGCGGCTGGCGGAGGCCGCCGGATGAACTACGTACGGCACGTGTGGAACCATCTTCGCAAAGACCTGCAACTGGAGTGGCGGTCGCGCGATTCAATCAACGGCATGCTGTTCTTCTCGCTGCTGGTAGTGGTGGTGTTCTCGCTGGCGTTCGATCCGACGGAAGAGATGTCGCGGCAGATCGCTGGAGGGATCCTTTGGGTAGCCCTGCTGTTTGCAGCTACGACGGCACTGAATCAAAGCTGGACGAGAGAGCTGCGGAACCATGTGCTGGAGGCCCAGCGAATGTCGTCGGCTCCGGCGTCTGCGCTCTTTCTGGGCAAGGCGCTCGCAAACCTGTTATTCGTCGTGCTGGTTGAGGCCGTACTGGCGCCGCTGTTCATTGTCTTCTACAACCTCCATGCGCTGGGCCAGGGATGGCTGTTATGGATCGTCATGCCGTTGGGCACGTGGGCTTTGGTATGCAACGGTACGTTCTTTGCGGCGCTCGGACTGCGGACCAGGAATCGCGAGCTTCTTCTGCCGTTGATTCTGTTCCCGATCTCGATTCCGGCACTGCTGGGAATGATTCAGGCGACGTCGGCAATTCTGACAGGAGAGTTCGAACCGGGGATCTGGATCCGCCTATTAATTGCGTACAATCTGGCGTTTACAACGGCATGTCTGCTGCTGTTTGAGACGGTCCTTAACTCGGAGTGAGTGCCTGGACCATCTCGTGACGGGAGTCACAAGGGTTCGCGCCATTTTCGCCACGTTGGCGGTAAACTGGGTTCACTGTGGAACGTTCGCGTAGCTTCGTATATATTGCCGCAGGCTGGCTCCTGCTGACGCTGGGCATGATTGTCTATGCCACCCGGCTGGCGCTTGTGGTCGCGCCGACAGACGCCCTGCAGGGAAATGTCTTCCGCATTTTCTTCTACCATGTGCCGCACTCGATGCTGAGCCTGCTGTTCCCTTACATAAATCTGGTGGGATCGGTGCTCTTTCTCTACTGGAAGCGGCGCGATCCGCTGAAGGCGATGTCGGCCGACGCGCTGGCGATCGCGTCCGCTGAGGTGACGCTGGTATACGCGACGATCTGCCTGGTCACGGGAATGATCTGGGGCCGCGTTGCGTGGGGCATCTGGTGGACATGGGACCCGCGGCTGACCAGCATGCTGGTGCTCTGGCTGCTGTATGTGAGCTATCTCATGCTCCGAAAGCTATCGTCCACCGGCCAGACACAGACACTGGCTGCGGTGCTATCCATCTTTGCGGGAATCGATGTTCCGATCGTGTACAAATCAATCTCTTGGTGGCGCACGCAGCATCCCGCACCGGTTTTTTTCTCAAGCGATCCGGACGCGGGCGTGGACAAGAGCATGATGCCGGCGTTTATTGCAAACATTATTGCGTGGGCGATGTGGGGGCTGCTGATGCTTGCGATTCGATATGCGCTGGAGCGGCGGCGGCAGGAGCGCGAGCAAAATGCAGCGTTGAAGGCCATTGAAGATTCGCTGGAGTTCACACGATGAAGCTGAGCTGGATGTTTGGGCCCTCCATGGCGCAGCGGCACCTGCTGTATGCCTATCTTGTGGTGTGGGTGGTGCAGGCAGGCTACGCGGCGTGGGTGGCGTGGCAGTGGCGGCGGACACGCTGAAAGCGTGATAGTCCGCGGCGGCGTTTTTCTCCTCCAAAAGCAAAAAAACAACGAAGCCGCTGTGAGTGACGGCTTCGTTGTCCGAGGATTGTGTCAGTGATGCGAGGAGGCCGGCTCACGCCGGTTCCGCGCTTCATTCACATAGAACATGCTCGATGGGAAAAAGTTTCGACTGCGAAAGATATATTTCACTTGACAGCTTTGATATTCGACCAATCCCGAATATTTTCAGGCTGTTTCTGCAATGGGCCACTTCAACCCGGAAATGCACTAGACTCGCCTAGATGCAGATTCTGAAGAGAGTTCGGCATACAGGAGTGCGGGTATCCGGGCCAATGATGGCTCTGGCTTGTCTGGCCATA
>DASZPF010000016.1:0-4981 GCA_035550395.1 Acidobacteriaceae bacterium
ACGTCAGGTTATTCGCAAACCAGCACGATCACGAATATTACTCCGGGCAGCAATCTCCTCGCGCCGGGCGGCACCAGCGTAGCCCTTTCCTTCAATACTCCCCAGCCCGCTCTGTGCCGGTACTCCGTCCGAAATGCCGCGGCTTTCACTGCGATGCAGCCCTTCGATTCCGGACCCGCTCCCACAACCCACAAAGGCACGGTCCAAGGTCTTTCGCCGAGCCCCGCCAACGTGAACGGCGTCTACCTCCGCTGCGACTCCGATCCCAACTCCGTCACCTCCTTGCAGTACCGCGCCGCCGCCAGCCCTTCCGGAGCTTTTCCCCGCATCGGAAGCATCTGGTGGGGATCCTACATCGATGCGGAGAACGTCTTGCCCTCTGCGGAGATGTCACCTTATAATCTCCGCAGGGGTTGCGGAGAATGTATATCCTCGAGGGCAAGCTCTCCACATCAAAATACGCGACGCTCGCTAAGTGCTCGCAGGACACCGCGCACCGCGACATCCTCGACCTGATCGAACACCGCGTCATGGTCCAGAATGCCGAAGGTGGACGGAGCACGAGCTATTCGCTCGCGCCTGCGCAATAACTCGAGCGCCCCGCAATCGATTGCCGAACGCCACCCGGGGCGAGACCTGGTTTTGAGCCGTCTCGTTGAGGTTTTGCTGCTAGAGTCGTTGCGACAGACGCAAACGCACGAGGCCTCCGCGGGGCTGTTCACAGGCCTAAACGCCTCCATTTGGCGGCAATCCACCCAGGGAAGTAGCGGTACGGCGTAAGAGCGTTTCTCAGCCGTTACTCATCTCTGAGGACGACATTCGGGTCTAGCCGCGACGCGCGCCACGCCGGCAGCCAACTGGCGACCACCGCCACAGCCGTAATTGTCGCAACCACCAAGGCGAACGTCATGGTATCGGTTGGCTGCACACCGAACAGCAGGGATGCCATCAGACGATTTACGGCAAGTGCGCCTGCAAGGCCAATGATGATGCCCAATGTCGTCACCTGAAGCCCTTGCTTTATGATCTCTGTGAGCACATGGGAGCGAGTCGCCCCGAGAGCGACTCGAATGCCGATCTCGCGCCGCCGCTCGGTAACCATGTAGGAGAGCACACCGTAAGTGCCGATAGCTACCAATAGCAGCGCCAGTCCGGCAAAAGCGCCTAATAACTGCGCCAGGAGTGCCGGCCGGCGAATCGATTCGGCGAACACCGAATCCATGTCGCGAAGCCGCACGACGGGAACCCCGGGGGCCACATCCCCTACCATTCGTTCGATTGTCCTCGACAGCGCGGCCGGTGGCAGCGTCGTCCGCATCGCCACATTCATACTCGGCGGAGCCACGTCGTGCTGGTCGAGAGATATATAAAGTTCAGTGCCTGCCGGGCGCTCTACCCCGCGCTGCCTGACGTCCTTGGCTACGCCGATCACCGTATGCCAGGCGTTATCGTCAGCGCCAAACGAACTACCCGGAGGCCGCAGACGATGGCCAATCGGGTTTTGCCCGTTCCAGATCCTCTTGGCCAAAGTCTCATTGACGATGACTACCTTGCCTTGCGACGCGTTGTCATTTCGCTCGAAGCCGCGGCCGGCAACGATCGGGATGCCCATCGTCCCGAAGTAGTCGCCCATGACGAATTGGTAGTAGTCAATCATTGCAAACGGCTTTCCATCGTCGGAGATGTAGTTCTCGATAGGAGTCGCGATCGCATCCGGAGTTCGATCCGGCGGCAGACCCGACATGGCAGCCGTTCCCAACACGCCCGGTACGGAGCGAAGCCTGTCGAGGATGCGTTGATATGTGTGCGCGCGTGTCTCTGGTTCTGAATTCGCCATCGGCAACGTCATCGAGAACGTGACCAGCCGCGACCGGTCAAACCCCGCATCGATCCTCGTAAGGTTGTAGACTGTCCGAACGAGCAAGCCCGCTCCGATAACCAGCATCACCGCAAAAGCGACTTGGGCTACCACAAGCCCACGACGGGCGTAGTGACGCCAGGAGCCCCTGGCGGTCCTTGCTCCCTCCTTGAGTGCAGTCATCATGCTACTCGTTCTCCGTCGCCCGAGCGACACGAATCCGAAAAGCAGGGCGGTTGCAACGGAGAGGCCGAACGCAACCAGCAGAACGGGCAAATCAATGGTGACGTCACTCGCCCGTGGAATGCTCTCCGGGTAGGCGCGGACCAGCCCCCGCACGCCGGCACTGGCCAGCGAGAGTCCCAGAATGCCGCCCGCTCCAGCCATCACCGCGCCTTCGGTTAACGACTGCCGGAGCAGCCGGCCCCGGCTAGCGCCGAGGGCACCGCGCAATACAAATTCACATCTACGGGACCCGGCGCGGGCCATTACCAGGTTTGCGAGATTCGCGCAGACGATGAACAGCACGAATCCCACGGCGGCCTGCAGAATCCAGATCGGGCGGCTGGCGTCGCCAATCGTCGCATCCTGTAACGACCACAATCGCAACGTGTGATCTACGGAGTGGACCGGATGGCTCGTGGGTACATGGTCTCGCGTGCCGGCACGACCGCCCCAGTTTTTGAGAAGTGCGCTCAACTCCATCTGTGCCGCCTTAGCGGCGATGCCGTTTTTCCGTCGCGCAATGACATAGAGGATATGGGTCTCGCGCTGCCGTGCCATGGTTGGCGGTAGCCAGAGAGGCAGCCAAACCTGCGTGTGATGATCCATGACGTCGGCCCCGGGTGGCATCACGCCAACAATTTCGTGGAGGCGGCCGTCGATTTCCACCTTTTGTCCAACGAGCGGTCGTCCCCCAAACACTGTTCGCCACAATTCGTCAGAGAGAATCGCGATCGGTGGCGGTAGGGAGCCGGTCCAGCGCGTGGTTTCTTCGTCCTCAAAGAAGCGTCCCTGTTCTGGCTGAATACCGAGCGCTTTGAGCAAATGGGAATCGACGGAGATCGAGCGCACCCGCAGAGGTCGGTCCCCGGCCGTGAGGTTGACTTCGCCGGTTGTGTACGCCGTGCCGCCGGTCGAATATGCGCCAACCTCCGCGAACGACCGGTTCATCTCGCGGAACTCGATGTACTCCGGCGCGGACAGCGCACCCTGGCTGCTCCCAATCGCCGAAGTTTCTGCCGTCAGATACATCAGTTGATTGGGTTTGGGATAGTCGAGTGGCCGCAGCAGCACTCCATGCACGATCGTGAAGATGGCAATGTTTGCCCCAATCCCAAGCGCTAGCGTGGCCACGACAACTGCGGTGAACCCCCAACTCTTCGCTAAAGATCGAATCGTGTAACGTACGTCTTGTACAAGATCTTCGGCGAAGTTTACGCGGCGCATATCCCGGCACTCCTCCTTGTACTGCGCAAGGCCTCCCATCATGCGCTGCGCGGCCCGGCGCGCTTCCTCAGGCGGCATACCCGATGACACGTTCTCTTCCATAAGCTGATCGAGGTGGAAGCGAAGTTCGGCTTCGAGTTCGACGTCGACATTCGTACGGTAGTGCAGTGATCGTAGCCGCAAACGGGCTTTGTCTAAGATCCGCATTGCTACGCGTCCTGGACCACTATGTTGATGGCTGTCGACAGGCGAACCCAGCTCGCCAATTCCTTTTCCAGTTGCTTCCGTCCCGAACGCGTAAGGGAGTAGAACTTTGCCATTCGCCCCGTCTCGGTTGGGCGCCACTCGGCCTTAATCCAGGCCTGCTGCTCCAGACGGTGTAGCGCTGGGTACAGAGACCCTTGCTGGATCTGGAGAGCTTCTTGTGAAACCTGTTGAATGCGCTTGGCGACGGCCCATCCGTGTTTAGGTTCTAGCGAGATGGTCTTAAGGATCAACAGATCCAGGGTCCCTTGGACAAGATCGGTTGGCTTTGCCATATGCCTAGATTACCAACAATTGTAGACAATCATAACGTCGTCCACAGCGAGCGCCCCAATCAGATGTCGCCGAGGCCGTATGGAACTGGGCGGGCGTACCTCGAATTCCCAGATAATGTGACCCGTTTATCCTCCGGTCTTCCGTAACACCGACTCGCCCAGCGTGGGAGTCCAGTTCCTGAGCTCGGCGTGAATCTGACGGCCAAGACGCGCGACAAGTTTGAGGATCGCCTCGATGTCTCCTGTGGAAGCCCGGAAGTTCACGATGCAGAACCGCAGAGCGTATTTGCCATCGATCACAGCGTTGGAAGCGAAGGCCTCGCCGCTTTTCTCCATGGCGTCCAGCACCCGCCGGTTCAATTCGTTCAGATATTCCTCCGCCTGCTTGGGCCCCATCTCTGCGTAAAGTTCCGGAGGAACGTAACGCAGGGTGGTGATGCTGAGGTTGTGGGTGATGGCCTCCATCTCAGGGTGGTCCACTGCCAAGTCGTACAGGTATCGCGCCAGGGCGATGTCATCCTGAATCATCTCGCGGTAGCCTGCCGCGCCCGCCTGTTGCAGCGCAAGCCAAACCTTGAGTGCACGAAACCCGCGCGAGTTCTGCGGTCCCATGTCGTAATAGTTGATGCCCTCTCCCTCGAAACTGTAATAGGAAGGATGATAAGAGAACGCGTTTCGCAGAGCGGAAGCATCGCGCACGAGCGCACATCCAGCTTCGAGCGGAGCATAAAGCCACTTGTGGGGATCGACAGCCACGGAGTCAGCCAACTCCAGACCCTTCAGCTGGGGAGGCGTTCCCGCCAGCCCGGCTGCGAAGGCCCCATAAGCGCCGTCAACGTGGAACCACAGGTTGTGTTCGTGGCAGAACGCCGCCAGTTCCGGCAACGGCTCCACCGCCCCGGTGCTGACGGTTCCAGCGGAGCCAACCACGAGAAATGGCTGATAGCCGTTGTCTGTATCGCGGCGATAGCGGACTTCCAGTTCATCCAGGTCCATGCCTCGCCGCCCGCCAATCCAATGAATTGCGTCGGTCCCGAGTCCTGCCAGATCAGCGGCTTTCTGCAGCCATGTGTGCGTTTCCGCGGACGCGTAGACACAGAGGCGCGGCCCGCCCCCCGCCCCTCGCGTGCGGATA
>DASZPF010000017.1:0-91539 GCA_035550395.1 Acidobacteriaceae bacterium
TTGCGCAAAATTCCCCACTGCTGCCTCCCGTAGGAGTCTGGACCGTGTTTCAGTTCCAGTGTGTCCGTGCGCCCTCTCAGGCCGGATACCGATCATCGTCTTGGTGGGCCATTACCCCGCCAACTAACTAATCGGCCGCGAACTCCTCTCCAAGCGCATTGCTGCTTTGACTCGTAAGTGTTATGCGGTATTAGCCCAGATTTCTCTAGGTTATTCCCCACTCGGAGGTAGATGATTCACGTGTTACTCACCCGTGCGCCACTGTACTCAGGTATTGCTACCCTTTCTCGTGCGACTTGCATGTGTTAGGCACGCCGCCAGCGTTGATTCTGAGCCAGGATCAAACTCTCGTTTAATCTTGGTTGCTTGGTCTTCAGGACGGAGGTCCGAAGATCCCAAGCACCACCCGCTGCTCGAAAGAGCGGATGGCTATAACTAGTGAGAATGACTAAGCCGAATTCGGCATCATCTCACGACTGGCACGTTCAACCATGTTGTCAAAGATCCGTAACTGTTTACCGCCTGAGCGGGCAGCTTTGGATCAAGGACGGAGCCGAAGCTCTGTGTCCTCGAACTTGATGCGCTGTGTTTTCGTCTTGATGCTCTCTGGCGGCCTCAGCCCCGCGACCCTTTATTTTCTTGCCAGTCGAGCACTTGCCCCACCGGAATTCAGGATCGCTCAACAGTGAGCGACGTTTTGCGCGAACTTTTTGAGACTATCCAAGATCAGGTTCCATGTCAAGCGATTGGGTGATTTTTTTCTTGCTTGCCCCCCCCCAGAACCCAGTAACAGGCTAGAGACGATCCATAAGGATTCAAGCCTAAAATCTTCCAAGGATTCGAGCCTGAAATCTTCCGCCCGGTTACCCCGGGCGCACAGCGCAGCGATGTCAAAACAACCTGTACATCCGATCCACTCGGATGCGGAGCTCTAAGCCCCTCAAACCAATAACTTGCAGTGACTTGGGTTTGGAATGCGGCCCCCGGGTATACACCCGATTCAATGCCGCCAATCAAACGCTTGGCCTGCCGCCTCGCCTCTTCCCATCCGGCTGCCCTTGTCCCGGGCCGCCCGGTCGTGCCGGGGTGCGAAGCCTAATTCCCCATCCGCCTTACCGGCAGCTCGGGGGTTATTATTTACCGGTTCACGCTGCTCAAACCGCGTGTTCCCTGCAACCCATTCAGAGTAACAATGCGTGGGCCTTAAGGCAAGCCCTGAGCTGTTGAGAAGCTGTGGACACTGTGTGGGGAACTCTTCCTCCCGCAACTTGCTCCCTACCCCGCAATCTCTTGAAAGTTGCGGGAAACATCTCCCTCCCGCAGAGGGTTCACTCCTCCAAACGCGTCCGGCAGCACGACCTAAGCAGGGCGCTGCAGTCCAGGAGATTCCGCCATGAAGCTTGCATTCTTTGCACTTATTGCCGCATTCGCCGTTACCCCGGCTGCCGTCTTTGCCGAGGCGGCTCCCATTCGCCAGCATAAGAACAACCAGCAGGACCGCATCGGCCAGGGCGTCCACAGCGGCCAGCTCACCGCCGGCGAAACCGCCCGGCTCGAGCACCAGGAGCGCGGCATCAACCGAGAAGAGCGTGGAATGCGCGCCCAGAACCACGGCCATCTCACCACGCAGGACAGACACACGCTTCGCCATCAGCAGCGAACCGAGTCCCGCCGCATCTATCGCGATAAGCACAATGCCCGCGTGCGCTAGTCTCAAAGACCCTTCCTCGCACAGCATATGCAAAAGGCCGCCGGATCTTCGGCGGCCTCCGCGTCGAGGTCAATTAGCTGATCAAGCAGGGATCCGGCTTACTCCAGGTGAATCGTCGTCACCTTCAGCTGGTCGCCCTCTACATCGCCAGTCACGTTGACGCGCAAGTGATCTGCCTTGGTGGATGCCTTCAGCTGCTTCGCAATCTCCGCGTTGCCCTCGGCATCGAACCTCAGAAACTTCTTGTCCTCGGTGAATATTCCATAGCCGCTCTTCACACAGGCCATGGCGCACGCGCGGGTGTGCGCATCCGGGTCGGCCGCCACCTTCTGGTGACAGTCCACGTCGACCACCGGGGCATCTTTGAACGTCTGTGTTGCCGCTAATGCAGGTACTGTCAGCATGCCGAGCGCGAGTAGGGTAGCAAGCGTCTTCATAGACTCTCCATTTAGAAATTTGTGGGATCGATCGTTCGCCAGATGGCTCTCTGATCTTATCCCCTGGACGCAGCTGTTGTCTTGCGGCGGCGCACTCCACTCACACCCGGAACAGAATCTCCATCAAAGCCCGCGCCAGCTCCTCAGGGCTCGCGTACGACTGCGGGCTGTCGGAGAACGTCTCTTCGGCCCGCAACCAGCCATGCTCATCCGCAAGGAGGGTATAACTGCGTGTCACGTGGTCCTGCAGCGGATCGCCAGCGGTCCCCGCCCCCTTGGAATAATCCAGCATCAGGCTGTCCCCTGAATGCTTCAGCCGCGCATCCACCCACGGGAAGCGGGCCCGCAGAATGCGCACTTCATCCACCCGCACACGCTCCAGCATCATGTCCGCGGCAGTCACATCGCCCTGCAGTTCGCGCCGAAGCGCATCCATCCCCTCCTGCAGGCAATCCGTCAGCCGCAGAAAGAACTCGCCACCGCGCTCCGCGACGATGCCGGCGTAGTGCTGTGCGCGGCCATACTCCTCCGCCGCCTCGTGGTTCTTCTGCCGGATATCGCCGGCCAGTGCCGTCACCCATGGTTCACTCATCGCTGCCCTTCTCCTTTGCCGCCGCCCGTTAGCGCTTGCGGGCGGTAAATCGGTCGCCGCAATGCTTGGATGCGGAAAGACGTCGACTTCGCCACCCCGGGCCGCCTCGGCTTGCCAATTCCGGCCCTCCCCGTTAGCATCCAACTCAGAAACCGGCCTGCAAAGCAGGTGGGGGAACAACGCTGGTTGAACCAACATTCAATGAACAGGGGTCTTGCTCGTATATATGGTTCGGTGTGCAATGTCCGCCAGTCCGGAATGCCTAAAGAACCACGGCAGGGTCCCGCCGTCCTAGGACGGGTTCACCAGCGCTTCACTTCACGGCCCCGCGGGTCGGTTTTGTTTTCTCTCACGGCTTTGCACCTCTGCGCCTGCCCTCTCCGCGCCTTTGTTTCAGCGGAACTTCATGCCTTCTAAACACATGCTCCGCAAGGGCAAGCGCCGGCAGTCGGTGCGTGCCGAGTATCGCGCCGCCCGCACCGCCGAGCAGGAGCGCGCCGCCGAGCAGGAAATCGCGGGCGCAATCGACCCGGGCGGCGCAGAACTCGATGCCGAGCCCACGCCCCTCCTCGACGCTGCCCGCGATTCCACCCCGGACCCCTCTCATCTCCCGGATCTCGATCTCGACGACAGCGCCGATCTCATGCCGATCCCCGCCTCCCTCACCGTGGACACATCTGCCGCCGGCCAGCGCCTCGATGCCTACCTCGCCCGCGTCATCCCATCGCTCAGCCGTGTCCGTGTGCAACTCCTCATCTCCGGCGGCCAGGTATTGGTCGATGGCGCCCCCGCCAGGGCCAGCCTGAAGCTGCGCGGCGGCGAGGCAATCGCTATCGAAGGCGGGCCGCACCCTGAGCCACTCCACGCCACGCCAGAGGACATCCCGCTCGACATCCTCTATGAAGACCAGTACATCGCCGTCGTCAACAAGGCCGCCGGCATGATGGTCCACGCCGGCGCCGGCTCCACGGACGATGCTCGCAATCGCGGCACGCTCGTCAATGCCCTGCTGCACCACATGCAGCAGCTCTCCTCCACCGGCGGCGAGCTCCGCCCCGGCATCGTGCATCGGCTCGATAAGGAGACCTCCGGCGCCATCCTTGTCGCCAAGGACGATCTCACGCACCGCAAGCTCTCCGAGATGTTCTCCACGCGCCGCGTGAGGAAGACCTACATCGCGCTCGTCCACGGCTCGCTCGCGCAGGATGCCCTCACCGTGACCCTGCCCATCGCACGCGATCTTGTGCGCCGCACGCGCATGACTACCCGGCGGCACGATGGCCGCAGCGCTGTCTCGCACATCCACGTGCTGCAACGGCTCAATACGCCATACGGCCCGTTCACCCTCGTCGAGGTCCGGATCGAAACCGGCCGCACCCATCAGATCCGCGTGCATATGCAGTCGCTCGGCCATCCCGTCGTCGGCGACACTCTTTATGGCGCGCCGCGTTGGATTCGCCCTTCCGCTATTTCCGTTGCCTCACATAAGACAAAACGTACCCGCTCCGCGAAGCGTCCAATAGACGAGCAGACGCTGGCCGGATCTCTGCCGCAGATTGGCCTCGGCCGGAATTTTTTGCACGCCGCGCACTTGGAGTTCGCGCATCCCCGCTCTGGAAAGCCGTTGGCGATCGAAGCCCCCCTTGCCGAGGAGCTTCAGGACTTTCTGGAGTCGCTTACCGTCACGGCGGAGCGTGCCGATTGATAAAATCATCGAGTGAGGCTATGAACGATTCTCAACGCGGTTTAGCGGGCCCAGTCAGACAGGCCGCAATCAGGCCATGGAACCTGCCGGGGCACGGCTTGCTGGCTGCCCTCTGCCTGTTCACTTTTTCCCTTTGCCCTTCGCCGCTTCCGGCGCAGACCTCCGCGACTGCCCCCACCACCTCGCCCCAGTCCTCTCCCCAGCCCGTAAATCAGGGTGACGCTGAAACCCCGACCTTGAAGGTCGGCGTCAACGAGGTTGATCTCGTCTTCACCGTCACGGACAAGAAGGGCCACTTCATCAAGGGCCTCAACCTCTCCGACTTCGGCCTGCTGGATAACCACATGCAGCCGGAGGCTGTGCTCCACTTTCAGCAGCAGACCGATCTCCCGCTTCGCGTCGGCATCATGCTGGATACATCCAGCTCCATCCGCCAGCGGTTCCAGTTTGAGCAACAGTCCGCCGTGCAGTTCCTTATGCAGACCCTGCACCACAATGATCGCGCCTTCGTCGAAGGCTTTGACGTGCAGCTCGACCTCAGCCAGCCCTTCACCAACAACATCGACAGCCTGGACCAGGGCATCAGCAAGCTGCGTCCGGGCGGCGGCACTGCGCTCTTCGATGCGCTCTATGCCACCTGCCGCGACCAGATGCTCACCCTGCGTGAAAGCGGAGTCGTCCGCAAAGCTCTCGTCCTCGTCTCCGACGGAGACGACAACTACTCCCATGCCCTTGAGTCCGACGCCATCAAAGAATGCCAGCGCGCCGAGACCATCGTCTATGCCATCTCCACCAACATCAGCCCTAGTCGCGACAAGGGTGACGACGTACTCGCGCAGATCGCGGACGCCACCGGTGGCCGCGCCTTCTATCCCACCCGCATTGAGGACGTCGCCAACGGCTTCACCTCCATTGAGGAAGAGTTGCGCAGTCAGTATCTGCTCGTTTATCGTCCTGCGGACTTCAAGGCCGATGGCAGCTTCCGCACCATCTATCTGCAGGCAAACAACCGCAGTTATCATGTCCGGGCACAGACCGGCTATTTCGCCCCCAAAGCAGCGGAGTAAGTCTTCTGGAACGATCGCCAGCGTCCGGCCAGCCATCGGGAAGGTTGCTGTCTGTACATTCCCTGATCTCTTCGCCAGCCCAAAAATTCCAGTCAAAAAAGAGGAACTCCTACACGTAAATTGTGTCCAATCACCAGGGGAGTTCTCCGCTATGTTTCTCCAGCCTCGTCTTCGCATCTTTGCTGCTCTGCTTTCCTCTGCCTGTCTTCTCTCCGCTCCTCTGGCCGCTCAGGCCGCCTCTGCCGTACCTCCCGGCATCGTCGACAGCCTAAACAACCTGGCTGATCAGCCCGCCACACACACCTGCTTTACCTTCGATCGCTCCGAGCTCCAGATCGCCCAGGAGGTTCTTGAGCAGGGTGGTCTGAACCCAGACCGCGCCGCCGCCGCACTTACCGGCATCAGCTTCGACACGTATCACTACAAGGAGCCGGCCTTTTACACGCCGGAGACCATGGCGCGGATCGTCGAGACCTTTCATCGCGCCGGCTGGAAACATCTCGTCGACGGCAATCACAGCCCCGCCAACTCCGCGCAACCCCGCTCCACCCTCACCGACGTCTGGCTGCACTTCTCCGGCGCCGACATCGACCAACTCACCGTGCTCGTCCGCGGTTCGCATGAGATGAGCCTTGTTCAGGTCGCCGGCGATCTCCGCCCACTCGATCTCATCCACCTCAGCGGCCACTTCGGCATTCCGAAGGTCGACCCCAACGCCGTTATGGTTCCGGCTCCTGACGGGCGATAACCTGTCGCAGTGGATACGTTTTCATAACACTGCATAAATCGCACGCAGTCCTCCCGATTCATTCGCAGCCCTCCCCCGTCGACTCGCGCAGCAGCCCTCCCCATCTACGCATGGCCGGAATTTTCCACGCGCAAGAAGTATGCGGTTCGCGTAGAGAATTCCCGCCCGTGCGGGCGCGCCATCCCATTCGCTCCGCCCGAACGCCATACACAACATCCACCCGCTCAGTCCTTTGAACCTCCGCGGAATACGTTCTCGTCCTTTGGCATGTAATGTGCCCGTGAATAGGCAACCTGTATGCGCTCCGCCGTTTCCGCACGGCGCGGAGTTGTGGGGAATCAAACGGAGGAGCTTCACTTTCATGAAAACCACTTTTTTGGTGGCGGCCCTGTTCGCATTGACCAGCCTCCCCTATCCGCCCTCCTTCCTGCAGGCCTCGGCTGACGCTCAGGCTGTGCAGCAGTCCTCCCAATCCTCCGCGGCAGTAGCTGCTGCGGAGACACAGCCCGTCGAGCTGCGGTCCGTCAGCGGCGAACTCCTTAGCAAGCTGGACACAAAGACCGCAAAACCCGGCGACAACGTCGTTATCGAAACCCATGACTCCGTGAAGACCTCCGGCGGCGCCGAGATTCCCAGTGGCTCCAAGCTCACCGGGCATGTCGTTGCTGTGCAGCCCAGCTCCGGAGGAACCAATTCACAGGTTGCAGTCAATATCGATCGTGCCGAGTTGAAGAACGGACAGACCCTGCCCATCCACTCTGAGATCCAGTCCCTCGGATCGTCGGATCCCGGCGCCGCAAATGACATGGGCTCTATGGAGCGTCCATCGCCTTCATCCTCTATGCCTTCCAACGGCTCCGCGTCCGCGGAAGCCGGAGCCAACGCTGCCGGCTCTGCTGCCGCGCCGGCTCCCGGCTATGCCCCTGGATACACGCCCGGCACGACCAGCCAGAGCGGCCCTGTGGCTGGCACCATCGTCGCCCGCAACGGACACATAGCCATCCGCACCACGTCCGTCCCCGGGGTGTTGCTGGCGAACAACGCACCCGGCGAGCAGGACCCTCGCATGGCCCAGGCCTCCGGCATCCTGCTGGGAGCGAAGAAAGATGTTGATCTCGACAGCGGCACCAAGGTCGTCGTCGGCGTCTCCTCTTCCGCCGCTCCGCAGGGAGCGAGTCCGGAATAAGCCGTCAGGCTCACCCTTAGCAGCCCTCCCCAAGGGAAGCAGAAGGGCCGGGTACGCTCCGGCCCTTCCTTTTTCATCTTTATCCGGATTTCTGCCGCCTTACATCCTCAGCACGGCGGCCGGATCTCGCTTGACGTGCCGCCCGCAGCCGGAATGTAGCACTTCAACGTGTAGTCCATCACCATGCGGCCTGCGGAGAACCGGAAGCCCAGGGTGCGGATCGTACGCTTCATCCGCTTGATCCATCCCCGCGGCAACCCGTCCTTGTCGCGCTCATAGAACAGCGGGATCAGCTCATCGCGCAGCACGCGGTACAGGTCCTCGCCGTCACGTTCGTCATGCACATCCATGTTGGAGTGTGTGCGCCCGGTGCCGATCGCGAATCCATTCAGCCCGTCGTACGCCTCGGCCCACCAGCCGTCCAGCACCGAGAGGTTCAGGCCGCCGTTCAGGACCACCTTCTGTCCGCTGGTGCCCGAGGCCTCCAGCGGCCGACGTGGATTGTTCAGCCACACGTCCACGCCCTGCACCAGGTGGCGCCCTACGTTGATGTCATAATCCTCGATGAATACGAACTTGCCCGCAAACTCCGAGTCCCGCATGCGCTCCGCAATCTGCTGCAGCACGCGCTTGCCCGGCTCGTCATGCGGATGCGCCTTGCCTGCAAACAGAAACTGCACCGGCCGCTTCGGATCATTCACCATCGCCGCCAGCCGTTGCATGTCCTTCAGCAGCAGGTTGGCGCGCTTGTAGGTTGCAAACCTCCGTGCGAACCCGATGGTCAGCGCATCCGGCGAAAGCACTCGGCTCAGCCGCTGCAACTCTTCAGCAGGCTCGTCGCGCCGCTCCGCCTGTTCGCGTGCTCTGCGCCGCACAAAATCCAGCAGCTGCGTCTTCAGGCTCAGGTGTGTCTCCCACAACTCGCCGTCGTCCACGCTCTCAATCTCGTCCCACGTCTGCGCGCGTGCGCTCGACTCCCAGCCCTCGCGCAAGTGCCGGTCGTAAAGCCGGCGCATCTGCGGCGCCAGCCATGAGCCCACGTGCACGCCGTTCGTGATGTGGCCGATCGGCACAGCGTCCACCGACCTTCCCGGGTACAGGTCCCACCACATCCCCCTGGAGACCTCTCCATGCAGCGACGACACTGCATTCGCCCGACGCGACAGCTTCAGCCCCAGCACCGTCATGCAGAACGTCTCCTGGCTGTCCGTTGGATAGACCCGCCCGAAGCCCATCAAATTCTCATGCGAGATGCCCAGCTGATCCCGCAGCGGTCCCAGATGCTCTTCAATCAGGTCCGGCGAAAAGCGGTCATGCCCCGCCGGCACGGGCGTGTGTGTCGTAAAGATCACCTCGCGCGGCACCTGGCTGGCCGCCGCGTAGAAGTCCACTCCCTCCTCCTCCATCCGGTTGCGGATCGCCTCAAACACCGCGAAACCGCTGTGGCCTTCATTCAGGTGCAGCACGCCGGGTGTAATGCCCATCGCCTTGAGCGCGCGGAAACCGCCCACGCCCAGCAGCAGCTCCTGGCGAATGCGTACCCGCGCATCGCCGCCATACAGCCGCGAGGTCAGCTCCCGGTCCTCGGGCGCATTGCCCTCCACGTTCGAGTCCAGCAGCAGCAGCTCCACGCGGCCGACACTCGCCCGCCATACCTTCGCGCGGATGGAGCCACCCCGCGTGTGGATCTCCACCACCACCGGCTCGCCGTTCGCACCGATTGCAGGCTGCATCGGCAGAGCATTCACGTCCGTCCGGATGTACTCCTCCTGCTGCCAGCCCGCCAGGTTCAGGCGCTGCAGAAAGTAACCCTGCCCATAAAACAGGCCCACGCCCACCAGCGGGATGTCCAGGTCGGACGCGCTCTTCACATGGTCACCCGCCAGCACGCCCAGCCCTCCCGAATAGATCGGCAGCGACTCGTGCAGCCCGAACTCCGCCGAGAAGTATGCCACTGGCCGCGGACGAAGCACCCCCGCATGCGCCGCGCCCCACGTACGGTCTGCATTCAGATACTCGCGCTGCCGCCGGTAGCAATAATTGATGCGGCTGTGCAGCACCAGCGACGTCGCCCTCCGTTCCAGTTCGTCCAGCGGAATCTCGCTCAAAAGCAGAATCGGGTTCTGGTTCAGTTGCCGCCAGCGCACCGGGTCCAGATCGCGGAACAGACTTACCGTGTCCGCGTCCCAGCTCCACCACAGGTTGCGCGCCAGCGACCACAGCCGCTCCTGCGCCGGCCCGATAAACCGGTCCAGCGTGCGCGCTTCATTCACCACCGGCGCCACCTCTGCGGCCGCCTCGGTCAGCAGCCGGATCTCGCCCTCGCCGAAGAGCCGCGGCTCCTTCGTCTGCACAATCAGCACGCCCTGCAGGATCCCCCGGTCGATGATCGGCACGCCCAGAAAGGAGTGGTAGTCCTCTTCGCCGGACTCCTTGAAGTACTTGAACCTCGGATGCGTCTTCGCGTCCTGCACAGCTACCGGCAGGACCCGCTCGGCCACCAGGCCCGCCAGCCCTTCGTTCAGCGGCATGCGCAACACGCCCACGCACCGCGGACTCAGCCCCAGCGTCGCCGCCAGCACCAGGTTGGAGCGGTCCGGCTCCAGCAGATAGGCCGAACACACATCCGTGCGGAAGCGCGCCGCGATCAGCGCCACTACATTCATCAGCGTGTCCGCAGGACGCCCGCCATCGCGCCTCAGATTCGCAATCTCCTCCAGCGTCAGCACATGATTGGCGGGACTTGCTTGCAACGTGTCAGCCATGAACACTCCCTTTGCGGTTTTCGCAAAAGCGTAAAGCCTTTGCGTCCGGCATCAGCAGACAGCTCTACGCCGTCTCGATCCGAAAGACGTGAACCAAATGCAGGCAATGCAGGTGAGGCAAACTGAAATCCATCGGAGCTGCCCGCCGGGGGCCGGCTCCGCTGCTTTTGGGAATGTCTGCGACAATACCACACACCCCATGAAGAACCGAGGGGGAATCCAGGCAGTTCCGGGCCGCTCTCGCTACAGGAACTTCACGCCGTTCTCGCCCACCACCGCAAAGACGGAAAACAGATTCGTGAGCCCCAGCAGGTTGCGAATCTGCTGGCTCAGGTGCATCAGCTCAAGGCTGCAGCCTGCCCCCTTGGCCGTTACGTATAGCCGCACCATCGTGCCCAGCCCCATGCTGTCAGTGTGCTTCAGGTCGGAGAGGTCCAGCACAATCCGCTTGGCCCCCGGAAGCAGCTCCGTCACAGCGCTCGACAGGACCTGCGTGGTCCCCGCCACCAGCCGCCCATGGCACGCGATGACAAAGACATCGCCCGCGCACCGCTTCACATCCAGCGTCAGTACCGGTCCCGCTACCGCCTCTGCCATCTCTGTCTCCTGTGCAGCGCCGGAAGGGCCCGTGCCGGTCTGGTCGAAATTGTCGCACAGGCAAATCTGTCCCGGCGATTGCCGGTACATTCTCCGTTGGCCTTCGGTCGGCTCCCCACGACTCTCGCTTCGCCGCTAACCTTGCCGCCGCTGCCGCGTCCCTTCATGGCAGCCTCATCAGCAGTCTTCGGAAGTGGCGCAAACGCGCGTCAGCTTCTACAATAAGCGGAGCATTCGTATCCCCAAAGTTTGGCTCGCAGCACAGGCGCCGCCAGAGAACTGGCCGCCCGCGAGGATTAAGGAAGCACATGACGTTGAGCAGGATTGGCCGGATCTCCCGGGCCCTCGTTGCATCTATGGCAGTTGTTCTGGGAATGTCGGCTTGCGGCGGTTATACAGTCGGCTTCATGTGGGTGCTCGGGACGCAGTACAACAGGATCGCCGGCTTTAAGATCGACGACTACACCGGCAATCTGACCACCATGATCAACTCCCCGTATTCCTCCGGCGGAGCCAATCCTGTCTCCCTCACCGTACGTACCGGCGGCAACTTCGTCTTTGTCGTCAATAAAGGCACCGTCGACAGTAAAGGGAACCCCAACGGAGACGGTAACGTCGCCGTCTTCGCTGTCGGCGAGGACGGTGTGCTCACCCCGCAGGGCACCTACCAGACAGCCGGCAACTCCCCCGTCTGGGCCGAGGGCGATACTACCGGCAGCTATCTCTATGTCCTGGACTCGCAGGCGCCGGACTATGCCACCACCGGCAATGGCGACGTCACCGTCTTTCAGGTAGATGGCACCACCGGCCGCCTCCAGATCGTCCCCAACCAGCAGATCAAGGACTCGCAGGGCAAGCAGCTCAACTACTTTGAAGTCGGTCCCGCGCCTACGATGATGCGCTCCTCCGGCTCCTGCCTCTATACCCTTGATACCGGCGACCAGACCATCTATCCCTACGGAATCGGCTCCAATGGCCAGCTCACCATCCAGGTGAACTCGCGCATCCAGACCGGGGCACAGAATCTGACCTCCATCAGCGCCGCCGGCAGCAACATCTACCTCACGGACGCAGGGACCAATCAGATCCTGCCTTACACCCCCGGCAATAACTGCAACCTCTCTGCCCAGGTCGCCGGAGCCGTGAACAATCTGCCGCTCACTGTCGATCCGGTCTTCACCCTCACCGACTCCTCGGGCCAGTTCCTCTACGTGCTCAACCACGGCAACAACACGCCGGGCTCCACCAACTCCAACAGCACCATCTCGGCCTTTGTCATCCAGTCCAACGGCAAGCTCGTTCCCATCAGCGATATCAGCAATCCATATCCGGTTGGCAACGGTCCCGTCTGCATGGTCGAAGACCCCTCCCATCAGTACGTCTATACCTCTAACTCCAACGACGGCAGCGTTACCGGGAAATACATCAACCAGAAGACCGGTCAGCTCTCGAACCTGCCTCGCGGATCTAACTTCTCGGCCACCGGCCTGGCCACTTGCCTTGCCGTCAGCGGCAACGTGGACTGACACGCAAATGATGGCTACACCGATGGGCCGCGCCCTCAAGGCCTCGATCCTGTCGCTCGCAGTGGGACTGGGTCTCTCTGCCTGCAGCAACGACTACACCGTCTCCTACGTGTATATGATCACGCAGGGCGTGCAGGCGCAGACCAACCATTCCCTGCTCAACTCCTACCAGGTCGACTATCAGTCCGGCTTTCTGTATGACATGCCGGACTCGCCCAACGATACCGGTGGCCGCAACGGAGTCGCCATCGTCGTTGCGCCCAACAATCTCTTCCTCTACACCGTCAATAATTTCGACTCCAGCGTCGTAGAGTTCGCCATCGGAACCGACGGCAAGCTCTACCCGGAAAATACCTACAACGTTACCGGCAGCCTGCCTGTCGCAGCGGCCATGGATGCCGCGGGTAAGTTCCTCTACGTCGCCTTCACGTATCAGAACAATCCGGACGGCAGCCAGCTCTACACCCCTGCCAATCCCGGCCCTGGCGGCATCAGCATCTTTCCCGTCAACTCCGACAACACGCTCGGCAAGCCCACTACCGTCAACGTAGGCCGCACCCCCGTCGCTATCGCCACCAGCCCTGCAGGCAACTTCGTCTATGTTCTCCAGCAGGACTCCGCGACCAGCGCCAATCTTCTCGGATTCTCGGAGAACACCTCCACGGGCGCTCTCACTCCGCTGCCCGGCGTCACCATCAACTCCGGCAACGTGGCCTCCACCGGCTTCGCCTCCGGCCCCGCGCCGGACGGCCTGATCCTTGACTCCTCAGGCACGCACCTCTACGTCACGGACAAATCGCTCAACCAGCTCGCGACCTACAATGTCGCCTCCAACGGTGTCCCCACTCTGGTGTCCACTGCCTCCACTGAGGCTGGTCCCATGGGCATGTCCTTTGACCTCAACGGCAAGTACCTTTACGTCGCCGCCAACATCGCCAATACTGTCGACGGATTCGATATCGGGGCCAACGGCGTACCCACCCGGTCCACCGTCGCGGCCAGTGTGCCCGTCGGCAATGGCCCTACCTGCGTCAGCGTCAGCGGTGCGCCCAGCAATGCGCACCCCACACACGCCGTCTACCTCTACACCTCCAACTCGCTCAGCTCCAATGTCTCAGCCGAGCAGCTGGACGAGAAGACAGGCGCGTTGTTCCAGGTCCTCGGTACTCCCTTCGGCGGCAGCAGCCTGCCGGCCTGCGTCGTTACCGTGCCGGCCTTGCCCCTGCGCTAAGGGAAAATTAAAGTTTGTAGTAGAGTGCCACAGATTTTTTTGAACGCAATCGCCGCAGCCATCACGCAGCACAGCACACGCGGCAACCGGGTTTCGCAACGCGCAGCACCGGACTTTCAACAGGCGGCCCGCACGACTCTCCGCCGCACGAAGGAAGCAGCATGAATCTCAACTCGATCTCCCGCAGGACCATCCGCTCGCTGGGCCGATCCACCGGCATTGCGGCGCTCTCCGCCGCCATGGTTCTCGGACTCGCCTCTTGCAGCCTGGACTACGTCGTCGGCTATGTCTACGTGACCACCGCCAAGAGCAGCCCTGGTCTTATCGATCAGTACTCCATCGATTTCCAGTCCGGCGCGCTGTCCTCCATCGGGACCCCTGTCAAGGCCGGCAACAATCCCGTACGCATCCTCGCCGCGCCAAACGGCCAGTTCGTCTACGTCCTCAACCAGGGTGACTCCACCGTGCAGGAGTTCGCGGTCCAGGCCGACGGAACCCTCCTCTCCAAAAATACCTACCCCCTCTCCGGAGGCACCAGCCCCACCGCGCTCGCCTTTGATCCCGCGGGCAAGTTCCTCTATGTCGCCTTCACCTGGCAGACCGGATTCTCGGCCGGCAATCCTGGCCCCGGCGGCGTCGCCATCTTCCCGGTCAACGCCGATAACTCGCTCGGCACGCAGACCACGCAACCCGTCGGCAACAACCCCGTCGGCGTCACCGCAAGCTACTTCAACCACTTCGTCTACGTGCTGGACGCAGAGGACTCGCCCAAGGCGACCGTACTCGGCTTCTCGCAGAATCCCTCTACAGGCGCGCTTACTCCTGTCCCCGGTACCGTCATCACCACCGTCGCCGGTAAGACTGTCGCCACCGGCTTCCCCGCCGGGGTCGCTCCCTCAGGCATCGCCGAAGAGCAGACTGCGCGCTTCCTCTACGTCACCGACCGGCTCGCGAACCAGCTCATCGGCTATTCGGTCAACTCCGACGGCTCTCTGACAGCGATGATCAACGGGCCCTTCCCAACTGGCCTCTATCCTACGGACGTCACCATCGATCCGACCGGCAGCCTCATCTACGTCGTCAACTTCAACGCCAATACCGTGCAGGGATATCAGATCTCCCCGTCCACCGGGACCCCTTCGGGATCCACCGGAGCCTTCGCCACCAAGACCGGCTACGGCCCCACCTGCGTTATCGTCGATCCGGCGCTCGGGGACTTCCTCTATACCACGGACCAGTTGGACAATACCGTTACCGCGGAACGGGTCACCGTCAACACCGGCGCCCTCGCCGGAGTGCAGAACTCGCCCTTCCCCGCCGACGGGTCGCCTACCTGCCTCACTGCAGTCCCCAATGGCTCACACGCCACCCAGATCATCAATCCATAACGCGGCTGTCAGTTGTAGGTTGTCTGAATCGGCGGCCTCCGGGCCGCCGCTCTTCTTTGCGCCCAGCCGCTGCCGCTAGCTAGCGGACTTTGCAATCTCCACATGTGTCACCTGCTCCGTCGCAGTATGGGACGTCACACGATATCCCAGCGCCGGCAGGTCCAATCCCTCCAGCAGCGCCTCGCCCCGTCCCAGCAGCGCCGGCACCTCCACCAGGTGCATCTCGTCGATCAGCCGCATCTGCAGGTACTGCCGGATCGTCTGCACGCCGCCGCCGATGCGAATATCTTTGCCTCCAGCTGCCTCGCGCGCCCGCTCCAGCGCCTCTTCAATCCCACCGGTCACAAAGTGAAACGTCGTCCCTCCGTCCATCTCCAGCGGAGGACGCGCATAATGCGTCAGCACGAATACCGGGACGTGATACGGCGGGTTCTCGCCCCACCATCCCCGCCAGTTCGCATCGCCCCATGGCCCGCGCACCGGCCCGAACATGTTCCGACCCAGGATCCACGCGCCGACGTTTTCAAATCCGCGGACCGCAAAGTCGTTGTCCACGCTCTCTTCCCCGCCTTCGCCGCCGTGCATCTCTGAAAAGAAGCGCGTCGCAAACACCCACTGGTGCAGTCCCATCCCGCGCTCGCCCATCGGATTCTCCGCGCTCTGATTCACCCCCGCGCCGAATCCATCCACGGACACCGCAAAACAACATACCCGCACCTTACCCATGTGTTCTCCTTAGTTTTCTGCTGACCCGCTGGCTTGGTGGCCTACGGGGCGGCCACCGCCGGCAGCTTTGGAGCTCTCTGCCCCAGAATCGCCCTCCGCGCCGGCTTCTCCACGAAGTACATTGCCGCGATCGATAGCAGGATCGCCGCCGCATAGGACACCCACGGATCGTACGCCGCCAGGTGCAGCCGCTCCGGCACATGGTACTGCCGCAGCATGTTGATGAAATTGAAGTGCAGCAGGAACAGGCAGTAGCTGCACTGCCCCAGCAGCTCGATCGGCTTCCACGCAAATGCGGCAGCTATAAAATTCCGCCCGCTCAGCCCGATCACCAGTGCCCCGAACAGCGGCGTCAGGAAACCGCCGTGCATCAGAATGTACGGCACATGCTCTACTACTGTCGCAAAGAACAGCCCGATCACCGCCAGGCTCGCCACAGCGATCCACGTCCTCTGCCGTGGCGTAATCTTCAGCCCCGCCTGCATCTTGCCCAGCGCAATCCCCGCGGAGAATGTGCACACGTACGCCAGCGGCGTGTACTTCAGCATGCGTATCCAGAATCCATAGGTGTAGCGGTCCGCCGGCCCGCTGAGATGGTCCGGGTTCGTCAGCAGGTAGATCGTATGCGGCACCAGTCCGACCGCCCAGATGCCCAGCATCAGTGCCGCCAGCTTCCATGGCCGCTTCGGCCACGGAAGGCGCAGCAGATACGGAAACATCAGGTACAACACCAGGTCGCAGGAAAGCGTCCACGCCACGGTGTTCCAGAAGGTCGCCAGCCACGGACTCCATCCCTGCAGCAGCAGCGGCGTCATCAGCACTCCGGCCACAAACTGCCCATGCGACCGCACCTGCCACTCCTGCCCCAGCATCACCACCGAAAACGCCAGTGACAGCGCATACACCGGATACAGCCGCGCAAAACGCGCCTTCCAGAACTTCCGCTTCTCCAGCGGTGCCGGCCGGTCCGCATAGTTGTACGCCAGCACATATCCCGAGAGCAGGAAGAAGAAACCTACAAACACATACGAGTTGTTGATCACCGGATACAGCAGCTGCATGTGCGGCGGCGTGAAGTGGAACAGCATGATGTTTACCGCCAGCAGCGTGCGGACACCGGTGAGCGCCGGCAGCGGAGGCTTGCGCGCAGGCGCCGCCACCGTCATCGGGGCCGTGGGCCCGGTGGCGGCAGGTGTATCGGGACTAAGCAGAGTGTGGGTCACTTCTCATTCGCTTTAGAGGGATATCCCGGCTCTCCGGGATGCCGTGCAATCGCCAAAAGAGGCGATTTGTGCGCCCGGCTTGCGGTGCTACGGAGTCACCAGCGAGCCCAGCGGCTCGCCCTGCACCACGCGGACAATATTGCCGGACTCGCGCATGCTGAACACCATCATCGGCATGCTGTTGTCACGGCACATCGCCACTGCTGAAGCGTCCATCACTCGCAGGTTCCGCCCCAGGATCTCGGAATAGGTAATCTTCTCGAACCGCACCGCCTCCGCATCGATCTTTGGATCGGCGGTGTAAATACCATCGACAGAGGTCGCCTTCAGCAGGATGTCCGCCTTGATCTCCATCGCGCGCAGCGCCGCCGCCGTGTCGGTCGAAAAGTACGGATTCCCCGTCCCTGCCGCAAAGATGATGATCCGCCCTTTCTCCAGGTGCCGGATCGCGCGCCGCCGGATATACGGCTCAGCCACCTGGTGGATCTGGATCGCCGACATCACACGGCATGCCAGTCCCAGCTTCTCGATCGCGTCCTGCAGCGCAATCGCATTGATCACCGTTGAGAGCATGCCCATGTGGTCGGCCGCCACCCGGTCCATGTCGATCGCCTGCTGCGCCACGCCGCGGAAGAAGTTCCCTCCGCCCACCACAATGCCGATCTCGCAACCCAGCGCATGCACCGCTGCCAGCTCAGCCGCTACCTTGTGGATGAATATCGCATCAATACCGAAACCGGAGCCCGCCGCCAGGGCCTCACCGGAGATCTTAAGCAGGACTCGCTTGTACATGCGCTTTCAGTATCGCATGGCGGCCGATACCCGCCCGGACTGCTCCTTTGCTCCCGCTGCGCTCTGCCTAAACGCAAACTGGCCCGGCCGCAGGGGCCAGGCCAATCACTGCATCACTGCTTTTCTCGTACATGAGGCCATCCTGCTCTGCCGCCTCTGCTGGATCGGTCTATTTCTTCCAGACATTCCCGATCATTACGCTGTCCGGTCCTACGATCTTCATATCGTCACTGGTTGCTTTCACGTCCAGCCGGGTGAATTTGCCTGGCGATCCCTTCGCCGTCACCGTCACCACGGCCTCGCTCTGCAGGACTGTGTACAACCGGTCCAGCAGCGGCCCGATCGAGCCCGGCGAGAACATGCCTTCAAACAGCGGATAACCGCCCGAATACTTCACCAGCTGGGAGAAATTCTGCTGCCCCTCCAGCGGTCCGCCCTCTGACCGGTTCGGGTCGACCGGCGGAGGAGGATCCATCCAGTAGAACGGATACGGAATAATCCCCGCCCGCTCTAAGCTCTGGGAAGCTCCATCCACATCCGGACTCTCCTGATCGCCGGCCTGCGACTGCGCATTGCTCCGAATGATCCCGTCCGTAAACACCAGCACCGCGCGCAGCTTCGTCGCATCCGCGTTTGGCCAGTGCGCCGCCAGGTCGCGCAGGCAGCTGAAAGGATTGCCGTTGTCGTTCTTCGGGTTACCTGCCTCTTCACGTGTCTGCGGAATCAGGACCTTGTCCACCAGCGCACGGTCCGTGGTCGGCGGCTGCGTCACCTTTACGTGGCTCTGCAGCAGCCAGCCCACGCCTATCTCCACGTTCGACGGCATCTCGTCCACAAACCGCTTCAGGTCCGCGAACTTGTCGGTCGAACCCAGCATCTGCATCGAATCCATCACGATCATCAGCTGCAGAGTGTGTGGCCCCTTCAGCAACGGATCGAATCCCGTGATCTCAGCCGGCTTGCCGCCTATTTTAATCTCCGCAATGTCTTCCTTCTTCAGCGGAGGCACAGGAGCGGCCGCATCAGCGGACTTGCCCGGGGCGGCCCGCAAAACCAGCATCGTCGGCGTCTGCGCCACTGCGGAAGATGCCATCAACAGCGTCCCCACCACACCGGCCGCCAGCCCGGCAAAAACCCCTCGGCGAAGTCCGCCCAACCTCACGCGACAGTAATCGGTAACCATTCGCAAAAACTCCCCTCCCAGCCTGATTGCGTCACCCGTTCGCGCAGTGCGGCCTGTTTGGAAACAATTTCTCAGCGCAAAAACGCGCGTCACCAATATATACCCCGCATCGCATCGCTCCACTCGCGCGCCTCCTGCTCCAGCCTCACTTTGCGCGCCGCGCGGAGGGACGATACAAACATGGGAGGCCATGCCGCCGCACACACATCCCGATCCCGCCCTCATCGTCCTCGCCGGCCCCACCGCCTCCGGCAAAACAGCCCTTGCCCTCGCGCTTGCCGCCGGCTTCCCCGCCGAGATCGTCTCCTGCGACTCGGTCGCCATCTACCGCGGCCTCGACATCGGCTCCGCCAAGCCTACCGCCGCCGAGCGCGCCCTCGTCCCGCACCATCTCCTCGACGTCCTTACCCTCGATCAGCCCGCCACCGCCGGCCACTACGCCCGCCTCGCCCGTGAGGCCATCGCCGGCGTCTCCCAGCGCGGCAAGCTCCCCATCGTCTCCGGCGGAACCGGCCTATACCTCCGTGCGCTGCTCGATGGTCTCTCCCCCGCGCCGCAGCGAAACGACTCTCTTCGCACCCGTCTCCGCGTACGCGCGGAAAAATCCCCCGCCCACCTCCACCGCGTCCTCACCCGCCTTGATCCCGCGGCTGCAAGCTCCATCCACGCCAACGACACACCTAAACTCATCCGCGCCATCGAGGTCACCCTCGCCAACCGCTCTCCCATCACCGCCCAATGGCAGCTTCACGGCCGCGATCCCCTCACCGGCTACCGCATCCTCCGCCTCGGCCTCAACCCGCCCCGCGCCGCGCTTTATGACCGCATCAACCGCCGCGCCGCCGCCATGTTCGACCGCGGCCTCGAGGAGGAAACCTCTCTCCTTGTCGAGCAATACGGCTACGACGCCCGCCCCCTTGCCTCCCTCGGCTACGCCCAGGCCATCCAGGTCCTCCGCCGCGAACTCACCCGTGAGCAGGCCGTGGAACTCTGCGCTCAGGGCCACCGCAACTACGCCAAGCGACAGCTCACCTGGTTCCGCCGCGACCCGCACATCCACTGGCTCCCCGGCTTCGGTTCCGACCCTGAAACGCAGCAGTCTGCCCTCTCCCTCGTCCGCGCCCACCTGGTTCCCGGTAATTTTGCACAGGATCGCCCCGTCACCCCTGCATGACGCCATTCACACTCTTCTGCTACTCTTCATCCCCTGGGTTGCCTGCGTGAACGTATGCCGATCTCCGATGAGCGGCAGCCGCAGCCTCGAACCCTCATCCTGTACAACCAGCGGTGCGCAGCCCGAGCACCCGGCATAACCGGTTCCCCCGTACTTCGGCCCCCTCAGCTTCTTTATCTCTAAGGAGAAAACACCATGAGCATGTTCACGACGAAAGACGGCACGCGGCTCTACTACAACGACTGGGGCTCAGGACAACCCGTAGTCTTCAGCCACGGCTGGCCCCTCTCTGCCGACGCATTTGAAGACCAGATGAACTTCCTCGCATCCAACGGTTACCGCTGCATCGCCCACGACCGCCGCGGCCATGGACGCTCCGACCAGCCCTGGAACGGCAACGATCTCGACACCTACGCAGACGATCTTGCCGAGCTCGTCCAGTTCCTCGACCTCCACGACGCCATCCACGTCGGCCACTCCACCGGCGGCGGGGAAGTCGCACGCTATATCGGCCGCCACGGCACCAGCCGTGTCGCCAAGGCCGTCCTCATCAGCGCCATTCCGCCGCTGATGCTCAAGACGCCAGCCAATCCCGCCGGCCTCCCCATCGAAGTCTTTGACCAGCTTCGCTCCGCCGTCCAGGCCGACCGCGCCCAGTTTTTCAAAGACCTCAGCGCCCCCTTCTACGGCGCTAACCGCCCCGGCAACAAAGTCTCTCAGGGCCTCCGCGATTCCTTCTGGCTCCAGGGCATGCTCTGCGGGTTCCCCGGTGCCTACTACTGCATCAAGGCCTTCTCCGAGTCCGACTGTACCGAAGACCTCAAAAAGTTCGACATCCCCACCCTGATCCTGCACGGCGATGACGACCAGATCGTCCCTATCGTCGCCGCCGCCATGCTCTCTTCCAAAATCGTCAAGGGCGCACAGCTCAAGGTCTACCCTGGAGCGCCGCACGGTATGTGCTCGACGCTCAAGGACGAGATCAACGCTGACCTGCTCGCCTTCTTCAAGCAGTCCGCCACCAAGGCGGCCTGAACCGGCAACCCCGTCCTCCGCAAAAGAACGAGGCCCGTCCTCTCCGGGGATGGGCCTCGTTTTCTTCCAGCTCAGTGCTCCAGTGTCCTGACGTACGCTACCACCGCGGTGATCTCGTCGTCGGTCAGCTTCTTCTGAAACGCCGGCATCTTCTTCTTGCCGTTCTTCACCACCGCAATCAGGTCCGCATCGGCCATGGCCGTCACCTTGGGGTCCTTCAGATCTACCGCGCCTGTCATTCTGCCCGCGAACGTATGGCTCCGCCCGTCCTCTCCGTGGCACTTGGAGCACTTCGACTTGTAAACCTTCGCCCCGGCATCCTGCCCCGCGTCCTGTGCCGCCACCGGCAACGCCAATCCCGCTGCAAGCAATCCCACCATCGCACTCTTCAGCTTCGCCATCCCCGCTCCTGTTGCAAAAGTTGCCGCACTCGATAGACGAAAGGCCCACCCGCTTCGGATGGGCCTCCTATGTCTTCAACCTTACGCCTATCCCTGCAGCGTCAGGTCCTCTGCCAGCTTGAAGTGCACAATCGACTCGGACGGAATATCCAGGTCGCGATTGCCCGTCAGCCCCGCCGCCGCCGTGCCTGCGCCGCCGCCGGCAAGTCCGCCGATCAGTAACCCGGTGCCGCCGCTCGCGATCCCGCCGATCAGCATGCCCAGGCCTGCGCCGCCGCCAATCATCGCCGTCGATCGCTTGCCTTTACCCTTCTTCGTCTCCGTCAGATCATGCGTCGCCAGCGGATAGCTCTGCCCGTTCAGCGTCAGCGCCGTCAGCCGAAGCTGCAGGATGGACCGCCCCTTGAAGTGCCCGCGCCGGTGCGATGCATCCACCACGCCCTCCACCGGTGTGCCCTTCGGCAGAATCACCCGTCCGTTGTTGTCCGTGTACGCATCTACCAGCTCGCCGTCGAACCGCGAGCCCGCCGGCGTCGACTTCACGCTGATCCGCTGGTTGATTCGGATCGCCAGCTCCGTCCCCGCCGGAATATTCACATCCGCGGGAGTCACCACTGGCGGCCCGCCCGGCTTCGGCTGTCCTGGAGCTGCCACCGCTGCAGGCTGCACTCCTGGCTGCGCCGGAGTTGTCGTCGTCGTTATCTGCTGCGCCGTCTGTCCCGGAGCCGGCGGCTGCACGACCGTCGTCGTCGTATTCCCGTTCTTGTCTACCGAGACAACCTGCTGCGCCTGTCCCGTCGCCGCGGCCTGCTGTTTCGCTTGCTCGAGGGCCGTCTCCTGCTTGCTCTTGCAACCAGTCACCAATAAGACAGCCAGCGCCATGCCCCTCGCCAGCCGAACTATTTTTTTATGGTCCATGTGCCGTCCTCTCTCGCTTCGTTCTATGGAAGAGGCCCACCCTTTCGGATGGGCCTCTTCTTGGAATCTCGTGCGGGTAACTCAGCCTTGTAGCGTCAAGTCCTCTGAAAGTTTGAAGTGCACAATTGACTCCGCCGGAATATCGATGTCGGAGTTGCCCGTCATCGCTGCTCCCGCCGTGCCCGCGCCGCCGCCTGCCAGGCCGCCGATCAGCGCGCCCTTGCCGCCGCCCGCGATCCCGCCGATCAACGCGCCCAGGCCTGCGCCGCCGCCGATGATCGTCGCTGTCCGCTTGCCTTTGCCCTTCTTCGTCTCCGTCAGGTCATGCGTCGCCAGCGGATACCGCTGACCATTCAACCGCAGGGCCGTCAGGCGAAGTTGCAGCTCAGACGCACCTTTGAAGTTGCCGCGCTTGTGCGATTCATCGACTACGCCCTCCACCGGTGTGCCCTTCGGCAGGATCACCCGCCCGCCCTCGTCCGTATACGGCTCCACCAGCTCGCCGTCGAAACTCGATCCCGCCGGGGTCGTCTTCACGCTGATACGCTGATTGATCCGGATCGCCAGTGTCGTTCCTGCCGGCACCTTTACCTCGGCCGGGGCCACCGGAGCTGCCGGTACGGACCTCGCCGGAACCGCGCCGGAGGCGTCCGCCGTACTCGAAGCTGGCGCGGATGCGGCTGTTGCCGCAGTCTGCGCCTCGTTCTGCGCAGGCGCGGTGCCCGTCGGGTGGTAGTACACTCCCGGAGCCGGTGGAGGTGTGCCTAGAGGCACCGCTGAGGCTGGAGTCGTCGTGCTTGAAATCGCCTCGTCTGTCTGTCCCGGCGCCGGTGGCTGGATCGTCGTAGTCGTCGTCGTCCCGTCCTTGGCCACCGTTACCACCTGCTGCGGCTGGCCTGTCGCCGCAGCCTGCTTCTTCGCCTCGTCGATCGCCTTGTCCTGCGCTGATTTGCATCCTGACATCAGTAGCGTGGCCAGCATCATCCCGCCCGCCATCCGGATCGTCCAGTTCTTGTTCATCATTCGTCGTCCTCTTTCTCGTTCCATCACTCTCCCGCGCCGAAGCCCGGAATTGAATCCTCGAAGAAGTCCCGCCCGCAATCCGGCCTCGCCAGACCCACATCTGCGCATAGCCAAATCTCGACACAGCGCAACAGGGCCGGCTCAACCCCCTGCCAGCCTAATCCACTATTCCATCTACGATGCGTCCAGCCAGCCTCCGGAGGCCTCCTGTGCACAGCTTTTCATCTGCACCCACGAGGTCCACTGGAGGGCTACCATATTCATTTCATGGAGATTACAGCAATTTCCCCGGCCCCTGCAGGCATCACGCGCCAGGCTGGACCAGCATCTAGCTGCAGTAGACCACCCGCCCGCCGCACACCGTCGCCTTGATCCGGCCCAGCATCGCCGCCCCGTCAAACGGCGTGTTCTTCGACATCGACCTCGACTCCCGCGCCCGGAACTGCCACTCCGCGCCGGCGTCGAAGATCGCCAAATCTGCGGCGCCGCCCACCCGCAGAGCTCCGCGGTCCTTCAGCCCGATCACCGCCGCCGGCTTCGCCGTCATCAGCTCGATCGCCTTACCCAGCGGCAGCCCGTTCTCGCGATGCAGCACGCGCAACGCCAACCCCAGCGCCGTCTCCAGGCCCGTAATGCCGTTCGGCGCGCGCTCGAACTCGACCTCCTTCTCATGGCTCGCATGGGGAGCATGATCGGTCGCAATGCAATCCACCGTGCCGTCCATCACTGCCGCAATCAACGCCCTGCGGTCCGCCTCGCAACGCAGCGGCGGATTCATCTTGGCATTGGTGTTGTACTCGCCGATCGCCTCGTCCGTCAGCGTGAAGTGATGCGGAGCCGCCTCGCACGTCACATATAGCCCCCGCTCCTTCGCCTCGCGGATCGCCCGCAGAGCAGCAGAGGTAGACACGTGCTGCACATGCAGATGCGGCCGCAATCCCTCGGCCTTCTCAATCTCCTCCAGCAGCCGGATGTCGCGCTCCACAATCCGCACCTCCGCCTCCACCGTCATCCCGCGCAGCCCAAGCCGGAACGCCACCGGCCCGGCATTCATGCTGCAGCCGCCCGTCAGCCGCGTGTCCTCCGCGTGCTGGCTCACCGGCACGCCCAGCCGCGCCGCCGCCATCAGCGCCGCACGCATCACCTCATCCTCCAGCACCGGCTTGCCGTCGTCCGTGAACCCCACCGCGCCCACCTTCACCAGCGCCGCAAAGTCCGTCACCCGTTCGCCCATTGAACCCGCCGTGGCCGCCGGCATCGCCAACAGATGCACCCTCGCCCCGCGCGCCTCGTCCAGCATCCACTCGAGGCCAGCCACCGAATCATTCACCGGCGTCGTATTCGGCATCGCCACCACGGTGGTGAATCCCCCCGCCGCCGCCGCATCCGTGCCCGTCGCAATGGTCTCCTTGTGCGTCTGTCCCGGCTCCCGCAGATGCACATGCACGTCGATAAATCCCGGCGTCACCACGCACCCCGTCGCGTCAATCTGTAACTCTTTTGGCAGCTTGATCTCCGCCAGCACGCCCGGCTCCTCGATCGCAGCAATCTTCCCGTCACGCACCAGCACATCGCGCTCGGCATCCACTCCGTTCGCGGGATCCACCACCCGTCCACCCGTAATCAGCAACTCACGCATCGCAACCTGTCTCTTATCTTCAGCCGATCTGTTTTTCTCTATCTGTCTCTATAAATCGGTGTCATCGGTGCAAATCGGTGTTAAGCATTGGCCTTTGCAGTTGCCTTCAAAGCCCGCACCAGCACCGCTCTGCGTATCGCCAGCCCCTGCGCCACCTGCTCCTCAATCGCCGACTGCGCCGAATCCGCCACCTCGCCTGCAATCTCCAGCCCCCGGATGATCGGTCCCGGGTGCATGACCAGCAACCGCGGATACTGTGCCAGCCGCGCCTCGCTCAGCTGGTACCGCGCGACATACTCGCCCAGGTCAAGCGCCGTCCCCAGCAGACGTTCCTTCTGGATGCGCAGCATCATCGCCACGTCCGCGCGCTCCAGCGCCGCGTCGAAGTCGCGCTCGACCTCCAGCCCCGCACCCTCCGGCAGCTCCCAGCCATCCAGCAGCCGCGCGCCATCCTCCGGCAGCAGCTCCTCCGGCCCGCACAGAACTACCCTCGCGCCCAGCCGCGGCAGCAGCATCGCATTCGACCGTGCCACGCGGCTGTGCCGGATGTCGCCCGTAATCGCCACCGTCACTCCGCTGAGGATCGCCTCGAACCCGGGTGCCCCACCCAAGCTCTGCTTGGGTGGGTAGCCCTTCCCTAATCGTTTCAGTATCGTCCTCAGGTCCAGCAGCGCCTGGGTCGGATGCTGATGCATTCCGTCTCCCGCATTCAGCACCGGCAATCCCGTCACCCGTGCCAGCAACTCCGGAGCGCCGCTCGCCGGATGCCGCAGCACAATCGCCTCCGCGCCCAGCGCGCGCAGTGTCAACCCCGTATCCTTCAGGCTCTCGCCCTTCTCTATGGACGACGATTTATCGCTCACCAGCGTCGTCGTTGCGCCCAGGCTCTTCGCCGCCAGCTCAAAGCTTGTGCGCGTCCGCGTGCTCGACTCATAGAACAGCAGCGCAATCGTTCGCCGCTCCAGCACCTTCGCGCGCTCCGTCGGGCTCATCGCCTCCAGCCGCGCCGCGTCAGCCAGAATCTCCGCCACGTCCGCCACCGCAAGATGCTCCACCGTCAGCAGCGATCCCGCATGATATTCACGCCCTGCAAAAAAGGCCGCCGCGCTCTCTCGCGCCGCAGCCTCTCTCGTCACAGTTCCCACGTATCTCGCCGTCCTTTGGAGTAGGTCCGGGCTTCAGCCCGGACGTCGCCCCTGCCCATTCGCGCGGGGCTTTAGCCCCGGAGACCTGCCCTAATCCGCCAGCTCCACCAGCAGCACCTGGTCGTTGCCATCCACCTCGTTCAGCTTCACTTCGATAATCTCGCGCCGCGAAGTCGGCACCATCCTGCCCGTATACGTCGCCATCACCGGCAGCTCGCGATGCCCGCGATCGATCAAGACCAGCAGCTGCACACTCTTCGGCCTGCCATGGTCGAACAGCGCATCCAGCGCCGCGCGCACCGTCCGTCCCGTATAGAGCACGTCGTCCATCAGCACAATATCGCGCCCGTTCACGTCAAAACCGAGCTCGCCCTGCTTGACCGTGGGCCGCGGGCCATCGGTGGTCAGGTCGTCGCGGTAGAAGCTGATGTCGAGCACGCCCGTATCCACCGGCTTCTTCTCGATCTGCTCAATCAGCTTGCCGATGCGCTCCGCCAGCGGCACACCGCGCCGCTTGATGCCCACCAGCCCAATGTTCGCGGCACCGTCGTTCTTCTCCACGATCTCGTGCGCCAGCCGCACCAGCGTCCGCTCAATCTCCGACGCCGACATCAACCGGCCCTTCTCGCGCAGTCTCGGTTTCGCCGCCGTTCCAGCTCCGTCCGTCTCGCTCATCGCGCCTCGCGCCTCAAAATCCCGTCGCTGCTGATGATAGCAGCCCACAGGCAAGTGATACCGTGGGTGGGCAGCGGTGCAGCTTGAAATCTGTTTTGAAGGGGCGTGGCTTTAGCCACGCCGGAAACAGTGCTATTTGTGAATGGGGCTTTAGCCCCTGAGGTCGTTATTTTTATACTGACCCACCACCTGCCGGTGCCCCATTCATGGGGCGCAGCGACATGAGTGGGGAATTGGCCTGCTGACTCGCTTCAAACCCTTCGCCGCATCCGCAGCAGCCCGCCGAATGCCCCGCCCAGCACCGACACCACCAGCAGCACCGCCGACAGCATCGCGTACCCGGCCAGCATCGCGCCCGCGCGGAACTCCGGCGACTTCACAAATCCGATCAGCTCCGGCGTAAGGGGGGTCTTATCGGCCGCCGCCCGGTCCTGCAGCTGCTGCTGCGCCTGCGCCATCTGCGCCGCCATCTGCGCGTCAAAACTGCTCATCCCGTGCAGCGCATACCGCTCCACCAGCCCCCAGCCCGCCATCGACGCCGCAATCCCAAGCGCCATGCACAGGCCCACCACCACGCCGATGCGCATCCCCACCCGCGCATCGATCCACGCCGACGGCCGCTGCTTCTGGTACAACCCCAGCGTAATCATCGACGCGCTCAGCATCCACAGCAGGCTGGGGAAGGACAGCAGGTCCACCCGCACCGCCACCGTCGTCAGCACCGCGCCGATCGCCGCCACCAGCAGCGCACAGCGGATGGCGATCTTCCACTCCACCTGGCGCGGGCGCGGCGGAGGCACGCTGCCCGTCGTCGGGCCAAGGCCGTCCACTACCTCGCCATCCGTCTGCGGCGACTGCTGCTCCAGCGCCAGCGTCAGTTGCGGCGCGCCGCAGTGAGGGCAAAATGCCGTATCCCCGGCCAGTTCCCCGCCGCAGCGATGACAATACTCCTGCATACCTACCAACCTACGCGACCCGCAACCCCCGGGCAAGCCCGGATGCTACCCTTAATCTCGCCATTATGTCCGACAAAAAGCCCCAGGAAAACTCCCGCAACGCCACCGAAATCAAGCGCGAAGTCAAGCTCAACGGCGCGCCGGAGCCCGCCTCTTCCATGCAGCTGCCCAAGGCCTATGACCCCTCGCTGATCGAGCAGCGCTGGGCCGAGCACTGGACCCGCGAGCGCCTCTTCGACGTCGCAACACCCGCCACTAACTCCCACAACTCTCCGGGCCGACCAACGGGAGGACAACGCGAAGCGGAAAAAGGGAGCGCGAGCTCCTTCACCATGCTCCTCCCCCCGCCCAACGTCACCGGCCGCCTGCACATGGGCCACATGCTCAACCAGACCGAGATGGACATCCTCGCCCGCTGGCACCGCATGCGCGGCGAAACCTCCCTCTGGGTCCCCGGCACCGATCACGCCGGCATCGCCACGCAGATGATGGTCGAGCGCCAGCTCGCCGAGCAGGGCACCAGCCGCAAGGCCCTCGGCCGCGAGGCCTTCGAGCAGCGCGTCTGGCAGTGGAAGGAGCAGTACGGCTCCGCCATCACCGACCAGATGCGCCGCCTCGGCGCCTCCGTCGACTGGTCCCGCGAGTACTTCACCATGGACTCGCGCCTCTCCGTCGCCGTCAAAGAGGCCTTCATCCGCCTCTGGGAACAGGGCCTCATCTATCGCGGCGCCTACATCGTCAACTGGGACCCCGTCCAGCAGACCGCCGTCTCCGACCTCGAGGTCACGCACGAGGAGCGCGCCGCCAGACTCTACCACGTCCGCTACCCCTTCGCCGACGGAACAGGCTCCATCGTCATCGCCACCACCCGCCCCGAGACCATGCTCGGCGACGTCGCCGTGGCCGTGAACCCCTCCGACGAGCGCTACAGGGACGCCGTCGGCAAGCTCATCGCCCTGCCCCTCTCCGCCGTCTCCGGTGGACCGGCCCGCACCATCCCCATCCTCGCCGACGACTGGGCCAGCCCCGAGTTCGGCACCGGAGCCGTCAAGGTCACGCCCGCGCACGACCCCAACGACTTCGCCATCGGCCAGCGCCACTCACTGCCCTCGCTGCTCATCATGGACGAGACCGCGCACATCCACCTGCCCGGCTCGCCCTACCACGGCCTCGACCGCTTCGCCGCCCGCGAAAAGATCGTCGCCGACCTCGAAGCCGCAGGCCTGCTCGTCGAGATCCGCGACCACAAGCACGCCATCGCCCTCTCGCAACGCTCCGGCGCCGTCATTGAGCCGCGCCTCTCCATGCAGTGGTTCCTCGCCGTCAACAAAAAGCCACAGGCCCCGGGTGGCCCATTCATCGAGCGCAGCGAGATGAGTGGGGGAGAAAGAAACTCCATCGCCCGGAACGCCATCGACGCCGTCGCACAGGGCCACATCAAGTTCACGCCCGAGATGTACTCCAAAACCTACATGGAGTGGATGAACAACATCCACGACTGGTGCATCTCCCGCCAGCTCTGGTGGGGCCACCGCATCCCCGCATGGCTCTGCCCCGACGGCCACATCACCGTCGCGCGCACCACGCCAACCGAGTGCTCCACCTGCGGCACTACGAACATCCAGCAATCTTCAGACGTCCTCGACACCTGGTTCTCCTCCGGCCTGCTGCCCTTCACCGTCTTCGGCTGGGACGGCTCCAATGCACTCACCCCCGACCTCGCCGCCTTCTACCCCACCTCGCTGCTCGTCACCGGCTTTGACATCCTCTTCTTCTGGGTCGCCCGCATGATCATGCTCGGCTGCCACTTCATGCTCGACGTCCCCATGCCCGACGGCGCCCCTCGCACGCTCGCAGACGCGGTCCCGTTCAAAGGCGTCTACATCCATGCCCTCGTCCGCGACGCCAACCGCGAGAAGATGTCCAAGACCAAGGGCAACGTCATCGATCCCATCGAGATCATCACCCGCTACGGCACCGACGCCGTCCGCTTCACCCTCGCCTCCATGGCCTCCCCCGGCACCGACATCGCCTTCAGCGAGGCCCGCACCGAGGGCTATCGCGCCTTCGCCAACAAAATCTGGAACGCCGCCCGCTTCATCTTCATGAACATCGAGCGCGCCCGCGCCGCCAACATTGAGGTCACTCTTCCATCTGCCACAACTCTGGGTGCCCCATCCAAGCTCCGCTTGGGTGGGAAGGAAGAACGTTTAAGTGCCCCATCCATCGAGCGCAGCGAGATGAGCGGGGAACAAAAGAACCTCGACGACGACAACCCCATCCCCACTCCCTCCGACCCCATCGAGTCCCGCTGGATCGTCGCCCGCCTCTCCGAAACCGCAGCCGCCGCCAACGCCGCACTCGCCGCCTACCGCTTCGACGAGGCAGCCTCCCTCATCTACCAGTTCTTCTGGGGCGACCTCTGCGACTGGTACCTCGAAATCGTCAAGCTCCGTCTCGTCTTCGACATCACCCCCGAGGCCTTCCCCACCAGCGAAGACTCCGAGCGCGCCCTCGCCTCCACTACCACTGCGCTCGCCACCCTCGTGACCGTCTTTGACGCCGCGCTGCGCCTGCTCTCTCCCTTCATGCCCTTCCTCACCGAGGAGATCTGGCACGCGCTCTATTCACAGGCGCCTCCCGCCAAATCCATCGCCCTCACCCGCTTCCCGCAGGCCGCCGATTTTCCCGCCGACAAATCCGCTCTCCGCGAGATGTCCCTCCTCCAGGAGCTCATCGTCGCCATTCGCGCCCTGCGCAAGGAGCTCGGCGTCCCGGAGAAAGAGTCCGCTCCCATCCGCCTGCACGCCGGCCCGGAACTGACTCTCCACCTCGAATTTCACCAGGAAATCCTCGACCGTCTTGCGCGCGTCAGCGAGGTCCACATCTCCGACGCGCCACTTACCGGCGCCAACTCCCGCTCCACCGCAGCCTTCGACGTCGCCGTCATCTTCGAGAAGAAGATCGACGTCGCAGCCGAGCGCGAGCGTCTCACCAAGGAACTCGCAAAACTCGACAAGCAGATCGCCGCCAACGAAGCCCGCCTCGCCGACACCTCCTTCACCGGCAAGGCCCCCGCGCACATCGTCGACGGCCTGCGCAAACAGACCGCCGACCTCGTCACCCTCCGCGACAAGACCCGCCTCGCCCTGGACAACCTCCCCCGGGAGTGACGCACTCAAGCCATCATCAGCAATGTCCGTACTTGTTGTGCCGATCGGGACGAGTTCCCGTTCGGCTCGCGTACCTGCTGACTTGCTGACTTGCTGACTCGCTGACTCGCTGACTTGCTGGCCTGTAAAATCCTCCCCATGGACTGGAAGAGCCGCCGCGTCACCGCCCTCCTTGAAACTGCCATCCTCGAGGACAAGGCCACCAGTGACGTCACCACCGCACTCACCATCGACCCCGCGCTCCGAGCCACCGGCACCATCGTCGCCAAGGAGAGCTGCATCGTCGCCGGCATCGGCTGCATCTCCGCGTTCCTGTCCATCTTCTCGCGCATGTCCGCGCGCAGCGGCCAATCTCCCGCGCGCTTTGAGGTCGTCTCCCATCCGGAGATCTTCGACGGCGTCCGCGTCCGTCCCGGCCAGGCCATCGCCGTCATCCGCGCCAATGCCGCCAGCATCCTCTCCACCGAGCGCGTCATCCTCAACCTCATGCAGCGCATGAGCGGCATCGCCACCGTCACCAACCAGTTCGTCCAGGCCGTCGCCGCCACCAAATCGAAGACCAAGATCCTCGACACCCGCAAGACCATCCCCGGCCTGCGCACACTGGACAAGTACGCCGTCTGCTGCGGCGGCGGCACCAACCACCGGCACGACCTGCAGGACGGCATTCTCATTAAGAACAACCACATCTCCCTCGGCGGAGGCCTGCCCGCCGTGCTCGAGCGCGCCCTCGCCGGCCGCAAGCCCGGCCAGCAGGTGCAGATCGAGGTCCGCACCGACACCGAACTCGCCCAGGCCATCGCCGGCGGGGCCGACTCCATCCTCCTCGACAACATGACCCCCAAACAGGTCGCCGTCGCCGTCAAGGTCATCCGCAAAGGCCTGCCCAGGGCCACCATCGAGGCCTCCGGCAACATGAATCTCAAGACCGTCGCCGACTACGCCAAAACCGGAGTCGACTTCATCTCCGTCGGCGCGCTCACCCACTCCGCCCCCGCCGCTGACCTCTCCATGAAGATCACCGCCGCCGCCTACTGACATCCTTGACACATCAATGGTCGGTAAGGAAAAGCAGCATATAATGTAAGGAGGAGTCGGAATGCCTTCAACCCCTCCAAACTCGTCCACAACCGTCGAGGCCAAGGTCACCTCCAAAGGCCAGGTCACTCTGCCCAGGGAGCTGCGGACGCGCCTCGGCATTCAAAATGGCAGCCGGATTCGATTCAGCATCCCCCGGACTGGCCCCGTCCAACTCGAGCGAGTTCCGTTTGACCTCGAAGACCTCTGGCGGATGGCCGACGAGGGCGGCAAGCCGGAACGCCCCATGTCCTTCGCGGAGATGGATCAGGCGAAGTCGCGGAGACAGTGGTAATGCTCACGGCAGACACCAACGTGTGGGCCCGAGCCTTGCTGAACGACCATAAGGCTCAGACGAAGACCGCCCGCTCCGCTCTCGCCCACGCCCGCTCCTCAGATGGGGTGTTCGTCCCGCTTATCGTTCTCGCGGAGCTGTCGTGGGTGCTTCGGGCCCGCTGGGAGAGGGAGCGGATCCTGAACGCGCTGGACGGGATGCTCCGCGCGCGTGGCGTCTCCGTGGAGTCGCCGGTCCTGGCTCGCAAGGCTCTGGAAGCTGCCCGATCCGGTCCGGTCGGCTTCGCGGATCATCTGATTGCGGAGATCGCCTTCGATGTGGGAGCCAGAGAGATTCTCACGTTCGACCGAGCCTTCGCACGACGTCCCCGCGTTCGCCGCCTGGGTTGACATCCCACCAATGCCGCCCGTCCCCTTCGACCTCGCCGCCCTCAACGCCGCCATCGCCGGCACCGAGTTCGCAGGCCACGTCCATCACCTCGCCACCATCCCCTCCACCAACTCCTTCGCCATGGCCGCTGCCCACTCCGGCGCGCGCCACGGTGTCTGGATCGCAGACGAGCAGACCGCCGGCCGTGGCCGCGGCGCCCACGCATGGCACTCCGCCTCAGGCCTCGGCCTCTACCTCTCCGCGCTCATCTCTCCGTCCATCCCCGCCGACCGCGCGCAGCAGCTCTCCTTCCTCACCGCCATCGCCGTGCAGTCCGCCATCGCCTCCACCTTCGGCTTCGCCGTAAAGAATCAGATCGACATCCGCTGGCCCAACGACCTCATGATCGCCCGCCCCGCCGCGCCGGACGGTCCACGCCAACCCCAGCGCAAAGTCGGCGGCATCCTTATCGAGTCCTCCGCCAACCCAGCCCCGCCCACCGGCCCCGCCATGCTCCGCTTCGCCGTCATCGGCATCGGCGTCAACCTCAACCACACCTCCTTCCCCGCCGAGCTCGACGCCATCGCCACCTCCATCCGCCGTGAATTACCTGGCCCCACCCGACCTTTCCGCCGCGAAGCCCTCGCCGCTGCCATCCTCATCGCCCTCGACGAAGAGATCCGCCTCCTCATCCGTTCCTGGCGTGGAACCAACAACCGTCCCGGCCGCGACCTCACCAGCTTCTCCTCCTGGCTCTCCGGCAAGCGCGTCCACGTCGAAGCCCGCGACGGCGCCGCCAGCTATACTGGCACCACCGACGGCCTCGACGCGCGCGGCTTTTTGCGCGTCATCGCGGACGACGGCGGCACACGCACCGTCCTCTCCGGAGGCCTGCGCGAATTGTCTGACAACTGAGAACTTTTAACTGACAACTCCTCTCATGCTCCTAGCCATTGATGTCGGCAATACCAATACCGTCCTCGGCCTCTACCGCCTCGCGGCCGACGCCCAGAAGTCCGTACCCACGGAAAAGCCCGCCGCCAAGACCGACCCCGAGCTTCTCGCCCACTGGCGAGTCACCACCCCGCGCACCGTCACCGTGGACGAGGTCGGCATCATCCTCCGCGACATCTTCGCGCTACGTTCCTTCTCCCTCTCCGACGTCACCGGCGTCGTCGTCAGCTCCGTCGTCCCGCCCATCGACTCCACCCTCCGCCGCGCGCTCGAGACCTACTGCCGCGTCCGCCCTCTCTTCGTCGAGCCCGGCGTGCGCACCGGCGTCCCCATCCTCACCGACAACCCCTCTGAGGTCGGAGCCGACCGCATCGTCAACTGCGTCGCCGCCCATGAGTTCTTCAAGCCCGCGGATACGGCCGCCCAGCCTGTGCCCGCCACGCGCCCCCATATCATCGTCGTCGATCTCGGTACCGCCACCACCTTTGACGTCATCAGCCCGCGTGGAGAATATCTCGGCGGCGCCATCGCACCGGGCCTCGGCATCTCCGCCGACGCCCTCTTTACTCGCGCCGCGCGCCTGCCCCGCGTCGACATCCGCAAGCCAGCCAAGATCATCGGCACCAACACCGTCGACCATCTGCAGATCGGCCTCTACTACGGCTACCTCGGTTTAGTGGACGGCATCCTCGAACGCATGATCGCCGAGCTCGGCGCCGAGACGAAGATCCTCGCCACCGGCGGCCTGGCGCGCCTCATCGCAGGAGGCTCCAAATACATTACGCAGACCGACGAATGGCTTACCCTCACCGGCCTGCGTCTCATCTACGAGCGCAATCAGGAACGCCAGGAGCGCGCCGCTGCCAAGTCCCGCGCCTAGTTGCCGGTGCCTGGCACCTAGTACCAGAACCCCTCGTGCACCCGGCCCGCCTCGTCTTCAATCGCCGGCCCCGCCACCACAACTCTCATCTGCCCCCGCGCGAACACCTCGCGGCACGGCAGATCGAGGGTCGGGTTCTCCTCATGAGGCCCTGTAAATCGCGCCAGTCCCTGCTCGCTCAGCGCATACACCACGCGTCCCACGCCGATCCAGTAGATCGCTCCCGCGCACATCGCGCACGGCTCGGTGCTGGTGTAGAGCGTGCACTCCGCCATCTGCGCCTCGGTCATCCTGCGCGAGACAGCACGGCACGCCAGCATCTCCGCATGCTGCGTCGGATCGCCCGCCGGTCGCACCGCGTTATTGCGCGCCTCCACCAGCGTCTGTCCGTCCGCATTCACGATCAGCGCGCCAAACGGATGCCGCCCTTCGCTGCGCGCCTTCGCCGCCAGCTCAATCGCCCGCCGCAGAAACGCCACATCTCTCTCGTCGACAACCTCACCCGCCATGCAACGATCTTACGGCGCGCGGCCCTACGGCCTGGTCCCCAGCTTGCTGCTGCCGTCGCTGGTCGGAGTCGTCGGAAGCCCCGCGGCAATCGGTGTCACCACCGGAGCGCCGGCGCCTATCAGCTCTCCCACCGCACCACTTCCTGGATTCCCGTAGGTCACCCACAGATCGCCCGATCCGTCCGCGGCGATCGAGCGCGGCCGGGCCAGCACTCCCGTGCCAAAGCCACCCGCCCCAGACAGCACCTGCCCGGAGTGGTCCAGCTCAGACAGGCTGTTGTTCCCGTTGTTCGTCACCCACACGTCGCCAGCGCCATCAATCGCGACATAGTCCGGCACGTTGAAGCCGGTGCTGGTGTAACCGCTGCTGCCGGAGAGGATCGTTCCCGCGTTCGAAAACTCCGTCACGCTGTTGCCGGCTTGATTTGCGATCCACGCATCGCCTGCGCTGTCGATCGCAATTCCATTGCATCCGTTAAGCCCGCCTCCGGTATATCCGGACGGCCCGTTCAGCAGCGTCCCCGTGCCCGAGAACCGGAACACGCTGGAGGTCTGGCTCGCGCCCCACACATTCCCCGCGCCGTCGATCGCAACATTCTCAAGCGCCATCGACGGATACGATGTTGGGCCGGTAAGCAGGGAGCCCGTCGCCGAGATTTCGGCGATACTGGTGCCTGCATTCACGGGAGCCCATAGATCGCCTGCGACATCGTTCGCCAGGCCCGCAACCAGAGGCAGCCCGCCGTTGCCCGTGTACCCGGTCGTCCCGGAGAGTGCCGCGCCGCTGTTGGATACCTCCACAATCGCGCCGCTCGTGATCGTCCCCACCCACACATTTCCCGATCGGTCGATGGAAATCCCGTTCGGCTGATTCAGGCCTCCCACCGTGCTGCTCGTCAGATCCAGCAGGGCCGCACCGGTGCTCGATAGCTTCACAATGCTGCCGCTCGAGTAGTCTGCCACCCACACATTGCCCTGGCCATCCACCGCCAGGCCCTCAGGCGTGCTGATGCCGCCGCCCGTAAAATTCAGCGCCATCGTCCAGTCACTCGGCGCCGCTGTCAGGCCCGGCGTAAACGTCCCGGCCTTCAGCGCATACAGCGCTCCCACATTCGCCCCCGGATGATGCGCAATATGGATCGCCGCCGTCGCCGTCTCGCTCGGCTTTGCACCGGAGGTGGTTCCATCTGCCGTCGCCGTCGCGAACAGCGTCCCGCAGGAGCTGCCTCCGCCCGAGCAGCCCGCCAGGATGTCCGCCAGCGTGTTGATCTCCGCCTGCGGGACCGCCCCATTGCCTGCCGGAGTCGTCGCCAGCGCAGCGCCCGTCGCCAGTGTCGCCAGGTTCGCCGCATTCGCAAATGCGTTCGCCACTCCGGTCAGAGCCAGCGCCGTCCCCGAGCTCGACACGTGCGTCGCGTCCGTAGCAAACCCCGCCAGCGCGTACGCCGCCGCTACCGTGGAAACCTCATTCAGCGTCGCCGAGATCGCCGGTCCGGACGTCCCCTCGCAGGGCCCCAGCACAGCCATCCACCCGGTTCCCGCAGCCGCCGAGGCATACAGATACAACTGCTGCCCGGTCGTGCACGTATAGTCGCCGCTCATGCTGAAGGTGCCGCTTGCAGTCGTCGTCACATACGCGCCCACCGAATCCGACACGCCTGTCAGCCCCGAGTTCAGCAGCGATACCGACGCATTGTTGCTCGACGCCGCAATCCCATCCCCGCCATACCCTGTCGTGTTCGCCGCCAGCAGATACACATGCGCTCCGCCGATCGGCTGCATCCCGCTGTACAGCGTTCCCGTAAGCGCCGCATCGGCCAGTACGACCGTCACCTTGCTCGTCGCCGTCGCCGACAGCCCGCTCGTATCCGTTACGGTCAAAGAGATGTTGTACGTTCCCGTCGACGCATAGGTATGGGTCGGTGTCGCGCCGCTCCCCGTCGAGCTGTCCCCAAAGTTCCACGCATACGTCAGCGCCTGGCCCTGCGGATCGCTGGAACCCGAAGCGCTGAAGCTCACAGACGCGCCCGCTGTCCCTGTATACGGTCCGCCTGCATTCGCCGTCGGCGGCTGCGTCGTAGGCTGATTGCCGCCGCCACCTGAGGAGCCCCCGCTCCCCCCGCCACACCCTGTAAGTACCGCCCCCACTGCCAGCCCACACACGACAAACCGTACAGCCGTAGCCCACGCCCGCATCTTGCTCTCCTGGGAGATTCAGCCACCAAGCCTACCATGCAAATTCCTGCAAATCCCAGAGAAAACTCTTGCAGACGCCGCCTTCCGTCCCAAAAGCAACACTACCCGGCCGCTCCACCTTGAAAAGCCACGCACGCACATAAACCGCGGCCGCCCCTCAACACTCAAGGCCTGCGGCAACACAGATCGCTACGGCCGCGTCCCCAGCTTGTTGTCCCTTACACCCACCGATAGCGGCGTCACCACCGGCGCCGCCACCCCAATCGCCTCTGTAACGGTGTTATTGCCGAAGTTCGTCACCCAAACATTTCCTGAACCATCTACAGCAAGTGAACCCGGTTTATTGAGAATTCCACTTAGATAATATGGGCGGGAAATGCGTACGGCGGTATTCGTGTACTCGAATACACTGCCCCATCCGTAACTTGCGATCCAAAGGTTCCCATCGCCATCGATCGCTATGTCAGCTGGTTGGTTCATACTCGGGGTTGAATGCCCGCTAGAGCCGCCGAGAGACACGCCGGTATTGGACAACTCTGGAATTGTCCCATCTCCGATAGCGCTGCAAGTGCAGTTTGTCGTATCGAGTATCCAGGCATCGCCGGAGCCGTCGATCGTAATGGTGAACGGAAAGTAGATGCCTCCTCCCGTGTATCCATACGAACCCGAAAGGACAGAACCAGAGCTGGACACCTCTTGGACCGCACCCAACGAGCCTCCCCCGGTAAGCCAAACATTCCCATGTCCATCGATCGCCAGCCCCTCAGGAAACACTCCCATACTGAACGGCAAATGAAAGCTTTGCAGAATACTGCCGGCACTGGAAAACTGTCCCATGTTGTACCCATCGCTCACCCAGATGTTGCCAGACCCATCACTCGCAATAGCGGTCGGTATAAAGTTAGGCCCGGTCGAATAACCGCTCGGGCCGGACAAAACGACCCCGGAGCTGGACATCCCCACCAATGCCCCGGAGCTTCCGCTAACTAAAGTCGCTGACCATGCATTACCGGACGGATCGATCGATATACTCAGTGGATTTTGCAGTCCCCCGCCCGTGTAACCACTAGCGCCGGACAGAAAAGCTCCGGAACTTCCAATCTTGGTAATGCTGCTCGTGGCTGTGTCAACGACCCACACGGCTCCGTCTCCGTCGATTGCTAAAGCCTCCAATTGCTTCAGTCCGCCCCCCGAGATCACAATCGCCACTGTCCAGTCATTCGGCGCCGCAGTCAGCCCGTTTGCAAACGGTGGAGTCGCTCCCGTCAGTCCGTACAGCGCATCGACATTCACTCCCGGGTTGTGCGCTATATTGATCGCCACCGTCGCCGTGTCCGTCGGCTGCGCTCCCGTTATCGTCCCATCCGCCGTGGCCGTCGCAAACAGCGTCGTACACGCCGCGGAACCTGCCCCATCCGAGTTCACGCAGCTCGCCAGGATGTTCCCCAGCGTGTTGATCTCGCTCTGCGGCGCTGTCCCGTTCCCCGCTGGAGTCGTCGCCAGCGCCTCGCCGGTGCTCAGCGTCTCCAGGTTCGCCGCATTCGCAAAGGCATTCGCAACCCCCGTCTGCGCCAGCGTTGTCCCCGAGCTCGACACATGGGTCGCATCCGTCGCAAATCCAGCGAACGCATACGCCGTCGCCACCGTCGATACCTCATTGATCACGATGTACGGCGTCGCTGTGGCGAAGTTTCCCGCCGACGGGCACGAGCCCAGCGCCGCCATCAGCCCTGCAGCCGGATTCGTCCCCGCGCCGGGATCGCCGCCCTGCGCATACAGGTAAACCTGCTGCCCCGGCGTACACGTGTAATCGCCTGTGATCGTCCAGTTGCCGCTCGCATCCGTCGTCACATAATAGTCGCCGTTCGTCGCGCCGCCGCTTGTATCCAGCGCCGTGTCCCCTGCGCTCGTCAGCAGCGACACCGACGCATTATTCGCCGACGCCGCAATCCCGTTCCCACCATACCCCGTCGTGTTCGCCGCCAGCAGATATACATGCGCGCCGGCGATCGGCTGCTGCCCGCCTCGCACCTTCCCCGTCAGAGTGGTCCCTGCGGTTCTGGATCCTGTCTGTCCGCCGCTCTGGTTGGCGCCCGTCGTTCCCCGCGTCCCGAATGCTCCGCCGGAACAGCCCGCCAGCCCAGCCGCTCCGCACACCAACACTACAGCCGCCGCAGCCCGCGCCCGCATTTTGCTCTCCTTGGGGATATGTGTGCCAGCCTACCATGCAGTCTTCAGAGATTCCCATCGCAAAAATGTCCGGATACCTCCGCAAGACGCCAAGCCCTCCAGAGCAGTAAAGCCGTACCTCAAACTCACTCCTTCAACTTGCTAAAATAAAGCCAGTCCAGAGGGAAGAGGCCCGGCACAGTGCCGGGTCGCAATGCTTAACTCGTTTGTTTTCAGAAATCACCTGGGCTACTTTGTTTCATACCCGCCTCGCCATGAACCACTTCGCCTACTTCACCGAGATCGAAGACCGCTTCGCCCAGCGCCGCGGCTCTCTCCTTCTCCTTTCCACCCTCGACTGGGCCCTGATCGAAACCTGGCGCGAGGCCGGCGTCCCGCTCGAAGCCGTCCTCCGCGGCATCGACGCCGCCTTCGACAAGCACGAGGCCCAGCGTACCCGCCTCGGCGCCCGCCGCCAGCGCAAGGTCAACGGCCTCGCCTGGTGCGCCCAGGCCGTCATGGAGGCAGCCCAGCAGGCGAGCGAGGCGACTATCGGTATGGCCAAAGGCGCTGCCCAAAATGAGGGCACATCCGGCTTCGAGTCCGCCCGCGTCGCCCGCTTCCTCACATCTAACGCTGCTGCACTCCAGGCCGGCGCCGCAAAACTCCCCGGCACGGCCGCCATCACCGCTACCGAAACCGCCGCCCGCCTCCGCGAGCTGGCGCAGAACGAGCCGATGCCTCTCGAAGACCTCGACCGCACCCTCACCGTCCTCGAAGAGAAGCTCTTCGCCTCGCTCCTCGCTGCCGCGCCCGAGTCCGAGCTCACCGCTCTCCGCGCCCAGGCCGACCGCGAGTTCGCTCCCTACCGCGGCCGCATGTCCGCCGTGCAGATCAAGCAGGTCCAGCAGCAGTTCCTCCACAAGCGCCTGCTCGAAGCCCACGCGCTTCCGCGCCTCTCCCTCTTCTACATGCCGCACCAGGACGACCCCGCGTGAATCCGCACCATCCGGCTGAAGCCGCCACGCCTCCCTGTCCGCACTTCGGCCTCTGCGGCGGATGCCGGCTCCAGGACCTCGCTTACTCCACGCAGCTCGCTCGCAAGGCCGCAAGGCTGCGCCAGCTGCTCGCCGCCTTCACTCTGCCCGAACTCCAGCTTCACCCTTCGCCGCCACTCGCCTACCGCAACCGCATCCGCCTTACCCTCCGCACTATCGACGGCCGGCTCCGCGCCGGCTACCTCTCACGCCCTGCCACGGAACCGGGTGCCCCATTCATGGAGCAAAGCGACATGAGTGGGGAGAGTTCGCTGCGCCCGCAATTCGTCCCCATCACCCAGTGCCCCATCGCTGCGCCTCTCCTCTGGCGCGCCGCCGAGGCCTTCCTCGCCCTCGCCAACAACACCCCATGGCTCCTCTCATCGCAGCTCGCACCCGACCAGCTCGAGCTCTTCACCGACGCCGGCGAATCGAAGCTGCTGCTCACGCTCTTCCTCCGCACCGCGCAAAAAAATCCCCCCGCCCGCATCGCCGCCGACTTCACCGCACTCTGCGAATCCCTCCGTGTACAAATCCCCCAACTCGCCGGAGCCGGCATTGCACTCCTGCCGCCCGCCGCGCGCAGCCGCCGCATCGAGCAGCCCCGCCCCGGCCCCTCCTGGGGCTCACCCGGCCTCAGCTATACCCTCGAACCGCGCACCCCGAACCTCGAACCCCTCACTTACTGGGTCCCGCGCGGAGCCTTCTTCCAGGTCAACCGCTTCCTGCTTCCCGAACTCGTCACCACGGTCACCTCCGCCCCCACCGGCGATACTGCGCTCGCCTGGGACCTCTACGCCGGCATCGGTCTTTTTTCTCGAGCCCTCTTCTCCCGCGCACTGGCCCACAACTTTGCGCAGGTCACCGCCGTCGAGATCGCCGAACCCGCTGCCACCGCGCTTGCGCAGACCAAGCTCACCAATCTCCGCGCCGTTAAAGCCACAACGCTCGATTTTCTCCGCGCAGAGCTCCTCCAGCGCGAGCGCCCCTCGCTCGTCGTCCTCGACCCCCCGCGCAGCGGCGCCGGCACAGAGGTCTGCGAACGACTCACCCGCATCGCTGCTCCCACACTCATCTACATCTCCTGCTCTCCTGACGCCCTCGCGCGCGACCTTGCCGCCCTCTCCGGCTACTCCGTCGCCGAGCTTCATCTCTTCGATCTCTTCCCGCAGACCACACACATCGAAACCGTCGCTGTCCTCACCCGCTCGCAATAGCAGGACGCCGCTGCGCAGTTTCCTCTGGTCTCGGTCCCGGCGATCTGAAAGAATGGCCGCGACCTTACGACCTCACGGGTAGCCTGCTGTGGCTGTGAACTCTGGTGCCTCCAGACCCGAATCCCGCGCCGCGGCAGAGCTGGAAGCCCGTCTGTGGCCGCGCGCGCTACATGTGCAGCCGCTGCGTTTGCGTCACGCCCCGCTGCTCGCGGCCGCCGCCAGCTTCGCCTTTGGTGAATCCCTCTCGCTGCTGCCGCCGCGCCAGCCGCATCTCGTCGCGTTGCTCGCGCTCGCCGCCGCCGCCCTCCTGTGCCTTGCTCTCCTCGCCCTGCGGCGCGCGCCACGCATCGCACCTGTCGCCGCATGTGCTCTCTGGATCGCAGTTGGCCTATGGTCCGTGCAACTGGAGCCCGCATCGCCGCGCCAGACGGCACTCACCCAATACGCGGACGGCCTGAGTCGGACCGTCGAGGCCCGCGTCATCCGTGTCCGCGAACTCCCGCCTCGCACGCCTGCAATAAGCGGCAACGCAGACTCCGATCCGGACCAATGGGACGAGCCCGGAACGCCTGCCCTCTCCGTAGACCTCGCGCTTACCGCGATCGAACAGGTCACGCCCGATGTCTCCCGCATGGTGCCAATCTCCGGAGGAGTACGTGTAACGCTGTACCGCCCACGACTGCGAAGGACTGACCCGGCCACCGCGAACGACTCCAGCGCCCCACCTCTGCCGCGGCTCCGCTGCAACGATCAGATCGCACTTCCGCTGCGGCTGCGCATGCCGGAGCGCTATCGCGATCCCGGGGCCTGGCAGTATGCGGACTATCTGCTGGACCAGGGCATCGCCGCCACTGCCAGTGCCCCGACAGATCGGCTGGAGATGACGCGCGTGGATACGGATCGAAGGATTGGGTGGCGTTCTCTGCGCTGCCGCGCCTTCGCCGCACAGACCTGGGCCGCCGCCCGTCTGCCCGCATACGTGCACTCCGCCGCCAACCGGCATCTCCCAGCCGCGCTGCGCCTCACGCCCGGCGACGCCGGCATGCTGAACGCGATGCTCTTCGGCGATCGCACCCGGCTGACGCAGGCCCTCCGCCTGGGCTTTGAGCGCACCGGCTCCTTCCATCTCTTTGTCGTCTCCGGAATGCACGTTGCACTGCTCGCCGGAATCATCTTCTTCCTTGCCCGCCGTCTGCGCCTCGGGGAGCTCTATGCCACGCTCGCAACCATCGCGCTCTCCTCCGGCTACGCGCTGCTCACCGGCCTCGGCATGCCCGTGCAGCGCGCCTTATTGATGACCTCCGTCTTTCTGCTGGCGCGTCTTCTCTCGCGCGACCGCAACGTCCTCAACTCGCTCGGTGCTGCCGCGCTTGCCGTGCTCGTATGGACTCCGCATGCTCTGTTTGAAGCCAGCTTTCAGATGACGTTCCTCGCCATCCTCTCCATCGCGGGCATCGCAGTTCCGCTGGGCGAGCGCAGCTTTCTCCCCTATGCGCGCGCCGCCCGCCGCCTCAACGATCGCTGGCGCGACGCCGCCATGCCTCCGCGTCTCGCCCAGCTGCGCGTGATGCTGCGCCTCTGGGGACAAGGATTCGCCGCGGTCCTCGGCCCGTGGTCGAAAACCCTCCCTGCACTGATACTGCGCTGGACGCTCTGGGCAGCGGAGCTCGCCCTCGTCGGCCTTGTGGCCGAAGCCGTGATGGCTCTGCCCATGGCGGCTTACTTCCATCGCGCCACGCTCTTTGCGCTGCCTGCAAACATCATCAGCGTGCCGCTCGTAGCTGTGCTGGCGCCGCTCGCGCTGATCACTTTTCTCTGCTCGCTCGCCGGGCCGTGGCTCGCCACGCTGCCCGGAACTCTTCTGGCCCTGCTGCTGCATGCCACCACCGGCGCTATCCGCCGCCTCAGCCAGGTGCAGGCCGCCGACCTGCGCGTTCCCGGCCCTTCAGCCGTGCATGCCGTGGTTGCGCTTGGCATCCTCGCCTTCTGTTGCTGGGCAGTGCGCCGCTCGCGTCCGTGGATGCTGGCTGCAACCGTTGCGCTCCCCATCGTCACTCTGGCCGCACTCTGGCCGAGTCCTCCGCGGCTCCTCACCGGCCAGCTCGAAGTCACCGCCATCGACGTCGGCCAGGGCGATTCCCTGTTCATCGCCGGCCCCGGCGGCCGAACCATGCTGGTGGACGCGGGCGGCCCCACCGGCGCCGCCGCAAACGCCGAAAACGCCGCTGGCTCCAGCACGTTCGACATCGGCGAGGAGATCGTCTCGCCCTATCTGTGGTCGCGGCAGATCCGCCGCCTCGACGTCGTGGTCCTCACCCACGCCCATTCAGACCACATGGGCGGCATGCCCGCCGTGCTCCGCAACTTTCGCCCACGCGAGCTCTGGGTCGCGGTCGATCCGGACTCGGAGCGCTACCGTGAGCTGCTCGCCGAGGCCCGCACACTGGGCATCCGCGTTCGGCATCTGCGCGCCGGCGATCGCATCGCCTGGGACAAAGTCGCCATCCGCGTGCTCGCCCCAGCTCGCGACTACTCGAATCCCGGGCCGCCGGTCAACGACGACTCGCTGGTCATGCACCTCCAGTACGGACGCGCCTCCGTGCTGCTCGAAGGCGACGCGCAGGCCGCCAGTGAAGATGCAATGGCAGGCCGGGCCCGGACAGACGGCGCCGCAGCGCAGATCGGCCCCGTGACTCTGCTCAAAGTGGCGCATCACGGCAGCCTCACCTCCACCACGCCGGAGTTTCTCGCTCTGGCCGCGCCTGAGGATGCAGTGATCTCCGTCGGCAGAAACAACACCTTCGGTCATCCCCGCGAAGAGGTGATCGACCGCCTCGCAGAAGAGCATGCCCGCATCTACCGCACGGATCGCGATGGCGCCATGTCCTTCCTGCTGACGCCGGCCGGAGGAATCTCCGCGCTCGCGCCTGCGTCTAATCCCTAATGAGAGGCAATTCGCGCGTGGCGCAGAAATCCGGAGGCAATTCAATGGAGGAGATCCAGGCAGGCAGCCAGGCAAACCCAACCATGTCCACGGTAGAGATTGAGGAAGAACGCAGACTCATCCGCCGCATGCAGATGATGATGAACCTGGTGATGCAGACCATCGCACAGGACGCCTCGCTCACCTACGACGAGGCGGCCCAGATGATCGCCGATGCGCGCCGCGCTGCGCTGACAATGTTTCCCGGTAAGGAGCTTGCCTACGACCTGATCTGGCGGCCCCGCTTCCAGCGCCTGATGCGCGAGCGTTTTCGCATCATGTAGCCGTCTGCGCTCGCCCCACGCCCAGAAGAAAACCGCCGCCTGCATCTCTGCAAGCGGCGGTTCTGGTTGAAGTGCCTTCGTCTCGGCTACCAGCTGAGTCGTGCATCCAACTGCACGTCGCGCGGGTTGTAGGAAGAGGGCATGGTGCCCAGCAGTCCAAAGCTCGAGCCGTTCACGCCGGCATTCGGCGCCGGGAAGGTCACGTGGTTGGTGAGGTTCAGAATGCTGGCCTCAAACGAAAGCTTCAGGCTCTCCCATACCGGGAAAGTCCGCTTGACGCCCAGATCGACGTTGTAGCGGCTCATGGCCCAGGTATTCAGTGCGCCTACGCGGGCCGCATTGCCGGGCACGTACAGGTCCGGGCCGTTGCCCACATAGGTCAACTGCCCAACCGTCTGGCCGTAGCTGGGGCAGCTGGTTGGAGTGCCAGAAGCTGAGGCGCAGGAGCCATGCACCGTCAAGGCCGCCGGGTTGAAATACTGCTGCTTTGTATAGGTTGTGGCTGTGCTGAATCCAGCCGAGTGACCGTAGCTTCCGTTGATGCGGTTGGTCTGGCCGGGCACGATAAACGGCATGCAGGTCCCCAGAATGCTGGAACCGCCGCATCCCGATCCGGTGAAGGCGATCGGCGAGCCGGAGTTGTAGGTGAAGATGCTCGAGAGCTGCCAGCCCCCGGCCAGCATGCTCACCAGCCGGTTGTCGCCCCCGAACGCCTTGCCCTTGCCGAACGGCAGTTGATAGACGCCTGAGATGTTCAGGTTCTGCGGCTGGTCCGTGGTCGAAAGCGAGCGGTCCAGACGGGCATTGTCATACACGCGGTTGTTGCCGATGTTGTCGATCGACTTCGAATACGTGTAGTTCAGCATGAAGTCCAGGCCATGGGCCGTGCGCTGCCGCAACGTCAGCTGCAGTGCATGGTAGCTGGTGTTGCCCATAAAGCTGGTCGTGTCGCTCACGCCGCTGAACTGCGGATAGGCCACGTAGTACTGGTACACGCTGTTGCTCGCATAGTAGGTGGCCGTCGTATACGGATTCGGCGGTTTGAAGCCCAGATTGCTGGCTGCGGCCAGGTCCACCGCCGTCGCCTTGGAGCCCAGCAATACCGTATTGGTCGCCGTGGGATATCCGCAGGCTGCCGGAGCGCATGCGGTGGCAATACCTGCCGAGGTAACGTTATAGCCGGCCAGCGCCGCCATTGACTCCGGAAGCCGGTTGTTCCGGTTCGGATCAACGCCGCCGCCGCTCAGGAAGTGTCCCTGGCTGCCGACGTAGCTCACAGACAGAGACATGTCCCTGGTGACCTGGTGCTGGATTCCGAAGGTCCAGTTGACATACTCCGGCGTGCGTGAGCCGCGGTAAGGATCGAAGTAGGTGATGGTTGTCGATCCTTTATTCGTCAGTACGGACGTAAATGTCGTGCCGTACTCCGCCAGGCTGGTTCCTCCCGTTGGCGGCGCGGGCGCAACTACAGAGCCCGTCCAGCCGCATGCCACGCCATTCAGCGCGCCATTGACGCAGTTCGTTCCGTCCCAGTAGAACGCAGGCGCGTTGCTGATGCCGCCCGGCGCCGATGCCGACGGCGTGATGCCCAGGGTCGAAGGCGATCCCGACTGGCTGCCGCTGGTCCAGTTGCCGCGTGCAAAGTTTACGGAGTAGCTGGCGCGGACCACCGTCGTCGGCGTCACCGCATAGGCAATGCCAAGGCGGGGCGCAATGTTCTTCTTGTAGATCGGCGAGGGCGATTCGCAGTTGCAGTAGGTCGCAGAATCTCCGGAGCCCGCGAACCACAGCGTTCCCTTGTTGCCCGTGATCGAGTTCACTCCGTTCGGATTCACGAAGGTGAAGTTGTTATGCACCTCCTTGATCGACGGATAGATGTCCCAGCGCAGGCCGAAGTTCACAGTCAGCTTGTTGTTCAGCTTGTAGTCGTCCTGCGCCCAGAAGGAGGGGTCGCGCCAGCGAGTGCCGAGCTCCGGCACAGCAGCCGACGTCGATCCCGCATTCGCCGCGCCAAGCAGATAGCTGGCTACGGAGGAACCGGTGTTGGAGTCGATGCTGGTGCCGCTGGTGAAGGCGCCGGTCTGTGCGGCCGCGAAGGTGAATGCCATCGGACCGGAGAAGGTTTCCACCTTGGAGTAGTTGAACTGCGTCACCACATACTGCCCGCCGAAGGTGATGTTGTGCTTGCCGAACAGCCACTGCACCGTGTCCGTCGTGGTGAAGGTATTGTTGATCTTCGAATTCCAGGCATAGCCTCCCTGGGTTGCCGGAGAATCAAAGGCGCCGCTGTAGGTGATGCCCGGGAAGCCGTCGGATGCCTGTCCTGAGGGCATATTCAGAATGCCGGCCGTCGTCGTCGAATAGATTGCCTGGCGGTTCGGCGTCACCGAGTCGCTCTGGTAGCGCCCGTAGCCGACAGCAAACTGGTTCACGACGTGCGGGGTGATGGTGAAGGTATCTTTCAGAATGTCGACAGTGGTAACAGGGTTGTAGATCTGCGATGCGTTGAACGGCGGGTTCAGGCCGCTGCCGGAGTTCTTGCCGGTCGCTGCCTGGCGGCCGAACGCGATGATCGCCGAGATCTGGTTCTTCGAGCTCTGCGTGTAGTCGATCCGGCCCGTGGAGTACCAGTTGGCCAGGCCGATCGGAGTTCCGTAGAACAGGTTCTGCGTATATGCCGACTGGTTCGTGATCGGCTCATACTGCAGCATGTACTTGTTGTAGTAGTCCGACGCCGCCGAGATCCTGCTGGCCGGGATCACGTCCGGCGTCGCAACGCCGTTCTTCAGACCCATAAACTGGCTGCGCGTGCAGGTCGAGCAGCCCGGTGTCTGGGTTGCAGGATCGTAGATATGCGCTTTGCCGCTGTTGTTGGCCGCCGCATAACCGCTGAAGTCCGCATAGCCAAGCGCCTGGCCGCTTGGCGTATAGCCCAGCATCGCAGCCGTGGGGATGGTGAACGTCGAGATCTTGGCGCCGGACTGATACCGGTACTGCCCGTAGTTGCCGAACAGGAACAGCTTGTTCTTGATGATCGGACCGCTCAGCACAATGCCGAACTCGTTCATGATCTCGCGCGGCTTGATGCCGCCCTGTACCGTCACGCCCTGCGCGTTCGGGGTCGGTACCTTCTGCTGGAAGGGCCACGCATCCAGGAACGTATTGCGCAGGTACTCGTACAACGAGCCGTGATAGCTGTTGCCGCCGCTCTTCACCGTATAGTTCTGCACGCCCTGGCCGCTGAACTGCGCCGACATGCCGGCGGTCTGCACCTGGAACGAGTCCACTGCGTCCACGCCGATCGCCGTCCATGTGAAGCGCGGGTCGCCGACCTGGTCGGCCTCCGGCAGATTGATACCGTCGATGTAGATCTCCGAGACGCCGCCCGAAGGTCCGCTGCCGTTCACAATGCCTGAGTTCGACGTACTGTTGTTCGAGGTGAAGTTGCCCTGCACGCCCGGCATCAGGTATTCGAAGTCCGTCGCACGGCGCTGGTCTGCATTGCCGCCCTGCCCCATCATCAGCGGCAGGTTGGAGTACATCTGGTTATCCATCACCGCGCCCAGCGTCGCGTCCGTGGTATCGAGCACCGGAGGCGCGGAGGTGATCGTCACCGTCTCGTTCGCCTGCCCTACGCTCAGCTTCACGTTTACTGCGACTGTCTCCAGCGCGTCCACCACCACGTTTTCCTGCTTGAAGCCTTGAAAGCCCGTAGCAGCCACCGTCACGGAATAAGTGCCGGGGATGAGCGCCGTGATGTTGTAATCGCCGGACCGGGTCGTCGTCTGCTTGATGGCTACGTTCGTCGCGGTGTTGGTTGCGGTCACAACCGCGTTGGCAACTACGGCGCCGCTCGGGTCCTGCACTGTGCCGGCGATGGCGCCCGTGCCGGCCAGCTGGGCATAAGCCGCGCCGGTCATCAACACGGCGACGGCGAGCAGCGCGCAGAGCGACGCAACAACGCGCGCGCAGCGGGAGCTCGATAGGAAATGGGAGTGCTTGCGGAACATAGCGTATGACCTCGTCAAAAAATGTGCAGCAGTGAAATGAATCGTGTTTTATCCCATGGGCCTTCCCGTTAACCCGCCAAAAACGGGCCCGAAAAGGTTAGACCAATTTTGAATCCGCACAACTTTCCTCCCTGAATTGCGGTTCTGTCAAGCGTTGAAATATCTTTTTTTTGTCATGCAGATACCCCCTCGTCCCCTTCCAGAATCCGTAAGGGCGAGGAAATTGTTTTTCATTTGGAATGGTAATTTTGCGCCGCAGCCACGAAGCTCAAACCCCTGAATCCATGCGGATATGCGCATGGATGTCGCAAATGCAGGGTAGGCCCCTGGCCGCTCCGGAAAGCCGCCGAGAGGGCCTTTTCCCGCAACCGCCGGACACAATATTCCATCGCCTGGAACCTGTGCCCAGGCTGCTTTCGCTGAGGTAGAACCTTGGTCTCTTCAGTATCCCTGGGGGAGGTCCTTTGCCGCCTTGATCGCCATGTCATTGGGACGCACGGTGCCATGCTCGGCCAGCCATCGTTGCAGGTCCGGTCCCTGGCTCCTGCGCAGCTGCATGCACTCATTGATGCGGTCCAGTGACTTGGCTAGCGTGCGTTGTGCGGAGTCCACCGGATGCGCCGCAAAAAAGCCCGCCACATCGTCGTGCTTCTCCACCGAGCAGAAGGAGCCTGCGGCTTCGATGATCCGCGCGCCGGAGCTCTCCGTCGACCGCCGCTCAATCTCGTCCCAGTGGTGCTTCACAAAGGTCCATGCCTGCTCCTGCGTCTCCCGGCGGCTCAGCAGCAAGGCAATCAGGCTCCATCCGTCCTGGTTGCGCATCTCGTCGGAGACTGCGTACTGCAGCGTGCGGTCCACCAGTTGCGGAGCCTCAAACCAGGTCAGCGCGCGCAGCGCCGTCGCGCGAAAATCCGGGTCTTTCGTCTCCCTCACAACGTGCAGCAGCCGGTCGTACATGGCTGCATCGCCCTTCTCCGCCGTTAGCGCCACCGCCGCATCCACAATGTTCGGGTCCGACGGCTTCTCGCCGGAGAAGACCTGATCGGTCAGCCTCTGCGCCTCGCCCAGCACTTCGGTATCGTGCGCATCACCCAGCGCCTCAAACAACGCCTCTCGCAGCTCTGCGTGGTCATCGGATTCATGCCGCCTGGGCCCGCCCATCGCCGCATACACCGGTCCGAACTCGCGCCGGACTATCGCTTCCAGCGGAGCGCGGTCCTCGTCTGCGGCGATTCGCGTACTGACGGCCCCGATCCGGCCCAGCACGCTCTCCATCACCGTCGGGTCCTGATCGTTCTTCACCGCAAGCGCAAGGTCCAGAAACTGTCCCACCGTTCCCTCGCCGGACCGCATCAGCGCCCATCGGTCCCCCAGCAACCCAATGCGCTCCGCCGGCGTCAGTCCCTTCTCCGCGTTCGTCACAATGCCGGCATATTCGTCCTTCGAGTAAGCGCTGCGATAGTAGCCCGCTCCATCCGCATTGCCATAAAAGAACGAAAGCTTCGTGCCGTCTTCGATCGTCTTTGTGCCGGGGCCGATCAACCGGCAGCCATCTCCCTTGATGCACACCGGGATCGTCCACTGCTCTGCCGAGCCCGCTCCGTCATCGACCCTGCGCGTCGCAGCCTTGCCGCTTGCGTTCTCGCGATCGATAAACCTCTGCTGCCCGGCCATCACCTGCGTACCCTGCCGCGGTCCGAAGCGTACCTCCGGCACGCCGGGCTGCTCGATAAAGCTCCGCATCACAGCATCCACCGGTAGCCCGCTCACGCGCGCCTGCGCGTCCCAGAAGTCCTCCGCCGTTGCGTTGCCGTACAGATGCGCGGTCAGGTATGCCTGCACGCCTTTGCGAAAGGCCTCCTCGCCCTCCCAGTGCTCCACCATCGCGATCACCGCGCCTGCCTTGCCGTAGGCTATGTCGTCAAAGAGCTCGTTGATCTCCGACGGCGTCTCCGCATGCTCCCGGATCGGGCGCGTCGTGCGCGCCGCATCCTCATCCAGAATGCCGCTGCGCTCCGCCGCTGCATCCTGCGCATACTCCCACTTCGGCTGCCACTTCTCCGCGGCCTTGGTCTCCATCCACGTGGCAAAGCCCTCGTTCAGCCACAGATTGTCCCACCACTCCGGTGTCACCAGGTCGCCGAACCACTGGTGTGCGATCTCATGCGCGACCGTCGTTGCCACCTCTTTGCGCGCGCCCATCGTGCCGTTCTTCTCGTCCGCCAGCAGCTCCGTCTCGCGAAACGTGATGCAGCCGAAGTTCTCCATCGCCCCGGCTTCAAAGTCCGGCACGGCCACCAGGTCCAGCTTCTTCAGCGGATAGTGAATGCCGAAGTAGCCGTCATAGTAGTGCAGGTCCCACTTCGCCGCCTTCAGCGCGAACTTTGTCAGGTCTGCCTTGTCCGGCGTCGCGCACACCCGAATCGGGACGCCGTCCGACTTGCCTTCGCTGCACCGGAAATCCCCCACCAGCCACGCCACCAGATAGGTCGACATCTTCGGCGTCGTTGCAAACGCGATCGTGTGTTTCCCCGCCACCGGCCCCGGAGCGTCGCTCACTGCCTGCATGTTGGAGATCGCAGTGTCGCCCGCATCCACCACCAGCATCACGTCGAAGGTCGCCTTCAGCGCCGGCTCATCGAAACTCGGGAACGCTCTCCGCGCATCGGTCGCCTCAAACTGCGTCACGCCGTAGTTCCGCAGCTTCGTCTTCGACAGGTAGAACCCGCGCAGCTTGTCGTTCAGGATTCCCCGGTACGCGATCTCCAGGCTCACCGGCCCTGCCGGCAGGGGCTTTGCGAAATGCAGCGTTGCCTGCTCCTTCGCCGCATCCAGCGTTACAGTTGCGTCTTGCGTCTCTTTGTCATTCCGCAGCGCAGCGGAGGTATCTGCTGTTTCGTCCGAGCCGGCTACCGCCTTCGCCGATTCAAACTCAATCTCCGCCGCATTCAGCGTGATCGCATCGGACGGCCGCTCCAGGACCACATCGATCCGCTCGGCGCCTTCGAACCGCGCCTTCGCCAGGTCCGGAGTAATCTTCAGCGCATAATGCATCGGCCGTACGCCGCCCGGCAACCGCTGCGCCGCCGCCTGCAATGCGGCCTGCGACAGCACACACACCAACCCCACCGCAAGCCAGGCTCGCCGCAATCTTGTCTCGCCTCGATGCACTCTAAGAAAGACTACATGCTGACAGACGTGCCTGAGGCCAACTTGTTTGCCGGCAAGTTTGTCCCGCGTGAACTCTTACACTCTTACGATATCGATCGGGTCCATGGACTCCGTCGTATATCCCAGCACCTTGATGTTCTGCCAGCTCTGCCCCTTCTTGCGCCGTGCGCTGAAGTTCAGCCGGTGCGTATGGCACTTTTTGCACTCCCGGATCTCGATCGTCGACGCGAACTCCGACAGGTGGCTCTTTTCGTTCGAGCCCACGCCGAAGTGCGCCAGAATCGACTCAGCAAGCTGGTGCAGCTTCATCTTTTCGTGGAAGTCGTCCACCGAGCTTCGCAAGGACCGCTCCGTCAGGAAGTAGCGCGTCTGCGCCCCTTTATCGGTTAGGAATACGGCGCAGGATGGGCAATACGGCAGCGTGCGCAGCATCACGTACATCACCACTCCGCCCAGCGCAAAACCCAGGATCTGCAGGGCTGACGTCATCCAGGCTCCACTGTCGCCCTCCGCAGTGCGACCCATTGAATCGATACCGCCGCCCAGTTTGGCGATCTTCCCGGTGCCTCCCGCTCCCAGCTGCGTCCCGAGATCGGCCTTGGCCAGCATGCCGCCCACACCCTGCGCCATGCCCCCGATCTCGGCATTGTTCTCACTATCGATCTGCGGGCCTTCCACCTGTGGCACATTGGAGGCCGAATCGTCCGCGCTGCTGCTGCCATCGTCATTCGAGCTGCTATCGCCAAGCGACATGTCCGGCAACCGCGTCTTCACCAGAGCAGTCATTGCGAACTTCGCGAAGACCTTGGGATTCTGCAGAGTCCTGCGGTGGCTCGCCATCAGCACGCCGGAGGTCAGATGCGTCACATACAGGTGCGTCCCCGCCGAGATCGCAAACACGCCTGCCAGCAGAATCACTCCCGGCCGGATGCGCAGTACGCGCGCAGCGATGTAATACCCCGCAGACGCCAGAAAGCCCGCCCCGATCGCGCCCAGCGGGATATAGGTGGCCGCCGTCATGTCCAGGATCGACTGGTCGGCGCGCAACCCCATCAGAAACAGGAGGGCCGCAGTCAGAACGCTGGCGACAGCGCCCACCAGAATGACGGCAAGATTCTTGACGATGCGGTCCATAATTCCTCGTTGCTCTGGGTATCGGCGGCCACACAGGCGGCGCCCGAGGGTGCAGTCAACGGGAAGCATAGCCTGATCCGCTATTGCCTTGGCATTCCCCATCCGGGTTACTTTCGTGCTGCGAAATACCGTCCGTATCCCTCAATAAAAATATTCAACCGATTAGTTGACAATTCGCGCCCGGCACCCTATATTCAACCGCATGGTTGAACTTCGCACCGCCGCCTCCCCCGCCGCGCCCGGAAATCTGGACCTCGTCTTCCACGCACTCGCAGACGCCACCCGCCGCGCCATCCTGCATGAGATCACCCACGGCGAGCGCTCCGTCGGCGAACTCGCCCAGCCCCACGCCATGTCGCTCGCCGCTGTCTCCAAACATCTCGACGTCCTCGAGCGCGCCTCCCTCATCCAGCGCCGGCGCAGCGGCCAGCACCGTTTTGTCCGCCTCAATCCACGCCCGCTCGCCGCCGCGCAGGACTGGCTCGCCTTCTACCGGCAGTTCTGGAGCGCCAACCTCGATCGCCTGCAGGAACTGCTCGAATCGCCCCACCCTCCGAAATCCGTCGCAAGCAAACGCACCCACCGCCGCACTGTAAAGGAGAAATAAATGCCCGCACTGGAAGCCGCACCCGCCCCCGCCGCCAGCCTCTCCCTCACCCAGACCCGCGTCATCCGTGCTCCACGCGCCCGTGTCTTCGAGGCCTGGACCGATCCCGAGATGATGCAGCTCTGGTTCTCCAGCGCCAGCTCCATCTCCATCGACCCGCGCGTCGGCGGCAGCTACCGCATCGAGGCCAGCCCATGCGAGGAAGGCCCGGGCTCCGAGAAGGCCGTTGGCAACGCCGAACCTCGCGTCTCCAAAGGCCAGTACACCAGGATCGTCCCCAATGAGCTGCTGCAGTTCACCTGGCAGCCCTGCTGGAGCGCCGGCGAGAACTCCCTCGTCACCGTCTCGCTCAGGGACGTCCCCGGCGGCACCGAGCTCACGCTCCTGCATGAGAAGTTCGCCAGTGTTGAATCCCGCGACGGCCACGACGCCGGCTGGGCACGTCTGCTCGACAACCTCGGCGCCAAACTCGCCGGCTAATCTGCTCCGCACATCCAGGGCGCCCACCCAGGCTCCGCTTGGGTGGGTTCTCTATCCCTGCAGCGATGCCGCCCGCTCCGACCGTCCGGACACCTCGGCCGCGCGTGCCTCGGCATACGCCGCCGCGCCCAGCAGTGCGCACGTCTCATCCAGAATGATGCGCACCGGCATCGCCTCCAGCACCGGCGAAAGCCGCCCCTTGTCCAGAAACGCCTGCATGAATCCGCCCGCCGCCAGCGTCTTCCTCGCCTTCGGCGCGATGCCGCCGCCCACATACATGCCGCCTACCGCAAGCACCTTCAGCGCAATGTTCCCGGCCTCTGCGCCATAGGCGGACGCAAACATCTTCATCGTCTCCGCGCACAGCTCGCTCGACCCATCCTCGCCGCACGCGCCGATCACCGCATTCGGATCGCTCTCCGCCATCCGCTCGCGCAGCCACGGCGGCTCCTCCAGCTTCTCCACATCGCGCAGATACGCGTAGATGTTCTGCATGCCGATCCCCGAGACCACGCGCTCCCAGCTCACGTGCCCGCCCAGCTTCTCGCGCAGATAATTCAGCAGCCCGATCTCGCGGTCGCTGCGCGCGGCAAAGTCGCAGTGCCCGCCCTCGCTCGCCACCGGCCGGTGCGTCTTCCCGTCCCAGATCAGCAGCGCCTCGCCCAGTCCCGTCCCCGCCGCAATCAGTCCGCGATTGCCCACCGCCGCCGGGTCTCCCTCATGCAGCGTGGCGATCTTCTCCGGCGCAACCTCGGGAATCCCGTACCCGTTCGCCTCCAGGTCGTTGATCAGAAAGATATGCTGGATCCCCAGGGCCTGCGCCAGCTCATGCTGGTCCAGCACCCACGGCAGGTTCGTCAGTTGGATCCGGCCGCTGCGCACCGGCCCCGGACACCCGAAGCACGCCGCCGCTACATCGCTCGCCTTGGCCGCACCGGCCTCGTCGGCCAGGAACCGCTGCACCGCCTCCTGCAGCGACGAGAACTCATGCGCGTGGAACAGCTCGTCCCGCACCGGGCTCAGCCGGCCACCCTCGAATCCATACAGCGCCAGGTGAATCTTGGTTCCGCCAACATCCCCCGCAAGGATCATCCGTCAAACCTCAGACTCTTATCGTGCAGTTTGCCTTGCTTAAGAGCACGGCTTTAGCCGTGCCGCAACTGACCGGCAACGACTACGGCTTTAACCGTTGAGGGAAACGCCCCGCCAATCGTATCCTTGGAATCGGTGCACATTGGGATAAGTATTTGGTGCCGCTTCTATTCCAGCTCCAGCGTCCCCGAGTAAACCTCTTCCTCCGGCTCGTCATCGCTGACCGTACGTGGCAGCTTCGCCGCGGCAGCGGCATCCAGCAGAAAGCCGAGTTGCCCGCTCTCCGGCCTTATCAGCTGCGACGGCTTCGACTCCGGATCGTACTTGCCTTGCAGCACGTCATGCAGAATCTCCGCCTTCGACGTCTTCTCGATCCAGAACGACACCTCGCGCGCCTTGTTGATCACCGGCCACGTCAGTGTAATGCGCCATGTGTTCATCTGCGGCACATGGTTCGCCGTCACAATCTTTCCCACCTCATGCAGCGCCTCGGTGTGCGGAAACAGCGACGCGCAGTGCCCATCATCGCCCATACCCAGCTGAAGAAAGTCGAACACGGGGTTGCCGTTTTGATCCAAGCCGCTGCCGTTGCGGTCCAGCCCGAACTCCCGGCGCAACGTCTCTTCATAGCGCTCCGCCGCCTGCTGCGGGTCCAGCTCGCCCTCCATCCGGTGAACCTGCGCCGCCGGCAGCGGCACATGGTCCAGCATCGCCTTCTTCGTCATGCCGTAGTTGGAGTCTTTATCGTCCGGCGGCACCGTCCGCTCATCCACCCAGAACAGATGCAGCTTCTCCCATGGCATCCGCGCAAAATACGGCTTGCTCCGGTCTGCCAGCATCGCGAATGTCACCTGCGGCGTTGTACCACCGCTGATCGCCACCCGCGCCACGCCCCGCGCGTCCGCTGCCTTGTTCACCGCGGCCACAAACTCCTCCGCCGCCGCTGCCGCCATCTCCTCCGGCGTCGGCCAAACCCTGTACGTCACCTGAACTCTACGCGGCACATTCACTCCAATGATTTCGCTGTGAATCGATTCGCCCTCAGCCTCATCTTGCTGTCAGCTTAGAGCTCCCACCTTACAGCTGCGTCAGCTCGCCTTTTACTCTTGCTTTTGCTTTGCTCTGGCTTTTGCTCTTGCTTTACCGTCATCCTGAGCGGAGCGAAGAACCCCTGTAGTTGCTGTTGCTGTTGCTGTTGCCTTTGTTGTTGCTGTTGTTGTTGTTGTCTTTGCTCTTCAACTAACAACTATCAACTTGCCTCTAAAGCTTTCTCCACTTCCGCCCGTCCAGCTCCATCAGCGCATCGCCCGCCGGAGGACCCCAGGTGCCAGCCGCATAGTTCGGGAAGTCCTTCACCGGATTCTTTGCCCAGTGCTCCAGCACCGGAGTCATCAGCGCCCATGTCGCCTCCACGCCGTCGCGATGCGCAAACAGCGTGCCGTCGCCCAGCATCGCATCCAGCAGCAGCCGCTCGTATCCGTTCGCCGACGACACGCCGAACGCCGTCGAGTAGCAGAAGTCCATATTCACCGGGCTGATGTGCATCGTCGGCCCCGGCACCTTCGCCTCAAAGCGCAGTGCAATCCCCTCGTCCGGCTGGATGCGCATCGAGATGATGTTCGACTGGATCTCCGTGCCGCCCCGCCCCTCCTGGTCTTTGAACAACAGCAACGGCGGCTGCTTGAACTGGATCGTAATCTCCGTCACCCGCTTCGCCATCCGCTTGCCCGCCCGCAGATAGATCGGCACGCCCGCCCATCGCCAGTTCTCGATCTCCACCCGCAGCGCCGCGAACGTCTCCGTCTGCGACCTAGGATGCACCCGGTCCTCCTCGCGATACCCGACCACGTGCTTGCCCTCCACGGTGCCCGGCCCGTACTGCCCGCGCACCGTGTCCGCAAAGTGGATCGGCTTGATCGCGCGGAACACCTTGATCTTCTCCGCCCGCACCGCGCTCGCCTCGAATGACACCGGCGGCTCCATCGCCACAAAGCTCAGCAGCTCCATCACGTGGTTCTGCATCACGTCGCGCAGCGCGCCCGCCTTCTCATAGAACGGCCCGCGCCCTTCGATGCCGATCGACTCCGCAGCCGTAATCTCGATGTGGTCGATGTAGTTCCGGTTCCACACATTCTCGAAGATCCCGTTCGCGAACCGGAACACCAGGATGTTCTGCACCGTCTCCTTGCCCAGGTAGTGGTCGATGCGGAAGATCTGTTCCTCATGGAAGACCTTGTTCACCTCGTCGTTCAACGCCTTCGCCGACTCCAGGTCATGCCCGAACGGCTTCTCGATCACGACCCGCACCCACGTCTGCGGCCCGCCGCTCTCCGTCTCCGCCGGCTGCGCCATGCCATGCTCGCCCAGAAACTTAATAATGTCCGAGAAGTACTCCGGCGCCGTCGCCAGGTAGAACAACCGGTTGCCCTGCGTCCCGAACTCGGCGTCCATCTGCTCCAGCGTCTGCTTCAGCCCAGCATAGCCGCCGCCATCGTCGAAGTTCATCGCGTGATACCGGACGCGCCCGACAAACTCGTCCAGCTTGCCGTCGTCGTCCTCCACGCCGCCGCCCGCAACAATGCCCTCCTTCATGTCCGGGGCAAAGCTCTCCTCCAGCGGACGCCGCGCCACGCCCAGCACTGCAAACTTTCCCGGCAGATTGCCGTCCTGCTCCAGGTGGTAGAGCGCCGGCAGCAGCTTGCGCTTCGTCAGATCGCCCGACGCCCCGAAGATCACCACAATGCATGGGTCCGGGCTGCGCTCCGAGTGCTGGCTCGCCTTCAAAATCTCCGGATCGACCGTCACCTGTGTCGTCGCCATGGAAAAAACTCCCTCGCTTAACCGCAATTTGTGGCGCAGCTTTCATTTTGCCCTGATACACATTTCAAAGCCGCGAAAAGCAGCCTTGACTGACGACAATGGCTTTCTCGCCTTGGTGAATCTGGTCTTGCTTAAGGGCACCGCTTCAGCCGTGCCGTAAACCGCCGTTGAGGTTGAGGGGCTTCAGCCCCTGAGGTCATTAAGACTTCGTTCTCGAAGTTCGAGCCGTCCGCGTACTCCGATCATACGTTCCTGTCCGATCCCCCAACAACGCACACCGGAGAACAGACCTCGTCCTACGTCTACTGCCCCTCCGGATAATCCGCCCCCAGCGACATGCTCTCCGTCTTCGCCATCTCCGTCTGCCACTGCTCCAGCTTGCCCTTCATGCGGTTCCATGCCGCCGCGCCCAGCAGCAGATGCAGCGGCGGGTCATCCATCTCCGCCACATCCATGATGGCGCGGACCGCCTTCGCCGGATCGCCCTTCTGTTTTCCCGCATTGCCGTGGAAGTACGCGCGCACCGGGTCCAGCGCCGGCTTGTAGTCCGCAATCTCCTGCTTCGCCAGCACGCCCGACCGCCCCAGGAAGTCCGTGCGGAACGGTCCCGGCTCCACGATCGTCACCTTAACGCCGATCGCTGCCATCTCCCCCGCCAGCGCCTCGCTGAAGCCCTCCACCGCAAACTTCGTCGCGTTGTAATAGCCCCAGCCCGCCGTCCCGCCAATCCCCGCCATCGACGACATGTTGATAATGTGCCCGCTGCGCTGCCTGCGAAACTGCGGCAGAAACGCACGCGTCACCCGGATCAGCCCAAACACATTCGTCTCGAAGACCGGCAGGAACTCCGCCTCCGTCGCCTCCTCCACGCCGCCGGCGATCCCGTAGCCCGCGTTGTTCACCAGCACGTCAATCGCGCCGAACACCGCAACCGCCTTCTCCGCCACCGCCTCAATCTGCTCCGGCCGCGTCACGTCCAGCTCAAACGCCCGCGCCGCATCGGGATACTGACGCTCCAGGTCCGCAACCTGCTCCGGTTTTCTCGCCGTCGCAATCACGCGTCCGCCCGTCTTCAATACCTCTTCCGCCAGCAGCCGCCCGAACCCGGTCGACGCCCCTGTAATGAACCAGACCTTGCTCGCATCGCTCATAGCTTTATCTGACGCCCGTCACCCCTCCCACGATGCAACCCGCTATCAAACTGCCGTCATCCCGAGCGAAGCTGCGCAGCAGCGAAGTCGAGGAGCCTGCCCTGAGCTTGCCGAAGGGACCCCCCGCATTTGTCTTGCTTGTCATCACTTTGCTCATCCGCACAAATCCGTTCTATCCGTGCCCGCCTCGGATCAGCCGGCGCCTTGTCTTCCCAATCGGTCTTTCAAATCGGTGTCATCGGTGCAAATCGGTGTTAAGCCTTTTGACTTTTCCGGTTCAGCGAATCTCCCGTACCCCATCCTCACCCGCCACCAGCGCCAGCGTGGCCATGCCCAGAAACAGCCCGTGCTCCACCACGCCGACGATCGAACGGATCTCCGCCGCCGTCACCTCCGGCTCCTCGATCCGTCCGCACGCGCAGTCCAGAATATAGTTACCTTCATCGGTTACAAATACCTCGCCCGGCGAGCCCTTTTTCATCCTCAGCCTCGGATTCAGCCCCAGCGCCTTCAGCTTCGGCTCCACCAGCGGCAGCGCCATCTGGATCACCTCCACCGGCAGCGGAAACCTGCCCAGCACATCCACCAGCTTCGTCGAATCCGCCACCACAATGAACTCCTTCGCCGCGCTGGCCACAATCTTCTCCCGCAGCAGCGCGCCGCCCCCGCCCTTAATGAGATCCAGTCCAGGTCCAGATCCACCGCCCGCCCTCCGGCACACCTCATCCGCGCCGTCGATATACACATCCAGCTCCGGCAGCTCCTCCAGCGTTACCACATCCATGCCCAGCTCGCGGCCCAAATCATGGCTGGCATCGCTCGAAGCGACACACCGGATCTTCAGCTTCCTCTTCGCCAGCTCGCGGATAAACAGCGTCGCGGTCGTCCCTGTGCCCAGCCCCACGGCCTGCCCGTCGCGCACCAGCTCCGCCGCGCGCTTCGCCACCAGCAGCTTCGCCTCATCCTGCGTCATCGCATCCCCTCAACGGAGAAGCGGCGCGTCACCCGCGCCGCCCATCCACCATCCTCAAACTGCCGTCATCCCGAGCGAAGCTGCGCAGCAGCGAAGTCGAGGAGCCTGCCCTGAGCTTGCCGAAGGGGCCCCCGCATTTGCATTCAATCCCGCTCATCGTACTCCGTGTCGCAGTCCGGTCCAACGCTGTCCTCGTACGTCGCCTGCCGCGAACTCTCGAACGGCCTGCGCTCTCCCAGGCCGCTCTCTTCTTTCTCCTGCAGCATCTCCCGCTCTGACTCAACCATGGTTTTAGTTCGCAGTCTCACGTGGCGTACGTGCGCCGGAAAATGCCACGACGTACAGCAGAACGAGGTTCACACCGGGCATAAGCATGAGAAGGCTTAACGGACCCGCAAACCCTGCCTTGCGAAAGAGTGGCCAGAAGGGAATGACCGCAACGATCAGCAGCACAACCATTGGCAGGACATGGATGTGATTCACCGTGAAATATGTATCTGTCAGATGAACGTCCATAGACACCCCTCTAAAACAGTCTCCTACTTCTTCACCAGCCGCTTCGCATGCGCCACAATATTCGCCACGTTGATGCCCAGCTTGTCCAGCGCAATCGGCCCCGGCGCCGACGCGCCAAACCGGTCCAGCCCCACAATCGCGCCGTTATGCCCGACATACTTCCACCAGCCCATCGTCGCGCCAGCCTCGCACGCCACCTTCGGAGTCGCCTCCGGCAGCAGCTCCGCTTTGTACGCATCGCTCTGCTCGTCGAAGATCCTGAAGCTCGGCATCGAAACCACACGCGCCGTAATCCCCGCGCCCTTCAGCTCATCCGCCGCCTTCAGGCACGTCGTAACTTCCGATCCAGTCCCGATCAGGATCACGTCCGGCTTCGCCTCTTCGCGGATCGCATACGCGCCCTTCGGCACGCCCGCCCACGCCGGCTCCGCATCGAACACCGGCAGGTCCTGCCGGCTCAGCGCCATAAAGCTCGCCGACTTCCGCTCCAGTGCCAGCTTCCAGCACACCGCCGTCTCATTCGCATCCGCCGGACGAAAATCCGTCATCTGCGGAATCGCCCGCAGGCTCATCAGGTGCTCGATCGGCTGGTGCGTCGGCCCGTCCTCGCCCAGGCCCACGGAATCATGCGTGAACACATACAGAGAGTGCACGCTCATCAGCGCGCCCATCCGTAGCGCCGGCCGGCAGTAGTCCGAAAACACGAAGAACGTCGAGCCGAACGGAATAATCCCGCCATGCGCCGCCATGCCGTTCACCATCGCCATCATGCCGAACTCGCGCACGCCGAAGAACACGTTGCGCCCCGTCGGGTCCACATGAAAGCTCGGGCTGTCCTTGAAGATCGTCTTCGTCGAGCTCGTCAGGTCCGCCGCGCCGCCAAACAGCTCCGGCACCACCTTGAACAGCGCGTTCATCACCATCTGCCCCGCGTTGCGCGTCGCCACCGGCTTCTCCGTCGGGAACTTCGGGATCGACTTCTCCCAGTCCTTCCCCATCTCGCGCTTGATCACGCGCTCAAACTCTGCCGCAGGCTCCGGATACGCCCGCTTGTACTCTTCAAAGTGTGCGTCCCACTCCGCATGCGCCTTCTTGCCACGCGGCTTGATCGTGTCCCAGTTCTTCCGCGCCTCTTCCGGCACGTAGAACGTCTTGTCCTCCGGCCAGCCCAGGTTCTTCTTCGTGGCCTTCACGTTCTCCACGCCCATCGCCTCGCCGTGCACGGCCTTCGTGCCCGCCTTCGGACTGCCGTAGCCGATCACCGTGCGCACCCGGATCAGCGTCGGCTTCGTCGTCTCCGCCTTCCCCTGCTCGATCGCATCTTCAATCGCGCGCAGGTCGTTGCCGTCCGCCACGCTCAACACCTGCCAGTGGTAGCCCTCGAAGCGCTTCGTCACGTCCTCCGTGAAGCTCAGCTCCGTCGGCCCGTCCAGCGAGATCAGGTTGTCGTCATACAACACAATCAGCTTGCCCAGCCCCAGCGTCCCAGCCAGCGATGCCGCCTCGTGCGAGATGCCCTCCATCAGGTCGCCATCGCCGCACAACACATAGGTGTGGTGGTCCACCACCTGGTACATGTCGCGGTTGTAGACCGCGGCCATATGCTTCTCCGCCATCGCAATGCCCACCGCCATGCCGAAGCCCTGCCCCAGCGGGCCCGTTGTCACCTCAACGCCCGGCGTCTCGCCATACTCGGGATGCCCCGGCGTATGCGATCCCCACTGCCGGAACTGCTCCAGCTGCTCGAGCGGCAGGCCGTACCCCGACAAATGCAGCGACCCGTACAGCAGCATCGACGCGTGCCCGTTCGACAGCACAAACCGGTCGCGGTCAATCCACTTCGGGTCCGCCGGATCGTGCTTCATCAGCTTGTGGTACAGCAGATACGCAATCGGCGCGCATCCCAGCGGAGCCCCCGGGTGGCCGCTGTTGGCCTTCTGCACGCCGTCCACCGCCAGAAACCGCAGCGCATTGATCGATAGCTGGTCCAGTTCGTTCTGCTTGTCCAATTCCGTCACGCTCATCCTCTCGTCTCTCTCGCGGGCGCCTGCCCGCGCACAAGTGTCCGCGCCGCCGTCTCAGGCGCGCCGCTGTTTCCCCTGCGAGGAAAACGCACCTCGCACGTTCCCTGAAAGTTCTGCTTTCCGCGTCCCTGCCCACACGCGTTGGCCCACGTTGCTGCCAGACATTCGGACGCGTTCCTCCAGTGTACCCCCACCGCCCCCACCCGTCTTGAATCGCCGCCTCAACACGCCGAATGCTCGCCGCTCACCCACCGACCGCCCTCATCCCGAGCAAAGCTGCGCAGCAGCAAAGTCGAAATCCATCCGCCTTGCTACGCGACGCGCTTCCCTTGCAATACGATTACAGTCGTACTATAGTCCTCCGCTGAGGCGAACTTAAATGCTGAGACTCCCTCCCACCTCACCAACCCACTCTGTCGGTTTGTTCGCCGTTCTCGCCCTCACTTCCGCACTGCAAGCCCAGCCATCGCAGCCCGCCCCCACACCCGCACACGACTATCGCTTCGAAGTCGTCTCCATACGCCCAACCGATCCGCCTGGCCTCAATAAGGGCAGTACACTCCATCCCTACTCAGACGGCCACTACAGGCAAGAGAGAATCTACCTTGGGGGCTTGGCCGCAGAGGCCTTCGAAATCAAGCATCCCTATCAAATCCAACTCCCAAGCTGGATGAGCCAGGCCTGGTTCGCCGTCAATGCCACCCTCCCCACTGGCGCCACAAAGGCTGATCTCCCTGTCATGCTTCGTCACCTCCTTGAAGATCGCTTCGCGCTCAAGTATCACCACGAGACGAGGCAGATGAACGGCTACGAACTCGTCGTCGCGAAGTCGGGACCAAAGCTCATAAAATCCGCTGGTCCTCCAGACCCATCAAAAGCCTCTGGACGTGGATTCGAAATAGAGAACGGTATTCCGCAATTCGACAAGAACGGAGGACCGACTCAAAATTCCAGTAACGGATGCCACCAGCCTCTCGGGAAAATACGACTTCTCCCTGAACTTCATCGAAGAGAACTCATCTGCGCCAACAAACGGTGACGCACCTGCACCCTTGCAGTATCCTCCGCTGCCCGACGCCCTTCGCGAACAACTCGGCCTCGAACTGCGCCCCATCAAACGCATCCCCGTCGATGTCATCGTCATCGACAGCGCAAACAAGGAGCCTACCGATAACTGATCTATTGCACCTTTTCCCAACTCTCTATCCGTGAATCCGTGCATCCGTGTTAAGCCATGCCCTGAACAGCCCCCTGGCACCCAGTCCCTAGCACCCAGTACCTAGCACCTGGCACCCAGCACCTAGCACCTAGCACCTAGCACCTAGCACCTAGTACCTAGTACCTAGTACCTAGTACCTAGTACCTTGTACCTTGAGCGTATGGCCAATCTCACACTCGTCTACGGCATGCGCCTTCTCCCCGCCGATGAGGTCGCCTCGGTCTCCGACGCGCCCATCAACCTCAAAAACGGCAACCAGGCCCACGTCACCATGCACATCCTCGAGGGCAGCCGCGAGCAGATCGAGGCCCAGCTCCGCCACTCCATCGACGCCTTCTTCGACTTCTATCCCGAGATCTGACCCGCCGCTCGAACGCAGTGGCCAATACGCCCGCGCAGCGCCCCATTCGCTGTCAGCTTAAAGCTCTGCAGCTTACAGCTCTCGATCCTCTCTTGCCTTTAATCCGTGCTTCTATCCGTGTTAAGCCTGTGTCCGATCGGTGTCATCGGTGCAAATCGGTGTTAAGCCTTTCAAACACCTGTTCTTAATCCCGTCCCATTCTGGGAATTCGCCTTCTCATCTCCCTGCAATATCCCTCGCCTTCGCCCGGCCTTCTCCCCAACCATGCAGGAGATGGCTACCGACGCCCCACGCATTCGCCTCTCCGCCCGCCTCGCGCTGACGCTCCTCACCGCACCTGCCCTCGCGTCTGCACAAATTCCAGCCCAGCTCCCCGCCCCGCCTGCAACCGCATCCGACGCACTCCACCAGATGGCCGACCAGGCCGGCATCATCTTCACCGGCCAGGTCACAGCCATCCGTCATCCACGCTCCACCCCCGGCTCCACCGGCGTCGTCGAGATCGACTTCGCCGTCACCGACTCCGTCCTCGGCCCCGCCTCCGGCTCCGTCTACACCTTGCGCGAGTGGGCCGGCCTCTGGCCCGCCAACGACACGCCCTTCGCCGTCGGCCGCCGCTACCTCATGCTCCTCCACGCCCCCGGCGCCTCCGGCCTCAGCTCCCCGGTCGGCGGCCAGGACGGAGCCATCCCCATCCTCGGTGCCGGCCCAGCCGCCCAGCCGCAGGCCTTCGACACCCGCACCGCCGCCGCCTCGCCTGAGATCGCCGCTCCCGCACCCGTCTCCTACAGCGCCTCGCGTTCCCCCGCCCGCAGCGCCCTTCGCATCGCCACCATCTCCGACACGCCCACCACCTCCGGCGGCCGCACCCCCTCTGCAGCCCTCACCATAGACCTCCGCTGGATCGCCACCCGCACCCTCGCCCCCGCCGCCTCGTCTTCCACTCCTGCCGCGCCGCTCGCCCGCACCAGCCTCACCCCTCCCGCCACCTCGTCCGCGCCTGCAGTCTCTCAACCCGCCGCAGCCTCCTACTCCACCATCCTCACCGAGCTCCGCTCCTGGGAGAGCGCCCGTGCCGCCCGCTAGACCGCTCGCATCTCGTATCGCGCGTCGCTCCGTCGCTGCCGCTCTGCTTCTCTTCCTCTCTGCGACCGTGTGCGCCAGCGGCCCTCGCTGGGTCGTGGGCCCGCCCTACTTCACCGACCCCAACGCTCCGCCCGTCAAGTGGTACACCAACACCCTCCTCTACTTCACCGACCCCGCCGGCCTCAGCCCCTACGTCACCCATGCCCAGGCCGATGCCATCGTTGCCGCCGCCGCCTCCGTCTGGAACGTCCCCACCGCCTCCATCACGCTTACCCAGGGCGGAACCCTCGCCGAGCACATCAGCTCCTCCAACTCCTACCTCAGCGCCACCGGTCCCGTCTTCCCCGCCGACGTCCAGCCCTCCAACTACGCTGCCATCCAGATCGCCGTCCTCTATGACTCCGACGGCTCCCTTACCGACATGCTCCTCGGCTCCGGCGCCTCCAGTCCCTTCGAGTGCCGCCAGAACGCCGTCACCGAGGACGTCGACTCCATCACCCCCGCCGCCACCATCCAGCACGCCATCCTCATCCTCAACGGACGCTGCACCGGCCCCGCACCCGAGCAGCAGCTCCAGCTCCAGTACCAGCTCGAGCGCGCCTTCGGACGCATCCTCGGCCTCGCCTGGTCGCAGACCAACGACAACGTCTTCACCCGCACCCCGCAGCCCACCACCCAGCAGGCCGACAACTGGCCCATCCTCCATCCCATCGACATCATCTGCGGCCCCTACACCTATCAGTGCCTGCCCTCCCCCTTCACTCTCCGCGACGACGACCTCGCCGCCGTCTCCGGCCTCTATCCCAACTTCTCCTACACCCCATACCCCAGCCCCACACCCGCTCCCGGCAAGCAGTGGAGCTACATCCAGGCCGGCCTCGCCTACGGCACGCTCAGCTTCCCCACCGGCCAGGGCATGGACGGAGTCAACCTCGTCCTCCAGCGCTGGCGTGGCGGCACCGCCGCCCCGGAGCCCTGGGACGACGTCTCCGCCGTCAGCGGCATCAACTTCCGTGTCAACAACGGCAACCCCGTCACCGGCAGCCCCGGCTCATCCTGGTCTGCCAGCCTCGGCATCACCCGCGCCTCCGTCGAAGGCGGCTTCACGTTCTACTGGGTCCCGCTCGATGACCCGCTCGGCTCCGCCAACGGCCCCATGCTCGCCGTCATCACCACCGAACCCATCAATCCTCTCTACGTCGGCGCGTACTCCGTCGGCCCTTATCGCATGGGCCCCATCGACCCCTCCGGCCCCCCGCAGACCATCACCTCCCCATACCCCATCTGGCCCTTCACCTACTCAAGCGCTCCCTACCACGGCAACTTCCCACCCACCGGCGCCTCCACCTGCTCCACCTCGACTGACGGCACCGAAGCCACCCCGGCACCCGTCGATCCCTCCGGCTGGTGGAGCGGCACCCTCTGCGCCTACGGCCACACCGCCTGGTCCAGCTTCTCGATGAAGCCCAACACCGCCGCCACCCTCGAGGTCACTGCCCTCGATGACTCCGGCTACGCCACCACCAGCAAGGCCATGCCCCTCCTCGGCGTCTGGAACTCCACGGACCCCACCGGCACCCTCCCCACCGTCGCCGCCTCGCCCGCCTCCTTCAACACCATCGCCCTCGGCACCACCGCCGCCCGCATCCCCGCCTCCTCCGCCGCCCAATCCCTCCGCTTCGTCATCGCCGACGCCCGCGGCCACGGCCGCCCGGACTTCGCCTACCGCGCCCGTCTCCTCTACGCTGACCACCTCCAGCCCAGCGCCGTCAGCCTCTCTGGCGGCGTCTTCACCATCGCCGGAACCGGCTTCCGTCCCGGTAACAGCGTCACCATCGGCGGCCTCCCCGCCACCGTCACCTCCTGGACCTCCACCTCCATCACCGCCATCGCCCCTCCCGCATCCTCTTTTGGCGCGACACCTGTCACTCCCCTCGACGTCACGATCTCCGACTCCGGCACCGCCGGCTCCGCCACTATCTCCTCCGCCCTTACCTACTCCGCCTCCGTCGCCCCGGACATCCTCCAGCTCGTCTCTGCTCCTCCCTCGCTCGTCGCCGTCAACCAGTCATCTTCCTTCGCCGTCCGCGTCCTGCTCGCCGACGGCATCACTCCCGTCCCCAACGCCCCCGTCATCATCTCCTTCTCCGGCCCTTACTCCGGCTCGCTCCAGACCTCTCTCTGCCCCGCCTCCCCCTGCACCCTCCTCACCGACGCCTCCGGCCTCGCCTCCCTCACCGTCACCCCCAACACCTGGGGCTCCTTCACCCTTCAGGCCTCCGCCGTCGGCAGCTCCCTCTCCGCCAGCTTTGCCGCCGTCGACCGCAGCGCCTCCTTCCTGCAGCCCACCCTCTACATCGCCTCGGACACGACACTCTCCTCTCCTGTCATCTCTCCCCCGCAGCTCGCCGTCCTCCAGAACTCCGCGCCCGCCGCCAACATCTCCGTCACCTGGACCGGCAGCCCCGGCATCTCCTTCTCCCCCGCCACCTCCACCACCGACGCGCAGGGCCTCGCGACCACCATCGCCACCCTCGGCCCCCTCGCCCCCGGATCGCAGGCCGCCGCCCAGGCCTGTGCCTGGTCCGCCTCTCCTCCCTCGGCCTGCGCCGGCCTCACCGCCATCGCCGTCCCGCCTGCCGACCTCCGCCTTCACGTCGTCAGCGGCGCAAACCAGACCATCCCCTCCTCCACTCTCTTCGCCCCGGTCGTCCTCAAGGTCACGGACACCGCCGGCCATCCTGTCGCCGGAGCCACCGTCGACCTCTACCAGACCGTCGATGCTCTCGAACTCCCCTGCCCCGCCACCGGCCCCTGCCCCATCCCGCCCACACTCGCCCGCACCACAGCCACTGCCATCTCCGACGCCGGCGGCCTCGTCACCCTCACCCCACTTCAAATCCCCGCCACCGCCGAGACCACCAGCCTCGCCGCCGCCACCGGAACTCAGGGCTTCATCGCGCTCTCGCTCATCCAGCAGCCCTGACCTCGGAAATGAATCCGCAAAAGCAAAAGGGCACGCCTGCGCGCGCCCTCATACCGTTCTTCCTTGCTTCTTTAGCTACGCTGCAGCCTTCCTCTGATGCTCCTCACAGCGATGCCCCTGAAAGTTCAGCTCCAGCCTCTCGGCCGGATCGTTGCAGTCGGCGCACAGCGCCTCCTTCCAACAGCACTCGCTGCACTCATACTTCTGCGTCTCGGTGTTCCACGTCAGGAACCGCATTCGGAATCTCCGGACTACGGGAATGGCACAGAGGAAACGCTGCCCGCGATCCCCTGCGCAATTTCAGCATAGCCCACCCCCGCCCCCGGCAGAAGTGTCCGCCAGCCTCGCGCCCTCCACCCCCGCCGGTATATCTTTGAGAGTGGCAGCGTTCTCCGGATCCAAACGTCGAAACTGTAGCGCGCCCGCCAACACCAGCTGCGCACTCACCCGCGCCGGGAGAAAAAGATTCAGCATGACGATGACCACGAAGTCTGGGGCACAAGCTCTGCTCCCCCTCTCTAGGCAGACCGTCCCCTCCGCTCCAGCCTCCAGCCCCCGCCGCACCTTCGCTCTGGCTCTTACGCTCATCGCTCTGCTTGCGCCCCTCGCTGCGTCCACTGCGCGCGCCCAGCGCATCGGTCCGCCGGCGCCCGTCAGTTACGACAACAAGTACGAGCTCTACGGCGGCCTCAACTACATGAACTTCAAGGCCGGCGAGAACCTCACCCACCGCATGAACCTCGGCGGCGCGGAGATCTCCGGCACCTGGTGGCTCAATCCCAAATGGGGTGTCGTCGCCGACTACCGCGGCGAGGCCGGCACCACCCAGGTCGACCAGAACGCCCACATCTACGGCATCCACCACCCGCTCGTCTACATGAACATGGCGCTCTTCGGCGCGCAGTATCGCGGTCCCAAAAACCAGCTCGCCGCCATCAACTACCACGCCTACGGCGGCTTCTCCCACGGCGTCTTTGACGCCGGCACCGACGGCGCCGGCCCCGGCGACATCTACTCCGCCTCAGAGAATGCGCGCCTCGTCGGCCTCTACCCCAACAAGACCGCCGCCCTCTTCGCCCTCGGCGGCAGCCTCGACCTCAACCGCTCCAAGAACTGGGCCATCCGCCTCTCCCCGGACCTCATCCTCGAGCACTTCGGCAATGAGGAGCGTGAGTTCTTCTCCATCTCCGGCGGCGTCGTCTACCGCTTCCCCCTCCGCGGCAGCAAGAAGAAGTAATCCCTTCAACTTCCGTCTCCCGGGTGCCCCATTCATGCGTGATCGTCAGAGCGCATGAGTGGGAAGCCGTGCTCAGTCCATGCTGCTCGAACCTTTCTCCGACAGCCGCCTTTGCATCTCATACAATCGGTATCATCGGCGTAAATCGGTGTTAAGCTTTTAGCCTTTATGCAGCAAACCCGCGACTTCGTCCGCGCCCATCTCTCCCGTGCCCTCTCATCCGCCGGGCCTGAGGACCGCCTCGCCGCCGCCTGGACCGCCGCCTGCGGACGCGCCATGGCCGGCCACGGCGCCATCGACTCCTACGACCCCGCCACCGCCACCGTCCACATCCGCGTCACCGACACCGTCTGGCTCAACCAGATGTCCGCCCTCCGCGCCACCCTCAGCCGCGATCTCGCCTCCCTCTCCGGCCTCCCCGTCCGCGACCTCCACTTCCGCCTCGAGAAAAAGCCCTGACACTGCACGCATGGGTGCCCCATTCATCGAGCGAAGCGAGATGAGTGGGATCGAGCCACTTTCATCTCCAGCTCGCCGCTTTGAAGGGGCGCGGCTTCAGCCGCGCCGTAACTGCACTACCTGCACAAGGGGCTTCAGCCCGTGAGGGAGAACCGCACGTTTCAGCCGGTTGTCCTTTGAATCGGTGTCATCGGTGTAAATCGGTGTTAAGCCTTTAGTCTTTTGCCTTAAGCCTTTACTCTTAAACCATGTCAGCCGAAGTCACCCGCGAAGACGTCCTCCGCGTCGCCGAGCTCGCCAACCTCGAGCTCACCGCCGACGAGGTCCCGCGCATGCAGCGCGACCTCAACGCCATCCTCGGCCACATCGCCCAGCTCAGCGAACTGGACACCTCCACCGTCCCCCCCATGGCCCAGGTCGCCGACGTGCTCGACGCCGCGCCCATCGCCGACGGCTCCACCCTTCGCCCCGACATCGAAGCCCCCTGCCTCGACCGCAAGGTCGTCATGTCCCAGGCCCCCGAGACCGACGGCCGCTTCTTCAAAGTCCCCAAAGTCATCGAGCGCTAGAACGCCTTCTCGTCCGCATTCGCCAGCACCGTGTCCGCAACGCCGCGGACCGCTGCAAGATGAACGTCTGTAGCACTCTTCAGCACTACGTTGTGCGGACCGGCCGATGCCGGTGTCTTCAGCCGGAAGATATCGAGCCCCTGAATGTTCTGCGCCCAGATGGCCGGCCGCGCGTCGGCCTTCGCAAGCGCCAGTTCCACATTCGAGATGTCCAGCCCCTTCACGTTGCGCAGAAAAAGCCCGTGCGCCGGCATATCGCTTCCCATCCGCGTCGGGTCGGGATACTCATTCACCTTCTCGTCCGGCGTGGAGTCGGCCAGTTCCTTGCTTCCACCGCCCACCTGGTGCAGATACATGTTCGAGATGCGGATGTTCTCCATCATCGCCTGCGGAATGCCCGCGATGATCGCCGGCTGGATCGAGCTGGAGTTGTAGCTCACAAAGTTGTCGATATACACGCGCCGCACGGTGCCCACCTTCGAGTCCGCGGGCCCGCGCATCCGCGCGCAGAGCCGGATATACAGCGGCGACACCGTGCACTCGCGCATTGTGATATTTGAGATCGCGATGTCCTCCAGCAGCGCCCCATCGGCCGACTCCAGCGCAATGCCCCGGCTGCCTTCGCACACGCAGTTGGAGATCGTGATGTTGCGGAACCCGCCATTCGACTCCGTGCCGCACTTGATCCGCCCGGTCGCCGCTTTGCTGTTCGCCAGCGTACCCACCTGAAACGTCCCGTCCAGCAGCGTGCCGATCTTGTACTTGCCCGTCGTGTAGCAGTTGGTGATTGTCACGTTGTCCGTGGAGCGCGCATAGCCCAGCGCATAGCTGCTCTTCGGGCAGATCGCGTCGTCCTCCGGCGAGTTCACCGTGCAGTTCGACACCCGCACATTGCGGCAGCAGTCGATGTCGATGCCGTCACGGTCGGTGTCGATCTTCAGGTTGTCGATCGTAACGTTATCCACGCCTGTGATCAGGATGCCGAAGTGGCCGCCCTTCAGGATCGAGAAGTCGCGGAAGATGACGTTGCGGCAGTTCTTCAACGCAATGGCCTTGTCTCCGACGCCGTCCGGCAGAACATGGTTGCCGTGCCCGGCGCTCAGGCCCCGCCCCCAGATCAGCCCCGGCCCCGTAATGCTCAGGTCGTGCAGGTCCTCGCCCCACATCAGGCTGTTGTGCCAGTGATTGTGCCCGAAGTCCTGGTACGCATCCCACGCAGTCTTCGGCTCCGGCGCATCGTAGCCGCCTCCGTTATAGCCGGTCTTTTCATTCGGCCCCGGGCCATCGGCCGCAACTATCGTCGACCCCTGGCACAGCACCAGGTCCACATAGCTCTTCAGGCGGATCGAGAAGCAAAGGTAGCTCCCCGCAGGAAAAAGAACGATGCCGCCCCCCGCCTTCGCCGCCGCTTCAATCGCGCGATTCACCGCCGCCGTATCCAGCGTCTTGCCGTCGCCCGTAGCGCCGAACGCGCGCACATCGAAGAGCACCTGCGCAGGCGCGCTGGCCTTCTTCGCCGCAAACGCATAGGCGGCAGGAGTTGCCGCGATAGTAAGGCCCGAGGCCGTCAGCTTCAGTACGTCGCGTCGCGAAGAGCTCATGCAGTATGGTTCCTTTTTTCGAAAAGTGTGTGTAGCGTAACGATGCTGTGCGGCACGGTCCGGCCCTCACAGCCCGGAGCAGAGACGCCAACCAGAATAGCCGCTGGGTAACATCCCCCGCGACATACCCCAAGCCCTATCTCAAATCGTTCACTTCGATCCAGTAGTTATCCGGATCCTGGAAGTAAGTCTGCCGCGCGCCATCGCCGCGCGTGTTGAACTTCGCCGCCACGCCAAAGCCATGGTGGCTCACCTGCATCGCATCCAGCCGCGCCATCAACCCCTCAAAATCCTCCGTGCGGAACGCCATGTGATGCGAGATCGCGTGCTCCTTCGCCGCATCTGCGTTCCCCACGATATGCAGCGCCATGTTGGGTCCGGCACTCAGCCAGATATGCCGTCCATCATGGAACGGCTCCGGGATGCGCGCAAAGCCGAAGACCTTCTCATAGAAGGCCGCGCTGCGCTCGATGTCGGCAACAAAAATAGCGATATGGTCGAAGGTCATCACCATACCTTCATGCTATGTCCGTCCCTCCCTCCGCGCGCAACAAAACTCCGCTGCGGCGTCGCGACCGGGTGCGCCACACTTGCGAGCGCAGCAAGCTAGGGTGGGGCCACACAGCAACGCCTTACAATGATCCGCGGAGTCGCGCTTGTGTTTCTAAAAACCCTGGCCGCAATCTCGATCACATGGACTGGTATGCTCTTCGGTCAATCGACCGCGGCGACCGCCAAGCCGCTCGCCTTCGCGGTCGTCTCGATCCGGCACAGTACCCGTACCGACGGCGCGTGGGGCTTCCCGAATGTGCAGGACGGCTTCTCCGCGATGAACGTACCGCTCCGCAAAATCATCGAGGCGGCTTACTCGATGAACGATGACGACCTCGTCCTCGGCGGTCCTTCCTGGGTCGATTCTGCCAACTTCGACCTCGAGGCCAAATTCGCCCCTGAAGACGTCGGCGCAGCGCAAGCGATGACCAGTGATCAACGATCCGCATTGCTTCAACCCGTGCTTGCAGACCGCTTCCATCTCGTCGTCCATCACGAAACTCGGCCCCGACCTGTATTCCTTCTCACCGTCTTGAAACAAGGCGCGCGCCTCAACCCTCCATCCTCTGCAGCCGCAAATTCCCGTTGCCTGTTTCACATGCCAAGCGTTCACACTCTCTCGGCAGACAATTGCAAAGTCGAGAACCTCATCCAGGTCCTCCGCAACAACACAGGCCGCATCATCCTCGACCGCACCGGCCTCACCGGCGTCTATGACTTCTCTCTCCACTGGACGCCCGACGATACCCCCGCCGACTCGCCCGCAGCGGGAGGCCCATCCTTCTTCACCGCGCTCCAGGAGCAACTAGGCTTGAAGCTCGAACCCGCCACCGCCCCAATCGACGTCCTCGTCATCGACTCGGCACAAAAGCCCTCTCCCAACTAGCTCGGCCGAGCCCTTAGCCAAAAGCTCCTCCCAACACGTCAACTACACTGACCCCAAATTCTCCAACCATCCTGAGCCACTCCCGGCACCTAAAAATGAACCTCAAATATCCATTCCGATTCCCCGCACTCCTGGCAGCCATCTTTCTCGCGGTCGCTTTGCACGCCCAGACCGCTCCCGCCGCGGCAAGCACCACGCCAGCCTCGCTCACCGTCAACTCCATCTTCGGCGATCACATGGTCCTGCAGCGCGGAATGGCCGTGCCCGTCTGGGGCACCGCCCCCGCGGGCGACAAGATCACCGTCTCCTTCGCCGGCCAGACCGTCACCGCCACCGCGGCCGCAGACGGCAAATGGATCGCCCGCCTCTCGCCCATGAAGGCATCGGCGGAATCGCGCACTCTCACCGTCACCGACAGCTCCAAAACCGAGTTCCAGGACGTGCTCGTCGGCGACGTATGGCTCTGCTCCGGCCAATCCAACATGGAGCTTTCAGCCGGCCCGCCTCCTGCGCCACCCGGTACGCCGCCGCCGGCGAAGCCGCTCAACGTAGGCCTGCCCGACGCCACGCGCGAGCAGGAGGTCGCCGCCGCCAACCACCCCGACATCCGCTTCAACAAGATCGGCAGCGTCATGTCCCTCGAGCCGAAGACCGAGGTCAAAGGCCGCTGGGTGCTCTCCACCCCGGAGACCATGCGCACCTTCTCCACCGCAGCATATTTCTTCGGCCGTGAGCTCAACCAGAAACTCGGCGTCCCCATCGGGCTCATCGGCGCCTACTACGGCGGAGCCAACGGAGTCTCCTTCACCCGGCGTGAAGCACTGCTCGCACAACCGGAGCTGAAGCCCCAGATCGACGCATTGGACGCCCGCATCGCCCAGCGCGGCCCGCGGCTCGACCGCTACACCCCCACCGTCTTCTACAACGGCATGATCGCGCCTCTCATGCCCTTCGCCATCAAAGGCGTCATCTGGTATCAGGGCGAAGCCGACACCGCCAACGCTCCCCAGGCCGCCCGCTACGCCACCCTGTTCCCAGCCATGATCCAGGACTGGCGCGCCCAATGGAAGGAGGGCGACTTCCCCTTCCTCTTCGTCCAACTGCCCACCTCCGAGCCGCAATATCCCGACCCCACCGACTCCGCATGGGCCCGTGTGCGTGAGTCCCAGCAAAAGGCCCTCAGCGTGAAGAACACCGCCATGATCGTCCTGCTCGACATCAGCGGAGGCGAAAAGGTGCATGCGCCCAACAAAAAGCAGGTGGGCGAACGCCTCGGCGCCGCCGCACTCCACGAAGTCTATGGAAAGAAAAATGTCCTCTATCAAGGCCCGTTCTTCAAAAGCATGGAGATCAAAAACGGCGCCGCTATCCTCTCCTTTGACCACGTCGGCCACGGCCTTGCGGTTACAAACCCGGACGGCCTGAAAGGCTTTGCCATCGCCGGAGCCGACAGAAACTTCGTCTGGGCCGACGCAAAGATCCAGGGCGACAAGATCGTCGTCTCCAGCCCCGGCGTGAAAGCCCCCGTGGCCGTGCGCTACGCCTGGGCCGACAACCCTGTCATCAGCGTCTCCAGCAAAGACGGCCTGCCCCTCGCCCCCTTCCGCACCGACGACTGGGCCGCCGGCACCTCCGGCAAGGTCAGCAACCCCCGCGCCTCACCATAGGCCACGCGACGCGAAACACGGGTGCGAACCGGGTGCCCCAGCCAGGCTCCGCGGGTGGGTTTGAACCGGGTGCGGGTGCCCCATCCAAACTCCGCTTGGGTGGGTTCGAGCTCCAATTGCCGGGTGCCCCACCAGACTCCGTTTGGGTGGGTTCGAACCGGGTGCCCCACCCTCGCGAGCACAGCGAGCTAGGGTGGGAAGAGAACTGCGCATTTGCCTGCGTCTTTTCGCGCCATAGGCGCGAGCTACTCTAGCCTGGGGCGCAGCCCCAGGTCCGCCGCCCTTTAGCGACCCAGCGGGCTATAGGCCCGCGCTAAAAATCGCCCGCTCCCTTTCCCAACACCATCCGCCACCACCGCAAGCATCAACTCGCCGGGTGCCCCACCAGGCTCTGCTTGGGTGGGTTCGAGCTCCAGCTACCATTTTTCGCCGTCATCCTGACCCTGAGCACCAGCGAAGGGGAAGGACCCCTGTATTTGTTTTCGCCTGTCATCCCTCGCACAACTTGGGTGCCCCATTCATGGAGCGAAGCGACATGAGTGGGGTCGGGAGGAGCAGCACGCTTCAGCCCCGCAACCATGTGCCAATTTCCGCGTTGGCGACAATACGACCCCAATTGCCGGGTGCCCCATCCAAGCTCTGCTTGGGTGGGTTCAAACCGGATGCCCTACCCTCGCGAGCACAGCGAGCTAGGGTGGGAACACAACCCCGCCGCCGCCATCCCGAGCTATGGCTTTACGGATGCTACCCGCAGCCGATTGATCGTGAGTTACGATGTGCAATGCGATTTTTCTGCTCAATGTTGTTGTTCAGTCTTTGTGCAACATTGTGTCATGCACAGACGGCAATCGATGATGCAACCTTCCTGACGCAGGCCCACGCGAAGTACGACGCCCCCTTCGACAGAAACCTTCAGTCCTTCAGCTGTGCCGTCGAATTCGACTGGACGCAGCACTTCACCGAGGTGGTCCGCTTGGGCGACGAAGGGACGGACGAGGAGATCGCCAAATTCATTCAGCCCATTCACAATCGCGTCACGGTCACTCGTCAAAACGCAGCAGTGTCTTCTGGGATGACCGACGATGAAGAAAGGCAGCTCCCCCACGGCGGCATGGCGGAAAGCCTCCTCGAACATGCAGTGCAGTTCAGCTTGAATAACTGGTTGGCTGCCAGCGGTAACACGCTGCTTCCACCGGAAGGCACGCCCGTTCACATCGAGCCGTCTACGTCAGGCTACAAACTCAATCTCAAGATTCAAACTTTTGCTGTAGAGATGTTGTTCACGCGCGACATGCGCCTCCAGAGCGAAGCGGTAAACGGATCTGCCTCCGACAGACGTGAAACGGATTTCGGTCCGGGTCCGCAGGGCTTTCTCTTGACCTCGTTCAAACAAGGCGAGGACGGAGATTTCAGGCCAGGCAATCGCATAATCCTCACCTATACCTATCAGAACGTCGGAGGATTCCAATTGCCTGAGCAGGTTGCCATCAATCGCGAAAGCCACCACGAAAACTGGCACTACAAGCTAACTGACTGTACCGTCCAAACGACTAAGTGATCGAACTGCCTGGGCTGATCTGCCCATTCGCAGTTCGGCCCTGCACAATAGCAACTCAGAGGAAGCGCGTTGCCCCTCGGAACTAAACCCCGCGCTGCATACCCGTTTTCCTGTCAACCCCCCGAAACCGCCTCCGCATCCCGAACCACCCACCCATCAATCACTTCCGCCAGAAAAATAGTTGGCATTTTAGTTTTGCTCCGCGCTTTATACTTAAGGTGTCAGTCAAATCTCCCTCTGGCGTGCAGTTCCTGCCCCAGGCACTTAGAGCCCGCGAACAAGCCTCAACCTACTCATCCCAAAGATTTTGGGCGTAAAATGTCCTGAATCAATATTTTGCGGATCGCCTCCATCCTCTAACCCGCTGATACGCAAGAATTTCCCCACAAAGAACTAAAATTAAATTCCGCATGATCCCCACCATCGACCAAGTCCGCGACGCCATCGCCTCCCGCACCTCCACCGCGACCCAGATCGCCGAAGACCACTACGCGCGCATCGCCTCCGACGACGGCCCCGGCGAGAGCAATGGCAAACCGGGCAAGAACATCCACAGCTACCTCTCGCTCTCCCGCGAGCGCGCCCTCGCCCAGGCCGCCAGGATCGACGCCCTCGCCGCCAAAGGCGACCCGCTGCCGCCGCTCGCCGGCGTGCCCATCGGCATTAAAGATGTGCTGACAATGACCGGCTCGCCCTCCACCGCCGGCTCGAAGATCCTCGAGGGCTATCACCCGCCCTACGACGCCACCGCCGTCTCCAGGCTCGAAGCCGCCGGCGCCGTCCTCCTCGGCAAGCTCAACTGCGACGAGTTCGCCATGGGCTCCTCCAACGAGAACTCCGCCTACGGCCCCGTCCGCAACCCCCGCGCGCTCGACCGCGTCCCCGGCGGCTCCAGCGGAGGCTCCGCCGCGGCCGTCGCCGCCAACTTCGCCGTTGCCACCCTCGGCACCGACACCGGCGGCTCCATCCGCCAGCCCGCCGCCTTCTGCGGAGTCGTCGGCATGCTGCCCACCTACGGCCGCGTCTCCCGCTACGGCCTCATCGCCTTCGCCAGCTCGCTGGACCGCGTCGGCCCCTTCACCAACACCGTCCGCGACGCCGCCACCATGCTCTCCGTCCTCGCCGGCAAGGACGCCATGGACGCCACCAGCTCCCCGCGCCCCGTCGCCGACTACGCCGCCGCCCTCGCGAAACCTGTCGCCGGCCTCCGCATCGGCGTCCCCTCCGAGTACTTCGGCGAAGGCCTCAACCCCGAGCTCCGCGCCGCCATCGAACGCTCGCTCGACCAGCTCCGCGCCGCCGGCTGCGAGATCAAGCCCATCTCGCTACCCCACACCCGCTACGCCATCCCCACCTACTACGTCATCGCCACCGCCGAGGCCTCCGCCAACCTCTCCCGCTTCGACGGCGTCCGCTACGGCCTGCGCGCCCCCGGCGTCAAGACCCTCTCCGCCATGTACCGCGAGACCCGCGACCAGGGTTTCGGAGCCGAGGTCAAGCGCCGCATCCTGCTCGGCACCTACGCCCTCTCCGCCGGCTACTACGATGCCTACTACCGCAAGGCCCAGCAGGTCCGCACGCTGCTCACCCGCGACTTCCTCGCCGCCTTCGCCGAGGTCGACGCCATCGTCACCCCCATCACGCCCTCGCCCGCCTTCAAGCTCGGTGAAAAGACCGACGACCCCGTACAGATGTACCTCGAGGACATCTACACCGTCGCCGCCTCCCTCGCCGGCATCTGCGGCATCTCGGTCCCCTGCGGCGAAACCAGCGACCGCCTGCCCATCGGCGTCCAGGTCCTCGGCCCCCACTTCGGCGAAGAAGCCATGCTCCGCGTCGCCCACGCCATCGAATCCGCCCAGGCGAATTAACGGCCTCGCTTGCGCTCCCGCCCGAACCGAGGCAATCTCTAGGTGTCCTCATCCTTGGAGCCGTCGGAGACCGCCATGTTACAGGACGATTTCAACGTACGCATGCAGGAGCTGCACCGCGCGGGCAAGCGCGAGGCCAGGTTCAGCGCGCCGCTCTTCGCCGAGCTGCTGAACGAGCACGGAGGCCTCGAGACCGCGCGCCGTTTCATCCACTCCCCCGACTATGCGCCCGGATTCACCGCGCTCTGGGAGCGCAAGCGCCTCGACCTTACCGTCGAGGCCGTCATCGTCAGCGAGCCGCAGTGGCAGCCGCTCTTCACGCCCGACGAGATCGAGACCTGCCGCAAGCGCCTGCGTGAATATGGATATCCCAACGCCTAGTCCGGAGACACCTCCCGCGCCCACCGAAGCCGCCCGCATCCTGGCCTTCGACCTCGGCCGCGAGCGCATCGGCGTCGCCATCTCCGACGGCCTGGGACTCACCGCCCAGCCGCTGCTCACCATCTACCGCAAAACACCGCACGCCGACCTCAAGTCCATCGGCCGCCTCATCCGCCGCCACGCCATCGCTGAGCTCGTGGTCGGCAATCCGCTCCACCTCTCCGGCGACCAGAGCCCGCAGGCCGCCCGCGCCCAGCGCTTCGCCGACGACCTGCGCGCCGAGTTCGGCCTCCCGGTGCACCTCTGGGACGAGCGCCTGACCTCGCACGCCGCCCACGAGATCCTCGACGAGACCGGCGGCAAGCACAGCGCAGCCGACCGCGGCGTGAAAGACCGCATCGCCCGCAAGCGTATCATCGACCAGCTCGCCGCAGTCCTCATCCTCGAATCCTTCCTCGCCGCCCGCGGCAACCCGGTGAAGCCAGAATGAAGTTCAGGCGCCCCGTTCATCGAGTGCAGCGAGATGAGAGGAAACCGAGACACTACCGCTCCAGCCGGATCTCCATCCCGATCTCGTTCGGCACGATCTCGGCACTGGCAAACTCCACACGCTTCAGCAGCTCTCGAAAGCCCGCCACCGTATACGCACGCTTCAGCAGCATAAAGCGAAAGGTCAGGCTCGTCGTCCACCGGCTGAAGATCCCCAGCCCCAACCCGCGCACATAGCGGTCGATCTCTTCCATCGACACGTCCCGCCGCAGGTCGATGATAATCGCCCTGCCGCCCGGCCGCAGCACACGCCGCATCTCCTTCAGCGCCTCGGCGGGCTGCGCGAAGTTTTTGAACGCGGCCCGGCATACCAGCAGATCGAAGGTCTCGCTCGCAAACGGCATCTTCGATGCGCTGCCCAGCCGGATGTCCGGACGCACGCCGGCCTCCTTCGCATTCTTCTGCGCAAGCTCCACCATCGTGCGGCTCACGTCCACGCCGCTCACGCGCAGACCGCGCACCTTCGCCAGCTCCACCGCCAGAAACCCCGGCCCGGGAGCGACCTCCAGCACGTCGCCGCCGCCAGGCAGCATCGTGCTCAGCCGCGCAGCCAGCCGGCGGAACTCCTCCATGTCGCGGCGCGTTGTCTTTTCGTACCAGCGCGCCACGGCGCCCTCCATTCCCATGCCGATATATGCCTTCTCAGTCGCTGCAGCCATTCCAGTTGTGCTCCTTGTTTCTATTTGGAAATGTCTTGCCTGTTCATTCCGTCAGACCTCCTCCGCATCTTTCCGGTTTCGTTTTCCTGCAGGCGCCCTGACGAGACGTATAATGGTCTTTTGGCGCTGCGTGCCGGACCGGGCCAGGCACTCCCGGCCTTCCGTCTGCGCCAGCCGAAACCCTGTCCGCCACCATTGGGCAAGCACCGGCATCGTCCCTTTCCCGCCAGGGGAAGCTACGCCCGGTTGTTGCTGCGCGTCACAGGAAGATACGTGAATCTGCCGTGAAGAGGTTTAAGAGTCCATGCCCGACCACATCAAGAAGCGGCTCGAAGAAGAGATCAAGGCGCTGGAGCGCGAGCTCACGCAGGAGCTGCCTGCCGAGATCAAGAAGGCCGTCGCCCTGGGCGACCTGAGCGAGAACGCCGAATACCACATGGCCAAGCAGCGCCAGGAGTTTGTGAACGCGCGCCTCGGCCAGCTCAAAAAGCGCATGGGCGAGCTCGCCATGGTCAACCTCGCCAATATCCCGCATGACAAGGTCGGTTTTGGCGCCACCATCCTCGTCTTTGACAATTCAAAGGACGAAGAGATCACCTACAAGCTCGTCACCAGTGAGGAGTCCGACGTCTCCAAGGGCCTTATCTCCACCACCTCCCCCATCGGCCGCGCGCTGCTGGGCAAGAAGGTCGGCGAGACGGCCACTGTCGTGACCCCCAACGGCAAACGCGAACTCGAGATCCTGAAGCTCACCACCATCCACGATGAGGTGGAGGAAGACGTCTCCGCGAAGTGAATCGGGCAGTGCAGCCCCCTCTAATAAACGAAAGCAATGACCTGGACAAGCGCATTCGGTAAGGGCAGCGGCTGGCTGCTGCAGAAGATCGTCAACGGCCTTGCGCTGACGAAAATCTCGCCCAACGCGCTCACCTTCATCGGCCTCATCATCAACATCGTCGCCGCCTGCTTCTTCGGCTTCGCACGCGTCAACAACGCGAACAGGATGTTCCTGATCGCCGGGCTCATCATCATCGGCGCCGGCATCTTCGACATGGTGGACGGCCGGGTCGCGCGACAGACCAACCAGGTCTCCGTCTTCGGCGCGTTCTTCGACTCCGTCATCGACCGCTACTCCGACGTCGCCATCTTCTTCGGCCTGCTGGTCTACTATGCGCGCGGCAACCGTCTTTTCTACGTCGGCCTCGTCGCCTTTGTGATGACCGCCTGCGTGATGGTCAGCTATACCCGCGCCCGGGCCGAGGCCCTGATCGGCACCTGCAAGGTCGGCTTCATGGAGCGCCCGGAGCGCATCGTCTGCGTCATCCTCGGCGCTCTGTGCAACCGCTGGGGGGTGATGGCCGCCGCGCTGTGGGTGCTGGCCTTCTTCTCCACCGTCACCGTCATCCACCGCATCCGCTACACCTATCTCGAGACCGAGCGCCGCAAGCTCGCAGCCACCACCACGCACTGACTCCATACAAAAGAAAGGCCGCGGATCGCCCGCGGCCCTCTCTCCCCCACGCGTTCCTTTTTTAGCGGATGCCCCCCGAAACATTCAGCGTCTGTCCGGTCATGTACTTCGAGTCCGCCGATGCCAGGTACACCGCCGTGGGCGAGATATCGTCCACCTGCCCGATGCGCCCCAGTGGCGTCTGCGCCTCGATTGCCTTGCGGAAGTCGCTCTCCGCAAAGCCCGCCGCGTGCACACCCTCCGTCTCAATCATGCCCGGGTTGATTGCGTTCACGCGTACTCCCTTGGGTCCCAGCTCCTTTGAGAGGATCACGGTGATCGCATCCACCGCCGCCTTGGTCGCCGTATAGGTCGCGCTTCCCGGAGGATAGAGCGTCGTCACGGCCGAGCTGATGTTGATCACGCTGCCGCCGTCGCCGTTGAAGTACTTTGCAGCCTCCTTGGTCGTCAACAGCAGGCCCAGCACATTCAGGTTGAACTGCTGATGGAAGAGCTCCTCCGTAATCTGGTCCAGTGGAGCGAAGGCGTACACGCCGGCGTTGTTCACCAGCACATCCACCTTGCCGTAGGCCTTCTTCGTCTCCTCAAACAGCCGCGTAATTTCGGCCTGCTTTGAGACATCGCCCTGCACTGCGATCGCCTTGCCGCCCTTGGCCTGAATCGCCTCAACGACCTTATCCGCACCGGCCTTGCTGCTCGCGTAGTTCACTACTACTGAGGCTCCCTCGGCCGCGTATGCCTTCGCAATGTCCGCGCCAATGCCCTTCGAAGCTCCCGTAACAACCGCCACTTTTCCATTCAGCTTGCCCATCTCACTGCCTCCTGAACCGTTGCCGGGTCATCTCACCGGATCAGTTCGATACTTTTACAACCGTCTAATTGATGAGGCGCGCTCCAGGAAGGATTCGGGATTCTTTTTGCCGCTACCAAAGCCCGAATCTGCCGCGTGGCCCTTTGCTATATCTGCGCCATCTGCGCCAGATACGCCTCCAGCACGTCGCGCCGCAGCTTGTAGTTCACAAATTTGCCTTCGCGCCTGGACTCCACCAGCCCCGCCGTCTCCAGCTCCTTCATATGGTGCGAGAGCGTCGGCGCGCTGATCTCCGAGCAGCCGCGCAGGTCTTCGCAGGCCACGCACTTGTCCGCCCTGCCGATCCGCCGGAGAATCTCATACCGCCGAGGATCCGCCAGCGCCCGTGCAATGCGGTGGAACTGATCGTCGTTGAGCTTGATCGCCATCGTGCTTACCCACGTCCGTGCGATTTCTCGCGCGTCCGAACAATCTTAGATGATCGCGCCCCGCGTACGATTCATCGCCCATGCGCGCCTCCGTCCGTAAACTCCACTAGACTGGAACACGCAAAGGAGTGACCCACCGCATGGCAGACGCAAAAGCCCTCCAGGAAAGATTCGGCATCCCCAACGTGCTTCGCTTTGAGCAGTCGCCCTCCGGGCTTGTCATCCTGCATGTCACCGCGCCCGCGGCCGAGGGCACTATTTATCTGCAGGGCGCACACGTTACACACTGGAAGCCCGCCGGCCACGACCCCGCCATCTTCCTCAGCGAGCGCGCCGAGTTCGCGCCCGGCAAGCCGATCCGCGGCGGTATCCCCATCGTCTTCCCCTGGTTCGCGGAGCGCCACGACGGCAAGAAGGGTCCGCAGCATGGCTTCGCGCGCATCTCCGACTGGGAGGTAGCCTTCGCCGGACTCACCGGCAGCGGGGCCGACGCCGAGCTGCACCTCGCCTTCACCCTCGCGCCCAACGACCTCAGCCGCTCGCTCGGCTTCGACCACTTCCGCCTCGGCTACCGCGTCACCTTTGGGCGGCAGCTGCGCCTCGAAATGTCTGTCGCCAACGACTCCGGCAACGGCAGCGGACGCTCGACCGGCCCCGCCGCCGCCACCGCCGCGGCCGACATGGCCGCCAACGGCTCGCCGCTCGTCTTCGAGCAGGCGCTGCACACCTACTACCAGGTGGCCGACGCGCGTCAGGTCTGCATCGACGGACTCGGCGGCACGCAGTACATCGACAAGGTCGACAACTTCGAGCACAAGATCCAGCCCCCCGGTCCGCTCTGCCTCACCGGCCGCACCGACCGCCCGTATCTCAACACCGAAGCCACCTGCGTGCTGCACGACCCCGCCGGCCACCGCACCATCACCGTCGCCAAGGAGGGCTCGCACTCCACCGTCGTCTGGAACCCGTGGAAGGAGTTCACCGCCACCATGGCGGACATGCAGCCCGACGCCTGGCTGCACATGACCGCCATCGAGACGGCCAACGTCGGCGACAACACCATCACGCTGCAGCCCGGCGAGACGCACGTCATGCGCGTGACCGCGACGATCGACCGGGTGTAATCGATCAAGCACCGCTGCTCTGCTGAAGGGCACGGCTTCAGCCGTGCCATAAGATCAGCTATCAGGCGAAGGGGCTTCAGCCCCTGAGGTCATATTCTGAGTCCAGCCGCCCAACCCTTCCGCCTGATCCTTGCTTCGGCCTCGCCGCGCCGGCGTGAGCTGCTCACGCAGGCCGGATACACCTTTTCCATCGAAGCTGCCGACCTCGACGAGTCGCAGCGCGAGGGCGAATCGCCCGCCGCGTATGTCCTCCGTCTTGCAGAAGAAAAAGCACGCGCCGTCCTCAGCAAACACACTCCGGGTGGCCCATTCATCCCGCCCATCGGATCGGGTGTCCCATTCATCGAGCCGCTCGGATCGGGTGGCCCATTCATCGAGCACCGCGAGATGAGTGGGGAAAAGCTCGTCGTCCTCGGCGCCGACACCACCGTCGTCCTCGACAACTCCATCCTCGCCAAACCTGCCGACGCCGCCGACGCAAAACGTATGCTGCGGGCACTCTCCGGCCGAACGCATCAGGTCCTCACCGGCATCGCAGCCGCAACGCACGCCGGCGTCACCAGCGCCGTCGAATCCACCGATGTCACCTTCGCCGAGATCCCCGAGGCCGAACTCGACCTCTACTGCGCCACCACGGAACCGCTCGACAAGGCCGGAGCCTACGGAATCCAGGGCTACGCCGCCCGCTGGATCCCACGCATCGACGGCTGCTACTTCAATGTGATGGGCCTGCCCATTGCGAGAACCGTGACATTGCTTGAGGAGGCTTATGGCTCATGAAGAAGTGAATACTCTGCTCAACGCTTTACTTCCCTTTGCCCAACAAATGCTGGGAAAGTATGGAGAGTTCCTGCCCTTTGCGGCTGCCATCGACAACAGCGGTGAGGTCCAAATGGTTGGAACTCACGATGGAGACGAGCACCCTTCCGCTCAACAGCTGATCGATCAGTTCACGGAGGTTTTTCGCACCCAGGCAAAGACGAAAAGCATCCGTGCCGCCGGGATCTGCTACGACGGTCGAGTTGTCCCTCCGAACCAGACTGAGAAATCAGACGCCATCTGCTGCATCCTTGAACATGGTTCAGGGGAGACAATTCAGCTTTATCTCCCATACCAAAATAACGTGAACAAACAAATTCAGTATGGAGAGATCTTCGCGGCGGCATTGGAACCACGCTTTTTTATAGGCTAGCCCTTCGCCAGTTCTGCTCTCACCCGCATCATTGTGTCCAGATAAAAGCTGAGGTTATGGATGGAGTTCAGGGTCAGCGCCAGCGGCTCCTTGGCTACGAACAAATGCCGCAGGTACGCGCGTGTATATCGCCGGCACACCATGCAGGTGCAGCGTTCGTCGATGGGGCGTTGGTCCTCGGCGAACTCCACACGCTTGATATTCATCCGCACCGCCGCGCCGTCTTCGCCAGCCTCCGCCGAGCGAAACAGCAGGCCATGCCGAGCAGCGCGCGTAGGCAGTACGCAGTCCATCATGTCCACGCCCATCTTCGCGTACTCTTCAATCTCGTCGGGATAGCCGACGCCCATCACGTAGCGCGGCTTGTCCTTGGGCAGCAGCTCCAGCGTGCGCGCGATCATCTCGCGCGTCACCTCGCGCGGCTCGCCGACAGCCAGGCCGCCGATGGCGTAGCCGGGAAAGTCCATCTCCACCAGACGCTCCGCGCTCTCGCGCCGCAGGTCCGCATACATACCGCCCTGCACAATGCCGAACAGCGCCTGCGTCTTCCCAGAAAAATCGGGTGCCCCATTCATCGCGGTCTTATCGCGATGAGTGGGATGGAAGCTGCCCCACGGCACCTCATGTTTATGCGCCTCAAAATACTCCTTGGACCGCGCCGCCCACGCATGCGTCAGCCCCATGGAGTCGCGCGTGCGCTCCCACGTCGCCGGAGTCTCCACGCACTCGTCGAAGACCATCATGATGTCCGCGCCCAGCGCGATCTGCACTTCCATCGAGTGCTCCGGCGAGAAGAAGTGCTTCGAGCCGTCGAGGTGCGAGCGGAACTCGACGCCTTCGTCCGTCACCTTGCGCAGCTCGGAAAGAGAAAAGACCTGGAAGCCGCCCGAGTCGGTCAGCATCGGACGTTGCCAGCTCATGAAGCGGTGCACGCCGCCCATCCGCCGCACCAGCTCATGCCCGGGCCGCAGATACAGGTGATAGGTGTTCGCCAGAATGATCTGCGCACCCAGTTCCGCTGCCGCGCCTTCGCCGCCCAGCCGCTCCAGCACGTCCTGCGGCACGGTCTTTACCGTGGCCTGCGTACCCACCGGCATAAACACCGGCGTCTCCACGTCGCCGTGCGGCAGCCGCAGCACACCTCTGCGACCGCCGCCTGCCGCGGTCGCGCTCACCTCAAACGTCAGACTCACCTATCCAGTATGCCGTGTCCAGGCGGTGTGCAGCGAAGCCCCGCTACACACCGCCATCGCCGGCCCGTCTGTTACGAGAGCACTCCGTTCAGCCCGCTGGGGAAGAAGACACCAGACGCCTTGGTGCCGGAGGTCGTCGCGCCGCCTCCGGTCACAATGTTCAGTACCTGCGTCGTATTTCGCGCAAACGCGATCACGTTCGTTGAGTCCGCATCCACAATCGTCGACGCACTCACATTCGACCCGCCTGCCAGCGAAACCATCTGTGTGCCCACGCCGATGTCGTCCGTCGCCGTTGCCGCGCCGCTGCCTGTCCCGGAGCTTGGGGCCGCAGCCTTCGACAAGGCATAGCGCGTCGCAGAGATCTTCTGCGTCAGCATCTGAAGCGCGGTATTGCCATTCGCCACATCCATCGCGTTGATCGCCGTCCGCACCAGTCCTGCGTGGTAGGCCTCCACCGCAAGGATTCCCGCCGCCGCCGAAAGATAGGTCTTGCCCGTCGAGGTCGTCGTAAACAGCGGCGCCGCGCCCGAATACGCCGTTACGCCAACGTCTTCGAAGATGTACGCGCCGATCAGGAAGTAGGCATCATTCGCAAATGGATCGAAGCTGGGGCCGATGCCCGCCGCCATCGCCAGCGTGTTGAACGACGTGGTCAGGTCGATGGCCGGCTGCGCCACCGCTGCCGAACCCAGCACCGACCGCAGGTAGTTCACGTGCTTGCCCTCTTCAATCGCCGTCTCCACCGCGTATGCCGCCACCGCCAGGCTGCTGAACGGAACCTTCGGGTTCGCCTTCACCGTCACCGAGCCCTGCGTACCGGTACCGCCGATGCTCTGCAGCATCGCGCCCGTCGGATACAGCGAGTTCGTTGTGCTGATGTTCGTGCCGAACGCCGCCAGGTAGTAGAAATTTGCCTCCAGGTACTCCAGGTTAAGTGCAAAATTCAGAATGTCGTTATCGCTGAAGCTGGTCACCGTGCTTGCCGCACGCGCCGCGGCGGGCATGGCCAGAGCAGCCAGAGCTGCACCGCCCGTCTTCAGCAATGTGCGCCTGTTTGCAATCAGTTCGTCCAGAATTCGCGTCTCTTGGGTCGCCATCTTCATGTCCTCTTTTCTAATTGCGCTCAGCTTTGCGTCACGGTGATCTTGCCGTTCAGGCCGCTCGGATAAAACGCGCCCTTGGCGACCCCGGCTGCGGAGGTCGTCGCTCCTGAGGTGTTCGACAGGCTGCCATACACGATGTGCAGCACCTGGTCGGTCGTACGCGCATAGCCCACTGCGTTCGAGCTAGATGCTGCCACGATCGCGCTTGGAGTCACGACCGTAGTCGCTGTTGTCGTGCCGGTCGGCACCGTCAGCGCGGTCTCGTTGCCGCCACCCAGCGTAGCCCGCAGCGCGGAGACCTTGTTCGCATATCCCAGGTACGGATACGACGAGTTCGCCGCCGCCTGTGCCGTCAGATAGGTGCGGACGTAGCCGGCGTGGTATGCCTCCACCGCCATGATTCCGGCCGCCGCCCCCAGATATCCCGCGGTAATTCCGGCAGTGGAGATCAGCGGAGCCGCTCCTGCATAAGCCGTTACGCCCACGTCCTCAAAGATGAACGCTCCAACCATGAAGGCATCCCAGCTTCCAAAGGGATTGAAGGTCGATGCGATGCCCGCTGCCGATGCCAGCGCGTTGAACGAATTCGTCAGGTCGATCGCAGGTCGCGCTACCGCCGCCGAGCCCAGAGCCTTGCGCAGAAACCGCACGTGCTCCTGCTCGTCATACGCAATCTCGTTCAGGATATTTTGCTGCGCGGCGGTCAGCCCCATCACCTGCGTTCCGCCCGTCACCGTACCTGCCCCGGAACCGGCATCCGAGGAGTTGAGTCCTGAACCCGTCGCCGCGTGAAGATAAAACTCCGCCTCCAGATATTCCAGGTTCAGCGCGAAGTTCAGAATGTCCACATCCGTGTAGGAGGTCGATCCTCCTGTTCCGGATCCTCCTGTCATGGAGCTGCTGTTGCTCGAGCCGCAGCCCGTCAGCGCCGCCGCCGCACCTATCGCGCCCACGGCTCCTGCGCCGACCATAAAACTCCGGCGATTTAAATGTCTGCGTGCAGTTTCCTGTTCATCTCTCACCGTGGTCCCCCGCGCGATCTGTGGATTCGCTTGCACTCGGGGAACGCTTCGGCCCATGAATCGGATTGGCTGAAATTATCTTTTTCTTTGCACGCACGCACGCGAGATTGATCGCATCAAAAGCGACCCGCACATTTTGGGATTTTTCACCCGCAGGCTCGCCCTGCCTTAGTGCGCCGCCAGCTCCTCCGGCTTCGGCTTCGGGCCGCGCTTGGGCGGCAGCCGCATCAGGAACGGCAGCGGCGACAGGCACACCACCATCACGGAAAGGATCATGAACGCATTTTTATAGCTCAGCATGGAGGCCTGCCGCAGCATCATCTCATAGGCCCTTGCCACCGCCATATTGTGCGCCATCGCGGCATTCATCCCACCGCGCGACAGCATCTCTCCCACACGGCCTGTGAACCACTGGTATCCAGTCTGCCCGGGGACGACATTGGCCGACAGCGCGGACTGATGCACCTGCGAACTGCGCGCAATGTACGTCGTCAGCAGAGCCGTGCCCGCACTTCCGCCCAGGTTGCGTGCAAAGTTGGAAAGGCTCGAGATCTGGTTCGACTTCGTCGCCGGCACGCCCACGTAGTTCAGCGTGCTGATGGGGATGAACACGAACGGCAGGGCCATCACCTGCAGCATGCGCCACTCCGTCACATGCCCAAAGCTCGTCGTCAGGTCCAGCCGCGTCAGGTTGTAGATGCCCGCCGCCGTGCCCAGGTACGCCATGCAAACCAGCAGCCGCGGGTCCATCTTGCTTACCAGCCGCCCGGAGACGAACATCATCACCATCATCAGCAGGGCGCCCGGCGACAGCACCATACCTGCACGCTCCGCCGTGTAGCCCAGCAGCACCTGCAGATACTGCGGGATCAGCACCGTCGATCCGAACAGCACCATGCCCAGGATCAGCTGCAGGAATACAGCCGTGCCGAAGTTGCGGTTCTTCAGCAGCTTCAGGTCCACAATCGGGTCCGGGTGCCGCCACTCCCATACGGCGAACGCGATCACCAGCACTACTGCGATCAGCGCCGTCGTACGAATCATCGGATCGCCGAACCAGTCCTTCTCCTGCCCCTTGTCCAGGGTGAACTCAAGGAAGCCTACGCCCACGGCCACCAGTCCCAGCCCCACAAAGTCCACCTTCAGGTGCTTGGAGGCCTCCTTGCGCTCCTTCAGGAACGGCGGGTCCTCCACCATGCGGTTGGAAAGATACAGGCTCAGCAGGCCCACAGGCAGGTTGATGAAAAAGATCCAGTGCCAGTTGAAGTTGTCCGTAATCCATCCGCCGAACGTCGGTCCGATGGCCGGCGCCACCACCACCGCCATGCCGTACAGCGCAAACGCCTGCCCACGCTTCTCCACCGGGAAGGTGTCCGCCAGGATCGCCTGCTCGCTCGGCGCCAGTCCTCCGCCGCCAAGACCCTGCAGCACGCGCGCCACAATCAGCAGCGGCAATGTCTGCGCCAGGCCGCACAGCATCGAACACACCGTAAACATCGCCACGCAAGACATGTAAAAGCGCTTCCGCCCAAGCCGGTTCGAAAGCCACCCGGAGATCGGCAGAATAATCGCACTCGACACCAAGTAGCTGGTCAACACCCAGGTCGCCTCTTCCTGGCTTGCGCCCAGTGTGCCGGCCATGTGCGGCAGCGCCACGTTCGCAATGGAGGTGTCCAGCACCTCCATAAACGTAGCCAGCGTGACTGTCAGCGCCACCAGCCACGGATTGTGGTGAGGCTTCCAGTTCAGTTCATCAAAGACAAGCTCAGCCAATACACACCACCGCTAACTTGTCCCTTGGATTAAACTGTCCCATCATTCGATTCTATTTGCGTTGCGCGAACTCCCAAAATTGCGGCGGGCGCCGTGCGGATCGCGGTATAGTTGCACTGCCCAAAGTCCGGGTCCGGGGCGTGCGATGAAAGTATTGAAGCAACGAATTGCCGCGGCCATCCTCACGGCCGCCGCGTTTGCCAGTATGTCCACCTGGGCGCAACCCCCTCAGTCTTCCACCCAGGGCCCAGCCCCTGCGCCCCTCTACAACACCGCCAAGGCAAAGCTGCTCGCCGGCCAGAGAGTCTTCAGCTTCACCCAGTCCACCATGGACCCCGCCGGCTACTGCGAAAAGGCCAAACACTACGACTTCACATGGTTCGAGATGCAGCACTCCACCCTGGAGTTCAAGGACGTCGCTACCATGATCGCCGCCTGCCCGCATGTCCGCGCCACCCCTATGATCCGCCTGCCCGACGCACAGGAGTGGCACATCCAGCACGCCACGGACATCGGCGCCCTTGGCGTCATCATCCCCACCGTTGATGATGTGGACCGCGCGCGAGAGGCCGCCAAGTGGGCCCGCTATCCGCCCGTGGGCCGCCGCAGCCAGGGCACCGCGCAGGCTGTCGGTATCTGGGGAACGAACGGCATCAACTACCGCCAGACCGTCAACGACAACATGCTCGTCGTCGTCATGATCGAGACCCCCACCGGCGTCGCCAACGCATTCGACATCGCCTCGGTCCCCGGCGTCGATGTCGTCATCACCGGCAACAATGACCTCAGCTCTTTCTCCGGCTTCTCGCAGTCC
>DASZPF010000018.1:0-1642 GCA_035550395.1 Acidobacteriaceae bacterium
CATCCACGCTCGCCGCCGTAATCAGCGGCCTTATCTGCGCCGCGGAAATCTCCCGCGCACATGAGTCAGCCGAACTGGCCTGCTTCCTCGAAGAGTTCGCTGACTGGATCGAGCACCACCTCGAAGACTGGACTGTCACCAACAACGGCGTGCTCCATCCCGAGGTACGTCGCCATTACATGCGCATCCGCCCGCCCGAGTGCGGTGAGGCCTACGCGCATGAGAGCTGCGGCAAAGAGCTGGTCCGTCTTTCCAACCGCCAGCCCGGCACGCGCTACGAGTTTGAGGCACGCGAAATCATCGACGCGGGATTTCTTGAACTGGTCCGCTACGGTGTCCGCCACGCGGCCGATCCACTCATCATCGACTCGCTCAAAGTCGTCGACGCAGTCCTCAAGCGCGATCTCCCTCAGGGTCCCGGCTGGCTCCGCTACAACAATGACGGCTACGGCCAGCGCCCCGACGGTGGTCCTTATCTCGGCTGGGGTCAGGGCCGCGTATGGCCGCTTCTTGGCGGCGAACGCGCTCACTACGAGCTGGCTGCTGGCAACGACATTTCACCCTTCATCGCCAGCTATGAGAAGTTCGCCACCGGTGGCCAGATGATGCCCGAGCAGGTCTGGGACGAGCCCGACCGCCCGGACACCTCGCTGCGCATCGGCCACCCCGCCGGCTCTGCCGTCCCGCTTGTCTGGGCCCATGCCGAGTACCTCAAGCTCCTCCGCTCTGCCGTCGACGGCAAGGTCTTCGACCGCATTGATCCGGTCTACAGCCGCTACTCCGATCCCGAGGGCCGTCGCCGCACTCGCCGCAGCCTCGAATTTTATAGCCGCCGCAGGCCCATCCAGAGCATCGAAGCCGGTGAGACGCTGCGCATTCTCGAGGAAGGCCACTTTGATCTCGTCTGGACCTGCGACAACTGGAAGACCCGGCACGTCTCCTCCGCCCGTCCCATGGGCAGTGCCGGCTACTTCGTCGATCTCACCCCCGGTCATGAGGCCTCCGAACTCGAGTGGACTATCCACTGGCCCGAACGGAACGCCTGGCTTGGATACAATGTGAAAGTCACGATCGAATTCGTTTCCTGATACGATTCACGTCCGTTTTACCGGGTGCTGCTGCACTCCAACTGAAAGGACAAGCTCATAGCATGACGACTTCAAGCCTGCCGACTCTTTCACTTGACCAGCTTTCGATTGACACATTGCGCTTGCTCGCCGTCGATACGGTTGAAAAGGCCAGGAGCGGCCACCCTGGCGCGCCTCTGGGCTGCGCGCCTATCGCTTATCTGCTCTTCCACAAGCTCATGAAGCACAACCCTGCCCACTCCAAATGGGCTGACCGCGATCGCTTCGTGCTCTCCAACGGCCATGCCTCGGCGCTGCTTTACTCCACGCTCTTCCTCTCCGGCTACAAGCTCAAGCTCAGCGATCTGCAGTCGTTCCGCCAGTGGGAATCCATCACTCCCGGCCACCCCGAATACGGCCTCACAGACGGTGTCGAAGTCACCACCGGCCCACTGGGTCAGGGACTCGCCATGTCGGTCGGCATGGCCATGGCAGAAAAGCATCTCGCCGCCGCCTACAACAAGCCCGGACACGAAATCGTCAATCACCACACCTTCGTCCTGTGCGGCGACGGC
>DASZPF010000019.1:0-69368 GCA_035550395.1 Acidobacteriaceae bacterium
CGAGGCCAGAAAGGACGCCGTGAGCGTGGTACCGACGTGCGTAGCAGCGAGATGGCCGAACTCGATCGTCATTCGCCTCCTGAAGTTCCAGATTCTAACCTGCGCCGGTTCCAGCAGTATGGAACGTGATGCGGTAGCATCGTCTCCTGCACTGCGTCCAAACAGAGAGATGCCTACGCCACCCAATCCGGTCACACGAGCCAGCCGGCGGCGCTTCTGCGCACTTTCCGCAGGCGCGGCGCTTGGCTGGTCACCGGCCGCGCGCGCAGCCGCCTTCGCCGCGCAGCCGCAGGCCGGAACGGCAACACGGCCGGACGTCGCAGCCATCGACCACGACCGCATCCTGGCAGCCGCTGAACGGTACCTCACACTCGAGCCAGAACCGATCACCTTACTGCTATGTCCGCGCAGTCCGGGGACCGCCAACGAATATTATTCGGAGCGCGAAGCGACGACTGGTGCGAAATCCGTAGCCTTCGTCGCACACCGCGACGCGCTCTTCAGCCTCGGCCTTGCCGTGCCTGCGCTCGCTGCAGCCTATGCGCTCACCGGGGATTCTCGCTACGCAAATCACGCCGGGCTGCACCTTCGCGCCTGGTTTGTTACGCCGAAGACTCGCATGAAGCCGTCGATGGATCTCGCGCAGGCGCCGCCCGCAGCCGCAAAAACTACTGTTGCGGACGCGGCCGAAGCACACACAGAATCGGCTGTGGTCAGCGGCAGCTATCAGGGCATTCTGGAGGCGCTGCCTCTGGTCGAGATCGCGCAGGCACTTCCCTTCCTCACTCCGCTGGAGGAGACCGACCGCGCCGCTGTCCGCGCATGGTTCGCCGAGTACTATCACTGGCTCACCGACCGGCGCGACTCAGGACCTCGTCTTGCAGCACTGGCCCGCGACAGCAGGAACCACCACGCAACATCCTGGCTTCTGCAGGCCAGCGCCTGCGCCTACCTTGCCGCGCCCACAGGCGATGTGGGCCGCTCCGAGGACAACGCCCTCGGCAGCTTGCGCCACTTGTTCAAGTCAACGATGCTGCGCGCACAGATCTCGCCCGACGGCTACTTTCCGCACGAGATCACCTCGCAGACGCCCTACCGCGACTCGCTCTTCAACCTGGACATGCTCGCTGCGGTCTGCCAACTGCTCTCCACGCGGCTCGAAAGCGTCTGGGACTACCAGTTGGACGAAGGCCCAAGCATGCGCGCCGCCGTAGCGTACTACTTCCCGTTCATCGCGGACCGCGGCAGATGGCCCTACCGCGCCGACTCCAGCCACTTTGGAGAGTTGCCCAGCCGCCGCGTAAGCTTGCTGTTTGCCGCGCGTGCCTACCAGCGACCCGAGTATGCAGGCCTCTGGAAGACTCTGCAGCCGGATCCGCCCAGTCCGGAGGTTCAGCGCACGTTGCCGATTCACCAACCATTGTTGTGGGTGCGCCAGCCGCCGGCCATATAAGGCCGCAGCCGGAAATGGAGGGGTTAGGCCTCGCGACGATGCCCTGCTATACCCTCCGATTCATTCTCGGAAGCCGGGCGTGTGCGCTGGCCGCGGCGTCTGGCCAGGAAGCCGGAGCCGCAGGCGCCGCATTTCCACGGATAGATGCCGAAGTGCGAAAGAACCTTCTGCTGAAGAAAGCCGCTGCGGCTGACCCGCATGGCTGCGGCGGCCTTGCAGGTCGGACAGACGACTTGAGTGGCTGACGTCATAGGTCATACCTCGGGACGGAAGGGGCTTGCATAGCATCCCTGGCCCGGGGGACGAAGCTCGAGAGCAAACTGGTATCTATAGCCGCTATGTATCACACCGGCTAGGATGCATGCCAATGGTCTTTAGTAAGCGCGACCTGGTGTCTTTCGTAAGCTTCGTCAAATGAGAGCAGAATCCAATGCTCGCGGTTCACCGGGCGAGGGGCTGTGTCCCGCGGAACTGCCGGACAATTGCCAGGTATTTTGCCGCATTTTCCGTGATTACCTCGGGCTTGCCCTCGGCGATCAGCTTTGGATTCACCAGGTCCGCTCCCACGCCCAGCGCGAAGGCCCCGGCCTCCAGAAACTCGGCAGCAGTGGCTTGAGAGACACCGCCGGTCGGGATCAGCTCCACCTGCGGCAGCGGCGCCTTCACGGCCTTCAGATACTTCGCTCCACCCAGCGCGCTCGCCGGGAAGACCTTGACCACGTCCGCGCCTGCCTCCCATGCGGTGAGAATCTCGGTCGGCGTCAGCGCACCCGGCAGCACCGCCACACCATAGCGATGGCACATCTCGATGGTCTTCAGGTTCAGTGCCGGACTCACGACAAACTGTGCGCCCTCCAGAATGCAGGCGCGCGCCGTCTCGGCGTCCAGCACCGTGCCCGCGCCAATCAGGATATCCGGCCGCTCCTCAGCCAGCTTGCGCATCACGCGAATGGCGCCGGGGACAGTCATCGTGACTTCCAGCACCGTTACCCCGCCCGCCGCAATTGCCGAAGCCAGCGCCAGCGCCTGGCTTTCGCTCTCCGCACGGAGGACTGGCACGAGGCCTATTTCGCGAAGTGAGACAAGAACCTCAGACTTAACCATGCGGGTTATTCTAGTGCATGGTTGGCTCCATCTTCCGCCGCTAGTTTTCTGAAGGCATCTCAAGCTGATCGACGACCAGGACTTTCACCGGGGCTTTAGCTGACTCAAGCTTGAGACCAAGCTGCTCCTGAACGGCGGTAAAGAGGGAAGGACCAGCGGGGGTATTGGATGCAGATGCACCTGTGTCCGGAGCCCAGCTCAAGTTTAGGTCGAAAGCACCCGGAACACCCGTTCGATCCACGACGACGCGGCCGAGTTCGTTCGAGGCTGCCTGCGTGAACAGATCAGCCAGTTGGCTGAGTGTTACATCCTTGCACTGCAATTTGCCGGAACCTAAGGACCACTGGGGGCCACGCTTCGCATCCGCTGCCGGTTTTAGCTTCGGTCCGCCCTTCGCAGATGTGAGCGCGTAAACTGGCAGTTCACGCTGCTCCCAATGAAATTTGAATTGAAAGCGCTCGGCAAGCAGCTTCTGAACCAAAGTTTCCTTCATCTCATTTCGTTGTGAAGGAGCAAGGGAGTCGATGCGGCTTGCGTCGTTCGGATCCAGCTTGGCCTCGAAATCAAAACGCGCCGAATCCATCCACTTCGGACCGCCCACAATGCGGGCGTCCGGGATGTCAAATGCCTCAAACCTCAGCAGTCCTCTGATAGTTACGTCTGTTGCCAAGAATCGACCATGGGAGAGTCCGCTTGAACCTCCATAGGTGGATGAGTCTGGCCTGATCGTCGCCACCTCAAAGGATGGGACAGCGGGCTTTTCAACGATCGGTGCGGACTGGTCCTGTGCACGCCCACGGCTTGCGCCAGCCAAAACGGAAATAGCTATCAGGGCAACCAGACTGAGCTTCGCTGCCATGCCGGACCTCTCTACGCACTGATTAGCGCTGTACCCTCGCGCCGCCGCCCTTCATGATTCGCTGCACCTCGTCGAAGGTCGCCATCGTCGTATCGCCGGGGGTCGTCATCGCCAGCGCGCCATGCGCACAGCCGCAGTTGACGGCCCAGTCCGCGCCCTTCTCTTCGAGGAAGCCGTAGATCAGTCCCGAGGCGAAGGAATCACCGCCGCCGACCCGGTCGAAGATCTCGAGGTCCGGCATCGGCCTCGCCTCATGGAACTGGCCCTCGTAGAAGCACACCGCGCCCCAGTCGTTCACGGTGGCCGTCTTGGCATGGCGCAGCGTCGTCGCCACCGCGCGGAAGTTCGGATACGCCGCGACGGCCTTCTCGATCATGCGGCGGAAGTTCGCCGAGTCCAGCTCGCCGAGGTCGTCTCCCACGCCTTCGATCTCGAAGCCCAGCGCCGCGGTAAAGTCCTCTTCATTGCCGATCATCACGTCGACATAGCTCGCCAGCTCGCGGTTCACCTCGGTGGCACGCTTCTTGCCGCCGATGGCCTTCCACAGAGAGTCGCGATAGTTCAGGTCATAGCTGATCATCGTGCCATGCTTGCGCGCGGCCGACATCGCCTCCTTGGCGACCTCGGGCGTCGTCTCGCTGAGCGCGCAGAAGATGCCGCCGGTATGGAACCAGCGCGCGCCCTCCTTGCCGAAGATCTCGTCCCAGTCGATCTCGCCGGGCTTCAGCTGGCTGACAGCGGTGTGGCCGCGATCGCTGCAACCAAGCGCAGCGCGCACGCCAAAGCCGCGCTCGGTGAAGTTGAGGCCGTTGCGCACTGCGCGACCCACGCCGTCATACTTCGTCCACTTCAGGTGGGAGAGATCGACGCCGCCCTGCAACATCAGGTCCTCGACCAGGCGGCCTACGGGGTTGTCCGCCAGCGCCGTCACCACAGCCGTCTTCAACCCAAAGCAGCGCCGCAGGCCGCGCGCGACGTTGTACTCGCCGCCGCCCTCCCACACCTGGAACTGGCGCGTCGTGGCCACGCGCACATCGCCCGGATCGAGCCGCAGCATCACCTCGCCCAGGCTTACCTCATCCCACTTGCAGTCTTCCTTCTTGCGCAGCTTCAGGCTGTTCTTGCCGGACATCGTATTCCCTCAAATCGTCGCGCTACGTGGTTACTTGAGATCCTTAATCGCTACCGGATCCATGTCCGCGTAGTCCTGGTTCTCGCCGCCCATGCCCCAGCAGAAGCCGTAGTTCTTGGTCCCCACTCCTGCGTGGATCGACCAGCCCGGCGACACCACCACCTGCTTGTCCGCCATCACGATGTGGCTGGTCGCATCCGGCGGCCCCATCAGGTGCACTACGCGCTGGTCCGGCTCCACGTCGAAGTAAAAATACACCTCGCTGCGACGCATATGCACGTGCGCCGGCATGGTGTTCCAGTTGCTGCCGGTCTCGAGCAGCGTAAAGCCCATCACCAACTGGCAGCTCTGCGCACCCTCGCGGTGGATCGCCTTGTAGATCCTGCGCTTGTTGCAGGTCTCCAGCGAGCCCAGTTCCACCGGCTTGATCTCGGCGAACTTCACCAGCTTCGTCGGGTATACCGCATGCGCCGGATAGCTCAACAGGTAGAAGTACGCCGGCTTGTCCGCCGACTTGCTGGCAAAGGTCACAGCCTTGTTGCCGCGGCCCACGTACAGGCAGTCCATCTTGTCCAGCTCGAAGACCGCGCCATCCACCGTCACCGTGCCAGCGCCGCCTACGTTGAAGACGCCCAGTTCGCGCCGCTCCAGGAAGTAGTCCGCACGCAGTTCCGGCTGTGTTTCGAGCGTCAGCGGAGCTCCCGCCGGCACTGCCGACCCGATCACCGTGCGATCCAGATCGACATAGGCATACTCAATCTGCCCCAGCTTGAACATCCCCTCCAGCAGAAACGTCTCGCGCAGCTCCGCGCTCGTCATCCGCGCATAGCGCACAGGATCGGCCATCTGTAAAAGCTTCATTACTCTCCTCGCAGTCGCGGGTTTTGGCCGCAGGCGCTCACTCCGCCCGCGAACACCGCTCCCCATTGTAGCGGAGCGAGCTAGCCCCGATTCGGCCGGTACACGCACACCTGCGTCCAGCGTTTGCCCGGACCCTCGCGACCGCATAAGCTGGACATTGAACCCATGACTGCGGACCCCATGACCACGACTACCGCGAATATTCTCGACCAGTTCCGTCTCGACAACCAGGTTGCGCTCGTCACCGGCTCCGCCACCGGACTTGGCGCGGCCATTGCCCATGCCCTCGCGCAGTGCGGCGCAGCCGTCGCGGTGCACGGCAATAGCCGTCCCGCCGACGAGACCGCAGCCGCCATCAACGCGGCAGGCGGCCGCTCCCACGCCTTTCAGGCGGACCTCTCCGATACCGCCGGGCCGGAGAAGCTCTTCGCCGAGGTCCTCGCCAAGTTCGGCCGCGTCGACATCCTCGTCAACAACGCCGGCACCATCTATCGCGAGGCCGCCGAAGACTGGAAGCTCGAAGACTGGAACCGCGTAATGCAGGTCAACCTCACCAGCGTCTTCCAGCTCTCGCAGCTCGCCGCGCGCGACATGATCGGCCGCAATGCGCCCGGCAAGATCGTCAACATCGCCTCGCTGCTCAGCTTCCAGGGCGGCATCCGCGTACCTGCCTACGCGGCCAGCAAAGGCGGCGTCGCGCAGCTGACGAAGGCACTGGCGAACGAGTGGGCGCCTAAGCAGATCCAGGTCAACGCCATCGCGCCGGGCTACTTCGCCACCACCAACACCGAGGCCCTGCAGGCCGACGCCACCCGCAACCGGCAGATCCTAGAGCGCATCCCTGCCGGCCGCTGGGGCCAGCCCAGCGACCTCACCGGCGCAGCTGTCTTCCTCGCCTCCCGCGCCGCGGACTACGTCACCGGCCACGTGCTGGTCGTCGACGGCGGCTGGATGGGCCGCTAAGCAGCCTGCCCGATGAAAAATCTGGCCAACACCGCCGAGGTTGCTGCACTCCGCGCCCGTATCGCCTCGCTTAGGCCTGCAGACACCCCACGCTGGGGCTCCATGACAGCCGCTCAGACGGTATGCCATATGGCGGACTCGTTTGCCGGCCCGTTGGGCGAACACCCTATGCCGCCCAGCACGGCCAGTCATCCGCCCATTCCGCGCGGCCTCTACAAGTGGCTGGCGCTGTACTTTCCAAGAAAGTGGCCGCAGGGCGTGCCGACGATTCCTGCAATGAACCAGCAGATCGGAGGGACACAACCCGCGGAGTTTGAGGCAGACCGCGCGCTGCTGCTCGACCGCATGGATCGGTTCGTCGCCTGCCGCCAGATGCCGTCACCTGCCCATCCCATCTTTGGCCCGATGTACCGGAAGGACTGGATGCGCTGGGGCTGGCTGCACACCGACCACCACCTGCGTCAGTTCGGCCGCTGAGTTAGCAGAAGGCTTAAGAGCGGCGGCGGTGAAGATGCGCCGCGATGTCCGGCCAGAATTCGCGGAAGGTATTGGTCAGCGCATCGCGTCCCAGTGCCCACCCGTACTTGGAGGCCAATTCGCCCGCCGTTCGGTCCGAGCTGGGATAGTAGCTCAGCGAGACCCCCTGCGCAATTCCACGCCCGAATATCTCCGAGGCGTTGAAGGTATTCCGCCCCTGGTAGTTGCGCGCAATCACGATGCGCGACGCAGCGTAGACCGCACGCCCCAGCACATTGCCGCTGCCTTTGGTGTAATAGCGCTCATCCTCGTGCAGTACGGAGGGCAGCGCCCATACGACCAGGTAGTTGCCGTCCGTCTTGTCCAGGAAGCCACGCCAGTAATAGCGGCCAAAACCCTTGACGCCCTTGCCGAGCTGCTTGTGGGAGTTGCTGTTCTCCGCGAGCAGCGAGGTGACGCCCACAAAGACGAAGGCCGAATAGTCGAAACTGTTCTGCGTGGCAATCTTGAAGGCCTGCCGCGGAGTGGGCGGCGGCGGCACCTGGCCAGCGCTGACGGCGCGATAGTTGGGCATGATGCCCAGGATGCGCTTGGGCTGCTGGCCCCGTGCCGGGGGAGCGGATTGGCCGGCTGCAGCGCCGGAGTCGGCGGGCGGGGCCGTCTGCTCCATGCCCGGCGCGTCCGGCAGAGACGAGAGCGCAGCGGCAGCGGCGGCGTTCAACTCAACGACAGGAATGGGCTGAGAGGGCAAAGCCCCTTGCGCGAAGACGCCCGGGGGAACACACGCGAGCAGGCAGGCAGCTATCCATGCACAACATTTAGGGAGCATGTTGCTTTGATGTTACACACTCCCGGGATGATTCCATTTCTTCTTCGGCAGCCGCGCTTCACGTTGAAAACAAGGGGCGGAGCGGAGGATGACGGCCATCACAGACAGTCTCTCTGTGATGGCCGTACTCTCAGGGTAATTTAGAGGAGAAACAGTATGGCTCGTGGACTCAGCTCAACCAAAATGTATGCCCGCCCCGCGCACCAGGCCGTTGAGAAGGCCTCCGAAACCACAATCGATCGGTTCCAGACTTCAGACCGCCGCATACGCAACATCGCCATGCGCCTGGCGCGCCGGGCACAGAACCGCATCCTTGCCAACGAGGCCAATAATCCCGGAGGCACGCTGTTCTGCAAATGAGGCGCGAGAGCGGGCGATCGGGACCTCTTTAGTTCCTACCGGCTGAAGAGGTCCTTCACCTGCTGCACGATCACGTCTCGTCCCACATCGGAGATGGCCTCGGTAAGCGGAAGCTGCTTGGGACAGGCCTCAACGCAGTTTTGGGCGTAGCCGCACTCCTGGATACCGCCTTCTCCGGCCAGCGCGCGCAGACGCTCTTCCTTCAACACCGCGCCCGCAGGGTCCATGTTGAAGAGCCTGACCTGCGCGATGGTCGCCGCACCGACGAAGTTCGTCGACTCGTTGAACTGCGGGCAGACCTCCATGCAGCAGCAGCAGCTGATGCAGTTGGACAGCGGGTAGCGCTCCTCCTGCACCTGGGGAAACTGCCTCGGCCCGGAGCCCAGATCGTACGTGCCGTCGATCGGCACCCAAGCCTTCACGGCCTTGAGGTTCTCGAAGAGCACACTGCGGTCGACCGAGAGGTCGCGCACCACCGGAAACTTCGACAGCGGCGCCAGCCGGATCGGCTGCTCCAGCTTGTCCACCAGCGCCGAGCAGGCCATGCGCGCGCGGCCGTTGATGAGCATGGCGCAGCTGCCGCAGATCTCCTCCAGGCAATTCGAGTCATACGTGATCGGCGTGGTGGCCTTGCCATCCACCGTCGTCGGGTTCAGCGCGATCTCGCCCAGCAGCGCTGTAATGTTCATGTTGGGGCGGTAGGGGATGGAGAAGCGCTCGGTACGTGCCGGCTGGTCCGGCGACGCCTGGCGGTGGATCTCAACTTCGATCGTTTTGTTAGCCATTCTTTGCCCTCAGGAGCGCGCAGCCCCTTTTCTTCCTTGAACTTTCGCAGCGCATCCGAGGGCTGTGGTTCAGGCGCAGAACTTTCCCTCTTCCCGAGCAACGCGGAACGATCCGGCAGCGGTTCAGATCATGCCGGTTCTGTGCGTCCGTTCCTTCTCCTGCGTTGCAATCGCGATGCCCTCGTCCTTGCCAACATGCGGAGGCACCTTCAGCCGCCGGGTGTACAGCACCCAGTAGGCAATCACCAGCAGCGCTGCGGCCACCAGCAGGATGTAAACGGTCATGGTCAAAGTTGGGTGAGCATCCATAATGCACAGTAGGATGGTCCCAACTGCCACGAAGGTCAACTCGCCGCTGTCGCGCTGCCGTCACTCGCACCTCAAAAAACGTTGCCTGGAAGCCCTTACTTCGCCGCGTCGTACCGCCGCGGCCGCGGCTTGATGTGGCTGACATCCACATCCGCATACTCAAATTTCGGCGCGCCGCTAACATAGCTCGCCTTGGTGGTCTTCAGGAACTTCTCGTCGTTGCGGTCCGGGAAGTCCGGCTTGTAGTGCGCGCCGCGGCTCTCATCCCTGAGCCGCGCCCCCTGCACAATCACCCGGCCCAGCTCCAGCATGTTGTACACCTGCCGGGCAAAGGCAAAGCTTGTGTTCGCCCACTGGCTCTTGTCGGAGAGGTTCACGTTCTCAAACCGCTCCAGCAGCTCCACGATCTTCGCATCCGCCTCTTCCAGGCCTGCGTTGTAGCGGATGATAGTCGCGTGCTTGGTCATGGTCTCACCCAGCTCGCGCCAGATCTTGAAGGGATTCTCCGTGCCCGGGTTCTTCAGCAGGGCCTCGTTCTTCTCCTTCTGCCGTGCCAGCTCCGCCGCCGCTCCGCCGTCACCCTCCTGCGCAGCCAGGCCCTTGGCGTAAGCCATCGCATTCGGCCCGGCGACAAAGCCGCCGTAGATGCACGAAAGCAGTGAGTTTGCGCCCAGCCGGTTCGCGCCGTGGATGGAGAAGTCCGCCTCACCCGCCGCGAAGATGCCCGGAATGTTCGTCTGCTGGTTGAAGTCCACCCACAGGCCGCCCATGGTGTAGTGCATGCCGGGGAAGATCTTCATGGGTTCGTCGCGCGGGTCCACGCCGACAAACTTCTCGTAGATCTCGAGGATGCCTTCGAGCTTGCGGTTCAGGGTCTCGCGGTCGATGTGCGTCAGGTCCAGATAGACCATTGCCTGGCCGTCAATGCCCATATGGTGCTCATACACCACCTTGAAGATGGCGCGCGTCGCCACGTCGCGCGGCACCAGGTTGCCATACTTGGGATACCACTCCTCGAGGAAGTACCAGCGGTCGCCCTCGGGGATCGACTTCGGCGCGCGCTTGTCGTTTTTGTCCTTGGGCACCCAGACGCGGCCACCCTCGCCGCGCGCGCTCTCGCTCATCAGGCGCAGCTTGTCGTCGCCGGGAATGCAGGTCGGGTGCACCTGGATGAACTCGCCGTTGGCGTAATACGCGCCCTGCTGGTACAGCGCCGACTGCGCCGAGCCGGTGCACACCACCGAGTTCGTCGACTTGCCGAAGATCGCCCCATTGCCGCCGGTGCAGACGATGATCGCGTCCGCAGGGAACGTGCGCACCTCCATCGTCCGCAGGTCCATCGCGCAGATGCCGCGGCAGGCGCCCTTCGAGTCCAGCACGGCCGAGAGGAACTCCCAGCCCTCGTACTTCGTGACCTTGCCTTCGGACTCATAACGCCGCACCTGCTCGTCCAGCGCGTAGAGCAGTTGCTGTCCGGTGGTCGCGCCCGCGAAGGCCGTGCGATGAAAGAGCGTCCCGCCGAAGCGGCGGAAGTCCAGCAGGCCCTCCGGCGTGCGGTTGAACGGTACGCCCATGCGGTCCAGCAGGTCGATGATGCCCGGCCCGCGCTCGCACATCTGCTTCACGGGCGTCTGGTCCGCGAGGAAATCGCCACCGTAGATGGTGTCGTCAAAGTGCGCCCAGGTGGAGTCGCCCTCGCCCTTCAGGTTCTTCGCTGAGTTGATGCCGCCCTGCGCGCAGACCGAGTGCGACCGCTTCACCGGCACAATCGAGAACAGGTCCACCTTGCCGCCGGCCTCGGCGATCTTGATCACGGCGGCCAGCCCTGCAAGGCCTCCGCCAACGACGATGATGCGTGGTGTTGCTGCCATTCTGGACTTCCTTCAGGGCTCGCAAGCCCACAAGATCACTCCGCGGCTCGGCCGCGTCAGTCACACCAATTCTTTACTGCACGGTCAGCGGAACGCCTGTCTGTACTGTAGGCGCCATCACTCCCGGCGGCTGTGCCGGCATCACGTCCTCCGGCGCGTTCTTGTACTTCGGGTTGCCGACGAAGGCGTAGATGCTTGCCAGTCCCAGCACACAGAGCAGAACGCCTCCCGCCGTGCAGACGTAGCCAAACTTCCTGCGCGCGTTATCGCCGGGCGTGATCCCCCACTTCGCCGCAAACAGCCATGTGCCATAGGCGAAGTGCCAGGAGGTCGCGATCATCGCGATGATGTAGATGGCCAGCATCCACGGGTTTGACAGCTCATGCTGCACCTTCGCGAAGGCCGCGCCCGGATGCTCCGGCAGGCTGACGCCCATGAAGCGCTGCCGCAGAACATGCTGAATGATGTAGAGGAAGGCGATGATACCGGTGATGCGCTGCGTCAGGTAGCCCCAGTTCCCTGCCCAGGGATAGACATTGACGTTCTGCCGGCCCTTGAACGCGATCACCACACCGTAGATTCCGTGGAACGCGAGCGGGATAAAGATGAACGCCCATTCCAGGACGCGAACCAGAGGCAGCGAGTTCAGGAACTTGACCTGCTGCGCGTACGCCAGCGGCCCGTTCATCGCTTCAAAGTTGGACACAATGTGCTCAATCAGGAACGCGCCGATAGGCACAATGCCCGAGAGCGAATGCAGCTTGCGCCAAAGAAAGGAATGCCCCACGCCCGGCTGTAACGGACGGATGCCGGACTTGAGCGGACGTGACGGTGCGGGAGGCGCAGCGGTTGCCATGTTGCAAAGCTCCTGGAGAATGCCGCCGGATGACAGCGCACACAGATAAGTGGCAACGCCGCGGCAAGTGGATTATTTCGCTGGCCGTGTGGGGGCGTCAACCATGGAGGGCCGTTTCGGTGCGATCACCGCACATCGCGAGCGATTAGTGGAACCTGCTGGATGCGCTCCAGCAGCACCCGCAGCGCTCTGCCACGGTGACTTACCTTCAATCGCGTGCCCGGATCGATCTCCGCCATCGTGAGATTCAGGTCCGGCAACAGGAACAACGGATCATAGCCAAAGCCCCCGGCCCCACGCGGGGCAAACAGCATCCTTCCCTCCAGCAAGCCTTCCGCAGTCGCGGCCACCTCGCCACACCGCGCCAGGGCCAGTACACAGCGATAGCGCGCCGCGCGCTTCTCCGCCGGCACGCCTTCTATCAGCTGCAGCAGTGTTGCATTATTGCGCTCATCGATCTCCGCGCCGGAGAGAGCAATGCCCATCTCTTCCGCATCCGATCTTGGCCCGACATCCTCCGCAAAGCGCGCCGAGCGCACGCCGGGCCTGCCGCCCAGCGAGTCGACCTCCAGTCCCGAGTCGTCCGCAACTACCCACGCCTCCGGCGCGCAGCGCGAATAGTAGACCGCCTTCAGCCGTGCATTCTCTTCGAAGGTCGCGCCGTCCTCTACGGGAGGCGGGATCCGGCTCAGGCCCGGCAGCGGCACAATCTCCACTGGCTCGCCGCCTGGCAGATATCCCTGCGCGGCCCATGCAAAGTCGCGCAGCTTGCCGGGATTCGAAGTGGCCGCCGAAAGAATCATCCATCTGCTCCTCTGCTCAGTTTGTTGATGCTGCGGGGCACCGGTTGCGCTGCATCTTACCCTACCGCCCAAGCCCGGAGTGGCAGGACCACTTCCACCATCCGGGGCGTGCGTTTGCATGTTGTCCCACCCGTAAATTTATGTGACGCGGGGCCGAGACAGCCGCGTTACAGAGTGGTAGGCTTCCGTCGTCAATTTCACCGGCATCTCTGATGTCGCCCAATTTCGGCCCGTAGTCGCAGTGTGTTCGGCTTTCAAATTTTTTTGTCCGGAGGGACATGTGACGGTTCTGGGTTCGGTTTACTTTTTTCTGGGAGTGAGCGGCATTTCGCTGCCCATTGCCCGGTTGTTCCTGCGGAGGGCTGCGGCCCCCGATATGGGGACCACGGCCACGCAGCAGATCTCCGGCGCCATCCTAACGGGCGCCGCAGCTTTTTTAAAGCGGTATTACAAGGCTCTGGCGGTCGTTCTGGGCCTGCTGCTGCCTGCATGCGCCTACGCGCAGCCGGAACAGGGAGGCGGCGGCGAAGCCAACCTGATCCTGCCGGACCTGAGGACGGTGAACTTCTTCGGCATGAACGGCCATGCCCTGCTGATGATCGGCCTGCTCTTCTGTGTCGGCGGTCTGCTCTTCGGCCTCGCAATCTACGTGCAATTGCGGAACCTGCCGGTGCATCGCACGATGCTTGAGATCTCCGACCTGATCTATGAGACCTGCAAGACCTATCTCGTTACCCAGGGCAAATTCATCCTTATTCTATGGGCCTTTATCGCGGTCATCATCGGCCTCTACTTCGGATATCTGGCGCCGGTACCCGGTAAGTCGATCGGCGTCACACTGCCCATCATCCTGCTCTTCAGCGTGGTTGGCATCGCCGGCAGCTATGGAGTCGCCTGGTTCGGCATCCGCGTCAACACCTTCGCCAATTCGCGCACGGCTTTCGCCGGCCTGCGCGGCAAGCCCTACCCCATCTACGCCATTCCGCTGAAGGCAGGCATGAGCATCGGCATGCTGCTGATCTCCGTTGAGCTGCTCATCATGCTCTTCATCCTGCTCTTCGTCCCGCGTGACTACGCCGGCCCCTGCTTCATCGGCTTTGCTATCGGCGAGTCCCTGGGCGCGGCGGCCCTCCGCATCGCCGGCGGCATCTTCACCAAGATCGCCGACATCGGCGCCGACCTGATGAAGATCGTCTTCAAGATCAAGGAAGACGACGCGCGCAACCCGGGCGTCATTGCGGACTGCACCGGCGACAACGCGGGCGACTCGGTCGGCCCCTCGGCCGACGGCTTCGAGACCTACGGGGTCACCGGCGTAGCTCTTATTACCTTCATCCTGCTCGCAGTCAAGACTCCGGAGACGCAGGTGCAGCTCCTGGTCTGGATCTTCGTGATGCGCGTCGCCATGCTGGTCTCGAGCGCCGGCGCATTCTTCCTCAACAGCTTCATCGCACACGCGAAGTACGCTGACTCCGACGATATGAGCTTTGAGGCGCCGTTGACTTCGCTGGTCTGGATCACCTCGATTGTCTCCATCATCCTCACCTATATCGTCTCCTACCTCATGATTCCGGGACTGGGCGACGGCACCATCTGGTGGAAGCTTGCCTCCATCATCTCCTGCGGAACCCTGGCCGGCGCCGTCATCCCCGAACTGGTCAAAGTCTTTACCTCGACCGATTCCAGCCACGTGGGTGAAGTCGTCACCTCCGCGCAGGAGGGCGGTGCATCTCTGGGGATTCTGTCGGGCTTCGTCGCGGGCAACTTCTCGGCCTACTGGCTGGGGCTCTGCATGGTCGGCCTGATGGGCATGGGCTACTACTTCAGCCAGGGAGCCTCTATGGCGGACCTGATGCTCGCGCCCGCGGTCTTCGCCTTCGGCCTGGTCGCCTTCGGATTCCTTGGCATGGGCCCGGTCACCATCGCCGTGGACTCCTATGGCCCGGTGACCGACAACGCTCAGTCCGTCTATGAATTGTCCCTTATCGAAAACGTCCCCAACATCGAAGGCGAGCTGAAGAAGGACTTCAACATCGACGTGCAGTTCGAGCGCGCCAAGCATCTGCTGGAGGCCAACGATGGCGCCGGCAACACCTTCAAGGCCACGGCCAAGCCGGTGCTCATCGGCACCGCGGTGGTCGGCGCCACCACGATGATCTTCTCCATCATTATGGCGCTCACCGGCGGACTGACGCACAGCGTGCAGAACCTCTCGCTGCTGCATGCACCCTTCATGCTTGGGCTCATTACCGGGGGCGCGATGATTTACTGGTTCACCGGGGCCTCCACCCAGGCGGTCACCACCGGCGCCTACCGCGCAGTGGAGTTCATCAAGGCGAACATCAAACTCGAAGGCGTGGAGAAGGCCTCCGTCACCGACAGCAAGCGCGTCGTGGAGATCTGCACGCAGTACGCGCAGAGCGGCATGTTCAACATCTTCCTGGCCGTCTTCTTCGCCACGCTGGCCTTCGCCTTCTTTGAGCCGTTCTTCTTCATCGGCTACCTCATCTCCATCGCCATCTTCGGGCTGTACCAGGCCATCTTCATGGCCAACGCCGGCGGTGCCTGGGACAACGCGAAGAAGGTCGTCGAGGTGGACCTGAAGCAGAAGGGCACGCCGCTGCACGATGCAACTGTTGTAGGCGATACCGTCGGCGATCCGTTCAAGGACACCTCATCGGTAGCCATGAACCCGGTCATCAAGTTCACCACCCTGTTTGGGCTGCTGGCCGTGGAGCTCGCCGTCACCCTCAGCTCCGGCAAGCCCATGCTGGCGCACCTGCTGGCTGTAGCATTCTTCCTGGTGTCGATGTACTTCGTCTGGAGGTCGTTCTACGGCATGCGCATCGGAGCTAAAGCAGCGCACTAACCGACGTTCGACACTTCAAAAATCATGGCCGCCGGATCATTCCTCCGGCGGCCATCGCGTTTAATCTTCTGCTACTCCCCGCCGCAGCAATCCCCTTTGCCACGCTCCGCCATCGCCGGCTCATGGTGGCAGCAATCATGCTCTGCGACAGCTACCGGCTTCGGCTCCTCGTGACAACAGGAATGCGAGTCCGAGCGCGCCTTCGTCTCTCCGTGCCCCGCATGACCGGACATCTCCGCATGCTGCATCCCCTTCAGCTCCTCGTGGCAGCACGAGTGCTGTGCCGAAACCGCCTTCGGTTCGTCGTGGCAGGCGTGCTTCGCCGCGACCGGCTCGTCGTGGCAGCAATGCGACGGCCCGGCATTGGGATCGCGCGCCTCGCCGCCCATCTCGCGCAGCATCGCAGGGCCGCCGGTCTTCAGGAACCGAATCAGCAGCAGCCCGCTCACGGCAATAAAGAGTATGTTCAGCACGCTGGTGTAATTCCAGCGCACCGTCTCCTGCATCACCATCAGGTGCGTGTGCGCCGGAATCAGATGGAGCACGCCGAAGATTCCCTCCACCGCCAGCGCCGCTCCGGCCATCGCCACGTAAAAGACACCAGCGAGAATCGCCGCCACCTTCAGCCCGTAGTACTTGCGATAGATATTCAGGATCGGCAGGATCAGCAGGTCCGCGAACAGGAACGCGATCACGCCGCCAAAGCTGATGCCCCCGTTCCACAGCACTGCTGCCAGCGGCACATTGCCCACCGAGCAGACGAACGACAGCACCGCCACCAGCGGTCCCACCAGCGGTCCCCATACCTTCGCCAGCTCCGGATGCCCGCTCAGGAAGAATCCCTGCCAGAAGCTCGTTGGCACAAACGCTGCCAGAATGCCCGAGATCACCAGTCCCAGTGCAATGTCCGGCGCCAGGGAGTGCCAGTCCATCCAGTAGTAGTGGCTGGTCGCCGTCACGCCTTTGCGCGAGGTCACCTTCTGCCAGAAGGTCCCCTCGTGGAGGCTCATGTCCATCGCGGCATGGCCCTCCATCCGGCCCGAAAGGCCACGTTCGGCCTGCGCCCGGGCGGCTTCCACCAGCTTTGGAGTCAGCGTAGCGCGCAGCAGCACGACCAGCAGCACGATCATGATCGGGCCGCCGACAAACTCCGCCGCCATGAACTGCCAACCCATCACCACCGCCAGCAGCACACTCAGCTCGACTACGAGATTAGTGGAGGCAAACTGGAACGCAATAGCGGCAATAAAGTCCGCACCCTTGCGGAAGAGCGTGCGTGCCAGCGCGGTCGCGGCGTAGGAGCAGGACGAGCTTGCCGCGCCCATCGCACTCGCCTTGAAGATGGTTCCCGGCGAAGAGTCCGGCAGCAGCCGGCTCATCTCCGCCTTGGAGACGACCGCCTCCACCACGCTCGACAGCAGGAACCCCAGGCACAGCGCCCAGAGGATCTCCCACGCCATTACGCCCGTCATCCTCAGCGCTTCCAGCGACGTATGCAGCATTGGCCTCCTTCCGGCGGGCCAAAACCTGCAAAAAATTTTGCCCGCACTCTACTGGATGCAATCAGCGCGTCGAACGGTTCATCCGGCACGGCTTACTCTTAAAGTATAGAGGCCCTGGCAAATACTGAAAGCCGCCGGAGCCTCGCACAGGCGCACGGCCTATTTTTGCATCCATAGCAGTTACAAAATGCCCACGCCAGGAGGATCGCCCATGCCCGCCATGAAGGCCCACACCGAATACCTCACTCTCAACACTAAGAAGCGCTACGAGATGGTCCATCTGACGCCGCAGGTGGAGGCCATCGTCCAGCGCAGCGGTATCGTGGACGGCCTTTGCTTCGTCTCCCCCATGCACATCACCGCCGCCATCTACGTCAACGACAATGAGGACGGCCTGATCGAAGACATCTCCACCTGGCTTGAGAAGCTCGCGCCCGCATGGCCCGGCTACAAGCACCACCGCACCGGCGAGGACAACGCAGACGCGCACTTGAAGGCGTTACTTCTCCACCACGAATCCACCCTGCCCGTCACCCGAGGCCGTCTCGACCTTGGCACCTGGCAGCGCATCTTCTACGCGGAGTTCGATGGCCAGCGCCCCAAGCGCATCATTGTCAAAGTGCTGGGCATCTCGGAGTAACAGTACCGGCCTCACGGAGCCTCGCTGCGCGAATAACGCGCAGCGTCCGTTGCGGAAAGACTGCGCCAAATGCGGGATCGCGTGGTGTGGCGCGCGCACTTTCCTTTTGTCGCGTTAGCATCTTAAACAGGTATCTCCATGGCCACTGCGCAACAATCTCTCCCCGCTGACTTCACCGATTCCTCTTCCAACCCGGCCCGCGAAGCCGTCTTTGACGTCTTCCGCCGCTGGGGCTATCTCCAGGCCTCGCTTGATCCGCTCGGCCAGTTCCTCGGCGCGGAGCCCTTCCCCGCAACCACACCCACCGGCCCGCTGGCCGACGAGGCGCGCGCCATCTACTGCTCCACCATCGGCGTCGAGTTCATGCATATCCCGGGCCTCGCCGAGCGTGAATGGCTCGCCCAGGCCATGGAGCAGGCGGCACCGTCCCTCGACCGCGCGCGCATTCTCTCGCGGCTTATCCAGGCCGACCTCTTTGAGCAGACCATCCAGTCCCGCTACCTCGGCACCAAGCGCTTCTCGCTGGAAGGCCTCACCGTCCTCATCCCCTTCCTCGACTCTCTTCTCGATGCGAGCGCGTCCCTCGGCACGGACACCGCCGTGATCGCCATGAGCCATCGCGGCCGCCTCAATGTGATGACCAACACCATCGGCCGCTCGCCCGCGGAGATCTTCGCACGCTTCGAAGATGTCGACCCCCGCAGCGTGCTCGGCGGCGGCGACGTGAAGTACCACATGGGCGCCACAGGCGACTACCGTACTCCGGTCGGCCGCACTGTCGCACTGCATCTCGTCTCCAACCCCAGCCATCTTGAGGCCGTGGACCCCGTCGCCCTCGGCCGAGCCCGCGCCAAGCAGACCCGCGCTGCCCTTACTGCGGGCGAAGACGCCGCGCACGATCAGGTCCTGCCTATCACCATCCACGGCGACGCCGCCTTCGCCGGCCAGGGCATCCTCGCCGAGTGCCTCGTCCTCGGCGCGCTGCCCGGCTTCGATGTCGGCGGCAGCATCCACATCCTCGTCAACAATCTTCTCGGCTTCACCGCGCTGCCCGCCGAGTCCAACTCCACCCGCTTCGCCTCGGACATCGCCAAGCGCCTCCCCGTCCCCATCTTCCACGTCAACGCGGAAGACCCCGACGCCGTCATCCGCGTCGCCGCCATCGCCGCGGCCTATCGCCATCGCTTCCACACGGATGTCGTCATCGACCTCATCGGGTATCGCCGCCATGGCCATAGTGAGGTGGACGACCCCACCGTCACCCAGCCGCGCCGCTACGCAGCCATCAAAGACCACCCGCCTCTCTACAAGCTCTATGCCCAGCGCATCGGCGTCGACGCCGAGCCTGAGGCGCAGCGCGTCCACGGCGAATTTCTCGAAGCCCAAAAACAGGCCGCAAAGTCCCGCACCAAGGTGCGCCTCGTCACACTGCCGGACTACTGGAACCGCTATCACGGCGGTCCCTGCCAGCCCTCCGATGAAGTGGACACCGGCCTCCCCGCAGAACGCATCGCCGAACTCGTCCGCGCCACCACGCGCTATCCGGCAGACTTCCACATCCATCCCAAGGTGCAAAAGCTGTTCGTCCAGCGCAATGAGATGGCCGCAGGCACGCGCGCCTTCGACTACGGCATGGCCGAGCTCACCGCCTTCGCTTCGCTCGTCGCCTCAGGAACTCCAGTCCGCCTCAGCGGGCAGGACTCGCAGCGCGGCACGTTCAACCAGCGCCACTCCGTCCTCATCGACACGGAGACCGAGTCACGCTACACCCCGCTCGCGCATGTCGCACCCGATCAGGCCCGCTTCGAGGTCTACAACTCCATGCTCTCGGAGGCCGCGGTCCTCGGCTTCGAGTACGGCTACTCCCGCGACTATCCCGAGACCCTCGTCCTGTGGGAGGCCCAGTTCGGTGACTTCGCCAACGGCGCGCAGATCATCATCGACCAGTTCATCGCCGCCGGCGAGGCCAAGTGGAACCTGCTCTCCGGCCTCGTGCTCCTGTTGCCCCACGGCTATGAAGGCCAGGGCCCCGAGCACTCCAGCGCGCGCATCGAGCGTTACCTGCAGCTCTCCGCCAGCGACAACATGCAGGTCTGCCAGCCCTCCACCGCCTCGCAGTATTTCCATCTGCTGCGCCGCCAGGCCCTGCGCGCATGGCGTAAGCCGCTCGTCGTCTTCACGCCCAAGAGCATGCTGCGCCATCCCGACGCATCATCCTCACTCGCGGACTTTGCCGCGCCGCGCTTCCTCAACGTCATCCCGGACAACTCCGTCCAGGATCCGCGCCGCATCCTCGTCTGCTCCGGCAAGATCGGCCACAACCTCCGTGTGGAGCGCGAGAAGCGCAAGGACAACTCCGTTGCCATCGTCTTCCTCGAGCAGCTCTACCCCTGGCCCGAGGACGAGATGCAGGCCGCGCTCGACCAGCATCCCTCGGCCAGCGAGGTCGTCTGGGTGCAGGAGGAGCCGGCCAACATGGGCGCGCTGACCTACGTTCTGCCCGAGCTGCGCCGCCAGGCCGGCGACCGCGCCGTCCTCTCCGTCAAGCGCAGCGCCAGTCCCAGCCCGGCCACCGGCTCCGCCAAGGCGCACGATCTGGAAGAGAAGACCCTCATCGACCTTGCCTTCGGCGCATAGGGAACCAGACACGGTCCGGCGGCGTAATCTGATGCAGCATGGCTTTGCCTACCCAAATCTGCAACTGGCTCTGGATGGTCTGGCTTGCTCTCTGGCTGCTGTGGGCCTTCCAGTCCAAGCAGACGCGGCAGCAGGAGAGCACCGCCTCGCGGCTCTCCTACACGTTTCTGATCTGGGGCGCATACTATCTGGTCTTCTTTGCCAAACACCTTGGCCCACCATGGACCAGTGAGGTCGTCCCCTATCGCGACTGGCTCGGCTGGCTTGGCGTCGCAGTCACCGCGCTCGGCCTCGTCTTCACCGTCTGGGCCCGTGCAATCCTCGGGGCCAACTGGTCCGGCTCGGTCACCATCAAGGTGGACCACGAGCTGATCCGCACCGGCCCCTACCGCGTCGTGCGCCATCCCATCTACACCGGTCTGGTTATCGCCATCGCAGGAACCGCGCTGGCCTGGGACCAGTGGCGCGACATACCCGCCGTCCTCCTGCTCTGGATCGCTTTCACGATCAAGCGCCTCAAAGAGGAGCAGTTCATGCGCCAGACCTTCGGCCCGCAATACGATGACTACGCCCGCACCACCGGCGCCATCTTTCCGCTGGTGCTCCGGCGCAGCTCCTGACTCAGAGCTTCCCGGGTCACGCGCGCACCATCGCGTATCGCTCCATCCGGCGTTTGCCGCTGCCGCGGAAAAAGAAATAGATGATCACGCTCACCACCGCGGCATAGGCACACCAGACCGAGGTGAAGGCATAGCGCTTTACCAGCATCACTACCAGCAGCCCGATCAGGTTCACCCATCCCAGCGCCACCAGCTTGCGAAAGCCTGAGAAAAACAGCGACCCGCACGTCGCAATCACATACAGCACCGCCACCAGCGTCGTCGTCGTGATCGCATTGACATAAAGGATGCTGTGCTCACGCATCGATATCTCCACCGGATACGCAATCAGCCCCCACATCAGGTAAAGCGCCAGCAGGCCGCCCAGAGTGACAAATCCCAGCATCCGCCGGCGCTGCCGTTTGGTCGGCTCAATCAGAAAGACACTGAAAGGCAAGAGAAACGGCAACAGCCCCTGCGCATAAAGCACGTAAGCCGCGCCGGCATTATGCGCCACCTGCGGCGAGAGCCGTCCGTCCAGTCCCATCCACACAAAGCCCTCGATAAACTCATGCAAAGCAAACAGGCTGGGCATCGCAGCCAGCAGCAGTTCGCGCCGGTCTTTCACCTCGCGCAGCGTCGCTATCCCCACTGCACCCAGCACTACACTTCCGGTAAAGTCCGCCGTGGCGGAAAAACACATCGTAGCCTCCCTCCTCCTGCCTGCTTTAGCGCGTCTGCATCACCTGCTCCGTTACCCAGTCGGTGCGGATCGCCTCATCGATCGGGCACATCAGCGGCTTGCCATCCAGCACAGCGCCGGCAAAGTTCTCCACCGCCGGATAGTGCACGTTCGCATGCGGCGGCAACTCTTCCTCCCGCAGTGCGCCGTCATTCGACCTTACCCGCAGCCGCGGCCCGTTCAACGGCGTCAGGTCGATCTCTCCCTCCACACCCACAATCCGAAACTCGTCCCGTCCGATGCGCGAGTTCCAGCGCACATCCACCACTGCGTGCACGCCGCCGGAGTACTCCACCAGCACTGTCGCGGAGTCCTCGACCTTCAGTTCGTGCAATGCATTCGATACCATACCCGTCGCGCGCCACGGTTCACCAAACAAGTAGTTGCATGCATCGATGCGATGGGACCCCACGTCATACAGCGGCCCGCCGCCTGCCATCGCCGGATCGCGCAGCCACCCGCGCTCCTCGCTCTCCAGCCAGCCGTGGTACGCCGCCTCAACCAGCGTCGGCTGCCCGATTGCCCCTTCGTCAATCAGCTCCTTCGCCCGCATCAGTTTCGGATACAGCCGGCGATAGTACGCCACGCCCAGCAGCCTGCCCGTCTCGTGGGCCGCAGCCGCCATGGTCTGCGCCTCGGCATAGTGCATGGCCACCGGCTTCTCGCACAGCACATGCCTGCCTGCACGCAGCGCGGCGATCGCCTGCTCCGCGTGCAACGCTACCGGCGACGCCACATACACCGCATCCATCGCTGGATCAGCCAGCGCGGCGCTCAGGTCCGTGTAGACCGCCGCCCCCGGATACGCCTCCGCCTTGCGTGGATCGCGTGTCAGCACTGCTTGCAGCCTGCTTCGCGGCTCCGCCTCAATCGCTGGCAGCACCCGCTTGCGCGTGATGTCGCCGATTCCAATCACCAGCCAGTTCAGCATCCCAGCAGTAAACCATACCGATGCCAACAAGGCCCATCGGCACTCGGCGGCTAAGCCTCCGACATATCGCCGGCGATCTCCTTGGCATAGATCTGGTGCGTCACCCGGGGCGGCTCGTCGTCCCGGTTCAGCTCCCACACGCTGCGCCGGATGGCGTCGTCCGCTGCCGTCATCCGCTCCCGCGAGCGCAGATAGTCCAGCCACGACTCCATGATGAACGTCTCGTTTAGCCTCTCCGGGTTCGTTGCATCGCGATAGATCCCCCAGCGCAGCGCGCCGCCCCGCAGCCGCACCGCGCGCAGCTTGTGCACCAGCCGCGTGAACTCCGCGTAGTTCTCCACGGGAATCCGGTACTCGATCGAGATCCGCACTGGCCCCACCTCCGCCGGATCGTTCTCCTCTTCGCCGCCCGGAATCGGCGCCAGCTCCGGCGCGGCCCGCTTGTACTGGTGCGGTGTCAGGTCCGGCACTCCGCCGCGCAGGATGTGGAACCGCCGCGTCACCGGATAGCTCGCCGCAAACCCCACCGCCGCGCACTCCAGCGAGAATGCCGTCCCCTTCGCCTGCGCAATCGCACCCCACAGCACGGACCCCAGCGCCAGACCTCCCTGAAAGGTCATCAGGTACGTCCCCAGCGTCCGCGCCTTCACCCACGCCGGCACGCTCACCTGCACGGACGTATTCAGCGACGCCATCGTGCTGGTCCAGCAATACCCGGCGACCAGCAGCACCGGAATAATGATCGCCGGCCGGTGCACCCGCGCCAGCGCCGCCATGGTCACAACGCTGTACGCTGTCGCAATCGCAATAATGCGGTCCGTCGACAGCCGCATCCGCACCCGCGCCAGCGTGAACGCCGCTGTCACCGCGCCCAGCCCCAGCGAGCCGTTCAGGATGCCATACCCCAGCGCCCCGGCCAGAGGACCATGGCGCATGTCATTGCGCGCCACCACCGCCAGCAGGGACCACACCGCCGAAAAGAAAAAGGTAAACGTGAACGCGCGCAGCAGCGAGGCCTGCAAATTCGGCGCATGCCGGATGTAACGCAGCCCTGTGCGGATCGATGCCGCCACCCGCTCCGACGGCAGCGCCGACTTGAACAGCGGGATGCGCTTCCAGTTCACCAGCACCCAGATCACGCCCGCAAACGAGATCGAGTTCAGCAGAAATACCCACGCCGACCCTGTATCCACCCGCGCAAATGCCGCCACCATCAGGCCGCCCAGCGCAGGCCCCACCGCCCGCGCCAGATTGTTGGAGGCCGCATTCAGCGACACCGCCTCCGGAATCAGCTCCTTCGGCACCAGCTCCGGCACAATCGCCTGCCATGCAGGATTGTTCATCGCCGAGCCGAAGTTCAGCAGAAACGTAAACGCCAGCAGCGCCCATGGAGAGATGTGTCCCAGGAACGTCAGCACCGCCAGGATTGCGACCGACCCCAGCATCCAGCTCTGCCAGAAGATCAGCAGCCTGCGCCGGTCGAACAGGTCCGCCGTCGCCCCGGCCAGCAGTCCCAGCCCCAGCACAGGCAGGCTCGCCGCCGTCTGCATCAGCGCGATCAGCAGCGGTGACGCCGTCAGCGTGGTCATCAGCCACGTACCTGCCGTGTCCTGCATCCACGTGCCGACGCTTGAGACTGTCGACGCAATCCACCGCCCGCGGAACACCGGCAGCTTCAGCGGCTCCAGCCCGCTCACCGGCTTCGGCGGTACCTCGGTCCGCGCCGCAAATGGAGTCTCCAGTGGCACTGTCTCCATTCTATGGATGCAGCTACCGCCTCGCGGAGAGCGCCGCGACTCTGTTTCGGATAAATTCAGTTGCCTGTTTCGGGCCAGTGCGAGGTCAGGCCTTTGTCGCTGCCACTCCCACCACTCCCATCATCCTGCCTGCAAATCCATGCTCGCCGCGGTGCGAGTAGTACTTCAGCCGGCCGCCCTTCAGCCGCGTGCACGCCGTGCACTCCCCAACCACGCTGATCCTCTTCTCGCTCAACCCCGCGTCAACCAGCTGCCGCCGGTTCGCCTCCCACAGGTCCAGGTGCGTCTGCGGCCCGATGTTCGAGTGCCCCGGCGCCCGCGCCGTCAGAAACAGCAGCGGGTACTTCTCCTTCACCGGATCGGAGTCATACACCTCGCTGAACAGCTCCGGCGCGTACGCAAACTGCGACTCGAACTCATGCCGCACCTCCTCGCCCACCGAATAGCAGCATGCACCGATCGACGGGCCCACCACCGCGATCAGGTCCTCCGGCCGCGACCCATACCTCAGCCGCATCCTCCCGATCCCCCTCTCCACAATCCGGCGCAGCGTCCCCCGCCACCCGGCATGGAAGGCCGCCACCGCCCTACGCCTCACATCCGCCACCAGCACCGGCACGCAGTCCGCCACCTGGATGCCCAGCAGAACTCCCGGCACGTCCGTCATCATCCCGTCGCCGCGCAGTACCGCCTTGCCCTCCGCCGTCTCCAGCCGACCCTCCAGAGCGCCATCCTCGGCCTCCACGATTCGCACCATGCCGGAATGCACCTGGCGCAGCGTCACCAGCCGCGCCGCGCTCGTCCCGCCCGCAACCTCCCGCACCAGCCGCCGGCGGTTCTCCGCAACTCTTGCAGGATCGTCGGAGGCCGTCCACCCCACATTCAGCTCGCCTGCCCCATACACTTCGCTGACCCCGCCGAGCCGTGTACTGAACCCGTGCCGCAGCCAGCCATAACGGTCCCAGCCTTCGGAGCGAACGGTTATCGACCCTCTGTTGGCCGCCCGCCCCTGGCTGACACGCGGCTTTTTCCTCCGCTCCCCGGCCTCCCATGCGCCGGCCCGGGTCCGGCGATTGCCGTGGGACAATCCCACGCCCGCCAGAATCGCGTCCACTGCCCTAATTGCTTCTTTACTTTCAGTCCATTCCATAATTGACACAATATAAATAACTTATAAAGTTTATGACAGCTAAATGATGGCCGGCGGAACGATCTTTCGCCTCCGAGTCGCCTATTCGCGGGGCGGCAGGCGCTCTCTCGGCCACCCTTTTGGGCTTTCGTGTCCGGCACTTCCGTATAGAAAAGCCTGCGCTGTCATTTGCATCCTGACCGGCCCCTCTGTAAGATACGCGATTGCGTCCATGAGTACGACTGTGCCCAGCCTCGCTCCCCAGCTGCTCCGCTCCCGGCTCTCCAAGGTGTGCGTCGCCGTGATCGGCTCTACGCCCGCCGAGATGGTCGAAAAGGCCAGCATCGCGCTCAAGGAATTCAATTTCCTCGAGTTCCGGCTCGACTACCTTGAGAAACCGCTGGCTGCCATGCCCCGGCTCAAGCAGTTCTTCGCTGAAAATACGGCCGCCACGGCCATTGCCACCTGTCGCCGCGCCGCCAACGGCGGCAAGTTCGCCGGCACTGTCGCCGCCGAGGTAGAGATCCTCACCAAGGCCGCCGAGGCCGGCTTCGACCTCGCAGACCTCGAGATCGAATCCGCAGAGGCCATCAAGAAGGCGGGAGTCGAAAAGCTCCGCGAGACCGGCGTGGCCCTCATCATCAGCCACCACGACTTCAGCGCCACCAAAGATCTCGATTCCACCTACGCCCGTATCGAGCGCTTCTCGCCGGACTTCATCAAGATCGTCCCTACGGCCAAGTCGCTCTATGACAATGTGACGCTCATCCGCTTCCTGGAGCGCATGGCCGACCACACCAACATCATCGGCATCTGCATGGGCGATGCCGGCATCATCTCGCGTGTCCTTGGCGTCCGCGCCGGCTCGGCCTTCACCTTTGCCGCCGCCACGCAGGGTGAGGAGACCGGCCCCGGCCAGATCGCCGCGCGCACCCTCATCGAGACCTACCGCATCGACCAGGTCGATGCCGCCACCAAGGTCTACGGGGTTGCCGGAAACCCCATCCGGTCCTCCCTTTCGCCCATCATGATGAACACGGCCTTCCGCCGGGAGACCGTCAACGCCGTCTACCTCGCGCTGCAGGCCACGCGCGTCAACGACCTCGTTAAGCTCATCCATGAGATCCCGGTCCAGGGCGTCTCCGTCACCATGCCGTTCAAGGAGGAGGTTCTCCCGTACCTGGAGCAGACGGACGCCCTCTCCGCACGCATCGGCGCCGTGAACACCATCCGCCTGCTCGATGGCAAGCTCTTCGGCTTCAATACGGACGTCGCGGGCATCGTCGGCCCTCTGGAAAAGCGCCTGCCTCTGCGCGGGGCCAAGGTGCTGGTGCTGGGCGCAGGCGGAGCGGCCCGTGCCGCCGTCTTCGGTGTCCGCGAGCGCGGCGCCGAGGTCTTCATCCTCAACCGCACGCCCGAGACTGCGCACAAACTTGCCCGCCAGTCCGGCTCCAAGACCATCCGCAAGGACGCCCTGGCCAAGACGCAGTTCGACGTCATCATCAACGCCACGCCCATCGGCATGGCCGGCAACAAGGCCCCGCAGCTGCTCGAGCCCGGCGACCTGCACACCCGCCTCGTCTTCGACCTCGTCTACAACCCGCTCGAGACTCCGCTGATCCGCATGTCTCGTCAGCAGTCCATCCCCATCATCACCGGCGTGGAGATGTTCGTGCAGCAGGGCGCGCGACAGTTTGAAATCTTTACCGGCAAGCCCGCGCCCGAGGAAGAGATGTTCCGCGTCGTCCTCCACGCGCTGCGCCAGCAGGCCGAGCAGAACGCCTCCGCCGAACCCGAGCCACATCCCGAGAAAGCGGCGAAAGTTCCAACAAAGTCCGTCTCAGTCCCGGCCGCTGCGCCGGCCAAGACTCCAGCGAAGCCTGCTTCCAAGCCGGCGGCTCACACGAGCAACGGCACAGGCAAGGCTGCCGCTAAATCGGCCGCTAAACCAGCACCAACCAAGCCATCTGCGAAGGCCCCGGCAAAGGCTGCCGCAAAATCAGCGAAGCCCACTGCTAAATCTACAGCCAAACCATCCGCGAAGTCCGCCGCCAAGAAGCCTGCGAAGAAGAAGTAGGCCACAGTTCTGAGCCAAGAGCGAACCGCTTATCAATTAATTGGAAAAGGTGAAGAGCCAATTCTTCACAGGGACATGCGGATAGTCGTGTGAAACTGCATACAGGCATTTTGCCAGTCCACGATCGGCGTCGCCAATGCGCAAATCAAATTTCAAACGTTGAGCTGACAGAGAGAGCTCGGTAAATAGAGGCTCTTTCCACTCACGATTTTTTTTGTCCGTACTCATCCAAATCAATAAACCTTCAACCTTCAGCGTATTTGGTTGTATCCGGATGACCGTGCATGGAATGATCCCGTCGACTGACGAATACCTGCTCCAAGTTCTATCGCCTCGCAGCAATGCCTGAGCAAAGGGCGAGAGCCATCGACAAACATTGTGAAGACTCTCATCTTCCGAGATGTACTCGTTGGCTTTCGTGCGTAAGCAATCCATAACAGCAGCCGCAAGACACATCTCGACCCTGCTCGAAGCTTCATCGTGCATTTAATTTGTGCTTTCCTGAACTTGTGCCAATAGCGGTTCCATCAGTCTACCGATATCAAGCGATCTCTCGTAACGCCTTACGCCGGCACGCGTCGCAGCAGCTTGCTGGCGCTGCGGAACCAGGGCCGCTCCCGCCGCCGCTGATATCCCGGCATCGCCGCCCGCTTGTCCAGCACCTTTTGCGCCCACGCACGCGCCTCAGCGTTCTTTCCCTCGCTCGCCAGTAGGTCGGCAAAGTTCAGGTACGTCTCCGACGAGACCGACCGCTCCGTCACCACGCGGAACAGCCCCTCAGCGCGCTCCTTCTGCCCAGTCATGGCGTAGGCATGAGCCAGCAGCCCACCCGCGCGGTAGAAGTCGTAGCTGGGGTCCTTCTCGTAGGTCTTCTCCAGGTCGGGAATCGCCGCCGCCGCATCGCCCAGCTGCACAGCGCACACCCCGCGCCGGTAGAACGCATCCAGCGTGTCGCTCCGAGCGGCGATCGCATGGTCGTACGCGGCTCTCGCCTGCGAGAACCGGCCTTCCTCCATGTACAGGTCGCCCAGTTCCTCCCAGTTGCCCGGCGCAGGATTCTGCCGCACCAGCATCTCCAGCTCGCGGATGCGCTTCCGCCGCGGAAACACCTTCATCGAACCGCGCAGCAGTCCCAGGTCCGGCACCACCTCCACGGCCACATAGATCAGCGCGCCGATAGGCCCCAGCAGCAGAATGATCCACAGCCAGTACGCGTCCGGACGCCGCCGGAAGTAGTGCACCAGAGCAATCACCAGCAGCAGAAGGCTCAGCGGATGTGAGAGATAGTAGAAAAGTCCGTAGTACAGAAATCCCATGCTTGCGTAAGTTGTCCTCTGGCCAGCTTACACCTCTGTACCGGGCATTCAACCCCTCAACACCACGTCTACGTCAGCCGCGCCAGCCGCTCGTCGCCATACAGCACGTAATAGAGCAGCGCCGCCAGCGGCAGCCGTGTCAGCCGCTCCAGCTCCATCCGCTGCGGCTCCGCACTGCTGCTAGCCTCCTGGAGCTTTTCCACGCCCGCCTTATTCTCTCGATCGCTCATCGCAAAGACCCCTCCCCACATTCCTCTGCTCATTAAGCTTTCTCCGCAGCCGCAGGTCCCGCCTCCGGATCGAACCCGCCGCATCCCCAGCGCCCCTTCATCCCCGCTCGAAAGCGCTCTCTCTCCTCCGGAGACATCTGCTCCCAGCGCTCGCGCATCCGACGCCGCCAGCCCCAGCCCGGGCCGCATCGTCCTCCGCCCGGCCGCCGGAACCCGCCCAGCAGCAGCTTGCTCAGCACCAGCAACCCCAGCGCCTGCGGCCACGTGATCGCATGCAGCCCGAAGACAGCCGGCATCAGCCAGTTCCACAGATGCATCGTGACCCAGCTCACCAGCGTGATCACCGCCGCCACAATCACAATCACCTTCAGCACATGCAACACACGTCGTCCGCCCATCTCGTCCTCCTGCCTTCCCTTCTCAATCCTCAAAGCTCTCTTGCAGCTCCTTCAGCCGCTTCCGCAGATGCAGCACCGCATACCGCTTGCGCGCCAGCAGCGTGTTGATGCTCACGCCTGTCTCTTCTGCAATCTCCTTGAAGCTCCTGCCCAGAATCTCGTGCGCGACAAACACCGTCCTCTGGTTCTCCGGCAGCTCCGCAATTGCGTCGTCCAGCTCCTCCAGCAGCACATGCCGTGCATACACCGCGTCCGGCCCGGCCTCCGGCGAGGGCAGCAGATCCTCCAGCGTCCTGCCGTCCTGCTCCGCCACCTCCTCATTCAGCGACACCGTCTTCTTCCGCCGAAAGAGGTCCGTGATCCGGTTGCGCGCCACGCGATACAGCCACGCCGTCATCTCCTCCGCCGGCCGCATCATCCGGTACGCCTCTGTCAGTTCGGAAAAGACCTCCTGCAGCACATCCTCCACGTCCTCCAGGTCACGCACCCGCCGCCGGATGAAGGCGCGCAGCCGCGGCTCATCGCGCTGCACCGCCTCGGCAATGCGGCGGTCCTGCTCCGCGCGTTCGTGCATCGGCGCGCCTGGCCCGGTCATCACCAGATCCTGTCCCGCCATCCGGCTCCTTCGCTTCGCAGCCCTTTGCGGCCTATGTATGGGTTAACGGGCGGCCGAGCCGGATATTGCATCCCGCCAGTATTTATTTTTCGCGACATCTGCCGGCCCGCACCGCGCTCCCACACCTATGGAAATACGTACCATCCACGTCGCTTGTTCTCGGCAACGCCATCAGCTTCGCGGCTTTAGTTCCCCAGGCGCAGCATTGGCAGCAGACTGGAATAATCGTCCGTCCATAGCCGCAGCCCCGGCTGCGGGTCGATCCTGTGCGCCACCGCGTCCACACCCGGCTGCGCAAAGAACGCCGCGTCCGCGCTGACCAGCACCCACGTCGAGCGGAACTCGCCCTCCGACAGCACCGGCTCATTCTCCACCACGCGCGCCTCCATCCCCGCGGACTTCGCCAGCAGCGCGACCTCCGGCGCCAGATCCAGGTACGAGTTCGACACGTGGAACGCAATCACTCCATCCGGGGCCAGCTGCCTGCGGTACACCTGCATCGCCTCGCGCGTCAGCAGATGCACCGGGATCGCATCGCCAGAGAACGCATCCACCACCAGCACGTCATAGTCCTGCGGCGATTCGTTCGCCAGCAGCGCTCGACCGTCACCGTGCTCAACCGAGATCGCCGCCTTTGAATCGCGCAGGTACGTGAACAGGTTCCGCGCAATCGGCTCTACCAGCGGATTGATCTCGTAGAAGCGAAATACATCGCCCGGCTGTCCATACGCCGCCATCGTCCCCGCTCCAAGCCCGATCACGCCCACCTTCTTCGCCTGCCGTCCGCAGCAGTTGCGCATCGCAACCGCCACACCGGAGTCCGTACCGTAGTATGTCGTTGGCGTGTCGCGCAACTCCGCGTTCAGCACCTGCATTCCGTGCCGGATGCGGCCATTCATCAACGTGCGCACCGGCCCCGGGCCGGCCTCCTTCACATCCGCATCGTCGAAGTCCGTCTGCACTACGCGCAGCGAGCCATAAAAATTCCGTGCGCGCATCAGCGAGTTCCTTGCGAACTGGATATTCAGCGCTACGATCAGGCCCAGCATCAGCCCGCTCGCCGTCACCCATAGCAGCCGCTGCTGCCATCCCTGCTCCCACGTTACGATCGCCGCCAGAACCGCCGTCACCAGGAACGAGATCGCCAGATCGTAGTTCGCACGAAAGATGATCGGACACGCAATCGCTACAAAGAACGTCCCCGTTACGCCGCCCGCGGCCACCAGCAGATAAAACGCGGTGCTCTGCCGCGCGCTCGCCGGCCGCAGCCGATAGGCCTCTGCATGGCAGAACCAGCACGCCAGGAACAGCTCCACCAGGTAGAACAGAATCGACATCCCCAGCGGCAGCCTTGTATCCAGCGTGGAGAGCGCATAGGCAAGGCTCGCCAGAAACACCACCAGCAGCCGCACCACAATCCAACGCCGGTACAGTCCCGGCATCTCGAACGCGAAGATAAAGGTCAGCAGATACGTTGCCAGCGGCAGGATCCACAGCAGCGGGATCGACGCCAGGTCCTGGCTCAGGTGGTTGGTTACCGCCGCCAGTTGTATCGTCGCCGCCATCGGCAGCAGAAACCACAGCCAGCGCTGCAGCCGAGATGGCCTGTCCGGTCCAGCCGCCGCGTTCACCGGGGCCTTGCTCGCATCTGCTGCATCTTCTTGCCCGACAGCATTCCTCGCCGCAGCAGCCGCGCGGTCAGCCTGTATCGTCAGCCAGCCGCACAGCAGCACAAACACTACAAAGCCCCAGCCCCACAGTCTCCGCTGCATCGTCAGCGTCAGCCTTGGCTCAATCAACACGGGATACGCCAGCAAGGCCCCGAGCGACCCTGCATTGGACAGCGCAAACATCCGGTACGGAACGGGCCGTCCCGTCATCCGCGTCCACCAAACCTGCACCAGCGGAGTCGTTGCCGCCAGCGCCAGGAACGGCAGCCCGATCGTCGGCGTCAGCACCGCAAAGATCGTCCCAATCGGATGCATCGAAGGCTGCCAACTCACCCCAAAGCGACCCTGTCCGGCTCCCAGCGCTATGCCTCTGGCCGGCGGAATCGCCAGCGCTACGAGGGCCGCACCCAACGCCGCCAGGTGCATCCGCGGCCTGCGCTGCTCCGCCATCCAGTGCGCATAGGCATAGCCCGCCAGCAGCATCGCCTGGAAGAACACCAGGCATGTCACCCAGACCGCGCTCGATCCGCCCAGTGCCGGCAACAGCTGCTTGGCCGCCATCGGCTCAACCACAAACAGCAGAAACGCCGCCAGAAAAACTACCGCGCCGCCAATTGCCCGCAATTCCTTCATTCTGTCCTTCCAGAATATCCGGGTAGGGGTGCTTTCTATTTCACCTGCTGGGAAATCGTTTCAATACGCACCGCGCCGCGCGTCTTTCCCTCCCTCTCCTCCGTCCATCCATAGAGGCGGCCTCTCGCGCCGCCCCCCGGAACCCACAGACATGTCATTTATCCGCCGCTTCTCTCTCCTGCTGCCTGCTGCTCTCCTCTTCGCCTCGGCCGCCGCCCTTGCCGCCGCGCCCCAGCATGCGCCCGTCTCCTCGTCAGCCCCGCCGGTCACCATTACGGACTCCGATGGCGGCGCCACCTGGACCCTCTCCAACGGCTATCTCACGATCAAGGTCAATAAGAAGACCGCCGACCTCGTCTCTGTGCAGACGCCCGACACCGTTACTCCCAATGTTGAGCTCATGGGCTTCGTCTCCGGCCACCACGCCGGCTACTGGGAGCAGTCCCCCGCCCTGGCTCCGCGCCTCAAGGCCACCATCACCATCGATCCCAAATCGAACGGGGGCCAACGCGCCGAGGTCTCCGTCAAGGGCTTCTCCGATGGACAGTCCATCCTCGGCCCGCATCCCACCGCCGCTGGACAAGGCGGAGGCCTCATCGCCGACCTCGAAATCCGCTACACCCTGGAGCGCGGCGCGCACGGCCTGTATACCTACGCTATCTATACGCACCAGGCCAGCTACCCTGCCGGCTCCGTCGGCGAATCCCGCTTCGGATTCAAGCTCTCCAGCAAAGTCTTCGACTGGCTCTCCATCGATGCCCAGCGCAACGCCCTGATGCCCACCGGCGCCGACTGGGACGCCGGCGACGACCTCAACATGAAGGAGGCCCGCCGCCTTACGACCGGCGTCTACAAGGGCCGCGCCGAACACAAATACGACTACTCCGCCGACCAGTTCAAGATTCCCGCCTTCGGATGGGCCTCTTCCACCCAGAAGGTCGGCCTCTACATCATCAACCCCTCGTTTGAGTACCTGTCTTCGGGCCCCTTCCACTTTGAACTCACCGGCCACATCGACGACGGCGACGGCGGTGACCCCACGCTGCTCGACTACTGGCGCGGCACCCATTACGGCGGCTCCATCCTCAACTTCTCCGCCGGCGAGTTCTGGACCAAGACCGTCGGCCCCATCTTCGTCTACGTCCCCACCGGCGACGACCCGCAGGGCCTCTACACCGACGCAAAGCGCGAGGCCAAAATCCAGCAGGCCCGCTGGCCCTTCACCTTCGTGAAGAGCTATCCCGACCGTACCGCCGACTATCCGCAGGCCGCCGAGCGCGCCACGGTCACAGGCCACATGAAGGTCGTCGACCCGCAGTACACCTCGGCCAAATTTACCAACCTCGTCGTCGGCCTCAGCTTCCCCGACGAGCCACCCGCCAAACCCGGCGAACGTGAGCCCCGCGCCGAGCGCCCTGCCGCCGCTCCCACATCACAGATCTCTTCCGCCCCCCGCTTCCAGCTCGCCTCCTATCAGCCGCCCACGCAATCCGCGCCCGCCACTTCTCCGGCTGACGCCTCACAGGACCACTCTCTCCTCCCCAACGGCAAACGCCGCAACCGCGGAACTTATGTTCCTCCCACGGAAGGCCGCGGGCCTCGCCGCCCCGGCGGCTTCAACTTCCCGCGCCCCACTCTCAACTGGCAGAACGACGCCAAGCACTATGAATTCTGGACCAACGCCGCCGACGACGGCTCCTTCACCCTTCCCAACGTCCGTCCCGGCACCTACCAGCTTCACGCCGTAGCCGACGGCATCCTCGGCGCCTATGACGCCACCGCCACCATTACCATCCGTCCCGGCGAGCACACGCTGAACCTCGGCACCATCGAGTGGCACCCCGTCCACTACGGCACGCAGGTCTTCCAGATCGGCACGCCCAACCGCAGCGCCCGTGAGTTCTTCAAAGGCAACGACCACTGGCACTGGGGCATGTACATTGAGTACGCCAAACTCTTTCCCAACGATGTCGACTTTACCGTTGGCAAATCCGACCCCGCAAAAGACTGGTACATCTACCAGGTGCCGCATGACACCGACTTCCATCCGGACGGCCGCGACCAGGGCCGCGCCACGCCCTGGACCATCCACTTCGCCATGCCTGCCAACGTCCCTGCCAGGGGCAAGGCAACGCTCCGCTTCGGCCTCACCAACTCCGCACGCTCGCTCAACATCAAGGTCAACGGCCACGATCTCGGCGACGATACTGACCTCCGCGGCGGAGGCGGCGACATCGGCCGCGACGGCATCGAGGCCACCTGGGCCGAGCGCGATTTCACCTTCGACGCCTCGCTCCTTCACCCCGGCCCGGACAACACCATCGTCCTCACCGTCCCCGCCGGCCCCGTCGGCAACGGCATGTGCTATGACGTCATCCGGCTGGAGGTCGACCCCTCCGCGTCTGCCCCGCCGCAAGCTACGGCATCGGCTGTACCGCCGCATCTGAACACACGGTAGGTTTTCATCATTCCTGCAGATCAAGGAAATCGCTTGCATCGGTGTAATCGGTGTTAGACCTTTGCTCCACGACAACCATGTAAACTTCTCCGCGGAGCCTGAACCCAATGAATCGACTCATCCGTCTGCTCGTCGCGCCGCTTCTCTTTACCGCCACCTTTGCCCTAGCCCAGACGGCCCCCGCCGCCGCCCCCACTCCTAATCCTCACCCCTACACCACCCTGTACGTCTTCGGCGACAGCTACTCTGACTCCGGCTCCGGCTACGTCGACACCAACGGCCTCACTGCCGTCGCCGTCCTGGCCCAGCGCCTCGGCATTCCCTTCACTTACTACGGCGATCCCAAATACACACCCGGCGTGGGCCTCAATTTCGCTATCTCCGGCGCGCGTACCGGCGAAGGCCCGGGCCGCCGCTATCCCACCGGCGAGATCCTCGGCTACGGTATGGCCAATCAGGTCGCAAACTTCGTCACCTTCTCCAAGGCCGGCAACATTCCGAAGATCGACCCCGACAACACCATGTTTTTCTTCGCCGGCGGACTCAACGACCGTGGCACGCAGCCGGGCTATACCCGTAACAACATCGAAGCGGAGATCGATGCGCTCTATGATCTCGGCGGCCGCCGCTTCATGGTCGCGCTTCTGCCCACGAAGATCCCGCAGTTCGCCACCGCCGGCACACAGTTCAATCCGGAGCTTTCAAAGATCCCTGACGAAGAGCGCGCCAAGCACTCTGACATCCGCATCTCTAATTCCGACTGGGGCCCTTTCCTGGACGAGGTCATCACCAACCCCTCGAAATACGGAATCACCGACACCAAGACCCCCTGCGCCGGCCGCGCCTTCCAGCACAAGGACCCCACGCCGTGCGCCGATCCCGGCACCCACTTCTTCTACCACGAGGGCCATCCCTCCGCCGCTGCCCACAAAGCCGTCGGCGACATGCTCTACCAGGAGGCCATCACCAAAGCCCCGTAAACCTGGGTGACACTGCAGGGGAGTTCCAACGTGTCAGCTTTATCGCAAAGGTCAGCGCGCAGGCTTTGGTTGCGTGTTCTCTTATGGGGCAGCGCACCTTGCGCAATCGTGCTGCTGATCTTTCTTGGAACGGCCGCATGGATCCTGCGCCGCCCATCGCCGGTATCTACGAACGTCTCCCCTGCAGAGGTCCACGCTGAGGATGCTCGCCTGAAGCATATGGGCTTGGTCCTGCGCGACGGCTCCTTTCTAAAGGAACGTCCCTTCCAGCCGCCCTGGACCTCGCACTCGCTGCTCGTTCCTTCCACATGGGCTGAGCCGGGACTCAAAGCTCTATTCAGCCCCCGCCGCGTTCGGGCAGATCTTCTGCTCGCGGACCTCGATGTCCTCCAGCCGGTGATGCTCCGCGCCTACGGCGGCTGGGACAGCGCCGCGGCGCGAGGATGGAACTGGGACCAGTGGTTCGCAAACTGGCGCGGCCAGCTTGCAGTCAAAGGCAACCAGGAGATCACGGTCGATGAAGCCTTCGCCCCCATCGACCAGCTCCTTGCCTTCCAGCGCGATAATCACACGCAGATTCCGCTCGCTCGCCATACCTCGGACGGATCGCAGACTGCGGTGCTTGCCCGAATTCCTGCAGCGTCCTGCACTGAGGTCCGCGCCGGCGGCCACGTCCTTTTGATCGACAGCCACGATGCCGGCCAGAACATCCGTCGGGCGAAGCTGTGGTCCCCCGGCAGCCATGCCTTTGTTGACACAAGCTACATCGCGCTTCCACGCTCTCGCGGCGTGCCGCAGGCCGTGCACTGCGGCGATCAGTGGATTGCAGTTCAGCCGGATGGAGGCCGCAGCGGCGGCGTATCATCTCTCCTCGGCGCAGTATGGACCGAGGTCCTCCACCACCCACATCCCATCATTCAGCGCATCGGCAGCGGGGTCGTCTATGCCCGCCTTCCCACATTCAGTTCTGCCAACTATCTCGGCGTCTCCCGCAAAGGCTGGCCGGCCCGCCAGCCATCCGATCGCATCCTGATCGTCGATCTGCGCGGCAACGAAGGAAGCAGTGCGGACTACGGCATCGATGTCCTCAAAGGCTGGATCGATCCGGACAGAATGGTCCCCTTCAGCAGCATCGGCTCTCGGATCGACGCATCCTGCCTGTATCTTCCGCTGCGGTGGAATTATCCAGACCTTGTGGATACGGACGCGCGGCAGCGACTGCTGGATCAGATGGCCCAGCCGTTTCCGCCCGGCTGCCCGCGTAGCGTAACTGCCAGCCCGTCAAAGTGGACATACCTGCAGCATCGCTTTGCGCCCACACCGAGCGAGATGCGAATCATCGCGCTCGTAGATTCCTCCTGTGGCTCCGATTGCGAGCTAATGACCGAGAAGCTCGCGTCGCTTCCCGAAACGCTCGTCGTCGGTGTCAACACGTTCGGAGTCTGCCAGATGATTCAGCCGGGCTATTCCGTGCTCCCGCATACCGGCCTGCGCTATCGCATCGCATTGGGTCGAAGCGATCCCTACGGAGATAACCGTTCCGTCGACGGGTATGGTCTCGATGTCGACGTCGTCGTCCCTTCGGTCGAGAGCCTCGGGCCAGACGATCTGCGTCAGCTAGCCTCGATCGTCGCCCGCCTGTGAAGCCATCACCAAAGCCCCGTAAAGCTCACCGCCAGTTCGGCCCGATGAACTCCTTCAGCCGGGCCTCCGTCGCCCACGGTGCCTTGCCCTCGTAGCGCCGCACCCATTCCGCGCCCGCGCCAATCTTCACCCGGTCCGGCGTAAACTCCGGTGACAGCGTATTCACCGTCAGCGCATACGCCGCACCGGAACGCAGCACCAGCGCCTTCCAGCAGTGCCCCTGCACGGCAACAATCGGCCGCTCGCCCGCAGCCAGATTCATTCCCAGCGTCTGCTTCTCCACCCTGCCGTCCGGATGAAAGATGTAGTAATCCACCGGCCCGCCCTCTACCAGAATGTGTGTGTCGTCGCTCTCCAGGTAATGCAGATAGTTGATCGGTTTCTCTCGCGTCAGCATGTAGTAGTTCTGGCTCTGCACCGCCAGCTCGCGACCGCCAACACTTACCCTCTGCGCCGAGACACCCACGATCCCCAGGTAGCCGGACTCCTTCGGCAGCACCTTCAGCCCCAGCTCCCGGATCAGCTCCTCCGCACGCGCGTCCGTACCAATCTGCGCCTCAGGCCTCTGCGCACCATGCGTCGCCTGCGCGCCGCCCGCGTCTCCCCGTATCGCAGCTGCTGCAAGTACCGCGCACGCCACGACCGTCCAGACTAGCCTTGTCTGCCGCCTCATCTGCGCAGACTAACACCAGCCCACTCCAGTCCTCATAATCCGCGCAAATCCGCATGCCTCTCCTTGCAAACGCTCCTTCCCGAGAGACCAACTTTGGGCGTACTCTTGCAGTCCTACTACAGGCAGGTCCCGCACACCTGACTGCGCCGTCCAGATCGAATTGGTGTAAGGAGGATTGCATGGAACAGGCTCTTCGGCACCACAGAATCCCCGTAAGCGAGGCCCGCAAGCGCTCCATCTGGCTTGTCGTCGGCATTGCGGCCGCCGGCGCCGCGGTCTTCTGGTTTGTTCACATCCTCTTCTTCGTGCAGCTGCTGGCCACCTTCGTCAACATGGGCCTCATCTGCGCCGGAGTCGCGTTTGGCGTCTGGTTCTATCGCAGCCTGCCGCTGCGTTACGAGAAGTGGGCGCGCATCACGGCCGCCATCCTTGCGGCAGTTGCCGCCACCATGACCGTTATGTACCTCACGCGGTCATGGCACATCATCCATGACTTCCGCGCCTGGTATCAGGAAGTCCGGCAGTAACCGAACGTCGGAACACTTCTGCAGGGGAACCTACACCGCTACGGTGAACGTGTCTTCGTCCCGCGTCACGGCGCGATACATCGTGTCGCGCTCGAACGGCACGCGTCCCGCCTCGGTAATCAGCCGGACGAGGTCCGTCCGGCGCATCCCCTGCGGAGTCGTCGCGCCCGCATCGTGGTAGATCTTCTCCTCGATCACCGTGCCGTCGATATCATCGGCTCCAAACCGCAGCGAGATCTGCGCCATCTCCGGCGACACCATCTGCCAGTAGCTCTTCACGTGCGCAAAGTTGTCCAGCAGCAGCCGCCCGATGGCGATCTGCTTCAGGTCCATCATGCCGGTGGTCTTCGGAATATGCGCCAGCGCCGTATTGTCCGGGTGGAACGCCAGAGGGATGAAGGTCTGGAAGCCTCCGGTATCGTCCTGCACCGCCCGCAGGCGCAGCATATGGTCCACGCGGTCCTCGTCGTTCTCAACGTGGCCGTAGAGCATCGTCGCGTTCGACCGCAGCCCGATGCGATGCGCCAGCCGCGCCGTCTCCAGCCACTCGCCGCCGTCGATCTTGTGGTCGCAGATGATGTGCCGCACGCGGTCCGTAAAGATCTCCGCGCCGCCTCCGGGGCAGGAGTCGACACCCGCCTCCTTCATGCGGCCCAGTGTCTCCTCGATGGTCATCTTGCCGCGCTTGGCCAGGAACGCGACCTCGACCATCGTGAACGCCTTGATATGCACCTTGGGATAGCGCTCCTTCAACCCGCGCACCAGGTCCATGAAGTACTCGAACGGAAGGTCCGGATGCAGTCCGCCGACGATGTGGAACTCCGTCACCGCCTCCGTCAGCCCCTGGCCTGCTGTCTCCCACGCCTCTTCCAGAGCCATGGTGTACGTGCCGGCCTCGCCCTTCTTGCGGCCGAAGGCACACAACCGGCAGCTCGCCACGCAGACGTTCGTCGGGTTGATGTGGCGATTGACATTGAAGTAGGCGATATCGCCGTGCAGGCGTTCACGTACAGCATTCGCCATCCACCCGATGGCCAGAATGTCGCCGCTGCGATAGAGCGCAACGCCGTCCTCAAAGCTCAGCCGCTCGCCGGCGGCCACCTTCTCCGCAATCGGCTCCAGCGCAGCGTCGCTCGTGGCAAAGCCATGCCTGGGCCGAAACTCCGTCTTGAGGGAAGCTGCGCTCATCGCTGCTTCGATTCTACCTCTCAGTGCTTTGCTACCTCAGCCGAGTCAACCATGCGCGGCTGTACCACGATGCCGTCGAACAGGGTCGCCCCCACCAGATAGCTGCCTACCGGCCGCACAAAACGCAGGTCCCAGCCTGTATCGGTCTCGCTTACACGCTCTGTCGTCACTGCCACGGAGAACAGCTTTGTCCCGCTGCCCGCCGTTACCAGCATCCTGTTGCCGCCGGCGTCATAGAAGATGTTGTTGACCTTGCGCATGTATGGGTAGTTGAGCGGCTGCCACGTAGCGCCCTTGTCTGCGGACCAGTAGGCGCCGTCGCGGTCCCCCAGCCATATAGCTCCACGCCCGTCCACCGCAAGCGCCGTGATCTGCATTCCTGGTTTGGGAAGCGTTGCTGCGCGCCAGGTCTTGCCGCCATCGCCCGAAACCGCAAGCGCGCTCAGGCTTGCCGCGGCGATCGTTGTTTTCTGCGAAGCCACGAACTCGCAATCTGCCGGCAGCGCACCCTCCACCAGGCTCCAGGTCATGCCGCTTGAGACACTCTTCAGCAGCCCTTGGGATGTGGCGGCAAACATCGTCTCCCCGTCGGTCGTCAGCCCGTAGATGCTGCCGTCGACGCCAACCGCTGTCTGGCCATGTCCGCGCACCGAGGTCCGCGTCCGCTCCGCCACTCTTCGCCCCGCGGCTCTGGGCCGTGCCGGAGGATCGCCGCGCCGCATGGTGGCATCGTTTGCCACGCGCTCCCACATCGAATCCCTCAGCCGGTAGATGCCATGTTCTGTTCCCGCCAGGATGGAGCCGTCCGGCGCCTGCCCCAGGCTGAAGACATCGTGGCCATCCAGTCCAGCGCTCAGGTGCTGCCAGCTCAGCGCGCCCGTGCGGCTCACAAATACACCGCCCGACTCCTTGTCATTCACCACCCCGACATAAACCGTCGCCGCGTGATTCACGTCGCCGGTAAAAGCCGTGATCTGCCGCGCGGAGAAGCCGGCGTTTGAAGGGACAAAGCTGTCGCCGCCGTCGTTGCTCGCCAGCACGCCGCGGCGGTCCGTCGCCAGCAGCACGTGTTTGGAGTTCCTGGGATCGACAAAAACATCGTTCACGATCACGTCAGGGCCGGTCGTCTGCATCCAGTACTTGCCGGCGTCGAACGTCCGGTAAAGTCCCTCGGTTGTTCCGGCAAATACTGTGTTCGGATTGTTCGGGTCCTGCATCAGCACCCGTGTCCGGCGCGCGGTAGAGGGAATTCCCTGCCCTTTATTCACGCCGACGCCGCCGGAAAACTTTCCTCCCCCGTCTACGCTCTTGTAGATCCCTGAACACGCGCTCAGATAGACCGTTTTGGGCTGCTTGGGGTCCACGATGATCGAGAATACGTCCGAGTCCTCAATCACTCCCTGCTTCATGATGGCCCAGTTCTTGCCCCCATCCGTCGTCTTCCACGGCAGATGCCACGTCCCGGCGTAGATCACATCAGGATTCACGGGGTCCACGGCCAGCGATTCGATCTCGTGGATCTCTTTGCTGCCCTCCGGGCTGATCAGCTTCCAGCTCTCGCCGCCGTCCATGGAACGGTAGACTCCCGCCAGGGTGCCGGCCACCAGTATCTTCGGATCGGAAGGCGCGTCGGTAAGGGCGCGCACGGATTGGCCCTTCATCGCGCCGTCCACCACCCAGCTGGCGCCCCCGTCATGGCTGATGTAGACGCCGCCATCCGGACGATTCAGGTCCGTCGAGGCCCATGCCCCCAGAACCAGGTGCCGCGGGTCTGCCGGATCGACCACAATATTATCGATCACCAGGTCGTCCCGCTTGTCGATCTGAGCCAGCCGCTCCCACTTTGCGCCGCCGTCGCGCGTCTGATACACCCAGCCGTTGGCAGCCCCCAGGTAGATGTGCTGCGGATCCCTGGGGTCTTCTGCAAAGGCGCGTGCCGACCCCCCGTCCGGGCCGAATGGAAACCACGACACGGCATACGCATGCCGGCAGGCAGAGGTGGCAATCAGGACAAGGCAGATGACGGAAAAGAGGCGCAGTTTGCGGATCAACCGGGTCTTCCTGTTTAGTCGTGAACCGTCCCCAATGACGGTCTTCTTTAGAATACAGTCCCCCATGCGGCGCATGGAAATGCGTCCCGACGCACAAAGGCTGACTGGGTAGATACCCAGCCAGCCTCAGTGGTGATCGGTACGTTCGGACTATTTGCGATGATGCGGTGTCCGGGGCACAGCCTTCACTGCGCTCTCGTCCACTGTAGTGTCGCTCTCGGCCGGATTGCTTGCGCCTGCCGGGACCAGCGTGGTGGCCACGGTCTGCGAATCATCCGAACCGGTGTAGACCATGATGCGGGACGGGTCGATGCCCTTCTCCGACACCAGGTAGTCCTTGGTGTTTACGGCGCGGAGAGCGGCGCGGCTGGGCGGATGATGCCTCATCTTCTCCCGGCGGTCGTCGACCTTCTTCTCCTTCGCATCCTCGTTGCCAACCAGTGCCAGCTTGGCGTCGGAGGAACGCTGCATCGCCAGCGCGATGTCATCGAGGCAGGCCTTCGCCTCGTTGTCCACACGCGTCGGACGCGCCTTGTCGTTGGTGAAGTTCACCGTGCACTGTGCCTGGGCCTGCGGCGCGGGCGGCGGCGGCGGCGGCGGCGGCGCGATGATGTTCACGCTCGTCGTTGCCGAGGCCGAGTGGCCCTTGTCATCCACCACGTTGCAGGTGACAGTTACCGGTCCGGGCTGCGCACCTGTCGTCGAGAGTGTTGCGCTCGAGCCGGTGCCGCTTACCGAACCCTCGGTTGCGGAATAGCTGTAGGTCAGCGGCCGGTTCTGCGGGCTGGTCGCTGTAGAGGTGATGGTTGCGGAGTCACCCGGGTTCACCGAGGACGGGTTGGCCGAGCAGCTGATGGTCGGCGGCTCGAACTCCTTGATGGTGAACTGAGCGGTGCAGTCCGCGGACTGGCCGGGCTTTGCGCCCTCAGTCACGTGTCCGGTCACCGTGTAGGTGCCAGGCGCCGCATTCTTGGTGTCGACGTTCCCCGTGCTGGAGGTGCCGGAGATCGTGCCGCCGGTCGAGGTCCAGCTGTAGGTGGCCGTCTTCTTCGGGTTCAGATTGGAGGCCGTTCCGGTCACCGTGATCGGGTCGCCCGGATAGCCGCTCTCAGGCGAGACGGTGCAGGCGTAGGTGACGGGCGGAGGCGGAATCACGTGGCCGAAGTGCGTCACGATGCCCGTGCTCAACTCGATCGCGTCCATGTTGGTGCGGCCGCCGAGCACGCCGCCGGTCGGGATCGTCGTGACCGGGCCGTAGTTGGCATGAATGTAGCGATAGTCCGCCTCAAACAGGCGCAGGCTGAAGCGGTTGTCGAACCACGGCAGGTCATAGTCCATGCCGCCGCCAGCGCGCAGCGACGGGCCCCAGCGATAAGGCTCGTGCTCAAAGATCGCCGGCACATCGCTGTTAGGACCGCCCAGGCGGTCAGCACCGACCAGGCCGTGGGCAAATACCGTGAAATTTTCCATCGGATAACGTGCGATCAGACCGCCCGCGATGCTCTGATCACCGTCGTTCTTTCCGTCCGGATGGTTCGCGTACAGCACTTCACCGCCGAAATAGCGGTTGAAATAATATGCGCCGCTGCCGATTGCACCCAGATCGATCGAGGAGTACGGCAGTCCCGGCGGCTGAACACGGCCATGAGCGCCAAAGTACGAGTATCCGGTAAACAGATCGAACCGAGACGGATTCGACGATCCCGAAGCCATCGGCGCATTCGGGACGGCTGGGGTCTGTGCGCTCAGGCTGGTAGCTCCGAGGCTCAGTGCGCACGCAGCCAACACACAAAGGCCAAGACTGCGAAACGGGCGATAAGTCATTCGACTTCCTCCACTACTGCTAGTTAATGAATGAACGCGTCTTCGGGCGCGCTCTATTCCCAAGGTTCAGGTCAACCAAAAGTGTACCGCAGTTGGCCAACGGATCGACTGCAAAAAATCCATTTAATTCTTTCCATTGAAATGGCTTACCACCGGAGCGCCTCCTCCTCGCCGGGAAAATCACGCTATGTATCCAGCAGGTAAACGCCCTGACATACCCCGGAAACTCATCGCTTACAGGTTCAATGTCTTGCGGACTGTGCCGCGCTCCTGCTGTATCTTCTCCTGCAGCAGCGTAATCGCGTAGAGCAACTGCTCCGGCCTTGGCGGGCAGCCCGGGACGTAAACATCCACCGGGATAACCTGATTGACGCCCTGCAGCAGCGCATAGTTGTTGAAGACACCGCCTGACGTCGCGCACGCCCCCATCGAGATCACCCACTTCGGCTCCGGCATCTGCTCATACAGCCGGCGAATCACGGGCGCCATCTTCTGGGACACGCGACCGGCAATGATCATCAGGTCGCTCTGCCGCGGCGATGGCCGGAAGACCTCCGCACCGAAGCGCGCAATGTCATACCGCGAGCCGCCCATGGACATCATCTCAATGGCGCAGCAGGCCAGGCCGAATGTCATGGGCCAAACCGAGTTCTTGCGTACCCAGTTGATCGCCCCATCCAGTGAGGCCAGCACCACTCCCTCAGGCTGGTCATACCCCCAGTTGACTTCTTTCAGTTTTTCGCGGTTTTTACCAAAGCTGTCGAGCGATCCGAATAGATACCGGTCTCCCTGCTGTGGAGTATCCGTCGGGCGTCCGCTGCTGGTGGTTTGATCGGCAGGTAAGCTCATCAGTGCAAATAGTATAAATCGGCGCGCCGGAAAGTGCTGTCCGGCGGCGGGTTGCGTAAATCGATGGTGGCCCGCCAAATGGATTGCATTGGACGGGAACTAGTGGTGCGATGCGCCGGAGAGCACCGCCGGTTGGCTATCCGGCATTGGAGGCGATCGCCTTCTGCAGCGCGCCCTTCAACTCCACCTGCTGCTGTGCCTCCAGTTTGGCCCCGCCGCGAGTCACGTAAAACACGTCGATTGCCGTCTCGCCCTCGGTGTCAATCAGGGCAACCTCGATGTTGTACCCCTTCGCCGCCAGCGTCTGGCTTACGGCGCGAAGCAGACCCGGCATGTCCTGCGCCACCACCTGCAGCAGTGTGCTGTGGCTCGACGCCTCGTCATCGAAGTCGATCCGCGTCTCCACCTCCACCAGCGGCGCCTTCCTTCTCCCTCTTCGCCTCCCGGCCAGCAGCTTCTCCACCGGCACCTTGCCCGACATCACGTCGTGCACACTTGCAACAAATGCGCCATGCTCTGAGGCATTCATCTCCAGTGTGCGAAAGGTGTCCGTGAATCGGAAGTTGTCCACAACTACTCCCTGCCGGTTGGAGAATGCGTCCGCGGTGACGATATTCATGCCCCAGGCCGCCAGCACTCCGGCCATATCGGAGAACAGCATCGGACGGTCGCGCGTCACAAGCGTGATCTCGCTGACCTCCGGCGCGTACCGGAAATCCAGCTGGACCGCGTCTTCCGTCAACAGCTCCGAGCGCTCGAAGTGCAGCCTGACGTCCTCCGGCGTGCGCGTTCGCAGGTAGCGTTCCGGAAAGCCTTCCAGAAATGCCTCGATCTCCGCCTTCCGTCCTGTCATCAGGGCGGTCACGCGCTTCACCAGCTCCCGGCCCACGCGCGCGCCCACGCGCTCGTCATCCACATTGCGGTCCAGATAGTTGGCCGTCGCCAGATAAAGTCGCCAGAGGTTCTCCGCCTTCCATGGAGTCAGCGCATCGGGATGCACAGCGGCGATGTCCGCGTAGGTAAACAGCGTCAGCATGCGCAGCGCCTCCGGCGTCTGCACCTTCCCCGCAAAGGTGCTCACCGTCTCCACGTCGAAGATGTCCCGCCGCAATGCGGCCGACATCTCCAGGTGATGATGGATCAGCCCCAGCAGCAGCTCCGTCTCGTATGCATCCAGCTCCAGCCGCCCCGCAACGCCCTCCGCCATCCTTGCGCTTTCCCCGGCGTGGTCATCTGTGCTCCGGCCTTTGCCGGTGTCATGCAGCAGAGCCGCCAGGTAAAGCAGCTCCGGGTGCTGCAGGTCGAGCAGCAGCCCGCCGAACCGCTGGGCCCATTCGCCCATTGCACTGGACCCACCCGCCTCCAGCCCATGCAGCGTGTCGATCAGCACCATCGTGTGCTCGTCTACCGTGTAGCGGTGGTAGGCGTCGCGGATCACCAGCGCATCGATGCCGTGAAACTCCGGCACCAGCAGCTCCAGCAGACCCAGCGCATGCATTGCGCGCAGCGTCCGGCCTGCATGCTGCCCCAGCAGGATCTCCTGCAGGTGACGCCACAGCCCTGGCCCTTCTTCAATGTGCGTGGAGAGAAGAGGGAGTGCATGAGAGATCCGCAGTTCGCTGGCACGTTCCAGCCGCGATCCCAGCCGCGACATGGCGGCAAACAGCGGCAGCACCACCTCAGGGTCCTGCGCAGGATCGAGCCATCCTGTCGCCGGCGGGTTCAGCCCGATCCGCCCGTCCTCCAGCCGATAGCCCACCGGGACCGTCTCCGGCCGCCGTCTTACCCGTGAGATCGCCGCTCTGCCGGCCGCGGCCAGCAGCCCCTCCGACGGTCGCGTCGGCGCAGCCTCCAGCATGTGCGCCAGCCTCCGCTCGATCGCCCGGGCATGCCGGAAGTAAAGCCGCATCCAGTAGGCCGCGTCCCCGCCCAGGCCGCCCGGGCCATCGACACCCAGTCCTGCCTTCGCTGCGGCGTCCTGCGCCTGCCAGTCCAGCGTGTTGTCGTCGCGCTCATGCCGGAAGTGCAGGAAGCAGCGCACGCTGAACAGAAACTCCACCGCCCGATCGAACTCCTCGCGCTCGCCCGCTGCCCAGTCGGTTCCGGCCTCTCCCGGGCCTTTCTTCTCGCCCTGCGCAGCGATTGCGCCCAGCGTCTCCATCCACGCGCAGACGTGTACGTCGCGCAAACCGCCCGGACACTCCTTGATGCTCGGCTCCAGATGGAAGAGCGTGTCGCCATACTTGCGATGCCGCTCGGTTGTCAGGTCCACCAGCCGCGCCGCAATGGCACGATGCTCCTTTTCGAACATTCGCGGCAGCCCGCTCCCCGAGAACTTCTCATACACCGCGCCGTCGCCGGTGATCAGGCGATGGTCCAGTACCGACAGTGCAAATTCCACATTGTCCGATTCAAAACGCTCTGCCTCGCTGCGCCGCCGCGTCTGCGGAGAGAGCCGGATCCCGCAGTCCCACAGCGCCTGGCTGACGCGGCGGATCGGTTGCTGCACAGCGGCCTCATTCACCTTGCCGTCCAGCAGATAGAGCAGATCCACATCCGAATGCGGAAACAGCTCCTGCCGTCCGTACCCGCCGATGGCCACCAGCGCAATGCCGTGTCCCAGCGCCGGAGTCTGCCGCACTGCCTGCTCCCAGAGCGAGATGATCAGCGCATCCACTGCCCTGGACCGTGCCCCTGCCGTCGCGGCCCCGCCTGCGCCCGCGTCAAAGGCAGCGCGAATCTCCAGCATTTTCTGCTGGTATGCGCCACACATCCCGTCGTCTGGAATCAGGTTCTCTGCCATGGGCTGTCGAGGTTTTCGAACCTACAGAATACAGCCTCATGTCTGCTGCACCAGTCCTGCTGCCCGGAACCGGCGTCGCATGACCAGCCTCGCCTGTCGCAGCAATCCTTGCAGCGCCCCGCGAGCCCCGGGGCTGCTTACAGCGCCATCTCTCCGCGCTCGTCGTTGCGGATGCGGATCGCCTCGTCGATCTTCGTCACAAATATCTTGCCGTCGCCGATCGTTCCCGTCCGCGCCACGCCGATGATCGCCGAGACCGCCTTGTCCACCATGTCGTCGGCCACCACCGTCTCCAGCTTTACCTTGGGCAGCAGATCCACCGAATACTCCCGGCCGCGATAGAACTCCGTATGTCCCTTCTGGCGACCATGGCCCCGCGCTTCGGTGATCGTCATGCCTTGCACGCCGATCTCTACCAGCGCATCCTTGACCGCGTCCAGCTTCGAGGGCTGGATCACCGCTTCAATCTTGTGCATCTCGTCTTCCTTCCTGATACCGCTCTTCTAAAAGCTCTAGCATAGTACCCCGCGGATAGCATCGACCGCCACATCCCGCCCCGCCCTGTCTCAAGCTCGATACCTGAAGCTGGACGCAGCATCAATGCGCCCAGTCATAACCCTCTTCGCCATGCTGTGAAAGGTCGAGGCCCGCCTCTTCCTCCTGCGGGCTCACGCGCAGTCCCATCATCTTATCGACCGCGAACAGGATCACGAGAGTCCCCACGATCGAGATCGCCCATGCGATGGCCACTCCGCCAATCTGGTGCAGCACCTGCAGCCAGTTTCCTCCCAGCAATCCAGTCGCCTTGCCTGTCCCAAAGACCGGATTTATCGCACTCGATGCAAACACGCCCGTCAACACCGCACCGATCGTGCCGCCCGCGCCGTGCACTCCGAAGGCATCCAGCGAGTCGTCATAGCCGAACCACGTCTTCACCTTCACCACCATAAAGAAGCACACCACGCCCGCAATCAGGCCGATGGCCAGCGAGCTCATCGGCCCAACAAAGCCCGAGGCCGGCGTAATCGCCACCAGCCCGGCTACCGCGCCGGAGATGGCGCCCAGCGCCGAGGGCTTGCCATTGCGCATCCACTCCGCCGCGCTCCAGCCGATCGCCGCCGCCGCCGCGCCGAACTGCGTAGCCACAAAGGCTGAAGTGGCCAGCGTCCCGGCCGCCAGCGCCGATCCCGCATTGAACCCGAACCAGCCCACCCACAGCATGCACGCTCCGATAAAGCTCAGCACCACCGAGTGCGGCGCCATCGCTTCCCGCGGATATCCGATCCGCTTGCCCAGGTACAGCGCCGTCACCAGCGCGGAGACACCCGAGGTCACGTGCACCACTGTGCCTCCCGCGAAGTCCAGGCACGGCAGCCAGCCCGTCACGGCATTCAGCAGCCCTCCCGCGCCCCACACCATGTGCGCCATCGGGCTGTAGACCAGGATCGTCCACAGCACCATGAACACCAGCATGGAAGAGAACTTCATCCGTTCCGCAAACGCGCCCGTAATCAGCGCTGGAGTAATGATGGCAAACATTAGTTGATACACCATGAATGTTTGCAGCGGAATCGTCGGCGCGTACGGGCTCGTATTCAGGCCCACGCCGCGCAGAAACATGTTGTGCAGCCCGCCGATGAATGCGTTTCCGCTGCCGAAGGCCAGCGAGTACGTCAGCACACCCCACAGCACCGTGATCACCGCCATCATGGCGAAGCTCTGCATCATGGTGCCCAGCACATTCTTTTTTCGCACCAGGCCGCTGTAGAACAGGGCCAGCCCCGGCCCGGTCATCATCAGCACCAGTGCGGCCGAGACCAGCATCCAGCTGTTGTCGCCCGCCATCTGCGCCGCGGCAATCGCCTTGTCCTGCGCCGCGACCTGCTTCTCCAGCGCGGCAATGCGGGCGCTCTCCGGGCCCGCGGTCTGCTCTGCCGCCATGGCCGAAGGCGGCCCTGCGGCCATCGCCTTCACTCCCGACACCAACGGCATGCCCGCCGCCACTCCAACGCACAGCACTACCATCCACTTCAACAGCCTGGACCGCATCAGCCGATCACCTTCTCCTGGAAATTCAGTCCTGCAGCGCGTGTTCTTTGCAACTGCTCCGGACGGCCACGCTCCGTCCGGAACTATCGTTCTGCTCTTTCAGCAAAGCCGCTACTGCGCCGCCGCGTATCCGCGCTCGCGCATCCACTTCATCAGCAGGTCCGGCCATACGCTCAGCTGCGGATTTGCCGTTGCCAGGCCTGAGCCGTGCGATCCGTGCTGGAACAGGTGCATCTCTACCGGAACTCCGGCCTTCACCAGCGCGGAGTAAAACATCACGCTGTTCATCACCGGCACCGTGTGGTCGTCCGTGGTGGCGAACAGAAAAGTAGGCGGCGTCTGAGCCGTCACATGCAACTCAGGCGACATCGCCTCCTCCTGTGCCTGCGTCGGAGCCTCGCCCAGCAGATACAGCCGCGACCCCTTGTGCACATACGGGTCCAGCATTGTGATCACCGGGTACGCCAGGATCAGAAAGTCCGGCCGGCTCGACTGCTGCTCGATCGGGTCCGTCGCCGCAGGATTTCCCGCTTCATACAGCGTCCCGGCCGTCGCCGTCAGATGTCCGCCCGCCGAAAAGCCCCACATGCCGATGTGGTCTGGCGCGATGCCATACTTCTCCGCATTGGCGCGCACCGTACGGATCGCACGCTGCGCATCGCCCAGCTCAATGGGGCTGTGATACTTCATCCCCAGCCGGTACTTCAGCACAAACGCTGCCACCCCATGCGCGTTCAGCCACTGCGCTACGTCGGAGCCCTCCTTCACCATCGAGAGGTGCGTATACCCCCCGCCCGGCGCAACCACAACGGCCGTCTTCGTGGGATTGGAAGCAGGAATGTACGCTGTCAGCGTGGGAATGTCGTCCTCAGCCGTGCCCAGCGCGCCCGGTGCCCCATTCGGCCACAACGGCATCGGCGCCGGTGCTGCCGCTGCGCCGCTAGTCACCGCTCCCGCCTGTGGGGCCGGCGGCACCTGCACCTGGGTCGTCTGCGAAACTCCCGCAGCACCGCATACGGCGGCCACCGCCCCTGCCGCTATTGCGCGCAGCAAAAGTTCTTTCAGCCTCATCATTCCTCCTGATTTCTTCCGCGCACCATCCTACGCAATGGCGGCGGAGCAGCCAACCCCGGTCAGCCCGGCTCCCAACAGCGCACGAAGTTCGCGCCTGCTGCGCTGCGGACACTCACCTCGCCCACCTCCGCAGGGACCACCACAGCCTGTCCGACCCTCAGCTCCACCGGTTCGGAGCCCTCGCTTTGTACTGTCGCAGATCCACTCAGGCCCACCAGGCAGCCGGCACTCTTCACCGGAACTTGCGCTGCGTTGCCCGCACCCAGCTCATACCGGTCGACAGCAAAATATTTTTGCTCAATCAGCCTGGTAAATCCGCTCATCTCTCGCGGCGGCACCTTGCCCGCCGCCGTGTGCGTCTTCATCACATCCAGCGCCTGGTCCACATGCAACGCGCGCGGGCGTCCATAGTCGTACATACGGAACGTGATGTCGCAGGTCTGCTGCGTCTCCAGCAGCACCATACCTGGCCCGATGGCATGCACCGTCCCCGCATCCACAAACACCATCTCGCCCTTGCTGACCGGCACCCACTCCATCAGCTCTTCCATCCGCCCCGCTGCAATCGCCTCGCGCACCGCATCAGCAGACGTGCCCTCCTTCAACCCCAGCGCGATCTTCGCCCCCGGCTCGGCCTCCAACACGTACCAGCACTCTGTCTTGCCGCGCGGCTGCCCCATCTCCCGCGCGTGGACATCGTCGGGATGCACCTGGACCGAGAGCTTGTCCGCCGGAAACAACAGCTTTACCAGCAGAGGAAACTCGCACTCGCAGGTCCCAGGCCCCATCAGTTGCGCACTCTGTGTCGCCGCCACACTGCTCAGCGTCCCGCCCGCCATCGGTCCGGTCTCAATCACGCTCTCCGGACCCGTCAGCCACGCCTCGCCCACCGGCTCTGCCGTTCCAACCTGCTCCGCCGAGTACCACGGCTGCAAGCTCCGCCTGCCCCACGGCCGCGGACTGAACCACGGCCTCAGCCGAAACGGCCCCAGCTTTCCATCCACCATCCATCCCTCTAAAAACTTCCGCCCACCATTCTTCCACAGCCGCGCCCTGGCCGGGCCTCAAAAGAGACTTCAGTCATCATCGTCGTCCTTCACCTTCTTCGGCTTCCTCAGCAGTTGCGCCGGCACGGGAGCGTTGCCCATTGCGTCCTTCCACAGGATCACGTTCAGCACTCTCGGGTCCACGCGGTCCTCATGCGTAAAATCCATCTTCGCGGACGCCTTCGCCCCAACCGCATTCCGGCCATTCACCGCGTAGATCAGCCCATTGGCCTGGTTCGTCGTGTCCGCCGTAAACGGCGCCTGGTCCCCCGGCCCGGTAAACAGTGACCCGATCAACGGCGCCAGCGCATCGTTGTTGTTCATCGGAGGCAGCCCGAGCAGCGTTTCCATCGTGCGGATCACGCTCACCGTCGTATAAAAACGGCTGTCGATAAACGCTCGTCCCCCATCTCCATGCGGCGCATATTTGCTGATCACATACGCCGTGCTGCGATGTGCATCCACATGGTCGCCGCCGTTCTGCGCATCGTCCTCCAGAATGAAGATCGCCGTGTCATCCCAGTACGCCGAGTGCGACACTGCATCCACCAGCCGGCCCACCGCCAGGTCGTTGTCCGCCACTGAAGCCTTCGGCGTAGGCCCGCCCGGAGTCGTACCCGCCGTGTGATCGTCGCCCAGCCGCATCGTAATGTAGTCCGGCATCGTGTCCCGCCCCGCGGACCGCTCCTTCACCCATCCTGCGAAGTGGCGCAGAAATACGTTCATCCGGATCTGGTCCGGCACCCGCACATTGAAGTCCGGCGACTCCGGCGCGTAATGCCCCACCAGCTCCGGCTTTGTCGCCACATTCCGCTCCAGCAGAGGAATCGGCCATGGCCACTTGCTCACTCCGCCGCCCCACTCCGCGGGGATCGCCTCACCCTTGCGGATATAGTTGCGCTTGCATGGCGAGCCGCCCAGGACAGGCCCCTCCTGCGAGCTGCCGCTCTTCTTCGCATCGCAAAACGTCGACGAGATGTACTCGCCGAAGTTGTAGTGCGTCCGGCCGTGCGCGTCCGCATTTCCCCACATGTATCCGCTCTGCGGCTCTACCACGTCGGGAATCTTCTGCAGGATCGGATAGCCCTGTGCCACCACGCCCTCGTAGTCGTAATTGCGCTGGGCGTTGCGATAGTCGATCTGCCAGTTCCGCTCGAGATAATCCGTGCCGATCGCCGCGTTCGACCACACATGCCCGTCGCCTGAAACCTCGCCCGAGTCGAAGAAGTTGTCCAGCACGCCGAAGCGCAGCGCCAGCTCATGCTGGTTCGGCGTCACGGCCTGGCCGTACATCGTCAGGCTCGGATCGCCATTGCCCACCGGTGTTCCGTTCTGCTTCAAATCGCCCAGGATCTGGTCGTACGTCCGGTTCTCCTTGATCACATAGATCACATGCTTGATCGGGTCGGCCCCGCCGGCAAACGCAATCTTCTCCGCCGCCGCCTTCATCCGGTTTGACTCCAATACCTCCTCGGTCGCCGCCTTCAGCTCCACCTCGTGAAGATCGATCGCGGCCAGCGATCCGTACAGCAGCGTCGCGATATACATGTACGGCCCATGCGTCCTGCCGCCGCTGCGCTGCGGAAAGTTGTTCGGTCCGGTGCTTCTCCCCTTGGCGGTTGCGACAAACAGATGCTGGCCGCCGCCGGTTCCTTCAACCATCAGCGCCGTCGGCATCCACTCCGTCGGGATAAATCCCACCGGCTCCACAAACCCGTCCTTTACCGCTGTCCGGGTCAGCCTCTTCGTGTCGATCACTGCCACCGCGTCCGACCCCAGGTTCGCCGCGTACAGCCGCTCCCCATCCGCACTCAGCGCCAGCGCGTCCGGCTCTGCGCCGAAGTAGCTCTGCCCCGGCAGCCGCGTATCGAAGTATCCCTTCACCGCAAACCGGCCATCGCCGATGTCCACCGCCGCCACCGCGTCGCGGTTCGACAACGCCACATACAGCGTCTTCCCGTCCGGCGACACCACCAGCGCGCACGGATGCGTCCCCGGCTTCAGCGGATCGCTCGGCTTCAGCAACGGCAGTTTTCCCACCACTGCGCCTTTTGCCAGGTCCAGCTCCACAACCTCACTCGCATTCCACAGCGCCACAAATCCGCGCTTTCCGTCTTTGCTCACCGCTACGGCAATCGGATAGGTGCTCGGCACCGTATCGCTCTCCGACAGGTCGAATCGCGTCACCACCTTGCCCTTCGCCGTGTCGATCAGCAACGCGTCGTCCGACAGGTTGTCTGCCACCAACAGCTGATTTCCCGCCGTCGCAAGCCCCGCCGGAAAGGACACTGCTTCGTCGGTCAGCACGCCGTCCGGCAGATTCGTTCTCCTCCCTCCCGCCAGTTTCTGCGAACCGATATTGATCTCCCGCTCCGGCACGATGCGCCCCTGATCGAAGCCATAGACGGCAATCCCGTTTCCGGCGTCCGCGTCCGTCACCGAGGCCAGGCTCGCATACACATGCCTTCCGTCTGCGCTGAACGCCAGCCCGGAGTAAAGCGTCTGCTCCTTGTCCACGTTCGTCCTGTCGTCGGGAAAGTCCTTCACCTCGCCCGTCCGAGTATCCATCACCGCCAGCGACTGCTCGTACTTCGACTCCACCGTCCCGTAGCCGGCATTCACCGTCACGACGTAGCGTCCGTCCGGCGAGATCGCCATCGCAGCAGGCAGCGAATTCACACGCCGCGGATCGCCCGGCACCGGCCCCAGTTGCTTGCTCGACGGCAGATCGATCCAATTCTGTTGCTGCCCCCGCCCCTTCTGTTGCGCCTGCGACAAAGCGGGAACCAGCAGCGTCATCATCACGCCCAATCCGAATACACCGCGCACAGAGCGCTCAGGACGCGCCGAAAGCCGCAATTTGTAACCCGAAAGTGTCATGCGGCCACGCTATCAGATCAGTTGTACGGCGCCATTACAAAAGTCTTACAGTGCTCGCTTCTTCCTCCTGCTAGCGTGAGAAGTGCAGAGGCAAAACACCGCCGATAAAGCTGAAAAAAGACCCCCAGGTATCGAGGCCCTCCTTTCCATGACTCCTTCGCTGTTGACCCCGGAAGAATCCGCAACGCAAAATGCCCTCCCCGGAACCGCAAGTGCCATTACCCCGGAGCAGATCGAGGCCGCCCGCCAGCGCACCGCGGAGGTCGCGCATAAGGTCAAGCAGGACCTGCGCATGGGCCGTGAGCACCAGGAAGGCCGCATCAACTGGATCACTGCCATCGTCATGGGCCTCTTCCATGTCGCCGCCATCGCCGCGCTCTTCTTCTTCTCCTGGAAGAACCTTGCCGTCGCCGCCATCACCTATCTGTTCGCCATCAATGTCGGCATCGGCATGGCGTACCACCGCCTGCTGACGCATCGCGGCTATAAAACCAAAAAGTGGGTGGAGTACTTCATCACCGCCTGCGGCACCATGGCGCTTGAGGGCGGGCCCATCTTCTGGGTGGCCACCCATCGCGTCCATCATCAGAACTCCGACCACGAGGGCGACCCCCACACCCCGCACGACGGCACCTGGTGGGCCCACGCCGGCTGGATCATCTCCGGCCGCGCCCTGCACTCGGAGACCGCGCTCCTCGGCCGCTACGCTCCCGACCTTACCCGCGACAAGGGCCACGTCTGGCTCAGCAAATTCCACTGGGTCCCCATCACCGTCGTCGGCTTCGCGCAGATGGCCCTCGGCGCCGCGCTCGCCGCACCCGGCCATCGCCTCGTCGGAGCTCTCGGCATGGTTCTCTGGGGGACCTTCCTGCGCTGCGTCGTCGGACTGCACGCCACCTGGCTGGTTAACTCCGCGACACATATGTTCGGCTCGCGCCGCTTTGAGACCAAGGACGACTCGCGCAACTCCTGGTGGGTCGCCATCCTCACCGGCGGCGAGGGCTGGCACAACAACCACCACGCCCACCCCGTCAGCGCGCGCCACGGCCTCGCCTGGTATGAGTTCGACCTGAACTACTGCGGCATCTGGCTGCTCGGCAAGCTCGGCCTCGCAGAGAAGATCCAGATCGCCAAGTTCGATCCCGCCAACCCCAAGCCGGCAGGCATGTAAAGCAACCGATTCAGTCACAAATAGAAGGGCCGCCTCGACAGGCGGCTCTTTTTCGGCTAAGTGCCAACCATAAGGATAACGTTCAGACGAGGCGCGGAGCGCGAAAGCACAACGGTAACGTCTTCCAGATCCATCCCTGGGAGCTGGAACCGGAGATGATGAGTTCGACCACGGCGATTCGATCTCACTGCGAATCGTCCTTTGTCATCCGACTTCGTAACCATCTCACAGTCTTTGAAATCTTTTGAGCACTCTGAAACCACGACGCCAACCATTGGGCTGTGGTCACCGGCAACAACGGTTCCACTCAAGGAACGAGCATGTTGTGTGAGGACAACCGTCTCATTACCCTGCGCCTGCGCGCAAAGTGCATATCCCGCTACGAGCGCGACCACGCTCCATCGCAGCGAACTTCTCATGATTGGCCTCACCTGGTCCCTAGTCCCTAGCACCTAGTCCCTCGCTGCCGCAGCCGCCTTCAACAGACAACTACCAACCAGCAACTATCAACGCTACCTTCACGGCAGCGGCGTCCCCGCCTGGTGATAGTGGCTCTTCTCCGCCTCGATCCTCTCTTCGCGTCGCGGGTCGTCCTCGATCCGCGGCTTCGCCTCCCACATCATCGTCGCGCGCGCCTTCAGGTCATACGCCGGCCAGAAAGGCAGCTTCCCATCCTGCGTCGGCTTCTGCGCCGGATCGTCGCCGTTCGGGTCTCCCGTCCGCCCATACGTAATCAGCATCTGGCTCATGATCGCCGCCAGCGCGTTCGCCTCCTCCAGATGCTTCGGCTCCGTCCCCACCTGCCGCGTGGCGTATTCGATGTTGTCGAACATGAATGGAATGTCGATCGTATGCATCGCCAGCCCGCTCGCGCCCTGAAAGTTCATCTGGTACACCCATGTGTGCTTCTGGCTCACCGGATTCGCCGCCCGCCGCTCGGCCTCCATGCGCTGTCCCGGCCACGCACGGAACGCCGTCGCCGCCGCGCGGTCCACCTGGATCGGCGTGTACGCCGGATCGGCCTTGCGGAACGCCGCCACTGCATCCTCAGCCTTCACCGGTCCCAGGTACTCATGCACCGCGCGGTCCAGCGCCGCCGGAGCCTGCTCCCACGTCATGTTCGCCGGCCCCTGCACCGCCGTCTCGTCATGAACGTTGCCCAGCATCATCGGCACGTTCTCGCTCAGCGCCGGCGCATCCGGATCGAACGGGTTGCGGAACAGGATCACCTTGTCCACCACCGGCAGCCAGTCGCTGCTCACCGTCCGCGCGCCCTCCTGGATCTGCTCCATCGTCAGCGCATTCAGCGCCGACACCAGCGCCTTGCCCTTCGTGCCCTCGGGAATGCCCATAGCCTTCAGCACCGTCTTCGCGCGGTCTGCTGCAATCTCAATCGACGCGCCCTTGATCTGCTGGCCGCTCATCGTCATCACGCGGTTGAAGTAGCCCTTCGCCACCGGAGTCGCCATCAGCGCCGCGCACTTCGCCCCGCCGCCCGACTGCCCGAAGATCAGCACCCGCGTCGGGTCGCCGCCAAACTCCGCAATGTTCTCCCGGATCCACTTCAGCGCCAGCACCAGGTCCAGTTGCCCGGCGTTGCCGGACTCCGCGTACTCCGGCGCCAGATCGCCCAGGTACATATATCCGAACGCATTCAGCCGGTGGTTCACCGTCACCACCACAACATCGCCGCGCTTGCACAGCCGCCGGCCGTCGTACAGATCGCTGTTCACGGTGCCGTTGTTGTACGCGCCGCCGTGGAAGTACACCAGCACCGGCCGCTTCTTGCGGTCGCGCAGTCCCGGAGTAAAAACGTTCAGGTGCAGGCAGTCTTCGCTCTGCTCGCCCTCATCGCGCGGCGCTCCCGGCACGCCGGAGGCCGAGGTCGGCACATTGCCCGTCGGCGAGGGCGAACTTGCCGGAGCATTGGCCCTCGCCCGGGTCCCGGCCGCTGCGGCCCTTCCTCCTCCACCGCGTGACTGCAGCTGCGGCGCCATGGTGGTAAACGCCGAGCAGTCCTTCACTCCGGTCCACTTCGCCGGCGGCACAGGCGGCATAAACCGCCGCTTCGCCGTGTCCCCGCCATAGGGCACGCCCTTGAAGACGTTGATCCCGTCCTCGATCACGCCGCTGATCTTCCCGGCCACGGTCGTTGCAATGGGAGCTCCCGAAGCATCCACCACCCACGCCCAGGCACTGCCTCTCAGCGCGGCTCCTGCCGCCGCCAGCCCCGCTCCCTGCAACACTGTCCTGCGATTCATCTTCCTCATCGCCCTCTCGCTCCTGCCCAGTTGTCCGACCAATTTTTCTGCGACCCGAATCATACCCGCAACCACAAACCGCCGTCATCCCGTGCCTTCACCCGAAGCACGCGAAGCCCGAAGCGGAGGAATCTGCTTCTCGACCACCCCGGGAACCATGCCTGCCGCGCCAGCGTATCCACCTCACAGCCACCCCTGAGGAGCAGCCGATGATCCATCTCTCCATCTTCGCGTTTCTCTACTTTCTGCCGACGCTCCTGGCCGTCCGCCGCGGCCATGAGATTCTGCCCATCCTCCTGCTGAACCTCTTCTTCGGCTGGACGGTCATCGGCTGGTTTGCCATGCTCCTCTGGGCCCTCTGCTCCTATCCCTACCCGTGGCGTTGTTACTACCATCCCGTCCCGCCGCCTCCACCGCCACCGGCCACGCCATACGCGTCCTGCTACGACCCCAACCATCCCTATTGGCGCCGCTGACGCCCTGGTAATGCCAACATCCGGTCACCCCAGGCGACGGAACTATACTCATCTCCACATGGACCTCACCCGCCGCCGCGGAGCCATCGCTCTCTTCATCACCCTCGGCGTCCTCATCGTCGGCGGCCTCATCGCGTTCACTCTGCCGTGGATTCTGCTCAATGAGCGGCGTTTCTGGTTCAGCATCCTCGGCACCATCCTCTCTTGCCTGCTCATCACGGGCGTCGTCCTCAACACCATCTTTCTCGTCCGCGAGGTCCGCCGCAACGAGCGCCAGGACTCCTTCCTCAACGCCGTCACCCACGAACTCAAGACCCCCATCGCCTCCATCCGCCTCTATCTCGAGACCCTGCAGCGCCGCGAGCTTCCCGAGCCTCAGCGCCAGGAGTTCTACCGCATCATGCTCGCCGACTCCGACCGTCTCCTCACTACCGTCGAGCAGGTCCTCAAGGCCGGCGAGCTGACGCACCGCGCCCGCCGCGACTCCGAGCGCACCCTCCTCGAGCTCGCCCCGCTGGTCTCCGAGTGCATCGCCATCACCCTGCAGCGCAATCACCTGCCCGCGGATGCCATCGAGCTCGCGCCCATCTCCGGCTCCGTCCGGCTCCACGTCCGTGCCGTTCCGGAGGACCTGCGTACTGCAGTCCTCAACATCCTGGACAACGCCGTCAAGTACTCCCCCTCCGGCGTCCATGTCACCTGCTCCATTGCCATCGCCGACTACACCCAGGTCGCCCTCACCGTCACCGACACCGGCGTAGGCCTCGCCCCCACGGACCTCAAGCGCATCTTCAAGCGCTTCTACCGTGTGCCGGGCCGCATCGCCATGCGCGTCAAGGGCACAGGCATCGGTCTCTTTCTCGTTCGCTTGATCGCCCGCCAGAACGGCGGCTCTGTTACCGCGACCAGTCCCGGCCCCAATCTCGGCACCACCATCACCCTCACCCTTCCGCTTGCCAGCTCCACCGATCAGTCCCAGTAAGAAAACCGCCGTTCGCGTTACTCTCAAAGAAGACCTACGCCAACCATGCGCCTCCTCTGGGACTACTTCGCTCTCTCCTTCAGTGCGCTTCTTCCGCTCATCAACCCGCTCGGCTCCGCGCTCATCTTCCTCGGACTCGTCGGGTCCGCACCCATCCCCGTCTACCATTCGCTGGCGCGGCGTATCGCCATTAATACCGTTCTCTTCCTCGTCATCATCGATCTGCTCGGCTCCGCCGTCCTCAGCTTCTTCCAGATCTCGCTGCCCATCGTGCAGGTCTCCGGAGGCCTCGTTATCGCCGCCATCGCCTGGTCCATGCTCAACCAGGTCAGCTCCGACTCCGGCTCGGAGAAGGCGCAGGCCGCCGCCCAGGCGCAGGCCACCATGCCCGACCTGATGCAGAAGACCTTCTATCCCTTCACCTTCCCCATCACCGCCGGTCCGGGCACTCTGGTCGTCATGCTCACGCTCGCCGCCCACACCCCGCAGCGCCCGCTCCGCGCCAACCTGCTCGCCCACGCCGGCCTGCTGATCGCCGTCCTTGTGCTCTGTACCGCCGTCTACTTCTGCTACGCCTACGCGCCGCGGCTCGCGCAGCGCATCTCGCCCTCCACCGCCCACGGAATCCTGCGCGTCATCGCCTTCCTCCTGCTCTGCATCGGAGTGCAGATCTTCTGGAACGGCCTCGCCCCGCTCCTCACCCAGATCGCCCATCCGGGCTGAGTCTCTGTACTGCAGTGGAGTAAAATCCCCCCATGGCCGCGCAGATCGCCATCTTCGACTCTCCCGACATCCTCCATCTCTCTGAGGAGGCCCAGGCCGCTCTGCGCGCACAGCCCGGCTCTCGCATCTCCGTCCTCATCGAGGACGGCAAGGTCACTCTCCAGCCCGCAGCCGAGGAACACGGCGAATCCGTCGGCGGCCAGAAGACCTTGGACGACCTATGCGGCATCTTCTCCTCCACCCCCGGCCTTGAAGATGACCTGAAGGAATGGCGCCGCCAGGATAAGTGGTGAGTGGTGACCTACGTCCTCGATTCCAGTGCACTCCTGCGCTTCCTGGAAGGAGACACAGGGGGCAGATCGCGTAAAGCAGGTGCTGTCGAAAGCACAAGCAGGCACAGCCGTGCCGCAATATCTTCTGTGAACTGGGGAGAGGTCATCGGCGTCATCGCGAAGCGCCAGGGCGAAGTTGCCGCCAACAGCTTGCTCACAGATCTCGCACCCTACAAGCTTGAAATCGTTCCTGTGAATGCCGAACACGCACATCACGCCGCATACATCAAGCTGAATCTCAAAATCCCTTACGCCGATTCCTTCGCCGTCGAACTCGCCTCCGCCCCCGATCACATCCTGCTGACCGCCGACTTCGACTTCAAGCCAGCTGCACAGACCGTCACCCTTGAATTCCTTCCAGCAAAGTCGAAGGGATAAGTCCAGTGCCTGACTCGCCTCTCATCGCCCTCATCGAAGACGAGGAGCACCTTGCCCAGGGCCTCATCTTCAATCTGCAGCTGGAGGGCTACCGCACCCATCACGAATCCGACGGCGACGCCGCCCTCGCATGGCTGCTCGCCGCCACGGCACCGGAGGCCGAAGCCCCGCCCTCCGTCATCGTCCTCGACTGCATGCTTCCCGGCGCCGACGGCTTTGCCATCACCCGCGCCCTGCGCGACGCCCAGCGATTCACGCCCATCCTTATGCTGACCGCGCGCTCCCGCCCGCAGGACATCCTCGAAGGCCTCGAGGCGGGAGCCGACGACTACCTGCCCAAACCCTTCGACCTCTCTATCCTCCTCGTCCGCATCAAGAGCCTCCTCCGCCGTACCGCATGGGCCCAATCCAAAATCCGCGCAGAATCCGCCTCGCCCGCCACGGCCCTCGACCAGCCTGAGCAGTCCGCACCCGATACCTATACCTTCTCCGGCCGCACCATTCGCTTCGATGCCCTTGAGCTCATCTCCCCGCGCGGCACCACTCACCTCACCGTCATGGAGGCCGACCTGCTGCGCTATCTCTCTGAGCATGAAGGCCAGATCATCTCCCGCTCCGACATCCTCGAGCAGGTCTGGCGCGTCCATGCCGACACCGACACCCGCGCCATCGACAACTTCATCGTCCGCCTCCGCCGCTACATCGAGGACGACCCCACCCATCCCCGCCACCTCACCACTGTGCGCGGGGTCGGCTACCGCTTCCTCGCCAACCCCTGAAAATCCCCGGAAAACACCAAAAAACTCTTCCCTGACACTATGTCTCAGGCGTAGACTGAAGCCCCGCGAGGGGCTGCATCCAATCTCGCGCTCTCCCACTGGGGGCCGCTATGTCGCGTTGCACTCTGCGCTACATCTTCACCGTGCTGATCTACGCCGGTGTCGCCATGTTCCTGTATCCCTATCTCACGGGCCGCCTGCACACGGCTCTTATCTTCGTCGTGGCCGGGATCTGCATCGCAGTCTTCGCCGGAATCATGCGCTGCGCTTTCGTCGAGGGGGACTGTCCGGACCGCGAGGCCCGCGCCTCGCTTGAGTCCCGAGAGCCTCATCGGCACTCCGGGCCGCCGCAGGCTCCGCTGCGCCCGTAATTCATTCACGCCATTCGCTTATCGCCCTCGCTGGCCGATATCGCGACAGCATCCGCATAAATCGGGCTATACTCGCCGCATGCGCAGAATGCTGTCGATAACGCTGTTGATTGCGTTCTTCGCGCCCTTCCTCTGTCCCACCGTCTCCGCGCTTACTGAAGACCCTGAGGCGAATCTTCCCGCTTGCTGCCGCAGCCATGGCGCGCACCATTGCGCCATGATGCATTGGATGCTCCAGCAGCTGGGGTCCCGGCCCACGTTGACCCCGGCGCCCTGCCCGCTCTATCCAACCGCTGCGACCGCCCCGCAGACCGCGACCTTCACCCTCGCCGCGACCCCGCAGCTCTCCATCCAGTTCCTGCATGCGGCCGCGCCGGCGCCCTCGTCGCCGCATCGTGCCCTGCTCGTCCTTGCTCTCTCGCGCTACGACCGCGGTCCTCCTGCACTCCTCGCATAATCGCTCCCCCCGATAGCACCTGTTTTATCCGCGTTGACAGCGCACCTTCCGTGCGCCTGCAGCCATGTCAGTTTGCCGTCTCTGCGCGTGTCACGGAGGCGGGCAGGCTGTGCCGCTGTCATCGTTCAGCTTTGCGCATCCACACCGCTGCGATGCGCTGCATAGGAGTCTTATGCCGTCCCGTGTCTTCGTCAGATACCGCGCGATTGCCTGCATTCTTGCCATGCCGGCCCTTCTTCTGGCCCCGCCTCTGGCCCGCGCCACCGTCTTCTCCCAGCTCACCGGAATCGTGCACGACCCGCAGCACCGCCCCATCGCGGATGCGCGCATCACACTCGCCGCAGCCGACTCCGCCTTCACGCAATCCGCTGAGACCAATGGAGAGGGCGCCTTCACTCTGCTCAACCTCCCGCTCGGCGAATACACCATCTCCGTCGCCCATTCCGGATTTTCAACGCTGCAGCAGACCATCGCCGTCCACTCCGGCGTCTCTCCCGTCCTTCATCTCCAGCTCTCCCTCGCCTCCGTGTCGCAGTCCGTCACCGTCAGCGCGGCCGCCACCCTCTCCGGCATCACGCCCACCACGCTCATCTCACGCGCTACCATCGATCGCACTCCCGGCGCCTCCCGCACCAACTCGATGGCCATGATCACCGATTACGTCCCCGGCGCTTACATGACCCACGACATGCTGCACATCCGCGGCGGTCATCAGGTCTCCTGGCTCATCGACGGCGTCGAAGTCCCCAACACCAACATCGCCTCCAACATCGGCGCGCAGATCGCACCCGGCGATATCGACTATCTCGAGGTCCAGCGCGGCAGCTACTCCGCCGACCTCGGCGACCGCACCTACGGCATCTTCAACGTCGTTCCCCGCACCGGCTTTGAGCGCGACCGCCAGGGTGAGCTCGTCACCACCGCCGGCAGCTTCCTCTCCACCGACGACCGGCTCTCCTTCGGCGACCACAACCAGCGCCTCGCCTGGTACGCCAGCCTCAACGGCAACCGCAGCGACTACGGACTCGCCCCGCCCGTCTCGCATCCGTATCACGACGCCGCCAACGGCTTCGGCGGCTTCGCCTCGCTCATCGACAACCACACCGCGCAGGACCAGTTCCGCCTCGTCGCTCAGGTCCGCGACGACTTCTTCCAGATTCCCTACGATCCCGACTCAACCGACTTCGAAAACCAGCAGTATGACTCCTCCGGCCTGCGCGACGCCCAGCATGAGACCGATGCGCTCGCCGTCTTTTCCTGGGTGCGTACCCTATCCCCCTCGGCGGTCCTGCAGCTCTCGCCCTTCTTCCACTTCAATCGCGCGGACTACTCCCCCAACCCCAACGACCTTCCCGTCGCCACCACCTCCAACCGCACCTCCAACTACGGCGGCCTCCAGGCCTCCTTCAGTCTGGACTCCTCCCTCGCTCCCGGCATCCGCAACAGCCTTCAGGCCGGCCTCTACTCCTTCGGCCAGCATGACTCCTACCTCTTCGGTGCCGTCTTCAATGACGCCAGCGCGGCCAACTTCTCCATCCCTGACGCCGTCTCCGGCGGCGTCGTTGAAGAGTTCGTCTCCGACAACCTGCAGCCCACCTCCTGGCTCACTCTCTCCGCCGGCCTCCGCCAGTCGCATTTCCAGGGAGCCTTTACCGAAGACGTAACCGCGCCCCGCGTCGGCGCCTCCATCCGCATCCCCCGCCTCAACTGGGTCTTCCGTGGCTTCTACGGACGCTTCTATCAGCCGCCGCCTCTGCTCACCGCCGCCGGCCCGCTCGTCCAGTACGCCCAGGCCAACGACACCACCTTCGCTCCCCTCCATGGCGAGCGCGACGAGGAGCACCAGTTCGGCGTCGAAATCCCCTTCCGCGGCTGGATGCTCGATGCCGACACCTTCCGCACGCGCGCCAACAACTTCCTGGACCACTCCAACATCGGCGAATCCAGCCTCTACTATCCCGTCACCATTGATGGCGCTCTCATCCGCGCCTGGGAGCTCACGCTCCGCTCACCGCGCCTCGCCCACCTCGGCCAGTTCCACCTCGCTTACTCCAACCAGATCGCCGAGCAACGCGGCGCCATTACCGGAGGCCTTATCTGCATCCCCATCTCCTCGCCTGACTGCGACGCCGGCTTTGACTACGAGCCCGTCGACCATGACCAGCGCAACACCCTCAACCTCGGCTTCAACGCTACCCTTCCCCGCTCCATCACCGCCTCTGCCAACATCTATTACGGCTCAGGCTTCGTGAACGGTTCGCCCGACCCCACCACCCCCTACCCCAACGACTACCTCCCTGCACACACCACCTTCGACCTCGCCCTCGGCAAGTCCATCACCGAGAACCTCTCCGCCTCCGTCTCCGCCATCAACGTCGCCAACCGCCGCGTCCTGCTGGACAACTCGCTCACCTTCGGCGGCTTCCACTACAACGATCCCCGCCAGATCTCCGGCGAGCTTCGCTATCGCTTTAAATTCTGATCGTCCGCACCGCGGCGTCTCACGCACCACCCGGGACGCCGCGCCGCGCAGTACACTTTCCTGTAGTACGCGCATGCGCATCCTTACCCGCTACATCCTCCGTGAAGTCGCCTCCTACGCGCTGCTGGGCGCAGTCCTCTTTACCTTCGTCCTCTTCATGCGGGACATGCAGAAGATCCTCGATCTGCTCGTCCGCGACTCCGCCACTCTCTCCGAGGCCTTCCGCATCTTCGCGGACATGCTGCCCAACACCCTCACCGTCACCATCCCCACCGCTGTCCTCGCCGGCATTCTCCTGGGCCTGTCCCGGCTTGCTGCCGACTCCGAGATCACCGCGATGCGCGCCTGCGGAATCGGCGCTCTCAGCTTCGTCCGCATCGTATCCATCCTCGCCTTCGCTGCACTTGGCCTCGGCCTCATCAACGCGCTCTACTTCGCTCCGCGCGGCGCCGCCGATCTCCTCCGTCTGGAAGACCAGCTCAAGTCGTCCCAGGCCTCCTTTGAGATCCAGCCTCGTGTCTTCTATGAAGACTTCCGAAACTACGTCCTCTACGTCCAGGATGTCCCGCCCAGCTCCGGCGCCTCCGTCTGGCATCATGTCTTCCTCGCGGACCTCACCCAGCCCGGCAACCCCAACGTCACCACTGCCGACCAGGCCATCGTCTCCCGGCCCGATCCCTCCGAGCCCCAGGACATTCACCTGCTGCTCCTCAACGGCAGTAAGCACAACCCCGTTCCGGGCGACCCCAACCAATACGACTTCTCCACCTTTCCTGAATCCAACCTCCTGCTCCAGCTGACCACGCAGGACCCCACCCACATCTCGCGCCTCAACACGCATCTGCAGGCGCTCACCCTCTCGGAGCTCCTCACCCGCATCCGCGGCCTTGCTCTTCCCGATGAGCCCCTGCCCTCAACCTCCGATCGCCTTGCCGCCCGCATCGAGCTGCAGTCGCGCTTCTCCTACCCGTTCGCCTGCATCGTGCTGATGCTCATCGGCGTCCCCCTCGGCCTCTCTTCGCGGCGTGGCGGCAAGAGCAGCGGTTTCATCCTCACCCTGCTGCTCGTCTTCGCCTACTATCTCGTCTCGACGCTCGGCGTCGGCTTCGCCAAGTCCGGCAAACTCTCGCCCTTTCTCGGCGTCTGGTCCGCCAATATCGTCTTCGCTCTCTTCGGTCTGCTCCTGCTCCAGCAGCTCGCCGGCGGAGGCTTTCTTATCCAGCTCTTTGCCTCGCTGGGCTTCAATCTCGACAAGACCTTCAACCGCCTCTCCCCGAGACACATCCTGCGCATCCTCACCGGCCGCGCCGCCCAGCCTCAGTCTTCTGCCTCCACTGCGGTGGACGATACCCTGCACACCTCGACGCAGCGCCTCCGCCGTCTCTTTCGAACCAGCTTCCCACTGCTGCTGGACGAGTACGTCATGCGCTCCTACCTCTCCAGCTTCCTCCTGTCCCTCGTCGCCTTTACCGCGCTCTACATCGTCTTCACCTTCTTTGAGCTGATGGGAGACATCGTCCATAACCGGACTCCCTTCATCGTCGTCGGCGAGTACCTCTTCTACCTCATTCCCTACATCGTCTCTGCCGTCGTCCCGCTCTGTTCTCTGCTCGCCGTGCTCGTCGCCTTCGGCTCTCTCAACCGCTCCTCCGAACTCACCGCCATGAAGGCCACCGGCATCTCGCTCTATCGCGTCGTTGCGCCTGTGCTGGTTGTTGCGGCGCTCCTCTCCGCGGGCCTCTTCGCCTTCAACGAGTACTACCTTCCCGACGCCAACCGCCATCAGGAGCAGCTCCGTGCCCAGATCAAGGGCCGGCCCGCGCAGACCTTCGTCCTCGCCGGCCGAAAGTGGATCTCCGGCAAGGCGGGCCCGGCAGGCGCGCCCACGCGCATCTTCTACTACCAGGCTTACGACCCCGCGCGCTTCGTCTTCGACAACCTCACCGTCTTCGAGTTCGACCCCTCTACCTTCACCATCCGGCGCCGCATCCACGCCGAGAACGTCCACTGGGACACGACCTCCAGAAGCTGGATCTTTGAAAATGGGTGGCAGCGTTCCTTCGCCGGCGCGGACTTCACTGACTACCAGCCCTTCACCGCCACCACCTTCCCCGAGGTCCGCGAGCAGCCTACCTACTTCATCCACGAAGACACGCCCTCCGATGAGATGTCCTATGCCGAGCTCAAAAAATACATTGCCGACCTGCGCCAGTCCGGCTTTGACACCATCGCCCTCAGCGTCCAGCTCCAGAACAAGCTCGCTGCCCCCGTCATCACCTTCGTCATGGCAGTCATCGCCGTCCCCTTCGCCGTCATGATGGGCCGCCGGGCCGGCCTCGTCGGAGTTGCCACTGCTATCGGCGTCGCCATCGCCTATTGGGCGCTCACCGGCATCTTCTCCTCCATGGGCAACATCGCCACCCTCCCGCCTCTGCTCGCGGCCTGGTCGCCCGATCTTCTCTTCGCCATCACCGGCTCCTATCTCCTGCTCCGCACCCCCACCTAGCTCCTGCCTCGTCTCTGAACCTCGCCCCCCCTGAACCTTCCCCTTGGCGTACCCTGTCCTCAGGTACGCACGCCATGATCCTCAAGCAGTACTACCTCGGCTGCCTCGCCCACGCCTCCTACCTCCTCGGCGACGAGGCCACCTCTACCGCCATCGTCGTCGACCCGCAGCGCGACATCCAGCAGTACCTCGCCGACGCCGCCGACCTCGGCCTCGAGATCCGCCACGTCTTCCTCACCCACTTCCACGCCGACTTCGTCGCCGGCCACCTTGAGCTCCGCGACCAGTGCGGCGCTGCCATCCACCTCGGCAGCCGCGCCGAGGCCGAGTACGCCTTCGTCCCCATGGCCGACGGCGATACCCTTGAGTTCCCTGGCCTCCGCCTCCAGGTCCTCCACACTCCGGGCCACACCATCGAGTCCATCTCCATCCTCGTCTTCGACCGCGCCCGCAGCGAGACCGCACCCTACGCCGTCCTCACCGGCGACACGCTCTTCATCGGCGATGTCGGCCGCCCCGACCTCCGCGCCTCCCTCGGCTGGACCGCAGCCGCTCTCGGCGCGCACCTCTACGACTCCATCCACACCAAACTCCTGCCGCTTCCCGACGAAACCCTCGTCTACCCTGCGCACGGCGCAGGCTCCCTCTGCGGCAAAAACCTCTCCTCGGATACCGTGTCCACCCTCGGAGATCAGCGCCGCATGAACTACGCGCTCCAGCCCATGTCCAAAGAAGACTTCATCCGCATCGTCACCGCCGACCAGCCCGATGCCCCCGAGTACTTCACCTACGACGCCATCCTCAACACCCGCGAGCGCGTCACCCTCGCCACCAACCTCGCCCGCGTCCTGCAGCCCATCTCCCTCGACAAGGTCCTCTCGCTCGGCGACACCGGCGCGCAGTTCCTCGACGTCCGCGAGTCCGCTGACTACGCCAAGGGACATCTCGCCGGCAGCATCAACATCGGCCTCGGCGGCCAATACGCCACCTGGGCCGGCACCCTGCTCGACCGCACCCGCCCCATCGTCATCATCGCGGAGCCCGGCCGCGAGCAGGAGGCCGCCCTCCGCCTCGGCCGCATCGGCTTTGACCACGTTCGCGGCTATCTCGAAGGAGGAATGGCCGCACTCGCCTCCCGTCCAGACCTCGTCTGGCCCACGGAGCGCGTCACCGCGGCCGACATCGCTGCCGAGCTCGCCACTCCCGCGCCGCCTCTCGTCCTCGACATCCGCACCGCGCGCGAGTGGCACACCGAGCACATTCCCGGCTCGCTCAACATCCCGCTCAACCACCTGCCCGGCCGTGTCGCCGATCTCCCCCGCGACCGCCGCATCGCCGTCCACTGCGCCGGAGGCTACCGCTCCTCCATCGCCGCCGGCATCCTCCATCAGTACGGCTTCACCAACCTCGAAGAGATGGCCGGCGGCATCGCCGCCTGGGACGCAGCGAATCTCCCCACCGCCTCCGAACTCTGAATCTACATCCGCACCGGAGCCGGAGCGCCCTCCAGCGTCACGAACCGCTGCGGCTCGCAGCACGCCCGCTCCAACCGCACCAGGTCCGCCTGCATCTGTCCGTCCGCGTTCAGCGATCGCAACGTCGTCTCCAGTACCGTGCTTGCTGCCGCATCACGCGGCCACTCGATCTTGTAGTGCATCCACTTCCCCTCGCGCCGCGCGCTCACAATCCCCGCCCGCCGCAGGTACGCCAGGTGCCGCGAGATCTTCGGCTGGCTCTGCTTCAGGATCTCCACGAAGTAGCACACGCACACTTCGCGGCCGTTCATCAGGTTCAGCAGCCGCAGCCGTGTCGGGTCCGCCAGCGCCGCAAACAGCTCCGGCAGTTCAGTCGTCTTCAAGGCACGTCCCATGCTCCAAATATACGCCTTGACAGATGTATTGCCCTCCCATATATTCGCCTCAACGAATATGTACCGAGGTGCCCTTATGTCGGAGCCCGCAGCATCCACCGCATCCGCCGTCCAGGAAAAGTACGG